>JBCDIW010000001.1:0-527187 GCA_038748515.1 Pseudomonadota bacterium
CATCAGTGCCAACGACGAGAGTCTCGTGGTCGGTGCCAGCACCACCACGCGCACCTCGGGCCAGCTCAACAAGCTCAAGGAGTTCCTGGACGGCGAGGTCTCGGACCTCGTGCTCCTCGATCGGGCCCTCACACCGGGGGAGGTCCTCTTCCTCGCCCAGGGGGCGTTGGAGGTCGAGACTTCGAGCTACACGGCGCTGGCCGCAGCACCCAGCAGTGTCCAAATCGAGAAGGAAACCATCGACGGTACGGAGCGTTCGGAAACGCTGACCGGTTCGGACGACAACGAATGGTTCTATGGCAACGGCGGCGATGATCTGATGGTCGGGCTCGGCGGTCAGGACATCTTCGTCTTCGCGCCCGAGCAGGGTAACGATACCATCGCCGACTTCGATCCGATCGAGGACTATCTGGCGCTACGGGACGGTTTACAGATAGATGGCTTTCGGGCCGTCGATGCCGACAGCGACGGGCAGATCGACGACACCATCGTCCGCTTCGATCCCGGCGATTCAGTGACCTTGCTGGACGTGCTCATAACGGAGGACGATCAGATCTTCATCTGACGACGAAAAGTCGTCTGCTCTCCCGACCGGGGTGTTTTTGCACCCCGGTTTTTTTGTCGCCGATTCTCCGCAATCGGTAGTTCGTCAGAGATCTCGTGGTCAGGGCTGGCAGCCCGGTCCCGCTCTACTTGGAGCTGCTCGCGTAGCTCCTCACGCTCCTTTCCCATCGTCACTTCTACTCGGACTCCGTAGTCAGGCTTGGCAGCCCGGCCCCGATCTACTTGAGCTGCTCGCATAGCTCCTCACGCTCCTCGCCAGTCGTCACTTCTATTCGGACTCCGTAGTCAGGCCTGGCAGCCCGGCCCCGATCTAATTGAGCTGCTCGCGTAGCTCCTCACGCTCCTCGCCAGTCGTCACTTCTATTCGGACTCCGTAGTCAGGCTTGGCAGCCCGGCCCCGATCTACTTGAGCTGCTCGCGTAGCTCCATCGGCTCCGTGGTTCTTAACAGCGCGCTCGACGGACGCTCAAGCAGAACGGGGCCGACCTGCCACCCATCGTCAGAATGTGGCACTAGCGAAACCGACTGTGGCCCCGGTGTGGCACGGAGCAGGGGAGGTAGGTGGCCATGTCCTTCGAGCGTCCGTCGAGTGCCTCCAACAGTGCTCAAACCCTGCTGGAGCTACGCGAGCAGCTCGAAGGACATGGCCACCTGCCTCACCGTCTTCCGGAGACCAATACAGACCGAGCGGCACACGCAGCACGAAGGAAATGGCCACCTGCCTCACCGTCTTTCAGAGACCAATACAGACTGAGCGGCACACGTAGCACAAACGACACATTCACCTGCCTCCCCGGATTCCTGAGGAAGGTACCGCCGCCTGCTTCATAAGGCGGGGATGGCGCAACGCGGGATTGGCCCTCAGGCTGTCTCGCCGAAGTCCCGCGCCAGAGCGTGCTCCAGACGACCAAGGAATCCCTCGCGAAGCCGGGCCTTGGTGCTCCGGTGCGCCGCCATATCCAGCGTCGCGAAGTGATCAAGCAGTGCGTCGAGCCGCGCCTGCAGCGCGTCTTCCGCAACTGCCTCATCGAGGAAACCGGCGTCGACCGCGGTGACCGGGTCGTAGATATGAGCCAGCCCTACGGCGCGACTCAGGTGCGTCTCGTCCAGACGAGACTGGGCCAGCTCGACACCGAACCACGGCAGCGTCATACCGATGGCCACTTCATTCAGTCCGAGCTTGTAGGGCCCCGTGATGCCGACGCGATAGTCGGCGGAAAGGCACAGCAAAGCCCCCATGGCAATGGCATGGCCGGAGATCCCCAGCACCACCGGCGTTTCGAAGGCCAGCAGACGTGTGGACAGCTCAGCGCCGGTCCTCAGGAGACGCATCATGTCGTCGCCGCCGCCGGACATGACCGACAGATCGAAGCCCGCCGAGAATTTTCCGGGTCGACCGGTGATAAGAACGCTTTTCTCGGCGGCCGCGGCGGCATCGAGGCCGGCGTTGAGCCCGTCGAACATCGCAAAGGACAAGGCATTGGCTTTGCCGTCGTCCATGCTGATCGCGACGTGGTTGCTGTGCTCCTGCACCTGAACGGGAACCGTCATCTTGGGGTTTTCCTTTTTGATACTTTGCGGGGGGCTGAGCCTAGCACGGAGAAGTTGCGACCGCGGGCCCCAGATAGATAATGCGCACTTCGCGAAGGACACACGCCCATGCACGCTGAGGTAAAAACACTATGCGCATCCTGATGCTCGGCTGCGGCAAAATGGGGGGTGCGCTCCTGGCGCGCTGGTGCGCCGCGACGCCGTTCCAGTTCACGGCCTTGTCGCCCTCCGGTCGCCGATCTCTGCCCGAAGGTGTCCCCATGGTGCGCAGCGCCCATGACCTTGGAGACGACGTCTTCGATGCGGCGGTCCTCGCCGTTAAACCGCAAATGGTGAAAGAGGTTCTGCCGCAATACGTTCGCTTTCTCGGCGCGGACGCGCCGCTCCTGTCCATTGTCGCCGGCAGCTCCTGCGCTACGCTGGCAGCGTACGCGCCAAACGCTCCCCTGATCCGCATCATGCCGAACCTTCCCGCGGCTATCGGCCTGGGGGTCAGCGGCGTTTTCGCCCCCGCCGAGACCGATGCCGCACACCTTGCGCTTGTGGATACGCTCATGAAGCCCACGGGTCGCATACTGCGCTGCGCCAGCGAGGACGAACTTGACCGCATAACGGCCATCGCCGGCAGCGGCCCCGGTTTCGCCTTTGAGATCATGAGGGCCTGGAGTGACGCCACGGAAGAGCTGGGCATGGACGGCGACACCAGCCGGGAGTGGATTCTGGAGATGCTCCGGGGAGCGGTGGCGCTGGCGCTGCAGCGCGGCGAACCGCTCGACGAACTGCGTCAGGAAGTGACGAGCAAGAACGGCACCACGGCCGCTGGCCTTACGGCACTCAATGGCGACAAGGAGATCGACTCGCGGCTGCGGGCGATGCTCGGAGCCGCCTACGGTCGCGCCGTAGAACTGCGCGAGCTATAAGGGAAGCAGTGACACTCAAGCTGCCCGCGGATCGCGCGAGACCCCGGTGCGCCGGCGCGACCGCGCGACGAGCCCCTGACCCAGGCTCAGCCCGTCAGCCCTACCAGTTTCGACGAACGACGAATTCGGCGGAGCGCTCCACGGACGGCTGTCCACCCAGAAACATAGCTCGCTGGTAAGCCAGCTCGTCGGTCAGATTGAACACGCGCAGGCTGGCGGTCCAGCCGCTTTCGGTAATGAAGTCGGCGCCGGCGTCCCAGACACCCTGCGACGGCAGCACCGCATCGGGCAACCCAAAGGCCGATGAGTTGATCGTTCGCTCATCCTGATACTCGTAGCCGAGGTTGAAGCGCAGCTCACTGTTGAAGACGTTCCACTTGGGCTCGTAAACCGCGAACACGCTGAAAAAGGTATCCGGTACACCCTTTTGCTTGGTGTCGAAGGCGGTCGAGGTGGGATTCTGACGGTTGCGCGCATCCTGGAACGTCGCGTTGGCGTTCAGGAACAGGGAATCAAAGACATAGACGTTCGCGTCGAGTTGCCAGCCGTCCGTGCTGTCCTCGCCGTCAAAGAAGAATTCCGGAACGCTGACGTTGAAGTTCGGGTCATCCGGGTTGTCTTCGAACTCGGGGTTGTTGTAGCGAAGATTCGTACGCGCCGTATCGAAGTAGCTCAGACCCACGGCGAAGCGGCCCTGCTCATCCTGGAGCTTGATGCCGAATTCAAGGTTGGTGCTTTCCGAATCGGGTCGATCCGTGACGCCATTCAGCGTTCCTGCAAAGCTGAAGGCCTCACGACCTTCACCATAGGCGACGAAAAGCGATGCCCAGGGCAGAGGTTTGACGGTCACGCCGAGGTTGTACACGAAACCTCGATCATCCTGGTCGACGGGATCGCGATCCGGGGTGTTCTCCGTGGGCCCGCTGTCGAAGTCCTGAGTGATCTGATTCCAACCGATCCCGGCTCGGGTGATCAGCCAGGGGGTCAGGTACGTGATGTTCTGCACCCCCGCACCGTAGGTTTGTACGTCCTTCTCGTAATTGGCGGAGACAAAAAAGTCGTAGTCCTCGAAGCGTCCTACGGGGAAGTTGGGATTGCGGATATCCAGGATGTAGGGAATAGGGTTATCGGCCGAGCGCCCGTTGTCCGCGTCGTAGAGACTGGCGCGATCAACATCCGCGGTGATGTCCTGGTAGTACCCGGTAAACAGCGTTTCGCTTTTCAGGCCGAACAGTCCGTGTTCCCAACGGATGTCCAGGAAGTTGTCCCAGCCCTGCTCCTCGACAGCGAAGCTACGGTACTCCTGACGCCGCGCCGCGAAGGGGTACAGCGTATCGTCCACAACGAGGGGCGCCCTCGGAGGCTGATTGGTCACACCTCGGCGATTCCAGTACACGTAATTGAACGCGCCGGTCTGGCGAACGTAGTCGCTTTCGTAGCTGCGCCACTGCGTAGACGGTGTGATGCTCAGACCCGGCAGCGGTGTCCACTCCCAGCGAAGCTTCAGTCGCACTTCCTCGCCGTCGTTGGGTCTTGCAAGCGGTGAGATCAGGGATGCACCGTTCAAATCGAAGGGCTCCAGGCCGTCACCCGCGGCGAGGCTGTCCGCCAGCGTTTGAATTTGTGGGTCGGTCAGCTGCTGGCTCGACGCCGGATCATTGGGCAGATTGTCCGCCTCCACATCCTGCGCCGGAATACCGGGGGGTGAGGTGCTTGCCGAGTTGAAGATGCGCACCGGGTAGCCCACCGCGTCGACCTGGACTTCATCATCCACCCAGGCCGCGGAAAAGGTCAGTCGGCTTATATCGGAGAACGCCGCCGTGAGCGAACCGTAGGCCTCGTTGCGATCAACGGACAGATCGCGGAATCCGTCCTCGCGGTACACCGAGCCTACAAAACGATAGGCGAGACGATCGCTCAGGGGACCGGTACTGTCGACGCTGATTCCGTAGGTGTCGTAGGAACCACCACGCAGTTCAACGCCCCAGGACTTTTCAAACTCCGGTTTTTTTTCGATGAGGTTGACGATACCTCCCGCGCTGCCGGCCCCGTAGATCGTGGCATTGGCGCCCTGCAACACTTCGACGCGCTCTACGTTGGTCAGGGATCGCGTGGGAGCGTAGCTGTCCGGTCCAAGACCCGCACCGCCGTAGACTCCGTCGTAGGCGTAGCTGACGGGCAGCCCCCGCGACTGCAGAAAATCGCCAACGCCATAGTTGTTTCCGGCCTGATTCAGTCCACTCGCATTGCGCAGCACATCCTGAAGGTTTACCGCCATCTGCGAATCGATGAGTTCTCGATTGATGACTGTGATCGTCGCGGGGGTATCGATGAGCGCCAGGGGCGACTTGGTGGTTGACGTGGCAATCTGGGGGATAGTGGCCAGGAGCTGACCGCGAACGATCACCTCTTCCATGGTGTCCGGCCTGCTGTCGCCCTGTGCCAGGGCGGTCGAACTGACCAGGATCAGGGAGCAGGACAGGCGTCGCGTAGTGATCATCAGGGATACCTCGCTGATTCTCGGCACGTGCCGAAGAGGAGACGGCGGAGTATCCGCAAAAGTTAATCTTAATGCAACTGATTATCATTTGAGTTTCTCGGTGGAAAGCGATTCTGCGGTCCGTGACGCAACCTTCCGCGCGCTGACGGGATATATACTTCGCACGCGTTACAACGTGCCCGCTACTCGCCGCAGCGGCGGGCGCGATGGCCACGGGAGGTCCAGAAGATGGCTACGACCGACAGAGAAAGCGGTGAGTTCGCGTCCCTGCGTCGGGTGCACGTTGCCGACGAGCGCGAGGTACTTGTCGACCTCATGGGGAGCACGGGTATTACCGGGCAACAGCGCGAGCGGGCCCAAAAGCGGGCCATCGACCTCATCGAGCGCATCCGCAGCGCCGGCAATCCGGGTCTCATGGAACTGTTCCTCGCCGAATATGGCCTCTCTACCAACGAAGGCATCGCCCTCATGTGCCTGGCCGAGGCGCTGCTGCGCGTCCCGGATCCGGGCACCATCGACGCTCTGATCGAAGACAAGATCACGCCCCACGACTGGAAGGAGCACCTGGGACATTCGGGGTCGGCGCTGGTCAACGCATCGACCCTTGGCCTCATGATGACCGGCCGTATCCTGGACGATAATCACTCTGCCAGCGTATCCGGGCTGCTCAATCGCACGGTAAAGCGACTTGGCGAGCCGGTGGTGCGCGTCGCCGTACGTCAGGCCATGCGCGAGATGGGAAATCAGTTCGTACTCGGCCAATCCATCGAAGAGGCCCTGGCCCGCGGCGCCCAGGAAACGCGGCGCGGGTTTCGTTACTCCTATGACATGCTCGGCGAGGCGGCGCTCACGTCTGAAGATGCCGACGCCTTCTTTGAGTCCTACGCGGGTGCCATTCGCGCCATTGGCGCGACAGCCCAGGGCGATAGCATTGCCGAGCGGCCGGGGATATCGGTAAAGCTATCCGCCCTCCATCCTCGTTTCGAGTTCGCCAAGCGCGAGCGCCTGTCGCGGCAGCTCGTGCCCCGCCTCAATGCCCTGGCTCGGCTCGCAAAGGAACAGGGTCTTGGGCTCAATGTGGACGCTGAGGAGTCGCAGCGTCTGGAGCCATCCCTGGAAGTGATCCGCGATGCTCTTGCGGATCCCGAACTCGCGGCCTGGGACGGTTTCGGCGTCGTGGTGCAGGCCTATCAGAAGCGTGCCGCACCGGTTCTGGACTGGCTCTATGCGCTGGCCGGCGAACTGGACCGCCGCATCATGGTCCGGCTCGTCAAAGGCGCCTACTGGGATACGGAACTGAAGCAGGCGCAGGTCGATGGCGCCGCCGACTACCCCGTGTTTACGCGCCGGGCGGCCACCGATGTCTCCTACCTCTGCTGCGCGGCGCGACTTCTTGGCATGACCGATCGCATCTACCCACAGTTCGCCACGCACAATGCCCAGACCGCCGCCACCATCCTGGAACTCGCCGGCGCGCGCGAGGACTACGAGTTTCAGCGCCTGCACGGCATGGGCGAAACGCTGTTCAACCAGCTTCTGGAGGATGGAGCGCGCTGCCGCATTTATGCGCCGGTGGGGCCCCATAAGGACCTCCTCGCCTACCTGGTGCGGCGTCTACTGGAAAACGGGGCCAACTCCTCCTTCGTGCACAAGGTCATGGACCCGAGCATCACCCCGCTTTCGCTCGCCGCCGATCCCTTCGAGCGCGTCGAAACCCTGAGCGACCGACGCCCCGCATCCCTGGCGGATCCGGGAAACATATTCGCACCGCGGCGGCGCGCGGCGCGCGGCTGGGATCTGAACAACGGCAGCGTGGTCAGCGAATTCGAAGACCTGCGCGCTTCCTTCGCCGATCACCGCTGGGAAGGCGCCTCGCTCACGCCGGCCTCCCTTGCCGGTGGCGCCGAGCGTCTGATCATCAATCCTGCCAATCCGGACGACGAAGTCGGCCGGGTCCTGGAGGCCAGCACAGACGATTGCCTGAGGGCGATCGAGGCCGCGCAAGTCTGGAGTGACGACAGCATCGCCGACCGGGCGTCTGCGCTGCAACGAGCGGCCGATCTCTACGAGCGCAACGCGGGTGAGCTGTTCGCGCTCCTTGCTCGGGAGGCGGGGAAGTCGCCGACCGATGCCGTTGCCGAGCTGCGGGAGGCCGTCGATTTTCTGCGTTTCTACGCGCAGAGCGCCCAAGCGCTGCCTCCGGACGCCGCGGCACGCGGTGTGGTTACCTGCATTTCGCCTTGGAACTTCCCCCTCGCCATCTTTACGGGCCAGATCGCCGCCGCGCTGGTCACGGGAAACGCCGTGTTGGCAAAACCCGCGGAAAGCACGCCGCTCGTCGCCGGTGTCGCGGTGCGTCTACTGCACGAGGCCGGTGTACCGCGAGCGACGCTGCAGCTCATTCTCGGGGACGGCGCCACCGCGGGTAAAGCGCTCACGGAGCACCCACGCGTAGCCGCCGTGTGTTTTACCGGCAGTACCGCCACGGCACAGCGCATCAACCGAAGCATGGCCGACCGCCTGGCCCCCGGTGCACCGCTGATCGCGGAAACCGGCGGTATCAACGTAGGGATTGTCGACTCCACGGCCCTTCCGGAGCAGGCCGTGCGCGACGCCGTTGCCTCGGCCTTTCAGTCCGCGGGGCAGCGCTGTTCGGCGCTGCGCGTGCTGTACCTGCAGGACGATGTCGCCGACGTGCTGTTGAAAATGCTTTTCGGCGCCATGGATGAACTGGAGCTTGGGAATCCCTGGGATCTGAGCACGGACGTCGGCCCCGTGATCAGCGCCGATGCCCGAAGCGCCATTCAGGCCTATATTGATAGCGCCCGCACCGAAGGCCGACTTCTCAAGCAGCTCAAAGCCCCCGCCCGCGGGCATTTCGTAGGACCGGCGGTTATTGAAGTTGGCGGCATCGAAGACGTTGAACGCGAAGTGTTCGGACCCGTACTTCATGTGGCCCGCTTTCCCGCGGCGGATTTCGAAAGGGTCGTCGACAGCGTGAACGCGAGCGGCTACGGCCTCACCTTTGGTCTGCACACACGCATAGACGATCGGGTAAAGGAGATCACAGAGCGCGTCCATGCGGGCAATCTCTATGTGAACCGGAATCAGATCGGAGCGGTGGTCGAGTCCCAACCCTTCGGCGGTGAAGGCCTTTCGGGTACAGGTCCCAAGGCCGGCGGCCCGAACTACCTTCATCGCTTCCTGGATCCCAGTCCCCTGACGACCCTTGCAAACGAAAGCTCGGCCTCGAGTGCTCCGGCCGCGCTGGGGAAAGTACAAACTGCCATCGACTGCCTTGGCGACAACAGTGTCTCCATCCTGGAGTCCCGCGAAATGCCCGGACCGACCGGAGAGTCGAACACGCTGACGCTCTGGCCACGGGGCCCCGTACTGTGTCTCGGCCCCACGGCCCAGGAAGCATCCCTGCAGGCGGGTACGGCACGGCGCATGGGTTGCCCGGCGCTGATGGTCGCCCCGGGCGTAGACCCGGAGCTGGGGATCGATGCCGTTCTGGATCTCAACGACCTGGGTGAACTCCGAGGGGTGGCCGTAGTGGCCCTGGGAGGAAATGAGACCGACCAGCGCAACGCGCGTCGCGCGCTCGCCCGTCGCGACGGCGCGCTCATACCCCTGGTTACCGGCAGTGATCTCGACAGCTACTGCATGCACGAGCGGCACAGCTGCATCGACACCACCGCGGCCGGCGGCAATGCCAGCCTGCTGGCCGCGAGCGACGATTAAGTGAGCGCCGAGCTACGGCAGCTAGGCGTCGCTGCACGAGCGATGCGATTACTGCGAATCGACGCTGGCCATTCCCGGGGCGTAGCAACGTTCCTGTTCTTTGTCACCGCGAGCATGAGCGCGGCGGCACAGGAACCCTACCGTTTCTACGGCGGCGACGTAGACAGCGACGGAAAAACCCCGGCCATGGAAGCCTGCGAGTACGAGGAACTTGTAGAAAAGCAGCGCTGCAACCGCTCCCTCAACAAAACAGGCTGTATAGATGCGGTTCGAAGGGAGTGCCGCGAACGCGTAGAGGGCGTGGAAAACAAGAAAGATGGCGAGGCACGGCAACGTTAGCCGGGCGGGTACGGGCAACCTCGCTCAGACGGCTGCCCGTTTTCTTCACCCGTTTATCAAACATTCATCCAGCCGCCGTCGACCACCAGATCCGAAGCGGTCATGTAGCTTGAGTCATTGCTGGCCAGAAACAGTGCGGCGTTCGCCATTTCTTCGACGGTCCCTTCGCGCTGAAGCGGTGCCTGACTCTTGACCATGCCAATGAATCCTTCGAAGTCATCGGCCGCGACATTGGTCTTTTCAGCGAAACTGGTCCGCACGATTCCCGGGCTTAGGGAATTGACGCGGATTCCTCGCTCCGCAAGCTCGGCACCAAGAGAGCGGGCCAGGGAGCGCACCGCCGCCTTGCTGGCGAAGTAAAGACTGCCTGTAGCCACCCCTTTCTCATGTACGGCTGATGCGGTGACGACCACACTGCTACCTTTGTGCATCAGCGGCAGAAATTTCTGTACCGTGAAAAACACGCCTTTGACATTGCTGTTGATCTGCTTGTCAAAGGCTGCTTCGTCGACGAGTTCGATGGGCGCGAATACTCCAAGCCCCGCATTGGCGAACAGGATGTCTACCTTGCCGAACGCGGCCTGCGTGCGGTCTACCAGCCGGTCCAGATCCTCCAGACGGGTGACATCTCCAGCGACACCCATGGCGTTCTCACCCAACGTTTCGACCGCGCGGTCGACGGTCACCTGGTTGCGGCCAAAGATCGCGACCTTGGCTCCCTGCTCAATGAATGACCTGGCGGTAGACAAACCGATACCACTGTTGCCACCCGTGACCACCGCTACCTTTCCTTCCAACTTTTTCATGATCGATCTCCTGGTTGGTGTCGCAACGCCATGCTGCGATGGGGAGAAGATAGGGGCCGGATATACATATAGGAAATGAATCATTAGTATCTTGAATATGCATGATCTGCATGTCGCTGGGATCATCCTCCAGGCCGCAGAGGAATTGGGAAGAGAGGTCAATGGAGAGTTTCGGCAACCTCGATTTGAATTTGCTACGCATCTTTGACGCGGTCATGGCGGAACGAAACGTTACGCGGGCAGCCCGGCGACTCTACCTGTCGCAGCCGGCAGTCAGTCATGCGCTGACGCGTTTGCGACACGTTCTGAAGGACGATCTCTTCGTCCGCGTACCCGGCGGCGTGCAACCCACGCAGAAAGCCCTCGAACTGAGTGTTCCCATCGGAGAAGCATTGGCCGCCCTCGAAGTCGCGCTCACACCGGACGACTTCGATCCACGCACCTCGAACCGTGTGTTTCGAATTGCCGCCCACGATTACTTTGTATCCGCCATGCTGGCGGAGGTCGCAGCTGCCCTGACCGACCAGGCTCCCGGCGTAAGTGTGCGCATTCGCCCCACGGAAGGCAGGGCTCTGGAAATGCTCGACAGCCAGGACGTCGATCTGGCGGTCAGCGCCTTCGGTGAGCTCCCGGAGCGCTTCGAGGAACGTGTTCTTCTCAGGGACCGCTATGTATGCCTTCTGAGAAAAGGCCATCCTTTGGCGCGCCGCAAACTCAGCACAACCCGCTACGCAGCGGCCCGGCATCTGTTGATAAGCCCAAGAGGTGATGAGCGAGGTTTCATTGACGACGCTCTGGCGAAGAAAGGTATGACCCGGCACGTCGCCATGGTGGTCAATCAGTTTTCCCCCGTGGGCAGCATCGTCGCCAGTTCAGATCTTGTCGTTACCCTGCCCGAGCGCATAGCGACCAGGCACGCAGACGCCTTCGGGCTGAAACAGATGGAGTGTCCCCTGGAAGCACCGGACGCGTTTACGCGCACGTCGGTGATCTGGCACCGGCGCCTGGGATCCCACCCCGCGCTGACCTGGTTTTGTGATGTGATGGCGAACGTGGTCGGGTCGCGGGAGTGACCAGCCGATTTGGAGCATGAGCACTCCAGGAAGATGATCAAAGGCTCGGCGCTCTAGAGCGCGCCACGCCCCAAGGCTTGACTATTGGACCAATTGTGGATATTTTTTATCCATAATAGAGCGGCCCTTGGAGACAGCCCCATGAAAATCGCACTCATCACCGTCGTTGTCCTGCTCGTCCTGGGCGTGGCGGGATTCATCTTTCTCGGGCTGAAGTCTCAGGGCGGTGAGGCGCCCGGTATTGTTAGCGGAAAGCTCCAGCCCTGCCCGTCGTCGCCCAATTGCGGATCCAGCGAAGACGGCACGGCCGACGGAAAGAAAGTGGATCCTCTGCCAATCGCGGCCTGGGCCCAACTGCCCGCGGTCGTCGCCGCTCTGGGCGGCACGGTGACGCAACAAAGCGACGCCTACCTCGCTGCCGAGTTCACATCGAGCACCTTCAGATTCGTAGATGACATCGAGTTCCGCCTGTCCGACGACGCCGTACACGTGCGCTCCGCGTCGCGCGTCGGTTACTCGGACCGCGGTGTGAATCATGCTCGCATCGCCGCCGTTCGAGAGCGACTGGAAAACTGAAGTGGTCCCTGGTTCTTTCGGGGCGGTGGAGCGTGCACCCGCCATTGCATCGCCTGTGCATCCACGCATTTCATGAAGATCGGTAAAGGCGTCGAGTGGGCGGCGCATACCTGCGCACTCCTCGCCCTGCTACCCGCGGGTTCCGCCCTGCCGGGCGACGCGCTGGCTGACTTTCTCGGCGTGCCGTCGCCCTACCTGGCCAAGCAGTTACAGGCTTTGAGCAGGGCGGGGATTGTGTCCGCGAAACGAGGCGTCGCGGGGGGCTACCGCCTCTCGCGATTGCCGGAAACCGTTTCCCTCTGGGACATCACGGCCGCCATCGAGGGAACGAAACCCAGTTTCCGCTGCACGGAGGTAAGGCGAAGCGGCCCGTGCGGAGCATCACGAGACGAGTGCGGAAGACCCTGCAGCATTGCCGCGGCGTTCCAGCGTGCCGAGACCGGGTATCGCGAATCGCTGTCCGCCACAAGCCTGACGAACGTTGTCAGCGAGATTGCCAGTGACGCTTCGCCGGAGCGAAAGCGTCGGATCATCGAATGGATAGAGGCCCATGCCGCTCGTGCTGCTTGAACTCGCCCCCATGACGGTCGACGCACTCAGTGTGTGTCCTCATCACCAGGTTCGTCACCAAGCTCGTCACCAAGTTCGTCACCGAGATCATCACCACCATCACAATAAGCAAGGTACACAGCCATGATTGCAGAAGACAAATTACCCCATAGCATCGCACTGAATGTTTTGGCGCGGTTTCTCTTTACGTCGCTATTTTTTCTCTCCGGGATTACCCATTTCACGAATATCCCTTACTACGTTTCGCTGATGCCGGAACCGGTACCCGCTCCCCTGTTCTGGATTTTTCTGTCCGGGGTCGTTGAACTCGCCGGTGCTGCGATGATTCTCTTCAACTGGCGCCCGCGTCTTGGCGGATGGCTACTAGTGATCTTCCTGTTGCCGGTCACAATCGTCGTGCACGGCTACGAGATGATGAATGCGGCGGACGAGGTCATCCGGGCGCTGCAACAGGCGCACTTTCTAAAGGGGTTCGCTCTAACTGGTGCTGCGCTGCTGATCACGCAGCTGGGGGTGAGTCATCGACCGGCAAACTGGGAACGGTGACGGTCCGGCAGGTCACCGGTGACGTGGTCGCAAAGGAACACCGCGCAAGAATCATCAACGCTTGCGCGCCTTCCAGGTGCCGCCGTAGCGATAGTGCGTCGGGTGTCGACGGCGTTCGACTTCAAGGCAGGAGCGGCACAGGAAGCGCCAGGCTCCGGACGCATCGACGGAACACCGGTAAAGAGTCTCCTCTTCAAGACCGCACCGCTCACAAGGTTTACGGCGCTTACGAAAGCTACGTCCGATTGCCTTCCATCTCCCCATCGCCCGAAGAGCGTCGGGCTTGCAGTGGACCTTTACGCAAACGACGGTCCGTGCAGATGCCACTGTTGAGCTTTTGTTGTACACCGCGGATCGAACGGTAAACCGTAATCCGACCGCAATGCGCTCTCGGCTAAACCGCTGCTCTGATCGCGGCTCATGAGCGCAAACTCTCCTAAAGCCATGGCGACATATGCTGAACAGGGCAAAGCTGTTGTGCCGGTTGATAGCGTAAGCCCTACATCTGGCTGAAACAGCCTTAGTAGGATGGGATGATGAAAGCACTGTTTTTTGGATCAACCGGTACACTCGTGGAGAGTTCAAGACTTGAGAGGCTGGCCTACAACGCGGCGTTCGACGAACTGGGCCTCGATCTCTACTGGAACGTCGCGACCTACTGCAAGCTGCTGGAAATGCCTGGGGGTCCGAGGCACCTCAACACCGTATTTGGCGACGACTGGCTGGCGGGCTCTACGAACGAAGTGTATGAACTGCAGCAAAGTCACTTCGAACGCCTTGCGTGTCAAAAGCTTGTCCTACGGCCCGGCATTGCAGACTCACTTGCATTCTGCGCCCACGAGGGCATCAAACTGGGACTGGTTACAACGGCCCCGTCAAATTTTATCGACACACTATTCAGGCACACCGAGGGCCTCGATCGAGACGCGTTCGATCTGATATGCACCGGCGACGACGTCGCCGGAGGACGACCCGGTCGCACCGTGTATGACCTTGCCCTTGATGCACTGCGACTTAAGCCTGAAACGGTTGTCGCCATCGAGGACTCGCCGGTCAACCAGGCGGCCGCACTAGCCGCCGACCTGCAGTGCTACCTGTTTCCGGGAGAGTATGCGCACGTTGATCACGATATTCTGGTAACGCGGGACATCACTACAACCGTGGCGCGGGTACACGAGCTCTGGGAAACCCATGCAGGCGAAAAAGAAGCCGCGGCATGAATACGGCAACACGCGATCGTCCTCCATCCGTTAACGGCGCGGAGATCGAGCGATACAACCGGCTCGCGCAGACCTGGTGGGACGCGGACGGTCCCATGTGGCCGTTGCATCGTCTGAATGCGCTGCGCGTGCCCTTCGTGAATGAGGCCGTGATCCGGCATTTCGAGCGGAAAGCGTCGGAGCTTCCCCTGGCGGGTCTGAGTGTGCTGGACATCGGCTGTGGCGCTGGCCTGCTGTCAGAGGCGATGGCCCGGGCGGGCGCCTCGGTCACTGGCGTCGATCCGGCCGAGAAAAACATCGCCATCGCCTCGACCCATGCCGCCAAGCAGGGCATGGACATTGAGTACATCCACGGCACCATTGGCAACGTCGACGGCCGATGTTTCGACGTCGTTCTGAACATGGAAGTCGTGGAACACGTTGAGAATCTGCCGGCCTTCATGTACGCGTGCTGTCAGCGAGTCTCGCGCGGGGGTCTTCAGGTGGTCGCGACACTAAATCGCAATCCCAAGTCGTGGCTCGTCGCGATCGTCGGCGCCGAGTACGTGCTGCGCTGGCTTCCAAGGGGTACGCATCAATGGCGGAAGTTTGTGAAGCCCGCGGAATTGGCCACCATGCTCAACAACGCCGATCTGCGGGTGACTGCAACGGCCGGCGTGGGCATCAATCCCCTGACGCGGGCCTATCGCATCACTTCCGACACCAGCGTGAACTACATGCTCGTAGCGGCAAAGCGGACGTAGCAAGCACTCGTCTTGATCCGGTATCGGGATGCCGGGCAGCGGATGTTCACCACCAGTTCCCTTCAGACCCAAAGCCTGCCGTTGCTGCACATGGTTGGAGGTAACTCACCCTCCGGCAAACAAGGCATCGCCATGGTTCGGTGGGGCGCTCCGAGGTACGGCCCGCCGACGTGCATGGGATGAAGCCTTGCCCCCTTACTCTCGAGCGCTGCTGCGAAGCCCCAGAAGTATCGCTGCCGCGATAAGACTCGCGCCGGCGGCCCGCTCGACCCAGGCCTTGAATTGCGCCTGAAACTTTCGTGCTATCCAGCTGGCTCCGGCACCGTAGGCCGCCAGAAAACAAGCGTCGATCACGATATAGCTGAAGCCAAGAATTGCCAGCTGGGGGGCGAGAGGTCGATCGGGGTTCAGAAACTGGGGAAACAGCGCGGCGAAAAACACTACGGCTTTGGGGTTCGCGGCGGAGGTTAGGAAACCACGCAGCCAGAGCCGGCGGGACGATACTTCTCTCCCATTCGTGGGCGTGCCCTTGGCGCGAAATGACGCGATGATCTGTCGCGATCCAAGCCAAACGAGATAGGCGACCCCGGCCCACTTAACGATCAGAAAGCCGTATCTCGATGCGGCCAAAACAGCCGCGAGTCCCAGACCGGCGAGCAGGATTTGAATCGTGTTTGCCGTGAGATCACCCGCCGCCGTGGCCAAGGACTTCCCAAAACCGTGGGCCATGCTCGCGGAAAGCATCAGCAGATGGCTCGGACCGGGGGTACACATGAAAAGCAACACTGTTCCCAGAAACAGCAACCAGGTGTCAAAGGCCAACGTCTCACTCCTGAAAAACCGGTACAGGCGCGGACCCTAGCACGACCACGCCCGTATGCGGAGCCGCCCATATGTCCCTACGGCATTAGCATTAAACAAAGATTTCTTATGCCGACAGCGCATATCCCCTTAGACTGCGCCCCTCTCAACTGAATCAGCGAAATCATCGGTGTTCGACATTCTCGACAGCAAGGATCTGGAAGCGCGGGCGGACGCGATCGTCGAGCGCATCCACGGGTATCTGGATGCCGGGCAGCGGGTGTTCACCACCAGCTCCTTTCAGACCCAGAGCCTGCCGTTGCTGCACATGATCAGCCGCGTCGATCGGGATATTCCTGTTTACTACACAAACACCGGCTTTCTTTTTCCCAAGACGCTGCGCTTCGCGGAAGAGGTGGGCGAAGCCCTCGGCCTGAACGTGATCCCGCTGCGCCCCGAAGTGCCCAAGATCAAGCAGATGGATCGCTCCGGGCGCTTTCTATACGCATCGGATCCCGATCACTGCTGCTACCTGAACAAGGTACAACCGCTGGAGCCAGTACTTCGCGACCACGATCTGTGGATCAACGGCGTGCGCGCGGATCAGAGCAGCACGCGCGCGGCCATGAAGGAAGAGGAAGAGGCGCAGTTTGGCTGCCGTCGCTACCACCCCATGCTGGGCTGGAATTCGCGCATGGTTTTCTACTATCGCCGCATGCACGAGCTGCCAGAGCACCCCATGGAGGCCGATGGTTATCTGAGCATTGGCTGCGAACCCTGCACCATGCGCGCCGTGGGAGACGGTAACGCGCGCAACGCACGCTGGTTCGGTATGAACAAGACCGAGTGCGGGCTCAACACCACGCTCGTCTCCGGAGGCAACTGAGTCTCCCGGCAACGCCTAAGCGATAGCGCTATGAAAATCATGATCACCGGCGGCGCCGGTTACATCGGCAATGAGCTGGTATACCGCCTGTCCGCGGAACCCAGCGTCAGTGACATTCTCGTCTACGACAACCTGTGCAAGGGCAACTACAACCTGTTCACCGGTCTGCGCAAAGTGCCGGGAAACAACGTGCGCTTCATCCAGGCGGATATCCTCGACTCCCGAAGCCTCAAATCCTCGATGCAGGGCATGGACGTAGTCATCCACCTCGCGGCCAAGGTGGAAACGCCGTTTGCCGACCAGAATGCCCACGATTTCGAACAGACGAATCACTGGGGTACGGCCGAGGTTGTGTACACCGCGGAAGAGGTCGGCATTCAGCGGCTGATTTATCTGAGCAGTCAGGGGGTTTACGGGCAGGGGGACGTGCTTACCAGTGAACATCCCACGGCTCCCTCGACGTTCTACGGCCTGTCCAAGATGCGCGGCGAAGAGCATGTACTGCGACTCGCGGAGAAGATACCGGTACAGATCCTGCGCTGCGCCAACGTTTACGGTTACTCCAAGAACCTGCGCTTCGAGACCCTGATCAACCAGCTGGTCTTCGATGCGCACTTCACGAATCGCGTCGCAATCCACGGCGACCCCGGCCACACGATGACGCATATCAGTCTGTACCGCCTTGTCGAAGTGCTGGCGCGCCTGATCAAACGCGACATGCTCTCGGGTACCTACAACCTGTCCCACCGTCGTATGGCGACCGGCGAGTTTGTGGAATTCCTGCGGGAGCTGTATCCCACTCTCGAAACGATCTTCGTCGATCAGCACATGCCGCTTAACGACCTCACGATCCAGTGCGACGAACGCCTTGAGGAATTACTCCCCGGCGACGGAACCATGGTGGAAGATCTGGTGAAGTTTCGGGAGCTGTTCACCTTCTAACGGCTCTTCCCGGCGAAGGTTTTGGCTTCACACGTGGGTTTTCCCAGGCTTAGCCCGCGGAGCGCCTGGCCTGATTCATCCTCGCATCGCGCTTCAGGTTGAAACCTGCGTAAACCCGCCTTCCCCGGTCGGGCTGTACAACTCTGATCGCGAGTAGACTGGCTCCCGGCCTCGGGAGCATCGTGAGTTCCACGCTTGCGTCTTCCCAAGTCGCTTGTTGAGCCGGCAAATCGGGCGTCCACGTGGGAGGAATCGCCGCATACATTCACCATTGCCGGTGCAGGACTCAGTTCAGCTTTGCGTCGACCGACTCAAACCGGTACGGGAAAGCGCCTGCCTAAATCCAGAGCGGGGCGAAGGTTGGGACGACAGCGGTCTCGACCACTTTCACGCCATACAGCGCGCCGTACAGCGCGCACGAGACCGCGGATAATGGCCGCGAGTCTGAAAAGAGCGCAAACGGTAGGGCTTCACGAAGCCTTCACGAAGCCCTGCTCGAAACCTTCATGCAACATAAGTGGGAGAAATGATGTACGAACCACAATCAGCGCCGCTTTCCATTGCCGGTGTTCTGGACCAGGGATTCAAACTGCTCAAAGCCAGTTTCGGCCGCGTAATCGGGTTGTCCCTGTTCAGCGCCTTCGTCTCCTCGCTGCCCAGCGTTGTAGTGCAGGTGGCTGCCGGCGCCGAAAACCCCTCCAGCACCATAATTCAGGTCGCTGGCATACTCGCGTTGGCGGGCGCGCTGATCTCGTTGCCAGTATTCGGTGCGATAGTCTGTCAGATCGACGCGATCATGAAGAACGAAACGCTTTCCATCATGGGTTCGTTGGGCAAAGCCATGAAACGGCTGATCCCGTTTCTGTTGTGCGGCATTCTGTATATCCTGGCGATTGCCGGTGGCTTCGTGCTGCTTATCGTGCCCGGGCTTATCGTATCGCTGTCCATGATATTCGGTGTTTACATGGTGCTTACCGATGGTCTCGGACCGCTGGCGTCGTTGAAGGTAAGTCACCGACTGGTGTGGGGTAACTGGTGGCGCACCGCTACGGTGATCACCGTGGCCATGCTCATAACTGTCACTGCTTACACGTTGCCGCTGTTCATCGCGGGGCTCGTAAGCATTCCCGCGAGCGGAGAAGGCGTTTTCTGGGTAGTCGAGGCGCTGGTACTCCCGATTGTCGCCGGAGTCGTAAGTCCGGTGGCGTACGCTTTGTTCATGGCACAGCTTCAGGACCTTAAGCTGCGCAAGAGCGGTGAAGATCTCAGCGATCGACTCGACGCCGTCTAGGAAACGCGATGGAGATTGATTGCGCAACGCACGCCTGGTCTTCGCTGCTCCCGGACGCGTCCACCTTGTGTGACCAGGAAACGGAGGCGTTCCTTCGCTCCGTGGAATCGCAATATCTCTTCGCGAAATCCGACGCTCCAGCATTCGCCGCCCTGGATGAGGCCCTCGCCAAGCTGGAGCAGGTTCCCCTGAGCGTATGGGAGCGTCTCCGCGAGCGCCTGCTAGCGTGGCTTGAGTCGCTGGCCAGCGACAATGAAACGCCACTCATTGACTGGATAAAAGGCTTGTCTGTCCCGGAGCACTTCTTTCAAGGGCTGTTTTATTCGGTTTTGGTATCGCTGTTCGCAGTGGTCATCGTCGTTTTATGGCGTGAATATCGGGCTCTCAAACAGCGGCGACGGCAGTACAACGCCAGGGAATGGGATACGCGCTCGCCTGCTCGTTCCCAGCAATTGTTGCTAGCGGACCTCGAAGCGATGCCAGCGCAGGACGTACCGGGCCACGCGATGATGCTTGTCCTCGAGCGCCTCCGGTTGCGGAAGCTGGTACCCGATCGACGTAATCTCACGCACCGCCAGGTGTTGCGGGCCGTCGAACGCAAGGGTGCGATTTCCGAACTTGGGGAACTGGCGGCGGCGGCGGAAAGAGCGAGCTACGCGGGATGGCGGGCTGACAGCGCCGTTGCGAAGCGGATCCGCGATACTCTGCCCGGGCTGCTGCGCGAGCTGGACAGCCGGGCTGTATGAGCGATCGTTGGTCCACTTTCCTGGGGGCGCTGGGATCGATTCTGCTTCTGGCTATGCTTTTCTACCAACCCGCGGTGGACCTGGAACTGTCGCGCCCCAACAGCGAAGACGAGGGTAGACATGGCTATGCCGTGCTCTATCGATGGTTGGACGCCGAGAACGTGCCGGTTAAAAGTCTGCGACAGCGCCTGAGCGCGGAAACCCTGGGCAGCGGCGAAGAGGCGGTGGGCAATGTGCTGATGCTCACGTTGCCTACGAACGTGAGCTTCCGCTCCGAAGAAATTGACGCGGTCGGCCGATGGCTCTCAAAAGGCAATACGCTTCTGCTTGTCGCCGCCCTAAACGACACACCGAACTGGCTTCTCGCCACATCCAGCGAAGACCTATTCAAAGCGCTGGAGAGTCTCAGCGGTCTGACTTTTGGGCAGGTGCGTGGCGACGAAGAGGAATTCGTTACGCGCGGTGCGTTCGGTGAGACTCCCTTCTCGAACACAGTGAACCCCGCACACCCACTGATGTTTGGTGTCGATGAACTGGGCGGCATCACCGATTCCGTCAGCAGCGTCTGGAAGGCCCGGGCTCAGGAGGATGAGGACCGGCTTCCGCCGCATCTTCAACTGGCGTCGGACGCAACGTACCGCTCACCAAGCATCTGGGCGCTGCGCCGGGGCAAGGGGCATGTGATCGTGGTGGGTTGGGCGAGCCTGCTCAGCAACACAATGTTGCACAACCGCGACAACGCGAAATTCCTGGCGAATCTCCTCGCTTACCATCGCTCGGAACGCGGCACGCTGTTCATTGACGACTACCACCAGGGGCTGAGTGAGGTCTACGATCCCGACGCCTTCTTCTCCGACTCCCGCCTTCACACCAGCATCGGATTCCTTGTCGCCTTCTGGTTCTTGTATCTGCTTGGCATTTCCGCGCGCCTGAGTCCCGTCGAACCCGTCGCGTCGGTTGCCCATCAGTCGGACCTTGTTCACGCGCTGAGTAATCTGATGACCCGCAAACTGACGCGGACAGCCGCGGCCACCACGCTGATCGAAAACTGGCTGCTTGCTCAGGGGGTTGGGAAAGAAGCGATGGGTGGGAACCGCATTCCGTGGGACGAACTGGCAGCCAGCCCGCGTAGGGACTCGCAGGCGCTGCGCGCCTTAGAAGTCAGTTACGGTCGCCTCGGGCGAGGTGAGAAGGTAGACATTCGCGGCATCTATGCCGCACTGATGCAGTTGAACAAGGACACGGCATGAGCGACGCTGCGCAGGAATTAGGCACGCGGATCAGCAACGAAATCGGTAAACACCTGTTTGGCGTGGAGGAAACCGTGCACGCCATGACAATCGCGCTGATCGGGCAGGGGCATCTTCTATTGGAAGGCCCACCGGGAGTCGGAAAAACACGGTTGAGCAAGGCTTTTGCGCGCTGTCTTGGCGGCCGCTTCAGGCGCATTCAGGGTACAGCGGATTTGATGCCCTCAGACATCCTCGGTGTGCACGTGTACAGCAGCAAGAGTCAGGAGTTTCAGTTCAAAGAGGGGCCCATATTCACGGATGTGCTGCTGGTGGATGAAGTCAACCGCGCCGGCCCAAAGACTCAGTCCGCGCTCCTTGAGGCCATGGAAGAGCGGCAGGTCAGTATCGACACCGTGACTCTTCCGCTTCCACCGGACTTTCTAGTTGTTGCCACGCAGAACCCCCGGGAATTCGAAGGCACCTTTCCCCTACCGGAGTCGCAGCTTGATCGGTTCATGCTCAGCGTGGGCGTGAGCTATCCGGCGCGCGACGACGAAGTTCGTATTCTGGAGAGCTACAGCATACCCGGGCAGATACCCCCGGAGATGTCAGACCCCGAGCCTATCGAACAGGGGCTGCTGACACGGGCGCGGGATCAGCTCGCGGAGGTGCGTCTCGCACCCGAACTGGTGCGCTACGTGATGGACATCAGCATGGCCACACGGCAGAGCGCGCGCGTCAGCCTGGGCCTATCAACCCGCGGCGCGCTTGCGCTGGCAACGGCGGCTCGCATCGAAGCAAGCCTGCGCGGGGGTGACTATGCCATTCCCGATGACGTCCAGCGCGTCGTTCCCTGGGTCATTCCGCATCGTCTGCTGCTGACCAGCGATGCTGTTATCGATGGTGTAGACGCCGCGCAGGTATCGAACGAAATCCTCGAGAGCGTTTCCGTGCCCCTCTGATCATGATTTTGTCTCGTCTGAGCATAGCCTGCCTCGCCCTGATCGCGGTGCTCGGGATCGTTGAGCAGTGGTTCGCTCGAGACGGATTTGCGCTTTGGCGTGTTGCGGCAATTCTGCTGTGCTGTGGCTTGATCTACGAGCGCATCCGGCTTCGGCACCGCCAGATAAGAGCCGTCCTCAAGGACCCTCCCGAGCTTCGGCTTGGTAGGGTCCAGACACTGCGCCTGCATATTGAAAACCTGAGCGCGCGGGAGCTCGCTGCGGAAATGGCGCCCGGTCTCCCGGCGGGCGTCTTGCTGAGACCAGAATCTGTGCCGGTCGACCGGTCAGCAGAGGAATCGTCGGCCTGGCAGCGCAAACTGGCCCCGGGGGAGAGTCATGACCATTCGCTACGCGTTCAGGCGCGAGAGATGAGCAACATCCCCTGGCGGCAGGTACCCACCAGTGTGCTTGGTCCCCTCGGACTCGCTCATTGGCGAACACCGGTACCGCTGGGCGTCACTCTCGCAGTTGTCCCGGATACATCCGGGCAGGTGGGAGTGGCCACGGGAGAGGCAAGAGCAGGCACCAGGGCGACACAGGTGGGCCACGGGCTGGAACTCCACCACCTGCGGGAATACGTAGACGGAGACCCGATTCAGCGCATTGACTGGAAGGCCACGGCACGCTCCCAGCGGCTGATCAGCCGCGTTTACAGCGAGGATCAGCACGTGGAAATCATGCTGCTGGTGGATGCCGGCCGCTCGGCGCTCAGCAGGGTCGATGGCGTCAGCCAGTTCGCGCACTACAGCAACCTGATCGTACAGTTCGCAAAGCATGCGGTAGCCGCCGGGGACCACGTGGGGATGGTAGTGGCCGCCGGCAGTCCACTCCTCGTTCAGCCACCGGTGCCCGGCCCGCGGGCGGTTTCAGCCGTCAGGAACGGGCTGGTAAGCGTTATTCCCGCAGCAGAGGAAACGGATCTGGTCGCGGCGGCCATCGAACTGCAGAAGACCACTCGCAAGCGCGCGCTCGTCGTCGTGTTCACAGATCTGTACGGACAATCCGCGGACTCGAACCTAGCGCGCAGCATTCGATTCCTGCGCGTGCACCATAAACCGGTTGCCGTTGGTCTCCTTGGAGCTGACATCGTCTCGCTGATCGAGGCTCCGGCGGATTCGGAAAGCGAGGTGTTTCAATCTCTGGCGGCCCAGGAGTTCAGTACGGCCCTTCGCAGAAACGCCGAGGGATTGAGGAGGCTGGGCGCAAGCGCGATCATTTCGCGCCCTTCGGCCCTGCATAAGGCCGTGCTTGACGAATACCAGCGGCTAAAACAGCAACATCGCGTATAGCGCTTTCGATTCGTCCAGGCCCGCGGCGCTGGCCACGGGGAGTCAACGCATCTCAGCCGCGCGGTCCCGGTGCGAGAACTCCGAAGGCTTCGCCATGAAGGCATGCGGAAGAACCCGCCAGTACCATCCGTTCAGAAAAACAATAAAAAGCAAAAAGTAGCCGACGCCGACCAGCACGCGCATCCACAAAGCAAAACCAGGATCCGGGGAGATGTACCCTTCGATAAAGCCCGCTCCGATCAGGAATACGAGGCAGGGCAGCATCAGCCTCATGCCGCGCTGAACCGCCTGGCGAAAGGCTTCCGATCGTTGCAACTCGCCAGGCCGGGCGAGTGCTTCCCCGATGGAAAAGCCGATTGCGCTCGCGATAACAATGATGCTGAGCTCTACCACACCGTGGGCTATGACAAACTCGAACAAGTCATCAGCCAGTCCGTGCTGGGCGGTGAACGCGAAAATACCGCCCAGCATCAGCCCGTTCAACGCAAGAATGTAGAGCGTGCCCAGGCCGTACAGTGCGCCAAGGCATAGGGCAAAAAGGGCCACCATTACGTTGTTGGTGAAAATCTCCACGGACAGAACCGACGACGGCATGATATTCAGCAATCCGCTGGTCCAGAGTTTGCCGCCCTCGACGGTCTCGATCATCTCGTCGGAGGCAAATAGAGAAGCCAGCTCCGGGAAGGTGCTCACCAGCCACCAACCTGCCACAGCAAAAAAAACGAATGCCAGGCCCAGCGACAGAATCTGCAAACGCAGGCCCTGCGCAAGGGCAGGCAGATCGTTTCTCAAGAAACGTAGCGTGTCGTCGAGGCGAAGCCTCGGTGCTCTAAACAGCGCGCGATGCAGTCGCTGGTAGTAATCCTCGAGCTCCACGGTAAGGCGACTGCCGGGCGCCTCTTGCCGGGCACTGGCCAGATCGCGCGCAAGCTCGGGGTACAGCTGCACCGCCTCACGCAGCGCCTCGGGAGTGATCGGCTTTCGATCTTCCAGGGCCTCCAGGGTAGCGACCAGCTCGCGCCACCGGAAAACGCGCTGCTCCCAGCGGTAGGATGATGCCCGGGGTGAGGAAGAGGCCATGAGCTATGGATCTCGCTTCGCCCGCGCTCCAGTGAGCGCGTCTCTTATGCGATCACGCAACGCGTCGCTGTCGCCCGGGGCTCCGGCATCGGGCGTCAGTCGCGCGAGAAGTTTCACCCCCATCTCCTGTCGCTGGCTTTCTTCTAGTTGCTTCCACCGATCGAGCAAATCCTGTGCTATCTCCGTAAGTTCTACACCGTAGCGATCGAGCGCCTCGGGCGAGATCAGCTCGCCACTCTTGCGCTTTCCGTATTCGTCCCTTTCGTACACCAGCAGCGTGCCCGCCGCCACGTCGCCCAGCCGTACCGAGTCGCGGGTGAAGTACGTGGTGAGCAGGCCAACAAGGTATCCAAACGGCAGCGAATCAATGATGCGCAGGACATTGCGGATGAGGATGGCCAGGGCTCCGGGCACCTGTGCTTCCTGGGTCACGATCCTTACCCCGGCTATGCGTTTTCCCGGCGTTCTGCCCTTCGACAGAAATTCGAAAACGGGGTGATACAGGAAGTACACCGCCAGCGGCAGCGCGAAGACCAGGTACCAGAAAAGCTCCAACCCTTCTGCCGTGGAAGTCGGAACCTGAATAGATCCCGACCCCAGAAAGCTCAGTCCAAAGAACAGCGTCAGCGCGAAAAGCACGCGAATATGCCAGTCGATGCAATAGGCGTAGCTGCGCGCACCGGGGCCCGCAACCTTGAGATTCAGGTCCACACCCGTCGCCGTTTTGATCTTTACTTCGGAGTTCACAGCTTGTATCCGTCGAGAATCATCAGGGCCTCAATCATGTTCCCACGCACGCCGGCGGAGAAACGCTTAACCGCCGAAACACCTTATAAACGTTTTAGGGGCCTCCTTCACGATTGAGCACCCGAGCCGCGACCCGATCCGCAACCCCAGCCGCGACCCCAGCCGCGACCCCAGCCGCAACAAAGACCGAAGTTTTGACTGTCCAGGGGAAACGCGGCAATCTCAAAACCGGCGTCGAGCCGTAAAACACAGACGATAAGAGTAAGAGAATCTCACCATGCCTGAATCGGTTTCCGGAGACGCCGTCCCCGCGCCTGCCCCTGGCTCTGGCCCTTCCGCTTCGGAGTCGAATCCCGACGCTCCGTCGATGACAGCGGCTAACCCCTACGCCTCCAATGCGGCGGCGTGGTATGCGCTGACACTGCTGACTCTGGTGTACACCTTCAACTTTGTCGACCGGCAGCTCCTTGCCATCCTGCAGGAGTCGATCAAGGCGGAGCTGTCGCTGTCGGATAGCCAGCTCGGACTTCTGACCGGCTTCGCCTTCGCGATTTTTTACGTAACAGCCGGTATACCCATAGCGCGCTGGGCGGATCGCGGAAACCGGCGCAATATTGTCGCCCTCGCGCTGTTTATCTGGAGTGGCATGACCGCGCTAAGCGGCATGGTGCAGAACTACACCCAGTTACTCCTGGCGCGGATCGGGGTCGGGGTTGGAGAAGCCGGCGGCAGTCCGCCATCGCACTCAATCATCTCCGACATCTTTCCACCGAAGCGGCGTGCCACGGCCCTCGGCTTTTACTCCATGGGCGTGAACATTGGAATTCTCTTCGGTTTTCTGGCCGGTGGATGGCTCAACCAGTTTTTCGGCTGGCGGATCGCGTTTCTCGTGGTTGGCGTTCCCGGGGTGCTCCTGGCCCTGCTCCTTCGGACTACGGTACGCGAGCCTCTCCGAGGTCTGCATGATGGCAGCGGGACCGGGAGCGAGCCGGTTGCCTTCGGAGACGTGCTTGCCGTACTCCGAAGCCGACGCACCTTCCTGCACATCGCTCTTGGTGGCGGACTTAACGCTTTCTGCGGCTACGGCGTTGCGAACTGGTCGGCATCCTTCCTGATCCGCAGCTACCAGATGCCCACCGGTGAACTCGGAACCTGGCTGGCGGGGATTATCGGCCTCTGCGGAGCGATCGGGGTGTTCTTCGGCGGCCTGATTGCCGATCGAATGGCTCAGCGGGACCAGCGCTGGTACGCCTGGGTTCCCACCATCGCGGGTATCGTCATTGTGCCGTTCATGACGGCCGTATACCTCGTCGACAGTCCCTACGCCGCGCTCGCGTTGATGGTTGTTCCCGGGCTTCTATTCCAGACCTACCTCGGCAACACGATCGCCGTAACCCACGCCATTGTCGGTCCCCGTATGCGCGCAACGGCTTCGGCACTCCTGTTTCTAATCCTCAATATCATCGGCCTTGGAGCCGGACCCTGGACCGTGGGATATGTAAGTGATCTGCTGGCTCCGAGCCTGGGCAATGAGTCGCTCCGCTACGCCATGCTCTACGTCCTGCCGCCGGTAATGGCCTGGTCGACCCTGCACTACTGGTTGGCGGCGCGCAGCATCCGGGAAGATATCGCGGCGGCGCCGACCTGAGCACCGGGCACTGCTACTGGGCTCGCTTCGAGCACAAGGGCGATGTGCTCTGGCGTCTCGACACGAGAATCTACGCCCATGCCGTCGACCGACCCCGGCGCGGTGACCGCCCGCTGGGGTGCATCATCGGCAAGAACCCCGGATCGGCGCTGCCCGCTTCGGCGTCGGTGGACACCGCAGTACGCCCGCCCGCCGTCCTTCAGTCGATTGAGCTCGGCAGGGATCGCTTTCTGCCCACGGTGCGCGCCATCGTGCGCAAGAGTTATGGCAGAGCCGGACTTGAATGGCCCGAAAGGCAGTTTGTGCAGGTTCTCAATCTCTTCTACCTGTGTAACCGGAATCTCCGGGAGGCGAAGGTGCAGGTCGCGGGGATCGACGACCCCGTGGCCTGTCCCGGGGAACGCCGGCGCATGCCCTGGACCTGGTTTGCCTGGGGAGGCCCCGACCGCCAGCTCGACCCGCTGAAGCAGCGTTTCTCTCGTCGGCGTTGGCAAAGCCCTTTTTTCTACGACACCGCTTCGGGCGTTGCCAGGCAGCGCTTACCCGGAAAAAACGATCATGCGCGCCACACCCAGGGCATGGCGCATGGCGAAATCGTTGACATCCTCGCCGGCCTTCTCAAAGAGCAGACGCGGGTGTGACACGGGCCCAGCCGCACTTCGGTACGCCGGTAGCACCGTATCCGTGGTTGCGAGCGTACCGGGGTGTACAGCAAAGGATTCCACCGTGCTAACGTTGGCGCCGCCGAAATCCAGAAGGTGTTCTCCATGTTCCTTTGCTTGACCCGTTGCGCGGCGTTATCGCTGGTGCTCCTCAGCGCCTTAACCGTCCACGCCCAGGTACCCATCGTGCAGCCCGGCGCGCCGGGACAGGATGTCCGCGAGCTGAGCGCCGCGGAGGCGGCGAAAATCGCCCAGACCAGCTACTCGCCAGACGACGTGCGTTTCATGCAGGACATGATCCCGCACCACAACCAGGCCGTGCAGATGGCGGTGCTCGTGGCCGAGCGCACCAACAGCCCCGAACTCAAGGATATCGCCGGGCGGATCAACGCCTCCCAGGCCGATGAGATCGAGTTCATGCAGGACTGGCTGGCGGAGCGAGGCGAAAAGGTGCCCGAGGCCAGTGCGCACCACGCCATGCACATGTCTCACGACATGGCGGGCATGGCCTCACCGGAAGACATGGCCCTCCTCGCAGACAGCCGGGGCGTTGGCTTTGATCGCCAGTTTCTGACGTTGATGATCGCCCACCACGAGGGTGCCCTGACCATGGTGGAGGAACTGCTGGATCAGCCGGGCTCCGCCTACGATCCCGTGCTCCTGGACTTCACCTCGGATATCGTGAGTGACCAGACCTCGGAGATCGAACGCATGAACGCGATGCTCGTGGGTCTGTCCTCCGATCCCCGCGCCGGCCTGGCCCCGGGCTTTGACAATGCCGAGGAAGCCATCAGCAACCTGCGCCTCGTCGCCGCTCTGTCCAAGCCCGCCGGTTTCTTTGATCCGGCCAACCCGGCCGGCCTGCCTCCCGTTGTTGAAGACGATGAGGAGGAAGACGAGGAATCCGCCGATCGCGGCGAAGACGAAGACGAACAAAGCAACGAGGACACGGAGTGGGGTGAGCGCTCGCCCCTCATGAGCTTCTCTAACACCGATATGGCCTTTGCTCAGGACGTGCTTGTGGCCGGCAGCTACCACGGCTTCAATGTGTACAAGCTGAAGGACGACGGTGTGCCAGAGCTGTTCAGCTCCATCGTCTGCCCCGGCGGTCAGGGCGACGTGTCGATCGTCGGCGACCTGTTGATCATGTCCGTGGAGCAGACCCGGGGCCGCGTCGACTGCGGGCGCGAGGGCATCACGGAGGATATAAGCGACGACCGCTTCCGCGGGCTGCGCATTTTTGACATCAGCGACCTCGCCCGCCCGCGCCAGGTCGGGCAGGTGCAGACCTGTCGCGGCTCGCACACGCACTCCGTCGTTGATGCCAACGATAAGCGTATTGTGGTCTACAACTCGGGTACCTCCTCGGTCCGCGACACGGAGGAACTGGAAGGCTGCTACGACGAGTCGCCCGGGGACGATCGCACCGCCCTGTTCCGCATCGACGTCATCGAGATACCCGTAGACGATCCCGCAGGCTCCCGGATCGTGCGCAGCCCGACGGTCTTCGCCGACCCGAAAACCGGACAGATCGCCGGTCTCTGGCGCGGCGGTGACCACGGAGACGATACGCAGGAGACGCGGCGCACCGACCAGTGCCACGACATCACCGTGTTCCCTTCGGCAAAGATCGCGGCCGGCGCCTGCTCGGGCAACGGCATCATCTTCGACATTGCCGATCCGATGAACCCGGTGCGCATGGACGAGGTAAGCGACAAGGGTTTCGCCTACTGGCACTCGGCCACCTTCAACAACGACGGCACCAAGGTTCTCTTCACCGATGAATGGGGCGGCGGCAGCCGGCCTCGCTGCCGGACCTACGATCCCCTGGACTGGGGCGCCGACGCGATCTACGACATCGTCGACGGGAAACTCGAGTTCCGCAGTTACTTCAAGATCGGCGCACCGCAGGTCGAGCAGGAGAACTGCGTCGCGCACAACGGCTCCGTCGTTCCCGTTCCCGGTCGCGATATCTTCGTGCAGGCCTGGTACCAGGGCGGCATGTCGATTATCGACTTCACGGATTCCTCCAACCCGGTAGAGATTGCCTTCTTCGACCGGGGGCCGATCCACGAGGATGCGCTGGTCCTGGGCGGTTACTGGTCCACCTACTGGTATGACGGTCTGATCTACGGCACCGAGATCGCCCGCGGTCTGGATGTGTTCGCGCTCACCCCCAGTGAGTTTCTGACCGAAAACGAAATCGAAGCGGCACGTCTCGCCAGCCAGGGTGAGATCTTCAATCCGCAGCAACAGTTTCCCGTGAGCTGGCCGGCGGAGCCCGTTGTTGCACGCGCCTACATCGATCAGCTCGCGCGGGAAGAGCAGATGCCGGAACAGGACAGATCCGCGCTTGAAGAGTTGCTCACCGCGGCCTCGGCCTCCCTCGCCGAGGAAGACCGCGATCGGAGCCTGGCACGAAAGCTGGAACGCATGGCAGGCAGCCTGCGCAGAGCGCGCGACAGCGGCACGACCCAGCGCCGTCGCGAGGCGCTGGCGGATACGCTGCAGGGCATAGCGAAGCGCTTGAGTTAGCGAAGCGCTTGAGTTAGCGAAGCACCGGAGTCAGCAAAGCGAGCGGGCCGGCAGGTCACCGCCGGTCCGCCGTGTCGGAGCGCCCCGATCCGGACGGATCGAACGGGGCGGGAGTTCAGGGCCCGGTGTTCCGCACCGCGCTGACCACGGCACGAGCCAGGACGTCCGCCGCGTCCACCACGGGACATTCCGCGACCAGGGCGTCACCCAGTGCTGAAATTTCGGTACACGCCACGAGCAGCACATCCGCCTCGCCCGTGCAGAGATCATCGATCGCCGCGGAAAGGGCCCGCAGATGGGTGCGTTCCACGCGGCCGGCCTTGACGGCCAGGATGAGACCCATCAAGTCGTCCTGACAGGCAGGCGACGGGTAGAGCAGCTCGCGCTGCGCCGTATTCACATAGGGCTCGTAGAGCTCGATGCGGCGCAGGGCCGACGACGCCAGCAGGCCGATGCGACGCGGTGATCCGGCCATGAGGTCCAGCTCGCTGCGCACAAGGTCCATCAGATTGAGGAACGGTATGGCGACGGCCGCTGCCACTTCGCCGTGGTAGTGATGCGCCGTGTTGCAGGGCATCACGAGGAACTCCGCTCCCTGAGCCTCAAGGCCCTGTGCCATGGCAATCAGCGTCGGTGCAGGGCTCTCCCCCGTGCCCTCGATCAGCGCGGCAATGCGCGACGGAACTTTCGGGTTGTTGTCCACCAGCATGCGCAGATGATCGGAGTCACTCGTCGCGGGCGTGAGTGCGAGTACGCGCTGAAGAAGGTCGATGGTCGCCGCCGGTCCCATGCCTCCGAGCACGCCGACAACGGGTTCTCCCTCACAGCCTGCGCCTTTTTCAGTTTCGCGCATAGCTGAAGTCGTCGCCGTAGGCGAAGAGCGCCTGACTGCCTCCGGTGTGTAGGAACACGATGTTCTCGTCGCCGGCAAACGCACCGCGGCGAAGGTGATCGATAAGCCCTGCGGCTCCTTTCCCGGAGTACACGGGGTCCAGGAGAATGCTCTCGCGCCGCGCGAAAAGTTCGATCGCCTCTATGGTCGCGGGCGTTGTGAAGCCGTAGCCGGGGCCCACGTAGTCACAGTTCGCGACCACGTCCTCCCGTGCCACGGCGTTCGGCGCTCCGATCAGCTCCGCCGTTTGCTCTGCAAGACGGAAAACGTTTTCCTCCTGCTTCTCCTTCGGCGCGCGCACGCCAAAGCCCAGCACGGGGATACCGCTATGGATCGCCGCCAGCCCCGCGACCAGACCGGCCTGCGTTCCAGCACTTCCCGTGGCGTGGATCAGCCGATCAATGCGCAGACCGCGATCGTTCGCCTGGCTTACAAGCTCAAGTGCGGCATTGGCATAGCCCAGCGCGCCGATGGGGTTGGAGCCACCACCGGGAATCACATACGGTTTTTTGCCGTCACTGCGCAGTCGTTCGGCAAGCGCCTGCATGGCGGCGTTCATATCAGTGCCGCCGTCCACGCGCTCGATGCTCGCGCCAAAGAGCCGATCGAGCAGAACGTTGCCGTTATGTTGGTAGTCCTCCTGCGTGCTCCCCGTTCTGTCCTCGAGGATGACGTGACAGGCCATATCCAGTTTCACCGCGATAGCGACTGTCTGCCGCACGTGATTGGACTGCGTCGCACCCTGGGTAATGATGGTATCGGCGCCGCGCTCCATCGCATCGGCCATAAGAAACTCGAGCTTGCGTGTTTTATTGCCACCTCCTGCGAGGCCCGTGCAATCGTCCCGCTTGACCCAGAGCTTCGGTCCGCCGAGCTCACGGCTGAGGTTTTCCATGGGCTCAAGCGGGGTGGGCAGGTGGGCAAAGGGCAGGCGCGGAAAGCGGGCAAGGTGCACGGCGGGGTCCTCCAATAGCAGCAAACGGCGCGGCACAAAGCAGCGCGGAAAAGCGCGCAAGCCTAACGGAACTGGCGGCGAAAGTATCGCGCGAACGACGGCTCGTCGGCCGATACGAAGCTCAGCAGAATGTTTACCTGACTTACGAAAACCCCTTCGAGAGCGACTTCCAGGGCGTTAGACTCTCACACCTGTCATACCCGAAGTAGTGAGAATAAATCCATGCCCGCACCTCGCGTTCCTCACCATCGTTCGATCCCTAGCCTGCTGCTAGCGGGACTGAGCGGCCTGCTCCTCGGCGGAGTACTTGGCAGCTCCGCAAGCGCGGCAGACCATGCCGACCTCGTAAAACTGTTTGAAGATTGGCGGTCCTTTGAAAGTCCGCCGTTGCTTGATGGCGCGCCGGACTATACGGAGGAACGCTTTGCCGAGCGCTACGCGGTATTCGAAGACTACCGCGCTCGCCTCAACGCGATGGACATCGACGATTGGCCCATCTCGGCGAAGGTGGACTGGCACATCGTCCGCGCAGAAATGAATGGCTACGAGTTCAATCACAAGATCCTGAAACCCTGGGTTCGCGACCCGGCCTACTACCAGACTATTTGGGCGAATCGCAGCGACGTGCCGGGCCATGAGGGACCCACACACCATGCCATCCTCGAGCTATGGACCTATGAATTCCCCCTGAGCAGCGATGAAGAAGCGCGCATGCTCCGCGAACTCGGCGTCATACCACCGCTTATGAAGCAGGCCGAACGAAACCTTACCGGCAACGCCCGCGATCTGTGGATCGCCGGTACGCGAAACATTCGCCAGCAGGCCGCCCTTATCGAGGACATTCGGGAAAAGCTGGGCGGAGGCGCCAGCGCTGAGATGACCGCAGCGTTGGACGCAGCAAAGGGCGCGTCGATGGAGCTTGTCGCCTGGCTCGAGGCCGAGGCCCCCATGAAGACCGGCCCCTCGGGCGTAGGGCGCGACGAGTACAGCTGGTACCAGATGCAGGTGCACTACCTGCCGATGGACCACGCCCGCGAATACTCGCTTCTGGAGCGCGAACTCGACCGCGCCTGGTCATCGCTGGCGCTGGAAGAACACCGCAACCGCGAGTTGCCCCCACAGGAAGCCGTCACCTCGGCCGAGGCATACCAGGAACTCGTAGACAGAACCGCGGCGCAGATGCTCGCCTGGTTCGACAACGACGATGTGTTGCCCATGCGCGACTACATGGCCAAGGAACTCGTCGCGCACCTGGGTCCCTACCAGCCGCCGGAGGAGCGCAACTTCTTTACCATCGTCACGCACTACGACCCGCGTCCGCTTTTTGCGCACTTCTATCACTGGTTCGATCTCGCCGAGATCGATTTCTATCCCAATGCCAGCCCCGTACGTCGGTTGCCGCTCCTCTACAACATCTTCGACACACGCAACGAAGGCACGGCGACGGGCGTGGAAGAAATGTTCATGCACGCGGGGCTCTATGACGACTCACCGCGCTCGCGCGAGTTGACCTGGATCTATCTGGCCCAGCGCGCCGCGCGGGGACTCGGGTCGCTGCAGGCGCACGCCAACAAAAAGACCATGGCCGAGGCGGGCACGATCCACGTTGACTGGACACCGCGGCGCTGGATGAGTAACGAGCCCGAACTGCTGGCGTTCGAACAGCACCTCTACCTCCGCCAGCCGGGTTACGGAACCAGCTACGTCACCGGCAAGTACCTCCTTGAGCGCCTCCTCGCCGCGCGCAGCCAGCAGATGGCGGCCGAGGGCAAGCCCTACGATCTTAAGGCCTTCTTTACCGAACTGCGCGACGCCGGAAGCGTCCCCATCTCGCTGGTCCACTGGGAGCTGACCGGGGACGACAGCGACGTGCAGAAGATACTGTCCAAGGCCATACCTCTGGACGATGTGTAGGCGACGTTTTCCGCGTTGCCCCGTCGCGGCGCCCGCGGTTACTGCGGGCCGTGAGCGGTAAACAGCGGGTGAGAAAAAAGACCAGTCCTCTCGACCGTTTTGCCCGAGATCTTGGCCCGGGACAGCTGGAGTGGATCGGACTGCGCCCGGCTCGGCGCGTCGACATGCGCGTCGTCGATTCGGTTCAGGCGATCGCTGAGCATGGCCTCGCGGGCGATCACCGCAGTGATAAAACTCCGGGCTCGGGCCGTCAGGTGACGGTCATCTCCCGGGAGTTCATCGACCAGACTGCGCATTTCCTGGGGCGGGATCGCATAGACCCGGCATCGCTGCGCCGCAATCTGGTGGTGAGCGGCATCAATCTGCATGCGCTTCGCTATCAACGCTTTGTTATTGGTGAAGCTTTGTTCGAAGCGGGCGCCCTCTGCCATCCCTGCTCCCGTATGGAGCAGGCTCTCGGCAGCGGCGGCGTCGCGGCGATGCTGGGCCATGGCGGACTGTGCTGCCGCATTCTTCGCGGGGGCTGGCTGCGGGTTGGGGACGCAGTCCGGGTGTCCCGGGAAGGCGCGACCGGCGATCTCTTCGAGTCGGCCCAGGCGTCGCCATAGCCGCCAACGGGGATCTGACGAGCCGGGTTCGGGTGTTCATCGCAGCAGGCGCTCCGCTCATCGACTTCGGGCTGCGCCTTCCCCGCCCGGGAGCCAAACTCAGCTCATACCCGCCGTGGAGCATCTGCCATGAAAGCCCTAGCCATTGGATTCACAACACTTCTCGCCTTTGCGACCTTTAGTAACGCCTATGCGGAGGAACGCGCGGCGGCGCCCCTGGAAGAAAGTCCGGGCTACGTCGATTTCGGGGAACTCGCCGCGGAATACGGCGAACCGCGGGTCATGATCGACGTTGGCAGCTCGCTGCTGCGCCTTATCGGAGCCATGGATCACGAGGACCCCGTTGCCGCCGCTACCCTGCGCAACATGGAGTCGGTACGGGTTCACGTATACGACACCCACGGCAAGCCCGACCCGGCCGCCGAGCGCATGAAAACCATGAGTTCGAAGCTTACCAGCGACGCCTGGGAACGCGTGGTTCGCGTCCGCGAGGACGGCGAGCGGGTGGATATTTTTGTCAAGCATGACAGCGATCGTATTCACGGCGTGACGGTGATGGCGGTGGACGAAGAAGAAGCGGTATTCATCAATGTGCTTGGCGATATCGATCCGAGCGAGTTGAGCAGCGTGATGGAGCGTGTGGATATCGATGTCGACGTGGATGTCGACCTGTGAGACCTGTCACCCGCACTCTCGCCGCCCTCACGCTTAGCTGCGGCCTCGGCGCCTGCGGCGTCACTGCGTCTTCCACCAACCCCGGTTTTGCGGACATCAGCGTTCCCCGAAACGCGGGATTGAAGAGAGACACCAGCATTTCCATCGGACCGGCGCTCCTGGGCTTCGCCGCTCGACATGCCGATGAGGATCCGGAAACCATGGCCCTGCTGAACGCTCTCGACGGTGTGCGGGTGCGGGTCTATGCGGTTGGCGAGGAGAGCGACCCGACCCGGCTGTCCTCAAGCCTGGAGACAAGTGCAAAAAGTCTCCGTGACGACGACTGGAGGGTCGTAGTCCGTGTGGCGGACGAGGATTCCAGGGTCCACGTGCTGGTTCGGGAAGGCGGCGGACAGCTACTGGGGCTGGCGCTCATGAGCCTGGACCGGGAGGAGCTGGTACTGGTGAACGTGATGGGACGCCTTGCGCCAGAGATGTTGGATACGCTGACCAGGACCATCGATGAGGATGTCATGGCGCTGCGCGACGCAGCGCCCTAGCCGCCGGATCGAGCGCCCTTTCGAGCGCGCTGTGTTGTCGATGCCCGGTGGTGCGCGCAGACGCCGGGGTCAGCGCCTTCGAATCAGCAGCGCCAGACCGAAGCCGAGCAGGAGCGCCGGTGCGGGCACCGGAACCGAAGTCGAAACGCTGGCCGTGGTGAGAACGCCATTGCTATTCCCGCCGCTGCCTCCATCGCCGCTATCGTCTTCATCCCCGTCGGGACCATTGCCATCCGTAAGGTCCGGATCCACGCCGCCGCTGATCAGGAGAGGGCGAAGGTCCGTGCTTGCGTAGGGACTTCTTGTCTCGTCGTCATCGGTCGTCGTTTGAGTGTCATCGCCACTGCTCTGGGTGCCCGCGTCATTGTCGTCACCCTCTCCCTCGGCAAGGGCGACGATCTGAACGATTTCGTCACCGTCACCGTCTCCGCCGCCGCCGCCGCCGCCGCCGCCGCCAGGGTTATCCGGGATTTCATTGCCGCCGTCGCGTTCGTCAGACCCGCCGCTTTGGCCGCTGGTACCCGCACCTTCCTCGCCGCCCGCGGAGCCGCCGCGGCCGGAGGGCCCGCCATTGACCGACGCCACCGAGCGCCGAACGTCACCATCGGATTCGCCGCTGGAACAGGAAGCCGCAGCGGCCCCGTCAGACGGACAGGGATCGATAGCCGGAGAAACACAGGGGCTCACAACCAGGCCCCCGGGCGGGCAAGGATCGAAGTTGGCGGGCAGCGACGCGAAGTTCGGGGCGCCGAGCGCCGCCACTTCCTGAGAAATACTGTCGGAATTTTGTGGTGTCGGAAGATTCAAACCTGTGAGGATCGACCCTGGACTTGGCTGCTCGGACGCGACGCCAACTCCGGCTCCACTGCCGACCCCCGGACCGCCACCCACGGACCCAAACCCTCCAAAGCCCGCGCCACCGGCGTCGTGTCTTTGTCCGCGCCGGGACGAAGAGCGCTTGGAGCGGCCAGCACCGTTTGTACCGCCAGTCTGTGCCACAGCACCACCCAAACCCAGAGACTCATCGTCGGCAATCGACCCGAGCCCATCGCTGGGGTCAAGGTCATTGCCGACGCTGTCATCGAGGCCGCCGTATACCGGTTGGTAGTCCGAGGCGATGTAATCAATCGAGAGCGCAATGCCTGAATCAAAAGCCTGCGGGACCTCGGAAAGCCGGGTGCCAGCGAACTGGGCCTGGGCGTCACGGCCTCGCCCTGGCCTGGACCCGTCGGCGCTGCCAGCGACCTCACGCTCCCCTAGTCGCTCACGCGCGACGCGGTGTTTATCGTCGGTTAGAACGGCGGACACGAAGGCGAAGAGCGCGGACCCCAGGGCCACGCTCGCAATGATGATGCGCCTTCTCTGTCGTCGCTTTGCCCGTCGGGCTCTGCGCCTGCTCACGGTCTGCTCCAGCTTCTATAACGGAAGCAAGTCTGGGCGTTACAGTGCAGGCGATACAGCGAGGCTTGGGATAACTGGGTTTCAGGTCACGGGTTTAGCGCATCGGGACCGAGAACTGTGATCCGGGTCTCTCGCTCAGGAAGCTGGTTTCCTGAAGATCAGAACGTGCTGCTGAGGCAGGTAATCCTGGGTTGCCTCCCACTCGAGTCCCAGGGCGAGCATCTCCCGGCGTGCCTGATCCTCGCTCATTTTATGCAGGGGCTTGATGGGGACAGAACGATCCTCGGCGCGATACTCGATGAGAATCAGCCGCCCGCCGGGTTTCAGGGACCTCACAAGTGCCTCGCCCATTTCCCGCGGGTGCGAAAACTCATGGTAGGCGTCCACGATGAACGCCAGGTCCAGCGCGCCTTCCGGGAGCCCGGGATCGCGGATATCGCCCAGCACGGACTGCACATTGGCGATACCCGTTTCCTGGCGCCGCGCATCGATGAACGCGAGCATTTCCTTCTGGATGTCCACGGCATACACCAGCCCGTCGGGCACGCGACGCGCTACCGGAAAGCTGAAGTACCCCGTGCCCGCACCGATATCGGCGACAACGGAGTCCACGTCGAGAGGCAGACGCGATATGAGCAGATCGGTGCGCTCCTGACGTTCCCGGGCGGGGCGCTCAAGCCAGCCGGCGCCGAGGTGCCCCATGACATGGGAAATCTCCCGCCCCATGTACCACTTCCCGATTCCATCCCGACTGCCCGGTCCGTAGCTGTAGAACTCGCCGGCCTCCGCTGAGGGGACATCGCGATTCTCCGCTGCGAAACCCGGCGTGCCAGCGGTCGCGACGATCACCAGCGCCGCCAGCAGGTGTCTGACCGGGTGCGCAGCTCCATGGCGCATCAGAACGATCTCGTCAGCGCCGTCAGAAAGAACAGCTGCGTTTCATCGACGATGATTGGACTGTCCGCGGCGTTGTCTATGAGCTGGCTCGCGCGCAGGAGACCGGTGACACGCCACTTGCTCTGCCCCAGAGGCATGCTCACGAGACCCTGCAGCCCAAGCCGCTCCACGCCGGCATCGGCGGTGTAGGCCGGAAGCCCGGTTTCATCTGAATCCTGCGGCGTGACACCGAACAGGGAGTCCTTGTAGTGCTTGTCCCCCACTCGGAGCACGGGCCCGACGGCGTAGAAACCGCGCGGATCCCGGAAGCGGCCACGTAGGGCCAGACCGAGATCCAGGTAGGCGCCCTCGTGCCCCGAACCCACATCCTGGGCCAGGGTCGCCGTGGCCACCCAGTTTCGTCCGCCCGTCTCCAGGTAGACTCGTGCTTCCGTCGCCACGCCTACTTCATCGAGGCCGTCGATGGAGTCGTCGCGCACATTGAAACCGGGGGCCAGGGCAGCGCCCACGCGAAGAAAGCTCCCCTTCGCCGGATCCAAATTTCGGTAGAAGTAGCCTCCCAGGCCCTGCGGTACGTTGGCGAAGTAGCGAGCGCCCTTGGCATCGAAGTAACGCAGATCGACATAGGGAATGGGGCGGACGTTGTATTCGTCGCTGCCAACGAACTTGGGGTTGGCGATTACCCCGAGGCCGAACTGATTGCGCCAGCCGGGCTGGGCACCGGCCGCGGCGCTGGGCACGCCCGCTATGGCCGCGACGGACGCGGCGTCCGCGTCATCCTGGGCCCCGGCGGCATTCGTGCCGCAGAAGACAAGGGCGCCGATCAAGGCGCTGGAAATACCGCGAAACATCGCAACTCCTCGACGAATATGAACAGGTTGAGCTGCTTTTACGCAGAGTTCAGCGTTCCGGTGCTGTCTCGGCTTTGTCCCCTCGCGCCCGAGGCCGATCCGTCAGTTGCCTGCGGCCTCAAGAGAAGCGGTAGCGAGAGTCTCGATGCCCATGGCGTTCAGGGCGAAGGAAAACACGTCCGCATACTGATCGATGATTTTGCTCGTGGGCGTCCCGGCGCCGTGCCCCGCATCCGTCTCGATGCGAATAAGCACCGGGGCCGATCCCTTCTGCGCCTGCTGCAGTCTCGCGGCGAACTTGAAGGAATGGGCGGGCACGACGCGATCGTCGTGATCCGCCGTAGTCACCAGGGTGGCCGGATAGGCCGTACCGTCCTTGAGCTGATGCAGCGGTGAGTAGCCGTAGATGTAGCGGAACATCGCCTCGCTGTCATCGGCGGTGCCGTAGTCGTAGGCCCAGCCGGCACCGGAAGTGAAACGGTGATAGCGCAGCATGTCCATCACGCCCACGGCCGGCAGCGCGACGCGGAACAGGTCCGGGCGCTGGGTCATGACAGCGCCGACCAGGAGCCCGCCATTGGAGCCACCGCGAAGGACCAGCCGTTCCCGGCTCGTGTAGCCCTCGGTGATCAGGTATTCGGCAGCGGCGATAAAGTCATCAAAGACGTTCTGCTTGCTCTGCTTTGTACCCGCGAGATGCCATTCCTTGCCGTATTCTCCCCCTCCCCGCAGGTTTGGCACGGCATAAACGCCGCCCAGCTTCAGCCAGGCGCCCACGCCGCTGGAAAAACCCGGCCTGAGGCTGATGTTGAAGCCGCCGTAACCGTAGAGCATGGTCGGCGCGCTGCCGTCCCGGGGCGTACCCCGGGCGTAGGTGATAGTCATGGGAACGCGCGTGCCGTCGCGGGAGCTATAGAACACCTGCTCTGTCTCGAAGGCATCGCTGTCGAATACCGAGCGGGACGCCCGATAGAGATCCACGTCGCCGCTGGCCACATCAACACTGAAAATGCTTGAAGGCAGGCGGTAGTTGGTAAAGCTGAAGTAGAGCGTGTCCTGCCAGCGCTTGCCGTTGAATCCATAGGCCGTACCGAGATCCGGCAGTTCGATTTCGCGGACTTTGCTCCCATCGCGGGCGATCTGCTCCACGCGGCTCAGGGCATCCACCATGTAAATCGCGAAGAAAAAGTCACCCCCGGTGCTCACGGACAGCACGGCGTCGCGCTCAGGAATCACGTCCTCCCAGTTCCCGGGCACGGGATCGTTCGCACGCACGCGCACGACGCGGCCATTGGGTGCATCCCGGTTGGTCTTCAGGTAGATCCAGTCCCCATCGCTTTCAATCATCGAGACGTCGGATGTCTGATCGTCCACGACCACGACGCGCCGCGGATCCTTGGCCGCGAGGTCGACGATAAAGAGTCGCTCGCCGGAGGTTGAATCCGCGGCCGAGATGCTTAGAAAACGATCGTCCTCCGTCACGCTCGCGCCGACGTAGCGGTATTTCTCGGACTCGTCGGCACCGAAGATCAGTTCGTCCTCAGCTTGCGGGCTGCCCAGGCGGTGGAAGTAGAGCTTGTGTTGATCGGTCATGGCCGACAGCTCGCTGCCGTCCGGTTTGTCGTAGCTCGAGTAATAGAAACCTTCGCTGCCGCGCCAGGCGATCCCGCTAAACTTAACGTCAGAGAGCGCGTCGCCGACGGGCTCAAGCGTGTCCGTGGCCAGCGTGACGATGCTGCGCCAGTCGCTCCCGCCCTCGGATAGCTGGTACGCCACGTAGCGGCCGTCGCGGCTGAAGCTGACTGCAGACATGCTGACCGTGCCGTCGTCGCTGAAAGAATTGGGGTCGAGGAAGATTTCGGCGGCGGTGTCAGCGCCGAGCGAACGGCGGTAGAGCACGTCCTGGTTCTGCAGGCCGTCGTTGGCATAGTAGTACTGGTAGTCGCCCTCGAAGAACGGAGCGCTTTCGCGCTCGTAGTCGAGAAGCTCTTCAACGGTCGCCGCGATCGTGTCTCGAAACGGGATGGCATCGAGATAGGAGCGGGTCAACGCGTTTTGCGCCGCCACCCACTTCGCGGTTTCCTCGCTGCGATCGTCCTCCAGCCAGCGATAGGGATCGGACACCCGGGTGCCGAAGTAGGTGTCGACCGCATCCCCACGACGGGTGGCCGGATAGGCAAGACGCCCGTCTGCCGTTTCGGGCGCGGCCTCGTTGGACGCCGAACTGGACGCCGAAGAAGTGGCGGCCTCGCGGGTGCAGGCCGACATCAGGGTGCTGCCGAGGATCAAAGAAGTGAGGACCAGAAAAAAACGCGACATGGTTCGGATTCCGACGATGCATGCACGTTGAAATACGCGCCGCCGCACCGTCGTAGATCGCTCGCGGGCAGAACGCCCGGCCCTCAGCAGGTTCCCAGGATCCGGAGCTTGATCACTTCGTCGATCGCGCCCAGCGCCTGCAGCGACGCTTCGTCGGGGCAGCTCTCGAGATCGATGATGTTGTAGGCGATTTCATCGCGGCTCTTGTTCAGCATGTCGACGATGTTGATATCGTGCTCGGCGATGACGCCGGTAATGCGATTCAACACCTTGGGCACATTGCGGTTGCTGATTGTGAGGCGAATCGGTGTGCTGCGCGCCAGGGCAATGCTCGGGAAGTTCACCGAGTTGCGGATGTTGCCGTGCTCGAGATAGTCCATGAGCTGATCGGCAACCATGATGGCGCAGTTCTCTTCCGCCTCGCCCGTACTCGCGCCGATGTGCGGCGTATGCAGTACCCTGGGATGACCCAGCGTTTCGTTGCTCGGGAAGTCCGTCACGTAGCGATGCAGGCGGCCGGCATCAAGGGCGCGCAGCACCGCCGGCGCGTCCACGATCTCCCCGCGGGCGAAATTCATCAGCACGGCTCCCGCCGGCGCCGCGGCGAGGAGGTTGTCCCCGATCAGACCCCGCGTGGATTCGATCACCGGGAGGTGGAGACTGATGAAGTCGGCGCGAGCAAACAGGGCGCCGAGGTTGTCCATTTTTTCAACATCGCTCGACAGCCGCCAGGCGGCCTCCACGCTGATCGCCGGATCGTAGCCGACAACGCGCATACCCAGACCCAGGCCCATGTTGGCCACCAGCGAGCCAATGTTCCCTAGCCCCACCACGCCGAGGGTCTTGCCCATGAGTTCAGTCCCGGCGAAGCGCTTTTTCTCCTTTTCAAGATAAGGGTCAAGCCCATCCATGGGCCGAAGCTCGTCCACGAATCTCATGCCCGAGAAAATTTCCCGCGAGGCCAGCAGCATGCCGGCCACCACCAGTTCCTTTACGGCGTTGGCGTTTGCGCCGGGCGCGTTGAATACAACGATTCCCTCGTTGCTGCAGCGTTCGAGGGGCACGTTGTTGACGCCTGCACCGGCGCGGGCGATGGCCTGCAGAGAAGGCGGCAGTTCCACGTCGTGAAGCTTTTGGCTGCGAATCAGAAAAGCGTCGGGATTGGGCAACTCGCTCGCCACTTCGTAGCTCTCTCGCGGAAAACGCTCGAGCCCTTTCACAGAGATACTGTTGTAGGTGCGAATTTTGTGCATGGCAGAACGGGACGTGACGGAATCGGCGCGCGATTGTAGGCTCTCGACCCGGAAGAACGCTACCGACCCGCTTAAGATCGTTCGCGCTGCGAGGCCCGCCCGGGGGCCGGAAGATTCAGGGGCAGCGAGCGCTGCGGCAGGCGCGAGGACTGGCGTTCGCATGAGAGGAGCAGAGCACCCGGCTCCGGTTTCGCGAGAGCAACACATCGATGACTACAGACCCGGTGAACCAACGACAAAGATCGTGGCGATGGCAAACGCCGTCGCCTCGGCATACGCTCGTACCCGGTCTGGCGTTCTGCTGCGTCGTCCTGCTGGCTTCCTGTGGTGACACCCGCTCCGTGGCATTCGGTCCCGGAGTAATGGCGGCCGCGCCGCCCGAGCAGCTGAGCATCAGCGCCGAACCGCTGATCCTGGGCGACGTGGCGCTGATTCCCCGGGCGGAGTTCGCGGTAACGGCGAAAGTTCTGGCAAAACGGCGCTACCGCTGGGATGAGATGGCCGATGCGGCACGCTGGGATTTCGCTCTCGGCTGGGGAATGCTCTCCGATGAGGCCGTCCTCGACGGCACCAAAGTGCTCCAGGGCGACCGATTGATGTACTGGCATCTCTACGGGAAACCCCTGGACCTGCAGACCGTGGAGCGCTCGTCGGCCAACGTGCACCTGATCGGTGAAACCCCGGACATCGAAAAGCAGTTCGCAGCGGTGCCCCGCGGTGCCATTGTGACGATGCAGGGCCGTCTGGTGGATATCCGCTTTGCCGACAACAGAGTAATTCCGACCAGTCTTACGCGCGACGACACGGGCGTCGGAGCCTGCGAGATCCTGCTCGTCTCGTCGATCCAATGGAGACGTCCGGTCTAGGCGCCGTTTCGCACCGCCGCGCGGCAGGAAAGGCGCGCCGCGGACTCTGCGGGCCCGGCGCGTAACTCCTCGGCCAACCCGCTGCCCGCATTCCGTCACCCCTGCCTCCCCCCGGGCTCCTTTAAACGGCCAGCGGAAGCAAACCACTATCACTCGCTAATGATAATCGTTTTTATTTCAAGAATTTCGATTAATGATCGATATGCTCGATCATTTTTTCAAAAATAACTCAATTTCTGTGGAGGCCAACCTCCACTACAGTGAACTTGAGCTGGCGCTCATCCGCCGGCGAGCGCGTGAAGACAAATTACAAAAGCAGCCCGACAAGCATTGCCAATAGAACAACAGCGACAACCAGATACCCACGAAAAAGGACGCATCTCAATGCTAAAGAAAAAATTACCGATCTGTGTGGCCCTCGCCGCCACGATGTCAGCCGCCATCCCCGCCGGGGCTGGCTCCATGGGCCCAGAGCCGAAGTCCGTTCAGGACTGGTGGCCGGAAACACTGAACCTCCAGCCGCTGCGCGAGAACGCGGACGCGGCCAACCCCCTGGGTCCGGACTTCAACTACGCGGCGGCCTTCGAGACGCTGGACCTCGACACGGTAAAGAGCGAGATCGAAGCCATCATGACCACCTCGCAGGACTGGTGGCCGGCCGACTATGGCAACTACGGCCCGCTGTTCATTCGCATGGCCTGGCACAGCGCCGGCACCTATCGCACCCTTGACGGACGCGGCGGCGCCGGTGGCGGTCAGCAGCGCTTCGAGCCCCTGAACAGCTGGCCCGACAACACCAACCTCGACAAGGCCCGTCGCCTGCTCTGGCCCGTAAAGCAGAAATACGGCCACGCCCTGTCCTGGTCCGACATCATGGTGCTGGCCGGCAACGTGGCCATGGAGAACATGGGCTTCAAGACCTTTGGCTTCGCCGGTGGACGCGAAGACGACTGGCAGCCGGATCTCGTCTACTGGGGACCCGAGTCGGTGATGCTCGCCGATGAACGCTACACCGGGGAACGCGAACTTCAGCAGCCGCTGGCGGCTGTTCAGATGGGACTGATCTACGTCAATCCGGAGGGCCCCAATGGCAAGCCGGACCCCAAACTTGCCGCCCATGATATTCGCGAAACCTTCGGCCGCATGGCGATGAATGATGCCGAAACGGTAGCCCTCATCGCCGGCGGTCACTCCTTTGGCAAAGCCCACGGCGCACGCAAGCCCGACGACTGCCTGGCCGCGGAACCGGCCGGCGAGGGCGTAGCCTCCCAGGGCATGGGCTGGAACAATCGCTGCGGCAAGGGCAACGCCGAGGATACGATCACCAGCGGCTTCGAGGGCGCCTGGACCGCAACCCCCACACGGTGGTCGATGATGTATCTCGGCAACCTGTTTGCCTACGACTGGGAGATGACCCGCAGCCCCGCCGGCGCGGTGCAGTGGGTGCCCAAGGACGGCGCGGCGGCAGGTACGGTGCCCGATGCGCACGTGGAGGGTCTTAGTCACCAGCCCATCATGTTCACGACGGACCTGTCCCTCAAGGAAGATCCGGAATACCGCAAGATTTCCCAGCGCTTCCTCGAGAATCCCGCAGAATTCGAGGATGCCTTCGCCCGCGCTTGGTTCAAGCTCACGCACCGCGACATGGGCCCGCGCGCCCGCTATGCGGGTAGCGACGTGCCGGCCGAAGAGCTGATCTGGCAGGACCCGGTGCCCGCGGTGGATCATGAACTAGTGGACGCCGGCGACATCGCCGAACTCAAGCAGCGCGTGATCTCCTCCGAGTTCACCACCACGGAGCTGGTGCGTACGGCCTGGGCCGCGGCGTCCACCTACCGCGATACGGACATGCGTGGCGGCGCCAACGGTGCGCGCATTCGCCTCGCACCGCAGAAGGACTGGGCGGTGAACGATCCGAAGGCAACGGCCCGCGTTATCAAGCGCCTGGAGCGTATCCGCAAGTCCTTCAACAAGAAGGCGAGCGGCGACAAGCAGATCTCCCTGGCCGACATGATCGTCCTGGCGGGATCCGCCGCCGTTGAGCAGGCCGCGAAGAACGCCGGTTATACCGTGGAGGTGCCCTTCACGCCCGGTCGTATGGACGCGTCCCAGGCGCAGACGGACGAGAAGTCCTTCGCCGTGCTGGAGCCGCGCGCCGATGGCTTCCGCAACTACTTCAACGCCGAGCGCTCCTGGCGTTCGCCGGCAAACGCTCTGGTCGATAAGGCCGAGCTGCTCGACCTGACGGTTCCGGAAATGTCTGTGCTGGTGGCCGGCCTGCGTACGCTCGATGCGAACGCCGGGGGTGTCGCGCACGGAGTCTTCACGGATCAGACCGACAGCCTCGATAACGACTTCTTCGTCAACCTCCTGGACATGAATACGAGCTGGGCACCGTCGCAGGACAACCCCTACGTGTTCGAAGGACGTGATCGCGTATCGGGCGAGATGAAGTGGACGGCCACGGAAGTTGATCTCGTGTTCGGAAGCAACTCCGAGCTGCGCGCCATCGCGGAAATGTACGCCTATGAGGGCGCCGAGGCGGCCTTTGTGCGCGATTTCGTGAAGGCCTGGACAAAGATCATGGAAGCCGATCGCTTCGATCTCAAGCGCGCCGGCGGCAACATGGTTGCCTCCTTCTAGGAACTGCGCCCGGGCGCCCGCCGGCGCCCGCGTTTTTTACTTTCAGGCGACCCCCGGGTCGCCTTTTTCGTGTCGGGACTACAATCGGCTCGCCGCGGCATCGGTTGATCCGGGCGGCTAGCGGTTGTCATAGCGATTCAGGTCGAAGAGTCCGGCCTCTATCGGCTGCGTCGCAAAATACTCCGCGTGCATATCGTCGCTCAGCTTCCAGAACCAGGTCGCCGTGCGACGCACCCCAAAGCGCTCAACGAGCTGCGTGTACTCGGCGTCGCTCGCAAGTTCGCGAAGTGCGGCCGCGAAAGCTGGCAGCTCTCCCTCAGTCAGCTGAAAGAACTGGTTCGGGTAGGCCCCGATAAAGCCTCGTGCGACGGTCAGCGTATCCTCATCTGGCAGCTGCCGGTTCTCCTCGTTGAAGAGCTGTGCGTTGTTGCTGAATGCCCGGTTGTGGACCAACGTGTAGTAGCGCGGCGGTCCGCGTCGCGGTAGCACTTGCAGAAACGCGACTTCGGGAAGGTAGCTGAAGCTCTTTCCCGGGGCCGCCATGAGCGCCAGGAGGTCGGGCTGATTGATCGCGTAACGCGTCTCCGCACCCGTTGCGATATGCGCGCGCAGCATGCCCATGAACTCGCTGCGCGGATCGTCCGTCGCATAGCGGATCGCTGTCGGTCGCTCGTACTTTTCATTTTTCGGTGGCATCACATAGTTGCGGGTGTGTTCTCGCGCACCGCGGTACCAGTGATTGCGCACCGCTACCCGCTCGGCCTCCGGCAGGAACAGCAGAAAAGCCTGCTCGCCTTCCATGCGCAGAAAATCCATGTACAGACGGCTCTCCAGCTGATGCCCCAGGGCTCCATAGACGTCAAAGCCCGCGACCAGAAGGTAGTGAATGCGTTCGAGGAGCGAGTAGTCGATGATCCACATGGTCTTGGGTGTCTGACCCACAAAACCCTTTACCACGGTTGCGCTGTCGAAATGGCGAAACACCGTAAGCGACGCGTTGTCGTTGCGCCCCCCTTCCCCATCCCAGATCAGGTCGAGGTTCAGTCGCAGTTGGTCCTGCTCAATGACCTTCGCAATCGCGCGAGCCTGGGCGCTGAGAAAGCGGCGCTGGCCTCTCGCATAGCTGTTCCACTGAAGTAGCGACACCACCAGGCTGCCCTTTGCCTGGGGGAGGCGCATCTCCTTCGCTTCGGCGGCGAGGAAGCGCGCGTGTTGCTCGGGATCAACGGAATTGGGACGCGCGAAGGCCACCCAGAAATGATCGTCGATGACGTTCAGGGCAACCTGCCCCCGGCACACGGGGCCCTTGATGTAGGCCATGATCGTGAACTGCGCCTCGTCCAGCATAAATCGATAGCGCGCTTCTACGGGCAGGGCTTCAAAGGTAAGGAAAGGATTGGCGGCGCTGGCGCCCTCATATCCCGGCAGCTCTGATACGTCGTAAGCGGGGACGAGAAACAGCTCGCGCCAGCGCTCCATACGCCGCGCATTCAACGCGTAGGGCATGTGACGCTTGGCCAGGCGACTCAGCTGCCGCTCCTGCAGGCGGTAGTAGAAGGGCGCACTGCCGGGATCGTCATAGGGCCTGCGGGTCGCGATGATCTCGATGGGCTCACCGGGCGGCGTTCGCGACCGCACCAGCGTGTAGCGGGCGCTGTCTTCGGGCAGGTCATCAAAGTAGAGACTGCCGATGAAAAGGTGCTCGTAGATGTACCGCGCCATGAGCCGTACGCGCTTCTCATCGCCGTTCAGGAAGACCTCCCACGCGGCAACGGCACGCTCCTCGGCGTCGGGACGGGGCGGCGGCCGCAGGCCCGGCGCGCCGTCTTCGATCCACTCCTGGAGTACCCGGCGGCGTTCGCTATCGAGGCCCGGCAGGCCGTAGGGCATGCCCTGCTGAGGGCGCTCGCCGCGATAGGCGGCCATTTCCTCCTGCCGCGGGCAGGACTGATCGCGATCGAGGCTGAAGTCAAAGTCATCGGGAAGGATGCCGCCGCGCGCCGCGGGGTACTCGTCCTTCATGGCGAGCAGGCGAAGCAGGGTGCCCTGCTGTGCGTTATTCGCATCAAGAACGCTGAAAAAACCGCGATCGCGCCAGGCTTCGAGGGAATGGGCGTCTTCGTACAGGCGCGTGAGGGCCGCATTGCGCAGACGCGATCCGTCGTACACCCGATTTTTGCTGGCGCCCCGCGCCAGACCTGCCCAGGCATCGAGCTTCAGCTGGCAGGGGGCGTCGTAGCAACCATGGCATACGACACAGCGCTGCTCGACGATCTCCCGGACTGCCGGGGGATAGACGCGGGACAGGAGCTCATCGGCGTTGCTGGACAGCGGCATCGCCGACAGCACAAACATCGCCCCAAACGTCTGACAAGCCCTTCGCAAAAGCTGAGCCAGTACACGGTACACAGCAGAACGTGCCTTCCACGGACAAAGAACCTGACGGTAGCGAACCCCAGGGACACCCACAAGACATCACCACAGTGTGCGCCGTACCCTACCGCTGCGACAATTTGTTCCCCTACACTAACGCAAGCAGCTCAACACCTAGGCCGAAAACCTGAGTCCCCAGCCCATGGCCCTCAATCGAGAGGCAAACATTGCCTCGCTCTCTCCGCAGGATCACGACCGCAGCAGCCGCGACCGGAAACGGGTGTTCCTGCTGGTTGCGCTGCCCGTGCTTCTGGCAGGGCTGGCGTATACCGTTTTGCAGCCGGCGGTCTACGAGAGCTCGGCCACGGTGCTCATGAGCGCACCGACCGCGATTGACGAGCAGGTGCTCACCGCGGACGTGCAGAGTGTCGCCATCCAGCGCCGCAAACTGACCGGTCCTGAAATACTGAGTGCGCTCGTTGAGCGCATGAGCAGCGACTACGGAATCACACTGAAAAATCTCGAACTCCGGCGCATGCTCCGCGTGGCGGCGGTTCCCCAGACCAATCTTCTCGAGCTCACGGCCCGAAGCCCGGAGGAAGCCATCCTGCCCTCCCTTGTGGACAGCTGGATCGACGTTTACGCGGACATCCGGGCGTCCGAAATCGAATCACGGCATACCCGGACGCTGAACGAACTCGAAAGCGAACTCGATGGTCTGGCCCGCCAGCTTGACGATGCTCGCAGGGCACTTGCGGACTACCGCGAGAAAAACGACATCATTTCCATGGATCGCCAGGAGAACGCGGTGCTGGCGCGTCTCGACGGTTTGAACGAAGCGCTGAACAGCGCGCTGGAGGAAGAGATTCTTGCGGGCTCCCGACTGCAGACTCTGCAAACCGCGCTCGACGCCGGCGAGCCGGTGGTTCCGAGCACTGAACGGGGTGCGGTGACCGCCATGGAGCAGCAGCTGACCTCGCTGCTTACACAGCTTTCGGGGCTCCGCACCCGGTATACCGACGACTACATTCTCAAAGACCCTCGCTTGCGCGGCATACCGCAGCAGATATCGGATCTGGAAAGCGCGCTGGCTGAGGCGTACAGCGCGGGCGCGCAGGCCGAACTGGCCGCGGCGGCGCGTACCTACGAAGCGGCGCGCCAGGCGGCACGAGACCTTGAGGCCAGCTTCGAGGAACAGAAGCAGGAAGTCGCGGCTTTCAGCACGGTGTTTGCAAAACACGAGGCGCTGGTGGAAGACCTGGCACAGCTTGAAGATGTAAACCGGGAGAAACAGGCAAGGCTGGCACAGATCCAGATACGGCCGACGGATGGATACCCGCAGTTGGACGTGGTGACATGGCCCGATACTGAAGCCACGCGCATCGGACCGCCGTATCCGCTATTGCTCGGAGGCACCCTCGGCGCAAGCCTGCTCGCCGCGATTTTTGCGGTATGGCTTTACTCGTATCTGAATCCGGTTCGCAAGGAGCCCGCCTACGTTACGCTTTCCGGGGTGCATCTTTTTCCTGGCGACGGCGCCCAGGTCCTTGAGCAGGGAGCGGTGGCCGTCCAACTTCCGTCAGAGGCAGGAGCGACGCACCTGGGCATAGCCAGCCCCAAATCCCAGGCACTGGAGCCGTCGGGAGATGAGCGGGTCGATCAGGAATCAGAGCCCGAGACGCCGCCAAGAAATTCGCCATAGGCCTCAGCGACCGCCGCAGGTGCCTCAACCTGCGGATAGTGCCCGGCGCGCGACAGCCGACGTATGAAGTAGGCCGAACCCACGAGTTCCTCGAAACGGCGCACCATGTGGTCGCCGGAAACGGGATCGAGGCTGCCGTTTACAAGACCGATGGGGCAGACAGCCTCGGTCAACGCTGCGAGCCACCGCTCGCGATGCAAGCGCCGGTCGCTGATGTAGTGAATGAGGCGATGCAGGTTGCGGCGCCCGCCGTCCCGGTCAAAGAGTTCGAAAAAGCCATCGATCTCCGCGTCGCTGGCCTTGCGATCGCCGAAGACTTCGTCGAAGGAGCGGCGCAGACTGCGTCGCGACAGTAGCCCGCTCAGCATAAAGCCGATCGGGCTGTGCAACAGCTTCTGCACCAATCGGGCTCTATGCGTTTCGGGAAACAGACCGCCGTTGAGAAACAGGCAGGACTGCAGGGCACCCGCACCGCGCCCTTCGTTCTGCCGAGCAAGGAGTTCCTGGGCGACGGTGTCCCCATAGTCGTGGGCGAGGACATGAAAGCGGTCGATGGCGAGCTGTGCGATTAGCTGCTCACAGATATCGGCCTGCTCCATGATGCTGTACTCATGGGGTGTGGGCTTCGCGCTGAAACCGAAGCCAAGGAGATCGAGGGCCACAAGCCGGTAGCGGCGCCGCAGCGCCGGCCAGATTTTCCACCAGTCCCAGCTCGATGTGGGAAAACCGTGGATCAGCAGGACGGTCCCAAGGGGCTGCTCCGCTGCCGGCTCATCCACATAGAAAACGCGGTGGTCCAGCAGCGCCGCATAGCCGCCGCGCGCCTCCCAGCTCTCGGGGCTTACCCAGCTTTCATCCAGAGATGCCGCGGCGGGTTCATCCACCGCTGCGCCCGTCATGGCCGCAGGGAGTAGCCCTGCTGCTGAAGCAATGTATGGGTGGTGGTGGCGGAATGCGTCAGCTCGACCCCGGGTAACAGGTCACTCGCGCTCACGTCGCGCGCCACCGCCGACTGGCCGCAGTAGTAGACATTTACTTTGTACTTCTGCAGCGCCGCGAGAAGTTCGGCATTGGGATTGTCGCCGCCGTAGGCCTCGTCGTTCAGCAGATCGCGGTGCGCCATTCCGTGAACCACAAGGGCAATTTCAACGTTTTCGGCGGGTATGCCGTTGGCATGCTGCAAATTCAGAAAGCTGGCGGCGGTAACGAACTTGGAGTTGAGCTTGCCCGTCTCCCCGCCTTCGGTGATATCGATAGAGAGCTTGAAGCGCGTCTCCGGTGGCAGCGGTTTCGCGTCCGGTACTTCCGCGATGCTGCCGTACTCGGGTATCAGCTTCCCGGCATGGAAATCGTCGCGGTCCGCCTGCGCCGCGGGGGCGACGAGCAGGGGAGCGGTGCACAGCAGGAAAAGCAGAGCGTTGGGGAGTCTGACCATGGAATGATCCTCAAGGGATTGATCGGAAGAAGACTTAGAAGTCGCCGCGAACTTCGAGTGTAATCGTGCGCGCGCGGCTTTGCTCGCGAATTTCGCGAAAAGCCAGGGGTTGAACGCTGCGGTCGCCGGCAAACACGCGACGATCACGATCCTCACCGTCGCGGAGGATATCTTCGACGGTGAGGCGCACGCGCAGGCCGGGAATGGCGCGGCTTTCCACGAACACATCCATGTCCGCACGCTGTCCCTGGATATCAATTTCGTCGAGCCCGTAGATGGGAAAGCTATCGCGGGAGAACATGAGCACGCCCCAGGCGAGGCGCTGCTGCTGCAGATCCTGGCGCAGTTCCACGCGCGCCGTCCACTGACGCTCGTCGGAGAGCGCGCGGGTTGCCCCCGTCAGCGGATCGGTGACGCGAGAGGTCTGCCAACGTGCCGCGGCGTCCATGCGTCCGTTCACCAGACCGATGCGATCCAGGGGAAGGGTAAGTTCTCCGCGGATACCGGCGCGCGTGGCGGAACCAATGTTGCCGGGGACTTCCAGTTGCCCGGAGAGCGGTAGCAGATCGCTCACGTCGTCGACCCAGTCGTGAAACAGGGTGATCGAGCCGATGCCGAAACCACTGCCCCGACGCTCGTAGCTGAGGTCCACGGTAACGGTCGTCTCGGGCGAGAGCTGCGGGTTCCCGAGCGCGAGTTCGACATCGCCGAGGTCCGCGCCGCTTGCAAAGTCCTCGAGGTTCAGCTGGCCCACGTTGCGCAACGCACGCAGGCGCCACTGGCTGCGTTCCGTGGGGGAATAGCTCATCGCCAGACTGGGTTTTATAAAAAAGAAGGACCGGTCTTCGTTGAAGCCTCCCACCTGCGTGATCGTGGAGTCCTCCGCGCCGATGGAGGCATCGACGGATACAGCGCCGATGCGAAACGAGTCGGCCAGAAGCAGATCCAGGCGCTCCTCTTCAACCTCGGTCTCCGCACCCGGTACGGGCTGCGGCACCAAAACACCGTTCTCAAGGGACGAAAAGAAAAAGGCCGACTCAAGCGTGTTGTTGGTTGCCTCGAGATTGATCTCAATCGTATGGCCCTTAAACCCGCTGTAGTCCAGTTCCAGACGTCCGATCAGTTCTTCCGAAAGCCCTTTGCCCCGCGTATCCACTTCGGTGATGCCTTCTGCACCTAAGGGACCGCGGACCAGCGAGCCTTCCGTAGTGCGGTCTTCATCGCGGTAGAGACCAATGAGCTTGGCGCGCCAGTCATCGCCAAAGGCGCGCTCGGCGTCAAAGCCGAACTCACTGCGGATAGCGCGATCGCTATTGCCCTGGAACAACAGGAACGGGTCCTCGGGCAGGTTCACCGGGAAGCGCCGGGAACGCTCGCCTCCCGCCGAGATGAAATAGCTCCTCGCCAGGTTTGCCGATATCAGCGTCCCGCCCAGCTGCGACGATAGGTTCAGAGTGGCGCTGTACTCTTCACCGTCTTCGTCGGATACCTCGATGCGCCCCTCGCTGAACTCGCCATCGGCGTCCAACAGGCGCTCCCGACGGCCGACGATCCTTTTGAACTCCCGGGCCGCGAGGGCCGTGGTGATAGACCCCCACTCCGGTGTCGCGCTGTAGCTCAATTCGCCAGAGGGGAACAGACCGCCGCCGGGGTCATAGCTGCTCAAGCCGGTCGACCAGGCTCCGGAGGCGGACGATCCGCGGCGCACCACGTTGGCGACCACATTCTGACCGCGCAGGTCGAGTCCGCCCACCTGGCCGCGGATCACCTCGATGTACTCGATATCGGCGGCGGGAATCCGTCCGAGAATGTCCGAGGGCGCTTCGCTCTTGGCGGAAATACGGGCCCCATTGACGACGACATTGCCCGCGGCACCGCCGAAACCCCGGGTGTCGCTGTCGCCGTCATCCAGGGCAAAACCGGGCAGGTTATTGACCATGTCGAGCGCCGTTACCGGAGCGTAGCGGCTGAAGAACGCCGCTTCGTAGGTAATGGTGCAGGCGCCCTCGGTGCATACCTGCCGCGGCGCCGCGAGTGAGGCCGTGTTCGCTCCCTGGGTGAGGGTCAGCTCGCCGACGGCCTCCGGTACCTCCTCTTGCGGGGTGGCCTGTGCATGCGGCGCCCACAGAAGCGTCAGCAGGCCGCTCAGCAGGCTATTCAGCGGTAACTTAAGCATACAACTGAAACGACAGCTGGGAAGGCAGCGAAGTAATGGCGTTTGGAGGTAGTGCACGGAGCGCGCCCGAAGAAAAACACGACATTCTACTTCAGGCGATGAGGCTCAGGTGGCATGTTCGTAGCGCAATGCCGATCCATGCACTATATATGCAGGCAGCCGGTCGGGATGACGTCTGCCTCCTTCGAGCCGACACCAGCGATACCTGAACACGACCGCGACAAGATAGCGGTCCATTTAACCCCCCGGCGCGTAGGTCTATCACATCCACAGACACACAGGAGTTGCGCGATGTTCATGATTGCCCGTTTGTACCCCAGCGAAGCGAAGGCCAAGGCCGCGGCCAAAGCCTTTGTTGCCGCCGGCTACAGCGCTGATGATGTTGTTGTTCTTCCGTCGTCTGCCGCCGCGGCGGGTGAGGACGGGGCTGGCGATGCGGGCGTCGACATGTCCACGGCGGTGCGCGCCGGAAGCATGCTCGGTGCCCCGGCGGACTTCTATCTGTCTCGCCTGACCGGTGGCAAGGCCCTGGTGGTGGTCACGCCATCATTTATGGAGTCGCGCCGCGCCGAACAGATTCTTGATGCGCACGATCCGCTGCCCGATACCCACGAGCCGCCCGCTAAGGAGTATGTACCCTGGAGCGAGCAGGACACGCCGTTCTCCAACTGGCTCGGATGGTCAACCAAAGCGGATTCAGACACGCCGTTCTCTAATTTCTGGGGCTTCGGCTTCAAGGAAGAGGGCCTGAGCCACTTATCCCGCAGATGGCCACCGCTGGCGCCGGACTTCATGTTCTCCGACAAGATTGGCATGGGATTCACGCCGAAAAAGGACACCTTCTTTAACGCGTCGACGAAGAGCGATCGTCTGGAAGGGAGGGAGTCGTCCTTCGGTATGGGGTTCAAGAGCGATCTTGAGACGCCCTTCTCATCGCTCTTTGGCATCCCGCTGCTCACCAAGCGCAAGCACTTCTTGACCAGCGAAAGCTGAGCACAGCAGAAGTCTCTCACTGGAGCCCGGCGTCGCTTGCTGCGACGCCGGGCTTTTTCGTTTTGTGTTCCTCATTTCGCCTTTGACAGGGCATTTGCCGGTGATGGCGCTCAACCAGCGCGCTGAAACACATCAGCCTCCCCGAGTGCGGTCAGTTCGAGGGATTTGAGTTGCTTCCTGCCAACTCCGCGCCACAGCCAATCTACTCTTACCACGAAGCCGCGTCGCTGGCCCAGGCCCGAGTGTCTACTGGTCGTGACCCAATCGTCGACAGAGTTGCGGCCGCGTTGGCGAATGTGTAAACTAATGTTTACACAAATTAGAGACAAATTTTATTGACACACTTTCGGTGAACACCTAGTCTCAAAGCTACGGAGAACGCTATCTCAATGCTGGCGGCCTTCGGTATCTGGTTGTTAATAGCATGGGAGAATTACCGTGGCAGATGAAAAGGTATTCCCGACTGGTCTCACCATTCGGGAGTCTGAAGAGGTACACAAGTACATTGTTGATGGCGCACGAGTCTTCGGCGCTATCTCACTGGTGGCGCACGCCCTCGTGTTTGCGCTGACACCGTGGCTGGGCTGAGGAGGGCATAGGGAATGAACAACGGAAAAATGTGGTGTGTCGTTAACCCGACCGTCGGTATCCCCATGTTCCTCGGCGGCGTGGCCGTAGTGTCACTCACGGTGCACTTTGCGATATTGAACAACACCAGCTGGTTCCCCGCTTTCTTCGGCGGCTAAGCACCAACTGATGCAGTGAGCTCTGCGGGGCGGCCTGGCGCCGCCCCGTTTTCGTTTCGGGGGACTCGAAAGCCATGGGGCACTTTCATAGACGGATGATTTCGTTCTGGGCCAGCGTGGGAACGCGCTCCATGCCCTTTGCCGACGTCGCAACGCCGGACCTACCACTCAGCCGCCTCCTCCGCCTGTCCCTCTTCCAGATTTCCGTCGGCATGGTCCTCGTGCTGCTGGTCGGCACGCTCAATCGGGTCATGATCGTGGAGCTTTCCGTACCCGCTTCCCTGGTCGCCGTGATGCTCGCCATGCCGCTCGTTTTTGCACCACTGCGCGCGCTGATTGGCTTCCGTTCAGACAACCATAAGTCGGCCCTCGGCTGGCGTCGCGTGCCTTTCATATGGAAAGGCTCGCTGGCCCAGTTCGGCGGCTTCGCCATCATGCCCTTTGCCCTGCTCGTGCTGGCGGGCGAAGGCATGTCCGGAAGCCTGTCACCTTGGGTTGGGCGAATCACCGCCGCGGCGGCGTTTCTGCTCGTTGGCGCCGGTGCTCACACGGTGCAGACCGCGGGCCTTGCCCTGGCAACGGACCTGACACCACCGGAATCACAACCTCGTGTTGTCGGCCTCATGTACGTGATGCTGCTTGTCGGCATGATCGGCAGTGCCCTTGTGTTCGGTATTGCGCTTGCCGACTACAGCCCGGGCCGTCTCGTACGTGTTATCCAAAGCGTTGCCCTCATGACGATGGCGCTGAACGTGATCGCCGTGTGGAAGCAGGAAGCCCGGCGACCGCAGCGCGGCATCACCGCGGAACCCGAACCAGAGCCGAGCTTTCGCGACGCCTGGGCGAAATTCTGCGAGGGCGAGCACACGATGCTGCGGCTTTCAATCCTCGGGCTTGGAACCATCGCCTTCGGTATGGCGGATGTGCTGCTCGAACCGTTCGGCGGTCACGTTCTCAAGCTGAGCGTGTCCGCGACAACCCAGCTCACGGCGGTGTTTGCCGGGGGAGGGCTGCTGGGCTTCTGGCTCGCCTCAAAAATCGTCGGCGCGGGAACCGAACCCTATGTGACGGCCCGCCACGGAGCGCTGATCGGGGTTCCAGCTTTTGCCTGCGTGATCCTCGCGGCGCCCCTGCAAACCGCGCAGCTTTTTGTCCTAGGCAATTTCCTCATCGGCTTCGGCGGCGCCCTGTTTGCCCACGGTACGCTTACTGCGAGCATGCACCGCGCACCCGCGGCCCAGGTAGGCCTGGCGCTCGGCGCCTGGGGCGCCGTGCAGGCCACGGCCGCCGGTCTCGGTGTGGCCCTGAGCGGTACACTTCGCGACATCGCCGGGGCCCTCAGTGAGACCACCGCCGGGCTGAGCTCCGAAGCCAGCGGCTATCTCGCTGTGTACGGCCTCGAGATTGTGCTGCTCCTGGCAACCGTCGCTGCGATAGTGCCGCTCCTGCGGGGAGACCGAAACACCACCCGGGCAGCAACCGACGACGCCGCTACCGCCGCCGGTTCGGCGCGGGCTTAGGACCGCGACTGGATCAGAATCAGGCAGACGGCAAGGCACTTTCTACGAGCAAGCTACGGGCGAGGCAAATGGCAGTTCGCGACATTCTCACTGACCCCCATCCACTTCTGCACGAGCCCTGCGAGGCGGTCGAAGACTTTGGTGACACGCTAAAGGATCTGAGCCGGGACCTCTGCGATACGCTCGCCGACCGTGGTGCGATCGGCCTCTCTGCTCCGCAAATCGGACGACCGGAGCGCCTGATCGCCGTCCACGTACCGGACGATGACCGAGACCTGTGCGTTTATGTCAATCCGGAGATTATCAAGCGGCGCGGCTTCGCGATCATCGAGGAGAGCTGCCTTTCCGTTCCCGGTGTCGAGGCCCCAGTCATGCGTGCGGCCCAGGTGCTCGTGCGGTACCAGAACCTAGAGGGCGAGACTCTGGAAAAGGAAGTCAGTGGTCTTCACGCCGTCTGTGTTCAACACGAAACGGACCACCTGGACGGCAGACTCTTTGTTGATCGCCTGTCCTGGTGGCGCCGTCGTCGCTTGCGCAAGGCCGCCTGACCGAGGTGTGGGAGTACCGCGGCCAGCGCCGTCCCGCTTTTGCCGTCGAGCCCGCCGAAGGCCAGGAGTCGGTCTGGGACTACCCGCGTCCGCCCTCGCTCGTACCGAGCGCTGAAAAGATTGAAGTTCGTCTCAACGAAGAACTACTGGCAGCAACCCAGGAATCCTACCGCGTGCTTGAGACGGCGAGTCCGCCGACCTACTACCTGCCGGCTGCCTGCGTGGATTGGGACGCGCTCATGGAGCTAGGCCAGGGGAGCATCTGCGAGTGGAAGGGCGGTGCCACGTATTACGTACTCGCCAGTCGACCCGAAGGTCCAACCATAGCGTGGCGCTACCGCAATCCATCACCCAGCTTTGCGGCCCTCCATGACCACGTGTCCTTTTATCCCGGGCGCATCGCCTGCTTTGTGGACGGTGAACGCGTGCGACCCCAGGCGGGGGATTTCTACGGTGGCTGGATCACGGACCGCGTGGTCGGTCCTTTCAAGGGCGAGGCGGGCACAGGTCACTGGTAAGACATGCAAGCCTGTGCACGTGATTCTTCCGCGGGCATCCCGCCTGACTTATGTCTGAAGCTTCGGCTGAAGTTGCAGCAAAAGCGGCGTCTGATCCGCTTCTCCCCACCTCACGTAGGGAATTTCACCCTGAAACCTCGCAAAGGAGCATCGTCATTGAATAGCAGGGCGAGCATTCGAGGCAGTGTCGCTGAACATCCCCGGGACAACGGTGTCGCCAGCGGCTCCCTTGCTGACCATTACGGCGAAGACCCGGCATCGGTGGAAGCCAGACTTGACGCGCTCATCGCCGAGAACGCCGCCGTATCCGGCGCCTTTGCCTGTATCAGCTTTCTGCCGGACGGCACCATCATCGAGGCCAACGACAACTTCCTCAAAGTCATGGGCTACACGGCGGACGAAGTGCGAGGCAGGCACCATCGGCTTTTCGTTGATCCCGAGGAAGCGGACAGTAAGGAATACCGGGAATTCTGGGCCGAACTCGCCGCTGGCAAGGCGCAATCCCGGCGTTTCCGTCGCCTTTCCAAGCAGCATCGCAACGTTTTCATCCAGGCCAGCTACATGCCGGTCAAAGGCGCCACCGGGGCGGTGAAGAAGATCGTAAAGTACGCCTCAGACATCACCGATGCGGCAAACAAGGAAAGCGCCAACCAGTCCAAGCTCAACGCCCTGACCCAGTCCCAGGCGGTCATCGAGTTCACGACCGAAGGACACATCGTTGATGCCAACGACAACTTCCTGCGCGCCATGGGCTATCAGCGCGACGAACTGCGCGGGAAGCATCACCGGATCTTTATGCCGGACGACGAAGCCGAAACGCAGGACTACAAGTACTTCTGGGAGCGCCTGGCGGCCGGTGAGAGTGAAACGGGTGAGGTGCAACGGGTCGCTAAGAATGGCGCCTGCGTCTGGCTTCAGGCCAGCTATAACCCGCTGCGCGATGCCATGGGGCGCGTTACTGGCGTCGTGAAATTCGCCACAGATATCACGTCCATGATCCAGATACGCAACCACTCGGATACCGTCGGTAAATCGGTAGCCGAGAGCGCCGCCCAGATGGGCGCTACGATTTCAGAGATCTCCGAAAATCTGAACCGCACCGCGGCGCAGGCATCTTCGGCGGAGACGCTGTCGCGCCAGACCAGCGAGGCCGTCGGTCGGCTGTCCGAGGGCAGTCAGGTCATTCAGGACGTGGTCGGCGTCATCCGCGACCTCTCCGAGCAAACCAAGCTGTTGGCGCTCAACGCATCCATCGAATCGGCCCGCGCCGGTGAGGCGGGCCGAGGTTTCGCTGTAGTCGCTGGGGAGGTAAAGGAGCTGGCGCGGCAAACCCGAGAGGCCACCTCGAACATTGCGCAGTCCGTAGAAGAAATCCGCGGCACGATCACCGAGGTGGTGGGCTCCGCCGAGCAGATCAGCGGCAGTATCGCAGAGGTTAATTCGAACATGACCAACATCGCGGCGGCGGTGAAAGAACAGTCGGTGACCATGCAGGACCTGAACCGCAACGCCAGTGAGCTGTCCCGGTAGGCACTTCCTGTGGTCATGACGGCGCCCTGATGCCGGCGCGCCGCGCGGGCTCTGCGAGTCAACCTACGGCGCCGCTCACACAGACCCAATTCAGTTTTGCCGAGCGGCTCGGCCCGGGCTTTTGCGAAGCTGGCGACTTCGATTCAGGCGGGTTGGAATCAGACGGGTTAGAGTCAGGCGGGTTGGAGTCAGGCGGGTTGCAGATAGTGCACACCAAACAGCCGCTCGCCGTCATACCAGCTCTCTTTCAAAGCAAGCCCCGCATCCGAGGCGAGGCTTCGAAATTCTTCCTCGCTGTATTTGTAGGAACTTTCGGTGTGGATCGCCTCGCCGTCGCCAAATGCGATGCGAACTTCGCCGACGCGCACGACCTGCTCACCCGTGCTAACGAGATGCATCTCGATGCGCCGCAGGGACTCGTTGTAAAAGGCACGATGGGTAAAGCGTTCAAGGTTAAAGTCAGCATCCAGCATCTCGTTCAATCGCCGCAGCGCATTGAGGTTAAAGGCCGCCGTGATGCCGGCACTGTCGTTGTACGCCGCATTCAGCGTGGCGCTGTCCTTGTGCGTATCCACACCGATGAGCACGCCGCCGTCGCTCCCGACAACCTGTGTCAGGCTCTCTAGAAAGCATCGTGCCGCCAGGGGCTCCAGGTTGCCAAGCGTTGAGCCCGGATAAAACACAACGCGTCGGCCCGCGGGAATATCATCGAGGAAGTCCCAACCGGCGTTGAAATCAGCGCAGACGGCATGAACCGGCAGCCAGGGGTAATCCACTCCCAGCGAGGCCGCTGCAAGTCGGAGAAAATCAGCCGATATATCAATGGGCACATAGGCCGCGGGCCGCATGGCATCGAGAAGCAGACGCACCTTGTCGCTCGAACCACTGCCGGGCTCCAGCAGCATGCAGTGCCGCCCGCAGCGCTCACTGATCGCAGCGGCATGCTGACGCAGGATGGCGATTTCCGTTCGCGTCGGGTAGTACTCCGGTAGCCGGGTGATCTCGTCGAAGAGTTCGGAGCCCCGCTTGTCGTAGAACCACATCGGGTTGATGCGCCGGGGCGACGACTGAAGCCCCTGGAGAATCGACTCCCTCCCGTCACCGAGGTCCGGATGCTCGTCGCGAAAGCTGACGTTGGGCGGAAGCCGCAATGCCTGGGTCATGGGGGAGATTCCCTGATTATCGTTTAACGAGCGAGACGGATCCCGCTGAACTGCCAGCGGTCCTGCGGATAAAAGAAGTTTCGGTAGCTGCTGCGCGCCTGGCTGGACCAGGTGACGCAGGAGCCGCCACGCAGCACCCACTGATTGCTCATGAACTTACCGTTGTATTCACCGATGGCGCCGGCCGATGGCCGATACCCCGGGTAGGGACTGTAGGCGCTTTGCATCCACTGCCAGCAGGCGCCAAAGTATTGCCGATCGCCATTTATGGGCGCCTCGGGCTGGAGCGTGTTCAAGTGTTCCCGCCCCACGGACGGAGCATTGAAATGCTTCGCCGCATGTTCCCACTCGGCCTCCGTGGGCAGTCTCGCTCCGGCCCAGCGGGCGTAGGCATCCGCCTCGTAGCCGCTGACGTGGCAGACGGGCTGCTGCGCATCCCGCGGACGCAGACCATGGAGGGTGAACTCGAGCGCCTCACCGTCTCGCTCTACCCAGTGCAGCGGCGCGCGCCAGCCTTCGCTACACACCTGGGCCCAGCCATCGGCCAGCCAGAGCTCGGCGCGATCGTAACCTCCGTCGTCAATGAACGCCTGGTACTCAGCGTTACTTACCAGCTGACGGGCGACCTCGAAGTCCTCAAGATAAACACGGTGACGAGGCAACTCGTTGTCAAAGGCGAATTCCCCCGCAGCGGCACCCATTTCCCATAGCCCGCCCTCGAAGTCATCCCAGGCACGTTCACCGCACGAGACAGGCTCCTGCGCGGCGTCGTGACTTGCAAGAAACGCCGGGTATAGCGGATTCGCCGCGAGGGAGTACTTGATATCGGTGAACAGGAGTTCCTGATGTTGCCGCTCGTGTTCAATACCGAGTACCGCTCGTTCCTTAACCGGTTCGGCGCAATCGTCCGCGAGGAGCAGCGTGCGCATCTCATCGTCAATTCGTTCGCGGTAAGCGAGTACGTCTTTGAGCAAAGGTCGCGTCAGCAGCCCGCGCTGTTCCCGGGGATGCTGCTCGCCGATTCCGTTGTAGTAGGAATTGAACAGCACCTCGTATTGAGGGTGCGCGGTTTCATACTCCGAGACGAAGGGCTTGAGGATGAACGTTTCGTAAAACCAGGTGGTGTGCGCAAGATGCCATTTCGGGGGACTGGCAAAAACAGCCGCCTGCAGAGCGTAGTCCTCCAGCTCCAGGCTCGAGCAATCCGCCAGGGAGCGATTTCGTGTAGCGCTGAATGTTTCGACCAGGCTTTCAGGCGGCATGCGGAAGACTGTCTCGCGTGCAGACGATCCTGCCGCCCACCCAGGTGCGGTCTCCCCGGATACGACTGCGCAGTTCGCCCCCGAAGGGCGAGCACTGGAATGCATGAAGGCCGTCATTCAGCTCGCGGTTTACCCAATAGGTGGCCAGGGCCCGCATGGCCGAACCCGTGGCCGTGTCTTCGGGCACACCGTGCTGCGGTGCGAAGTAGCGTAGCTGCACGTCGATTCCCGGATCGTCGCGGTCGACGCACGTAGCAATGATCGCGCGCTGTGTGCGGCGGCGCAGACCGTAGTCGGGCACGGGCAATCTCCGCAGGTCAAAACCCGCGGGCCACTCAAGAATCAGGTAGCCGCTTTCGTCGCCGGCGCGGGCGGCTCTCCAGGGAATTTCCGGAAAGAACTCGCGGGTCCAGAGTGGCACGGTACAGGCATCGCAGCCGAGATGCGGAAGGCCGATCCACGCCCAGTCGTCCTCCACGGCGAAGGCGACACGCAGACCGTTCATCTCCAGTTCGGAAACGCCCCCATCGTGACGCAGCCAGGCGACCCCGGTGGACAGAAGGCCGTGTCCGCAGAGCGCGATGGGCTCTCCTCCGGCTGTCCAGCAGCGCACCGTGGCGACATCGATCCCGCTGCGCCAGCTTGCACAGTGCGCACTGATCGCTTCCGGATCAGGCCCGGCCGAAGCGCCCGCGAGTAAGGTCACGGCGCAGGGGTTTCCCCGCGCACGGGCTTCAAGGCCTGTGCGGCTGTCGCCGGCAAAAGCAAAGAAATGCAGACGATGCGGAGGGTTGCTGATAGCGGCGCGCCCCTGGCGACAGCTCCATTCCTCAAGGAGCGTAACAGCTTTTTTTTTCCGCGGCATCGAACAAGCGGCTAAAAACCTCATCGCACGCGCAGATGGGCCGGGACGAGGCGCCGCTCGAGCGCTTCAAAGAGGAACTCTACGACCACGGCAAGCGCGGCCGCCGGAATCGCGCCCTCCAGAATCAGCCGATTGTCGTTGAGTGACAGGCCCGTGATGATCGGCTGGCCGAGCCCCCCGGCGCCCACGAACGCGGCGAGAGTCGCGGTGCCGATGCTGATCACCGCCGCCGTGCGGATACCGGCAAGTATCATCGGCATCGCCAGCGGAAGTTCGATGCGTAAGGTCTGCTGCGCCGCCGTGAGTCCCATACCGGTCGCCACTTCCTTCAACAAGGGATCAACGGAGAAGAGCCCGGTCAGCGTGTTGCGCAGAACAGGCAACAGCGAATAGAGGAACAGCGCCAGGATCGCCGTCACCTCTCCGAGCCCAAGCAGGGGGATAAACAGCGCCAGGAGTGCCAGAGCCGGAATCGTCTGTATGAGCCCCGCCAGATACTGCACGGTCCGCGCGGCCCGCGGAGCCCGGGATACCAGCAGCGCCAGCGGAATGGCGACGATACAGGCCAGCCCCAGTGCCAGCGTTGTGAGCCGGAGGTGGACGAGCGTGTTCTGTGCAATGCGGCTGAGCCTCGACGACCCCCTGGCCACGGGCTCGATCAGCCCGGCACTCCCCAGGAATTCCGCCGCGACGGCAGCGGGCTCTTCGCCCTCACTGGAAATCCGCTGGTTGAGGCGCTGCATACTTGACTCATCGAGCCGTCCGGCGAACTCGCCAAGGATCTCGAGGACGGCGGCGGGCAGGTCCGCGCGGGCGAGTATCCCCGCCTCGTAAGACGGGAAGAGCTCGAGATCGTCGTCGAGGAATCCAAGCTCGTAGAGAGTCAAATCTCCATCCGTAGTGTAAGCGTCGGTGACGTCAAGCCGGCCGCGATCCAGAGCCCGGTAAGCGAGAGCGTGCTCCAGGGCGATGGGCTGCTGCTCCAGTCCGTACCGCGCTCGCAGGGCGGGCCAGCCATCTTCGCGATTCATGAATTCGTAGGAAAAGCCAAGGCGCAGGTCGCGGGCGGCGCGCAGGTCGCTGATGGTCTCGAGCCGTCGCTCTTGCTTTAGGGCTTGCGGCACGACCAGCGCGTAGTTGTTCTCGAAACCGAAGCGCGTAGTGAAGCTGAGCCCATGATCGGCCAGGGCCGCGTCCAGAGCGGTGCCCTCAAGCGCTGGATTGGCGAGAAGTACGCTGGTGAGAGTACCGCTGTACTCTGGGTAGAGGTCGATCTCGCCGGACTTGAGCGCGGCGAAGGTAATGGCGGAGCCACCCAGACCGTGGCGGCGCTCGACCGTGTAGGACCGGTCTTCCAGCAGCACGGCCATCATTTCCGCCAGAAGGTAACTCTCCCCATAGGGCTTGGACCCCACGGTAACGGTCTCTGCCGCTGCGCCCGGGACCAGGCGGAGGAGGACGATGAGGGCTAAAACACAGCGCATCGTCATGCGTCCGCGAGCAAATCCAGCAGCAGACGCTCGGGTTCCCGGGACGGCCAGTCGCTGCGCAGCTGCGCGACGCTGGCATCGATTGCCACCTGACCTTCGCGCAAGACGACAATGCGGCTCGCAAGGCGCATCGCCTCGCGCATATCGTGCGTCACAAGCAGCACCGTGCGGGGTTCGGCAGCGAGGAGCTCCAGCAGCTGTTGGTGGATGTCTTCCCGGGTGATCGGATCGATCGCCGCAAAGGGTTCATCGAGAAGCAGCACCTCCGGGCGCAGCATCATCGCCCGGCTCAGTCCAACGCGCTGCTGCTGACCGCCGCTCAGTTGATGCGGATAGCGCTCAAGAAGCGCCGCGTCCAGGTGCATCAGCTGTACCAGCTCGGCAATCCGCGTATCGATTTCCTCATCACTCCAGTGGGCAAGACGCGCGGCAAGGACAATGTTGTCCCGCGCCCGAAGATGGGGAAACAGACCGGTGCCCTGCACCGCGTAGCCCATACGGCGTCGCAGCTGCGGGAGTCGTTCGTAATCCAGGGGTTCGGCGAAGGCCCGCACCTCTCCGGAGGCCGGTCTGAGTAAACCGTTGCAGAGTTTGAGGAGCGTTGATTTGCCGCAACCGCTGGCGCCGACCACCGCGGTTACGACGCCGGCCGCAAAGCTGAGGTCAATGGCGCGAAGAACAGCGTGGTCCCCAAAGTTCGCAGACACCGTGTGAAGGCTCAAAGGGTGCGCGGAGCCGGCAATCGCCATCGTGAAATCACAAACGCGTTAAAGAGACTGCGCAAGCTTAATGGAGATCCCCTGGGGAACAAGGGCCCGGGGCGGAGATTCCCGCTGCCAGGTCGCTATCGACTACACTCAAGTCGCGACTCCGGCTGAATTCAGCATGGAGATAAAACAGCTATAGGGGGGGTGAGTATGGAGCTTGCCGAACTGCATCGCCTGGCTCAGGGGATCATAGAAGGGGGCGCGCTGATCCTCGCTTTCCTCGTGGTCGTGGGCCTTCTCACCATCACGGTGATGTATCTTGTAGATACCACGCAGACCAAGCAGACGATCCGCCGCAACTATCCCGTGGTTGGTCGTTTCCGCTACTTTTTTGAACATCTCGGTGAGTTTTTCCGCCAGTACTTCTTCGCCCTGGATCGGGAGGAGCTCCCCTTTAACCGGGCCGAGCGCAGCTGGGTGTATCGAGCCGCCAAGGAAACCGACTCTACCGTGGCCTTTGGTTCCACCCGTCCCCTGAACCAGGAGGGCGACATCATTTTTCTGAACAGTGCGTTTCCGACCCTTGAGGAAGACGCCGTTGAACCGCGGCCCGTGACCATCGGCGCCGAGAGTTGCACCCAGCCCTATACCACGTCATCGATACTCAATATCTCCGCTATGAGCTACGGAGCGATTTCCCAACCCGCGGTCGAGGCCCTTTCCAAGGGCGCTGCGGAGGCGGGCATCTGGTACAACACCGGGGAAGGCGGACTCTCGCCCTTTCACCTGGAGGGCGGCTGCGACATCGTATTCCAGATCGGCACCGCCAAGTACGGCGTTCGCGACCTGGAAGGCCGGCTCGACGATAGCAAGCTCCGGGACATCGCGGCACACGAGCAGGTCCGGATGTTCGAAATCAAGATGAGCCAGGGAGCGAAGCCCGGAAAAGGCGGCATCCTCCCCGGCGCCAAGGTCACCGCGGAAATCGCTCGCATCCGCGGAATCCCGGAGCATTCGGACTCCATAAGCCCCAATGGCCACCCGGATGTGCGCTCGGTGGAAGACTTGCTCGCCATGGTGGACCATGTTCGCCGGGTCACGGACAAACCCGTGGGCTTCAAGGCCGTGGTAGGCCAGACGGAGTTTTTTCGCGACCTGTTCGAATTGATCCACGATCGGGGGATCGCCGCGGCACCGGATTTCATCACCGTTGACAGCGCTGACGGCGGCACCGGAGCGGCACCCCAACCGCTGATCGACTACGTGGGGCTGCCGCTCAATGAAAGCCTGCCCATGGTTGTGGACATGCTCTACGAATACGGCCTGCGCGATCGGGTGAAAGTGATCGCCTCGGGCAAGCTCATCAATCCGGCCCGGGTCGCCTGGGCGCTTGCCAGCGGCGCCGACTTCTGCGCGTCGGCCCGGGGCTTCATGTTTGCCCTGGGCTGCATTCAGGCGTTGCAGTGCAACAAGAATTCCTGTCCCACTGGCATCACCACGCACGATCCGGAGCTGCAGCGAGGTCTGGTTCCCCAAGAGAAGCGCAAGCGCGTCGCCGCCTATGCCCGGGCCGTCGCGCATGATGTCGGCATCATTGCCCACTCCTGCGGTGTACCCGAGCCGCGCCTCCTGGAGCGCCGCCATGTCCGCATCATCGAGGCGGCGGGAAGCTCGCACAATATGGCGGAGCGCCATCCCATTCCACAGCAGCGCTCCGGACCCAGGGCAGGTATCGCGGTGAACGACGGATGATCATTCTCATCGTCGAGCAGGCGCTCGCGCTGGTCGGCGTAGCCCTGATCGCCGCGCTCCTCAGTCGCTTTACGCGCGTCGACCTGTCGCTGGCCTGCGCGCTCTGCGGCTTCCTTGCGGGCCAGCTCATCGCCTACGTGGATTTTGATACGGGGATCCGGGCCGAAAGCCTGCGCGATCTGGTGTTCTTCGTCATCCTTCCCGTGCTCATTTTCGAGGCGGCCTGGAATCTGGATCTGGGTCTGCTGCGCCGCTGGTTGCTGCCAATCCTGTTGCTGTCGACGGCGGGCATGCTCATCTGTGCCCTTGTGTCCGCGGCGCTGATCTATCTCGGCATCGGCCATCCGTCCTTCCCCTGGGTCGCCGCCCTGCTCACCGGGGCGATCCTGGCGGCGACCGATCCCGCCGCCGTAATCGCCCAGCTCCGGGAAGCCCGGGCACCCGCGGAGCTGGCAACGCTGTTTGAAGGCGAAAGCCTGTTTAATGACGCGACGGCGGTGGTGCTCTTTTCGCTTGTGCTTACGGTGGCTCTGAATCCGGAGGTGATGCGCGGAAACGGCCTCGGGCTCTTCGCCGTCGTGTTCCTCGGCGGCTCCGCCCTCGGTCTCGTGGCCGGGCTGCTTGCCAGCATTGTGCTCCTGCTCGTGGGACGACCGTCAAACACCACGATCGTGCTTCTGTTCACCGCATTCGGCAGCTTTTTCGTTGCCGAACACGTGTTCAACGCCTCGGGGATCATGGCCGTTGTAGTGGCTGCCATTGTGGTGCGCAGCTTCCTCAAGGAAGTGGAGAACACCGTCGCCGGCGGTCTGAGTCATACCTGGACCTGGTCCGGCGAACTCCTGAACAGCGTGCTGTTCGTGATCATGGGTCTGACTATTACCCTGGGCATGTTTTCGAGCCACTGGCTTGCGATGCTGATCGCCATCGGGGCGGCGCTCATCGGTCGCATCGCCGGCATTACCAGCTGTGGAGCGCTGACGCAGTTCACGCGGCGCAAGATTCCCCTTCGCTGGCAGTTTGTGATTACCTGGGGCGGCTTGCGAGGAGTCATAGCCCTGGCCCTGGCCCTCGCCCTGCCGGTAGAACTTGATTACTGGTACACGGTGCAATCCATGGTCTTTGGAGTGGTTTTGTTCAGCCTTCTGGTACAGGCCACAACCACCCAAATGCTGATCCGCCGCTGGGCTCCCGAGCGGCGCCAAAGATCACGCGAAGAACCGACGCCGGCGGCAAAGAGCGCCCTGGAGCACTGAACCACAGCTGGTGTCAGAACGGCGTGGGAATCCAGCGGCGCCCGCGCATGGATGCCTCGTCGTCGTAGGCATAGCTGAGATCGCGTTCCGGCACGTGAACCCGAGAGCGCGGCTCACCATGGTAGGGCAGGTTGGCGAGAAAGTGGCTGATGAGGTTGAGTCGGGCGCGGCGCTTGTCATCCGACGACACAACGTGCCACGGGGTTTCGCGACGATCCGTGGCTGCAAACATTTCATCCCGGGCCCGGGAGTATTCGAACCAACGTTCCCGCGACGGCAGATCGATCGGTGACAGCTTCCACTGCTTGCGGGGATCTTCGATGCGGTCCTTGAAGCGCCGCTCCTGTTCTTTTTCACCCACTTCGAGCCAGTATTTGAACAGATGAATGCCGTCCTCCACGATGACGTTGCGTTCGAATTCAGGACACTCGCGCAAAAAACGCTTGTGCTGGGCATCGGTGCAAAAGCCCATCACGCGCTCCACCCCGGCGCGGTTGTACCAGCTGCGATCAAAGATCACGATCTCGCCCGCCGCGGGAAAATGGTTGATGTAGCGCTGCATGTAGATCTGCGTTTTCTCGCGGTCCGAGGGAGCGGGGAGGGCCACTACACGGAAGACCCGGGAACTCACGCGCTCCGTGAGGGCGCGGATGCACCCGCCCTTCCCGGCCGCGTCGCGGCCCTCGAAGACCACGATGATCCTCTGTCCCGTCGCCTTCACCCATTGCTGAACCTCGCAGAGTTCAGCATGCAGCTTGCGCAGCTCTGCTTCGTATTCCTTGCGTTTCACCGGCTTCCTCGCAACGTGTCGCCGTTAACTTCGGCCTGCTTGTTCCCTTTGGGTATTCCCAGGGTACGGGCGACTTCGGCGGTAGCGGTAACGGTGGCCAAAGTCTGAGAGCAAAGACTGCCACAGCTTGCTCGCCGGCGCTTATACTGCACTCAGGCGGGTGTAGTTCAATGGTAGAACCTCAGCTTCCCAAGCTGATAACACGGGTTCGATTCCCGTCACCCGCTCCATCGCGACAGCAGCGCTTCCCTGTGCAGCTCCCACTGCCCTGACGCTCGCTTATGGCTTACCAGAAGATGCGCCGTCGATCATAATTGCGATTACACGAGTCGTCGGATGGCTCGCGCACTCGGCCGAGCAGGCGCTTTCAGACGAGCTGATCAGACCCCGGGCGTGCTTCGTGGCCCGTCCCGTCACCCTTGCAGGAACGGACATTCCACCACAACAATGAACAATCCCGGGCCTTTAAGCACGCGCGCCGTGGTGCTGCTCGCCGTGGCGTCGGCGATCGTTACCGCTAACGCCTACTATATTCATCCGATCATCGGTCGCGTGGCGGACAGCTTTGCCGTTAGCGATGCCCTGATCGGAGCGGTACCGGCGCTCAACCAGCTGGCCCTCGCCCTGGGCGTATTGCTGCTGCTTCCCCTGGGCGATCGCGTGAACAACCGCCGCCTCGTCGTACTTTGTCTGAGTGTTCAGGTGCTGGCGCTGCTGATCATGGCCACGGTGCAGAGCTACGCCGTTTTCGTCGGCGCATCAACGGTGCTTGGGTTTTTTACGATCACCCCCTATCTGCTGCCGGCCTATGCGTCAAAGCGCGTTGAGACAGCCCGCCTCGGCTTCGTAACCGCGGTACTGACCACGGGTGTACTGTTCGGCGTCCAGCTTTCGCGCCTGGGCTCCGGCGTAGTCGCCGAGTACCTGGGATGGCGCGCCGTCTACTTCCTTGCGGCGGGGCTCATGGCGCTGGCGGTATTCAGCCTTCCCGCCCTCATGGGACACGAGGCGCCCGGGCGCCAGGGTGACCGCGAGTCCTATGGACGCCTGCTGCTTTCGACCATGCGTCTGGCCCGGGAGCATGGCGACGTGATGATCTCCGGCACGATCCAGGGTCTGAATTTCGCGCACTTCCTGGCCATGTGGATGGGTATCGGACTTCATCTGACCGGGCCTGACCTGAACCTCGGGACCGACATCGTCGGCTATCTCGCGGCCTGTTCCGCCGTCGCTCTCTTCACGACGCCGCGTCTGGGACGCTGGGCCGACCGGCGCGGCGCGGAGCGAGCGCGACTCACCATGGCGCTAGTGCAGATCCTGGCGGTCGCGAGCCTGGCCCTTGCCCTTGTCCGCTGGGAGCTGCTGATTATTTCCGTGTTCGCAACGGCGGTGGCGGGTCCGCTGATCGATGTGACCGGACGCATGACCAGTCTGCGCGAGGAACCCTCGGTGAGAACGAGGCTCATGAGTCTTTACATCATGCTCATGTTCATCGGCGGCGGCCTGGGCAGCTGGGGCGGTACCCTGGCCTACGATGCGCTGGGCTGGTGGGGCACCGTCGGCCTGTGCGTCGGCATGTCTTCCCTTGTGTGCTTTCTGTCCTATGGCCAGCGGCGCTGCGGCGCTCGTGGCCATCGCGCGCAAGGTCATGATCTTTGATTTCCAGAACATTACCCCGCCGTTTGTCTACAGCACCGCCGCCGTCTGTCTCGCGCTGGGGATCAGTGACTGGCTTGTGACCAAAAAGACCTGATTTATGCCTGGGGCGCGGCGATTACTCCGCCACGCGAACCGGGGATTCAAAGCCTGCGGGCTTGATGGCCAGGATCGAGCAGCCTAGCTGCTGCAGGATGTCCTCCGCCGTGTTGCCGATAATCAGCCCGGGAATTCCCGATCGAGCCACGGTTCCCATGACCACCACGGACGCGCCGAGCTGATGCGCGAACTCGGGTATGCGGACCTCCGCTCGCCCCTGCAACAGGCGACTCTGCGGCGCGAGAAACGCGAAAGTCTCCTCCGCGACAGACTGGCGTAGTCTGCTCACGGTGGCGTCCATCAGGTCCTTGCGCAACGTGTACTCACCTTCGCTATAGCGATGCTCGGCCTCCTCCGGCATGTCGGTCCAAAGCGCCGCAAAGCCAGCGACGGGCGATTCCCAGGCATGCGCAATGTGCAGTTCCGCGTCCTCGAAAGCCGCGGCGGCAGCGGCAAAATCGAGGATCCGCCGATTGATTGCATCGCGTCGGTCAGGCTCTTCGTCGGGATCCAGGTCAATAGCCGCGAGGACCCGCGGTTGCTCGGGGGTATCCGGGTGTATCAGATACACAGGGCAGGGACACTTTCGAAGCAAGTGCATATCGTCACTGGTGAACAGGCGGTCCAGCCAGGCCGGCCGTTCGGCTCGTTTGATTACCAGATCAAATCCCTGGGCCATAACGGTCTTGATAGCTTCAAGATAACGACGGCCGACGCGCTGGACGATGCCAATCTGCTCGCCGTCCTCAAGCTCAACGGTAAGCTCTCGCAGTTTCGCGGCGCGCGCCGCCTGCAGACGGGCCAAAAGTTCGTATTTTCCGCCCTCGCCGAAGGCCGCTACTTCACTGTGGGAGGGCTCGGGGATGACGTCGATGATCGTAAGCTGTGCCTGGTGCTGACGCACCAGGGCAAACGCACCGGCGAGCGCGTCGCGATCGAGCTGCTCGTCGGCGACGTAAAGCGCGTTAGAAAACAGACGCATCAGTTTGCTCCCACGACCAGGGGGGTCGACTGATTGTCGCGGGCGAGTACTTCAAGGAGCTGCTGGGTCGCCGCGTCGGCGGCGTCGGCGTAGGGGCGCAGTACCAGATCGACGCCGGCGCTGATCAGTGCCTGGGCGGCGCATACATCGGGCGCCGCCATGGCCAGCCTGCATCGATGCCCCGCAGTGGCGAGAGAAGAAATCATCATCCGGATCATGGGACCGTCACGGACGGTGCAGACAATCCAGCGTGCATCCTGCAGGGGTAGCGTGCCCAGGAACTCGGCATCGGAAGCGTCGCCGTAGGCGACCTTGATCGGGCCGTCCCGATACGCTTCGACCTTGCCCGGATCGAGCTCCACAGCGAGCAGGCGATGCCCGTGTTCCTGTAACCGGGCTGCGAGCTTGCGGCCATAGCGGCCTAGGCCCACGATAATCACGTCGGGCGCGGCGAGCGGGTCGCCACCGGTTATGAGTTCGCGCCGCGGAACGCGCTTTTGGAAAACGCCTAGAGCGCCGGCGAGCCGCGCGTAGAGCGGCTGGGAATACAGAATCATATAGGTAGATGCACTGATGGTTACCAGACCAACCAGGGCGATAAGCCCCACGGTTTCCTCGTTTATGTGTCCGAGGCCGAGGCCCAGGGCAGCGAGTACCAGGGAAAACTCGCTGATCTGGGCAACGGTCAGTCCCGCCAGGAAGCCGGTGCGCTTGCGATAGCCCATGGCGCCCATGATCACCATCACGATCAGAGGGTTACCCACCAGCACAAACGTTGAAAGCAAAGCAGCCGCGCCCAGCTGTGAGCCCAGGTTGGGGAGGTCTATGGCGGCTCCGAGCTCGATAAAGAAGAAAAGCAGCAGGAAGTCGCGCAGCGTTACCAAACGCGCGGCGATCTGCTCGCGGTAGGGCGTGGACGCAAGACTGACGCCAGCGAGGAAGGCGCCGACCTCTTTGCTGAAGCCCAGGCCGTCGGCGGCGGCGCCGCCGAGTACCGCCAGCGCAATGGAGAAGAGCAGCAACAGCTCGGAGGAATGCGCGAGTCGCGGGAGCAGCCACGGCAGTACGAAGCGCATCATCACGTATACAACCAGCAGCATGCCCGCGCCCTCGATAAGAATCTCGAGGGCTTCACCGCTCAGGGTGGCGTTGCTATCCGTGCCGCTGATGGCGTTCAGGCCGATCATGACCAGAACGACAACAATGTCCTGGACGATCAGGAAGCCGATCGCAATGCGGCCGTGGAGCATATCCACTTCGCGCTTGTCCGACAGTAGCTTGACGATGATGATCGTGCTGGAAAAGGTAAGCGCGACCGCGACGTAAAGCGCAACGAGTGCGCTCATACCCAGAGCCAGGGCGATGGCGAAGCCGATCACCGTGGTGAAGGTTACCTGGCCGAGGCCGGTGGCCAGCGCTACGGGGCCGACAGACCGAATGATGTGCAGGTCGAGCTTTAGGCCGACAATGAACAGTAGGAGCGCAATGCCCAGGCGGGCAAAGAGTTCGATCTCGTTGCTGGGGACCACGATTCCCAGCGCCGATGGACCCAGCAGAATGCCGACGGCGATGAACGATACGATAAGAGGCTGGCGCAGCGAGCGGGCGAAGAAGCCCACCAGCGAGGCCATACCGAGAATCAGACCAACCTGAAAAAAGACGTTGCCGGCCACCTGAATACCGCGCTCGGCGCCCTGACCAGAATTAGCGATACGCTATCAAAATCTAGAAATTAGAACAATAAAATCTATCAAAGGCCCAGGAAAAAGTGCGGGTAAATCGCCCCGCACTGCGGCGCGCGGCCTTGTGCGCGGCCCAGCCTCAGCCGGTAACGCCAAGCCCCGCCGCGATCGCGTTGATACTCAGCAAGAGCTCCGGAGTCAGCGCCTCGGCTTCCGTGGGATCGTCGTTGCGCGCCGCGCGCCAGCGGGACAGCAATTCAATCTGGTGATCGTGCAGGGGATCGAGGGCTTCGAGACGCGGTGCGAGCACCGCATTGACAATCGGCCGCTGCAAATGCAGCGGCCCGTGATAAATCTGTTCCAGCAGTGCCCCGGTGCGCTCATGCTCCTGGAGGATCAGGCCCAGCACGGCCTCGCGGTGGGCGACATCAGGAACCAGGTCGGCATACGCTCGCATCTGTTTGAGGCTCGCCATCATAAAAGCCGTGGCGACGTTGCTGATCAGATAGTGGAACGCGGGCCAACGATCGGGGCCTTCGTCCTTTGACCGCAGCAACTCGGCATGGGCCTCGGGATCGTCCCTCTTGAGCGCCGCCATACCGCTGCCCAGGCCAAACCAGCCCGGCAGCACAAAGCGGGCCTGATTCCAGGCAAAACCCCAGGGAATGGCGCGCAGGTCCGAGAGGCTGCGCTGCCCGGTACGGCGCGCGGGACGCGACCCGATACGGCTGTTTTCAATGGCATCGACGGGCGTCGCAAAAGAGAAAAAGTCGATAAAGCCTTCGTGGTCGACGAGTTCGCGATAGGCGCTGTAGCTGTATTCAGTGACACGATCCATGATCGGACGCAGGCGCGTGAACTCGCGGTCGTCGCCGTAACCGATCCGGGCGGTGAACACGCCCGCCGCAAGGAGTTCCAGATGATGCGACGCCGTGCCGCGATTCGCGTACTTCTGGGAGATCGTCTCACCCTGTTCCGTGAGACGTAGGTCGCCGCCCACGCTATGCAGGGGCAGGGCGTCAATGAAGCGGTGGGTGGGTCCGGCGCCGCGACCGATAGCGCCTCCGCGGCCGTGGAAAAAGCGCAGCCGAACGCCGTGCCTACGACCGATAGCGGTCAGCGCCTCCTGGGACCGATAAAGATGCCAGAAACTGGCGACGATGCCGCCATCCTTGCCGCTGTCGCTGTAGCCGACCATGACCTGCTGCACGGGTTCAGAGCCGTTGGCGCAGCGATAGTCGAGACTTCTCCGCACCAGCGGGTGGCCCAGGTAATCGTCGAGTATCTGCGGCGCGTGGCGCAGGTCGTCGATGGTCTCGAAGAGCGGCACCACTTCCAGCGGTAGGTAGCTGCCATCGCTGCCCTGGTGCAGGAGATCGGTGTCGCGGGCGAGAAGGTACACGGCCAGAAGGTCCTCAGCGCTGCGCGTCATGCTGACGATCAGTGCGCCGAGGCCGCCTTCGCCATAGCGCGCGGCGTAGTGGGCGAGCGTCTCGTATACGTCCAGAACCGCGGCCGCGGCCTCCGGCGCGGCACCGGTGCGCGAAAGGGGTCGCGGCGTCGCCAACTCCCGATCCAGCAGCACCCGGCGGCGCTGCGTGGACCAGGATTCATAGGCCGCGCCGTCTTCGACGCCGGCTGCATCGAGCAGCGCCGCAATGGCCCGGTCGTGGAACTGACTGTTCTGGCGCACGTCGAGTTCGGCGAGGTGGAAACCGAAAGTACGCACCTGGTAGCGGAAGGGTAGCACCTCGTTGTCGGCAAGCCGGGTAGCGCCCACAGAGCGCAGGGAGCTCTCAAGTACGTCGAGGTCGTCCAGCAGCGCCGCCGAATCCCGGTAGCCACCGGCATGAGGTGGCGCCGCGAGGCAGGCGCGCATCAGGTTGAGCCACTGGCGCCAGGGCTCGCCTTCGTTGCGGCGCGCAAAATCCACGCCGGCCGCCGCGAGCGCCGCGGCGCGCTCATCACACCGTTCGTGAAGCCGGGTGCTGTGCCGCGAGCCCCGGGCCGTAAGACTGAGCTTGCGGGCCAGGGTGGCCAGCGAAGCGTCAAGCTCGGCCAGGGCACTGCTGCGCAGCAATTCCAGGGTCTCGCGGGTGGTCTCGGCGGTGACTCCCGGGTGTCCGTCACGATCGCCGCCCACCCAGTTGCCAAACACAACCCTCGGCGCGTACATGGCGTCGAGGACGCGTTCCTCGGGCAGACCCACGCGCAGCCATGCCGTCTGCAGGCGGCGCACGGCGGCGAAAACGGCCCGGGGAAACACCGTGGCAAGAAAGTGCAGGGCGAGGCGGCGTTCGTCGGTGAGTTCGGGCTTCTCCAGGTAGATCTCCCCAGTGCGCCACAGGCTCTCCAGACAGGCCTCGAGATCCGCGCGAATGTAGCTGCGCTCGGTTTGCGTCCACATGCTGTTCTCAAGCTCGACGATGTACTCGTAGAGACGGCGGTGCTGCTCGAGCACGGTCTGCCGCTTGGCCTCCGTGGGGTGGGCGGTCAATACGGGTTCGACGCGCACGTGTCGCAGGGCATCGACAATCTCGTCGGGCGTAAGGCCCATGGTGAGGGCACGCTCAAAAGCGCGCCACCAGGACCCCGAGGGACTTTCGCCCGCGGGGTCCTCCTGTACGCGCCGCAGGCCCTGCACCGTGGTGTTCTCCTCGGCATGGGCGAGAAGACGGAAAGCGATGGAATGCGCCTGGAGGCAGCGCTCGCTGCGTCCTTCGGGCCAGGATCCCGGGCTGCCTGCGTCGTCTGACCACTGGGCACGCCAGGGCAGGGTTGCAGCGATATCGTCTTCGCCGAGAGAGCGCAGCACCCTGTCAAACGAGGACATAAGCAGCGCCAGCCCGGGCGCCAGCGTCAGCGGCTCGGTCACGGTTTTTTCCATCGGAGAGATCCGGTGAGACTAGACCAGACGGGTGTTTTGCACCAGCGGCCAGAGGAATAGCGTGCGGCCCCGCAGCGGCGCCATGGCGACTCAATCCACGAGGCGGTAGCGCCGGCTCTGCAGCTCTCCCCCGACGCAGCGGCCGTCGCGCACGGCGGGGCGGGCATGGGAGTCGCGAAGCCAGCGCAGCAGGCGACCACCGGATCCCGATTCCAGGACGCTGCCTCCATCAACACGGCTGATGGTGCCGCGGGCGGATACGCTGAAGCTCGCCTCGATCACATCGCGGACGGGGATGCCGCGACCGCGCAGGTAAATCCACAGCGCTTCGTCCTCGGGCAGCTCCGCCGGCGATGCCATACGCCCGCGAAGCGCCGCGCCCGCCTCGCCCTCGGCCAGCGTCCAGGCGTCGGCGTAGCTGCCGCAGGCGCTCTGCCACTTGCCGTTCCACTGCTGCCAGTTACCGAGGCGCAGCTTCCACTCCGCCGCCTCCGCGCCGAGCGATCCGGTGCTCGTGGCAAGGAAGTCTTCAATGAGCTCCTTGCCCCGCGCGTAGGTAAGCAGCTGTGCGCGCTGCATGAACTCAGCACCACGGCTTCCCGCGTCGCCGTTGGCCATGCTGTATTGCGTGAGGTCCGTTCCCAGGATCAGGTAAAGATTGTGAAGATGACTCAGGGCGATGGCTTTCATAAACGCGTAGCTCGGCCCATCGCCAGCCGCGAAACGCTCCCACTGCGCTTCAAACATACCGCGGTTGTCCGCGTAGGCCTCAAAGAACAACCCCAACTCCTGCCGCGAGCGCGGATCGATGAATATTTCCCGGGCGCGGGCGAAGTAGGCCATGCTCTCGCGCAGAGCCTCGGCGGTCAGCGTGCCTCGACCCATTTCGAAGATGCGGAAGGAGTAGCGCAACGTTCGCTGCGACGACTCGTAGTCGCCAATGGCAGCATAGCTCTTTGCCATGCTGCTCAGATAGGGCAGTTGCGCGACGCTGAGCAGACCATCGTTGATACGCAGCGCCTGCACCGCGCGGCGGCTCGCGTCCAGGGCTGCCGGGTGATTGCACAGGGATGCGTGAAGTTCAGCGAGTTCTCCGGCGGGATCCGCGAGCAGGGGACTGTAGGCCCCCTGATCGCGCTGCATGTCTCCCAGCTCGTTTTCCAACGCCTCGGCAAGTCTTCGCTTGTTCTCCCGCTCGGCTGGATCGCCACCGCAGTCCTCCGCTGGCGGCTCCTCCGGGGAGTCGCTCAGGAGTACGAAACGCCGGCCGAAGTACTCGGGCAGGTGCGCCTGGACCGATGTGGCAAAGAATAACGCGGTCAGGAGGACGAGGGTTTGTCTCATGCCGCCGCCGGCCGGAAGCCGCGGGCAAGCAACCAGCCCCCATTGAGCAGCTGTGCCAAACCGAGGGGCGCCAGCAGAGCGAAATTCACTGCGGAGAGCGCTGCCCCAACAGCGGTCAGCATCAACAGACCGAGAGCAAGCGCAGGTCCGTGCGAGCGCAGGGTCATAAACATCAGAACCGCGACAGCGATGGCCACGACGGTCCCGGCGAGCGTAAGCAGTATGGAAAGACCGAGTCGAGGTTGCAGCGCTGCGGCCACAGCGAGATAGCCATCGCTTTCGAAGAGTGGGGCGGTGAGCACAAGCATGGTGGTCGCGCCGGCAACAAGCTGAAAAAGCATCAGCCCGCCCACCCAGCGCCCGGCGGCATGTTGTTTAAGCGCCATGCAATCGAAACTCTCCGGAAGTGAGCCCCATCTTACTGAGCCAGCGAGTTTGTTGCGAAGACAAATCCTCGCGCTCTGCCCTGACGCTGGACCCTACGGCCTTGGCCCGCTACACTGAAATACATGAGTACGCAACGAAAACCCTGCCTTTGCCTGGCACTGCGCCGCGCGGATCGCGTGATCAGTCAGCTGTATAACCGTCATATCGGCCCGACCGGCATTCGCGGCACGCAGTTTTCCGTGCTCAGCGTGGTGGCGGAGCACGACTGCATAACAGCGCGGGATCTCAGCGAGGCGCTGCAAATGGATCAGACCACCGCCTCCCGGGCACTCAAGCCCCTGATCCGGGATGGCTACGTGGAGGCCAAGCCGGCGCCCCACGATCGTCGGGAAAAAATGCTTTGCCTCACGAAGGAAGGTCGCCGAGCCTACGATCGCGCCTTTGAAGCCTGGCTTGGGGCGCAGGATGAGTTGCGAGAAAAGCTTGGCTCGAAGGACAGCGAAGCTCTCATCCGTCTGACCCGACGAATTTCCCAGCTTCCCGTCTGAGCACTCTCGAGGTGATCGGAGAGCCCGCTGAATTTGGCGGGCTTTTTTAGATCACTATCGTTAGGCCTTCTTTAGTCTGCGTGCTTCTAACGCTCCTGCCCTGAGGTGATCCTGCACAGGCGGTCGTGTCTTTCCAGCTGCTCATTTAGCCCACCGATATCTGCCACAGAAACACGGCCAGGCAGGGGGCCATGTCCTTCGAGCTCCTCATATAGCCCCCCGGTATCTGCCGCAGGAACACGGTGACGCAGGCGGCCATGTCCTTCGGGCTGCTCGCGTAGCCCATCGGTATTTGCCATGGGAACACGGCGAGGCAGGTGGACATGCCCTTCGAGCTGCTCGCGTAGCTCCAGCAGGATCCGAGCACTGTCAGAGGCACTCGACGGACGCTCGAAGGGCATGGCCACCCACCTCCCCTCTTCCCGTGCCATACCCCGGCCACCGTCACGACGCTAGTGCCGCATCTCGACGCTGGGTGGCAGACCGGTGCCGGTCTGCTTGAGCGTCCGTCGAGCGCGCTGTTAGGAATCGAAGAGTCGATGGAGCTGCGCGAGCAGCTCAAGAAGAGCGGCCGTGCCAATTCCCGACCTTCGGTTATCTCGTTCGTGCCACATCCTGACGCTGGGTCGTAGACCGGCGCCGGTCTGCTTGAGCGTCCGTCGAGCGCGCTGTTAAGAATCGAGGAGCCGATGGAGCTACGCGAGCAGCTCAAGTAGATCGGGGCCGGGCTGCCACAGCCAACTACGGAGTCCAAGAACACGCGACGACTAGCTTGGGACCCGATAGAGCAGCGCAGGTAGGACCGGGCCGGGCTGCCAACACGCATCGCGGGGTCTACGACCAATCGACGGACGAAAAAAAGCCCGGCGTAAACCGGGCTCTTTCGTCGGAGCGGCAATCAGTTGGCTGAATAAGCCGTGTAGATTCCGCGGATGTTTTCCAGGGCCACGTTGCTATTGCCGACGGGAGCGTCGACGTCGGCAGCGGCAACCGGTGCGTCTACCGAGCGCGACGGATCACGCCATTCGAGAACGATGCCGTCGAGCAGGCTGACCGCGTCTCTACTCTCACCGACAACGTCGACCTGGGCCGAGCGCAGCGTCGGCTGGAAGATCGCGGCAATATTGCTCTCCGCTACATTTTCCGCAGCAAACACGCTGCTGCCGAGCAGAGCGCCGAAGGTCAATACCAGTCCATTTTTTACGATTGCGTTTTTCATCTTTTTGTCCTCTCGGGGGTTGCGGTGTCTTTCAATGTCGATCGTTGCGTCGTCATGCCTGTATGCATATACATGTTTGCGGACACATTTTAGATGCATACGCATACTTATAGCAGGTTTTAGTTGCATGTGCATGTTATTTACGAGGGCTGGCGCCGGGTAGATCAGTTGGGGCTTCAGCTCGTCGCGCAGAACTTTGACGACGTCCCGATGCGGTCGTTCACTCCTGTGGGGCTTTGTGTGAATATCACCAGTCGGGGAACTCGCGGTGCGGTACGTCGTCGCGAAGAGCCCACCGGCCGACGCATTGGGGATGGTGACGCGCATGGACCGACTTTTGCCCGCACTGGTACTTGCCGTGGGCGTGATCGCTGCGGCGGCAATCCTGGGCCAGGGCCTGCAGCAGTTCCGCATGAGCGATCGCAGCATTGTCATCAAGGGACTGGCCGAGCAGACGGTGGACAGCGACTTCGCCACCTGGGATCTGAACGTGCGCCGAGCCGGCGACAGCTTTGCGTCCGTACAGCAGGCCCTGGCCACTGATCGGGATCGGGTCGTCGCCTTTCTGCGCGAGCGGGGCTTCAGCGACGACGAACTCGAAATACGGCCGCTGGTCGTGATCGACGCCTACTCCCGCGAGTACGCCTCGGCAAACAGTCCGACGCGCTACAGCGGCTCGGGTCTGGTCGTAGTCAAGAGCGGTCGCGTTGATGCCGTGCAGACGGCGGCGCTTGCTACGGATCCGCTCATTGCGGTCGGCGTCCAACTCGATGTCGGGACCGGCCCCCAGTATGAACTTCGCGCGCTGAACGCCGCCAAAGGGCCTTTACTCCAGGCGGCCGTAAACAACGCTAAGACCCAGGCCGCAAGCTTCGCGGAGCAGGCCGGCGCCGACCTCGGTGCCTTGAAGAGTGCCAATCAGGGTGTGATACAGATCAGCGGCGTGGGGGGAAACCGCTATGACAGCGGCACGAGCCGCGAAAAGCGGCTGCGTGTCGTCAGTACTTTCACCTACTATCTGAGGTAGATGGAACGCCGCACCATGGCATCGAGCGCGCGTTCGCTCCCATTAGTCCGCTAACCCCAATCGCTGAAGTCCTGCTTCGCCAGGGGCAGTTCCCGTACGCGAATCCCCGTGGCATCGAAAACGGCATTCACAAGCGCAGGAGCGATCCCGGGCGTACCCGGTTCGCCAGCGCCACCCCAGGCCGCGTAGCTGTTGATGATGTGCGTTTCGATGCGCGGCGCCTTGTCCATGCGCAGCATCGGGTAGTCGTGGAAATTACTCTGTACCACGGCGCCCTTTTCAATGCTGATCTCGCCGAAGAGCGCGGCTGTCAGGCCGAAAATCACACCCGATTCCATCTGCGCTGTCAGGCCATCGGGTGAGACGGCGAAACCCGGATCGATCGCCAGCACAACGCGATCGACGCTCAGCCCGCCATCTTCGATATGTACATCGACCACCTGAGCGACGATGGATCCGAAAGATTCCTGAAGGGATATACCGCGGCCATGGCCGCGGGGCCTGGCCTCGTCCCATCGGGCCATGTCCGCAGCCGTGCGCAGCACCTGCTGATGCCGCTCCCGGCCTTCCAGGAGAGCCATTCGCAGGTCGAAGGGATCACGCCCGGCCGCTACCGCGACTTCATCGAAAAACGCCTCTGTGAAATAGCCGTGCTGCGAATGATCGACGCTGCGCCAGGGTCCGAAGGGCACGTGGGTCGGTACGTCCGTGTGTCCAATGCGGCGGGCCGGTATGGCGTAGGGAATAAGCGGTGCTTCGGCGGGCTCATGTTTCTCGTGGTACGTGTTTTCCCAGGCGACCACGTCTCCCGTTGCGTTGAGTCCCGCCCGGAACGACGACGTCACCGAGGGCCGGTAGTGATCGTGGCGGACATCCTCTTCGCGTGACCATATCAGCTTCACCGGGACACCGGCCGCACGCGACACAAGCGCCGCCTGAATAGCCACATCGCCATTGGCCCGGCGCCCGAAGCCGCCGCCCATGTAGTGCTGATGCAGGGTAACCGCATCGAGGTCCAGATCCAGGGCCGCGGCCACCTCGTGACGGAAGCCGAGGGGATTCTGCGTACCTACCCATACATCGCAGTCTTCCTCGGTGAAGCGCGCCGTGGCGTTCATCGGCTCCATGCAGGCGTGGGCCAGGAAGGGGACATGGTAGTCGGCTTCGACCACCGCGGCCGCCCCCGCAAAGGCAGCGTCAGCATCTCCCCATTCCTCGTCCTGGGATGGACCGCTGCCTTCCTGAGCCCCCGCAATGCTGTCCTGGAAGCGACGCTTCAGACTGTCGCTATCGACGGCATCGTTCTCGGTCTCCTCCCAGCGGGGAGTGAGGCGACTCAGGGCCTGGCTTGCCGTCCAGTAGGAATCGGCGACCACGGCCACAGCGTTCTCAAGGCGCACGACCTGCTTCACTCCGGCCACGGCTTCCGCGGGCTGCTCGTCGACATCTGTGAGCTTCGCACCAAACACCGGCGCCTGACGGATTGCGGCGTAGTGCATGCCGGGCACCTGCGCGTCGATACCGAACTGCGCGCTGCCATCTACCTTGGCGGGGACGTCCAGGCGCGGGCGGCTGGTGCCCATGATCCGAAAGTCTTGCGGCGACTTCAGTCGAGGTGAGGTGGAAGGCGCCTGCGTCGCGGCTTGCGCCGCAAACTCCGCATAGGGGGCGCGTCGCCCGGACGTGGGATCTTCAACGTGGGTGTCACGCGCCACCAGCGTGGACGATGCGACCCCCCAGCGCTCCGCCGCCGCTTCGAGAATAAGCTCCCGCGCCGCAGCCCCGGCAACGCGCACCCCGTAGACCCCGGTGGCACGAATCGAAGTGCTACCGCCGGTCACCTGCAGCTTCATCGCCTTGGCCGCCTGGAGAAAGACGCCGTTTACCGTGGGAACGAGAGCCGCGGGGATATCGGCATCACCGAGAATGAAACCCTTGCCCAGGGCCCAGTTGGCGTACGCGTCGATGGCCGGAGCTTCCTGGTACGCGATGTCTTCCCAGCGCACGTCCATTTCATCGGCAAGCATCTGCGTGAGTGCCGTGTGCGCTCCCTGACCCATCTCGCTGTGGGGAGCAATGAGAGTGACGCGATTGTCTGTGCCTACCTTCACCCACATATTGATGAGGGATTCACCACTCTCGGTGACTTCTCCCGCAACCTCTGGAGCCCGGTGCCCCGGCCGCAGCGCAACGCCTACGGCGAGCGCGCCACCCGCCAGGACTCCGGTGGTGATAAAGGCCCTGCGCGTCCACTTACCCATGATCGGCCTCCCCGGGAACATACGTTTCCACGACCGACTGACTCGCCGCCTGCTTTATCGCGCTACGGATCCGGCCGTACATGCCACAGCGGCACACGTTGCCGGCCATCGCCGCATCGATGGCGTCATCGTCAGGATCAGGATTGTTCTCCAGCAGCGCGGCAGCGCTCATCAACTGCCCCGACTGGCAGTAGCCGCACTGCGGAACCTGCTCATCGATCCAGGCCTGCTGAAGCGGATGCAGGCCGGGACCCGGGGCGGTCGCGGCAAGTCCTTCTATCGTCGTGATTTCACCCCCGGCGGCAAGCGACACGGGCGTAACGCAACTGCGGATCGCGATGCCGTTCAGGTGTACCGTACAAGCTCCGCATTGCGCTATGCCACAGCCAAACTTGGTTCCGGTCAGGCCAACCTGCTCCCGGATCGCCCATAGCAGCGGCATTGCCGGATCGACGTCCAGCTCGCGCTCCTGTCCGTTGATTGCCAGTCTCACCATTGAGAGGCCTCCGCTTTTTCTATCGTTGTTCTGTCGTTGTTCTGTCGGTGCGCTGTGCTGAGTCCGCGCTGCGAACCGTGGCTTCAAAAACCGTGACGCCGGTCGCAGGGTCGTTGTTGCGCTCTGCAGGGTCTCAGACCCTGCGTCAGGCCGTTAGCTTAGTTCTGCCCGCGGGGTTCGTCGATTTTAGCGAAATAGGCGCGGAGCGCCTCCAGGGCGCCTCGGGGCGTCGCAACGACGCGAGCGTTAGCCAGGCTGCTCGGTACATTGCCACCCGGTTCGACGTGGAACTCCCAGGTGATACGCGTCCCGCTGCCCTCGGCTTCTAGCAACCAGTAACCGGACGCATCGCGGATCCTTACAGCATCGTCACGCTCGGGCGCCAGCTCCGGCGCCGCGAACACGTCGATGCGGATGTTATTGGCAGCACGCTCCATGCGGCTGACGTACACGGCGTCCCTGTCCTTGACCGGCCAGGGAGCTGCAGTACGCACATAGTTTGCCCAGCGCCCGTTCTCGCGGAGCACCGCACTCGCCTCCGTGGTGTCCGGAAACCACAGGGGATAGGCATCGATATCCTGCAGCCGCCGCAGCACCTCCTCGGGGCTGGCGTCCACCTGCGTGCGACCGCGAAAGGCCCGGAAGCGGGAGCCGGCCATGGGCCGGGTTTCCACTACCACGCCCGCCTCGTCGAAGCGCGTCTCCCAATCCTGCCCGTGGGCGGCCGTCGCCGAAAAGCTTACCCAGAGCGCGAGAAACAGAAGGGCCGGACTAAGCCGGCCGAACGGCGCAAAACCTGGTGCAACGCGATGCAGGTCCATGCACCGCGCTCAGGAACGACGGTCGAGATCCGACGCCGCGTGACGCTCGTGGACCTGGTCCTCCTCCGGACCCCAGGCTCGATTGACCCGCCGGCCGCGAACCACACCGGGACGTTCGAAGATCTCTTCGGCCCAGCGCAGCACGTTCTTGTAGGAGGTGACATCAAGGAATTCGGCCGCTTCGTAGAGCTTCCCCATGACAAGCGCGCCGTACCAGGGGAACGTGGCGATGTCGGCAATGGTGTACTCGTCACCACCGAGAAAACGGCGCTCGGCGAGATTGCGATCGAGCACGTCCAGCTGGCGCTTCACTTCCATGGTGTAGCGATTGATCGGATATTCGTACTTCTCCGGCGCGTAAGCGTAGAAGTGCCCGAAGCCGCCGCCGAGGAACGGCGCACTGCCCATCTGCCACATAAGCCACGACAGGCATTCGGCCCGCGCAGCGGACTCCCGGGGCAGAAAGGCGCCAAACTTTTCCGCAAGGTGGATAAGGATTGCCCCGGACTCGAAGACGCGAACGGGCTCGTCGCCGCTGCGGTCGAGCAGAGCTGGAATTTTTGAGTTCGGATTGATAGCGACGAAACCGCTGCCGAACTGCTTGCCCTCTTCGATGTTGATCAGCCAGGCGTCGTATTCCGCACCGCTGTGACCGAGCTGTAGAAGCTCCTCGAACATCACCGTGACCTTGACGCCATTGGGCGTAGCCAGAGAGTAGAGCTGGAAAGGGTGCTCGCCGACGGGCAGTTCATGATCGTGCGTGGCCCCGGCGATGGGCCGGTTGATGCTGGCGAACTTGCCTCCGCTCTCGGCGTCCCAGGTCCAGACGCTCGGCGGTGTGTAAATATCTGTCATTAGGAAAGATCCATGTGGCGTGAGTGTTGTTGGTCTTTTCAGTATGCCGCGAAGGGGGCGCTGCTGAGACCGGACGAGGGTACTTGAGTTCCATGGGTCGTACCGCCGGCGGACAGGAATGGCGGTTCATGCATCCTCCAGGGGTACGGCGCCCGGGCACGGTCGCTAGCGCTTCACGTTCGCTCATCTGCAGGATTGTGTCTGTGCTATCTTTTTTCAACAGTATGCCAAGAGCGACGGAGGCGTTCGATACGCGAACGTCGGCCGAAGAATAAGAGATGCCGTATGAGCACGACCGCAGAAAGCCAGCCCGCCCCGGTGCGGGCGGCTGACTATCTCAAACCCGATGAAATCCGCGCCTTTTCCCGGCGCAGCGATTTCGCGGGAGCCGCTCTGCTCGCCCTGAACTGGCTGTCTATTGCAGCGATCTTCACGCTGGTCGCGCTGTGGACCAACCCGCTGACGGTTCTCCTGGCCGTGCTCCTGCTCGGCGCGAGACAGCTCGGCCTGGCGGTGCTCATGCACGAAGCGGGTCACCGGACGCTGTTCGCGAACGGCGCGCTCAACGACACCCTCGGCCAATGGCTTGCCGCTTACCCGGTCCTCGGTGACTGCCTGGCCTATGGCGCATCGCATCGCGAGCACCACCGTCTCGCGGGCACCGACCGGGACCCGGACCTGCCGAACTATCGCGCCTACCCGATCAAGGGATCGAGTTTCCGGCGCAAGATCCTACGGGACGTGACCGGCCGCACCGGTATGCGCCTGCTCCTCGGCCAGTTCACCGGCGCCGGGAACAGAATCATGATGCGCGACGGTGAGGCGAATCCATCGTTGCACCGCGGTCTCGCTGTGAACGCCATGCTCTTTGGTCTGCTCTGGGTGAGCGGCAATCCGGCCCTCTATCTGCTGTGGATCGCGGCTTACGTCACCAGCTACCCGCTGGTGGCACGCATTCGTCAGGTGGCGGAGCACGGCGCTGTGCCGGGACTGTATGCACAAGACCCGCGGGGCAATACGCGCACAACGCGCGCCGGCGTGCTCGAGCGTCTGCTGCTGTGCCCCAATAACGTCAATTTTCATATTGAGCACCACCTGATGCCCAGCGTCCCCTGCTGGCGTCTTCCCCGGTTGCATCGGCTGCTCACGGAGCGTGGTTTTTATCGCGATCATCCCGAGGCCATTGCCAGCAGCTATCTCGACGTTATCCGACGTGCCGTGCCGGAATTCGGAAGCGGCTCTGCCACGCCTGCCTGAATTCTGAGCCGCGGCAATCAGCCCCTGTCGCCTCCCCGCCCTAGCGCGGCTCGACTCGCCGCCCCTATACTCGGCCCCGTGTGCTGAGCCATCAATTTGAGCGATAACAAGGAAACTACTGATGTTCGTTGACTATTTCATGGTGCCTCCGGTTTTGGGGATCGGCGGCCTCGTCATAGCGTTTGTGATTTATCACATGCTGATCCGCCACAATCATGGCGACGGCGAGGTGAAACATATCGGGGACCAGATCCATCTTGGCGCCATGGTCTTCATGCAGCGGGAATACAAGATGCTGGCCATGTTTGCCGCCGTGCTGCTGCTGGGTATATTTGTTTCCCCGCTGGGTACAAACACGGCGATCGCTTTCATCGCCGGAGCCCTGTCGTCGGCCATTGCCGGGTTCCTCGGCATGTTCGCCGCGACCAAGGCCAACGTTCGCACGGCCGTGGCGGCGCACAATCACGGGCAGTCTTTCGCACTTACCGTCGCCTTCTATGGCGGCTCGATCATGGGTCTGTGCGTGGCGTCCCTAGGCCTCATCGGCCTCGGGAGCCTTTACTACTACTTTGGCGGTGACCCGGAAACGGCCCACGCTATTCATGGCTTCGGCATGGGCGCTTCTGTCGTTGCGTTGTTCTCCCGCGTCGGGGGCGGCATCTTCACCAAGAGCGCTGACGTCGGCGCTGACCTTGTGGGCAAGGTAGAAGCGGGCATTCCCGAGGACGATCCGCGCAACCCGGGCGTCATCGCCGACAACGTCGGTGACAACGTCGGTGACATCGCGGGCATGGGTTCGGACATCTTCGAGTCCTACTGCGGTTCCATGATTGCCTGTATCGCAATCGCCTCCACGATGGCTATCGAAAAGCAGGCGGAGATGATGTTCCTGCCCCTTGCTCTGGCGAGTATCGGCCTGCTGTCCTCCGTGCTCGGTATCGTCGTGGTACGCGCCCGCTCCGACGCGGCTCCGGAAGCCGCCCTGCGCACCGGCACGCTGCTGGCGCCGGCGGTCTTCGTCGGAATGGCCTGGTACCTCGTTGGCCTCTTCGGTGTCGACATGAATATCTGGTGGTCTGTGGTTGCCGGCGCTGTCGGCGGCGTGTTGATTGGCCTGATCACGGAGTACTACACCGGTTCCAAGCCTGTTCAGAAGATCGCCAAATCGGGTGAGACCGGTCCCGCCACGGTGATGATTACGGGCCTTGCGGTGGGCATGCAGTCCGTCGTACTGCCCATACTGTTCCTCGCCGCCATCATCTGGGTGTCCACGTCCCTCGCCGGACTCTATGGCGTGGGTATTGCCGCTGTGGGCATGCTGGCCACGGTGGGGATCACCATGGCCATCGACGCCTACGGCCCGGTGGCGGATAACGCCGGCGGTATCGCCGAGATGGCTGGCATGGGCGAAGATACGCGACGCATAACCGACGGTCTGGACGAGGTCGGCAACACCACGGCGGCCATCGGCAAGGGCTTCGCCATCGGCGCGGCCGCGCTCGCGGCCTTGGCGATCATCGCGGCATTTGTGGAAACGGTACAGGTCAACGATCCGGGCTTTTCCCTGGAGCTGTCCGATCCCCAGGTCCTCGTCGGTCTGTTCATCGGGGGAACAATTCCGTTCCTGATCGCCTCGATCACCATGACCGCGGTTGGCGACGCGGCCTTTGAGATGATTAATGAGATACGCCGTCAGTTTAAGGAGATACCCGGGCTCCTCGAAGGCAAGGCCGAACCCGATACAGCGCGCTGCGTGGACATCGCCACGACCGCCGCCCTGCGCCGCATGATCCTTCCCGGGGCCATCGCCGTGGGAGCACCCGTGGTGGTCGGCCTCGGCCTCGGCGCCTCTTCCCTCGGTGGCATGCTTGGCGGCGCGCTGCTCGGCTGCGTTCTTATGGCGCTGATGATGGCAAATGCCGGCGGTGCCTGGGACAACGCCAAGAAGTACATCGAGAAGGGGCATCTCGGCGGCAAGGGTTCGGAAACCCACGCGGCAGCCGTTGTGGGCGATACGGTCGGAGACCCCTTCAAGGACACCTCCGGTCCGTCGATGAACATTCTCATCAACGTTATGGCGATCGTCAGCCTTGTGATCGCACCGCTGCTCTGAGCCCAGGCGACTGACCGTGCTCCGCGCGGATCTCGCTATCCGCGGCGGGGAAATCCTGACCATGGCGGAGCGCGGTTCCCTGGCCTCGGGGACCGTACTCGTCCGCGGCCAGCGAATTCTCGCCATCGGACCGGAGGACGAACTCGGCCCCTACGAGGCCGGCAAGACTCTGGACGCCCGGGATCGCGTAATCCTTCCGGGCTTCAGCAACTGCCACACGCACATCGGCTCGAATGTGCTCCTGCGCGGACTCAACGAGGACGCGCAGCTCTTCGAGTGGCTGGCAAGCATGTGGCGTCTCAAGCGCAACTTCGATGAAGAGACGCTGCGCCTGGCCAGCCTGGCGGGTCTCGCGGAAATGGCGCTCGCCGGCATCACCAGCTTCAATGAACACTTCGATGCCTACTCCGTTACACCGGAAGTAAAGGCGCTGCGCACCGTGCCGCTGCGCGCCACGCTGGGTTACGGTTTTGCGGATGAAGGTCTCTATGCCGACTTGATGGACTGGTCCTACGCGGCGCTGGAAAACTTCGGCGACATCGTGGCGGAGCACCATGGCAGCCAGGATGGACGGCTGCGCGTAGCGCTCTCACCCCACGCCACCTATTCCTGCACGGAGAGGCTGTGGCGGGAGTGCGCGAAGGTCGCTGAAGACCAGGACCTCAGCATCCACACTCATCTCTCCGAAGGCGACCAGGAGCACAGTTTTGTTGAGAAGAACTTCGGTTGCACACCGACGGCCTGGCTGCATTCGCTCGGTCTTCTGTCACCGCGGCTCACCGCGGCGCATTGCACCACGCTGACCGAAGCGGACATCGCGCTGCTCGCCCAGAACGATGTCAAGGTTGCGCACTGCCCGATCAGCAACGCGAAGCTCTGTTCCGGCATCATGCCGATTCGTGAACTGCGTGAAGCCGGAGTTACCGTTGGCCTGGCGACGGACGGCCCGGCGAGCCACAACACCCTCGATATGTTCCAGGAAATGAAATTCGGCGCCATCACGCACAAGAACCGACACCTTGATCCCGAACTGCTCACCGTACGTGAGATGCTTACCATGGCCACGCGCGATGCCGCGGCGGCGATGCATCTTCCCGAGGCCGGTACGCTGGAGGAGGGCAAGCTCGCCGACATCATCGTTGTTGACCTGAACAAGACGCATTGCGCTCCGCGCTATGACAGCGAGGCCAGCCTCGTTTACTCAAGTCGCGCGGATGATGTCGTACACAGCGTCGTCGATGGCCAGGTCCTGGTCGAGGACGGACGGCTGCACAATCTCGACCTCTTTTCCCTGCTTGGAGAATTGCGCGAACGCGCCGCCGCCCTGCGCGTTCGCAGCGGCGTCTAGTCCGGCAAGAACCTAGGCGGCCTGCGCTACGAAAACCGGAGGGATTTCCGCATCCGACGTGTTGAGGAGCGGTATCTCGCCCTCCTTAAGACCCTTGTAGTGATCACCCCAGAGTTCAGCCCAGGCCGGATCGGGAACCCGCTGCGGGTGATACCCGGGGACCAGCGCCCGAGCCATGGCCGGTGTCGCATTGGCAAAGAAGCTGGCCACCATGCGGTAGAGCCGCAAACGGCTGCGCCAGTTCCCCCACATACCATCCGCCTTGAGCATGGCCGTGTAGGCACGCCGCGCCAGAAGCGCCACGTGCAACGATCCCCAGACCAATCCCGCGACGCGGACGAAGTAATCGTCGAAGCAGGCCCGGTACACGTCGATGGCCACCGACTTGTGTTCCGTCTCTTCGACCATGTGCCACAGGACGAAAGAAGTCACCATCGGGTCGGCGTTCTGGAACAGCTTCTGGCGTCCCCGGATCAACCATTCGGTCATCCCGATGGTCATCGTCTCGAAGCCGGCACTGTAAGCCAGTTTCCAGCGCAGGGAGCGCTTCGAAAGCGCGGCGTACTCCTCACGGTAGCTTTCCTCGACCTGCCCCAGGACTTCGTAACCCTGCGACTTCAGCATGTCGTTGTAGCGATGGTGATTCTGGTAGTGCTGGGCTTCCTGCTCTACAAAACCCTGGACCTCGACGCTGAGTTGGTCGTCCTCAATGTGTGGCAGAGCCTCGCGCATGGTCTTGATCAGGAAAGGCTCAAGGTAGGGCATGGTCAGGGATGCACCATTGACCATGTGACTCCATTCTCTCTTTCCGGGATTCCAGACCGGGTTGATTCCCTCGTGAAGCACAAAGGGAATGCGACGTACGACGATGTCGAGCTGGTGCTCCCCATGGCGTTTGACGGCGGAAATCGTCATTGCTGGATCTCCAGATTGCGGTAGTGCTGCCAGACCCCCCAGACGAGGAGTGGGAGCGCGATGTGCACTCCGATCATGGCGGGCCAGCCCGTGAGAAAGATGATGTTGTTGATGGTGACATCGCCCGGGAATGGACCACCGCCAAATTCAAGACCTCGAGTTCCGAAAACGGCATTGGCAAACGCCGGAAGGGTAAACAGCCAGGCAAAGGCCACGCTGCCCCAAAACAAAAGCATCTGAGCGACCGCCGGTAACCTGATGTAGGGTCCCGCCAGGCCGATCACTATGAGGATCAGGCCATTGGTAATTGCTTCGAGATGCGCCATGTTCCACGCGCGCCGATCACCACCGATCTCCACGGGCACATCCGTCACGATGGGCCAGAGGTCGATGGCTCCGAGGGTGAAGAAGAAGTAGAACCAGCCGATGACCACGGATGTGAGCAGCAATCCCGCCCCATTGAGGACCAGAAGAATCCGTTTCTTTTCCTGCAACATCGAACCTCCATTTTTTATTTTATGGCTGTTCCCCGGCAACCGGGATTACTGGCCTGCGATCTTCATGACCGGGTCTTCAAGGCTTACCAGATGTTCATCCTTCAGGGCTTCCAGGGTCTCTTCACACCACGCCGCCCATTCCCGCTCATAGCGAAGACCGATTTCCAGGCCGCGCAGGCGACCGAGTTCGGTGATGTTCCTGGGCTCGATACCTGCAGCGATGGCACTGAAACGCTCGCAGCGGTCTCGATGGCCCTCCATCCGCAGCTGAAGATCCTCTCGGAGGGCGGGAATGTCGACGTGATCGAGCCCGTAGAGACGGACCAGGAAATCATCCTTCACCGAGTCCGGAGTGCTCGGCTGTCTGGACCAGGCCAGGATCTCCTGCCGGCCGGCGTCAGTTAATGAGTAAACCGTTCGCTTGGGCCTGCCCTGCTGCTGCATTTCCTCTGCACTCACCAGCCCCTTGTCTTTCAGTTTGGCCAGCTCACGGTAGATCTGCGGATGCGTGGCTCGCCAAAAGAATCCGATGGACTCGTCAAAGTGCTTCGCCAGGTCGTAGCCAGACATGGGGGTGTCGCCGAGACTGACGAGGATTGCGTGCTTTAGCGCCACAGCATTCTCCAGCTATCGCTGTGAACTATATGTGCAAAAGCACATATGTGCAACTTTTAGTATCAGCACGCTGCGTGATCAGTCAGGTGCTTGCGGGCCGGCAATCACGGTAAGTGAGCCGCGATGATCTTGTGCAGCGCGGGGCGATGGCGGGCGACTTCTTTGGGGGACAGTCCTTCGAGAGAGTGCGGGTACTTGAGCCAGTCCTGCGTCTCGTGCAAATAGTAGTCCGGGGTGCGACTGGTCAGGTTGCGCGACGGCTTGAAGTAAGGCACGGCGATGCGGATGTCGTGCGGGGTGTTCAGTCGGGCCTTCTCTTCGAGGTGGCGCACTACCGCGTCCAGCGTACTGCCGGTGTCGAAAACATCGTCGACAATCAGTAAGCGATCCTCGTGTCGGACCTTCTTGATCAGGTAGTTCATGCCGTGGATGCGGATTTCGCTGGAGCGGCCATCGATGCCTCGATAGGACGAGGTGCGAATGGCGATGTGGTCGGTGTCCATCCCGGCGTAGGCGAGCAGTTCCTGCACCGCGATGCCTACGGGCGTTCCGCCGCGCCACACGGCGATCATGATGCTGGGCCGAAATCCGCTGGCAAGGACCTGGGCGCCCAGGCGGAAGGAATCCTCAAGCAGGGCCTGGGCGTCCAGGTAGATTTTCTGCGTCATCGCTGCCCTCCTTGGAGGCGCGGAGCCGAACTTTGTGGCCGGCCCCGCTCTGTTATAAGCTCTGGCAATCCTCGCTCGGTCGCAAGGAAAATACACCGTTTACAACACGGGGCCCGCAAGCCATCGACCGACGTAGTCATGCAGCTTAGCGCCGGAGAGCGCAGCGGCAGAGTCCGAACACGCGTCGCACGGCGACGATAAAGGGGGCATGATGAAGTACCTTGCGACAGCCGCGCTCGGCTGCCTCTCCCTGGCAGCGGCGGCACAGAGCTATGACACCATTGTGGGCGAAACCCTGCGCATGGAGACACCCGACGCGCACTGGTTTTCCGTGAAATCTGGCGACACCGCTTACCTCGTTGACGGCGACGCCGGCGAGGTTCGCGGAACGCTGACCCTGTCCAGGTTCTCGCCCGCGCTGGAACCGGATATCGGGCGCCAGCGCATTTATTCCTATGGAAGCTTCTACTCCCGAAACCACTACGGCGACCGCACCGACGTAGTGCTTGAGTTCGACCTCGAATCCACGATTCCCGTCCGGGAAGTCGAGATTCCGCCGAAGTCCGCGGGTATCGGTCACGCCGGCATGATCGGTCTGGTTGAAGACCGCTTTGTTGGTGTCTGGAACATCACCCCGGCGATGTCCGTCAGCCTGGTGGACACCGAGAGTCAGAGCTTTGTGGGAGAGATCTCCACACCCGGCTGCGCCGGCGTCTACCCAGTTGAGAATGGGTTTCTCATGGCCTGCGCCGACGGCCGGGTGCAGTACATAGGCCTCGATGAGGAAGGCCGTGAAACCGCCCGCCGGCGCAGCGAAGCCTTTTTTACCGTGGACGCCGACCCGGTGTTTGACTACGCCGTGCCCGGTGACAAGGGCTGGCTGTTCCTTTCCCTGGAAGGACTCGTTTTTGAGGCCAGCGTCGAGGGCGGCGAGGTGGTTGTCAGCGAACCCTGGTCGATCAATCCCCCGGACGTCGAGGGCGCGACCGATCTCAACAACGTCCCCATCGAACCCAACGACGACTGGCGCATCGGCGGCCGCCAGGCCTTTGCCTACAACGCCGCGAACCGGCTGTTGGTAACACTGATGCATGAGGGCGGCGGCCAGGAGAGCTTTGAGGACGTCGGTACGCAAATCTGGGCGTTCAGTATGAATACCGGACGTCGCGCTTATGTGCTTGAGCTCGAAGCCGACGTGTCCGCCGGATCGCTCGAACTGACCTCGGATGAAGCTCCGCTCCTCCTGATTTCTACCGACGCAGACGAACTTCTTGTCTACGACGCGCTCAACAGCCGACAGCTTCACGCAATCAGCGAACTGGGCGGCAGCCGCAGCACAATCCAGAGGCTGCAGTAGTGAATCCTGATCCTTTGCTGCAGCTGGTGCTGAGCGCCGGACTGGCGCTGCTCCTGGGCAGCGCCGCGCTGCACAAGCGCCGTGAGGGAGCCCGATTCCGGGCGCAGCTCGAGGCCTACCAGCTTGTACCCGGCGCTCTTCTTCGCCCGGTGGCCGCTGGCCTGCCCTGGATAGAACTGACAGCCGGAGGGCTGATGCTGTTTACGGCAACGCGCGGTGCCGGCGGTCTGCTCACGGCGGTTCTACTGCTTGCCTACGGTCTTGCCATGCTCCTGAACATTCACCGCGGACGCACGGACATCGACTGCGGCTGTGGCGGTCCAGGTCAGCCGCTTTCCCTCGCACTCGTTTTTCGCAATCTGGTCCTGGCAGGGGCCGCTGCCCTGCTCACCCTGACGCCGACCCCGCGCGAACTCGGCCCGGGTGACGCCGCAGGCTTTGTCCTGCTCCTCGTCGCGGTAATCGTGAGCTACGCGGCGCTGGGACAGATCCTGCGCAATGCGGCGCTGTTCCGCGCGGAGGCTGCGCATGGAAACTGAGACGCTGACCGTTCTTGTGCTGTTTCTCGGATTTATCGTCGCGGTGCTTGCCATCGTCGTTTTGGCCCTTGCCCGGCAGATCGGCATCCTGCACACGCGCCTTGCCCCGGCCGGTGCGCTGATGAACACCACGGGACCGGAGCCGGGACAGCCCGCACCACTGCTCGCCGTTCCGGCCATCGACGACACCCAGGTCACGATCGGGGGAGCGGCGCTGCAGCCGCTGCTGCTTTTGTTTGTGTCGCCGAACTGCCCGGTCTGCAAGCAGCTTGTCCCCGCCGCCCGCTCCCTGGCCAAGCGCGAGAAGCTGCGCCTGGTGTTCGCCAGCGACGGCGGAGACGCCAAACGCCATCTCGAATACATCGAGCGCATGGATATCGATAGCTACCCGTACATTGTGTCCTCGGAAGTGGGCCTGCGCTTTGCGGCGGACAAGCTTCCCTACGCGGCTCTGGTCGATCGTGAGGGCATCCTCCGCTCCCGAGGTCTGGTCAACAGCCGCGAGCACCTTGAATCCCTCGTCGAAGCCATGCTCAGTGGCTTCGAATCCATACAGGACTACCTGGTAAACGAGCAGAAACTGGAGCAAGCCTCATGAACAATCGTCAGGATCTGCTGGAGCAGCTCTACCGGGACCTCGACGCTGTCACCACCGGCGCGCTGCGCTTCTTTGCCGACCGCACCTCCCGGCGCTCCTTCCTCGGCCGCGCCGGCGCTGTGCTCACAGGTATGGGGGCCTTTCCCCTGCTCCCCATGGCCCGGGAGGGCGGAGCCGCGGCCACGGTACAGGGCGTCGGTGAAAGCCTCGCGCAGAATGTGATGCCGGACGACGACGAACCCGCTCTGCGCGAAATGGGCGATGATCAGAGCTGTGAGTACTGGCGTTACTGCGCGTTCAGCGGATCGCTCTGCAGCTGCTGCGGCGGAAGCCTGACCCAGTGCCCGCCGGGAGCGGAAACGGCCAGCGTAGCCTGGGTAGGCACCTGCCATAATCCGATGGATGGCCAGGATTACCTCGTTTCCTACAACGACTGCTGCGGCAAGTCTGGCTGCGGCCGCTGCGGCTGCCACCGCTCCGAGGGCGACCGCCCGGTGTACTTCCCCTCCAAGTCCAACAGCATCCTTTGGTGCTTTGGCTCCAAGAGTCACGCCTATCACTGCACCCTGGCACGAGTGGTTGGGAAGGCGGACACCGCGGCGACGGGCTAGGCGCGGCATGCGCCAGGCGGTCGTCCTGCTCTCGCTGCTGACGCTTTCGGCCCCGATTGTCGCAAGTCCGCGCAGCGACTACCTCCTGCATTGCGGCGGCTGTCATCTCGAGGACGGATCGGGGACGCCGCCGGAGGTTCCGGACCTTCGGAAAGACATTGATTGGCTGGCGGCAAGTCCTCAGGGACGCTCTTACCTGACGCGCGTGCCCGGAGCGTCGCAGGTTCCCATATCCGACGCTCGTCTTGCGGCGGTGTTCAACTGGATACTCGAGACCTATTACCCGGAGCGTGAAGACGTATTGCGGTTCTCTGGGGCGGAGGTCGAAAAGACCCGGCAGATTCCGCTCTACGACCCGCTGAAGCACCGGGAGACGCTCACGGCACAGCGGCGCCTCCAGTCCCCATGACTGTTTGCTCGATACTTCTAACCGTCCTCGGCTCCGTGGGACGTCGGGGCTGGTCCCTGTGAAGAAAATCTTTGTCGACGAGCAGGATCTCCTCGACGATTCCTACCGCCTTGCGATCCAGATCTTCGAGAGCGGCTTTCGCCCCGACTTCATCGTGGGCATCTGGCGGGGTGGGTCTTCCGTGGGGATCTATGTGCAGGAGTGCCTGCAGTATCTCGGTGTGGAAACGGACCACATCTCCATTCGCACCTCCTACCGCGGAATGGAAAGTTACCTCCAGGGTCTGGACCGCCCGGAAGAAATCCGCGTCCACGGCATGAAGTATCTCTACGAGACCATGAACCGGGAAGATTCTCTCCTTATTGTGGATGACGTGTTCAGCAGCGGGCAGAATATTGACGCCGTGATTCGGCGACTTGAAGACAAGATGCGACGCAACATGCCCAAGGATCTTCGCGTCGCCGTGCCCTTCTACAAGCCGACGCTGAATCGGACGACCAGGCAGCCGGAGTATTTTCTCCACGAAACCGAGGATTGGCTTGTGTTGCCCTACGAGCTGCAGGGATTGTCGGAGGAAGAGATAGCCGAACATAAACCCTGGCTTCTACCCATCCTTGAGAGCTGCAAGGATCACGGGGCACGATAAGTCGGTTTCAAGGCCGGGGGTCTGGCCGGAACACGCCTGATAAACCACCTGTTCGAATCGACGGCACTGGCGGGGCTCGCAGCCAACCGCAAAGCGTCGGCGTTCGTCCCCTTCGGCTCACATTTCTCTAACATTTGCCTGACACTCTGTCGAAGGGACTGACTTAGCCTTTTCCTTAGCGACGAGGAGAGGGCATGGCCCTTTTGTTTCGCCAACAGCCAGCACACATAGTCGAGGTCAGGTCATGGATATCAAGCGGGTAGAGGATGTAACGGAGTGGAAGAATCTCGATGGAGTAGAGCACCTTCAATACTCCATTCTGCACATTGACGAGGAGCAGACACGCGCTGAAGTGTTGTTCAAGATGGAGCCGCACAAGCCCATCATCCTGCATCGCCATTGCGCTTTGAACAAAATCGTTGTGCTCAGCGGCGAGCATCGAATCTATGAGCCCGACGGCACGCTTAAAGAGGTCCGGGCGACCGGCAGCTACACCGTCTCACAGCCCGATGACGAACCGCATGCCGAATCCGGCGGCGACGGGGGTGCGGTCATGCTGTTCAGTATCTTTGAGAACGGCGGCGGTCCGCTGTATGAATTGCTGGATCCGGAGCAGAACATCGTCGGTACGCTGTCCATGGCGGATCTGGTTGCGTTGAATCAGTGACACTGTGATCCACGCAATAGGGACTACGCACTGGGCGACGCGGCGGTCATAGCTCAAACGGAGTGTATGCCGCCGAAAGGAGTAACCGGAAGTCCATGGCAGCTAGCTGCGACCCCTTTGAAGGCCCGCGGGCGAGCGCTGGGGGTTCCCCGGCGCTTAAAGGATGGACGGGGCCGTACTGCCGGGCTTACCGAGTGGGTGACTGAGCCAAAGCCTGGTTCGGGAGCTGGTGCCGGTTGTTGCGCGAGAGCGGCACAGGTGCGAACTAGGCCGGCGGTGAGGACCGCCGAAAGGCTGCTTTCTTGATAGCGAGATTAGCGGCGTCTGGAGCGCCGACGCTTAGCGCGTCATCCACTCGTGTGAGCACATGAGGTATCGCATCGCGTAGCGTGTGCTGAGAAATCTGCATTGTATCGATGGCGTCTGATTGCATCGCCGTGCAAAGGCCGTGAATCAAAGTCCAGATAAACAGCGCGTCCAGTTCAACCAGTTCACCGCTGGCCGTATCGCCATCAACGTAAGGCACCTGTCCCAGATACGTCTTCAATAACGCATAGCAACGATCGGCACTTGTCATCATTCTAGGATGAGCGTTCCCGTCTGGGAGCGGCGTCGAAAACATGAGCCGGTACTGCAGCGGATGTCGCTGAGCGTACTCGAAGTAGGCGAGCCCCATCTCCATGAGTTCGGCTCCCTCGGCTGCTCCCGAGGCCCTCGCGCTGAGATGCTCACCAAAGCGGTCGTACGCCCGGGCGACGACTTCCGCGAGGATATGGTCGCGACTTTCGAAGTGCTTGTACGGTGCCTGATGGGACACCCCAAGCCGACGCGAAACTTCGCGCATGCTCAGAGACTCGACTCCGTCGGATTCGATGATCTTGAGAGCCTCGTCGAGGCACGCTTCGCGAAGGTCGCCACCTGGCTTTGAGTGATCCGATCTCATGCGGTGTCATGATACGGAATGTGTATTGCGAAGTGCAGAAGCGCTCGCGACGGGAACGTTGCAACCGACTGCTATGTCGTGCGAGTCCGATCGCGGCCTTGGAGAAGAGTTAGGTAAGCGTGGGCTCTGGCGGAGCCTCCTGATGTTGTGTCATGCCAGCCATTACGGACTGCATGATGGCAACCCGGATACGGCGTGGGAGAAAGGCCAGGGCGGTAGAGAGAAACCACGAGCGAAAGTGTCCGTAGGTCGTCTGCTTCTTCCCCAAAGCCTGGAGCGACTTTCTGGCTACGATCGCGGGATCCGAGCCCGGCGAACGCATGTTGGCCCGAGCATTGAAACCGGAAGCCACCTGCGCCGGCGCGCTCGACAGAACGTCGATACCGTAGGGTTTCAACTCTCGGTGCAGTGCCTCGGCAAAAGACTGGATAAACGCCTTACTGGCCGCATAGCCTGCCGCTCTGGGCACGCCCTGCCAGGAAAGGATGGAACTCAGGAGAATGATTCCGCTGCTGGCACGGCGGCGGAACCGATGCGCGAAGTGATAGGTCTGCTCCACGACGGCGCGGACGTTGACGTCGATCATCGCGGTACCGTCTTCGATATCGCTTGCGATAAAGGGGCCTGACAAACCGTAGCCCGCGTTGGCTACGAGCAAACCAACATCAAGACTCTGAGTAAGCTCAAGAAGGCTTTGCCGGTCCGCGGAAGTTGAGAGGTCCGCGGTACACACTCGCGTTTTGACCCCGAACTGTTCTTCCAACTCTCGCCCAAGGGAGACCAGTGATTCAGTTCGACGTGCCACGAGCACGAGATTCAGTCCCCGCTCAGCCAGCGCTTTTGCGAACTCCAGACCAATCCCGGAGGACGCTCCGGTAACTACGGCCCAGGGCCCATAGCGACCTCGCCATGCTGACCACCGATCGTCGGATTTTCCTGTTCGAAGATTTTCCACGGCTCGGGTCCCTTCGCTGTTGCGCGCGGTGGCCGACGCGTTTTTGCCACCCGGGGCTTTTCTTCACTGTTCCAGGTTGATGCTGTCAACTATGGCTCTTTTGGTAGACACTGTCAACTCAATGCGCTGCGCGGAGGCCATTCGGGTAGAGCGTGCCGGTCTCTCTCGGCTGTGCGCGTGTCGACCTCACCAGACCTTTCCCGAAGCACTTTGCTGACCGCTTGCCGGCATCGACAGTAAGATAAGTCCCTCGCGTCCTGCTTAATCGACTTGGAGTCAATGAATGCAAGCAGCCGATATCAGGTGGTTCCACTCGATGGAACTGCCCGACGGATCTGTCACACCAGGTACCAAAAGACTCGCAATTTTGAAGCGGGAGGCCGAGGGCATCTTTCGCTACCCGGTCGCGGGCAAGACGGTTTTAGACGTTGGTGCGTGGGACGGTTTCTATTCGTTCGAAGCTGAAAGACGGGGCGCGGCAGCCGTGTTGTCAACCGATTGGTTCTGCTGGGGCGGTCCTGGCTGGGGAACCAAGGACGGCTACGATTTTGCGCATCAAGCCTTCGGATCTAAAGCCCAGTCGAAGGAGGTCGACGTTTTTGCGCTCGATCCAAGCGTCGAGGGCGAGCACGATATCGTTCTGTTTCTCGGCGTGCTCTATCACCTCAAAAACCCGCTCGAGGGCCTGGAACGGGTCGCACGCATGGCGCGCGAGCGACTTGTCATCGAGACGGAGTGCGTCTTCGATTGGGTCGGATCGCCCCTGCTCCGGTATTACCCGGCACGTGGCCTCAACAATGATCCGACCAACTTTTTTGTCCCAAATCGATCTTGGCTCATAGCGGCGCTGAAAGACATCGGTTTTGAACGCGTCGAGGTGACGTTAAGCCCCTTTCATCAGTCGCCTTTGTTTGGCCTTATTCGACCGTTCTATCGAACCCGTCAGATCGCTCATGCCTGGCGAACCTAGCCTTCATAGCGACGCCGAGCGTCGCGATTGCGCGAGACCGGGTCGTGACTCAGCGGTTCGGTATCGGCTGCCCCCGACCCCAAGGCACCCCAGCCTCCAGTAGCTGCTGACGGAATTCCGGGAGCCGCGTTCCTATGATGCCATTCAGCCGCGCCCTGATCGGTGCAAACGCCTCCCGTGCATAGTCCAGGCTCTTGCGATGCGCTGGTGTGGGGCCATAGCTGGAGCTGTCCACACCGTTGCGGGCATGGCTCAGCCAGTCGGTCACGCGGTGAACGTCGTAGTCGCCGACTTCTCCCCGCGACTTGTGACCGGTCAGCGCCTCGTCGAGCTCATAGAGATCGTCACGTACGAGTCGCAGGCCCATATCCACTCTGCCGAGATCGAGCGCTGAAGACTCGAGCATGGCCTGCATCGTTTCCACGTCTTCGACGGCATCATCCAGGGCATAGCGCGCCGCGCTGACCTGGCCGTCGAGCGCAGCCAGCTCCTTCCAAAAGGCGTCGACGTCTTCCATGCTGGCGCCGGCCAACGCCGTCACCGGATACATGCGCACAACCTCGAAGCTGACCGGATCAGTCAGGCGCCGCGCTACGTTGCCCTTGATCAACATGAGTTCCGCGCTGTAGGTTCCCGGGCGGACCATGAAGCCGCTCGGCGGAAGGCCCTGCCAGTTCGGCGGCGTCTCCACGGATCCGTAGTAGGGGTGGCGAAGGTCCCAGGCGACGCGGTGGAAGCCTTTCTCCGTGGGCGCGTCGATGCGGCGAATCACGTTGCCGTCGGCGTCGCGGATGATCAGCTTGAGGGCCGGAGTGATCTGTCGGCGTTCGGCTTCGACCCTAGGCCAGCCCGGGAAGCGCACCTGCTCACCGGCCGCCAGACTCGCTTTTTCGGCTTCCTGGCGCTCGGCTTCCAGCGTCGGAAATCCCGCACCGAGATGGTAGGTGAGTACGGCGCCAAAGGGTGGGTTTTCCGCCACGTAGTGCTGATCACCCTGGGTGCCGCGTTTGGTCGCGCCGAGAACCTCGCGAGGGAAGTACCAGTGCGCGTCGCGGGTCTCGAACAGTACGGCTTCCTTTTCAAGGGTATCCGCTGCGAGTTCACGCAGCGGGCTGTAGTCGTCCAGCACGAAGAAACCGCGGCCGAAGCTTGCCGCCACGATGTCGTTCTCGCGACGCTGAATCTGGATATCGCGAATCGAAATGGTCGGTATGCCGGCGCTGAACTTCGTCCACTGATCGCCACCGTTGAGCGTCATGTACACACCGAATTCCGTGGCTGCAAACATTAGGCCCGGCTTCTCGTGGTCCTGAACGATCCGCCACACCAGGTTTCGGTATGGAATACCCGAGGTAAGGTAGGACCAGCTCCGCCCGCGGTCGCGAGAAACCAGCAGGTAAGGGCTGAAGTCGCCGTACTTGTGGTTGTCGAGCGCCACGTAGACCGTATTGGGGTCGTGCAGATCGGCGCGGATATCGTTGATAAAAGCGGTCTTTGGCACGTTGGGCAGTGATCCCACCTCGATGCGACGCCAGCTTCCCCCACCGTTCTCCGACACCTGGATCAGCCCGTCATCGGTGCCCACGTAGAGCAGCCCTTCCCTAATCGGCGACTCAGCGAGTGAGGTGATGGTGTTGTAATCGGACATGGCGCGCAGATCCCAGGGTGCGTCCCAGCTCCAGGTCTGCTCCATGAGCGGCATGAGCATGCGGTCCTCGTTGCGCGTAAGGTCGCCGGAAATCGGCGTCCAGTCATCGCCACGGTTGTCTGAGCGCCACACGCGCTGCGAAGCGAAGTAAAGACGCGTCGGCTTATGGGGCGAGACGAGGATCGGCGAGTCCCAGTTGAAGCGCTCCGGCGGCTCGCCTGGGTACGGCTGCGGCTTGATGTAAACGGACTCGCCGGTGATCAGGTCGATGCGCATCAGGTTGCCCTGCTGCCACTCCGCATAGAGGATGTCGGGATTGCCCGGCTCCGTGGCCGGCTGATGACCATCCCCACCAAGGACAACCTTCCAGTCCGCATTGCGGATGCCGTTGACCGAGTCGGTGCGCGAGGGGCCGCCCTGGGTGTTGTTGTCCTGGGTGCCGCCATAAATGTTGTAGAAGGGTTCGGCGTCGTCGAGGGCCAGCTTGTAGAACTGGGTGATCGGCAGGTTCTCGATATAGCGCCAGTTGGCCCCGAGATCGTGGCTCTCATAGAGACCGCCGTCCGTACCCATCATGATGTAGTCGGGATCCGTCGGGTGGAAGTAGATGGCATGCATGTCGCCGTGCTGCGATGGATGCTCCATCTGTGTGAAGGTCTCGCCGCCGTCCTCGGACTTCTGTACCGAGGGTCCCACAAGGTACAGCCGATCAAATTCATGCGGGCTGGCGTAGAGCTCCTGGTAGTAGTGGGGCCCCGTGCCGTAGCTCACCGCGTCCGAGCGCTTGGTCCAGCTCGCGCCACCGTTCTCGGAGCGCCACACACCGCCCTTGGTGCGGTTGAGTTCGATGGCGGCGTAGATGACGTCCGGCTCCTGAGGTGAAATTGCGAGGCCGATCTTCCCGAGATTGCCCTTCGGCAGGCCCGTCGCGAGTTTGCGCCAACTCTTCCCGCCATCCGTGGACTTGTGGATGCCGCTGTCCGGCCCGCCGCCCATATAGGCCGCCACGGTGCGATGGCGCTGCCAGGTGGCGGCATAGAGCACGTCCGGATTGCGAGGATCGATAACCAGATCGGTTACGCCGGTCCACTCGTTGCCACCCAGGGTTTTGTTCCAGCTAAGTCCGCCGTCCGTGGTCATGTACAGGCCGCGCTGCTCGCCCTTGGTCCACAGGGGTCCCTGCACAGCTGCCCACACCGTATCCGAGTCCTCTGGATGCACGATGATGCGCGAGATGTGCTGCGACTTCGTCAGCCCCATGTTGGTCCAGGTCTCACCGCCGTTGTCGGAGCGGTAGATGCCGTCGCCGAAGGCGATGTGACGGCCGCCATGATCCTCCCCCGTACCCACCCAGACCGTGCTCGGATTGGACGGATCGACAGCGACATTGCCGATGGAATAGGAGGTTTCATTGTCGAACACCGGTTCCCAGGTGGTGCCCGCATTGACCGTCTTCCATACACCTCCGGAGCCGACACCCACGTACCAGACGCTGTCATCGGTCGGGTCCCAGTCGATATCGCCGACGCGGCCGGACATGAATGCCGGCCCGATGTTGCGCCAGGCCATACCTGCGTATGGATCCGAGTCCGGGGCGTGGTGCTCGGCGCGGACCTTTGGCGCTACTGCGAGGATAAGAGTGGCGATAAGGGCGATGGAGAAAGCAAGGCTCGCGCTGAGCAATGGACGGATCCTGTGAATCATCAGCTAATCCTGCACGCGGTTGGGGTCGCGAATCTTAGCACCGGCGCCTACTTGTGCGGCGGGAGTGTCGGGGCCAGAATCGCACCGAGCCCGCCCCTGCCCGGAGTCCCCGCGCCCCCGGCGAGACGCGGGCGACTTGCAGCCCTTCCTTGAGGAGTGTGCGGTCTGCCTGAAGTTGCCGGCGCTGTGAACGCGCCAGGCATTCACTCGGCAGGCTTCGGTGCAAGCCGTGTGCAGGGACGACGAATCCCGTCGGAACTCGGGACCGGCCGAGTGCGGGGCAAGCCGACACGTGAGAGTGCGATCTGATAGGTATTGCCGAACACTCGACATAGATTCCCCAGGTTGAAGCTTATGAAAATCCTGATCTTCCTAGTTCTGACCCTTGTGTCCGCTCTCTCATTTGCGCAGGTGGGGATAGACACGAAAAACCCCGAGCAAGCGCTTCATGTGGATGGAAAAGTAAAGATCGCCGACGACGACAATGCACCGACGAGCGGCACGCTGAGATACAGCGAGGACGGAGACTTCGAAGGGTTTTCAGGAAAGGGATGGATAAGCCTTACCCAGGGGGGCGCATCCGGCTTGCCAAGCAATCCCGTGCCCGTTTACGGATACCGGTTCGCAGTAGGCGCTGGCGTGGTGCGGCAAGACGCCACTATCAGGAGGTTCGTCGACGGCACAGGTTTCACGACGGTACCCACCGGTAAATTTCTGCTGGTCACGTCGGTTCATATCGAGCCCAATGGTCTCAATCAGACGGGCACCTATGAAGTTACGGTGGGAAGAGGCTCTGGCACGTCCATCGACCTTCAAAGTGCGCTGCGCATCGCCGGTGGAGCGACAAGTCAGCTGTTTCAGGATCCGCTTGGAATTCTACTGATCGTACGAGAAGGTGAGAGCTTAAAGGTCACGAACGAAAGCTCGTCAGACTTCAGTATCAATCTCAAGGCGAGAGGGTTTCTGGTCGATGATCTTGACTATCAGTGAGACCGGCGATGATCCGTCTCTGCAGTATGGATGTCACCGTCGGTGACCAGGTGCCCGGCAGGCACCCAAATGCCCGAACCCCTCCCCATCGGTTTTTTTGAAACGCGTCTATGCGCTGTCTGGTAATCGAGGACGACAAGCAGCTTCGCGAGTACATCGCGCGGGGTTTGCGCGAAGCCGGCCACAGAGTCGACACAGCGGAAGACGGGAAGCGCGGCCTTTTCCTCGCCACTACCGAGGATTATGACGCTCTGGTGATCGACTGGATGCTCCCGGGAGCCGATGGAATCAGCATTCTTCACGCGCTACGCGCCAGCGACATCAGCGTGCCCGCACTCATGCTGTCGGCGCGCAGCGAGGTCGACGATCGCGTTCGCGGCCTGCGCTCCGGTGCCGACGACTACCTCGTGAAGCCCTTTGCTTTCGAGGAGCTCTTGGCACGCGTCGAGGTGCTCACGGCCCGTCGGGGTGGCGGCGAGAGTGCCGAGACAACCAGCCTCGACTGTCATGATCTGCACATGGACCTGCTGCGCCGCCGCGTGACCCGGGCGGGCCAGAGTATCGAGCTCAATCCCCGCGAGTTCTCTCTCCTCGAATACCTGATGCGCCATACGGACCAGGTCGTCACGCGCACCATGCTCCTGGAGAAAGTCTGGGACTACCACTTTGATCCGCAGACCAACGTTATCGATGTGCATATCAGCCGCCTGCGGCAGAAGGTCGACAAGGGGCACGATCGCGCCCTGATTCACACCGTACGCGGCGCCGGCTACCGCCTGAGCCCCGAGCAATGAGGTCGCTCCTGCAGCGCGTGCTGCGCAGCTCCAGCTACCAGGTCGGTATTCTCTTCGCGACGCTCATGCTCGTCGGTCTCGCGGTGGCAGCCTATGGCCTCCTTATCGCCGCCGACGATCGCCTGTTGCGGGAGGCACCGGAGGCGATCCAGGCAGAGCTGCGTACCGTGGGCTGGGTCATGATTCTGCTGCTGGCGCTGATCTTCGCGCTGAGCTGGGGGGTCGCCTACTATGTGGCCACGCGCTTCGAGCGCATCGCCGCAACCACGGGGCGCATCATCGAAACGGGCAACCTCCGGGAGCGCCTGTCCGTGGACTCGAGCTGGGACGATCTCTCCAAGCTGGCCGTGCTGCTCAATCGCATGCTCGCCGAACTCGAGGCCCGGGTGGACGGTATCAAAAGCGTGTCGGACAACATCGCCCACGATCTGCGTACGCCCCTCATGCGTCTGCGCACGCGTATCGAAGCGGATACGGAGGGCGGTACCCGGGACGAGCTGCTCGCGGAGCTCGACCACACCCTGGACATCTTTCGGAGTCTGCTGCGCATATCCAGCATCGAGGCGGGAAAGCAGACCCTGGCTTTGGCCCAGGTCGACGCCGGAGCGCTGCTGGCTGACGCGGCCGCGCTCTACGAGCCCCTGGCCGAAGAAAAGGCGGTGCGGCTTGTGGCGAAAGTGCAGGAGCTGACGGTGGAGGCGGACCGCGACCTGCTGTTTCAGGCGCTCGCCAACCTCGTGGACAACGCGCTCAAGTTCACGCCGGCAGGCGGTGAGGTCCACTGCGTTGCCCGCAGGGAGGCGGATGGCGTCGTTCTGGCTGTGGAAGACAGCGGTCCCGGCATTCCCGCCGATGAGCGCGATCTGGTGCTGCGCCGCTTTGTTCGTCTCGACGACAGCCGCAGCGCGCCGGGAAACGGACTCGGTCTTCCGCTGGTACTCGCAATCGCCCGGCGCCACGGCGGTAGCCTGGAGCTTGCCGAAGCCACTCCCGGTAAAGCCCCGCCCGGTCTCAGAGTGACGCTCCGCCTTCCCCGGGTTGCGGGGCGTCGCGACGCTGCATGAAGATCGTTACCTCGGCAACGTCAAGCCCAAACTTCTGGATATAGGAACGATTGACGATGCGATCGCTATCGAGCGCAAAGATCCAGTCTTCGAATCGCACCCGGTAGGTCTTTTCGCCGACGGGCAGGTCCATGGCGTAGGCCCAGCGAAAGGCGTTGCCGAAGGCTTCTCCCTCCGCCGAATCCAGAATGTCCGAGGCGCCGCCGTTGTAGGAACCGTCCCCGCGCCGCTGGATCCGCCACACGCGTTCAGTCACGCCCTCGCCCAGGCTGTAACTGAAGCGTTCGTCGAGCGTCAGCTCGTTGTCGGCCACGCTGCCGCGGATCTCCACAGCGAAGCGTTGCACGACTTCGCCACTGCGATTCTGCACGATTCCCCAGGCGTCGACCGTGCCCTCAAAAAACTCGAAGAGATCAAAGGGCGGCGTCTGCGGAGCGTATCGGCTACCGTCGAGGCTGGTTGCGCAACCGCTGACCAGCGTCAGCAGCAGAGTGATGGCTAAGAGGCGTTTCATGGTTCCACTCCCAGTAATTGGCTGCGCAGCTCCGGCTCGGAGGTCTGTTCTCCCAGCCAGATGGCAAAAAACGCGTCGGTAAATCCGGGCTCCTCCACCCTCCCGATGGGTTCACCGTGCAGGAAGAAGCGCGTCGACCCGTCTTCGGCCGCCAGGCCGACGATTTCATCCGTCGCGTTGACGTCGGGAATGATCCCTGAGAGCAGGTCATACCAGCGACCCAGCTTTTCTTCGTCATCCAGACCCTGCCTGCGCATCTCTTCGATCGAGCGCGCGGCGATTTTGTCGCCATCGAGCTTTCGTAGATACGTCAGAGACAGGGCAAAGGGTTCGTCGCTTCGGTACTCCCCCTGGGGCGCCAGCAGCTTCGCATCGTAGACCTTCCAGAAGAGCACCTGCATGCGCGCCGCACCTACAGTGCGCATTCCCTTTAGCTCGGTGATGTCGGCGCTGCGCGCCATCGCCAGGTTTGGCAGGACGACGAGCGCCAGGATCGCGATAGGGCCGAAAATTCGAGGGTAAAAGGTAATCATTTCAGACCTCCGTCCGGTGTCTGGGGCAAGGGAAAAGCTGCCGCCACAGGGTTTCCGGATGGCGGGTCAGGACTTCCAGGCGCAGCAGAAGCGGCGTGATCACCCACCAGCTAAGTCCTATAACAAGCGCCGTGGCGATGCTTCCGTGGGGAAAGCTGACGGCACCGAGACGCTGCGCCGCCAGATAGGTCAGGGGCGCAAAGACGGTCGCGGCGAAGGTCATGAGCTTTGGCCGCGCAACCATAAACGCCATGCTGTGCCGCAGCGTGCCGGCAAACCCGATCCATATCAGGGGCAGCCAGACGGGGAACGGCAATCCGCCGTCGCTGGCGGCAAACTGGTAGTACCCCGCGAGCGTCAGCGACGCATCGAACAGGGTGCCCAGCACGGCCGTTCCCGCCATGAGCGCCAGCTCGCTGCCGCGGTTGCGAACCAGGAGCAGGTGCGGAATCACCAGCAGAAACAGCACCGGGAGCGCCTGTGTTGTGCCCAATACCGCAGTGAACCAGAGCAGTTGGTACCAGGCGAAATTCAGCAGCCTGCTATACGATCCCGGCGCTCTCATGAGGCCACCTCCGCGCTTCGTGCGAGGCGCTGACACAGGGCCACCTGCAAGCGACTCGGCAGCAAGGCTAGGGTTCGAATGATTCCCGCGAACAGCCTGGGGAAGTATCCGCTGCGCTCCCCGCGCACCACGCTGCGCAGGATCGCGCGCGCGGCGTCGTCCGGCTCGACGCGCATGGGCATGGCGAATTCATTGCGATCTGTCAGCGGTGTCCGTACGAAGCCCGGGGTAACGCTCTGCACCACGATGCCCCGGTCCTTCAGGTCCACTTCCAGACAGCGCGTGAGGTAGTACAGCGCCGCCTTGCTCGCTCCATAGGCTTCGCTGCGGGTAAAGGGCAGGAGCCTGGCGAGGCTGTCCACGATGACCAGCTGCGCGCCCCGCTTGAGTTCGGGCAGCAAGGCCTCGACGCAATTCACCACGGAAAAGAAGTTGGCGTCGAATACGCGATGGAACAGCGCCGGATCCCAGGCATCGATATCCACGTATTCACAGCTCCCCGCATTGAGCAGCGCCACGTCCGGAGCGACTCCGGCGAGAGCCCGGGAACAGGCCTCACGATCGCTGACGTCGAAGGCCAGGGTCTCGATGTTCGGCGCTGCCGCCGCCAGCGCATTCAGGCGCTCCTGATTGCGCCCACAGGCGATGACCCACCAGCCCTCGGCCGCGGCACGCAGAGCCGTGGCGCGGCCGATACCGGAACTCGCCCCCGTGATCAGCAGAGTCTTTGCCGGGTTTGCCGTCGCATTCGTCACGCCGCCATCCTCCCGCGGATGTAGCGCACGATCGGACCGAGCAGCGGGAGCTGCTCATAGACCATGGCGCCCATGTCGTAGTAATCGCGCTGGAATTCGATGCGCTCACCGCGGATACGCAGAACGCTGCTGCCGTCCACATCGACGGCGCGACCGCCGTTGAGCCGGGGGTTTGTGAAGGTCATGGTCCAGTTAACGAACGCGCGGTCGGTACCGAACTCCTGCTCGCGGATCTTGAATTCACAGCGAGTGCAGCCCGCCAGGAGCTTGCGGAAGTAGCCGTCCAGGGCCAGCAGCCCCTGGTGAACGGCGACGGGGTCCGCGAAGGTGACCTGCTTGGCGTAGATGCCCGGAAGATGATCCAGAGCATCCAGGTCCAGGCTGGTGTAAAAGCGATTAAACCGTTCCTGCAGAGTCATGGTGAGCCTCCTGTGGATTTGGGAGGTTCCACTCTGCGCCAGGCCGCCTTACGGCAGCGTGGCGTGAAGATTACGGTTTGTTCATGTTTGCCGGCGTGGGGGCAGCGGCCTCCGGCGCCGCAACGCACGGCGGGAGCAGCGCGTCGCGACGATGGTGCCCGGCATCAGTGCGCCGGCAGATGGCGGTCGATGCTGGCGTTGAAGGCCGCGAGCGCACCTTCGAAGCGACCAAAGCGAAACGCGGTGTTGGCTCCGGAATCTATACCGCGCTGAATGGACTCGCCGACCTCCCCGTCTTCCGCGAGCGTGTCCTGCGCGATCGCGTCATTGCGCAGCCAGTGTTCCTCGTCGGTGTTCTCCCGGGGGGCGAGGGTGCAGAAACGCAGGCGCGTGCAGTCCGGGGCCAGGGGCTCGTTGTCGATCCACACGATGTGGTCCTGCATGACCAGGAGGTTTGTGAGCGGGAAAAAGGTGTACAGCACGTTGGCGCGATCGCGGATTTCATCGGGACCGAGACTGGCCATGTCGATGTCGCCGACACCGGCCCGGGGGAGGATGGAGCGGATGTTGTCGCCGAAGCTTTGGTAGGAACTCAGATTGTTCGGGAAATGCGGCCCGATGGTTTTACGGTGCACGATCCGGAAATGATAGGCCTCGATGCCGCCCTCGATAAGAATCTTCCAGTTGGCGCGGCGCTCACGCACCGATTCGGCCTTGATCTCGAGGGACGCACCGTCCAGCCAGGCAAGATCCTCCGCCAGCGGACCCAGGTAGCTATCGATATCCATGGCGATACCCGCGCTGGGGGTGACCCAGATGAATCCGTAGCGCTCCGCCACGGCGAGGCGCACCAGACCGGAGCTGGCCATGTCGAGGTCGGGGAAACCCTGTTCCGCGAAGGGAACCTTCAGCAGCTCGCCGCGATTGCTGTAGCGCCAGGCGTGATACGGACAGGAGAACGCTGCGCGGCAGCCGCTGTCGTCATCCACCAGGCGCGCGCCGCGGTGACGACACACGTTGAGAAACGCGTGCACGTCACCCTCGCTGTCGCGGGTGATGAGCACGGACCGCCCGGCGATTTCGCGGCGCAAGAAACTGTTCGCTGACGGCAGCTCGCTCGCATGAGCCGCGATCCGCGGCATCACCTGGAAGAGAGACGCCTGCTCCCGGGCGAAATGCAACTCATCCGTGTACTTCGCCACCGGATTCTGCACTTCCAGTTCATCGAGATAGCAGCTGCCCGCGCGGGCCAGATCGCGTAATTCTCCGATTAGGGAGACCTGTGTTGCACTGTCCATCGTCCCATTCTCCGTTGCTTCACTGTGCTGTACTTACCGATCGGTAAGTTAAACTTACCATATGGTAAGGCGTCAAGCCCCAGGTTACATTGAGCAGTCTGAACAAGGATCGACGATGGCAAACAACACTCGCGAGCGCTTTCTCGCCGTGGCCCTGGACCAGTTCGCCGAACGCGGCTTCGATGGCGTCTCCATCGCCGGCATCGCTGACGTACTGGGTCTGAGCAAGCAGGCCCTGCTGCATCACTTCGAAAGCAAAGAGAAACTGTATGGAGAAGTGCTGGATGGCATATCGAGGGCCTTCCAGGAGCGCATCGAGGCGACCGACGCCACGCCCAAGAACGATAGGGACGCGATTGCGGCACTGCTCGCGGCCCTCGTCCAGGACCATCGCCAGCACCCACAGCAGACCCGGCTCCTCATGCGCGAGCTCCTGGATAACTCGCGACGGGCCGAGCGCGCCAGCCACTGGTACCTACGCGGATTCCTCGACGCGCTTGTAGACCGCGTGCACGCACTCCCGCAATGGGGAAGCGCTGGCCGGCATCACGCCGCAGCGGCCGTTTACCAGTTTCTCGGCGCGATCAATTACTTTGCCGTGTCCTCGCCCACGCTCAAGGCCATGTTTTCTGACGAGTTTTATGCCGACATGGACGATTGCTTCGACGCCCAGCTGGAGCAGCTTATCCGGGCCGGACTCGCCGCGGGCCCCGCCAGCGTGCGGCTCGAGGCGCGGCAGCGGAACGCCTGAGGCGATCCGCGTTTCAAGGCAGGCGCTCGCGCCCTGACCGGGACGAAACGATCGGCCGCATGAGCTGCGCGTTTCCCGGCTTGACCACAGACCAGCCCGGCGGCACCACCCCCGCGTCGGGCCGGTAGGGTACTGGACGCCGCAGAGGCGGACGCGCCCGCCACAGCGGCGTGGGCCAGTAGGCGAACGCGGGGGCATCCAGACTCGGAGCGGGCTGTATGGGCTCCTGATCCTGTCGCGCGAGGGCTTTCAGCTCAGCGCGGTGACGCTCCCTTTCCCGTCGGTCATCCGCCATGCGCCGGGTGGTTTCGCGCATGGCGGTGATCCGTTCTTCAAGCGCAGGATCATTCGCGGGCGTGGCCACGTCCAACTCAATGACTTCGGTGGGTACACCCTCCGGGGGAACGTCGCTGAATCGCGTCACCCCGTCTTCGACGGATCGGTAGACGGTCTGGGCGGCGCTGCCGGAGCTGAGCAGCAGGAAGAGCAGGAACAGGGTCGCATGGGGCGGCATGCCTACAGTATAGGCCGGCGGGACGAGCGGTCTGCTTCAGACTGACATCATGGCATTGGCGGCAATGGCCAGCGAAACGAGCAGGCCGCCACACACAAGCACCAGCGCGACGCGCCAGAACAGGCGGCGCAGCGCAATGCGGTCGATGCCATGAGAGTGGCGGATTTACAGCACCTTTTCGATCGCTGCCGTAACGGCGGCGCTATCGGGGCGATCGGTGCTGCCAAAATGCTCGACGACATTGCCCTCGGCATCGACCAGGTACTTGTTGAAATTCCACTTGGGAGCACCCGCAGCTTCGTTCAGGGCCTGGAAGACCGGATTGGCATCGCTGCCCTTCACTGGCGTCGGGGCGAGCATGGTGAAGCTCACTCCGTAGTTAACAAAGCAGACGTCGGCAGCTTCGGCCTCCGAGTCCGCCTCCTGCTTGAAACTGTCGCTGGCGAAGCCCACCACGACGAGACCCTGGTCCTTGTACTTCTGGTGCAAGGCTTCCAGACCCTTGAACTGAGGCGTGTAGCCGCAGTGGCTGGCGGTATTCACGATCAGCACGGGCTTGTTCGCAGCCACCTCACAGAGGTTCAGATCCTCTTTCGAGTGCAGTCGGCGCATGCTGTGATCTAGGTATTCGGGGCACGACGCCGCGGCTCTGGGAGCGGCCAAGGTGGCAGCCAGGGCGGCCGCGACGACAACCAGGGCCGCGCCGCGTCGGGCGTTGAATGCGTAGGGCATGGAAATTCTCCAGGTTCGTGACTGACTCTATACGCGATCGGTGGGGCGGAAGATCAGCAACGGCGAGCGCCGGACATACAGGGTCCGATGGAATTTTCGGCCTGGAATCGGCGGGATGCCGGGGCCCGGGCGAGGAGCAGAAAAAAGGGGCCAGCCGGCCCCTTCGGATATTGCCGTAGTTCCGTCGGCTTACTGCGGCGGAAGCAGTACCGCGTCGATAACGTGGATAATTCCGTTGGAGGCGTCCACGTCGGTCATGATGACCATGCTGTCATTGATCAGCAGGCCGGCATTCATCACTGTGATGCTCACCGTATCGCCGTTGGCCATTTCCACGTCGGAGCCGTCCAGAGTCAGGGCAACCTCGGCGGGTACTTCCTGATCAGCGATTACGTGGTAAAGCAATACGTTGGCCAGGGCATCGGGGTCGGCAAGCAGGCCGTTGATCGTGTCTTCCCCGAGGAGGGCAAAAGCTTCGTCGGTGGGTGCGAAGACTGTGAAAGTCGCCGTGGGATCTGACAGGGTTTCAACGAGTCCCGCAGCTTCTACCGCTGCCACCAGGGTCGTGAAACTCCCGTTTGCTACCGCGACTTCAACGATGTTACCGGGCAGAGGCTCGGGGGGTGGTGGCAGCAGGACCGCATCGATAACGTGGATCACACCGTTGGTCGCGGGCACGTCGGCGATGACGACCTGGGAATCATTGATGAACAAAGCACCATCACGAATGTCGACGGTCACACTGTCGCCGTTGGCCATCTCGACCATCTCGCCGAGCAGGGATGTGGCCGTGATGGAATCGACGGCGGCTCCAGAGATGACGTGGTAGAGCAATACATCCGCTAGAGCGTCGATATCGGCGAGCAGCGCATTGATCGTTTCGTCGCCCACAGCCGCGAAGGCTTCGTCGGTCGGCGCAAACACGGTGAACGTGCCCTCGGGGTCGGCGAGCGTTTCCACCAGACCCGCCGCTTCCACGGCAGCAACCAGCGTCGTGAAGCTGCCATTGGCCACCGCGACCTCGATGATGTTGCCGGTCGCCGCAGCGTCGCTCGGTGGCATCAGAACGGCGTCGATCACATGGATGATGCCGTTGGAAGCTTCAACATCAGTGGCGACGACTTGTGAGCCGTTGATGAACAAATCGCCGTCGCGAATCGTCAGAGCGACGATATCGCCGTTCGCCATTTCCACCGTGTTTCCCGCCAGCGACAGCGCGGTCTCGGCATCCACTGCCTGGTCCGAAATCACGTGGTAGAGGAGGATGTCGCTCAGCGTCTCGGGATCGGCGAGAAGCGCATCGATCGTGTCCTGGCCGAGGGCCGCAAAGGCGTCGTCAGTCGGCGCGAACACCGTGAAAGTCGCAGTGTCGTCATCGAGAACATCGTCGAGATCCGTCGCATCGAGAGCGGCGAGGAGAGTGCCAAAATCGCCCGCGGCCTCGGCCACCTCAATGATGGTGCCCGGGCCCATCGGCATGGGTTCGGGTTCTGCGGCTGGCGGGACACTCAGCGAGTTGCTGTCACTGCAGGCCGCCAGGGCAAACAACGTAAAAATCAGGGCAGCTGCGCGCGCGAGAGCGCTACGCGTACCGACGATGGGCGACATCGATGTCTCCTTTTATTGTGAGTATTAGGATCGTCCTTACGCTGGACCGCTTTTAAACGGCCCACATGATCGTAACAAACCCGCCGCAGGAATTGCGACAAAACCATGACAGCCGAAGCTTCGCGTCCTTCCAAAAACGAGCTGGCGTCATCGCGCTGCAGATACAGCGTCCTGAGCACTCTCCAGCACCGTCGGGGGGGAATACACTGGCCGTCCTGGACAGATCGCATGGCGTGGCGAACACAAGCGGCCGTGACCCGGCGCTATCGCTTCGGCCATTTGCCAGGATACGAGCAGAACGAAGACCAAGGGGAGACCGACTCATGAAAACAGACGCCACCGGGCGAAACCCGCGCTCCTGCGCCGTAGCAATTCTTCTGGCTCTGAGCGTGCCGCTCCTTGCCGGCCTCGCCGCGACGAACGCGTACGCCGACGAAAGCGACGATCGCACACTGATCGCGGCCATGCTCGACGACTTCCACGCCGCCGCCGCTGAAGCGGATCGGGAGCGCTATCTGGGCCATTTCACAGAGCAGGGCGTATTCATGGGCACCGATGACTGGGAGCGCTGGCCCCTGCCGGAGTTCAAGGAATACGTAACGGGGCGCTTCGAAAACGGCGGGGGCTGGGAGTACCACCCGGAGTCGCGACATATTGCCTTCGACGCCGATGCCGACACGGCATGGTTCGATGAGATCGCCGTCTCCCCGCGCTGGGGACGCTTTCGCGGTACCGGTGTGGTCGTGCGCACCTCGGCGGGGTGGAAGCTCGCGCACTATTCCCTTACAGCGCTCGTGCCCAACGAACTGTTTCGGGAGGTGTCCGAGTTGACGCGGCCCGGCTTTGAAGCGCGCGGCGAGAAGGGCAACTGAGATCGGCGGCGCGGCGCCAGCGACGGCAGCGCAAAACACAGTAAATCAGGAGAGCACCCATGGAGGGACACCCGGTCAGCTATTCGCAGTCGACGCTGACGGAGCTGATGATTCCTGCCTACGCAAACTTTGGCGGCAAGATTCACGGCGGAACGCTGTTATCGCTGATGGACAAGGTGGCCTACGTTTGCGCGAGCAAGCACGCGGGCAATTACTGCGTCACTGTGTCCGTTGACAACGTGCATTTTCTCGAGCCGGCGGAAGTCGGTCAGCTCGTCTCCATGATCGCCTCCGTCAACTACGTGGGGCGCACGTCGCTCGTAGTCGGTATTCGCGTGATTGCCGAAGACGTGCAGACCGGTACCCAGAAGCACACCAATACGTCCTATTTTACGATGGTGGCCAAGACGGAGGACGGCAGCAAGGCCGAGGTCCCACCGCTGATTCTCGAAAACGCCGAGGAAATTCGGCGCTTCGCGAGCGCCCTGCGGCGCCGGAGACTGCGCCTCTTCGCCACGGAGCGCATGGACGAGTACAAAAGCAACTTCAGCGTGGATGACGAGGTACGCGCCTTCCTCGCCAAGGAGCGTTGCGAAATTCGCCTGCGGGATGACGATGCACCGTGAATCCCGGGCTCTCTGAACTTTCCGCGACCTGTCCGCACTGCTGGGAACCATTGACGCTGCTGGTGGATTCCGGTGATTTCGGCATCGACTACGTGGAAGACTGCCAGGTGTGCTGCAGGCCGATGGTCGTCACCGCGACTGTGGACGGTGACGGCGACGCCATCCTGAGCCTGCGCCGGGAAGACGATTGAACCGCCCCGAGGTCCTGATTGTCGGGGGCGGCTTTGCCGGTCTTGCCTGTGCCAATAGCCTCGATGCCGGGCGATTCGCGGTCAGCCTTGTGGACGCCCGCCGCGCCTTCGAGTTCCTGCCCAATATTCATGAACTGCTCTCGGCCGTAAAGCGCCCGGCGGATCTTCGCCTGCCGCTGCAGGAGGCCATGCAGGCTCAGGGGCATCGCTTCGTCCACGGTCGCGTAAGCTCGCTGGACCCGGCGTCGCGCCAAATTCGCGTGGGAAGACGGCGAATCACGGCCGACTATCTCGTGCTTGCACCAGGCGCCGTCGATGCCGATTACGGTATCGAGGGGGTGCGCCAGCACAGCCTGGGATTTAAATCCGTAGATGAACTGCGAGCGATACGCAGGCGCCTCCAGGCCATGGCCGGGGGCCCGGCCTCGCGGGTAGTGATCATCGGCGGTGGCCTGGAGGGCGTCGAAGGACTCGGAGAAATCCTCCGTGCCTACGAGGGCAGGCTGCGAAGTGTGGTGCTCGTCGAAGCGCAACAACGACTGCTACCCGGCAATCGCCCCGGCGTGCACAAACACCTCGCCAGACTCTGTGCGCAGCACGACGTCACACTCCACCTCGGCGATCCCGTACGGCGCATCACCGCCAAGACCGTGCTCCTGACCAGCGGTCAGCGCCTGCGCAGCGACGCCACGATATGGACCGGCGGACCGGCTCCGCCCCCGCTTCTTGCCGCCGCCGGGCTCGCCCGGGAAGGTGAATGGGCGCCGGTGAAGGCAACGCTTGAGGCACGAGGCTTCCCGCGGGTATTTGTGGCCGGCGATGCGTCAGCGCCACCGGCGCCACTGCGAAAGCAGGCGTATCACGCTATCGACATGGGCCGGAGCGTGGCCGCGAACATCTCTCGTCACGCCCAGGGAGAACGTCTGCGGCGCTTCCGACCGGCGGGGAAGCCGACCTTACTGAGCTTCGGAGACATCGACACGCTGCTGCTCACGGAACGCCTGGGCCTCGCCGGGCCGGCGCTTGCCGCGGGCAAGGAAGCCGTGTTCGCGACCGTCATGGCGGGTCTCGATCGGCGCGACGCCCGGCGTCGCGGCGGTGCCGTTCTTGAAAGGAGCCTACGCGCGTCGCAGCGCTTACTGTGGCCTTCGATTCGGGATCTGGGAAAGCTGCGTCGAGGAACACGGCTCAAGACACTGTAAGACGGACCTCGGACACGCCCAGGAAGAAAAGTTCCTCCGAGGAACCCGCAGCATGAGGAACCCACAATGAAGCGCGTTGTTTTCGATACGGACATCGGCATCGACGATGCCATGGCGCTGCTGTTCCTACATTACGCCCCGGATGTGCAACTTGAAGCCATCTGCACCGTCGCCGGCAATGCGAGCCTCGACAACGTCACGCGAAATGCGCTGCACGTGTGCGAACGTTTTGCCATCGATGCGCCGGTTTTTCCCGGGGCGAGCGGCCCCATCGGTCCGGCCCTGGGAACGGCACACCCGGACTTCGTGCACGGTCGCAACGGCCTTGGCGACATCGAGTTTGAGCACCCGCGTCGCCAGGCGGAGACCACCGCCGCCGCCGACGCCCTTGTGGCACTGGCGCGCGCGGCACCGGGGGAACTCAGCGTGGTCGCCGTGGGCCGGCTCAGCAACATCGCCACGGCGCTGGAACGCTGCCCCGAGCTTCCAGGCCTGCTCCGGGAGCTCGTGGTCATGGGGGGCGTATTCATGCGCCACAATCACGTTGGAAATGTGTCGCCGGTGGCTGAAGCCAACATCGGCGGCGACCCGAGCGCGGCGGATCGGGTCTTCGGCAGCGGCATTGCGACCACCATCGTGGGTCTGGATGTGACGCTTGAGACCATCATGGACGAGAGCTTCATCAGCGAGCTGCGCGAGACCGCGGGCGACGCCGGCGCCTTCATCCACGACATCACCCGGTTTTACTTCGACTTTTACAGCACCGTCCGCGGCGAGCGTGCCTGTCCGATCCACGACTCCAGCGCCGTCGCCTGTCTCCTGGCGCCGGCGCTGTACACCTGGGAAAGCGGTCCCGTGCGCGTCGTGCGCGAGGGCGTTGCCATGGGCCAGACCATCCTCGGCCCGCATCCCGAGCGCTACGAAAGCGACGCCTGGCGGGACTGGCCCGAGTGCCGCGTGTGTGTTGCCGTGGATGCCGACGCGGTGCGCGCGCTGTACCTGCGGACTCTCCGGCACGCGGCCGTGCAGCGCTAGGCGGCATATCTCACCGATGTTTGGAATTCTCGGCGAGAGACTGTTCGTTGCAGGCTAGCGCGCCAGGGCGTCGAGGCGCTCGCGCAGATAGCTCCCCGCCGTATGTCGAGGCGACAACGTGCGATCCAGCTGCGGCGCCAGGAAGTAGGGCATGGCGATGCGCGACAGGTTGCTGGCCGCGTCGAGCGGGTTGATAACCCGGTGCGACGTTGAGGGCAGGCGGCGCTGACTCGCTTCCTGGAGCATGTCACCGGAGTTGATGATCACGTCTCCGGGCTCCCCCGGCACGTCGTGCCACTCGCCATCGCGGCCGAGAATCTGCAGTCCCGGCTCCGCCGAGACCGGAAGCAGCGTGAGCAGATTGATGTCTTCGTGCGCCGCGGCGCGAACCGCGCCCTCCGGCTCATCCCCGGACAGGGGCGGGTAGTGAAGGATGCGCAGCAGACTGTCCTCGGGCGACAGGCTGTTCCCGAGATCTCCGCGCAGGGACGGCGGCAACCATGTGCCGCAGTGCCGGTCCACCCAGCCCAGGAGCAGGCGGCCTAGGGCGATCGCGTCGTGCAGGTGTCCCAGGGCGTCGCTGCGCAGCGATTCGGGCATGCGCGTGTCCGGCACGATGTGGAAGAACTCCTTGAGATCCTTGCGGCCGTGTCCGACGGCGGTCTCCGAAACCTCGGGGGGGATATAGCCGCTGGTGTTTCCGGAGGCGACTTCCTCGGCGAGATACTCCCATTTAACATCCGACAGGAAGAAGTCGCGCCAGGCATCGGCCATGCGGCCCAGGCGCTCCGCATCCAGCGGCGGATGGCGCAACACGGCAAAGCCCGTGTGGCGCAGGGTTTCCACGAAGGCCTCTTCGGCTCCGGCACTGCGCATGTCGACGATGGCTACGGTCATGACTGGTCCGAATTCAACTGGGGCGCCGTCGAGCGCTTAGCTTCCAGGCCAAGACTACCAGCAGTGCGAGCATTGCGTAGCAGGCCGAACCGAATTGCAGCACGCTGCGCGGTCCAAACCCGCCCGCCACGGCCGCCGTAACCACGGGACTGACAGCCGTACCGGAAGTGGCGCCGAAGAGGAGGGCTGCCACAAGCCTCGGCGTCGCCACGGGCGGCATGAGTGTCGCGAAAGCGATGACGACCTTGAGCAGTCCGAGATTCGCAAAGCCCCACAAAGTCGCCAGCCAGGGCAGGAGGTCCAGGTTTTCGATCTGCCAGAGCGGCAGCGTGCCCAGGAAAGCTCCGCTCACGCTGAACAGCACCAGTCTGCGGGCGCCGACGCGCAGCACCCACCAGGCGACGAAGAGTTGGGCAGCGAGCATGCCGGTCCAGAAGCGCGCGACGACGCGACCGGCGTCATCCCGGGTCGCTCCCAGCCCCGTCTCCAGATGGCTTGGCAGCCACCACAGGAGAGAGTATTGACCCAGGGTGTAGAGAAACAGGGCAACGATGCAGAGCCACACCGACGGCGGCCAGCGCGAGGCGACCTCCGAGCCCCCCGGCCGGGTCTGCGGGGCACCGGGAACGCTGAGCGAGAGGGCGACGACGGCCAGCGCCATCAGAGCGACGGCGACGTAGACGCTCGACCAGTGCAGATCAGCGGCGACGAGATACACCGCGAGACTCGAGACGCAAATACCCGCGATGCTAAAGGAACTGTCAGTAATGATTAGCATGGAGGCACGCTGATCATCCCGGTACAGGGCCGTGATGGTACTGGCCGCAGCGGCCAGACCAATGCCGCAGGCAACGCCCACCACGCCGAGGGAGCTGCGCAGCATCCACAGCGCGTCCACGGAACGCAGAGCGAGGAGCGCTGCGGCGATCGCCGCGTAGGCGATCACCAGCCAGCTGCGCGGACCGCGCAGGGCGAACACCACAAGCGACAGGGCCGACCCCGCCAGGATTCCCAGCGTTAGCCAGCTGAACAGCGGCGCCACGTCTTCGATAGCGAGATCAAGGTGTTCGGCAAGGGGCGGCAGCAGGATGCCGATCGGGGCGAGCATGCCGGACATCACAAAGTAGGCCAGGAAACAGGCGACGGTGGCGCGCAGGCGCTGTCCCCGGGAATAACTGGGTTCAGCCAGGTGTTCGCTGCGCAACGGTCCTTTCCTTGGGTGTGTGCTCCGGCGACGAGCTTAGCAGCGCCGGCCAAGGCAGGGCCACGGCGCTTGGCGTACACTGCGCAGCCCGCTGTGGCAGGAGAAAGCTAATGCGTAGCGTTGTGGTAACGGGCGTATCCACAGGTATCGGCCATGCCGCCACGAAAGTCCTGCTGGCGCGGGGCTTTCGCGTGTTTGGCTCCGTCCGCCGTCGTGGGGACGCCGACCGCCTCCAGGCAGGCTTCGGAGACAACTTTACACCCCTGATCTTTGACGTCACCGACGCCGATGCTCTGGGCGAGGCGGCAGACAGCGTGCGCGAGGCCCTGCGGGGGGAAACGCTCGGCGGCCTGGTCAACAACGCCGGGATCGCCGTATCGGGACCGCTGACGGAAGTTACCGCCGGGGATTTCCGACAGCAGCTCGAGGTAAACCTGGTCGGACCCTTTCTCGCCACCCAGGCTTTCGCGCCCCTTCTGGGCACGGACTCGAGTCTGAGCGGCGCGCCGGGGCGCATCATCAACATCAGCTCGGTCGCGGGACTGCGCGCCATGCCCTTTCTGGGTCCTTACGCCGCGTCCAAATTCGGCCTCGAAGGCTACTCCGAGGCACTGCGCCGCGAGATGCTGCTGTTCGGCATCGACGTTGTCGTCATTGGCCCCGGGCCGGTGAAAACAGCGATCTGGGATAAAGCCGAGGAGGTGGACGTGGAAACCTACGCGCAGTCGCCCTACGGGAAAATTCTCCAGCGCTTTCAACGCGGCTTCATCGCCCAGGGCCGCGAAGGTTACCCCGCCGAGCGGCTCGGGGAGCTTATCCATACGGCCCTCACCACACCGAAGCCAAAGTTGCGCTACGCCGCCGTTAAGGGCCGCCCGCTGGAGAAGCTGATGATCCGCCTCGCCAGCCCCAGAATGCTCGATATCCTGATCGCGAGAACTCTGGGCATCCGGCGCCCCGCAGACTGAGTCGCGCTTCCTATATCGCTGTCTTGTACAGAGAAACCCGGGGCGCGGCCATCACCCGCCGCAGCATGGGCTCAAAGAACTCCAACGAGTAGGCCTCGGCCTCGGGATCGAAGGCCGGCGCGTCGTACTTTTCGATGAACTCGCGAGTATAAGCGTAGTGCGGATGATCCTCGAACTGGCGGTGCATGTCGCGATCAAGACCCAGGTGATGAAAGAAATAGTAGCCCTGGAAGATAGCGTGGTGCTTGATCATCCAGTGATTCTGCTCACTCACGAAGGGCTGGAGCAGGGTCGCGGCGATGTCCGCGTGGTTGTAGGGCCCCAAGGTGTCGCCGATGTCGTGCAGAAGCGCGCACACCACGTATTCCTCATCCCGGCCGTCCTTGTGCGCAAGCGTTGCGGTCTGCAGGCAGTGCGTCAGGCGATCGATGGGGAAACCGCCGCAGTCGCCCTCAAGCAGACGCAAATGTGCAAGGACGCGGTCGGGCAGAGACTGAGCGAAATCGGAAAACTCGCCCTTGATAATCTTCCAGTCTTCGGCCGTACCGTCTTTCATGTGATGAAAGCTGGCGCGTTCGGGGAGGGCGGAGTTCATGGCTGATACCTCTGCTTATCGTTGTCGGTCGGGCCGGAGATTGGGGCAGGAGTATAGCGGGTTCACACTATAGACCTGAGCCAGCGGACGCGAGCCGGTGACCCTTGCGCTAGACTGGGCGCCGCTTGATCAGGGACCATCGCTGTGAACGACTCCACCGCCCCGCCCGCAGGGCGCTCCATCGTCGGCATTCTCGTCGCTGTCACCATCGCCGCGGCCACGGCCTGGGCGGGCAGCGACGGAGGCCTCAGCGCCGCCGCTTTTCCGGCCTTCGCCGCTCTCGCATTGGTTGCGTTCGCGATCCAATGGCTGGCTTTCATCCCCGCCTATATCTTTCAGACCGAGCGCTACTACGATCTCGTCGGCTCACTGACCTATCTCACGACGGCGGCCCTTGCCCTGTCGGTAAAAGGGGACGCTCGTTCCCAACTGCTCGCCCTGCTCATCGCCGTATGGGCCGTACGACTGGGCAGCTTCCTGTTTCTGCGCATCCGTGCCGATGGCCGGGATCAGCGCTTCGACCGCATCAAGCCGTACGCCTTCCGCTTTCTCATGACCTGGACGCTGCAGGGGCTGTGGGTGCTGATGACCGCCGGCGCGGCCCTGGCTGCCATGACTTCGGGCCTGAGCCGGCCTCTGGGCGTATGGGCCTATGCCGGGGCGCTGCTGTGGATCACCGGCTTCGTCTTCGAAGCCGTGGCGGACGCCCAGAAGCGGCGCTTCCGAGGAGATCCCGCAAACGCGGGGCGCTTCATCGACCGCGGCCTATGGGCCTGGTGTCGACACCCAAACTACTTCGGTGAAATCCTGCTGTGGTGCGGTATCGCCCTTATCGCCGCGCCTACCCTGCAGGGCTGGCAGCACGTAACTCTGATATCACCCCTGTTCGTTTACCTGTTGCTGACGCGCATCAGCGGCGTCCCCATGCTCGATCGTATCGCCCGGAAGCGCTGGGGGAGCGAAGCCGACTACCAGGCCTACCGCGAGGCCACGCCGGTCCTGCTTCCAAGGCCGCCCCGGCGACGAAGCGCTTGATGCAGGCCCTGCTGCGCCTGCTGGCCGCGGTTCCAGCGGGAGCCGGCTACGTGCTGGCCGGGTTTGCCTACGTTCTGGTCTATCACCTGTTTCGCTACCGCCGCGCCACGGTGCGCGAGAATCTGGCGACCGCTTTTCCAGAGCGGTCCGTCGGGGAGCTCGCGCGCATTGAACGCGCGTCCTACCGACACCTGTGCAATCTCTTCGTCGAAGTGCTGCGATCCACGCGTATGCCGCAGCAGGACTTTTCCGAACGGGTCAGCTTCCGCAATCCTGAGCTGCTTTTTGCGGCGACCGAAAACCTTGCGTCCCAGGCGATCATTCTGCTGATTCACCAGGGCAACTGGGAATGGACTTTGCACAGCGCCATGCAGCATCTCGGCGTCGCCGTCGATCCAGTCTACAAGCCGCTGCACAGCAAATTCTGGGACGACTTGATACTGAAGGCACGCTCGCGCTTCGGAGCGAAGCCCATGACCATCGCCACCGTTGGCCGCGAGGTGGTTCGCGGGAGGAAGCGTCGACGACTGATTGTTCTTCTCGCCGATCAGGCCGGCCCCCGTCACGGCGGTTTCTGGACCAATTTTCTCAACCGCCCGGCAAGCTTCTTCCGCGGCCCGGACAAGCTCGCGCGCAGTCTCAAGCTGCCGCTGTTTTTTGCCCAGTGCCGACGCCTCAGCCAGGGTTACTACGAAATCGAGTTCCATGAACTCAGTCTGCCGCCGCACGAAGCGCAGGGGGACGCGCTGCTCCAGGCCTACGTGAACATGGCCGAGCGCTGCATCGCCGAGGAACCGGAGACCTACCTATGGACCAATCGGCGCTGGAAAAAGAAGCCGCCCGACGGCTGGTCGGTGGTAGAGCCGGCCGCCGCGGGGCCCGAGTCGACGCCCGCTGCGGCGTCCATGGATCCACAGCACTAAGTTCGCGATTTTTCCAAGGATGCGCTACCCATGACCACACGCCCTCGCCTGCTCGGAGCCCTGCTCTATCCAGGCTTTGAAATGCTCGACTACTTTGGCCCCCTCGAGATGTTCTCCATGCTGGGCAGCGATGCCATCAAGCTGCAAACCGTTGCCGAGGAAGCCGGTCCCGTTGCCGCCGCCATCGGTGCCGAGGGCCCGCTGGGTCCCAGCGTGGTAGCTGACTGCGGCTTCGCGGATGCCCCGCCCTTCGACATGCTCCTCATTCCCGGCGGGTTCGGCACACTGGCCGAGCTGGAAAACGAAGCCATGCTCGACTTCCTGCGTCAGCGCTGTGCAAGCGCCGAGCTGGTGGCATCGGTGTGTACGGGTTCCGCGCTGCTGGCGAAGGCCGGCGTTCTCGATGGTCATCGGGCAACGTCAAACAAGCAGGTTTTTGCCCTCGCCGAGCGACAGTCCGAGCGAGTGCAATGGGTGGAAAGGGCGCGCTGGGTGGAGGACGGGAAGTTTTTCACCTCCTCCGGCGTGTCCGCGGGTATGGACATGGCCCTCGCCATCATCGACAAATTATGGGGCGAAGACAGTGCCCGCAAAGCGGCGAGCGAAACGGAGTACCTGTGGAACCGCGACGCCGAGGACGACCCCTTCGTCTCCGAGCTCAACGCGCTCGCCCGGCAGCTGGGTATGGCCTAAGCCAGACGCTTGCCCCGCTGTCCCGGACCCGGCCTTGCCTCAGGCGCTGCGCCGACCCGTGCGCAGCCGCAGGCGGAAAACGGCGAGCGAATCCTTGCCGGAGACTTTTACCCGGGGCAGTTCAAGCGCGTCGCGCTCCAGATCGCGGGAGATCCCCTCGACCGTGGTCACCGCGGATCGAAAACCCGCTGCGCGGGCCGCGGCTACATCGGCCTGCGCGTAAATGCCGAAGGGGTAGGCGAAGCTGTCCATGGCCTGACCAAAGCGCTCGGCGAGGCGCTGACGCGCGCCACCGATTTCTTCACCGCGCAGGACCTCGTCGGCCCTTGCCAGATTGATGTGCGTTCGAGTGTGACCCCCGAGTTCCCAGCGGCCGCTGACAAGCAGCTGCTCGACCTGCGCGTCGGAGAGCTTCTCCTCGCGCATCAGTTCGCCGCTATCGTGGTGCGCTTTCTTGCTCGTTGACCAGTCGCGGTCGAAGCGATCCTCGACCAGATAGAGCGTGGCCCGGGCGCCATAGCGCTGCATGATGGGGTCGGCGTAAACCAGGTTATCGGCGTAGCCGTCGTCGAAGGTAAGAACGACCGTCTTCTCCGGCAGCGGCGCGTCGGCGAACAGGTCAGACATGAGCGCGAAGTGCCAGCCCTCATCCCGGAGCCAGCGCAGCTGCTCCTCGAAACTCCGAGGAGGAACGCGGAGCTTGTTGAACTTCGCTCCGGACCGCGGCTCGCTGACCATGTGGTACATGAGGATCCGCGGGTGGCGATAGGGCACCGCCCGGCGCCACCAGGCGTAGCGGCGACTGAAAAACACCGCACCCGCCAGGGCAACACACAGCAGCGAGATAACTACAGCCATCCGCGTTCAAGCAGCGCGCCGGCGATGCGGTCCGCTTCCGCCAGGGGTTCGACTACCTGCGGCGACACACCGGAGGCAAGACCGGTGTGACTGATCGCGAGACCACGACGGCGCAGATCCGCCACCGCCTTGGCGACGCGGCTTCCCTGCCGCGCCTCGAGATCGAAGACGCCCACGGTGCAGCCGGCGGTAAGCGCTTCGTAGATCATGGAAGCGCTGTCGGGCGTCACACAGCACAGGGTGGCGCGCGGCAGCTTCTCAGCGAGCCAGCCACCGGGAAGCTCGCTGCTGTCCCGGGCCTCAAGGCCGGGAAGCGCCAGCGCCCTGAGTGCCGGCAGGAATTCCGGCGGTGTCCGGCGCGAGGTGCTGAGCTGCCAGCGCCGTCCGTTATTGCACAGCCCACGGACTTGCTCGAGAAGCGCGGCCTGGTCCCAGACAAAATGCGGTGAGGGACCGCCGATGAGCAGCAGACCGGTATCACTGCGGTTGGCGGCGGGCCGTATGCGATTAAGAGGCCCGTCGCTGAGCCAGCGCCGGGAAGACTCCTCGCCACCGTCGTGGCGCGGCTCGATGCACAGGTCGAAGCAGGCGCGCGGCAGGGAGGGTTTCATAAGCACAAGCGCGGGACAGCGTTCCCGGCGACGCAGGGCCAGGAGTGAGACGTGTGTACCGTGGCCGGCTCCGATCAAGAGCCGGGGGCGCCATCTCGGCGGGCCGGGCCACAGCAGGGTTTGCAGGGCATGCCCCCGGGACAGCGCCGGGAACTCCCGAATCTGAAGCTCAGGGCACAGGCGCTGGAGCGCCTCCGCGAGACCCAGACTCTGGTTAAGGTGTCCTGCTTTGCCGTCGCTGACCACCGCGATCTGGGGGTCAGGAAGCTCGTCGGATTGCGCTTGCGGTGCAGCCATGGGGCCTATATTAATGGCGCTCCACCGACCCGGGGAATTGGGATGAGCCAGAACACGCTGCCCAAAGCGGAGCAGACCTCCACGCTGATTCCCGTGCTTGCCGGTGGCGGCGCACGGCTGCCAGCCTACATCGGCATTCTCGAAGCTCTCGAGAACCTCGGTATCGAGTGCCCGCACTACGTCGGCGTATCCGGGGGAAGTATCGTCGCCGCTCTGCGCGCGTCCGGCCACAGCCTCGAGGAAATGCGGCAGATTGCCCTCGGCACCAACTTCGCCAAGTTTCTCGGCCAGAACGTCGTTTCCCTACTGCGCAGCGGTGGCCTATCGAACGGGGACCGCTTCGAGGAGTGGATGGACGAACGCGTCGGCGGGCGCTGCTTCGACGAACTCGACGAGGAACTCACCGTTATCGCGACGGATGTGCGCAGCGGTACGCCGGTGGTGTTCAGCCGCCGTACGACACCCCGGGAGCGCGTGTCCCTCGCCATCCGCTTTTCGATGTCGGTGCCATTGTTGTTCAGCTTCAAGAACCACGGCGAGCAGATCATGACCGACGGCAGCATACTCTCGGAAGAGGCGCTGCGCGCCGATTGGTCCGGTGAAGGAACGCCCGTGGTGATCTTCAAGCTGCGCGGCAGCGGTGGTCTGGCCGCACCGCGCCACAAACCCCTCGTGCCTTTGCGAAGCTATCTGGGCATGCTCATCCACACTTTCCTGACCACCATTGCCCATGAGTTCGTGAGCGAGGAATTCTGGCTGTCCACGATCATCATCGACGTCGGCGACATTTCACCGGTCGCCTTTTCGCTCGGGGCAAAGGACAAGGAACGCCTCTATGACATGGGCCTGAGCCAGACGCTCACGCATCTGCCTCGCAAGATGGGCCGGCTGCGGTCATGAATCCGCAGCCGCACACCCCCGATCTTTCGCCGGCGCCAGGCGATAGCTACTTAAAGAAGGACTTGGCCGCGCCGAGGAGGCCGCTGGCGCCACCGGCCATCTCGAGCAGGCTGCCGCCGCTGCTCGCCTTGTCGACCATCTCGGGGAGCACATCAGCAAGGCCGCTTGCAGCGGCCGAGCTGTCAATACCGAGCTTACTGGCAAAACCGGCAATACCCTCGTCGCCGAACAGGGCCATGACGCCCTCCGGGGAAAACGCGTCATTGGCGCCATCTCCCAGCCAGGAACTGACCAGGCTTCCCAGATCAGCGTTGGCGCTCATCTTACCCACCAGACCGGCGAGATCGATTTGCCCGTCCGCGCCGCCGAGCAGACCGCTCAAGGCTTCGGCGATTCCGCCTGTGTCCAGATTCGTGCCAAGCTTGTCCGCCAGCAATGATGCGCCCATCTCCAGAATATCCATGCTCGTCTCCTATGCGTTTCGCGATGAATGACCGAGATGAGAGTATAGCCACGCTCCATGACCGTGGCGCGGCATAACATCATCTCCCGTCTTCCGTTTCTGGTCGCGGCCGGCTGTGCGCTGCTGCCTTTCGTCGCCGTGCACTGGGCCTACGTCCTCGCCGCCGACGCCGGTCATGTACCCTGGTGCAATCCCTATATCGACAGCTGCACGTCGATCAGCGCGACCGGGCGCCGCCCGCCGGGGAGCTTCCCCTTCAAAGGGATCATGCTGCCCTCAGCCATGCTGATAGCGGTGTTCTGGTGGCTGCAGGCACATTGGCTTGCCACCGTCGGAGGGCGACGCGGAAAGCGCTCCTGGATGCTGGCCCTGGGCTGGTTGGCGAGTCTGGGGCTGGTGCTTTACGTAACCGTGCTTGGCGAGGTCGGGGACTGGTGGCGCCTGCAGCGCAAGATCGGAACCATCCTGTTCTTTTCCTTCACCTTTCTCGCCCAGCTCCTTTTCGCCGCGGCCCTGCGCCGCCTGCCGCGAGAGGTCGGAACGGCGAGTGCAGACTGCGGCCGGCGGATGCTCCGCGTGTGCATGCTCATGCTGTGCGTCGGAGTCCTAAGCGTAGTCGTCGAAGCGCTGAACGGCGATCTGCACGATCGCGTAGAGGATGCCATCGAGTGGCTCCTCGCCCTGCTTTTGCAGGTCAACTTCCTGCTCTGCGCGATGCTCTGGTATCGGCTGCCCTGGCGCCTCGCTTACGTGAAAAACGACTGAGACCGAATTCCGCCGGACGCGTATAGACCGGCATGACGGACACCTTCCCAGCCAGCCCGGGCCCGACCCTGGCGAATACCACGCCCGACGACCAGGCGCCGAAACTGCACACCCTGGCCGCCTATGGCTCCCTCGCCTTTCCCCTCGCCGCCGCGTTCATCGCGCTTCAGGTTATTGTCCCGACGTTCTACGCCCAGGCCCTGGGACTGAAGCTCGCCGCGGTCGGCGCAATCCTCCTGGCCGCGCGACTCTGGGACCTGTTTACGGACCCGATCGTAGGCTATCTCTCGGATCGAACGCCCCCCGCCCTCGGCCGGCGCAAGGCCTGGATCGTGGCCAGCGCACCGCTTATCGCCGCATCGGTCTGGCTCCTGTTCAACCCGCCAGAGGATGTCGGTAACGGCTTTCTGCTCCTCGCCACGCTCGGCATTTACGTGGCGGGCACCATGTCGGTCGTGCCCCTGAATGCCTGGGGCGCGGAGTTGAGTGAGTCCTACCACCAGCGCAGCCGCATCTCGGGAGCGCGCGTGGTGTTCGGCCTCGCAGGCACGTTATGCGCCCTGCTCCTCGTCGACAACAGCAGCAACGAGGCGCTGCAGCAGTCCCTCGCCGCCATCACGCTGCTCACCGTCGCCGGCCTCGCCGTATCCGTCCCCACGGCTGCGCTGGTGGTCCCAGATCAGGCAAGGGTTATCGCCGGGGGGAACAATCTGCGAGAGGCGCTGGCACTGCTGATCCGGCCATCGCCCTTTCGCCGCCTCCTTGCCGCCTTCATTCTCAACGGTCTGGGGAACGCCATACCGGCATCCCTCTTTCTGCTCTATGTCACCCATGTCCTCGAAGCTCCGGCAATCGCGGGTCCCATGCTGTTCGCATATTTTTTGTGCAGCGCCGTGTCCGTACCGTTCTGGGTGAGTGTTTCCCGCCGCCTGGGTAAGCACCGCAGCTGGTGTGTTGCCGTGGTCGGTTCCTGCGTGTTTTTCTGCGGTGCACCGTTCCTTGGCGCCGGCGATACAGCGCTCTACGCGGTTCTCGTAGTGGGGACAGGCTTGATGATCGGCGCCGATCTCGCCCTGCCCTCGGCCATAAACGGAGACCTCATCGAGTGGGACGCCCTGCACAATGGCCAGCGCCGCCCGGGCCTGTTTTTCGCGCTTTGGGGAACGGCATCCAAACTCGCCTATGCGCTTGCCGTGGGTCTGATTTTCCCGGCCCTGGACTTCGTCGGCTTCGATCCGACGATCACCAACCTGCCCGAGGACGTGCGCTTACTGGCGTTGCTCTACGCCGCGCCCAGCCTTGTATTCAAAATCGCCGCCATCGCGTTGATGTGGAACTTCCCGATCGACGCCGCGGAACACAGGCGCATTCGAGAAGTGCTTCAACAGCGTGAGGCCGCGGCCCATCCCCAGTAGACTGGCGGCTTTTTGCGGGGAGACGGCGAATGGCGGACTGGAATGCCGGCGCCTACGATCGCTTCGCCGAACCACGGCAGCGCGCTGCCCGGGACCTCTTGCTCGCAGTTCCGGATCTTGAGGCCAAGCTGATTGCGGACCTCGGTTGCGGTTCGGGCCTGTCCACCGAGCTTCTGCAGGAACGCTGGCCCCGGGCCGAGATCACGGCCGTGGATCGTTCACCGGCGATGCTCGCGCGAGCCCGGGAGCGGGTTCCGCGGGCCAGAGTCGTCGAAGGGGATATCGGCGAAACAGACCGCTGGTCGAGGGGCTCGCATGAGGACCTGCTGTTCGCCAACGCCAGTCTGCACTGGCTCCCGGCGCACGACCGACTGCTTATCCGTCTCCTGGCGCAGCTTCGCCCCGGCGGTGTGCTCGCCGTACAAATGCCCGTAAACCTGGAAGAGCCCAGCCATCGACTTATGCGGGAGACCGCCGAGCGGCCCGCCTACTCCGCGTGCATCGACGACTCGGCCGCTACGCGTCCTACGCTGCCCGCGCCCGAAGCGTACTACGATATGCTGGCGGAGCAGTGCTCAAGCCTGGAAATCTGGATCACGCGCTATCTGCATCCCCTGCGCGATGTCCGGGACATCTTCGAACTCTTCGCCACCACGGGCATGAAACCCTACCTCGACGCTCTGCCCGAGCACCGACGGGAAGACTTTGTCGACGACTACGTGGAGGCGCTCCGCGGCGCCTATCCGCAACGCAGTGACGGGCACGTGCTGCTTGCTTTACCCCGTCTGTTTATCATGGCGACCCGCCACTAGAGCCAGGACGCTTTGCATGAGCTACCGGGAAACGATCAAGGTCCGATTTCGCGACACCGACTCGCAGGGACACATGTTCTTCGCCAACTACCTGGTTTTCGCCGACGAGGTGGCCGGGAACTATATGCGCAGTCTGGGCTTCGACTGGAGCGATCCCGACAGCCTGCCCACCTACGTATTCACCGCGAATGCGACCTGTGACTACCTGCACGAGTGCGTGGCCGGCGACGACGTCGAAGTCGAGGTCGCCTACACCCGCGTGGGCAATACCAGTGCGACGTTGAGCTTCGGCCTTACGCGGAAACGCGACGACACAAGGCTGGCGACCGGGGGCTTTACCCAGGTGTTCGTGGATCGCGCTACGCGGCGCCCCACACCCGTCCCGGCGAACGTCCGGGAAAAAGTCGAAGAAGCCCTCGACGGCTAGGGCGAGAAGCCGAGCGCGATCCATGGACGGCCAACTTCTCCACACCCTTGAAGCAATCCTTGTCCTGGGCATTGGCGCCCAGTGGTTGTCCTGGCGTCTGCGCCTGCCTTCCATTCTGCCCCTGCTCGTACTGGGAATTCTCGCAGGACCGGTCAGTGGGCTCCTGGATCCCGACGCGCTCTTCGGGCCCATTCTCTTTCCTCTGGTGTCGATCGGTGTCGCCCTCGTACTCTTCGAAGGCGGCTTGACCCTTCGTTTCCGCAACCTCCGCGGTCACGGCTCCGCGGTGACGAACCTGGTCAGCTGGGGCGCGATTCTCAATTGGCTTCTGATCGCCGCGGGCAGCCACTACCTGGCGGGACTGCCCGGCGACATGGCCATGCTCTTTGCGGCCCTTGTGATCGTGACCGGACCCACGGTGATCAATCCGCTGCTGCGTACCATGCGCGCCGACGACACGGTAAGCCGCGTACTGCGCTGGGAGGGCATCCTCATCGATCCCGTGGGAGCGCTTCTGGCCGTTCTGGTGTTCCAGTTTCTGCTCACCGGGCACGGCTCCTGGACGCTCTTCGTTACCAGCGTGCTTGCCGGGACGGCTACCGGCTTTGCCGGCGCCTGGAGCCTGGGTTTCGTGCTTCGTCGCCATTGGGTGCCGGAGTACCTCCTCAATGTTCTGACGCTCGCCTGGGTTGTCATGGTGTTTGCCCTGAGCGACCTGCTGGCCCACGAGTCCGGCCTCCTCGCCGTGACGATCATGGGTGTTTGGCTGGGGAACATGCGCGACATCGCGGTGAACGAGATTCTCAGCTTCAAGGAGAGCCTGTCGGTTCTCATTATTTCGATACTGTTCATCGTGCTCGGTGCGCGCGTGGACCCGGGAGCCATCCTGGCCCTCGGCTGGCAGGCACCGCTCATCCTCGCTGTTGTACTCCTCGCTCGTCCCGTCGTTGTCTGGCTCGCGACCGTGAGCAGCGGGTACAGCTGGCAGCAGAAGGCGCTGATTTCCTGGGTGGCACCCCGAGGCATCGTCGCGGCGGCGGTTTCGTCGCTGTTCGCGCTGCGCCTGGAAGAGTCCGGCCATGCGGGGGCGAGTATTCTCGTGGCGCTGACTTTTCTGGTCATCATCTCCACGGTGTTGCTGCAGAGTTTCACCGCGCGACCCATCACCCGGGCTCTCGGTCTTGCCGAGGCGGAACCCAACGGCATGCTGTTCGTGGGTGCGAACAGCGTCGCCCGAGCTCTGGCGACGGCGCTCAAGGCGCACGGCTTCCGGGTCAAGCTGGCGGATACTTCCTATGAAGAGATCCGGGCGGCGCGGATGGCGGGGCTGGAGGTCTACTACGGAGATCCGATTTCCTCTCACGCCGACCAGTATCTGGAACTCAGCGGCATCGGACGCCTCTTTGCCGTGGGCCGGCGCTCCCGCTGGAACACCCTGGCCTGCATGAAGTTCCGCAGCGAGTTTGGTCCGCAGCGCGTATTCAGCCTGCGCAACAGCGAAGACCGGAGCGATTCCGAGCGCGCACGCCTGAACGACGACTACGCACCGCCGCGACTGTTTGGCGAGGACGTTACCTATCAAAAGCTCGCCAGCCTGCTGGCATCCGGAGCCGTGATCAAGACCATCCGTCTCGGCGAGGACTTCGGCCTGGAAGCCTACCGCCGGGAAAACGACGCCAGGATCCTTCCGCTCTTCAGTTTGTCGGCGAAAAACAAACTGCGTGTACTCCACGGTGATGAGGATGAGGCGACGCTCGAGGCCTCCGATCGTGTCATCGCGCTGGTGTGGCCGGCACATCCCGTGGGAAAACCAACCGACGAGCGAAGCGTCGCTGTCTGACGGCGTACCGGAAACATTACCAAACAATGAACTTTCGCCGCGGTGCAACAGCGGGGATTGTCTGCGATGATTGATTCAAGTAGCGTTACGCGGTCTCTAACGAGTAGGAGCGATGCAGGCGATCCTCAAGCTGGATCTCGCGGGCCAACCCCGCGGATGGCTTACACTGCACGAGGCGATTTCCGCCTACGCGCGGGGCGATGTGGTCTATGGCATCGGCGATACCCTACCGCCGGTTTTCGGCGGCTTTCAGCGCTATTCCGGTGAGCGTTCCCGCATCGATCTCCAGCCCATCATCGCCCTGGAAGGGCGCATCATGCAGGGCTTCACTCCACCGCTGTGCAACCGCACCCTGTTTCGCCGCGACGACCATCGCTGTCTTTACTGCGGCGGAAAATTCACTCGCTCCGACCTGACCCGCGACCACGTTCGACCCCTGTCCCGGGGAGGATCGGATCGCTGGGAAAATGTCGTTGCGGCCTGCAAACGCTGCAACTGGATGAAGGACGCGATGACGCCGGAGGAAGCGGGTATGCCTCTCCTCGCCGTACCCTTCCGACCCAATCCCTATGAGTGGCATTTCCTCGCGAAGGACCGCATTCTCGCCGATCAGATGGAATACCTGTCGCGGCAGTTTCGCGCCGAGCGCGACTGGGCCAACTAGTAACCCACCAGCACTCGTGCGGGGCGCATTCTGGAGCCGGATCGTTAGTCGCGGATCCTTCTCGAGGGTTCTTCTTGGGGGTCCGTCTCGAGGGTCCTTCCCGCGAATACGTCTCGCGCGTGCTTCGTTATCGCTGATAGCGCGCCGGGAGAAACGGCGTCTTGGCGACGGCCACCGGCTGAGCTTTGCCGCGAACGTCAACTTGTAACCGGAGCTCGGCGCCCCCGGCCTGATGCTCTGCGAGCGCGGTGCTGTCGACAAGCGCCAGGGCAATCGGCGCGTTGACACTTGCTCCGAATCCTCCCGAAGTCACAACGCCGATGGGATTCCCCGCAGCATCGAGGACCGTCTGTCCCTCGCGGACCGGGCGGCGGCCGAGTACCCGCAGACCGATGCGACGACGTGGAGCGCCGTTGGCGAGTTCCGCCGCGATGCGCGCCTCCCCCGGATAGGCACCGGGCCGCTCGCCCTCGGGGCGTCGCACCTTCTTTACGGCCCAGGCAAGGCCGGCTTCGATCGGAGAGATCGTCGGGGAAAGCTCGTGGCCATACAGGGCCAGCCCGGCTTCCAGGCGCAGCGAATCCCGCGCCCCAAGCCCCGCGGCGCACACCTCGGGAAGATCCAGAAGTCGCCGGGCCAGTTCGGTACCAGCCGCCGCGGGACAGGAGAGTTCAAAGCCGTCTTCTCCCGTATATCCCGAGGAGCTGACGTAGAGCGTTTCACCGTCGAGTTCGTATTCGCCACCGGTGAGAAAAGGCAGACCCTCCACCCCGGGAACAAAACGGGAAAGGGTCGATCGAGCTCCCGGTCCCTGCAGCGCCAGCAGCACCTGATCTTCGAGTACCTGCAGTTGCTGCCCGGCATCCAGGTGCGACTCGATCCAGGCCTGATCCTCGTCTTTGCAGGACGCGTTTGCCACGATGAAGAAGCGATCCTGGGCCCATCGCGTAACGATGAGATCGTCGCGCACGCCCCCTTCGTCGTTGGTGAGCAGCGCGTAGGTCTGGCGATTCACGCCCAGACCTTCGAGGTCCGAGGGCATAAGCGCTTCGAGACTCGCCGCGATACCCGGTCCCGAAAGCACGAACTGCCCCATGTGCGAAACATCGAAGAGACCGGCCACGGCCCGCGTATGGCGATGCTCGGTAATAATCCCGCTTTCGTATTGCACCGGCATATCGTACCCGGCGAAGGGAACCATTCGGGCACCGAGTTCACGGTGGAGGGCGTCGAGGGGCGTGTGCTTTAGGCTCATGAAAACTCTTCGGGCTGTATGGAGCGGCGGCGAAGCGTAGCACGCCCCGGCATGCTGTCGGACCTGTGGTGCACTGCGGCGAACGCTGGAGAACGGGCCACTTGGTGCCGGCCACCGTAAGGCGAGATAATGCGGGTTTCGCCGCCGCTTTCCTATGTCCCTGCCTCGCACTCCTTTTCAAACCGTATCCCTCATCGGTATGCCCGGTGTCGGCAAAAGCACCGTCGGTGTGATTCTCGCCAAGCGCCTGGGTCTGGAGTTCAGGGATACGGACATTTCCATTCAGACCCGCGAGAGGCGAACGCTCCAGCAGATTCTTGACAGTGAGGGGCACATTTACGTACGCCATGTGGAAGAAGAAGTCCTGCTGGAGGTGCCCCTCGACGGCTGCGTTGCCGCGACCGGTGGCAGCGTTGTTTACAGTCCAAAAATCATGGAACGGCTGAGCGCGGCCGGCCCCATGGTGTATCTGCGAGCCGATGTACAGACCCTTCAGGAACGCGTGGCCGCCAATCCGGAACGCGGTATCGCAAGCAGTCCCGAGCAGAGCTTCGAAGACATCTACAACGAGCGCACTCCGCTTTATGAGCGCTATGCGACCCATACCGTGGACGCGGTGAGCGGCAATGCCGATGCCGTGGCGACATTGATCGTCCAGGCCCTGCACCTGTAACCCCATTCCTCGGTTCCGGCCGGCACCGGGTGCGTGCAGGTAGCGCGTTAGCGAGCGTTCGCTGACACGGACAGTCAGCAACGCCGCGGCATGCAGCGGCTTCACGCAGGCGCTAGAAGCCTTTAAGTTCGGCCATTCTCGGGATGCGGTCCATCTGGCACATTCACTGCTAGGTTGTCGCTGCGCGTTGTGTAATTCCGCGCGAGGGCTCCCGGCCACGGCACCGCAAGGTGTAGCACAGGGACGTGCGTCGTGACGTCAGGACGGACAGCCGGGGCGGCCCTGCTCAAGGCAAACGCGCAGGCGTGTGGCCAGGAAAAGACTCTGCCTCTTATCTCCTCTTATCTCATGCATTTTCCTGATCACTGCGCATTCTTGATCGATTTAATTCATAAAAATTCCACGCAAAGTCGGATTGACTGCCCGCGGATCGCGATTGATATTTGCAGCGTTGATAGCCCGTAATCATCAGGAGGTGGTTCATGGGAAATCGCAACCAGGAGCCCGCCACAGACGCTCTCGATGACGTGTTCGAGCCTGTGATCGGAGAATTCTCGGAAGAGGCCTACCCGGGCCTGAGTACGTCGTCTTCGGACCAGCAGCGACTGGCGGAAAAGCGCCGCCGCGCCGAAAAGCGAATCGAGGAGCTCAGGCTTCGCGAGGAGCTGGGGGACTACGACCTGGAGTTCGACGACTTCTGATCCGACGCGCGGCGTCGGCACCGGAAGTTGTCTCCTGCCATCGCGGCCTGAGCGCGCGATCTCGGGCCCTATCGTCTCCAGAAATTTCCGAAAGCCTAAAAAAACTGAAAGCGCTCGGGTAACGGAGGGCACCAGGAAAGGCGAGCTAGTCCCTGATACGTTTTTGCAGTGCATGCGAGGCTTTCTACCCCCAGCTCAGTGACTCCGCTCGTTTGTTCTAACACCGGTTTATCGCTGGATCTTAGGACCTGTCGGCGGCGCTGCATTCCTCGCGCATCCGGCTTTGATCCGTCACTCTCCTTTCGCCTCCCGGGTGTGGAGCGTCACACCTGCAGCAACAGATGTTCGCGCTCCCAGGAACTGATAACGCGGTTGAACTCCTCAAATTCGTCCAGCTTTACGGCCTGATAGGCGCGCAGGAAGAGATCACCGAAGAGCGCGCCCAGTTCCGGCGTATCCCCCAATAGCCGGAGACCCTCCTCAAGCGAACGTGCCACCTCCACCGCATCTTCGTTGCCGGTGCCCTGAAACGGCTCCGTGGCCAGGAGTTCCTGCTGCATCCCGAGCAGGCCGCTTGCCAGCGTGGCCGCGAGCGCGAGATAGGGGTTGGCGTCGGCGCCGGGGAAGCGGTTTTCAACGCGCGTGGCGGCCGGTGCGCTGTTGGGGACACGAAACGCGACCGTGCGGTTTTCTATCCCCCAGTTGAGGTTGATCGGGGCTGAGATATCCGGCGCGAGCCGCCGGTAGCTGTTGACGTTGGGCGCGTAGAGACTGATCAGCTCCGGTGTGTAGCGCTGCAGCCCGGCAATATAGTGCCGCAAGGCATCGGTCTGGGCGTCATCGTCGTTCACGAAAATGTTGCGCCCGCTGGCATCGAGCAGGCTTTGATGTATGTGCAGCGCGCTTCCAGGCTCCGCCTGCATGGGTTTGGCCATAAACGTGGCGTACATATTGTGCCGATAGGCGGTCTCGCGCACCGTGCGCTTGAACACAAACACCTGGTCGGCGAGGGACAGCGGATCGCCGTGGCGGAAGTTGATCTCCATCTGCGCCGCGCCGTTCTCGTGAATGAGCGTATCCACGTCGAGCTTCTGGGCATCGGCGAAGTCGTACATGTCTTCGACGAAATCCTCGAACTCCGCCACGGCGTCGATGCTGTAGGAGAGCCGGGCCGTCTCGCGCCGGCCGTTGCGGCCGATGGGCGTAACCAGCTCGTTGTCCGCATCCTCGTTGCGGGCAACCAGGTAGAACTCCACCTCCGGGGCCACCACGGGCCTGAGCCCAGCCTCGTCGTAGGCGGCGAGCACCTTGCGCAGCACGCTGCGCGACGCCAGGGGATGCAGTTCACCGTCCTGCGTATGACAGTCGTGAATAATCTGCGCCGTGGGTTCACGCGCCCAGGGCACGAGGCGCATGGTGGTCTCGTCCGGGATGAGCACCATGTCGGCGTCCGTGGGCTGCACGAAGTCCCAGTGTTGGTCGCTGTACTCGCCGGTGACCGTCTGGACCAGGATGCCCTCGGGGAGTCGCGGCAGGCTCTGGGAAATGAACTGGTGCGCGGGCACGAACTTGCCCCGGGCGTTTCCCGTGAGGTCCGGCACGAGGCACTCGACCTCGGATATTTTATTTTCCTTAAGCCACTCGACGATGCGGCTGCTGGGGGCGTTCATGCTGGCTACTCAGACAGTAAACCCGGGAGTATCTCAGCCGCGGATGAAAGTCGCCAACGGACTTCAGCACCCGTGGCTCCCCGTCCCTACGCTGCCGTCGGCCCAAGTAGCGCGGCGGCAACGTTCTGTCTTACCGGCGGCGCGAGCAGTTGGGATCGGCACGCTGTACGCTACACTGCCTGCGAAATGGGCATGTATTGAAAAGTATTCTCATGGGTTCCACGTTGCCCGGACGCTGCCATCGTCGCTGCACATCGCGGCTTAGTTCCGTGCGAGGGGCCTGCACGACGAAGCTGGAAAGCCCGGTCAATGCCCACCGTGAAGTCAAATTTAGCCACGCTTTTACGCAAGCGGCACGCGAGTGCTACAACTGGGTTTACGGCGCACCTGGCCACCAGTGGTTCGATATCGACGTAGCCCGCCATCGTTCGGGGATTCGAAAGAGGGATGTCGCCGCCCTGACTTATCTGATCCTAAGCCTGAACGACGGCCTCTGAATGTCCGGTAAAACTTCAACGCTGACGGTCACGGAGGCGCTAAAAAAAGCCGGCAAGCTCGCCGCGCGAGGAGACATCAACGCCGCGCAGCAGCTCTACGATTCTGTCTTGCGGCGCGAGCCCGGAAACAAGAAGGCAAAGAAGGGCCTGAGCGCGCTGCAGAAGCAGGGCAAACTCAGCCTTACGGAGGCCGACTTCGCGCGCATCACCAACCTGCTGCGCCGCGGGCGCTCCGCCGCTGCCCTCGCGGAAGCGGAACGTCTGTGTCGGCTTTTCCCCCAGCAGCCGGCCCTGCACAATCTCCGCGGGGTCATCCTTACGCAGCAAGGATCGCTCCGCGAGGCGGCAGCGGCGCTACGGGAGGCACTGGATCTCGAACCCGGGTTCAGCGATGCCGCGTTCAACCTCGCCAGCGTACTCACGGATCTTGGCCGCCTCGATGAGGCGCAGGCCGGATTTGAGCAACTGATTGATCGTGGGCAGGGTTCGGCGGAGGTGCACAACGGTCTGGGCCGGGCGCTGCGGGCGGCGGGCAAGACCGGGAAAGCCATGGATGCCTACCAACAGGCCATCGCTCTGCGACCAACCTACGCCGAGGCGTTCCTGAACCTTGGCAATGCCCAGATTGACGCTGGGCAACACGACAAGGCGCTGCAGAGCTACTCGCAGGCTCTGCAGCTCAAGCCCGAACTGGACCTCGCCCTCGTCAATCTCGTCGAGACTTTGCTGCCCCTGCGGCGGCCGGCCGAGGCTCTTGAGGTCCTGGCCAGCCGACGCCTGAAAGATACGCCCCGGGCCCTGCGTCTGCGAGGCCGGGCGCTGCTGGCGCTGGATCAGCGCCACGCCGCCCGGGAATGCTATGAAGAGCTGCTGAACATGAATGCGCAGGACAGCGTAGCGCGGCACCTCATCGCCGCGCTCAGTGGAACTCGCCATGAATACGGCGACCCTTCCTATGCCCGGACCATCTTCAACGACCTGGCACCACGCTACGAAACGCAGATGCGACAGCTGGCGTACACCCTGCCAGAGCGGCTGCCCGGCCTGCTCCAGGCCCTCGATGGCGAGAATGCATGGTTCGACACCGTCCTGGACCTGGGTTGCGGCACGGGCCTGGCCGGCAGCCAGCTTCGGCCTTACTGCAGCGAGCTGCTGGGTGTAGATGTGGCCGGGGCCATGATCGACAGGGCAACGGAGAAAGCGGTGTACGACGAGCTGGTAGTCGCGGATGCCGAGAGCTGGCTTCGAGGCACGGCGCGACGCTTCGACCTTGTCGTGTGCGCCGATGTGGCGGCCTACATCGGGGGATTAGATCGATTGATGCAGAGCGTGGTCGCGAGAATGAACGACGGTGCCCGTCTCATTCTGAGTACGGAACGAAGCGATGAAGACAGCTTTGAGCTCCAGGTAAACGGGCGCTACAAACACTCCGCGGATTACATCGAGCAGTGCGCGGCGCAATCCGGGCTCCGCGTCGCCAACCGTGGATCGTTTCAGCTACGCAGTGAGAGTGGATCGCCGCTGGACGGCGAACTCTTTGTGATCGCGCGAGCTTAAAAAGACATGCGCAGGGATGACGCAGCGACTGCAGGAAGCGCGCGGCCACTCTGACGGCCGCACACTTCAAGCATCGCCAATCCAGCCCTGTGTCAGGCCGCCTCGGCCTCGGCTACGGCTTCCGGCATCGCGGAACTGTGATGCTCGGCAATCTTCCACTCGCCATTCACGCGCCGGTACAGGTACGTGTAGCGCGCGGTCACGCTATCGCCATTGCCGAAGGTGAAGGTGTAAACACCTGAGTTGATGGCCAGGTCATCGGAGAGTTCACGCACGTTGGATTCATCAATGACACCCTGGGGACGCTTCTCCAGGAATGCCACGAAGTAATCGCGAATCTCGGCATGATTGTGGCGTACGCGATTGGAAACGGTAGGCAGCAGGATTGCGTCCTCGGCGTAAAGCGCCGTCACCTCATCGGGGTTGCCCGTTGCCAGTGCCGTGTTCCAGCGCTCAAAGAGTTGCAGTACGTCTTGTTGGTTCATCGTTTCCCCCGGGGAATTGCTGTCGTGCTTACGGATTTAGTGATCGTTCAGCCGGCCGCCATGGCCGGCGTCAGTTGCTTAGGGTTTGTGCGTGTGTCGCGCTCCAGGCGCTCTACGATGGCTTCGAGGGCGTCCACCCGCGTGGCGTAGTAGGCCTCGTCGGAGATGCTCGCGTCGGCGCCAAGGCTTGTGAGCGTGTCCCGCACCTCGTCGGACATTCCGGCGATATAGAGTCGCTTGCCGACTTTCAGGGCGTCGCTGCTGATCGTCTCCACGGCCCGGGCGGCCGACACATCGAGGAAGGGGACCCGGCGGAAATCGAGAAGAATCGAGCGCGTATCATCGCGGTACAGCATCCTGACGTGGTGACCGACGTCGGCCGCGGCGCCGAAGCTCAGCGGTCCGCCGAACTCAAACACGGTGACCTTCTGGCCCAGGCGGTTGAGGAGCACGCGCTCTTCCGGCGTGGCCTCGGCGTAGGGCCGGGCGGCCAGCTCTTCGAGCTGAATCTTCGCGACCTGGCGCACGTAGGCCAGGGCGGCGAGGACAACGCCGGTGGCCACGGCGGAGATCAGATCCACGAACACCGTCATGCTGAGGACCAGCGCCATGAGGAGAAGATCCCAGCGCGGCCCGCGATGGGCGTGGCGCAGATAGCTGAAGTCGATGATGTCGAGGCCGACCTTGACCAGCACGCCGGCGAGCGCCGCATGCGGAATGTAGGAGGCCACGGATCCGACGCCGAGGACCACGGCGGCCAGGACCACGGAATGAATCATGCCGGAGAGGCGCGTAACGCCGCCGGAGCGCACGTTGATCACCGTACGCATGGTGGCGCCGGCGCCGGCGATACCGCCGAAGAGGCCGGCGACCGTGTTGCCGATACCCTGGCCCACGAGTTCCTTGTTCGAATCGTGCCGCGTGCGGGTCATGTTGTCGGCGACCAGGGACGTCAACAGGCTGTCGATGGAGCCCAGCACCGCGAGAATGAATGCGGCCTCGATGACCAGCATCATCGCGGACTGGTCAAACACCGGCAGATGGAGGCTCGGCAGACCCGTGGGAATGTCCCCGAGAATCGGCAGCGCCGGCAGCCCGAGGCTGAGCAGCGTACCCACCGTGAGCGCCGCCAGTGGTGCGGGCAGGTAGCGGCCCCAGCGCGCCGGCCAGCTGTACACGACGCCGAGCGTCACAAGGCCGACCACCAGGGCAGAGAAGTTGATGTCCGAGAGCGCCGTCGGCACGTAGGCGAGATGCGACAGCGTGCCGGAGGGCGAGGAGTGCCCGAAGAACGCATCGATCTGGAGGATGATGATGATCACGCCGATGCCGCTCATGAATCCCGAGACCACGGGGTAGGGCACCAGGCGGATGTACTGCCCGACGCCAAACATGCCAAAGGCGATCTGAATGAGTCCCGCGAGCATTACGGCGGTGAGAATGAGGCTGACGTCGCCAGAGAGACTGGCAAACAGTCCGGCGAGGACGACCACCATGGGCCCGGTCGGCCCGGAAACATTGGTAGGCGTCCCGCCGAACATGGCGGCAAAGAAGCCGACGATGATGGCGCCGTACATCCCGGCCATGGGCCCGAGGCCCGAGGCCACGCCAAATGCCAGGGCCAGGGGAATGGCGACTACGCCGGCCGTCAGGCCCCCGTAAATGTCTCCCCTCAGGTGACTGAGGTCGAAGTCCAGAATCCCTTTGAAGGCGTTCATCGTATAGGTGTCCCTCCCCGCGGCGGGGTTTCTTTGCGCACACTTCAACTATGGGAGGAGGACTGCGAAGGACAAATAAAAGGAATTCTTTTCTGTTATAGTTTTTGCCTATATAGCTCGGCGACAGCGGGCAGCCCGGTGGCAACACTCAAGCAGATCCTCTATTTCCAGACCGTGGCGGAGACCCAATCCATCCGCCGCGCCGCCGATCGCCTTGATATCGCCCAGCCAACGCTGTCGACACAGCTGGGCGCTCTGGAAAAGAGCCTGGGCGTCACCCTATTCGAACGCACCCGGCGCCTCACGCAGCTGACTCCGGCCGGCCGCCAGCTGCTGCCCGCGGCCAAGCAGGTGATCGCTCAGTGGCATGAAATGCAGGAGCTGGCGCACACGCTCTCGGATACGGCCGCCTCCACGCACCGTCTCGGCGTGCCGCCGACCCTCGGGCCCTACCTGCTGCCCAACATCGTGCCGGCCATTCACAGCCGCTTTGAACGATTGAAGCTCTACGTGCGCGAAGAACCGCCGAGCCAGCTGGAGATCGGCGTCGCCGAAGGGCGCCACGACCTCGCCCTCATGCCCCTGCCCCTGCGCAACGAAAGCCTCGCGGTTGATGTGCTCTTCCGCGAACCCCTGCTGCTGGTGGCGTCCCGGGAGGCCGGGCTGGCGGCCGGGGGCGTGCTCCAGGAATCCGATCTGGCGGGTATGAGCATTCTCAGCCTCGACGAACGGCACCTGCTGCACCAGGAAGTGCAGCGCATCTGCGAGCGCACCGGCGCCCTGCTCAATCGCGATTACGAGGGCACGAGCCTCGACACGTTGCGCCAGATGGTGGTGATGGGGATGGGCGTGGCCTTTCTGCCCGCGCTGTACATCCGCTCGGAGATCCACCGGCCGGAGGAGCTGGACGTCATTCGCATTGAAGGCTCGCACCTGTTTCGCGAGCACGCCCTCGTGTATCGCGCCGGGAGCCCGGTCCGCCATCTCTATCAACAGCTTGCCGCGCTGATCCGGGAGCGCATGGCGAACGCGTTCAGCGAAGTCGTGACGCCGATCTTCGATCGGAGCAGCTGACAGACCGCTTTTTTTATCAGCGTAGGCTCTGGGATCGACCCTTGTCTGGCTCCGGCGCCTTCGGAAAACGGGTAAATCGGGATCAGGGCCGTCGCGAGTCGGTTCCTTCCGCGCCCCTGGTCCATTTCGATCAGATAAATCGACTGCCGCCTGAACTGCGTAAACAGAGCACCCGAACGCCCAGAGTGTCGTCGAAGCGAAACGACGGTGCCGTGCACTTAATTTCACCCGTCACGTCGAGCCGGTATCACGATGTTTATCCATCAGCGCCAAATTTCTATCGCGCGGGACCAGATACACGCGGTCTTCCTGGCTCTCGCCCTGGCCGTCACACTCGGCGCCTGCGACGAGACCGAGGTCGCCGGCCGCGATGGCGGGCGTAAATCCCGCGAGGTTCCCGTGGTCGCCGAGACCGTGCGCATGGACGCCCAACGGACCCTTATCGAGGCGGTGGGCACGGCCCGGGCGCTGCGTTCCGTGGAGGTGTTTGCTGAGGCGGCGGGCGAAGTGACCGAGGTGAACTTCCAGCCCGGGGATGAGGTAAGCGCCGGGGATGTGCTTGTGGCGCTGGATGCGCGCGATGAAAGCCTGGCGCTGCAGCTCGCGGAACTGCGCTACGGCGAGGCGCAACGGCAGCTCAACCGCTACGTTACGGCAAACGCCAACGCCGAACTCACGGTCCCCGAAACCACCGTTGATACGGCGGAAACAGCCCTTGAAAGCGCCCGCATCGAACGCGATCTCGCGAGCCTTGCGCTGGAACGGCGCACGGTAAAAGCCGCCTTCGACGGCTTCGTGGGTATTACGGACGTCGACGTCGGCGATCGCATCGATACGACCACGCAGATCACGACGCTGGACGATCGCAGCTCGCTCCTGGTGAGCTTTGAGGTGCCGGAAGCCTATGTGCGGCGCATCGCCATCGACGACCCCGTCGATCTCGACGTCTGGACCGCCGAAGGAGCCAGCGCCCGCGGGCACGTCGTGGACCTTGGCTCGCGCATCGATCCGCTGTCGCGGGCTTTCGCCGCGCGGGCGCAGGTGCTGAACAGCGACGACCGGCTCCGCCCGGGCATGAGCTTTCGCGTACGTCTCGATCTGGAGGACGGCGTTTTTCCCGCCGTTCCTGAACTCGCCTTGCAGTGGGGCGCGGATGGGGCTTATGTGTGGATCGCCGCGGACGGTCGTGCGCGTCGCGTCCCGGTACGTCTGGTGCAGCGCGACGGCGGCCGCGTGCTCGTAGACGGTGAACTCGCAAGCGGCGACCAGGTGATTGCCGAAGGCGTACAGTCCGTGCGCGAAAACGCCGCGCTGCGCATCATGGACGCCAGCGCTCTGGCGCGCGATGCCGGTGAGGTTCTCGGCGGCCGGACCGATGACTAGCACCCCGGGCGCCGGAGTTCAGGCGTGAAGCCGGACCTCGCAAAGACCGAACGCAACGATCTTCCCGCCCTGGGTGTGCGCCGACCCTGGCTCGTCACCGTGTTCAATCTGCTCATCGCCATCGCCGGCCTGGCCGCGATCCTCGCTGTGGAAGTTCGTGAGCTGCCGGATGTGGATCGGCCCCTAGTCAACGTCCGGGCCGTGCTCCCCGGTGCTTCTCCAGAAACCATGGACGCGGAAGTCACAGGGCTGTTGGAGGGTGCGGTGGCCCGGGTGTCGGGCGTGATGGACATCAGCTCCTCCAGCGAAGAGAACAACGCGCGGGTAAACGTGGAGTTCCGCCCGGGAACGGATGTAGACAGGGCCGCTGCCGACGTCCGCGAGGCCGTGAGCCGCGTGACCCGGGACCTTCCCGATGACCTCGAGCAGCTCGCCGTCTACAAAGCGGACGAAGACGCGGAAGAAGTGGTACGCGTGGCCGTGGTGTCCGGCGCCTACAGCGAGGAGGCCCTCGCGCGCATCGTCGAAAAGGACATCGTGCCGGAGTTCATCTCCCTGCCCGGCGTGGCGGACGTGCCGCTCTTCGGAAACCGTGAGCGCGTGCTGCGCGTCATCCTCGACCCCCTGCGCCTCACCAGCTTTGGGCTGACGGTGAGCGACGTGGCGGAGGTGTTGCGCGGGGCGCCGCTGGACGTGCCCGCGGGGAGTTTTCGCACCGGCGATCAGCAGCTCCTGGTGCGGGCCGATGCGTCGGTAGTTACCGAGGACCAGGTTGAGGCGACGATCCTCCGCGATCAGATTCGTATCGGCGACGTCGCCGATGTGAGCTTCTCTCCGGCGGACGCGACGTCCTTCGTGCGCCTCGACGGCCAGCGGGTCATCGGCATCGGCGTCGTGCGCCAGGCGGGTTCCAACACCATAGAGATCGCCGCCGGAGTGGATCAGGCGATAGAACGTCTCAATGATCGCTTCACGGATCTGGAGCTGGTGAAGATCTCCGACGAGGCGACCTTCATCCGCGGCTCTGTCCGCGAGGTGCTCGTCAGTCTGCTCCTTTCCGTGCTGGTCGTGGTGGGGACCATTCGGGTCTTCTCCGGTTCGCTGCGGCTGACTCTCGTTCCCGCCATCGCCATCCCCGTGTCGCTCCTCGGCGTGCTCGCCTTCGTATGGATCCTGGGATTCTCGATCAACATCCTCACGCTTCTGGCTCTTGTGCTGGCCACGGGTCTCATCGTGGATGATGCGATCGTGGTCCTTGAGAACATCCAGCGCCTGCGCTCCGAGGGCGTCAGCGCCCGGGCCGCGGCGGTGCTCGGAACCCGGCAGGTGTTCTTCGCCGTGATCGCGACCACGGCCGTCCTGGTCGCGGTGTTTGTGCCCATCGCCTTCCTTCCCGGCACCTCGGGTCGCCTGTTCCGCGAGTTCGGTTTCGTCCTCGCCACCTCCGTGGCCATCTCGTCCTTTGTGGCCCTGTCCCTGGTTCCGGCGGCTATGGCGCGGCTGCGCAACGACGCGGCGGATGGCGGACGGATTCCTCGTTTTGGTCGCGCTTTACAAAACGGCTACGTCGCCTCGATCGATGGCGTTCTCAGGCACCCCTGGCTCACGCTGGCGCTATGCATCGCTGCCGCCGGCGGTGCGGGAGCCCTGTACCAGCAGCTCGACCGTGAACTCGTCCCCGCGGAGGACCGCGGCCAGATCAATATCTTTGCGCGCGGTCCGGAAGGCGTGGGTCTCGGGTACACGGAACGGCAGGGCGATCGCATCGAAGACGTGCTCCTGCCCCTGGTGGGCAGCGGAGAGATCGCCTCCTTGTATACGGTAATCGGTCGCTACGACCCCAATATCGTGCTGGTCAATGCGCCGCTCGTTCCCTGGGAGCAGCGCGAACGCAGCCAGCAGGACATCGCGGCGGACATCGCCGTGCCCCTGGGCAACCTGCCCGGCACCGGAGCGCGGGTTTTCGGTGGGAACAGCCTCGGCATCCGTGGCGCTAACGGTGGTATGCGTGTCGCCCTGGTCGGCACCGACTACGACGAAATCTTCGCCGCGGCGCGAGCTTTCGCCAGCGGCGTCGAAGACTACGGAACGGTCATCAGCCGCCCGCGCATCTCCTATCAGCCCACGCAGCCGCAGCTCTCGGTACGCATCGACCGCCGTCGCGCTTCCGACCTGGGCATCTCTCTCGACGATCTCGCACAAACGCTCCGCGCCATGATCGACGGTCTGGACGTCATCGACCTGAACGTGGGCGACGAGGCCATTCCGATCATCCTCGAAGCGGGGCCGAGCGACATCAACGACCCCTCGGATCTCGTGAACCTCTATCTGCGCTCGGCAGGCGGCGCGCTGATACCCATGTCGAGCGTTGCGGAGCTGGTCGAAGAGGGCGTCGCTAGCCAGCTCGATCGCCAGGCCCAGCGGCGCGCGATCCGCGTCGATCTGGATGTGTCTCAGGGCACCGCGCTGCAAAACGCTGTCGACGAAGCGCGAGAGATCGCAGGCACCACTCTCCCGCCGGAGATCGAGCTCCTGACCATCGGCGAGGCAGCCGCGCTGGAGGACGCAAGTCGAGACACGCTGCTCACCTATTGCTTTGCGCTCCTCGTTGTCTTCCTCGTGCTCGTCGCGCAGTTTGAAAGTCTGGCGAGCGCCGCGGTGATCATGTTCATCGTGCCCTTCGGCCTTGCGGCCGCGGTCTTTGCCCTGTTCCTCACAGGTACCTCCTTGAACATTTATTCGCAGGTGGGGCTGGTGATGCTTATCGGCCTTATCGCGAAAAACGGCATCCTCCTCGTCGAGTTTGCCGACCAGCAGCGCGACCGCGGCCTCAGCGTGCGGGACGCCATTCGCGCCAGCGCCCGGGTGCGCCTGCGCCCCGTCGCCATGACGCTGGTGTCCACCATCCTCGGCGCCCTGCCGCTCATCCTGTCCTCGGGACCCGGCGCCGAAGCGCGCAGCGCCGTGGGCTGGGTTGTGTTTGGCGGTCTCGGCCTTGCGGCGCTGTTCACGCTGTATCTCACTCCCGTGGCCTACCTGGGCATTGCGGGCCTTGCACGACCGCGAAGTTCCGCCGCGGCGTCCCTCGACGAGGAGTTGCAGGAGCTTGAGTCCTACGCGGACCCGCAAACTCACCGGGCTTCCTAGGCCGAATCCGCGAACGGACTGTCCGGTCGGCGCGAAACCAAAGCTGGTTCACCGACCCGACGCCCTGCCGGGTTGGGCCCGTCGCTCCTGCTGCAGCTCAGTCCCAGCGCCACGCGAGACCAATACCGAGGAACCACTGATCGTTCTCGACGTCGTAGGCGGAGTTGATATCCCACTGAAGATCCGCGCCCATACTGACGGCGAATCCCGTCTCGACCCAGTACTCGTCCTGCTCGTCCGCAAAGTAAGCGGCAACGCCTGCGTAGCTGGACACGGCGTTTGTGAGCCGAAAAGAAAGCGTTGGGACCAGAATCGCCGTGGCATCGCTGTGTTCCCCCGCCGAAGCACCGAGGTTGACGGTGAATCCGGCTCGATCTCCAAGTGCGGTTTCGCCTACCAGCGTCAAGGTGCCCGTCACTTCATCGGCGGTCGCGACGTCGCTGCCGGTGGGCAGGGTTGCGTCCCCTAACAGCCCCCAGCGCCAGGCCCCATCGCCGAGCGGAACCTTGAAACCAACGCCAAGATCGGCAACGTCCGTGTCGCCGGAATCCGTCGAGACCTGAGGCGAGGGCAGCGTCATACGCAGCTCAAGATTCGAAAGTCCGACGCGCAGCAGGGCCGATCCGCTCACGGCGCGATCCGCGCCGGAATCCGCCAAAGTCGCTCCGGCCTCGAGCTGCCAGATGCCTGGGCCGATAACCCACGCACCGTTACCCAGGCCCGGGCGGTCCGAGACGATGGCCGGGGAAGCGCTGCGTTGCGCCCGTTCCTGCGCAAGAACCGGAACAACACTCAACAGGGGAAGGGACTGCAAGCAGATTACGGCGAGGAGAAAGCGGAGGGCGCGTATTTTCACCGCAATAGTCTATGACACCTCCCGGAAGGTCGGGTTACGTCCGGCGAGACGTTACTTGTCTGGACGTCCCATGAACGCCCGTCGGCAACCTCACACCTGGCAACTCGGTCCGGCTATCCAGTTTTCGCGCTTTCCCGGACTTTCCAAGCAGGCCATCTATACTTGGCGGTGAGCACTATCGGTCAGCGCGCCGATCAAGGCACCCGGCTCAGTAGTGCAAGCTCCCTCGCCACGGCTCCCCGCCGTTCCGGCGCTTGAAGCCATCCTAGGAAACCGGAGACGACATGAGACTCGCGATTGGCGGCGTGTTGCTGTTCCTTGCACTCACTCCGGTGAGTGCCTCGAACTTTCGTATGCTGATCGATCTTCCTCCGCGCCCAGCTCCGGGCTCCGATCTGTTCCGACGCACTGCGCAGTCTTATGACGTAGGGTCCTACTTCGCGCTGCGCGGTAGCATTGCTGTGGACTCTGCCATTCCACTGCTCCGTGATCCTGTAGTCGACGCTGGCAACCAATCCGCGGTGCCAGCCCCGGGTGGAAACGATCTTCCTACGCTTGATCCCCGTGCCGACGAGCTCATCGTTTTAGGATTCAATGAGAACGGTGATTGGATCTTCGTCGACTACATCACCGATCCCTGGCTGGTGCGGGGTGAGTTCCTCTCCGCCCCCGGTGACGACAGCGGCGCGCCCCTACCCAATCGCTTCTACCAGGAAGAGGCGTCCCTGTTTCTGACGCTTCCGGCAGGGCTGAACCTGCACACTGTAGAATTGATCAGACCGAACTTGAGGAGCGGATTGCTCGTCGTTACGCCTCTGGTTCGTATGCTGGTTCCACAGGACTAGACCGTGAGTCCCTCGCCCATGCGCATTTTTCGGCATAAAGGACGCCGGGTTCTTACTTCGGGCGAACGCGCGAGGAACTTCGCGAAGCCAGCCGTGTTGGTTTTGGGGTGGCTCTGCTGTGGCCTTGCTGCGTCTGCGAGCGACACTCGGGACCACCTGATCAATGGTCCGTCGGATCAGCGAGTCGACATCGCCGTGCTCGGTGACGGCTTCACAGAACAGCAACGCGATTCTTTTTTCACAGCCGCGCAAAACATCGCCGAAGAGTTTCTCGGCGAGCCGCCCTTTCCCAGCTATCGCGCCCATTTCAACGTCCGTTTGCTGTTTACGGCAAGCAACGAAGCCGGAGCCGACGACCCCAGCCAGAACGTTTTTCGCGACACAGCCTTCGGCGCGCGCTTCGACTGTTTCAGTATCGCGAGACTTCTGTGCATCGACTCCGGCGCCGTCTCCCGGGAGTTGGCCGAACGTCTGGATGCCGACCAGCACGATATCGTGCTGGTGATCGTCAACGACGCGCAGTACGGCGGATCGGGGGGAAGCTACGCCACCGCGTCACTGCACCCGCTTTCCAGTTCGATAGCGATCCACGAACTCGGTCACTCCTTTGGGCGCCTTGCGGACGAGTACGAAGCCGATCAGGCCACCTGCGACTTCTACAACCTCGGAGCCCGAGCGCCCAATATCGAGGACAACACGGTCCGCGCTTTGATCAAGTGGAACACGAACGGAGGCCCGCCCTCGGGATGGATCGACGCGGCCCGACCGCTGCCCTCCACAGACCAGACGCCGTCCCTGCCAGGCCTTTACGACGGGGCCGCGCTGTGTCCCAAGGGCTCCGGTCTGTACCGACCCACCTTGAACTCCAAGATGCGCACCCTGGATCAACCGTTCGACCCGATCAACAACGAACAGCTCGTGCTGCGCATCTACCAGGAATCGGGGCTAATTGTGAATTCCGGCGCCGCGTCAAAGTCCGTCTTTGCGTTTGGCGCGGGCATGATGGAGTTTTCCCAAACCGTTGTCGGCAACCCGGCACTACTCAACTACTCCTGGATGCGGGGCAATGAGGAACTCTCCAGCAGTGCGTCTCTATCGGAAGAAGCTCTGACGACCGGGGTGACGGATCTTGAGTTCCGTGTCGAAGACGCGTCGGGGTTTATTCGATACGACAGCGCGGGCCATGCCCAGGCGGTGCGACGGTTTTTCTTGGCCTATGCAGACGAAGTCGAGGTCGAGCCGAATGATGAACCCGAGTCGGCACAGTACCTCACGGACAGTGTCTCCATTTCCGGGACGCTGGGGGCGGATTCCTCGGATGTCGTCGACTTCTTTCTTCTTGAGGCGCCGCCGATTGGTCGAGTGCAATTGCGTGCTGCGGCGCTGGGGCCGGACGCTGTAGAGACATCACTCATCATCAGATCGACTTCAGACAGCTGGTCTCAAACACACACCATCAGGTCTTCCGGGCTTACGACCGTATTCGATACGTCACTGCCCGCTGGCACTTACACCGTCGAGCTATCGTCGCCAGCGCCCGCGGCCTTCAGCCTTGTCCTTGCGTACTTTGAAGTGGAGACCGCGCCTGGTGTTCCAAGAGTCCAGGTTCACGACCTTGGCGTCGGCTCGATAACTCTGCGCGTCTTGCCCGCCGAGCGTGAGATCGTCGAAGTGGCGGCCTATGAAGCTACCTGCAGCTTTGCCGATGAGGAGGTTCAGGTTGAGGGCAGCGGGCCACTCCTTGAGATCACGGGTCTCGATGAAAACAACGCGTATCAGTGTTCGGTTAAGGCGTTGAACTCTTTTGGTGCAAGCGCGGCTTACGAGCTTCCCGAGACGCTTACACCCACAAGCACTTCAACGGGATTGCCGCTTTGGCTGTTCTTGAAGTCGATGAAGGACAGCGAGGGATAGTCGGGTGCAGCGGGAGGAAATTTTTGAAAATGGTCGGTGTGGAGGGATTTGAACCCCCGACCCCTTCCTCCCGAAGGAAGTGCGCTACCAGGCTGCGCTACACACCGACTTGACCCACCTGCTGGGGAACCTGAATCGCAATCTGATCGGTCCCCGGCGGGGCGCGCGATCATAGCAAAAAGCATCATGGGGGCCCATAGGCCTGCGGAAAATCCGCCTCAATGGACTCCCGCGACCCGGGCGATCCACTGGCTCAGCAGGCTGAGCCCGCCCACCACAGCAATCAGCATGGCCATCAGCAGAATCGGTCGGAAGGGCTTGCGATCCACGCTGTTGACGCCGCGCTTCAAGAAACCTTCCACGCGCGCCTGGTCCTCGGGACGCAGTTCCCGATCCGGGTCTTCGCTCGCTGCCTCCTTGTTCGGATTCTCGTTCACAAGTCAGAGATCCATTCTCAGTGATACCGAGAATGCGCGGGGCCGGATGTAGCGAAAAGCGCCAGTTGATTCAGCGTCCCAGCCAAATTCGTCAAAGACATTGGTCAGACGACCGCGGATGACTACATCGTTCTCGGCTAGGGAGAACTGACGGCGCAGGCCCAGGTCCAGCAGCGTCCGAGGCTCGATGGTGACTAGCCCCTGGGCGTCGCCATTCTGCTCACCACGGCTAGTAAGGCCGAGGTCGAAGGACCAGCCGGGGGCCCAATGCGGCCGATAGTCGAGGTTGAGCGTTGTGGATCGATTGAGCGCGCCCGCCGGGCTGTCTGCAAGCACGCCGGAATCCACCGCATCGCCAGTCAGGGCCACGTCGTAAAACACTGTGCCCACAACGAGCTGCAGCGCCTCGGTTACCGATCCCGCGAGGGAAAGCTCGACACCACGGTTGATCTGCATTCCCTGCTCGCCGAAGAAGCGGTCTTCGTCGAAGCCGAAGAAGGGTTTTTCGATCTCGAAGACGCCCGCAACGGCGGTCAGACCGCCAAACGCCATGCGCAGTCCAGCGTCGATCTGTTGTGTCTCCGCCGCCGGAGGCGCCTCGTTCTGATTCGCGGCGCTCACGGGCGCTACGGGACTCTCCTCGAAGCCCCGGACTATGCCGCCATAAACCACGAGGTTCGCGCCGAGCGGCGCGTTCGCAGTCACGTTGAACAGAAGCGGTTCCGCTTCATCGGACAGATCCGGGGCCCCGGGCACGGCCACCTCACGGGAGTAGTCCGACTGCTGCACGCCGACATTCAGCTGCCCTGCGTTCTCCCAGCGCAGATCGTAGCTGAACCCGAGAGTCCGCTGCTCCACGGATTCCTCGGAGAGTTCTCCGAATTCCACATCGGGCCGCGGGAAGTACACGGGTTCGTCAATGTTTGCCTCACCGAGATCAATGCCCACGGTGCCGCCATAGTTTCGGCTGCGCTGCAGCGCCCGCAGATTCAGTGTGAAACTGTGCCGGCGCGATCCTTCCAGGAAGTGCCGCGTCACCCTGGCCTCCAGGGAGTCGGATTCCAGCGACGTGGCCGGACCGAGCGCCGAACGACGGAGTGCCGAACCGTCGGGCTCCACCTGGGTGTAAAGCACGTTCGCCTGCTGATCCCGGTCGCGGCTGGAGCGGAACAAGCCGAGGCGGTACTCCCAGTCTCCCGGCCGGTAGTTGGCCAGCATGCCCAGGTTGTAGCGAGGCCCAGAGAACTTCGCCCAGGGCTGGCCTACATACTTGAGGGGCGTGACTCGCGGAGGTTCATAAGGTCCGGCCGTGAAATAGCGCTGGGAAATCTGATTCTCGATTTCGTCGACGTAGTCCGCGAAGACGGTGATATCGGCATCGGAGTTCAGGGTAAAACGCAGGTTGCCGCCCACGCTCGCCGCGGTGTCATTGGTTCCGTTGCCCTCTTCATCTTCCTCGTAGCCCACACCGAACGCCGCCTCAACGCCTTCGGCCAGGCGAGCCTGAAGATCCGCTGCCAGCAGAACGCCGCCGTAGCGGCTGCGTTGCACAATAACGCTCTGGACAGGTTCGGCGGCAACGCGGCGCAGCGAGAAGTCGGCGATACCCGTGGGAGCGGGAAGCAGATACCCCTGGGCGGCCAGACCGGCACGAATGGTTGAGCCGGAAATCAGGCGATTGCTGAAGCCCGACTGCCGGTCGATGAAGATTCCCTCCACGCGGACATTCCCGGCGGCTGTGGGACTGAAGCCGCGCACGTTGGTGGTGCTATAGAGGCCAATCTGCTCGTCGCCAACGCTTGCTCCAAACGCATCGGATACGGAGCGCACCACGTTTTCGGCCGCACGCTGGGCGCTGGCATAAGGGGCAAGCGTCAAACATAGGGCAATCGTAAGCAGCCGCGTAGGTCCGCGGAGCGCGGCAACGGGTCTGACCCAGGGGTGGCGCTTGTAGAGAAGATCGGCGGGCACGGGGGTGGCCTCGGCAGAACATCGGACGGGCTACAAGGGCGCGAAGGATATAGGTCAGGGAGCTGGCCTGTCGAGCCTTGTTGGTCGCAAGGAAGTGTTTTCGCATCAGGAAAGCGCGATCCGTGAAGCACCGCTCATAAGAAAGGCCGAGCCCTGCGCGGACCCGGCCTCTCGAAGCACCCGCGCTTCGTCCAGGACGAACGCGGGTTTATCGGCTGGACCCCATACGGTTTGGCCCGGAGGCTAAATCAGGGGCGCCGGACTCAGGGCGCTCAACGAGCGGCTCCGGAAACAACTCCGAACCCGGAAAGCCCGGAATCCGGAGCGCATAACCGCGCCATCAAATGGCGAACATGGCCTCGGGCATGGCCATGAGGTTGTCGGCTCCGGAGAGCAGCGAATCCTTGTGCGCACCGGTACGCGGCAGCAGACGGTCGAAGTAGAAGCGCGCCGTGTGCAGCTTCGCCTCGTAGAACGACGTATCACCGTCGCCGGCCGCGATGCGATCGATCGCCACCACCGCCATCTGCGCCCAGAAATAGGCCAGCACCACGTAACCGGAGTACATCAGGTAGTCGACCGCCGCGGCGCCCGCTTCATCAGGGTTCTCCATCGCCTTGCCGCCGATTTCCAGGGACATGGTCAGCCACTCATCCTTGTAGCCCGCCAGGGGCTTGATGAACTCGGCATAGGCGTCTTCGCCGTGGGAATCAATATAGGCGCCCATCTGCTCGGTGAAGCCCATGAGCAGCTTGCCTCCGGAGCCCAGCACCTTGCGGCCGAGGAGATCCAGGGCCTGGATACCGGTAGTGCCTTCATAGAGCATGGCGATGCGCGCGTCGCGCACGATCTGCTCCATCCCCCACTCGCGGATGAATCCGTGACCGCCGTAGATCTGCACACCGTGGTTGGCCGCCTCGTAGCCGGCCTCGGTGACGAAGGCCTTGGCGATCGGGGTGAGCAGGGCCATGAGGTCATCGGCTTCTTTCGCGCGCTCCCCGTCGGCATGTTCCTCCACGTCTCCGAGCTGAGCGAGGTAATACAGCAGGGCGCGACTGCCCTCGGCGATAGCTTTTTGCGTGAGCAGCATACGGCGCACGTCCGGGTGCACGATGATCGGGTCCGCCGGGCCATCGGGGTTCTTGGGGCCGGTCAGGGAGCGCATGGCGAGGCGCTCCTTCGCGTAGCTCAGCGCGTTCTGATAGGACAGCTCGGCGTGAGCAAGACCCTGGATCGCCGTTCCGATGCGCGCGGTGTTCATGAACGTGAACATGAGGTTCAGACCGCGGCCGTGCTCGCCGATAAGGTAGCCCTTGGCGCCGTCGAAATTCATCACGCAGGTCGCCGACGCCTTGATGCCCATCTTCTTCTCGATGGACGCGCAGTGCACGGCGTTGCGCTCGCCGACGCTGCCGTCGTCATTGACGTTGTATTTGGGCACAACGAACAGCGAAATGCCCTTGGTGCCCTCGGGGGCGTCCGGCAGGCGCGCGATCACGATGTGCACGATGTTGTCCGACATGTCGTGGTCACCGGCGGAGATGAAGATCTTCGTGCCGGTGATGGCGTAGCTGCCGTCGGCCTGAGGCTCGGCCTTGGTGCGCAGCAGCCCGAGGTCCGAGCCGCAGTGCGACTCGGTGAGGCACATGGTGCCGGTCCACTCGCCGCTGATGAGGCTCGGCAGATACTTGGCCTTCTGCTCGGTGGAGCCGTGCGCTTCCAGAGTCTTGATGCAGCCGTGAGAGAGGCCCGGGTACATCAGCCAGGACCAGTTGGCTGTCCCAACCATTTCATTAATGACGATGCCCAGCATGTTCGGCATGGACTGGCCACCGAACTCGGCGTCGGCGGAAAGCGCCGGCCAGCCGTTCTCGACGTACTGGCGATAGGCTTCGGCGAAACCCTCGGGTGTCTTAACGCCGTCCTCCGTGAGCGTGCAGCCTTCTTCGTCACCGCTCTGGTTGAGCGGGGCGAGCACGTTTTCGGCGAACTTCGCGCCTTCCTCAATGATCGCGCTCATGAGGTCCGGTGTGGCTTCCTCGTATCCGGGCAGGGACTGGTAGAGCGCCCCGGTGTCGAGGACTTCGTTGATCACAAAATCGATATCGCGCAGCGGCGCCTTGTAAGTAGGCATGGTGATTCCCCCAGTGTTGTGTACAGCGGTGAATTACCGCGAGGCCGACGAGAGCGGCCATGTGTTCACTGTTAACTTCGGGGCGATTATAGCCAAAATTTCGGAAAGTGCATGGATAGAATTGTGACTTCGTTGGCTTCCCGAGTTCCATGACGCAGCGCATGGATGGTCGCATCGGGCGGAACGCTCCTGCTCCCACACATTTCGCCCTTAGAGATAATGGGGGCCGTGTGTAAGGGCCGCGACAAGAGTTGTTCCCGCCCTCCCCGGAAACCTGCGGCAGGGCAGGGGAACGCCGGAGAAACCGCAAATACCGGCCGTCCCCACTATTTTTCGCGAGCCGCCGACTTGGCAACACGCGCTTTCAGCGCGTTGCGCAGCTCCGGATCCGCTTTGCTGGATGTCTACGCCCCCCAGCTGTGCCTATTTTGCGATCTACCGAGCGATTGCGCCGATCCCTTGTGCAGAACCTGTCTCGACGAACTCCTGCGAAATTCGGGAGCCTGCCCCCGCTGTGCATTACCGAACTGCGGCGGGTCGCTGTGCCCCGATTGCCTGAGCGGAGACGGATTGCCCTGCCGGGTGATCGCGCCCTTCATCTACGATCAGGCCATCGCCTATCTCATGCGGCGCTGGAAATTCGACAAACAGCGCGGATTGGCAACAATTGCCGCTGAATTAGCGCTATTTTCATCCAATTCCTGCGAAGTTGACCAGCTAATCCTGCCCATGCCCCTGCACTGGCGTCGCCAACTTGAGCGTGGCTTCAACCAAAGCAAGGATCTGCTGGACGCCATGGCAAAGCGCCATCCGTTCCTATTCAAGCACCGGCCGCGAACGCGCGATGCACCGCGCCTGACTCGCTGTCGGGCAACGCCGAAACAGTCGCTGGCAACGCGCGAGGAACGTCAGCGCAATCTGGCGGGCGCCTTTCATGTTCGCGGTGATCTGGCCGGCCGGCCCGTCTTGGTCATCGACGACGTATGCACGACCGGCGCCACGGCGGCGGCCGTTACCCACGCCCTGCACGCCGCAGGCGCCGGCCCGGTCACGCTGTGGTGTGTCGCACGGACGCCGCGCTAGCTCTTCTAAGTTAACGCTGCGGGCACGAGGCACGCAGACAAACCGGCGGGGAGAACGGAACAGGCGCGCCGCGTGTTTTACAATGCGCGGATGGCGAGCTGCTCCCTACTCCGTACAGGTCCGCTTCACGGCCTGCCGTGGGCTGCGCCCAGAGAACCCTCCACGCTCAATCCTCCGCGACCATCCGCTACAGCCGCACAAAAGACGCTCCCGCGCCCTGCGACCATGGCTTTCCATTCGATCCTGCGAGCACCTGCCGTTGTGCTGCGCATAGCGGTGCTGGGCGCGCTTGTTTGCCACCACGATGCGAGCTTAGCCGCCCCAGAGACGCTAGACGAAGCAGCAAAGCCCTTGCGTATTGCAGTCGCGGCAAACTTCCGCGGCGCGGCCCAGGCTCTCCTTGCCGCGAGTGGACTGGAAGAACAGGTCGATACCCGCGTAAGTAGCGCCGCGTCGGGCGTACTCGCCGCCCAGATCAGCAACGGCGCACCCTTTGACCTGTTCCTTTCGGCGGACAGGGAACGTCCCGCTGCGCTAAACGCCGCGGGCATCGGCCAGAAAGATCCGGTCTGCTACGCCCGCGGCCGCCTCGCGTTGATGGGGGCAGCGGATCTCGAAAGCGCCCTTGCCGATCCCGACCTGTCCATTGCCATCGCCAATCCCCGCAGCGCGCCCTACGGACAGGCTGCTGCGAGCGTTCTGGCGAGGCCGGACTTTGCGGATATGTCGCGGCGTCGCGTGCTGCGCGCCGCTAACGTGCTACAGGCGCTGCAGTTTTTCGACAGCGGTGCCAGTGATCTCGCTCTCGTCGCGCGCTCCGTGGCCGGGGAGCGCGGTCTTGAGATCCCCCGGTCCATGCATCCACCGATCGATCAGTACGCGCTCGTACTCAGCGCCGGTCGCCGGGGTAAGCACGCTGAGCGCTTCCTGAGTTTTCTGGGCACGACCAGGGGCCGGGAAACGCTGGAGACCCTGGGCTACGAGGTGTGCCCGTGAGCACCGCCGAAGCGCAGGCCCTGTGGCTGACGCTGCGGCTGGCGGCCGTGAGCTGCGTGCTGCTCATGCTCATCGGAACGCCCCTGGCCTGGTGGCTGTCCCGCCGGCGGGGCAACCTGGCCGCGCTCATCGAAGCGCTGGTTGCCTTGCCGCTGGTGTTGCCACCGACCGTCCTCGGTTTTTACCTGCTCATCGCACTCGCGCCGTCCTCCCCGCCAGGGCGGCTGTGGCAGGCGCTAACTGGATCGCAGCTTGCCTTCAGCTTTTCGGCTCTTGTGATTGGCTCGGTGCTGTACTCCCTTCCCTTCGTCGTGCAGCCGCTACAGCAGGCCTTCCGGGCTGTTCCGCCATCAGTTCTGCGGGTAGCCGCGACCCTGGGCGCGAACCGTCGCGATCAATTTTTCTCCGTCGTAATGCCGCTGACCCGGCGCAGCTTTGTGGTCGCGGCGGCCCTCGGCTTCGCTCACACCATTGGCGAGTTCGGCGTAGTGCTGATGATCGGCGGCAATATTCCGGGCGAAACGCAGGTGCTCTCCATCGCGCTCTATGACCATGTCGAGGCCATGGACTACGCCAGCGCGCATCGCCTGGCGTTGGGTCTGGTTCTGTTCTCCGCGCTGCTTCTGTTCGCTTTGTACCGCGGCGGCGGCTGGCGCATCAGTCGATGAACCCAGGCGCCGAAGCTGGGGTACTCAGGGTGCAACTGCAGCACGCCTACCCCGAGGGTCTGCGTCTCGACCTGGACCTGGAGCTGGCCCTGTCCGGCGTCACGGCGCTCTTCGGTCCGAGCGGCAGCGGCAAGAGTACGGTCCTTGATTGTATTGCCGGGCTGCGGCGCGAACTCAGGGGCGGTCGTGTGGCCATGAACGGTGAATGCTGGCAGAACGAGAACAGCTGGCTGCCCCCCTGGCAGCGCGGCCTGGCCTACGTGTCGCAGGACCCGAGTCTCTTTCCGCACCTCAGCGTGGGCGGGAACCTCGACTTCGCGATCCGCCGGGCCCGGCCCGGAGGACCCACGCGAGGGCTCGTGTGTGAACTCCTCGAACTCGACGCCCTGCTGAGCCGTGAACCCACGACGCTGTCTGGGGGAGAGCAGCAGCGCGTCGCAATCGGCCGAGCGCTCCTGAGCTATCCGCGCCTCCTCCTTCTCGACGAACCGCTCAGCGGCCTGGATCGGCGAGCCGCCAACGCCTGCCTTGCCAGCCTGGTAACCATCCAGCGCGAGCTGGAGCTTCCCATGCTGTTCGTCAGCCACCAGCTGGAGGAGGTGCAGGCTATCGCCGATCATCTCGTGATCATGGAACAGGGGAAGATCATCAGCCAGGGCAGTCTCTTCGAACTCAGCGGGCGTCTGGACAGCGGTCTTGCGGAAGACGAAGCGGCCGCCGCGATCATCGAAGTCAGTGACGCGCGGGACGACGCCCGCTACGGACTCTGCTCGGTAACGGTCGACGGAGAGCGGCTGTGGATTCCCGGATCCGCGGCCCGGCGACCGCGGCGCCTGCGGATTCCCGCCCGGGACGTCAGCGTGTGCCGGGAAATGCCGCGAGATACCAGCATTCTCAATATCATCCCGGCGACCCTCGAGAGCACGCAGGACGCGGGGCCGGCCCATTGCCTGCTCCGCCTGCGTCTGCACAAGCAGTATCTGTTGGCGCGCATCACGCGACGCTCCCGCGATGAACTGGGTCTCGCCGTCGGTGACTCGCTGTACGCCCAGATCAAAAGCAGCGCGTTGCTGCAGGAGAGCGAGACCCGGTGAACGCCCACCCCTTTGACGTACTCACGCCAGACACGGTCATCGAGGCTGTGGAAGCCGCCGGCTTCCGCAGCGATGCACGCCTGCTCGCGCTGAACAGCTACGAGAATCGCGTGTATCAGGTGGGCATTGAGGACGCCGAACCCGTGATCGTAAAGTTCTACCGGCCCGAGCGCTGGAGCGAGGAACAGATCGCCGAAGAGCACAGCTTCAGCCAGGAGCTCGCCGATGCCGAGCTGCCGGTGGTGGCGCCGCTGCGCGGCGATGCTGACGGGCGCGGAAGCGATACGATTCATCACCATGCCGGGCTTCTCTATGCGCTGTTTCCCCGGCGCGGCGGTCGGGCTCCAGATTTCGACAACCCGGACAACCTCCTGGTGCTTGGCCGTACTCTCGGCCGCATGCACGCCATCGGCGCCGCCCGGCCGTTTCGCTACCGCCTCGCGCTGGACGGAGCGACGATCATCGCAGACAGCCGCGAGCGTCTCCCCGGCGCCTTTGTCCCCGACGATCTCACCGACGCCTATCTCAGCCTGCTCGACGATCTCGATAAGGCGCTGGCACCCCTGCTCGAAGAGATCGATGGCGGGGAGCGCATCCGGGTCCACGGCGACTGTCATGGCGGCAATACCCTGTGGCGTGACGACACCGCCCACTTTGTGGACCTGGACGATTGCCTAACGGCGCCGGCGGTACAGGATCTATGGATGTTTCTTTCCGGAGAGCGCCACGAGCAGGAGCTGCAGCTCTGTGAACTCATGGCCGGCTACGAAGAGTTTTACAGCTTCAGCGCCCGCGAGCTGCGCTGGATTGAGGCCCTTCGGACCCTGCGCATCATCCGCCACGCCGCGTGGCTGGCGCGGCGCTGGGACGATCCGGCCTTTCCCCGGGCCTTTCCCTGGTTCGCCGGACCGCGTTTCTGGTCCGACCATATCCTCGAGCTACGCGAGCAGTTTGCGCGGCTGCAGGAACCGCCGCTGCGCCTGCTCTGAGTCGACGGAGACCTCGCAGAGCCCTCCGGGACTGCGGCCCTTCAGGAACGCGCTCGTGGATAGACGAGGCTCAGGGCCCAGCGCCAAAAGCTGTTCTGCGCGAGCACTTCGCGATCCACGGCGTCGAAGAAGGCGGCCTGTCCCGCGGGGTCGGCAAAATAGTCGAGGCGGGTGACCATCTCCCGTTCGGCATCGAGATCCCGGACCACCCGCGCCGGGTTCCCCGCGACGATCACGTTTGCCGGCACGTCGCGGGTCACCACGGAGCGCGCCGCGACAACGCTATTCTCGCCGATGGTGACGCCCTTGAGCACCGTGGCGTGGTCCCCGAGCCAGACATTGTTGCCAATGTGCACGGGCGTCACGGCGTCGCTGCGACGCGTACGGTCGTAGACCGTGTGCCAGTCCGAATCAGTGATATAGGTGCCGTTCGCCATCATCACGCCGTCGCCGATAACGACCTCGTCGGACGCACTTATCCGGGAGCCGGGGCTCATGAGCACGCAGCGACCAATGCGAATCGTGCCCGCTCCGGCTTCGCGACCCCAGACACCGATCTCGACGCGGTGCATGGGTTCGGCGACCGCGGTAAAACAATCGCCAATATGGATACCGGGGCCCGAGATAATGACGAAGCGCGGTTTCATGAACGTGCAGTGAGCGCCCAGGGACGCGCACTCGGGTCGCAGAAAATAGTCGACGTACCAGCGCCGCCAGTACAGATAGGCTTTTTTGACCCAGTAAGGACGCAGATCGTCTCGCATGCTTGCCCTGTCGCTGTTCCTTGGACTCTCCCGGGCTTTGCGGCCCCGGCACTGCGAACCGTACCATCGCCCGCAGGGACCTCCCGCCATCGCGCCTCGAGGTGCGGATGCACCTGGTCCGGCTCCTAGCACCAGGGAAGCAAGCTTTGCACACGCCGTCACGACAAGTCAGCAGTTCGCAGCGCGGTCCGCACCCCGGGCTCGCGCGGCGCGTCCGGCGTCAGGCGCGGGCGCCGTGGCGCAAACCGCCGCAGGACGTCGATCTTGCCGCGCTGGCGCGGATCGACGCTGCGCTCGTCGCGCATGAGGGTCCGGTCATTCTCGACTCCTTCTGTGGCACCGGGCTGAGCACAGCGATGCTGGCGCGGCGGCATCCCGGATCACTGGTGCTTGGCGTCGACCAGTCGGCACATCGGCTGAGCAAAGCCGAGCCGATCCCAGACAACGCATTGCTTCTTCGGGCGCACTGCGAGGCGGTCTGGCGCCATTTGGTCGAGCGACGCGAGACGCTTGCACAGCACTATCTGCTGTATCCGAACCCCTGGCCGAAGGCAGCCCAGCTGCGGCACCGCGTGCATGGGCATCCCGCATTCGCCCTGCTCCCACAGCTCGGCGGCGGGCTGGAACTGCGCAGCAACTGGCAGGTCTATGTAGAAGAATTTGGCATGGCGCTGCACCTGCTCGGCGTTCCCTCGCGCATAGCCGTTGTAGCCGCTGGCGCAGAGCAAAGCACGCGCTTCGAAGAAAAGTATGCCGCCAGCGGGCACACGCTCTGGCAACTCACCGCGCGGATGTCGGACGACGCAGACGAGGGCCCAGTGAGAAAAAACGATGCATGTGCATGAATTATCGGTGTCGATCCGCTACTCTGACGACACAGTGGAAGGTGAAGGACCATTGCCATGTTGCCTGAAGTAGACGACCCCATCTGGCAACGCATCTGCGAGGAAACGCGCGGCCATGCCGCCGACGAACCCATGCTCGCCAGCTATCTCCATGCCACGATTCTCAATCACGATCGCATGGAGCGCTCTCTGAGCTTCCACCTCGCCAACCAGCTCGACAGCCCGGCGGCTTCGTCCCTGCTCCTGCGCGAGGTCATGCTGGAAGCTTTTGAAGCGGATGACTCGATTCTTGACGCTGTCCGCGCCGACCTCCTCGCGGTCCTTGACCGCGACTCGGCCACGCACGAGCTGTACATCCCGTTCCTGTATTACAAAGGTTTTCACGCTCTGCAGGCGCACCGCGTTGCGCACTGGCTGTGGAACGCCGGGCGCCAATCCCTGGCGCTGTTCTTCCAGAACCGCGTGAGCACGAAGTTTGGTGTCGACATCCATCCGGCGGCACGCATCGGCAAGGGTCTCCTTCTCGACCACGCTACGGGTCTCGTGATTGGTGAGACGGCGCGGGTGGGCGACAACGTGTCGATCCTGCAGTCCGTGACCCTCGGCGGTACGGGGAAAGAGGACGGTGATCGTCATCCGAAGATTTGCGATGGCGTGTTGATCAGCGCCGGTGCAAAAATTCTCGGCAACATCCTGGTGGGCCAGGGTGCCAAGGTCGGGGCGGGCAGTGTGGTGCTGGAACCGGTGCCGCCGCATACGACGGTGGCGGGGGTGCCGGCGAAGATTGTCGGTCGGCCGGCTACGGATACGCCGGCTTTGGATATGGATCATTGTTGGCCATGTGAGGATTGTTGAGACCGTCTTCTCACGTGCTTTAATTTTTGAGTCCTTTCCCCGCAGATGCGGTGGCATCCCGGCACCCGGGCGGAGTAGGGCCTGCACGGGACGCCAAAAAGCGGCCATCCATGGCCAGGCTCATCGAGCGTCATCCCTGGCGCTCGGTGCCCGTGCAGGCCCTACTCCACCCGGATGCCTGCTCAGTGCCTTCGGATCCTCTGTCGAGAACGAACTAAGCTCACACTGACTTAGGCTTAGGTAAACGCGTCCCGCGCTTGGTGCCCGTGCAGGGCCTACTCCACCCGGATGCCTGCTCAGTGCCTTCGGATCCGCTATCGAGAATGAAACAAACTCACGCTGACTTAGGCTTTTGTAGACGCGTCCCGCGCTCGGTGCCCGTGCAGGCCCCACTCCACCCGGATGCCTGCTCAGTGCCTTCGGATCCGCTATCGAGAATGAAACAAACTTACGCTGACTTAGGTAGACGCATCCCTGCCTAAGGCCTGCGCGGCGCCGGCTTTTCAATTTCGAGGAGAGAGACTGAGCCGGGCCAGCTCTTGCCGGCGTTGATCTGCAGGACTCCCATCTCGGTGGCGATGAGGCGTTCTCCGGCGCCGTGTTGCGTCGCGGGCAGCAGGCTGAACTCGCTGAACTGGGGGCCGAAGATTAGGAGGTCGGGGGCGTCGGCGAGGACTACTTCGTGGCGCCAGCCGTGGTGGCGGGATACGAGGATGTCGGTGTGGCCGTCACCGTCGGCGTCGTGGAGAAGTACGCGTCCGCAGTAGATTTCGCGATCGTCATCAAAGTCGTTCCGGCGACAGGGGATTCGTTGCCGGCTTTCGGCTTCGAGTGCTGAATTGAGCTGGGTGATTTCGATGAACATGTCGCCCCGCCGGCCGACGGTGCTGACCAGAATTGACGGTTGATCCGGCGCGCCCGGCAGGTACTGCGCGTCCCAGTACCAGTCTTCTTTGACGCCTATCGCCACCGGCTCCAGCTCCGAGCCGTTCCGATTCAGCAGCACCAGCAGTCCGGCCTGGCCGGCGCAGCCGATGATGTCCTCGAGACCGTCGCGATTGACGTCGGCGATGCCGAGGCAGCGGGAACCGAACGACGGCGGCAGGGTGGCATCGGTGGGTTTGAAGCGGCCCTCGCGGTTGAGCCACAGCTTGCTTCTGTTGTCGGCGCCGTCACTGCGCGGACCCCAGGCGGTGCTCACCAGGTCTGGCCAGGCATCACCATTGAAATCCAGAAACGCCGCCAGGCGGCCGCGGCTGCTGTCTTCGCTGGCGCCGAGGGCATCGGGGCTTTTTTCAAAACGCAGGGGGCTCACCTGGAGCCAGGCTTCGTTGGGACCCCTGCCCGCTCCGCGCACGGCGCCGGCGGTGCAGTAAAAATCGATGTCGCCGTCCGCGTCGATATCGGCGGCGGCGCAGTCGTGCCGGTCCGCAGCGTGGTCCAGGAAGGGATGCCATGGGCAGGGGGCCTGGCCGTCAAGGCGACAGTAGCCGGGCCGTTCGACACCGCGGTGTCCGGCAAGGACGAGCTCCTCCACGCCGTCGCCATCGAGATCGGCGGTGAGCGCCGACCAGGCCGGCACACCGGTGAGGAGAAGGTCTTTTGCCACGACCTGAACGGGGCGATGGACGAACTCGTCGCGTTGGTCGCAACTTGTCACGGTCACAGAAAAAACGGCGACGGCGGCATAGAAGGGAATGCCGCGCATTACAGGCTCCGCTCCGACCGGTAGCGCCGCTGCCATTCGTCCTGCTCCGTATCACGGGACTTCTGGATCAGGGCTCGCTGCAGCGCCCGATCGACGCGCCGTGATCGCCCACCCGGCCCCAGATCCGGGCGCAGGATCTCGGCAAGGGGCAACAGCACGTCGCGGGGCTCTGCCACGAGCTCTTCGTAGAGTACTTCGTGCACGGAGAGGCCGAGGCCGGTGAGCGTCGCATCAAGATGGGCCTCGCCGCGACGCAGAATGTCTTCGTGGTGGGCGACCGCTCCGGCATCGTAGGCGAGGCTCACCGGGGCCAGGGCCTCACCGGCCTCCAAACCCGGCGACCCGGACGGCGACGGCCCGGTATGTCGCGAACGGTGATAGACGCCCGTGAGCGAGGACCGATAGCGTGAGACCGCCTGGGCCACGAGATCCTTCCGGCGCAGGCGCACGCAGACCGGCGCGAGATCGAGCAGCGGCGCAAGCGCTGAACGACAGACGGCGAAATCGCCGCCAGCGAAGAGGTCCGGAAAATAATCCCAGATGAGCTTTGAGCCACCGTGGCGCCCGCTGCGGACCAGCGCCGCGGCCTCCCGTATCCAATTGCTCAATACCCCGCCGCCATCGGCGGCGCGAAGCGCATATTCGAAGTGCTCCGGTCGCAGGTGCTCCGGCAGCGGCCCGCACTGGTTTATGCCAAAGAGCAGCTCCGTGAGCCAGGTACTGCCGCTGCGCGAGGTCGTTAAGATCAGCAGAGGCGTCGGCTTGTGTCCTCCACCAAGGGCGGCGCGTCCCAGCGCCAAGGCCTGGCGCCGGCGAAAGGTCCACTCTTGCACGGCCCGCTCAAGGCGGCCACGCGCCGGCAAAAGCGCGGGGGGCGACAGATCTTGCGACGCAGGGACTGTCACCGATGACGGCGATCCCGGGATCGTGACTGGCGCCACGAAGCCCGAGAAAAGATCGATGGCTCAGACCGCCACAAGCCATCGCTGTCAAACCGCAAGTCCGCGCTGTCGCTGCGTGTCATGCGGGAGGCATACAGATGTTTGCTAGTCCCGGTGATACTGCGGGGACAGCTCGGTCACGGCGTCGACGAAGGCAGTCACGTGGTCCGGATTGACGCCAGGGGTGATGCCGTGACCCAGGTTGAATACGTGCCCGCTACCGTGGCCGAAGCCGGCGAGTATAGAAGCGACTTCTTCGCGGATGCGCTCTGGTGACGCGAACAGCATCATGGGATCCATATTGCCCTGGAGCGCGACGCGGTCGCCGGCCACCTGGCGCGCCGTGGAGATATCCGTCGTCCAGTCGATACCCACCGCATGCGCGCCGCAGTCGGCGATCGTGTTCAACCACTGTCCGCCGCCCTTGGTAAACACAATCACCGGCAGCGGCCGTCCTTCGCTCTCCCGCGGCAGTCGCGCCACGATGCGCTGCATGTACTTGAGGGAAAACTCCTTGTAGGCCGCCGCGCTCAGGCTGCCACCCCAGGTGTCGAAAATCTGTACCGCCTGCGCGCCGGCTTCCACCTGCGCCGTGAGATAGTCGGCCACGGCGTCCGCCAGCACCGTGAGCAGTTCGTGCATAACCTCGGGCTGGTCATAGGCCATGGTTTTGACGTTGGCAAAATCCTTCGAGGAACCGCCCTCGACCATGTAGGTCGCCAGAGTCCAGGGTGAGCCGGAGAAACCAATGAGCGGAACGCTGCCGCCAAGCGCACTGCGTATCGTGCGCACGGCGTTCATCACGTAGGACAGATCGTCGTCGGCCTTGATCTTGTTGAGGCCCGCAACATCGGACGCGCTGCGCACGGTCTTGCGAAAGCGGGGGCCTTCGCCGGTCTCGAAATACAGGCCCAGGCCCAGGGCGTCCGGGACCGTAAGGATATCGGAGAAGAGGATCGCGGCATCCATGGGGTAGCGGCGCAGGGGCTGGAGCGTCACCTCGCAGGCGAGTTCGGCGTTCTTACACAGGTCGAGAAAGGACCCGGCTTCCTGGCGGGTAGCGCGGTATTCGGGAAGATAGCGACCCGCCTGGCGCATCATCCAAAGCGGCGTGCGGTCCACGGGCTGGCGCAGCAGCGCGCGCAGGAAGCGATCGTTCTTGAGCTCGGTCATTTATTGTTCCTTAGTCCCCCGGGGCGAGCGGCCCCAGCCGGCATTGGCAGGCCGGATTACTGCGAGCGGGGCGCTACGACCCCGGAATGCGCGCCGATTGTCGCCCAGCGACGCGGGCTTTGCCATGACGTGGGCTACTTCCTTCGTCGATGGGAAGACAACGTCCGCCGCCGAGAGGGCCAGGACCTACATGCCGGGGTAGGGGACCCGAGCGCGCGACGACGTGAGCACAAAGAGCAACGGGCTTGCCCGATGAAAGCGCCCGTACGCTCCGAGAGTTACGTTTTGTGCTGCTATCGACCCGTGCAGACAAGTCTGACTTGAAGGTGCAAACGGTGACCGCATCCGGTGGCCGGAAATTTCCGGGTCAGAGGCAAGGATTGAGCGTGTGTCCGGACCTGGTCCGTGAATCGTGCGGACTCAGACTTCGAGATAGTCGAGAATGCCTTCACCGGCCTGGCGACCTTCCCAGATGGCCGTCACCACGAGGTCGGAACCGCGGACCATATCGCCGCCGGCGAACACCTTGGGGTTGGTGGTCTGGAACTTGTATTCCTGGTGCTCTTCGGCGACCACGCCGCCCCAGCTATTGACCTCGACCTGCGCCGTCTCGAACCAGGCCGCGGGGCTTGGCTGAAAACCGAAGGCAATGATCACCGCGTCGGCCTCGAGCACCTCCTCGCTTCCCGGCACCGGCTCGGGACGACGGCGACCGTCGGGCCCCGGCTCGCCCAGGCGCGTTTCCACGGTTTTCACCCCACAGGCCTCGCCGAAGTACTCCACCACTTCGATGGGCTGGCGATTGAAGAGAAACTCGACGCCTTCCTCGCGCGCATTGGCGACCTCGCGGCGCGAGCCGGGCATGTTCAGCTCGTCGCGCCGGTAGGCGCAGGTGACGTGCTCGGCCTGCTGTCGCACCGCCGTGCGCACGCAGTCCATGGCCGTATCGCCACCGCCGAGCACAACCACGCGCTTGCCCTTCAGGTTCACGTAGGCCTCGGGCGGCTGCTCGAAGCCGAGGTTGTGATTGACGTTGCCGATAAGAAACTCAAGGGCCTTGTGCACCCCGGGCAGATTCTCTCCGGGGAAGCCGCCTTCCATGGGGGTGTAGGTGCCCATCCCGAGAAACACGGCGTCGTACTCCTCAAGGAGCGCATCCATGGTCACATCACGGCCGACTTCGGTGTTGAGGCGAAACTCCATGCCCATGTCGGTGAAGATTTCGCGGCGACGCATCATCACCTGCTTTTCGAGCTTGAACTCGGGTATGCCAAAGGTCAGCAGGCCGCCAATCTCCGGATAGCGGTCAAAGATCACGGGCTTCACGCCCGCCCGCACCAGCACGTCGGCACAGCCAAGGCCCGCCGGCCCGGCCCCGATAATTGCGACGCGTTTCCCCGTGGGCACCACCTCGGACAGATCCGGTCGCCAGCCCATGGCCAGGGCCGTGTCGGTGATGTACTTCTCCGCCGAGCCAATGGTGACCGCGCCGAAACCTTCGTTGAGGGTGCAGGCGCCTTCGCACAGACGGTCCTGCGGACAGACGCGACCACAGACTTCAGGAAGGGTATTGGTCTTGTGGCTGAGTTCAGCCGCTTCGAAGAGATTGCCCTCGGCGACGAGCTTCAGCCAGTTCGGGATGAAGTTGTGGACCGGACACTTCCACTCGCAGTAGGGATTCCCGCATTCGAGGCAGCGCTCGCTCTGCTCCTCGACCTGCGCCTTGGTAAACGGGTCGTAGATCTCCACGTACTCCGTTTTCCGCGCCGTCATGCGTTTCTTGTCGGGATCGGCCCGATCGACTTCAATGAACTGGAAGTTGTTTTGTACGCGTCCGCTCATACTCGTTCTCCGCCCCCGCGGGGGTGTTGGCGCGCAGCGGGCTCAAGACGCTTGGCGTCCTGCTCCCGATGCGCGCGAGGACCCTTCAGGGCATCGGTCTCAGTCCGTATCCCGCAGACGGCTCAGAAGCTGCTGCAGGTCGGCGGCCTTGGGTTTGACCAACCAGAACTTGCCCACGTAGTCCTCGAAATTGTCGTGGATTTCCGCACCCCAGGCCGAGCCGGTCTCATCGACGTGCTGGGCAATGATGCTGCGCAGGTGTGTACGGTGAGCTTCCATATATTCAGAGCTTACGCGGTGAATCTCGACGAGCTCGCTGTTGTAGCGGTCGATAAAGCCGCGCTGCTGATCCAGAACATAGGCGAAACCGCCGGTCATGCCAGCGCCGAAGTTCACGCCCGTATCGCCAAGGACGGTGACGCAGCCGCCGGTCATGTATTCACAGCAGTGGTCACCGGCTCCCTCGACTACCGCGTGAGCGCCGGAGTTGCGTACCGCGAAGCGCTCGCCGGCGATACCCGCGGCGTAGAGCTGGCCACCGGTTGCACCGTATAGGCAGGTGTTGCCCATGATGACCGCTTCCTGCGATTCGTAGCGGCTATCCGCCGGCGGGTAGATCACCAGCTTGCCGCCCGCCATGCCCTTGCCCACGTAATCGTTGCTGTCGCCTTCGAGGTACATGTGCAGGCCGCCGGCATTCCACACGCCGAAGCTCTGCCCCGCGGTGCCTTTCAAGCGCAGCACGATGGGATCGGCCTCCATGCCCAGGTTGCCGTGGCGGCGGGCGATCTCGCCGGACAGGCGTGCGCCGATGGAGCGATCGCAGTTGGTGACCTGGAAGGCAAACTCGCCGCCGCCGCCCGCCTTGATCGTAGCCAGCGTGGCCGAGACCATGGCTTCCGCCTTTTCGCCGCGATCAAAGGGGTCGTTCGAGGCCACCTGGCAATACTCCGGCTGCCCCTCGGCTTCGGCGTCCTTGTGCAGGATAGGCGCGAGATCAAGCGAGCGCTGCCGGGCCGTGTCTCCGGGCAGGCGATGCAGGAGATCGGTACGGCCGATGAGTTCTTCAATCGAGCGCAGGCCAAGCCGGGCCAGCCATTCACGCGTTTCCTCGGCGACGAAGCTGAAAAAGTTCACAACCTTCTCAACGGTGCCGTCAAAGTGGTTGTCGCGCAGGCGCTTGTTCTGCGTCGCTACGCCGGTCGCGCAGTTGTTCAGGTGGCAGATGCGCAGGTATTTGCAACCCAGCGCCACCATGGGCGCCGTCCCAAAGCCGAAACTCTCGGCGCCGAGGATTGCGGCCTTGATGACATCCAGGCCCGTCTTCATGCCGCCGTCGGCCTGCAGCCGGATGTTGCCGCGCAGTCCGTTGCCGCGCAGGGTCTGCTGCACCTCCGCGAGGCCTAACTCCCAGGGCGATCCGGCATAGCGGATCGAGGTGAGCGGACTGGCCGCCGTTCCACCGTCGTAGCCGCTGATGGTGATGAGATCCGCATAGGCTTTCGCCACGCCGGCCGCGATCGTGCCCACCCCGGGTTCGGAGACGAGCTTCACGGAGACCAGCGCGTGCGGGTTCACCTGCTTGAGATCGAAGATGAGCTGCGCGAGATCTTCGATGGAATAGATATCGTGGTGCGGCGGCGGAGAAATCAGGGTCACGCCGGGCACGGAATGGCGCAGCCGAGCGATGAGTGCATTCACCTTGCCGCCGGGCAGCTGGCCCCCTTCACCGGGCTTGGCGCCCTGGGCTACCTTGATCTGCAGCACCTCGGCGTTCACGAGGTAGTGCGGCGTTACGCCGAAGCGGCCCGAGGCAATCTGCTTTATCTTGGAGACACGCTCGGTGCCGAAGCGCGCCGGGTCCTCACCGCCTTCCCCGGAATTCGACCGCGCGCCCACGCGATTCATGGCCGCCGCGAGGGCCTCATGAGCCTCGGGGCTCAGGGCGCCCAGGGACATGCCCGCCGAGTCGAAGCGGCGCAGGATGGCCTCGGCCGGCTCGACTTCCTCAATGGGTATGGGACCCGTGCTGCTGACCGGCGTCAGCAGATCCCGCAAGGAGGCGACGGGGCGTTCGTTGACCAGGGTCGCGTAGCGCTGGTAGTCGGCGTAGGCGCCGCTGCTTACCGCCTGCTGCAGGGTCATCACCACATCCGGGTTGAAGGCGTGGTACTCCTCCCCGTGCACATACTTCAGGAGACCGCCCTGGCTGATGTTCTTGCGCGGCAGGCGGGCCAGGCGCCCCAGGCGCTCCTGATCTTCCTGGAGGTCGACGAAGCGCGCGCCTTCGATGCGGCTCGCAACGCCGCAGAACGCCACGTCCACCACCTCGCTGGCGAGACCGACCGCCTCGAAGAGCTGCGCACCGCGATAAGAGCTAACGGCGGAGATGCCCATCTTCGACATGATCTTCAGCAGGCCCTTGTTGAGGCCGCGACGATAGTTCTTGAAGCAGGCAATCGGATCCCCGAGCAGTTCGCCGCTGCGCAGCAGATCTTCCAGCACCGAGTAGGACAGATAGGGATAGACCGCCGTGGCGCCGAAGCCGATCAGGCAGGCCACCTGGTGCGAATCCCGGGCGCTCGCGGTCTCGATGATCAGGTTGGCGTCGCAGCGCAGGCCCTGGGCAATCAGGTGGTGATGCACCGCTCCCGTGGCGAGCAGGCTGTGGATCGGCAGGCGCCCATCTTCGATGCGCCGGTCGGAAATCACCAGGATCGTGTTGCCCTCGCGCACGGACGCTTCGGCCTCGGAGGTCAGCGCCTCCAGCGCACTGCGCAGGTCTCCCTCGGCGGGGTCATAGCTCGCGTCCAGGTCCGCCACCTGGAAACCCGGCCGGTCTAGATTGAGCAGGGCGTTGAACTTGCCCTGCGACAGCACTGGCGAGCTCAGGATCACGCGATCCGCGTGTTCCGGGCCGAGATAGAAGAGATTGCGCTCAACGCCGAGGTCGGTCTCCAGGGACATCACGATCGCCTCGCGCAGCGGGTCGATCGGCGGATTGGTGACTTGTGCGAACTTCTGCCGAAAGAAGTCATAGAGCGAGCGCTGCTTCAGGGAGAGCACCGCCATGGGCGTGTCGTCGCCCATGGAGCCCACGGCCTCGTTGCCCGATTCCGCGAGGGGCCGCAGGACCTGGTCGCGCTCCTCGAAGCTGACCTGGAACATTTTCATATAGGCGGGCAGATCCGCAGCGTCGACCGTCGGCGAGGTCACTTCGCCGTCGAAGCTGCCGACGATGCGCTGCGAGTTTTCCTTGAGCCAGCGCTTGTAGGGATGCGCAGCCTTGAGCCGCTGATCGATTTCGTTCGACTGCAGCATCTCACCGGTGTGTGTATCGATCACCAGCAACTGTCCGGGGCCAACGCGTCCCTTCGCGACCACGTCTTCATTGCGGTAGCCGTGCGTGCCCACTTCCGATGCGAGGGTGATGAAGCCATCCGCGGTCCGCACCCAGCGCGCCGGGCGCAGACCGTTGCGGTCGAGGAGACAGCAGGCATAGCGGCCGTCCGTGAGCACGATCCCCGCGGGTCCGTCCCAGGGCTCCATGTGCATGGAGTGGTATTCGTAGAACGCCTTGAGATCCGGGTCAATGGACTCGATGTTCTGCCAGGCCGGCGGAATCAGCATGCGCAGGGCGCGCGGCATTTCGATGCCGCCGGTCAGCAGCACATCGAGCATGTTGTCCAGGCTGGACGAATCCGAGCCGCTGCGATTGACCAGCGGCGCGATGGCAGCGAGGTCCGGGAGGCGCTCGTTTTCAAACAGCGCCGTGCGCGCCTCGGCCCAGTTCCGGTTGCCCTCGATGGTATTGATCTCGCCGTTGTGAGCGAGCAGGCGAAACGGCTGGGCCAGGGGCCAGCGCGGCATGGTGTTGGTCGAGAAGCGCTGGTGAAAAACGCAGATAGCCGTTTTAAGGCGCTCGTCGGACAGGTCCGCGTAAAAGCGCGGCAGATCCACGGGCATGACCAGGCCTTTGTAGGAAATCACCCGGGCCGACAGGCTGCAGATATAGAAGTCGGGATCTTCCTGCCGGTCGATCTCGGCCATGCGCCGCACCACAAACAGCGCTGAGGACAGTTCCTCGGGGGTCGACGCTCCGCCGTCGATGAAGAGCTGTTCGATACACGGCAGGGCGTTGAGAGCGATGTCGCCGCAGACGTCGACGCTGACCGGGACCGTTCGCCAACCCAGCACCTTGAGACCACGCGCGCCCACGGCTTCCTCGAGGGCGCGGCGGCCGGCTGCGGCGCGTTCTTCATCCTGGCTCAGGAAGATCTGTCCGACGGCCAGACGCCCGAGCTCCGTGGCGCCGAAGTGTTCTTCCGCAAGCCCGCGCATGAAGGCTTCGGGCATTTGCATAAGCAGCCCGCAGCCGTCCCCGGTACGACCGTCAGCGGCGATACCGCCGCGATGCGTCATGCATGTGAGGGACTCAATCGCTACCTGCAAGAGACGGTGGCTGGCATCCCCGGACATGTGCGCGATGAGGCCGAAGCCACAGTTGTCGCGGACGTCATCGGGTGTGTACAGACCTGCGCTCATGCTCCGGTGTGTTTCCTCTTTTCTTGGCGCCGGGCTGTGCCCTGCCAGACTCGCTCGCGCAATTGGCATTCGGCGAATTTTAGGTCAAATGAGCGCGGATTGGCGCTTTTACTCGATAGATCGACTCAGGTCGCGCCAGTTAGACGCGCGCGTTATCGCGATCTTCGGGCCGTATGCGACGGCGTTGACGCACACCTGGCGCCTGCGCGGCGCGTTACCTCGTAGCGCCTGTCTCGAGCCCTACGCGCCCGGGTACGGCGCAGGTAGGCAGGAAACGGCTTTTCTTGAGAAGGATCAGCTGCGTGTGTAAGCGGCTGCCTCGCTGCATTTACCTGGCATCCATCGGATGCCCTGGCATGAAAGCCGGTGCGGCACGAGCCGCCTTTGGCAATTCCCCAGACCGCGAATTTCGGACTGCAACGTCGGCGTTAACAAGGACCGCCATCCAGAGCCGCGCGGTGAAGGGCTGGAAAGTGTACACGATGGTCATGGGCGAACAAACCGACCCGAGTACCCCCACCGGGGAGTGCTCAAGAAAAGCCCTCAGGCCTTCTCCTCGACGGAAAGCAGCGTGCCCAGCTCGCTTTCCGTCGCGTCGTCGACGATGCAGGCCCGACCAATGGCTCGCAGCAGCACGAGCCGCAGGCGACCGTCCACCACCTTCTTGTCGCGGCCCATGTGATCGAGCCAGAGCGCGAGCGCCATCGGCGGCGGCTCCACTGGCAGACCCTGAAACGACAACCAGGCGGCGAGCTCACTCACCTGCTCGTCGGGCAACCAGCCTCGCTGCCGGGAAAGGCGCGCCGCGAGGAGCATGCCCGCAGCCACCGCCTCGCCGTGCAGCCAGCGGCCATAACCCTGGGCGGCTTCGATGGCGTGGCCAAAGGTGTGGCCCAGGTTGAGGATCGCGCGCACACCGCCCTCACGCTCATCCGCGGCCACCACCCCCGCTTTCGCCGCGCAGCTTCGTTCAATCGCGATTGCCAGGGTGCCCGGATCGCGTCGGCGCAGCGCTTCGCGCTCCCTGAGCAGCCAGTCATAGAACTCCCGATCGCAGATCAAGCCGTACTTGATGACTTCGGCCAGACCCGCGGCGTACTCGCGATCGGGCAGCGTTGCCAGCACGTCTGTATCAATGATTACGGCCTGCGGCTGGTAGAAGGCGCCGATCATGTTCTTGCCCAGGGGATGATTTACCGCCGTTTTGCCGCCAACGCTGGAGTCGACCTGCGCCAGCAGGGTGGTGGGAATCTGCACAAATGCAACGCCGCGCTGATAGCAGGCCGCCGCAAAGCCGGCCATGTCGCCGACGACTCCGCCTCCCAGGGCAATTACTGTCGTGCGCCGGCTGTGGCGCTGCTCCAGGGCCTCGTCGAAGATCGTCTCCAGCACGGCGAGCGTCTTGTACTGCTCTCCGTCCGGGAGGATGACCTCGGCGATGCGAAGCTCGTCGCCAAGCGCCGCTCGCAGGCGAGCAAGATACAGCGGGGCTACGGTCTCATTGCTCACAATGAGAATCTCGCGGCCGGCGAGGTGACGGCGCAGGCGATCTCCGTCATCGAGCAGTCCGGCGTCGATGTAGATGGGATAGCTGCGCTCGCCGAGATCGAGAGTCAGGGTCGGCATGTATGCTCTGAGAGTTTTGGAGCCGCTACGGTAACTTTGACAACAGACGCCGTGCAATAACGCGGGGGCCGCTGCGGTCCGTCTCAACCACAAGGTCGGCTATGGAGCGATAGAGAGGCTCGCGAACGGCAATAAGCTCGCGAAGCACCGTTTCGGGATCTCCGCGAGCGAGGAGAGGTCGATGCCTGTCTCCCCGGGTGCGCCGCAGCTGCTCATCGAGAGTGGCGTGGAGATAAACGACAAAGCCGCGCTCCGCGAGCGCTTTGCGATTGGCCTCCCGCATCACCACGCCGCCGCCGGTCGCAAGCACGGTATCGTCTCTTTGGGTCAGCTCTTCGATGACCTGCTCTTCACGATCGCGGAATCCCGCTTCGCCTTCCACATCGAAGATCCAGGGAATATCGGCGCCGGTACGCTGTTCGATTTCCCGGTCGCTGTCGGCGAAGCCGAGCCGCAGGGAGCGAGCGATGATTTTACCGATGGTGGTCTTGCCGGCCCCCATGGGTCCGACAAGGAAAACGCGACTGTAGGGCTCTGAGGCGGGCATAATAAGCCGCTGCCGCGGCGGCACTCCTAGTCTCGAAGCATTAGTCGAGTAGCATCAGTCGAGAAGCATTATTCGAGAAGCATCAGTCGAGAAGCATTAGTCGAGAAGCGCTAGTCGACAAACGTTAGTCGCGAAGCATTAGTCGAGAAGCGTATCGGCAAGGATGCGTGGCGTGATGAAAATCAGCGTCTCTGTCTTGGCGCGCTGCACAGACTCGTTCTTGAACAGGTTGCCGACGTAAGGAATGTCGCCGAAGAAGGGCACCTTGCTTATCGTCTCCAGGTTCTCCGTGCGGAACACACCGCCGAGGACCACGGTTTCGCCATTGCCGACCAGCACTTGCGTCGTCAGTTCCGTGGTGTCGATCGCCGGGATAAATCCTCCCTGGCCCGAGGGCACGAGATCACCGATCGAGTCCTGGGTGATCAGGAGATCGAGGAGAATCCGATCATCGGGCGTGATGTTGGGCGTCACGTTCAACAGCAGCACGGCCTCCTTGAACTGCACCGCCGTGGCGCCACTGGCCGCCGCCTGCTGGAACGGAATTTCCGTTCCCGATTTGATGAGCGCCGTTTGCTTGTCACCCGTGATGACCTTGGGCTGGGAAACCACCTCGCCCTGCCCCGCGGACTCGAGCGCGTTCAACTCAGCGGTAAGAAACAGGTCGTCGGAGGTGAAGCCGACGGCAAAACCGCTGGTAGAGGTCCCCACCCCGAGATCCACCATGAGCGCACCGGGGAAGGTCAGGTCGGGAGGAGTGCCATCGATTACCGAGTTGTTAAGAGCAACGACATTCGCCGTATCCCCCGAGATGGACAGAACATTGCCGTTCGCGTCGGGCTCGAGATAGCCGCCGCCCCACTGAATCCCGAGTTCCTTATCGAGATCAGACTGCGCGATCACGATGCGCGACTCGATCATGACCTGGCGGATGGGAATGTCGACGAGATCGATAAGCTCACGGATTTCGGCAAGCTTCGCGGCCGTCTCGGTTACGATCAGCGAATTGGTGCGCTGCTCGACGATCACTGAACCCCGCGAGGAAATCAGACTGCCGCCGGCTTCCGATCCCGCGTTGAACAGCCCCACGATATCCGCCGCATTGGCATAGCGGATACGAATGAACTCGCTGCGCAGCGGCGCCAGTTCGGCGATCTGCTTGTTCGCTTCGATCTCCTGGCGCTCACGCTCGGCAATTTCCGCGGCGGGGCCCACCAGTAGCACGTTACCGACCTGACGCTTGTCGAGGCCCTTGGTCTTGAGCACCAGTTCGAGGGCCTGATCCCAGGGAACGTTTTTCAGGCGTAGCGTTATGCGTCCGGATACCGTGTCCGAGGCCACCAGATTCAGCTCTGTGAAATCGGCGATGAGCTGCAGGACGGCGCGCACTTCGATGTCCTGGAAGTTGAGCGAGATCCGCTCTCCTACATAGGTGAACTCGTCGAGCCGATCCTCTACCTCTTTCGCGCTGAGCGGCTTGATGCTGACGACGTACTCGTTATCCGCTTGATAGGCCAGATAGTCGAAATCACCGGTCGTTTCCAGTGTGAGCGAGGTACCGCGCTCCGTCGTGTTCACTTCCACGGTGTTCACAGGCGTCGCAAAGTCAGTGACGTCGTAGCGCCGCAACAGGCGCTCGGGGATATTCGTATCCAGGAATTCAACCTTTACGTCGCCGCGCTCGCTGAACACGTTGACGTCTACGGACGGGTCGCTGAGCTGCAGTACGAGACGGCCTTCGCCTTCCGGCGAACGCTGAAACTGAAGATCCTGGATTTCTGACTGCACATCGACAACCGCTTCAATTTCGGACTGCAGCGTGTTGGGATCCGTACCCTGCTTCCAGTACTCCGCATCCGCATCCTGACCCACGGTGAGGAACAGGCTGTTGCCGTCGACGCGGGTTTCGTAAGGCACGAGACGGACGAGATTCAGAATCAGGCGAGTGCGATCTCCCGACTCGAGAACCAAAACACCCGTGGCGTTGCCATAGGGCAGGCTGTAACGCTTTCGCTCCAGCTCCGAGGTCGTGTCGGGGAAGTCGATCGAAATGCGGGCGGGTCGCTCGATGGTGTACGCCTGCAGTTCCTCAGGCGGCGCCGAATCAAAATCAAGGCGTACTTCGAACTTGCTGCCCGGGCGCGAGCTGAACTCGATATCCGTAACCGCCACGGCGAAGGCCTGGCTTGAGAACTGGGTGCCGAAGAGAAGCGCCACAACGCCGAGGAGCATCCGACCCGACAGCGCCCCGAGGCCCGACCCGGCGTCCGAGGTTCTATCCGTGAGAACCCCCGCGCCCAAGGGAGTATGCGTTCCGTTCATACGTTTCACCCGCAGCGACTTACAGGCCGCTCAGTTCTATGGTTCGAGGCCGCTCAACCCAGCCGTCGTCGGTACCATCACTGACGATTTCCACAACCGCCAGGTAGGTGTCCGCAAGTTCGACAATCTTGCCGTGATTGCGCCCCAGGAAATTCCCCAGCTGGACCCGGTGGATGCCGCCTTCCGGATCCAGGATCAGGGCCCAGTCAGCGCCACTGCGTTCCAGGGTGCCGACCATCTGCAGCGAGTCGAAGGTGTATTGCTCGAGAAACTCCTTGGCACGAGTCTCGTCGGGCCGGATCGCCGAGATGGATTGCAACTGCGTAATCTCACGGACTTCGATGGGTCGATCAAAGGGACTGCGCAGCCGCGTGGCGCTGTAAGCAAAGGCCTCATACGCCTTGAACGTGGGAATCGGGGCGATGATGCCGCCGGGCCGGGCGCGCTTTTCGGACATGTATTGGTCGAGGTCGGTGAAATCCCGGTTGCTGCAGCCCGCCAGGAAGAGGGCCAGGCCGACAAGGACAAGGGCGCGGCAGGCTGACATCAGCCTTCCCCATCCTTGTAGCGATAGGTCTTGGCCGTAATGCTCAGATCCAGCGACGTGCTGTTACCGCTGCGCGCCGCCCGTATCGTGAAATCATGCAGGGTTACGATGCGTGGCAAACCAGCCATGCCGCTGATGAAAGCCCCGAGGTCGTGATAGGAACCCGAGGCAACGATCGAAATCGGAAGTTCGACGTAGAACTCACGGCTGACTTCAGGTTGAAGGTCGATAGAACTGATCTGCAGTCCATTCTGCAAACCTTTACCCGTGATGTCCTCAAGAAGGCCGGGCACTTCCGTATCCGACGGCAGCTGGCTGATCAGTGCGCCGAAGGACTCCTCCATCTCCGCCATTTGTCGCCGGTACGCTTCCAGATTGGCCACCTGGAAAGCCTTCTGCTCGTATTCCTGCTTGAGGGTGCCTTCGCGATTCTCCACCCGGACAAGCTGAAGCTGCAGATCCTTGATGTGATAGTAGTAACCGCCAGCGAGGACGGCGGCAAACAGCAACAGCGCCAGGATCACCTTGATCGGGACCGGCAGCGTTCCGATGTTATCGAGGTTGATGTCATTGACGTCAAACTCACGAAGCGAGCGGAGCGTGTCTTCAAGCGCCATACTCAGTTCCCCGCGTCTTCTTTCGTGGGCAGGTCGACCTGGACGCTCAGTTCAAAGGTATTGGCCTGATCACCGTAGTTGGGTGCGGCGCGCACCGCGTCCAGATTGGGATCTTTCAACCAGTCCGAAGCATCGAGGCGGCGCATCAGGCTGGAAACGCGATTGTTGGATTCCGCCACCCCTTCCACGCCGAGTTCCGGCCCCGTGGCCGTAACGCTCGTATAAAAGACCCCATCGGGCACCGTGCGAACCAGCTGGTCCAATACACGGACGATGATCGGCCGGTTGCCCTGGAGCTCCTGAATCACGCGCATGCGATCAATGAGCTGATTGCGTTTCCGCTGCAGATCTTTGATCTCTTCGACCTGCTCATCGAGGAGGCGAATATTTCGCGACAGGTAATCGTTGCGCGCCTGCTGATTTACGATCTGTCCATTCACGACACGATCCCCGAGCACAAGCAGCACCACGGCGAACACGGCCACGAGGCCGAGTATCGTGAGGAAGGTGCGCTTTAACTCTTCGCGTCGGGCCTCGCGCCAGGGCAGCAGGTTAATGCGAGCCATCAGTCAAAGCTCCGTAGCGCCAGGCCGCAGGCGATCATCATCGCCGGCGCATCGCTGGCGAGGGCGACCGCGTTTACCCGGGACGAGATTGTCATTTCGGCAAAGGGATTGGCTACAACCGTGGGCGTGTCGAGCTGCTCCTGGACGAGGTCCGACAGGCCTTCCATATAGGAAACTCCGCCGGCCATGATGATGTAGTCCACGTCGTTGTACTGGCTTGAGGAAAAAAACAGCTGCAGCGACCGCGTAACCTGCTGAACCACCGCGTCGCGGAAGGGGTTGAGCAGCTCCGGTTCGTAGTCGTCGGGCAGGCCACCCTGCTTTTTGGCCAGACCAGCCTCCTCCAGAGGGAGCCCGTAGCGGCGCATGATTTCGTCCGTGAGCTGCTTGCCGCCGAAAAGCTGCTCGCGTGTGTAGATCGTAGTCCCATCCTTCAGGACCGAGAGGGTGGTCATCGTCGCGCCGATGTCCACGATCGCTACGATGCTGTCGTCTTTGAGGTCGAGATGGTCCCGGATGAGGCCATAGGATCGCTCCATGGCGTAGGGTTCGACATCCATGACACGGGCTTCGAGATCCGCGCCGCCGATGGACTCCACCCGCGAATCAATGGTTTCCCGGCGGCAGGCAGCGAGTAAAACGTCCACCATGGCGTCGCGATCGGCGAGCGGGCCCTGCACTTCGAAATCCAGGGCCACTTCCTCGAGGGGGTAGGGAATGTACTGATCGGCTTCGAGCGTGAGCTGCGTTTCCAGCTCGTCGTCATTGAGCCCGGCGGGCATGTCGACCCGTTTGGTGATGACCGCGGAGCCGGGTACGGCGGCGGCTACGGTTTTGAGTTTGCTGCGGGATTGGGCCACGACTGCGCGCACCGAATTGGCAACGGCGTCGACATCGTTGATCGCTTTTTCGACCACAGCGTCCTGGGGCAACGATGACACCGCGTAGCTTTCCACGCGGAACTTGTCACCCGATCGGCTGAGTTCGAGCAGCTTGACCGTAGTCGAGCTGATATCGAGGCCCAGCAGTGGCGTCCGCTTACGTTTCCCTAGCAACCCAAGCAAGTCGTTTTCCTATAAGTTTCACAGACTTAGCTTCATTTTATATTCTTATACGTCAACATTAAGCTTTAAAACAGGTAGCAATGCAATGAAAACACAAAAAAAGCCTATAATTACCAGCATACCGCCAAACTTGTCCGAATTGATTGGTCGTTCGCAAATCCGCACGACCGGTTCTTCTCCCGTGGATCGCATCGTCGATTGAATCGCCTGCCGTGAGCTTTTTTAAATGGTCTCTGCGTCTCGCCGTCCTGGGCGCCCTGGGTCTCGCTTGGCTCCTCGCCGGCATCTATCTTTACCTAGCCCCCGGCCTGCCAGACGTCGAAACCCTCCGCGACGTGCGCCTGCAGACGCCCATGCGTGTCTATACCCGGGACGGTGATCTCATCGGGCAGTTCGGCGAACAGAAACGCAATCCGCTCACCTACGACGAGATCCCGCAGCGCTTCGTCCAGGCGCTTCTCGCCGCCGAGGACGACGGCTTTTTCCGTCACCGGGGCATCGACATCGGTGGACTCCTCCGCGCCGTTTCGGAACTGGTGCTGACCGGGGAAAAGGGCTCCGGCGGCAGTACGCTCACCATGCAGGTGGCGCGCAACTACTTTCTCTCGCTCGAGCGCACTTTCATGCGCAAGTTCAATGAAATTCTCCTGGCCATTGAGATCGAACGGCGCCTGTCCAAGGAAGAAATCTTTGAGCTTTACGTAAATCGGGTGTTTCTCGGCCACCGGGCCTATGGTTTTGAAGCGGCGGCACAGACCTACTACGGCAAGAGCATGGCCGATCTGAATCTGGCACAGCACGCAATGCTCGCCGGCATCCCGAAAGCTCCGTCGCGCAACAACCCACTCAGCGGCCCCGAAGCGGGAAAAGAGCGCCGCAACTGGATCCTGGGGCGTATGCACGGCCTCGGCTTCATCGATGCCCGAAGCCTGGCGACGGCCCGGGCGGCGCCCGTAACCGCGAGCGAGCACGGGGCGCGCATCACCCTCGATGCGGGCCATGCCGCGGAGATGGCGCGGCATCAAATGCTGCAACGCTACGGTCTCTCCGCCTATAACGACGGCTACAGCGTCTACACAACGCTGAGTTCATCGCTGCAAAAGACCGCGCAGAGATCTGTCGTCACCGGACTCATCACCTACGACAACCGTCACGGCTACCGGGGCCCGGAAGACGCCCTGCCCGGAGCGAAGGGTGTGGACCCAGCGGCGGGCGCGCTGCCGCTCGACGAGTGGCAGGCCGCCCTCGCCGACATGCCCACGCTCACAGACATGCAGCCAGCCGCGGTCATTGCCGTGGACGACGAGGGCGCCGGTATCCTTTTCGAAGACGGGCGCCGGGCGCGCCTGCCCTTCGAAGAGGGCCTTAGCCGCACACGGCCCTACCTAAGCGAAGATCGTCGCGACAGCGCCCCCGAGACCGCCGGCGAGCTCCTCGCCGTCGGTGACATCGTGCGGGTACGGCCCGACGCCTCCGCCGAATCCGACGACGTCTATGAACTTGTCCAGGTACCGGCCGCGCAAGCAGCGCTGGTGTCACTGAATCCCAACGACGGCGCCATCATCAGCCTTGTCGGTGGCAGCGATTTCGCCCTGAGCAAATTCAATCGGGCCACCCAGGCGCAGCGGCAGCCGGGCTCAAACATGAAACCGTTTCTCTACAGCGCCGCTCTGGACGCTGGCTTCAGCGCCGCCAGCATCATCAATGACGCGCCGATCGTCGTGGAAGACAGTTCGCTCGAAGGAATATGGCGACCGGAAAACGACAGCGGCCGCTTCCTCGGCCCGACGCGGCTGCGTTCGGCGCTAGCCAGTTCGCGCAACCTCGTGTCAATCCGCCTGTTGCAGCAGCTGGGCGTGCGGCGCTTCCTCGGCTACGTGACGGACCTCGCGATAGATACCTCGGACTTCGCACCGGATCTGTCCCTTGCCCTGGGGACACAGACCATGGCGCCGATCGACGTGGCCGCCGCTTACGCCATCCTCGCCAACGGCGGCTACCGCGTGGAGCCCTATCTCATCGAACGCATAGAGGACCTGGCCGGCAACGTGGTCTTTGAAGCCAATCCGGCGACGGTGTGCCGCCGCTGCGAGGCGGACAGCGAGGCGTTACCGGAGGAGGACGGTGAGGAAGAACTCTCCATGGAAGAGATTCTCGACGCCGGTGAGCGTGTCATCGCGCCGCGGGTCATGGACGAGCGGGTTCATTTCATTATCGACAACATGCTCATGGACGTTATCAAGCGCGGGACCGGGAAAAGAGCCCTGGTGCTTGAACGCTCCGACATCGCCGGTAAGACGGGCACCACCAACGGCCCCGTGGACGCCTGGTTCTCCGGCTACAACCCGGAGGTCGTTACAACGACCTGGGTCGGCTTTGACGACTACGGCCCCCTGGGCCGGCGTGAGTTCGGCGGCACGGCCGCCCTGCCGATATGGATCGAATTCATGCGCGCAGCGCTGGCTGATTCCGAGGACCGGCCCAGACCGCTTCCCGCGGGGATCTGCCACGCGCGCATCGATCCCCAGACGGGCTTACTCGCTCCAGCCGACGGTTCGACCGCGATCTTTGAGTACTTCCGCTGCGACAACATGCCCGAAGAAAGCGACGGTGACAGCGGCGGTCTGCGCGGGACAGACGAGCTTCTTCAGGAAATCTTCTGAGCTGTGATCCGCGCAGAGGCGCGGACGGCGATCAGCTCGGGAAGGTTTGGGCCGTAGTAGCCGGCACGAGAAGCTGACAGCAAAAGCCGGCAGGAAAAGCCGACAGGCCAGCCCGAGGCCCGGATCATCCGAGCGGAGTCGGCCTTGAGCCGCCACCGCTCACCGATTCGGCTACCGGGCGCTGCCGCGATTTCCGAAACGCTTCTTGAATCTATCTACCCGGCCGCCGCTATCGACGATCTTCTGCTTGCCCGTGAAGAACGGATGGCACCGGGAGCAGACATCGATGCTGAAGTCTGCTCCAAGGGTTGAGCGGGTTTTAATCTGGTGACCGCAGCTGCAGGTTGCGGTGACCTGGGCGTAGCGCGGATGGATGTCTGTCTGCATTATCAGTAGCTCCTGGTATGCGAAGCCGCCACCTGATCGGGCTGCTCGCTCAGACTCAATCTGGCAAACAGGGGGGGTCGGGCACGGCCTCTGGAGGTGCCAGCGGGTCATCCACTGGCGAAAGGGGCGCGGATTCTAACAGAACACCAACCGCCATAGCGCACCGCTATTTGAAATTTCCGGCAAGGGATGGTGCGCTATGACGGCCACGGGTGCGCAAGCTGCCCTCTGCTATGCTCGCCGCGTGTCCACCGAAGCCCAAGCGCCCGTCCTGCGCCTTGCCGTACCAGCGCCGCTGCGCCGGCTCTTCGACTACCTGCCGCCACCGGACGCCGACGCTGAAAACCTGATTCCCGGGGCCTGCCTGCGCGTGCCCTTCGGCACCCGCGAACTCACCGCCGTGCTGGTCGAAATCAGTAACGCACCGCAGGATCCGGCGCAAACCTTGAAAGCCGCGCTGGCCACCGTGGACAACCGGACGAGGCTCCCGGAGAAGCTCCTCGCCCTTTGCCTGTGGGCCGCGGCCTACTACCAGCATCCCGTGGGAGAAGTCTGTGCGGCGGCGCTGCCCAGGCGTTTGCGCGACGGCCGGGAAATGCCGCTCCATGCCTGGCGCCTCACGCTTCGCGGCCGGGGGCTCCCCGAGGGCGCCCTCGCTAGGGCCAGGTCCCAGGCGCGGACCCTCGCGCTGCTGCAGGCCGGGCCTCGGGGTCACGAATCCCTGCGCCGCGACGGCATCTCCACGGCCGTCCTGCGCGAGCTTGCCGCCAAGGGTCTTATCGAGCGCTGCGCGGGCGATGCCGCGGCGCCCACAGCAGAACTTCGGGAGACACCGCCGACCCTCGCCGCTGAACAGCACAGCGCGGCCCAGGCGATCGCCGCGACGGACGGTTTCGCCTGTCATCTGATCAACGGCATCACAGGAAGCGGTAAAACAGAGGTATATCTCCAGCTCATCGAGCGCTGCCTCGTCGCCGGTCGCCAGGCCCTCGTTCTGATCCCCGAGATAGGTCTGACACCTCAGACCCTGGCGCGTTTTTCCGCCCGCTTCGCCTGTCCGATCGCGGCGCTGCACTCCGGTCTCGCCACTGGCGCCAGGTTGGCGGCCTGGCAGGCGGCCGCAAGCGGCGCCGCGGGCATCGTTATCGGAACGCGCTCGGCGGTGCTCACGCCTCTGGCCAGACCCGGCCTGTTCATCGTCGATGAAGAACACGACACGTCCTACAAGCAGCAGGACGGCTTTCGCTACAGCGCTCGCGACGTGGCGATAAAAAGGGCGCAGCTGGAAGCCGTGCCCGTGGTGCTCGGAAGCGCCACCCCTTCTGTGGAGTCGCTGCAGAATGCGCGGCTCGGGCGCTTTCACGAGCACGTGCTCTCGGCGCGGCGCGGCGGAGGCGCGCTGCCCGCGGTCAAGACCATCGACCTGAAAGGCCTGCCGATGGAATCCGGCATCAGCCCAGAGCTTCTCCTAGCGATCCGCGATACGACGGGGCGCGACCGACGCCAGACCCTGCTGTTCCTGAATCGCCGCGGCTATGCCCCAACGCTGCAGTGTCACAGCTGCGGCTGGGTTGGCGAGTGTAAGAACTGCAGCGCCCGCCTTACGGTGCACCTGCGTCAGCGCCGCCTGCAGTGCCATCACTGCGGGGCGAAGCAGACGCTGCCGGAGTTGTGCCCGACGTGTGGAAGCCCGCGCCTCCTTACCCGCGGGCTTGGCACGGAGCAGACCGAAGCTTTTCTCACCGCGGCGTTGTCCTGTCCCATACATCGGATCGACAGTGACGCCATGCGTGGCCGCGATGCCATGCAAGCACTGCTGGACATCGCGGAAAGCGAGGAGCCCTGCGTCATTCTCGGGACCCAGATGCTTACCAAGGGCCACCACTTTCCCCGCGTACAGCTCGTTGGCGTTCTCGACGCGGATGCGCTGCTGTTCAGCGCTGATTTTCGCGGTGAAGAGCGAATGGCGCAGCTTCTTACACAGGTCGCCGGACGCGCCGGACGTGAAAGTGCCGGTGCCCGCGTTCTGGTCCAGACCCACCACCCGGAAAGCGAGCTGTTCAGCGCCGTCGCCGCGGGCGCCTACACACGCATCGCCGAACGGTTGCTGGAACTAAGACGCAGTGCCGGACTGCCCCCGGTGGGACAGCTCGCCATGCTGCGCGCCGACGCCCCCGGAGAACGTGACGGCGAGCATTTTCTGCGCGCGCTGCGCGCATCCCTGCCGCGTCTTCCCGCGGACTGCGAACTCATCGGGCCCCTTCCGGCAGCGCTGTCGCGCCGGGCGGGCCGCTATCGCTGGCAACTCTGGTGCCTCGCGGCGACCCGGTCGGGCCTGCGCCGGGCGCTGGATGAGCTTCTCCAAGGCGCCCAGTCGATGAAGCGCCCGAGCCAGCTGAACTGGCACGTGGACGTCGATCCCATCGACGTGGTCTAGCCGTCATAGCTCACCGCGTCGGCGATCCGGCGCCCTTGTGATCTTCTATCGCCTCGCGAAACGCCTATTTTGGTTTCTCGACGGATCTTGCACGTTGCAGCGAATCTTCTTCCTGCGGCGATAGCTACGGCTATTGCCTTAGTCTGAAAATCCCCTGCAACGCACAATCTCTCGCCGAGAATTCCAAGTATCGGTGAGCTATGCCGGGTCGCTGCGATCCAATTTCTCCGACCATAAGCCGCGGGATCCGCGTGCCTTCTGGCCAACGCGCGAGGGACGCGGGATAATGCGCGCCCCCCGGCAATGCCGGCGGCAGCAATCCCGCGACGGAACCCATCCATGAAGTACAGCCGATGAAAGAGACGGTAGCGGCGCTCCTTGGCGAGGCTTTGCAGCAGATCGGCGCCGACAAAGAAATGACCATCGATATCGGGCCCGCGGCGATCCAGGTCGAGCGTACGCGCGATCCTGCGCACGGCGATTTCGCGTCGAACGTAGCCCTGGCCAACAGCAAGCGCTTCGCCATGCGGCCGCGGGACCTTGCGGAAGCGATCTGCGCTGCCCTGCCGTCCAACTCCGGGATCGCGAAGACAGAAATTGCCGGGCCCGGTTTCATCAACTTTTTCCTGTCCCGCGATTCCCAGGGGGAGGCACTGCGCGACGTGCTGCGCCGCGGTGATGCCTACGGACACAGCGACGCGGGCGCGGGAAGGAAGGTTCAGGTCGAGTTTGTCTCGGCCAATCCCACGGGGCCCCTGCACGTGGGCCATGGTCGAGGCGCGGCGGTGGGCGACAGCCTCGCACGAATCCTTGAGGCGACGGGCTGGGACGTAACACGAGAGTTCTACTACAACGACGCGGGGGCACAGATCCAAAACCTTGCGCTGTCGGTGCAGGCCCGCTGCCGCGGTCTCACCCCCGATGATGATGGGTGGCCTGCGGACGGCTACCGCGGCGCTTATATCGGTGAGATCGCAGCGGCGTATAAGGATGGCGCCGCGGTAGCGGCGAGCGACAAGTCCGTTACCGCGTCTGGCGACATCGATGACCTCGATGCGATTCGCGCATTCGCCGTCGCCTGGCTGCGCCGGGAGCAGGATCTCGACCTCCGGAGTTTCGGCGTTGCCTTCGACGTGTATTTCCTCGAGTCATCGCTCTACGACTCGGGAGCCGTCGAGGACACGGTCGCAAGACTCGTCGAGCGCGGCGCCACCTACGAAGAGGACGGCGCCCTGTGGCTGCGCACCACGGCGTTTGGTGATGACAAAGACCGGGTTATGCGCAAACGTGACGGCGCCTATACCTATTTCCTGCCCGACGTCGCCTATCACCACAACAAGTGGGGTCGCGGCTTTGGCCGCGTAATCAATGAGCAGGGCGCGGACCATCACAGCACGGTGACCCGGGTGCGCGCGGGCCTGCAGGCACTGGGTGAGGACATTCCGGAAGGCTGGCCGGACTACGTACTGCACCAGATGGTGACGGTGATGCGCGAGGGCGAAGAGGTAAAGATCTCCAAGCGCGCCGGAAGCTACGTCACGCTGCGCGATCTGATCGAGGCCGCGGGGCGCGACGCCACGCGCTACTTCCTCGTGGCGCGCTCGCCGAATTCCCAGCTCACCTTCGACATCGACCTTGCCCTGTCGCAGAGCAACGACAATCCGGTCTACTACATCCAATATGCCCATGCCCGGGTCTGCAGCGTGCAGCGCAGGGCCGAGAGCGCAGATCTCGAGAACCTGCGGAACGTGGACGCTCTTAACCTCGGTCTCCTGACAGAAGCGCAGGAAGGCGAACTGCTCAAACAGCTGGCGCGCTTCCCGGAGGTCGTGACCCGCGCCGCCGACAGCGCCGAGCCGCAGCAGATCGCCACTTACCTGCGCAATCTCGCTGGCGAATTTCACGCCTATTACAACGCGCACAAGGTCATCGTCGATGACGGGGACCTGCGCGTGGCGCGCCTGGCCCTCTCCGACGGCGTTCGCCAGGTACTCGCCAACGGGCTGGCCCTGTTGGGTGTCAGCGCGCCGGAGTCCATGTAGGCGTCGTGGCACAACGTCGCGCCAGGGGACGGGGAGCGAGCCGGCAGCAGGACAGCGGAACCCCACAGCCGTTCTTGCGCGGTTATGCCGCGGGACTGTTGAGCGGACTGTTCGTCGCCTTCCTTCTCTATCTGGCCACCCTGCCCGCCGCGGAGAGCCCGCCGCCGGAACAGCCTTCCGCGGCCCGCCAGACGGCGACAGCGCCGACTCCCGAGTACGAGTTCTACGAGGTGCTGCCACGCCAGAAAATCGATGTGGAGGTGGACCCGGCGGAACTGCCGACCCAGCGGTCCCCGGACTCGGCGCCACGCTATCTCCTCCAGGCCGGCTCCTTCCGCCAGGCCGAAGACGCGGACCGGCGACGGGCAGAGCTGCTTCTTCTGGGTCTCGAACCCCGCGTGGAGGAAACCCAGGGCCAGAACGGCCGCTGGTACCGGGTGATCATCGGACCCTTCGAGAGCCGCTCGGCCATGGCGCGAGCGCGCAGCCTCACCGCGCAGCAGGATATCGATACGCTGCTCATGCAGCGCAAAGCCGGCTGACCCCAGCTTGAATCCCGGGCGTTCGCCCCCACTTCTGCCCTCGAGAGCAGGGAGATAGCGCTTTGGAACAGTTTCATGGCACCACGATTCTGTGCGTGCGCCGCGGCAATAGCGTGGTTGTCGGAGGCGACGGCCAGGTATCCATGGGCAACACCATCATGAAAGGCAATGCCCGCAAGGTGCGGCGCCTGTATCGCGACCAGGTGCTGGCGGGTTTCGCCGGGGGAACCGCGGACGCGTTTACCCTTTTTGAGCTGTTTGAAGCCCAGCTTGAGAAATATTCGGGGCAGCTTGTGCGCGCTTCCGTGGAACTGGCGAAAGCCTGGCGGTCCGAACGAGCTCTGCGCCGCCTCGAAGCCCTGCTGACCGTGGCTGACGCGGAAACATCCCTGGTCATCTCCGGCACCGGCGACGTCATCGAGCCGGAACACAATCTCATCGCGATCGGATCCGGGGGCTCCTTTGCCCAGGCCGCCGCGCTCGCGCTGTACGACAACAGCGACCTCAGCGCCCGCGACATCGTGGAGAAGAGCCTCAGTATCGCCGCCGACATCTGCATCTACACCAACCAGCAGCGCACCATCGAGCAGCTGGACTACTGACAGGTTTCATTCATGTCCAACATGACCCCCCGGGAAATCGTCCACGAGTTGGACAAGCACATCGTCGGCCAGCAGGACGCCAAGCGTGCCGTGGCCAATGCTCTGCGCAACCGCTGGCGCCGCATGCAGGTGGACGAAGATCTGCGCGGTGAGATCACCCCCAAGAACATCCTCATGATCGGGCCAACCGGCGTAGGCAAAACAGAGATCGCTCGACGGCTCGCTCGACTGGCCAATGCCCCCTTTGTGAAGGTCGAGGCAACCAAGTTCACCGAGGTGGGCTACGTGGGTCGCGATGTGGAAAGCATCGTGCGAGACCTCGTCGAAATGGCCATCAAGATGCTCCGCGAGCAGGCCATGACGCGAGTCCGCTTTCGCGCCGAAGAGGCCGCGGAGGAACGCATCCTCGATCTGCTCCTCCCCGCGGCCCGGGGCAGCGAGGGCCAGCAGGGCGACAGCACCCGCCAGCTGCTGCGCAAGAAACTGCGCGAAGGCGACCTGGACGAAAAAGAAGTGGATCTGGAGATCAGTACCCAGAGTCGCGTCGAGATCAGCGCGCCCCCGGGTATGGAGGAAATGACCAGCCAGCTGCAGAGCATGTTTTCCAACATGGCACGCTCGCAGCCCAAGAAAAGCCGCATGCCGATCAAGGCCGCCTTCGCCGCGCTCTGTGAGGAGGAAGCCGCAAAGCTCGTCAACGAGGACGAACTGCGTCAGAACGCCCTGCAGGCCGCGGAGGAGAACGGCATCGTCTTCATCGACGAGCTGGACAAGGTCGCCAAGCGCAGCGAAGGCGTTGGCGCGGACGTGTCGCGGGAGGGGGTGCAGCGCGACCTGCTACCGCTGATCGAAGGCAGCACAGTGAGCACCAAGTACGGCATGATCAAGACCGACCATATCCTGTTTATCGCCTCGGGCGCCTTTCATCTGGCCAAACCCTCGGACCTCATACCGGAACTGCAGGGTCGCCTGCCCATACGGGTCGAACTCGCCGCCCTGAGTCCGGAAGACTTCCGCCGCATCCTCGTAGAGCCGGACGCCGCGCTGACGCGACAGTACGCGGCGCTCCTCGCTACCGAAGGGCTGGAAGTAGCGTTCAGCGAAGACGGTATTGCACGCATCGCCGAGATTGCCTGGCAGCTTAACGAGAGCACCGAGAACATCGGCGCCCGGCGCCTGCATACGGTGATGGAGCGCCTCCTTGAGGAGGCTTCCTTCGGTGCCGCGGATGACGGGCTGGGCGGTAGCAGGCTGGAGATCGATGCCGCCTATGTCGACGGGCAACTCAACGAACTGGCCAGCGATGAAGATCTGTCGCGCTTCATCCTGTGAGCGAGGACGAAGACCGCGAGCTGCGCCCGACGAAGCTTCGCCTGCGACGCGGTTCCCGCCTCCTCGAACTCAGCTACGCGGATGGACGCGTGGTGGAACTGGGCTGGGAGTTTTTGCGCGTGCACTCACCGTCGGCGGAAGTTCGCGGCCACCACGCCTCCCAGGCCGTATTGCAAACCGGTAAGCGCCGGGTCGCGATCACTGATCTCAAGATCGTGGGCCACTACGCCCTGCAGATCATCTTCGATGACGGCCACGACAGCGGTCTCTACAGCTGGGAGTATCTCGATCACCTGGGCCGCAATCAGGCCGAGCTCTGGGAGACCTATCTCGGGGAGCTGAACCGCCAGGGCGGCGACCGCGACCCCGATACCCAGGTACTGAAGTTTCAGCCCTAGGGCCGGCACCAGTTCCCGTTCCAACCCCCGTTCCAAGCCCCGTAATTCCTCGCGAACCCGCCCGGTTTTCCCCGGAGCGTGGCGCTGATCGACGTCCTCCTGGGCCGCGACCGGCGCGTGTCCGCTGGAAGACTCGAGAGCCTTCCGGGCGACGCCTGCGAAACCGTGGCGCGGGGGCCGCCGTCTCTGTCGGCCGGTCCGCTACAGGCTACAATGAGCGCAGCAGGCAGGGACTTCCAAAGATGGCGGACGACAACACAACTCACTTCGGCTACAAAGAGGTTCGTACCGAGGAGAAGGCGCGCCTCGTGGGCGACGTTTTCGACTCCGTGGCCGCCCGCTACGATCTCATGAACGATCTCATGTCCGCGGGGGTTCACCGCATCTGGAAGCGCTTCACCATCGAGCTTTCCGGCGTGCGCCGTGGCAATCGGATCCTCGACATCGCCGGCGGCACCGGAGACCTCGCCGCGCGCTTCGCACCCATGGTGGGCGACGAAGGCGAAGTCATCCTCGCCGACATCAACGACAGCATGCTGCGGGTCGGCCGCGACCGCCTCATCGACCGGGGTGTGCCCGGAAACCTGTTCTACGTTCAGGCCGACGCACAGTATCTGCCGTTTCCCGACGATCATTTTGACTGCATCACCATTGCCTTCGGGCTGCGCAACGTTACCGACAAGGACCGGGCCCTGCGCTCCATGCTGCGCGTGCTCAAACCCGGCGGCCGGGTTCTGGTACTCGAATTCTCGAAGCCGCGAAACGCCCTGCTGAGTCGCGCCTACGATGCCTATTCCTTTGCCGTACTTCCGGTAATGGGTCGCCTCGTCGCCCGGGATAGCGAAAGTTACCAATACCTTGCCGAGTCCATTCGGGTGCACCCAGACCAGGACACGCTGCGCGGGATGATGGAAGACGCGGGCTTTACGCGCTGCGACTACCACGATATGACCGGCGGTATTGTCGCCGTGCACCGCGGTGTGAAACCGGCGTGAGCGCTATCCGCAGGCCCACACTGCACACGGCGGGTCTCGCCGCCGCCGAGGCGGCGATCAACGCGGCGCTGCGCCTGTCGCCACACAGCAAAGCCGGGCTGCGCGACCTGGCAGGACAGGTGGTGGCGTTGGAGTGCACGCGTCCCGCGCTCACGGTGTACCTGAACGGTGACGAAAATGGCGAGCTGCGCCTGCGCGGCGTTTACGACGGCGACGTGACAACCCGTATCACCGGCAGCCTGGATGACTTTGTGGAACTGGCCCGCGCCGAGGACCCTGCCGCGGCCCTGATCAACGGAGGCCTGCGCCTCGACGGCAACAGCTCAACGCTGATCGACCTGCAGCGCCTGTTCAACGCCGTGGATATCGACTGGGAAGCCCCGCTGGTTTCGGGCCTTGGCGATGTTGCGGGGCACCAGCTCGCCAGCATGCTGCGCGCGGCCTTCAGCTGGTCGCAGCAGACCGGCAGCAATCTGCAGCGCCAGCTGCGCGAGTTCGCCACGGAGGAAGGTCGCCTGACGCCATCGCCCCTGGCCCTGGAGCGCTTTTATAACGATGTCCAGACACTGAGCGAACGCGGTGAGCGGCTCGCGGCGCGCGTCGAGCAGCTGCGCCAGACGGTCGGGGCCCGCGTCGACGCCCTGGGTGAAGCGGACGGTCGGGCCGGCGGTGGCACCGGCGGTAAGACCCTAGACGGGCGCGGGAAGGCGAGCTGAATGTCCCGCCTGTCGCGAAGCCTGGAGATTGGCCGCGTCGTCGGCCGCTACCGCCTTGATGAACTGCTCCCGGAACCGGCGCGGCATCCGCTTCTGAGTTTCCTGCTCCGGGCCAATCCCTGGCGCGCACTGGCGTCCGACGCCCCCCGGGGAGAACGGCTGCGCCGGGCCATGGAAGAACTGGGACCGGTATTCATCAAGTTTGGTCAGATGCTCTCGACGCGCCGCGATCTGCTCCCCGAGGACATCGCCGACGAGCTCGCCAGACTGCAGGATCGCGTGCCGCCCTTTTCCGGCCTCGATGCCCAGCACCAGATCGAGGAAGCGCTCGGCGACAGCGTGGAGACGCTCTTTGAGCGTTTCGATCGAGAACCCATGGCGTCGGCCTCCGTAGCGCAGGTTCACAGCGCGCGAACGCGCGAGGGCCGCGAAGTCGTGGTCAAGGTCATCCGCCCCGGCATCGAGACCACGATCGAGCAAGATATGGCGCTCCTGGCTTCGCTCGCGCGCCTGGTGGAGCGCTGGTTTCGCGACGGTCGGCGTCTGCGCCCCGTGGAGGTTGTCGCCGACTATCGACAGACGATCCTCGATGAGTTGGATCTGGGCCGGGAAGCAGCCAATGCATCGCAGCTGCGGCGCAACTTCGCCGATGGCAGCCTGGTGTACGTACCCGAGATTTTCTGGGAGTACACCCGGCGCAACGTCATGGTGTCCGAGCGCATACGCGGCATACCCGTAACCGACCTGGACGAGCTGCGCCGGCGCAACGTCGATCTGAAGGTTCTCGGTGAACGGGGCGTGGAGATCTTCTTCACCCAGGTGTTCCGGGACAGCTTCTTTCACGCCGACATGCATCCGGGAAACATCTTCATCGATGCTTCGGACCCGGCGGACCCCAGCTACATCGCCATCGACTGCGCCATCATCGGCTCCCTCACGGAGGACGACCAGTACTACCTGGCGCGCAATCTCCTGGCCATTTTCCGCCGCGATTATCACGAAGTCGCGCAGCTCCATGTGGAATGCGGCTGGGTGCCCCCGGACACGCGAATTCCGGATTTCGAAGCGGCCATGCGCGCGGTCTGCGAGCCCGTGTTCGAACGCCCTATTGCCGAGATATCCTTCGGCCAACTGCTGGTCTACCTCTTCCGCACGGCGTCGCGCTTCGATATGGAAGTGCAGCCATCACTGGTGCTGCTGCAAAAAACCCTGCTCAACATCGAGGGCCTCGGGCGTCAGCTCTACCCGCAGCTCAACCTCTGGGACACGGCGATGCCATTCCTCGAGCGCTGGATCAGCGAGCGCTACTCGCCCCAGTCACTCGTCCGCCGCCTGCAGCAACACGCGCCAAACTGGCTGGAGCAGTTGCCCCAGCTCCCGGAGGCCGTCATCGAAAATCTGCAGGGCACTCGTGATCGCCAGCGGCGCCAGAACGCCGCCCGCATGGCGCGGCAGCGCGAACAGGAGCGCCGTGACTGGCGCGCCCGGCGGCGCTATGTCGCCGCCATGCTCTGCGTGATCGCCGCCGGGGCGGCCCTGCCGCCGGTGCGCGAACTGCTGGAGCAGGCGCCCCCCGTCAGCTGGCTGCTGGTGGCGATCGCCGCGGGTCTTGCCTGGCCCGGGCACGCGGCCTGAACGCAGCACCGCGATCCCCATGTGCGATAATTGGTGGTCTCCATGATTGCGGGCGACACAGCATTGGGCACGAAGCAGGCCAGCGTCGACAACTCTTCCGGGGCGGAAAACCGTCTCCTTGCGGCCGTTCGCTGGAACAGCGACGGGCTCGTGCCGGTCGTGGCCCAGGATCATGAGAGCGGAACGGTTCTCATGATGGCCTGGATGAATGCCGAGGCCCTTAAAGCGACGGTCGATGAAGGCATTGCGGTCTATTGGTCGCGGTCCCGGGGAAAACTGTGGCGCAAGGGCGAGACATCGGGGAATACGCAGCTGCTGCACGATATCCGGCTGGACTGCGACGGCGACACGATTCTTCTAAGCGTCAGGCAATTGGGCGGTATCGCCTGTCATACGGGTCGTGCACACTGTTTCTACCGCCGCCTGGAAAGTGGCGAATGGCAGGACGCGGAGCCCGTCCTTCGAGACCCGAAAGATATTTATGGCGGATAGCATGGATGTCTTTGCGGCCCTCGATGGCGTGCTGAAGCAGCGGCGCGGAACATCTGCGGATGAGTCTTACGTTGCCAGCCTCTATGCTCGCGGTCTGAACAAGATCCTGGAAAAAGTCGGCGAGGAGGCCACGGAGGTCATTCTTGCCGCGAAAGACAATGCAGACGGCGAGGATCCCGATGCGCTGGTCAACGAAGTAGCAGATCTGTGGTTCCACACGATGGTTCTGCTCGCTTCCCAGGACCTGTCATCCAGCGACGTGGTCGCTTGCCTGAACGGCCGCTTTGGCCTGTCGGGGCATGAAGAAAAGGCCAGTCGGACTCAACACACGTAAGAACCAGCCCACGCATCCGGCGTGGCAAGTAGGAGATAGATATGGGATTGGGCGGAATCAGCATCTGGCAGTTGCTCATTGTTCTGGCCATCGTTGTGATGCTTTTTGGCACCAAGCGTCTGCGGACGCTCGGCTCCGACCTCGGCAGCGCCGTAAAGGGCTTCCGGAGCAGCATGCAGGAAGAAGACGACGGCAAAGACGGTGACAGTGCGGCCGATAGCAAGGCCGAAAACGACAGCGTAGCGGAGCGCAGCGAAGCCCCGGAAGCCGCGCAGGACGTCCGAGAAAAGTAGAGCGGTCTGAACGCCTATGTTCGACATCGGCTTTGCCGAACTTTTGATTATCGCGGTGGTTTCGCTCCTGGTTATCGGCCCGGAGCGGCTGCCCAGTGCCATACGCACGGGCAGCGTCTGGCTTAATCGTTTTCGCCGCGGTTTCAATGAGATCAAGCAGGAAGTGCAGCAGGAGCTGCACAACGACGAGGTTATGCGTGAGCTGCGTGAGAGCGGTGAGAAACTACGTCGCGAAACGGATGCGCTGCGTAAGGATCTCAGCGACCTCAACCCCGCTGCCGAACTGATGTCCACGCCGGGCGAAGCCGCGCTAAACGCGCCGAAAGAGGCGCCGAAAAAAGCGCCGAAAGAGACGCCAAAGAAACCCGCATCGCAGGCTCCCGAGTCATCGGCTTCAGACGCCAATGACGCGAGCGGTGCAAATACTGCGGTGCGTGAGGAGACGCCCCCCGGCGATCGGAACCCGTCGTGAATAGCGCTGAGCAGGACACTCCGCTACCACTGATAGCGCACCTCACGGAGCTGCGGGACCGGCTGCTGCGCATGGTGCTCGCGGTGCTTATCGCGTTTATCTGCCTCTTTCCCTTCGCCAACGAAATCTACGCCTTCGTTGCCCAGCCGCTGCGGGAGCGGCTACCGGAGGGGACGACCATGATCGCCACGGAAGTCGCTTCGACGTTCCTGGTCCCGTTCAAGCTCACGCTGTTTGCGGGGCTTTTTGTAGTGATGCCCTACGTGTTGTATCAGGCCTGGGCTTTCGTAGCGCCGGGGATGTATCGCAATGAAAAGCGCTTCGCGGTGCCCATCCTGGCGTCCTCCGTCGTGCTGTTCTACCTCGGCACCGCCTTCGCCTACTTCGTGGTTTTCCCGCTGATCTTTGCCTTTTTTATCGGCACCAGTCCGGAAGGCGTCGCCTACATGACGGACATCAATCGCTATCTGGATTTTATCCTGAAGCTGTTTTTTGCCTTCGGTCTCGCCTTCGAAATCCCCATTGCCGCGCTCATCACCATCTGGGCCGGCATTACCACGCCGGACGACCTCTCCCGGAAACGGCCCTACATTATTGTCGGCTGCTTTGTTTTCGGTATGCTGCTTACGCCACCGGACGTCATCTCCCAGTCACTGCTGGCGCTGCCCATGTGGCTCCTGTTCGAAGCCGGCGTTTTTGCCGGTCGCCTGCTGCTCCGCCGGCGGGGCGAGGACGAAGCCTCAGGATGATTCATCCCCGCGCTGTCGGCTGCCGCACCGGTTCGATTCTGGTGCTGCTGCTTTGCGCGGTACTCGGCGTGCTGCTGGGCCCGCTCGCGGCGCGGGCGCAGGACGAGGCAGCGTCGGAGACCTCTCCACCGCCCGATGACACGGCCGAACAGGTCACGCCGGACGCGGCGGAAAATACCAATATCCGCACGCTGCTCGAGACGGAAAAAAAAGCAGAGGATCTGTACCGCGAGACCACTCAGGAACTCGAAAGTAGCGGTGAAAAAGCGCGCACGCCCCTGCAGCTTCTCGTGCTTTTCGGCGAGGCCATACGGCTGAAGGACTTCGAACAGGCGGCGCAGTATCTGGACATGCGCTATCTCCCCGAGGAGGCGGAGCAGTTCTCCAGCACAAAGCTCTTGCAGGCCCTGCGCATCGTATGGAGCCAGCAAAACATCGTCGACATCACGGAAATCAGCGACAAGCCGGAGGGGAAGCTCAACGACGGCTTGCCGATCTATCGTGACCTGCTCGGCATGGTGCGCAAGGATGACGGGGAGGAGGTACCTGTCTACCTCCAACGCATCCCCGACGGCGAAGGCGGGCAGGTGTGGCGAATCTCCAATGCGACGGTCGCCCGCATACCGGAGCTTTGGCTGGATCTTGGCTACGGTCCGGTCGGCGTCTGGCTGCAGACGCACCTGCCGAACAATCAGATTGCCGGGCTTGAGACCTGGCAACTCATCGCCGCGTTCGTATTCCTGATCGCGTCCTGGTACCTGTCCCTGGCCATCTCGTACCTGCTCATGCGCCTCGTGCTGCTGGTACCGAATCGCTTCCCGCTGGGTATAGAGAGTTTCTTCCGCGGTTCGCTGCGGCTGTTCCTGTTCCTGCTTATCTTCCGCGTATTGATGGATCAGCTCGCCCTGTCCCTCACGGCGCGCGTGTATCTGAATTCCTCGGGCGTGGATTACATCGCCGCCTCGATTCTGATTCTCGGCATCATCAGCCTTATCCGCGACTACAACATCCGCCGCCTGGAGCGCGCCGGCAACCGCCAGTACGTGGCGCTGCTCAAGCCGTTCACCACCATCGTCAAGTTCCTGGCGCTCACGATCATCGCGCTGGTCTGGGCGGAGCGCGCCGGCTACAACATGTCGACGATCATCGCCGGTCTCGGTGTGGGTTCCCTCGCCGTGGCTCTGGCGGCGCAAAAAACCCTGGAGAACGTGATCGGCGCGATTACCCTGTACTCGGCGCGTCCGGTGAATCCCGGCGACCTGTGCCGCTTCGGGAACGTCGTGGGCACGGTGGAGGAGATCGGCTTGCGCTCGACGCTGATTCGAACCCTCGATCGCACCATGCTCGCCGTGCCCAACTCCGTGTTTTCCTCCGTCGAGGTGGAGAACTTCAGCCATCGCGACCGGATTCGCTTCTATCGCCATATCGAACTGCAGATGCCGACGGCGCCGCAGCTGCGCGTCATCCTCGGACGGCTCCGGGAACTCTTCCTGTCGCATGCCGACGTGCTGCAGGAGACCGTGAGTATTCGCCTGGAAAAAGTGGTCGCGGCGAATGCGATCATCCGTATCGACGCGGGCGTCGCGACCACCGATTACCAGCGCTTTCTGGCGGTTGGGGAAGACCTGAACCTGCGCATGATCGAGCTGGTCCATGCCGCGGGCATCGTCTTCAGCGGTCCCGGTCAGGTCCTCCAGGTGCGCGACTTCCACACCGCCACGGACGCCACGATCGCCGACGTGGATCAGCAGCTCGCGCGCTGGCGCGAGGAAGATGCGGCGCCCTTCCCCGATTACACCGAGGATGAAAAATCGCAGCTCGCCGGCGCCATTCGCCTGCCATCCCGGGACAGCTCTTGACCAACACGGCGCGCGAAACAGCGACGCCCGCGCCGCAGCGGCCCCTCGCCGCCCTGGTCGGGCAACTTGCTCCCTACCGCTGGCGTCTCCTCGCCGCGGCCGTAGCGCTCGTATTCACCGCGGCGGCAACGCTTGCTCTCGGCCAGGGGCTCAAGCTGCTGATTGACGAGGGCTTCGCCCAGGGCGGCGACCCGGCGGCCCTGAGCAACGCCGTGCGCGTCGTGCTTGCCATCACCGCGGCCATCGCCGTCGGTACGTTCTTCCGCTTCTACCTCGTGTCCTGGCTTGGAGAACGCGTCAGCGCGGATCTGCGCAGCGCCGTGTTCCGAAACGTTGTGCGTCTGCATCCCGGCTTTTTTGAGGACAACCGCGCCGGCGAAATCATGTCACGCCTTACCGCGGATACCACGGTGTTGCAGACCATCATCGGCTCGTCCATAAGCATGGCGCTGCGCAGTGCACTCACGCTCACCGGCGCCGTGATCATGATGCTGATTACCAATCTCAAGCTGACGCTGATCATCGTGGCCACGGTGCCCGCGGTTCTGCTCCCGGTGCTGATCTTCGGTCGCCGTGTGCGCAAACTCTCAAGCAGCTCGCAGGACTCCGTCGCCAGCGTGGGCAGCTACGCGGGAGAAATCATCCAGAACATCCGCACGGTCCAGGGCTTTAATCGCGAGAGCTCGGAGGCCGCCGCCTTTGACCGGGAAGTCGAGCGCGCCTTCGTCATCGCCCGCTCGCGAATTCGTCAGCGTGCCTTCCTCATCGCCATTGCCATTGTGATCCTCGCCGGGGGCCTCGTGACCATGGTGTATACCGGCGGCCGCGACGTGCTGAGCGGCGCCATGAGCGGCGGCGAACTCGCGGCGTTCATGTTTTACGCCGTGATGGTCGGCTCCGGCTTCGCCACGCTTTCCGAGGTGTGGGGGGACGTTCAGCGAGCCGCGGGAGCGACCGAGCGGCTGCTGGAACTGGTCAGCGCTCAGAGTGACCTCAGCGACAGCGGCGAGCAGCGCTCCCTCGCAGCGAATCCGGCCATGGCGCTGCGCAGGCTTAGCTTCAGCTATCCCTCTCGGCCGAACTCAAAGGCCCTGGACAATCTGGAGCTGGAGGTAGCCCCGGGCCGCAGCCTGGCCCTGGTCGGCCCCTCCGGGGCCGGCAAGACAACAATCTTCGAGCTCCTGCAGCGCTTTTATGATCCCCAGGAGGGCCGCATTGAGATCGACGGTGTGGACATCCGCAGCATGCCCCTGGCCCAACTCCGCGCGCAGCTCGCTATCGTGCCCCAGCAGCCCACCCTGTTCAGCGCCGACGTTCGCTACAACATCGCCTATGGGCGCCCCGATGCGAGCGACGCCGATATCGAGGCCGCCGCACGCCGCGCTCACGCTCACGACTTCATCAGCGCCCTTCCGGAGGGCTACGCCAGCGATCTCGGAGACCGCGGCGTGCGCCTCTCCGGCGGGCAGCGCCAGCGCATCGCCCTGGCCCGCGCCATGCTCACGGATCCCAAAGTGTTGCTGCTTGATGAGGCTACCAGCGCTCTCGATGCCGAGAGCGAGTATCAGGTGCAGCAGGCCATTGCCGAGCTGATGCACGAGCGCACTACGGTCATCATCGCCCACCGCCTGGCGACTATTCGCGATGCGGACTGCATTGCAGTGCTCGACGGCGGACGCGTAGTTGCCACCGGGACCCACGAGGAATTGCTGCGCAGCAGTGAGCTCTATGCGCGGTTGGCGAGCCTACAGTTTCGCGAGGCCGCCTGACCGCAGCGAGCCTTGGCACTCTTGACTGATGCCCTCCTCGTTTCGAAAAGCAGTGCTGGCAGGCCTGTGATTGTCAACGTAGGGATTTCAGGAAATCCAGGTGATTCTCGTAGTGATTGAGGATGTCGTGGGTAATCTGGTCCCGACTCCAGCCCATGATGCAGTAGTCGCGACCACCCTGGCTAAGATGCACCTCGGCCCGGTAGTAGCGATCTTCGTCTGAGAGAGCGGCGAGCGCCGTTCCCGCGTGGCGCTCATCGGGAGTCGCGTGAGGACGGCAGCGCACTTCATAGAGAAACTCGATCTCGCCGTCGCTCAAAACTTCGAGCCGCACGCGGCTTTGTTCGTCGAAGCGCTGCGTGACGCGGGCCTCGATATCGTGGGTCTGCAGTTCTTCGGCAAACTCGCGGAGGGCGGGAACGACATCCTCACGCAGAAAGCGCTGCACGTTACGGTTACCCGGAAAGCTGAGCAGTCCGGCCAGGCGCTCGCGCCAGTCCCGGCTACCCGTCGGTGCGGGAAGGACAAGATCCGCATCGCGCTGCCCGACATCCATAGATAGAGCACGAGCAAAACCCCAGATGGCCCCAAGCAGTGCCAGGGAGAAGGGCAGGGCGCTGGCGATAGCAGCGGTCTGCAGGGAGGCGAGCCCTCCGGAGAGCAGCAGCACGGCGGCGATGGCGCCGATAAGACCGGCCCAGAACACGCGCTGGAACACCGGGGTGTCGTCGCGTCCGTATGCCGAAAGCATGTTCAGCACGAGCGCACCGCTGTCCGCCGAGGTCACGAAGAACACGACCACCATGGCCAGGCTGACGGTCGCGAGTACGTTGCTGAAAGGCAGGTACTCCAGGAAGCGAAACAACGCCTCCGCCTGATTGGCGGAGATCGCGCTGCCCATGGCTCCGGCGCCCTCATTGAGGATGAGATCGATGGCGCTGTTGCCGAAGACGCCCATCCACAGCAGCGTGAAACCACAGGGTACTAGCATGGCTCCAAGCGTGAACTCGCGAATCGTCCTGCCGCGGGAGATCCTTGCGATGAAGAGGCCCACAAAGGGCGCCCAGCTCAGCCACCAGCCCCAGTAGAAAATCGTCCAGCCGCCAAGCCATTCGGTCGGCTCGTAGGCGTACAGCGTGAACGTCTTGCTGATCAACTCACTCAGATAAATACCCAGGTTCTCAAGCGTTGCGCCAAGGAGCAGGATCGTGGGTCCGGAGATCAGTACGCCAAGGAGCAGGATGACCGAGAACGCGATGTTAATTTCCGACAGGCGCTTAATTCCGGCATTGAGTCCCAGCGCCACCGAAATTCCGGCCAAGGTCATGGTGCCGGCGATGAGTAAAACCTGGACCGAGTCACTCACTGGAATATCAAAGAGGTAGGCGAGACCGGAGTTGATCTGCAGTACGCCGAAGCCGAGACTCGTGGCGATGCCGCAGGCCGTACACAGGATCGCAAAAACATCGATCGATGCGCCCACCGGTCCATAAATTCGTTCGCCGATCAGGGGGTAGAACGCGGAACGAACAGTCAGCGGCAGACCGTGGCGATAGGAAAAGTAGGCCAGGAGCAATGCGGCGATGGCATAGATCGCCCAGGCGTGCAGACCCCAGTGAAAGAACGTAAGGGTCATGGCCTGACTGGCGGCCTCGATGCTGCCACCGGTTCCCTGAGGCGGCCGCAAGAAATGCATCACCGGCTCCGCGACGCCGAAAAACATCAGACCGATGCCCATGCCCGCGGCGAAGAGCATGGAGAACCAGCTCAGGGATCCGTAGTCCGGAACGGAGTGATCGGGGCCCAGTTTGATATCCCCAAAGCGGGACAGGCTGAACAGAAGCACGCTGACGAGCACGATCGCGACGACCAGCACGTAGTACCAGCTGGCGTAGCGCACGATCGCGGCCTGCACGCTCTGAAAGAGCGCCTCACTCGCTGCGGGCGCCAGGGCCGAGCCGATAACCAGGAGCGCCAGGAGGAGTACGGCGGGGACGAAGACGCTGCGGTCCACGCGGAACCCGAGCCAGCTCCGGGTGTTTGCCGGGGCCCTATCCTGCTCCGCGTCCGTCATTAACTTATCTGGTGTGTCCATCGGGGAGTGGCAGCGTAACGGTCATGAAGCCGTACCGCAAAGGAAAACTGCTCCGTAATCTAAGTAATTATTTTGCGAGGGCATAGCGTAACTGTCTGTAAAAATGGGTATTTCCGCGAATATTCACACTGCTGCGACCTTTAGATACTTTATCTGTAAACTATTGCGATCGATTCAAAAGGTAACTCTTCGTTTATGTCCTCCAACAGCACGCTGCGACGCGCCCTTCGCTCCGCCATCTTCAGCACCACGGCCGGCGGCCTTGGCGCCGCCGCCAGCGGCCTGGTCAGCTCACAAGCGTTTGCCCAGCTCGAAGAAGTCATCGTCACCGCTACAAAGCGTGCAGAGAGCACCCAGGATATTGCTGTCGCCGTCCAGGCCCTTGGAGAGAACACCCTCGATGATCTCGGTGTCACCAACTTCGAGGACTACCTGGTACAACTGCCCGGTGTGACCGCCGGTGGCAGTGGCCCGGGCCAGAACACAATCTACATTCGCGGCGTAGCGTCCACCACGCCCAACCTCACGACGGCCGGGGTGGCGGGTCTCGCGCCCAACGTCGCGCTTTACCTCGATGAGCAGCCCCTAGCGCAGCCGGGACGTAACCTCGACGTATACGCCGTGGACATGAACCGCGTGGAAGTCCTGGCCGGCCCCCAGGGTACGCTGTTCGGCGCGAGCTCCCAGGCGGGTACCGTGCGCCTGATCACCAACAAACCGGACTTCAGCGGCACCTACGGTAACGTCAAGCTTGGCTCAGCGTTCACGCGGGGCGGAGAGATGAGCAACAGCGCGAGCGGCGTTTTCAATGTACCGGTCTCCGATAACCTCGCGCTACGCGGCGTGGTCTATGTCGACAGCATGGGCGGCTATATCGACAACGTGGCCGGCACGCTGAGCGCGGCGGAGAGTGCCCGTTTTCGCCCCGCCGGCACGGTGCGGGCGAACGGCGTTCCTGTGTCTTCCACGCGCGCCGGCTTCCAGTCCACTGCCGATCTTACCGGCGTCACCTTCCGCGACTCGGACAATGGCAATCGCGTGGAAGGGGACTTCAACGACACGGTCTACAGCGGTTTCCGCCTCGCCGGGCTCTATACGATCAACGCCGACTGGAGTCTGCAGATATCGCACATGCAGCAAAAGCTCGACTCCGACGGCGTGTTTTTTTCAGACCCGGAGTTGGGCGACTACGATATCTCGCGATTCCAGGACGACGAACTGGATGACGAGTTCGACAACACGGCCTGGACTCTTGAGGGACGCCTGGGCGCACTGGAACTTCTGTACACCGGCGCTTTCACGGATCGCAATACCGACCAGATCGTCGACTACGCCGACTACCTGTTTGTCGGTCAGTATCTGCCCTATTACATCTGCGACGCATCCGTGACCTACCCGGAGAACGGCACGCCCGCAGGCACCTGCCAAGCACCGGATCTGTTTGTGGGCTCGTCGACGGAAACTGAGGTTCAGACCCACGAATTTCGCATCACCACACCCCAGGAAAACCGCATTCGCGCCACCTTCGGCGTTTTCTACAGCGACCTCGAGCTGCGTGAGCTGAACAACTTCACGTACCTCGGCTCACAGTTTGTACAGGGTCCGGGCCCGTTCATAACTCCTGGGACGGAAGCGGACCCACCCATCGGCTTCGGGCCCAATTTTTCGGCCCCGGGCGCATCGGTGAGTGATGCGGGGCAGTGGCCGGCGGGCGTGGTGTTTCGCAACGACGTGCTGCGCACCGATGAGCAGACGGCCATCTTCGGCGAGCTGACGGTAGATATCGTCGAAGACCTCGCCCTCACGGTGGGCGCGCGTCGCTACGACGTTGAGGTCAAGCTGGTTGGCAGTGCCGCCGGCTCCTTCGGTAACCTCGGGGCCGCCGTCGACAACAACGGCGGCAACAATCTCGACGAGCTGTTCTCAGCCCCCAATCCCAGCAGCGCCTCGACCGACGGCTATATCGGCAAGCTGAGTCTGGCGTGGACACCCACGGACAATCAGCTCTGGTTCGTAACGGTATCGGAAGGCTTCCGTCCGGGGCTGCTGAACCGGCCGGGGGGAGCACAGAATCCCGACGGCAGTTTCACCGTGCCTTTCGCGCTCGACACCGACGACGTGGTGAACTATGAACTCGGCTGGAAGCTCGATCTTCTCGACAACTCCCTGCGCTTCAACGGCAGCCTTTTTCGCGTCGACGTAGAGCGGCTGCAGACGACGATTTTCGATCCGAGCATCACCAATCTCTTCTTCTCGGACAACGCCGCAGATGCCGAGGTTACCGGTATCGAAGGCAGCATCGACTGGGCGCCCGCTGCAGTTCCCGGCCTGACCGTAAGCGGAGCGTTCTCTGTCCTCGATACGGAAATCACCGACGTCATTACCCCGACCAACGACGTCATCGAGGGTGACAGCCTCGCCTTTGCCCCAGAGTTTCAGGGCAATCTGCGCGCGCGCTACGTGTGGGATCTCTCCAATGGTATGCAGGCCCACGTCATGCCGCACCTGGTCTACTCCGATGAGTCCTTCAGCGACATCGTGACCATCAATCGCCAGGTCATCGATTCCTGGCTGATGTTGGGCGTCACCGCCGGTGTGAGCAACAACCAGTGGAGCGCCGAGCTTTTCGTGGATAATCTGACCAATGAAGCCGCGGAGCTGTCCATGAACTTCATCAACGACCGCAATCGCGTCACCCTGGCACGACCGACTACGGGCGGGATCCGCTTCACCTACAACTTTGACTGACGCGCGGCGCAACCCGGTCACCACACCGACGGCGGCCCGGGCCAAGGAGGCGCAGGCACTTCTCGAAGGCGGTCGCCTGGCCGAAGCCCAGGAGCTGCTTTCCCTGCATCTGCGAGAGTCGCCCGAAGACTGTGACGCGCTATACGCGCTAGCGGTATCCCATCGCCTGCAAGCAGCCCACGAAAGAGCCGAACAAACGCTGCACCAACTGCTGCTCCTGGAACCCGACAACGGCCGCGCTCTGCAGGAACTCGGCCACCTGGCGCGGGATCAGGGTGAGTACGACGACGCTATCAATCGTTACGCGGAAGCGCTGCGCTCCAACCCGGCGCTCTTGGCCGCATATCGCAATCGCATAACATTGCTGCAGAAATCGGGACGGCTGGTGGAGGCACGGCAAACGCAGGCACAGCTCGACCTGGCGGCGGGTCTGCCCAAAACCCTTCTGGCCGCAACGGATCTGCTTGCCCAGGGTCGCGTCCTGAAGGCGGAACGCCTGTGCCGTTCATTCCTACGCGAGCACCCGCATCATACCGAGGCCATGCGGCTCCTGGCAGAAGTCGGTGTACGCCTTGGAGCGCTCGAGGAAGCGCAATTTCTGCTGGAGAGCGCCTGCGAGCTTGATCCCGAGAACAAGCGCCTGCGCATAGAACTCATCCGAGTCCTTGGGAGACGTCAACGCTTCGCTGACTCCCTGGCGCAGGCGGAGCTACTCCTCGCCGGGGACCCGGAGAACCTCCAATACCAGTCGCTACGAGCCATCGAGCAGCTCCAGCTCGGCGACTTCGCCGCCGCACTCGCGAGCTTCGAAGCGATTCTCGCACGAGTGCCCGATGATCCAGTGACTCTAACCTCGCGCGGCCACGCGCTGAAAACCTGTGGACGTAGCCGTGAGGCCATCGACGCCTATCGCCGCGCCGCGGAAGTGCGTCACTACGGAGAAGCCTGGCACGCGCTGGCGAACCTGAAAACCTACACGTTTTCGGATGCGCAGCTTGAACAGATGCTGGCCGAATCCGAAAAGTCGTCATACAGCCCCATGGACCGGGTATACCTCGCTTTCGCGCTCGGTAAGGCGTTCGAAGATCGCGGAGACTACTCAAGGGCCTTCGATCATTTTGCCCGCGGCAACGCGCTCCGTGCACGACAGCTTCGCTATAGCGCGGAACAACTCCAGAGCGAGATGAAGAGCCAGCTTTCTACAATGGACGCGGAACTCTTCGAAGCGGCGGTCCACGGCGGGAGCGAGGCCCCCGACCCAATCTTCATTCTGGGTATGCCTCGGGCCGGCAGCACGCTTCTTGAGCAGATTCTCGCCTCGCACAGTCAGATCGACGGCACGCGGGAACTTCCCAATATTCTCAGTCTTGCGCAGAAGCTGCGCCGACGGCGGAGCGTCAGCGGTGAGCGCCCGGGATATCCGGGGATCCTCCGGTCGTTGAGCTCCGGGGACCGCCGCTCGTTAGGTGAGTCTTACCTGGAACAGGCGGCGGTGCACCGCCACGGCGCGCCCAGATTTATCGACAAGATGCCGAACAATTTTCGCCACATCGGCCTGATACACCTGATCCTTCCCCAGGCGCGCATTATCGACGCCCGTCGTGAACCCATGGCCTGCTGCTTCAGCAACTTCCAGCAGCTCTTCGCAGAAGGGCAGGAGTTCAGCTATGACCTCACAGACTTGGGCCACTACTACCGGTGCTACGAGGGTGTCATGACACACTGGGATACAGTGCTTCCGAAGCGCGTGCTCCGCGTGCAGCACGAGCGTCTTCTCGATGACCTGGAGGGCGAATTGCACCGGCTCTTCGAGTATCTTGAGTTGCCCTTCGAAGATGGCTGCCTGCGCTTTTGGGAAAGCGATCGCGCGGTACGCACACCATCTTCGGAACAGGTTCGTCGGCCCCTGTTCCATGACGCGCAGTATCGCTGGCAAAATTACGCTGACAGGCTGGGCCCCCTTAGTGAAGCCCTTGGCGAAGACCCGCTCCGAAGTGTTTGAAGCAACGAGTAGCGGAATTAGACGTGAGAATTAAAGATGGCCGAGCTGATTGACGATGTGCTCGTATCCCTCCGCCGCATCTTGCGCGCAACCAGTATCCACTCCCGCAAGTTAGGTCGCTCCGTGGGGCTTACTTCACCGCAGCTGCTCGTGCTACGTGAAGCCTTTGAACGAGAGGCACCCACGGCATCGGAACTTGCCCGGGCGGTCAGCCTGAGTCAGGCAACCATCACAACGATCCTGACCAACCTTGAGAAACGCGACCTGCTCATGCGCCAGCGCAGCGACGTTGATCGGCGGCGCATTCACGTGTTGATTACGGACGCGGGAAGGGAAGTTCTAGAGGTGGCGCCAAAGCCGCTGCAGGAGAGTTTTTCCGCCCGCTTCGAGGCTCTGCCACGCTGGGAGCAGTATCAGCTGGTATCCGTACTTGAACGGGTGGCTTCGATGATGGACGCAGAGAACCTCGACGCGGCGCCGCTCCTGAGCGAGGACGCGGACCTGCTTTGACCGGGTTTTTGCGGCGTCGCGTCAGGGCCTCGAAGCGCGACGGAGCAGACGCATGCGGTCCTTGCGCTCACGATTGATGCGCACCAGATCCACGGCGGTGTCGCGATAGACGCCCTGCATTTCGTCCGCCCACTCCAGGCCCAGGCGCAGATTGTTAGCAGCGCAGAGTAGCGGCGCGCGCAGAGGCGCATCGAGAGTGATGAAAGTGGCTTCCCGAATTCCCGTAACGATGTGATCGCGCGTGATGCTGCGCCCGCTCTGGGACGCCATGCTCATCACTTCCACGGCCTCCAGCAACGACTCTAGCCCGACCCATTCGGCCACGGCGGTACGTTCCACGCCGCGGCGCAGGTTGCGACGCAGCTTGCGCGCGAGGTTGCGGAAATCGCGCTGCACGCGGCGACCGAAAACCGGATCGCCGACGGGACGCAGCTGATCGTCGGCCGCCAGTTCGCGCCAGTCGTTGCGATCAAGCACCGCGTCGATGGCGGGATACACATCGCTTTCTTCAAAGCTCATGTGACGGTAGTAGGACTGCACGTACTCGCGTCCCAGCCGCACCACTTCTATCCCGTCCGCACTTCCCCGGCGCCAGCGCTCTATCGTGTGGAGCAGGTCTTTTCCGGTCCTGGACAGCGCGTCGTGCTCCTTTGCCAGGCGACGCCGATTCTTTGCCAGTCGCGCATCGACGTCCACGGCGTAAGCCAGGATGATGTCCACTCGCGGATGATGAAAACGATCTGGCCAGTGCACCATGTAGTCCATGGTTTCGTAGACCACGTGCGTATTGACCAGCTCGCTGCGCTCGATGGCATTGAGATGATCGGAAAGTAACGCGAGAACGCTGGCGATGTGCCGGTGCTCGCCGCGCAGGGCGACGAGCATGGGCGCCTCCGGAACATCGGACTTGTGCTGGGCGGCGAAGGCCTGCAGATCTATGGCTTCGGGTGCTGCTTTCGTCCCTGCGTTTGTCGCCGCCATAGCGCTTTCTCCTGCGGACCCTCGAGCCCTTTTTTCATTACTCCGGCGGTATCAGCTGAATTCGCGGATCAGACCGCCGATGGATTCCTTCGCGTCGCCGAACAGCATACGCGTGTTGTCCTTGTAGAACAGCGGATTTTCGATACCGGCAAAACCCGAGGCCATAGAGCGCTTGAGGACAAACACCGTGCGAGCCATATCAACATTGATGACCGGCATGCCGTAGATGGGGCTGCCTTCGCTTTCCCGCGCGGCGGGGTTCACCACGTCGTTGGCGCCGATCACGATGGCCACGTCGACCGTTTCCATGCGCGGGTTGATGTCGTCCATCTCAAGCAGCTGGTCGTAAGGCACGTCCGCCTCGGCCAGGAGTACGTTCATATGACCGGGCATGCGGCCGGCTACCGGGTGAATACCGAAATTCACTTCCGCCCCGTTCTGCTCAAGGAGCTCCGTGAGTTCCTTCACCACGTGCTGAGCCTGCGCCACGGCCATGCCATAGCCCGGAATGATAGCAACGCTGCTCGCCGCTTCGAGGACGTAGTAGGCATCGTCGACGGAGATCGGCTTGATCTCTCCCTCGACGGTGGTCTCTTCATTGCTGACGCTGGCAAAGCCGCTGAACAGAACGTTGCTCAGGGACCGGTTCATGGCCTTGCACATGATCTGCGTAAGAATGATGCCCGAGGCACCAACCAGCGAACCGGCAACAATCAGAATGTTGTTGTTGATTGCAAAGCCCGCCGCACAGGCGGCGAGACCCGAATAGGAGTTTAGCAGTGAGATAACCACGGGCATGTCCGCGCCGCCGATGGGAATCACCGCGAGGATGCCGAAAGCCAGCGACAGGGCGACCATGAGGATCAGCCAGAACGGCGTCTCGGGATGCAGCACGAACAGCCAGCCGCACACGAAGATCGCGAACACAATAACGCTGTTTACCAGCTGCTGGCTGCCAAACCGCACCGCGCCGCTGTTGATCGTCTCGGAGAGCTTGCCCCAGGCAACCAGCGATCCCGTAAACGTGACGCCGCCGATAAGTATCGACAGCACAATCGTGATCAGCGTGAAGGTGTTGGCATCGCCGCTGATGGCGGCCGCGCCGACCAGCAGACTGGCCATGCCGCCAAAGCCGTTGAACAGCGCCACCATCTCCGGCATAGAGGTCATCTGCACCAGTCGTGCAGCGGCGGCACCGATCAGTCCACCGACGACAAAGCCAGCGAAAATGAACTGGTAGTCGACAATGCCCTGATCGAGGAGCGCGGCGACAATCGCGATGAGCATGCCCCCGGCTGACCACAGGTTGCCCTTGCGGGCCGTGGCGGCCGAACCGAGGAATTTCAGGCCGAAAATAAAGAGCGCCGCGGCGACGACGTAGGCGAGCTGAATCACCAGGCTAGTACCTCCCACGATCAGCCCTCCTTCTTCTTGAACATGGCGAGCATGCGATCGGTCACCATGTAGCCGCCGACAACGTTGATGGATGCGAGGCCCACGGCGAAGGCACCGAGCCAGTTGGCGAGGTCTTTTTCACCCGTGCCCGCGAGGGCAATCGCACCAACCACGGTGATGCCGGAAATCGCATTCGCTCCCGACATAAGCGGGGTATGCAGGGTCGCCGGCACTTTGTTGATGAGCTCAAAGCCGAGAAAAATCGACAGCATGAGAATGAATGTCAGAAATACGGCTTCCATGATCAGGCGGCCCCCTCGAGGATGTTCTTGATGGTCTCGTTGATGACGGCACCGTCGTGCGTGATCACGCAGCCCGGCAGGATGTCGTTCTCCAGATCGAGGACAAAGCGCCCGGCTTCCTTGTCCCAGGTGTCTTCCACGAGATTGAACAGATTGTTGGCGTACATGACCGAGGCGTCTCGTGACACGTAATTCGGCGGGTTGCCCAGGCCGATCACTTTCACGCCGTTGATGTCGACAACCTCGTCAGCCATGGACCCCTCGACGTTGCCGCCGGTCTCTGCGGCCATGTCTACGACGACAGAGCCGGGCTGCATGCGCTCGACAACCTCCCGGGGCACGAGTACCGGGGGTTTGCGTCCGAAAAGCTGCGCCGTGGTAATCACAACGTCAGACTCGGCGATCACATCAGCCTGGGCGTCCTTCTGTTTCTGGATCTGCTCCGGGGTGAGTTCCTTGGCGTAGCCGTCCTTGGTCTGGCCCGTTTCGCCCAGATCGATTTCCAGGAAGCTCGCTCCGAGGGACTGGACCTGCTCTGCGACGACCGCCCGGGTGTCGAAGGCCATGACCTTGGCGCCCAGGCGCTTGGCGGTGGCGATGGCCTGGAGGCCCGCCACACCGGCGCCGATGATGAAGATCTTCGCCGGCTTCAGGGTGCCCGCCGGGGTCATCATCATGGGGAAGATTCGCGGCAGGTGCGTGGCGGCAAGCATCACCATCACGTAGCCGGCGAGATTGGCCTGAGAACTGAGGGCGTCCATCTTCTGACTGCGCGTGGAGCGCGGAATCATTTCCATGCTGATCGATGTGACGCCGGCGTCAGTGAAGGCGCGCACGAGATCGTGTTCGTTGAAGGGATCCAGATAACTGACGTGGATACAACCGCGCTTCATCTGCGCGATTTCTTCCACCGCGGGCTTGCGCAGGCGCAGGAGCATATCCGAGGACGAAATCAGAGCGGCGCGATCGGTGACGATTTCAGCACCGACCTCGGTGTAGGCGTCATCGCCATAGCCGCTCCCAGCGCCCATACCCGTTTCGATGTGTATGGTCGCGCCGAGCCGAACGAGCTTCTTGGCCGTTTCGGGTGTCATCGGCACGCGGTTCTCACCCGGGTGCGATTCCTTGGGGACACCTAACTGCATACGTCGTTTCCCTAGTCAGTTATCGATTTTCAATTCTTGGAGGCTTAAGTTCTCGGCCTGATCAGCGCTACCCGCGCCCTGAGGCGCCCGCCACTGCAGCCGGCATCCGGCGAAGCAGAGCTGGGGGCCGGGCAAAAAAGGGCCAAGACTTTAGCACAGGGCGCCGGGGGGTTTCGCTTAGGCTTTTGTCGCAGAGATTCCTTGCGGCCGTGGGGTCAGGGCTCCCGCGGCCTACGCCGCGGGAGAAGAGGCTGAGTATGGGTTGTCAGCCCGCCTGCAGGCGCAGGAAGGGGTTCATCCAGCGATACTTCCAGCCGGTGAACCGTAGGGGAGCGTCGAGGACGGCGAGGCAAATGCAGTCCTCGTCGGCGAAGGCTCGCGGCGCGTGTTTATCGGATCCACTACGAAACAGGAAATCTCCCTGTCGGTAGCTGCCGTGCTGATCTTCAAAGCCGCCCTGAAGAACGAGCGTCATCTCGGAACCGTGATGTTCGTGAGGCGGTATCTCACCCCCGGCCTTGATGTGCAGAAGCGTGAACTCAAACGCTTTGTCACCGGTGCGAATCTGAGTGGTGCGCAGCGTATCAGTAATTTTCTTCCAGGCGAGATCGGAGAAATCCCCGGCCATCAGGCGCCGCAGGAGAGCGGGCGTAGCGTCCTGGGTCTTCGATTCCGCCGCCTCGTAGCGCAGCGGGGCTTCTTCATCGAGGCGCGCCAGGACGCGCTCAAGGATCGCGTCGCCCACCGGCTCCGGCTGCAGCGTCTCGAAGAGCGCCGAACCCACGTTCTGTAACTGACTGACCGTGCGGGCGCAGGCATCGCAGTAGTTGAGGTGCGCGGACACGCAGGCCGACTGGGCGAGAGAAAGGGAGCCGGCGGCGTGTTCGGTGAGCAAGTCCAGGTCGGGATGATGCTGGGGGATGTACGCCGTCGGGGTATCCGACGCGATTTCCACGTCTGCGGCGTTGTATTCAGTCTGGGCGCTTGTCGTTGTCGTCTTCATTAGTATCACTGCTCTTGATCGCCGCTGGGTCGGCGCTAGTGCTCGCTGCGTGCCGCTGCTGCCGGCGGCTTCTCGCTTCGTTTCGCTGCGTGCCGCCCTCTTGTTACTCAAATTGCTCAAAGCTCTACGCGCCGTGACACCGCGGGGATTTCGCGGCGGGAGCTGCAGCCTGATCAGCACCGATGTTTGTCTTGTCTCTACTTACGTTGAATCTACGCTGAACATCCGTCGGGAGTTCAATCAGGGACTGTGTTTAACGAGCAACGGAGTTCTCACCGTGGCTAACTTCAGTACCTGCTCCGGGATCTGCTCCGGGATCAACTCCAGGATAATTACTCGAGAGTTGGCTCCACCGTTCAATCGTGGAGGTCGACGTCCCGATTACGTTCAAACTGCACCTGCAGCTTCTGAATCGCCAGCCTCACCCGAGACTTGACGGTTCCCAGCGGCAGGTCCAGCTCCGCCGCTGCCTCGGCATGCGACTTTCCTTCCATGTACACCTTGGCAAGGATCTGGGTCTGATCTGCGGGCAGATCACCCATCATGTCGCGTATCCGGTCCGCGCTGCGACGGTTCTGCAGCTGCAGGAACGGTTCTTCGTCTGCCTGCTCCGGCCCGAAATCTTCAGCCGCGAGTGGCGTATCAAACTTCTGAAGACGCCGGAACATGTCGGTCCGGCAGTTACGAGCAATGGTATAGACCCAGGTGCTCGCTGCCGCTTTTTCAGGATTGAATGCGCCGGCCTTTTGCCACACCTTCAACATCACTTCCTGAACGAGCTCATCGGCATGCGTCGCCGACAACGCAGACCCCGACAGAGCAAAAGCCTTGATCAATGGCGCGAAATGCCGGAAGAGCCGCGTGTACGCGGCCCTGTCTTCCTTCTCAGCGATCAGGACGAGGCATTCACTCCACTCGTCGGTGCGTCGTCCCGCGGGCGGCTTCCATGCATTGGCCTGCGCGTTTTCGGAGGCTGACGCCTCACGCACCGGCATTACACTGGTCACCACACGGTCAATACCGCTGTCGCCGTTCGTCGGCGTTTCGCTCGGTACCTTCTCCATGTTCCTTCCCCCGCATTACGCTGTTGGGCTTGTGTCTAGATGAGTGAAATCGCGAAATTAGTACTAAGGTAGCACTTTTCGGCAGCACTTATAGCCCGAAGGTCGCATATTCGCCATGATCCGGCGACCCCCCCTGCACGTAATTCCGGGACAACAGTAAGACAGTTGTCTTCCTCGCTTAGCGCGCTCAACGGATATTGACCCTACTTTATGCAGGGTTCCTGCGCGCTGAGGTGGCCTCTACCTGTGCGACGCCGCGCACCCTGGTCAGGCCCCAAAGGCAGCCGGGCAGTTCAATTGGAGGCACCTCGGGTGCAGATAGCGGTAATAGGTTCAGGTATTTCCGGGTTAGCTTGTGCTCACTACCTAAGCGCCCGTCATACCGTCTCCCTGTTTGAGGCCAACCGTCGGCTGGGAGGGCACACGGCGACGGTCAATGTTGCCCTGGGGACGCGCCGCTTCGCTGTCGACACGGGCTTCATCGTTTTTAACGATTGGACTTATCCAAATTTTATATCGCTTCTCGACGAGTTGGGCATCAGCAGCAAGCCCACGTCGATGGGGTTCAGCGTCCGCGATCAGGACACCGGACTCGAGTACGCGGGTACAAACCTTGACGCACTTTTCGCTCAACGGCGCAATCTCATGTCGCCACGATTCCTGCGCATGGTCCGCGACATTCTGCGTTTCAATAAAGAAAGCGTGGCCGACCTCGAGGCCGGACGACTCGCCGACGACGACACGCTCGGCGCCTACCTCGCACGCAACGGCTACAGCGAGGGGTTCAAGCGCGACTATCTGATCACCATGGGCTCGGCGATCTGGTCATCCGACTGCGTCAGTATGTTGGATTTCCCGGTGCAGTTTTTCGTGCGCTTTTTCAAGAACCACGGCCTGCTGTCGGTGAAGAATCGTCCGCAGTGGCGTGTAATCGAGGGCGGATCGCGCGAGTATATCGCTCCCCTGTGCCGCCGCTTCGAGCAGCGCGTGCATACCAATAAGGCTGTCCGCAACCTTCGCCGCGACGCGGCAGGCGTCACCATCGAATTCGCCGACGGTGACCAGCAGCGCTTTGATCAGGTTGTGGTTGCCACGCATTCGGATCAGGCGCTGGCCATGCTGGATTCGCCGTCGGAGCTCGAGCGCGAAGTACTCGGCGCATTGCCCTATCAGGCCAACGATGTGGTGCTGCACACGGACACGAAGCTGCTGCCGCGCAACCGTAAGACCTGGTCGAGCTGGAACTACCGCCTGGGTGTGGATGCGTCTCGAGCCGTGCTTACCTACAACATGAATATCCTGCAGGGTTTGGACGCGCCGGAGACGTTCTGCGTCACTCTCAACGACACGGCGTCGATCAACCCGCATAAGATCCTGGGACGCTTCCGCTACGACCATCCGGTGTTCAGCCTCGAAGGTATGGCTGCCCAGGCGCGCTGGGATGAGATCAACGGCGTGCAGAACACCTGGTACTGCGGTGCCTACTGGCATAACGGATTCCACGAGGACGGAGTGGTGAGCGCGCTGCGCGTTGCCGAAGCCCTCGGGGAGCAGGCCCGGGCTGCGGCCTGAGACGCGCGCCGGTATGAAGTCGAGGCTTTATAGCGGCACACTCCGCCACCGACGCCACCTGCCCCGCGCCCACGACTTCCGTTACAGCGTGTTCATGCCGTATCTGCACCTCGATGAGCTGGACGAAGTTTTCTCGCAAACCCACTTCTGGTCCCGAGCGAGATTTGCGCCAGCGCGTTTCCGCAGAGACGACTTCCTGGGTGATCCCCAGAAGCCGCTAAAGGATGAGGTGCGCCGTCGGATTCGCGAGGAAACGGGCGAGGAACATCAGGGCCCGATCTACCTCCTGGCAAACATGCGCTACTTTGGCCTGCAGATGAATCCGCTGGCCTGCTACTACTGCTTTAACGAGGATGAGAGTCGCCTTGAGTATCTCGTCGCCGAAGTGACGAACACGCCCTGGAACGAGCGGCACAGTTATGTACTGGTTTCCGGGGAGGAGCGCGTGTTGCGCTGTGAGTTCGACAAAAGCTTTCACGTCTCTCCCTTCAATCCCATGCACATGCGCTACGCCTGGCGCAGTAATCGGCCCGGCCCACGCCTTGCGATCCACCTTGAGAATCACAGCGAACGGGGGCGTGAATTCGACGCCACCCTCGCCCTGGCTGCTGAAGAGATCAGCCCGGCGGCCCTGCGCCGCGTTCTCTGGCGCTTTCCCCTGATGACGGCCAAGGTAGCGGGCGGCATCTACTGGGAAGCACTCAAACTACTAATAAAGCGGGTACCGCTGTATCCCCACCCGGGGCGAACCATGGAATCGGGAGCACCCTCATGAACGAAGTCAGTGTCAGCAGGATTCCCCTGCTGCCCAGCCTCAGCGGTATCGGAAAGCGCGGCGACCTGGCCCGCCGCTTCATGCTGCGCGTTCTGTCGCACATCAAAGTCGGCAGCCTCACCATCCACGATGGCGAGGACACGCATCACTTCGGCAAGCCTGGGGTAGCGGGCGAACCGCAGGCCGAGATCGTCGTACACAACCGCGCCGCCTTCGGCAAGGTCCTCACCGGCGGCACCATCGCCTCCGGCGAGGCGTTTATAGACGGTGACTGGTCAACCCCGGACCTGACCCAGGTCACGCGCCTGTTCAGCGCCAACATGGACAGCATGGAATCCATGCAGTCGAGCCAGCACTGGTACACGCGGCTGGCGCTGAAGCTCGCCCACGCCATGAACCGAAATACGCACGAGGGATCGAAGCGCAATATCTCGGCGCACTACGATCTCGGGAACGACTTCTTCCGCCTGTTCCTCGATCCGACCATGATGTATTCGGCGGCCGTATTCGAACGCCCGGGAACGACGCTCGAGAAGGCCGCCGTCGACAAGCTCGACGAAATTTGTCAGCAGCTCGAGCTGAAGCCATCCGACCATCTCGTCGAAATCGGCACCGGCTGGGGCGGTATGGCCATCCATGCGGCAACGCACTATGGGTGCCGCGTAACCACGACCACGATTTCCCAGGAGCAGTACGACTACGCCCGGGAGCGGGTCGAGGCCCTGGGCCTCGCTGACCGCGTTACCCTTCTTCTGAAGGACTACCGTGCCCTGGAAGGCAAGTTCGACAAGCTGGTGTCCATCGAGATGATTGAGGCCGTGGGCCACGATTTCTACGACAGTTATTTCCAGTGCTGCAATCGACTGCTGAAGCCCAACGGCAAAATGGTCATCCAGGCCATCACCATCCCCGATCGCCGCTATGAGCGGGCGCGCCGCTCCGTGGACTACATAAAGCGCTACATCTTCCCCGGAGGCTGCCTGCCGTCCCTGGAGGTGATCGCCCAGCACATCGCCCGGGATACGGACCTGCAGATGGTTCACCTGCGAGACATTACCCTCGACTACGCCGTGACGCTGGCGGAGTGGCGACGGCGTTTCATGGACCGTCTTGAGGAGGTCCGTGCCATGGGTTTTGACGAGCGGTTTATTCGCATGTGGGAGTTTTATCTGTGCTACTGCGAGGGTGGGTTCCGGGAACGCATCATTGGGACTGCTCAGATTGCCTTTGCCAAGCCGGGGTATCGGCCCTGACAAACACTGTCTGATAGCTGTTTGTCTAAACCCGGCGAGGCAGATGGTCGTACTTTGGACTGCTCGCGTAGCTCCCCCGGCTCTGACAAATCCGTTCATGGCCTTGCTATCTGAACCCGGCGAGGCAGGCGGTCGTAATTTGGGCTGCTCGCGCAGCTCTCCCGGCTCTGACAAATCCGTTCATGGCCTTGTTATCTGAACCCGGCGAGGCAGGCGGTCGTACTTTGAGCTGCTCGCGTAGCTCCATCGGCACCTGAGCACTACCGATCGCGCTCGACGGACGCTCAAAGCACAATCGCATGCCTTACATCTTCAGGGCAATCCCCAACAGTTCTGGTGGACTTGTGCCATCCGAAGGCGGTGCGGCAGACGGCCATCATTCGAGCTACTCGCGTAGCTCCATCGGCTCTTGAGCACTGCCAGACGCGCTCGATGGACTCTCAACGCACAATCGCCCGCCTTACATCTTCAGGGCAATCCCCAACGGTTCTGGTGGACTTGTGCCATCCGAAGGCGGTGTGGCAGACGGCCATCATTCGAGCTGCTCGCGTAGCTCCATCGGCTCTTGAGCACTGCCAAACGCGCTCGACGGACGCTCGAACGACAGCCGCCCGCCACACCTCGTCCGATTGCTAGCCAGACCGCCGGTCGGAAGTGCAGCCTCGTGAGGCTGAGCAGCTTACGGCCGCCGCTGTGCTTGAACGTTCTGCGCGGCTTCTATCGAGGTCCCGAGCATTGCCCGACGTGTTCGAAAGATGTCCATAAGACGCTCTCCCCTACATCACTTATCCCGGCTAGACAAAGGAGCGTTGTATTACCACTGCTTCATCCGAAGCTCGGAGGTGGACCGGCGCCGTTTTGCTTGAGCGTCCGTCGAGCGCGCTGTTTAAGACGCCAGTGCCGATGGAGCTACGCGAGCAGCTCAAGTAAAGCGGAGCCAGGCCGCCGGTGCAGCTACAGGGTCCACTCGAGCTCAAGCATTAACGCAGGTTCTAATACAGCTACGCGAGCAGCTAAAGTAAAGCGGAGCCAGGCCGCCGGTGCAGCTACAGGGTCCACAAGGTCTCAAGCATTAACGCAGGTTCCAGTGCAGCTACGCGCGCAGCTCAAGTAGAGCGGCACCGGGCTGCCAAGCCCTGTTACGAAGTTCGTGGAAGTGGAAGATGCCTGTACCGAGCACGTTAAATCCGGCATTCTCGCCGTTGGAATCCCGCCGAGCCAGTTCATTTTGAGTAGCACACGCCACGTCAACGAACGTCTGACGCCGCTTCTTGCGGCCACGCCCATTGTCTTTCTTGTCGCGCTCCTTGCCGCATCCGTTTATCTCTTTGGCGCCGACGCGTCCTACGGCGCCAACCAGATTGCGCTGGTTCTCGCCACGGCCGTGGCCGCACTGGTGGGTGCTCGCACGGGCATCGACTGGCGTCGCTGTCAGGAGGGAATCATTGACGGTATCGGTGTCGGACTTGGACCGACGCTGATTCTGCTGTCGGTAGGCATGCTGATCGGTACCTGGATACTCTCGGGAACGGTGCCAACAATGATTTACTACGGCGTCCAGATCCTAAATCCAAGCATCTTTTACGCGGCCAGCGCTGTGATTTGCGCCATCGTCGCAATCAGCGTCGGCAGTTCCTGGACCGTTGCCGGCACGCTGGGCATCGGTCTCATGGGAATCGCCGGCAGCTTTGATCTCAACCCCGCCATTGCCGCCGGCGCGGTCATCTCCGGGGCCTACTTCGGAGACAAGCTGTCCCCGATGTCGGACACCACAAATCTTGCGGCGGCATCGACGGGCGTCGATCTTTTCGAGCACATCCGCCACATGCTCTGGACAACGGTTCCATCTTTTGCACTTGCCCTGAGTGTGTTCGCCCTGCTCGGCGGCGGCGCCGCGTCCACTCCCGAGGAAATCGCCCAGCTCCAGGCCAGCCTGGGCGTAGAGTTCGATATCGGTATTCACCTGCTCCTTCCGCTCGCCGTGATGCTCTTCCTCGTATACCGGCGCTTTCCCGCTTATCCGGCGATCATCGTCAGCGCGCTCACCGGCGCCGTTTTCGCTCTCATTTTTCAGCCCGATGCGGTGATGCGCCTCGCCGGCGAGGGTGATTTTGCGCCCGCCGTGGCGCTGCTGCGTGGAGTATGGATTGCGCTTTTCGCGGGCTACGAGGCGAACAGCGGTAACGAATTTCTCGATGCACTCCTGTCCAAAGGCGGCATGGAGAGCATGCTCAATACGGTCTGGCTGATCATCTGTGCACTGGGTTTCGGCGGCATCCTCGAGCGTACGGGCATCCTCGAGTTCTGGCTGCGCGTGGCCCTGCGCGCGGTTCGCGGCGCGGGCTCGCTGATCGTTACCACCGTGGCAACCTGCATTTCGACCAATATTCTCGCGGCCGATCAGTTTATGGCCCTGGCGCTCCCCGGTCGCATGTACCGGGACGCCTACGAACAGTTCGGCCTGTCCCGGCTCAATCTGTCGCGCACCCTGGAAGACTCCGCCACCCTGACCTCGGCCCTGATTCCCTGGAACACTTGCGGTGCGTATATGTCGGCAACGCTGGGTATTCTCACCTTTGAATATGCTCCCTTTGCAGTATTCAACTACGCCTGTCCGCTGATTGCCGTGGCCTACGGGTTCCTCGGTATCGCGCAGAAACCCGCTGCTGGTGATCACGCCGAAGCGGCCGGGGCGCCGGCCTGAACCGTGAACCTGGACCCGGCGAGCTGGGATCTCCCCGATCCCTTCCTGCGCTACAGCGTTGTCGAGGCCGACGACGTAGACGGCCTGCAGCACACCAACAACACGGTTTACGTTCGCTGGTGCGAGGCCGCGGCCTGGGAACACTCCGTCGCCCTCGGCCTTGATCTCGACAGTTACCACCGCCTCGACCGGGCGATGGCCGTGGTGGAAGGCCGCTACCGCTACCTCCAGGCTTCCTACCTGGATGACGACATCGCGACGGCAACCTGGATCGTCGACTGGGACCAGCGACTGACCATGACTCGCCACTTTCAGGTTCGGCGCTGCGGCGACGGCGCCACACTCCTGCGGGCCGAAGTGCGCTTCGCATGCATCGAAATCAGTTCGGGAAAACCTCGCCGACTGCCGCCGGAGTTTGTCGCGGGTTACGGCTCCGCCGTGATCGACGGGGGCGGCGAACGCATCTTCTGAGATTTTCGGCCGGGGACGGTGGAGGGAACCGGACTCAAGGGCCCGCCGTCGTGAGGCTAAAGCGTCAGCCGGCATAGCTCACCGATATTTGGAATGCTCGGGGAGAGATTGTGCGTTGCAGCGGCGAACTATGCCGACTAGCGGCGCTCCCAACTGAAGGCGAGTACTTCGTCGAGCGCACGAACATCAAGAATGCGCATGAGCAGTCGGTCGACGCCGAGCGCCACGCCGCTGCAGTCCGGAAGACCGGACGCCAGGGCATCGAGCAGCCGCGGATCGAGTTCGCGCTCTTCGGTCCCCATCGCCTGTCGCACCCGATTGTCGCGCTCCGCTCGAACAACGTGCTCATCGGCGTCCAGCAGTTCACGGTAGCCGTTGGCGAGCTCCATGCCGTCCAGATAAGCCTCGAACCGATCGGCAACGCGCGTGCCGTTGCGCTCGTAACAGCGCGCCAGCGCCGCCTGGCTTGCCGGATAGTCGTAAACGAAAACCAGGCCCCGCGACCGGAGCGCGGGCTCGATCGCGTGGGTCATCAGCAGATCGAGCCAGCCATCACGGTCGAGCACCAGTCCCGCAGTGTCGGTTACCTGCTCCGCGGCGAGCATTAGCTCCTTCTCGTTGGCCCTGTGCGGATTCAGCCCCACGCTATCGAGAAAGGCCTGAACATAGCTGAGGTGCTCAACGGGAGGGCATGCGTTACCGGCAGCGCTCAGGCATTCCAGCAGCAGATCTTCGACTTCGCTCATCAACGCTGGCAGGTCAAAGCCCGGTCGATACCATTCCAGGAGGGTGAATTCCGGGTTGTGCCGCAAGCCGCTCTCGCCGGCGCGGAAGGCCCGCCCGAGCTGATAGATCGGCCCGCTGCCCGCGGCGAGCAGGCGCTTCATAAAAAACTCCGGGGAGGTCTGAAGAAACTCAGACGCAGCCGCCGTGCCGGCATGGCCGGCGCGCAGCGGTTCGATCGCGGGGTCGGTGACCCCGTAGCGGCCCAGCATCGGCGTCTCTACCTCCAGGACGTCTCGCGCCGAGAAGAACGCGCGGATTTGTCGCAGGAGTTGCGCCCGCGCCAGGAGCGCGTCAGGAGAAGCGCCGGGGCGCCAATCGTTCATCGTCATCGCGCAGTCGGGTTTCAGGTCCAGGGGCTGGGTTTCTTTCCCGATGAGATCTTTGGATCCGTACCGGGCTGTGCGCTGGGGTCAGCGCTGTTTCCGCACCAATGACGAACCTGCGCAGACCCGGGCGGGAGCGGTCAACGAGCGTGTTACGCCCTCAGCTTTTTCCGGCGCGAGCGACATACTCCCCGGAGCGCGTATCGACGCGGATGACCTCGCCCTGGGTAATGAACAGCGGAACGCGCACCACGGCGCCGGTGCTCAGAGTCGCCGGCTTGCTGCCTCCCTGCGCCGTGTCGCCCTTGAGGCCGGGATCGGTTTCGATGATCTCCAACTCTACAAAATTTGCGGGGGTAACGGAGAGCGGTGTCCCGTTGTACAGGGTCACCTCGCAGGAGTCCTGTTCCTTCAGCCACTTGGCCGAGTCTCCCACCGCCGCGGCATCGGCCTGATGCTGTTCGTAGGTGTTGGGCTCCATGAAGTGCCAGAACTCGCCGTCGCTGTAGAGGTACTCCATCGCCACGTCCATTACGTCAGCACCCTCCAGGCTTTCGCCCGATTTGAAGGTGCGTTCCCAGACGCGACCACTTTTCAGATTGCGCAGCCGTACGCGGTTGAAGGCCTGGCCCTTGCCGGGCTTCACAAACTCATTTTCAAGGATGCTGCAGGGGTCACCGTCGAGCATTACCTTGAGTCCCGAACGGAATTCGTTGGTGGAATAGCTGGCCATGAAGTGGGTCCCCGGGGAGCATCGAAGGGCCGCGATAATACCGTACCGGGTTTGCAAAATCAGGACGTTACGTTAGGTTGAGGGCTCCCAGTTGAGCTATGCTCACGCGGTCATAAAAGCCGTTTGCAAACGTGGGGAGAGCTGGCATGAAGCCCCTTCAGCAGTCAGCGCTGCGCCTGCCACAGCAGGATCTTGAGAAGTGCAGCCTGTTTGCCTGCGAACCCGATGCCGTCCAGGCGTGGGTTGACGAGTTGCCCCTGGGTGACCCGGGTCGCGCGGGAAGCCTGCTGCGCACCGCCGTTTCGGAGATGAATCGCGTCGCTCTTGCGTCGCCGCTGCGCTTTTCACTCATGGAGCTCATCCGACCGCCGATGCGCACCGTGATCAAGGCGCTCGAACAGGTATGCCTGAACCAGCCCATCGTCCTCGATGAAGAAGCGCAGCTGCGGGCAGACATCATTGCGGACCTCTGCTCTCTGAGCAGCGCCGGTTACACGCTGGTTGCGGTACACACAATTCGCGACAGCCAGGGACTGGTTAACATCAATCCGGCAAAACTTGCGGCTGAGTCCCTGCATCGCGCGACGACCACGTCCGCCACCCGCATCCGCTTCTCCTATCTGCTCTACCAGCCGATCGAGCTGAACACCTGGGCTAGTCTGCATCAGCTTTATGCACTTGCCGAACGCCAGCAGCTGGCGCGCCTACCCGTGGAAGACGAACTCCGGGACACACGCACCAGCATCGCCCAGGAATATGTACCCCCGCTGCTCCTGGCCTGCTCCAAGCCCAATCAGCTTCGACAGCACGACATCATGGGCGCCTTCCGCGCCTTTCGCGAATGGTGCGGGTTCGTGGAACTCCAGGACCCGGAACTCGGGGAAGGGCTCTTTGCCGTGGACATGCAAAGTGACCAGCCGCCGATCTTCTCCGAGCTGCTCGTTCGCCGCGGAACCTCGCAATTTCGTTTCCTGAACACCAAGGCACTCATCGCACATCTGGAAGGCCTCAGACATTCGCGCGGGACCCAGGGTCTGCGCGTGATTGAGTTTGATCGTCAGACCCGTCTCGACACCAATCTCCTGGAGCACCTGATCAAGTCGCTGGGCGAAATCAGCCAACGCAACTTTGCCCGCCAGCCCTCGCGGACGACCCTGGACATCGCCGCGGGTCTCAGCAACGTGCACTATTTTGTTGCCGGAGAACGGACTCTCGAGAATGTCTTCCACGGCGGTGAGTACGATGCGCCGGCCAGCGAACGGATCGGCGCAAACCCATTTCTGGTACAGGATCAGCGCGCGGATCAATGGCAGCAGGTTCATCCCGAAGCCGATCTGGATGTGGATGTAGCGCGACGCTCGGACGAGTCCCCCATACCGGTGGATATCGACCGACTTACGAACGCGGCGATGCAGCAGGACAGCGACAGCCGCGAGCCCTCGCGGTATATCGTGCACTCTGTGAAGACAATGAACGCCAGCGCCGGCGGCTACTGCGTTGAGTGGGACGAACCGCCGGAAAGCATTCACATCGGCGATATTGTCTGTGTGCGTGAGGCAGACAACCTTCGCGCGGACTGGACCATCGCGGTGATTCGCTGGGTCAGCCAGATCAAGCACGCCCCAACGCTCCTGGGCCTGGAACTGATCAGCCCGCGCGGCACCGCCTACGCGGCGCGGATCAAGATGCCCTCGGGCGAGTACTCCCGCCCCATTCGCGTCATGCTCCTTCCCGAGATTGCCCTGGTCGGCCAGTCGCACACGCTGATCCTGCCGCGCCTCGTGTTCAAGGAAGGCCAACGCATCACGCTGTCTCGCGAGGAGGACGCGTTCCTCGTGAAGCTCAAACGCCAGGTCTCGTCCACGGGTTACTTCAGCCAGATGGACTTCGACTATCTCCGCCAGTTGGATGAGGACATCGCCGCGTCCCGGGGAGATACCCTGCCTACGGCCGTCTTCGATTCGATCTGGAGCGAGCTTTAGCGAGCAACCGGAAAGTCGCCGGCAATCGCCTCCTTCCCGATGCCGCTAGCCGTAATGGCTAGCTGCCCCGGGGAACGCCAAGCAGGTAGAGCAGCCCCGTAAGATCCGCGAAGTTCACCGAGCAGGCCGTCTGCTCACGGACCAGCGGCTTGGCGCGGTAGGCCACTCCGATACCAGCGCGGCTCAGCATGGGGATATCGTTGGCGCCATCCCCGACGGCCACCGTATCAGTGAGGTCAAAGCCGCGCTCCCGGGCCAGCGTCTCCAGCAGGACAACTTTTCGATCGCCATCGACGATCGGCTCGAGCACTTCTCCAGTCAACTCGGCGTCCTCCACCAGAAGGCTGTTTGCATGCATCTCGTGCATGCCGAGTTCACGCCGCACGCGCTCGGCAAAAAAGTCGAAGCCACCGGACAGAATTACCATGTGATGCCCCTGGGCCCGCAGCGTCTTCATCAGCTCCGGTGCGCCGGGCATGATCGGCAGCTCGGCAGCGATATCATCGAGTGCCGCCGCGGAAAGACCCCGCAGCTTCGCCATGCGCTCGCGGAAACTGCTCTTGAAGTCCAGCTCTCCGCGCATCGCCCGGGCCGTAATCGCAGCCACCTCGTCCCCAACGCCGGCCCGCGCGGCGAGCTCGTCAATCACCTCGCAGGTGATGAGCGTGGAGTCCATATCAAAGACGAACAGTCGCGGGCGCGGGCGCTTGATGTCCGCGGCAGTCAGATTTATATCGACGCGCCATCGTTCAGACAGCGTGGGCAGGCTTCCGCGATAGTCGGTGCAGCGATCCGGACCGGAGAAATACACCTCAAAGGCGAGCTCCTCCTCGCTCAAGGGACTCAGCCGGCGCAGGGCCCGAATTTCGAGATCCCACTCGCGCAGGAGTGTGGCGACCGGGGGAAAGTCTGCATCGACGGCGAGTTGAACGGTGAGTACGTATTCGGCGCTATCGTACAGCGTGCCAAGCGATGTCTTGGCATCGTTGCTGTGGTCCCAGGCCACGCCGATGCCACGAAGACCCGTGGCCAGCGCGGTCTCGAATTCATCCAGAGCCGCGGGATCCACCTGACAGTGCAGGACGTCCGCGCGGGGATCGAGCAACACGGCATCGGCGGTGAGTAGCGCTTCGAGCAGCGTGGCGATCTCCGCCTGCAACAGATCGCGGGAAAGGGTGACGCTCACGTCCATGCGAGGTGCAGGCTCTCGTCGGTCAAAATTAGCCCGAGATTGTACCAGCGGCGCCGATGAACCGAGACGGCAATCGATGACGACCGTATACTCCTCGCTCTTTCGAAACTCGAGACCCCGATGAAGCGCCTCGGCCGTCACAGCCTGTCGCTACAGCTGCCGCTGGTAGCGAGCGGCGCCGCGCTCCTTCTGGGCCTGTGCCTCCTCTGGCTGGCCGCTACGGCCAGTAGCCATCTCCAGCGCGAGCAGGAGCAGCGCTACGGCAGCGCTCTCGCGCGCCAGCTCGCCGTCAATCTGCGTGAACCGCTGCGCAGCGGTGATCTCCTGGCCGCTCGCGCCAACCTTGAGCGCTTTATAGACAGCTCCATGGCCAGTGGCATCGTGATCCGCGACGTAGAAGGTGCCGCCATTGGCTCGGCGGGCGTGGGCTTACGCGACGTAGAGGCCGGCTACCGGGCGGCGATAACCGTCAGCGGTGACATCGCCGGAGAGGTGCAGCTGAGCGTCGATCGCACTGCGGGAAAGGAAAGCCGCTGGCGCTTTTTGTTCAGCCTGCTGGCTCTGACCATTGCTCTGAGCCTTGCCGTATTCATCGGTACCCGCTACCTCGCGCTGCGTATGAGCACGCGCATCGCCGCTCTGCACTCACAGCTACTCTTGCCGTCGACGGAAGGGTCCGCAGAGTCCGAGAATGAAATCGACCGGCTTGAGCACTCCGTTGGCCTCCTGCCCCTGGACATGCTGCGCGGTCACGCCCCCGTACCCCGGGCTGCGACAGAGTTTCAGGACAGCGTTTTGCTGTACGTCCACCTCGCGAGTCTGGCCCGCTACGTGGACACCCTCAGCGAAAGCAACCTGCACCGCTATACGCGTCGCCTGCAGCAGCTCGTGCAGGCCGCCGCGCACTGCTATCGCGGAGACCTCACGGTGGCGCGTCCCTTCGGTCTCCTCATCAGCTTCGGACCGCAGCCCAATGCCGGCAGCGAGGCGCTCCGCGCGAGCTGCTGTGCACGCCTGATCGCGGAGCTTTCCCTGGGACTTAGGGAACGGACGAGCCTGTCGATCGACCTAGCTCTGGCCCTGGGGCGCTGCGAGGAAGAATCCGGGGAAGTCGATGACATCTACCCCGCGCTCCACCAGCAGGGCGTCATCGACGAACTCTGCACAGCCTGCCTCAGCAGCGAGAGCTATCCACGCGTGCTGATGGAGGAGGCACTGGGTGACGACGAACAGCAGCGCGAGGGCATACAGTTCGCAGCCAGGCCGACACCGGCAGACGCCGGGTCCTTCCGGGAGCTGCTGCGCCTGGCGGACGAGCAGGAATCGCTGCTGTCACACCAGGCCGGCCTGATCGTTGAGAGAATCGCACCGCGGCGCGAAGGAGGCAGCTGACGGCCCCGGCCCCTGACGCCAGATCCTGGCCTCGGGCCCGGCTCCGGTCAGGGAAGCAGCTCCATACGCTCGACGCGCTGGAATCCGCGCGGAAGCTTGTTCCCCCGACGTCCGCGCTCGCCCCGGTAGTGGTCCAGCTCCGCGCGCTTCAGCGTGAGATGCCGCTTGCCGGCCCAGAGCGTAAGCCCGTTCCCTTCGGCCAGGACCGCGACAGCAACCACGAACTCTTCGCGAGCCGTAGCCCGGGCGGACGGGATCGAGATCATCTTATTGCCCTTGCCGCGACTGAGGCTCGGCAGGTCGGCGAGGGCAAAAAGCAGCAGACGCCCCTCGTTGCTGACCGCGGCGACCCACTCGGCGTCATCGGCCACTGCCACCGGGCTCACCACCCGGGCCCCGGCGGGAAGCGTCAGCGCCGCCTTTCCGGAACGATTCTTTGTATGCAGCTCGCCAAGACTCGTGACAAAACCAAAGCCGGCGTCGGACGCAAGGAGACAACGCTGCGCCGGGTCGCCCAGCAGGAGTCCATTGAAACTCGCCCCGGAAGGCGGGTTGATACGCCCGGTGAGCGGTTCACCCTGGCCCCGGGCTGAAGGCAGATTGTGCGTGGGAAGCGTATAGGCGCGCCCGGTGGAGTCGATAATCACCGCGGCCTGGTTGCTGCGACCCCGGGCGGCCAGCTTGAAGGCATCCCCGGACTTGTAGTTCAGCGAAGCGGGATCCACCTCGTGCCCCTTGGCGGCGCGAATCCAGCCTTTTTCCGACAGCACGACGGTGATCGGGTCCGCGGTCATGAGCTCCAGTTCGCTGAAGGCGCGCGCCTCCTCACGCTGAGCAAGGGGCGAACGACGCTCGTCACCAAACTTTTCAGCGATGGCGGCAAGCTCCTTGCGCATGAGAGTTTTCATGCGCGCATCGGAGCCCAGGGTCTTGTTGAGCCAGTCGCGTTCCTTGGCGAGCTCGTCCTGCTCGCCGCGGATTTTCATCTCCTCGAGCTTGGCGAGGTTGCGCAGCTTCAGATCCAGGATCGCGTCTGCCTGAACCTCGGTGATACTGAAGCGCGCCACGAGGGCAGCCCTGGGCTCGTCCTCGGTGCGGATGATGTGAATGACCTCGTCGATGTTGAGAAAGGCGACGAGGTAGCCCTCGAGGATGTGCAGCCTGCGCTCCACGCGGTCGAGACGGTGTTCGAGGCGGCGCTTTACGGTGCTACGCCGGAACAGCAGCCATTCGCGCAGGATCGCGTCCAGGCTGCGCACGCCCGGACGACCTTCGATACCGATCATGTTGAGATTGACGCGGTAGCTGCGCTCAAGATCCGTGGTCGCAAAAAGGTGGCTCATGAGCGCCTCGCGATCGATGCGATTGGAGCGCGGCACGATCACCAGGCGCGTCGGGTTCTCGTGATCCGACTCGTCGCGAAGGTCCGCCACCATGGGTAGCTTTTTCGCCTGCATCTGCTGCGCTACCTGCTCAAGGACCCGCGAGCCGGAAGTCTGGAAGGGCAACGCCGTAACCACGATATCGCCGTCGTCTACCTGCCATACGGCGCGCATCCGCAGTCCACCGCGGCCCGTCGCATAGAGCGCCGCAATCTCCTCGGGCGCCGTGATGATCTCCGCGCGAGTCGGAAAATCCGGGCCTTTCACGATCTCACAGAGTTCCGCGAGGCTGGTCCGCGGCGCCTCCAGCAGGCGAATCGCCGCCTGCACCACCTCGCGAAGATTGTGCGGGGGGATGTCGGTGGCCATACCCACCGCGATGCCGGTGGTGCCATTGAGCAGCACGTTCGGTACCTGCGCCGGCAGCAGTGCGGGTTCATCCAGGGTGCCATCAAAGTTGGGTACCCAGTCGACCGTTCCCTGACCAAGCTCACCGAGCAATACATCGGCGTAGGCCGTGAGCCGCGACTCCGTATAGCGCATGGCCGCGAAGGATTTCGGGTCATCCGGGGAACCCCAGTTTCCCTGGCCATCGATGAGGGGATAGCGGTAGCTGAAGCTCTGCGCCATGAGAACCATGGCCTCGTAGGCGGCGCTGTCGCCATGCGGATGGAACTTACCGATCACGTCACCGACGGTGCGCGCGGACTTCTTGAACTTAGCGCTGGATTTAAGGCCCAGCTCGCTCATGGCGTAAACGATGCGGCGCTGTACGGGCTTGAGTCCGTCGCCGATGTGCGGCAGCGCGCGGTCGAGAATGACGTACATGGAGTAGTCCAGGTACGCCTTCTCGGCATATTGCTTGAGGGAAACGCCCTCTACGCCGTCATCATCGATCGTTGAGCTTTCTGTCATGCTGTGCTGTCTCGGGAATTACGGTAGCGCCAAACCGGGCTCCGGGTCGGCAAGTTCAGGGGCTTGGGGAGTCCGGCGCGCCTGGGCTTCAGGCATCGCCGGTGTGGTTGTTGCCCGCGTCGGAAGCCGTGGGGTTATCCGGCGGCTGGGCACCCTCGAGCTCCTCGATCTCCGTACCGCCGTGGCCGGCGCCGTCCATGGTCTGGGCGTACTTGATGCGCTCGCGAAACGATACGCCGCGATGCGCGGCACCCTCGTCCGCCCCCCCGGCGCCGTCGCGGCGCGCTTGAACGAGTTGCTCGTTCAGACTGACGATAGAATTGGCCATGTCCGTAAGCAGCGCGTGGATCGTTGCCGGATTGCTCTTGATCAGATCCGTGAACTGGCTTGTGGGCACCTTGACGACAGAGCAGCGGCTGCGCGCGCGCACCGTGGCGCTGCGATCCGCGTGGGTAAGTGCCGCCATGGCGCCGAAGATTTCTCCGGGACTGATGATCCCGACGGGCACGTCATCCACGAGGACGTCGGCAAGTCCCGCCGTGAGATTGAACACGTACTGCGCCCGTTCGCCCTGGTTGATGATGATCTCGCCGGGTTCGTAGATCCCGAAGCCCGGGGTCGTTACCACATCCACTTTCGTATGCATGGCGGTGATGCGCAGCATCATGCCCGTGTAGGTGATGAGCAATCGAGTCCAGAGCTTTGTGGTACCCGGTCGCGATAACACCTGCTGCATGAACTCCAGCGCCGAGAAGCCCCCGAGGCTCGCGCCGGCCTCACTGCCGTAGTAAGCCGCGGCTTCGACATCGCGGATACCGGCGATGTCCGGGAGCAGAATATCGCCCTCTTCCAAAAGGTAGGCGGTCCGTTCGGCGTAGCGAACGCTGATCGTTCCGCTTTCCACGAGATAAAACTTGGCCGCGTCGAAACCCCGGAAATTACCGGTGGGCGTGGGAGCAACCTCCACGCGAGCGGGGATGAGGTCGACGTCGTCTAGGAGCGCCTGGACAAGGCCCCGGAACTGCTCATTCAGGCGCCTGAAGTCCTCTGGCAAATCAACGCTGGCGAGCATAGCGGCCCTGGTGGCTCTGTGAGGCGCGCCGCTCCAGCGAGTCTGGCTCGCCGCGGCGCTTTGTGGAGATAGTATCAAGTTCTTCGAGGGGCAATAAGTACTTCGGCTGGCCCCGAATGCCGTCCACCGCTAGCATGCGCGGCTGCAACGACGACGGGGAATTTTAGTGTGATGGCATCGGGTGCCTGGACCTGGCAGGGATTTTCAGAGCTGTCGACACGAGACCTCTACGAGATCCTCTCCCTAAGGGCTGCGATCTTCATAGTGGAGCAGGACTGTGTGTACCTGGATCCTGACGGTTTGGACCCGGCGGCGGTGCATTGCTCCTACCGCGAGGACGGCCGGCTCCTGGCCTACCAGCGCTGTCTGGGACCGGGGACGGCGTTTGCCGAGAGCTCCCTGGGACGCATTGTGGTCTCTGAACATGCCCGCGGCCGGGACCTGGGTCGGGAACTCGTGCGCCGCGGTGTCGAGTACAACCTGAAAACCTGGCCGCGGCACGCCATCCGCATCGGCGCCCAGGCGCACCTCTCGGCATTTTATGAATCCATGGGGTTCGTGTCGGAGCAGGATCACTACATGGAAGACGGGATTGAGCACGTGCACATGAGGTTGAAGGGCTGACCCGGCTGTTCCGGTCCTCCCGCGCAAGTGCCTCATCGGCCAGGGCCGCTCGGCGGCTGCCATCGCGTGTTCGGACCCGGGGGCGCGCGTTTCTATTTGCGGCCGCAGACGCCCGGGCTGAAACCGATCTGAAGCTGGTCTTCGTGCCTAACCAGGAGGCGCCTTTGGCATCACGGCCTCGCAGCGCTGAGCGCCGGCAGGTGATGAGGTCTAGCGGTCTTTGAGGAGCAGTGTTACGGGGCCATCGTTGATCAGGCTGACCTGCATGTCGGCGCCGAAGCGACCCCCGGCAACGTTGGCGTGGATGCGGGCGGCGAAGGCATAGAGCGCCTCGAACAAGGGTTCGGCCTCTGCGGGAGCCATCGCCGTGGAGAATCCGGGCCGCAAGCCGCGGCTCGTGTCCGCGGCCAGGGTGAACTGCGAGACCAGAAGAAGGCCTCCGCCGCTGTCGCGCAGACTGCGGTTCATGCGCCCCTCGTCGTCGGGAAAGACCCGATACTTCGTTACACGTTCGAGGAGTCGTTCGCCGCCGGCCTGCGTATCGCCCGGCTCAAGGCCCAGAAAAACGAGCAAACCGGGGCCGATGGCGCCGCTGACCTCGCCCTCGATGCTGACGCTTGCCTGGCGTACCCGTTGCAGCAGCGCCTGCATCCGTTTGTGCCGCTCAGCCGGCGGCGGCTGCGCGGGACGCGCGCTTGCGCTCGTGCTCGAGGAGCAATTTTTTGCGCAGCCGGATACTTTCGGGCGTGACTTCAACGAGTTCGTCGTCCTCGATGAATTCCAGCGCCTGCTCAAGGCTGTGCTTCACCGGCGGCGTCAGGATAAGCGCCTCATCGGTGCCGGCTGCGCGTATGTTGGTCAGCTGCTTGGCCTTGGTGGGATTGACCACGAGGTCATTGCCGCGGCTGTGCAGTCCCATGATCTGGCCTTCGTAGACCTCGATGTTGGGATCAATGAACAGGCGCCCGCGGTCCTGCAGGTTGTAGAGCGCGTAGGCGAGGGTCTTTCCCTTCACCATGGAAACGAGCACACCGTTATTGCGGTGCGCCACGGTCGCGTCTTTCACGGGTCCGTAGTGATCAAACACATGCGTCATGGTGCCACTGCCCGAGGTCAGGGTCAGGAACAGGGAGCGGAAACCGATAAGGCCGCGCGCCGGCACTATGAACTCCAGACGCACCCAGCCTTTGCCATCCGGGCGCATGTTCTTGAGTTCGGCGCGACGATTGCCCAGCTCTTCCATGAGGGCGCCCTGATGCTGATCCTCACAGTCGATCACCAGTTCTTCGAAGGGCTCCTGCATCACGCCATCGATTTCCCGCCGGATGACTTCCGGACGCGACACCCCCAGTTCGAAGCCCTCGCGACGCATGGATTCGATGAGCACGGAGAGATGAAGTTCGCCCCGGCCCGAAACCTTGAAGCGATCCGGGCTGCCTCCAGACTCGACGCGGAGGGCCACGTTGTGGATGAGCTCGCGCTCCAGGCGCTCGGCGATGTTCCGGGACGTGACGTACTTGCCCTCCTTGCCCGCGAAGGGAGAGTCGTTCACCTGGAAGGTCATGCTCACCGTGGGCTCATCCACCGACAGCGCGGGAAGGGCTTCCGGGGTTGCCGGATCGCACAGCGTGTCGGATATATGCAGACCGTCAATCCCCGTCACACAGACGATGTCTCCGGCGGTCGCTCGCTGCGTCTCGACGCGTTCCAGGCCCAGGTAGCCCATCACCTGCAGCACGCGACCGCTGCGCTGCTCGCCTTCGCGATTGATAACAGCGACGTTCGTATTCGGCGTGAGCTCCCCCCGGGTGATGCGGCCGACGCCGATCACACCCACATAGCTTGAATAGTCCAGAGCGCTGATCTGCAGCTGCAGGGGGCCGTCAACGTCGACGTCCGGTCCCGGCACCCGCTCCAGGATGGTCTCGAACAGCGGTGTCATGTCTTGCGCCATCTCTCCGTGGTCCAGTCCAGCGATGCCTTCAAGCGCGGAGGCAAAGATCACCGGGAAATCGAGCTGCTCTTCCGTGGCCCCCAAAGCGTCAAAGAGATCAAACACCTGATCGACGACCCAGTCGGGGCGGGCACCGGGACGATCGACCTTATTCACCACGACGATGGGCTTAAGGCCCCGCGCAAAGGCCTTGGAGGTGACAAAGCGCGTCTGCGGCATGGGGCCGTCCACCGCGTCCACAAGCAGGAGCACTGAATCCACCATGGACAGGACGCGCTCCACCTCGCCGCCGAAGTCCGCGTGGCCGGGCGTATCCACGATGTTGATGCGATAGTCGCCGTAATTGATCGCCGTGTTCTTGGCGAGAATCGTGATTCCGCGCTCCTTCTCCTGATCGTTGGAGTCCATGATCCGGTCGGCGTCGGCGTTGCGCCGGTCCAAAGTCCCGGACTGACGCAGCAGACAGTCCACTAGCGTGGTCTTGCCATGATCGACGTGGGCGATGATGGCGATGTTGCGTAGGCGTTGGATCACGACGGCTCTCTCAGCTGGCAAAGTCCACCCGACCGGATCCAGGCCGGTGGTGGTCAAATTTTGATCGGGGGTCTTCGGGGCGCGCGATTATAGACGCCACGTTGTGTTGTTCACAGCCTCAGTATTCGCATTTTTCCGGGTTTTGGATCGAGCGTGGTTGTCGGTCGGACCGGGGCCAGTCGCTGAGCTCGCTGGGGCGGAGGACGCTCGCTCCGCGACTGGCCCCGGCCCGACCTCGCTCCTCACGCTGATGCAGTTCCCGTGCATCGCGAAGCGTCGGCTGCGCACGTACATCTGCGTGGTGTGTATGCAGTGTCCGAGGGGGGGTGGCATGAGACTCATTCAGCGGCGAATCCTGCTCGGCTGGAGCTGGCACTGGACAAGGCGCGGCGGCGGGGACTTCCGTAGTAAGCGTTTCCCCACCAGCAAACGCAGGAAGCCCCCGCCTTCGCGCCGGATGCTGGCACCAATCGGCAGGATACAACGCGGTGCGCCAAGATGATGCATAGATCAGATATTGCATCGAAATAGTGCGCAACAGTGCTCCATCGCGTTGCAAAACTACTGTCTTATCGGGAACTTACACCGGCAAACCGAGTGGCATAGCTATTGCTGTTGAAGCTGGCTTGTTTACTGCTATGGTGCGCGTCGACGTTGCGTGGGTGAGGCGCAGCGCGTTTTTTGTAGCACCAGACATCCAATCGGAGGATAGAAGATGTCAGAGAAGACTCTGAGCCTGATCAAGGAAAGCGAAGCCGGATGGGTTGATCTGCGCTTCACCGACAGCCGCGGCAAGGAGCAGCACGTCTCCATCCCGGCAGGTGAGGTGGATGAGGACTTCTTCGACGGCGGTAAGATGTTTGACGGTTCCTCGATCGCGGGCTGGAAGGGCATCAACGAGTCCGACATGATTCTTATGCCCGATGACTCAACGGCCGTTCTCGATCCGTTTACGGACGATACGACGGTGATCCTCCGCTGCGACATCGTCGAGCCTTCCACAATGCAGGGCTACGAACGCGATCCACGCTCCGTCGCCAAGCGAGCCGAGGCCTACCTGCAGTCCACGGGCCTGGGCGACACGGCGTACTTTGGTCCAGAGCCCGAGTTTTTTGTATTCGACGACGTAAAGTGGCACGCCGACATGTCCGGCGCCGGCTACTCAGTCAACTCCGAGGAAGCGGCCTGGGCTTCGAGCCACAGCTTTGATGATGGCAACATCGGCCACCGGCCGGGTGTAAAAGGCGGCTACTTCCCCGTACCGCCCGTCGATTCCCTGCACGACATCCGCGCCGCCATGTGCGCGGCCATGACCCAGATGGGCCTTCCGGTGGAAGTACACCATCACGAAGTGGGCACGGCGGGGCAGTGCGAGATCGGCGTCAAGTTCAATACGCTCGTTCAGAAGGCAGACGAGGTGCAGATCCTCAAGTACTGCGTGCACAACGTGGCTCACGCCTACGGCAAGACGGCGACCTTCATGCCCAAGCCCCTGGTGGGCGACAACGGCTCCGGCATGCACGTCCACCAGTCGATCAGCAGCGGCGGCGACAACGCCTTCGCCGGTGACGCCTACGCCGGTCTCTCGGAGACGGCGCTGTACTACATCGGTGGGATCATCAAGCACGCCCGCGCTCTGAACGCCTTTACGAATGCTTCCACAAACAGCTACAAGCGCCTGGTACCCGGTTTCGAAGCTCCGGTGATGCTGGCCTATTCAGCCCGCAACCGCTCCGCGTCTATTCGTATCCCTTACGAGCCGAGCCCGAAGGGCAAGCGTATCGAAGTACGCTTCCCTGACCCGACCGCCAACCCCTACCTCGCCTTCGCGGCGATGCTCATGGCGGGTATCGACGGTATCCAGAACAAGATCCACCCCGGCGATGCCGCGGACAAGGATCTGTACGACCTCCCTCCGGAGGAAGGCAAAGCCATCCCGACCGTCGCGTCCAGCCTCAAGATGGCCCTCGACGCCCTCGACGCGGACCGCGGCTTCCTTACAGCGGGCGACGTGTTCACCGACGACATGATCGATGGCTACATCGAACTGAAGTCCGAGGAAATCGAAACGCTGGATATGACCACGCATCCGGTGGAGTTCGATATGTACTACTCCGTGTAAACGGACCTCAAGCTGCACGCGAGAGCCCGCTGAGATCAGCGGGCTTTTTTGTGCCGCGCTATTGGCCGGGCCGCATCCGTCCTTGGGGCTGCTCGCGTAGCCAACGGTACCTCCCGCAGGAACTCGGGTGGACAGGTGACGGTGTCCTTTGGGCTGCTCGTGTAGCCCAACCGTACCTCCCGCAGGAACTCGGGTGGGCAGGTGACGGTGTCCTTTGGGCTGCTCGTGTAGCCCAACCGTACCTCCCGCAGGAACTCGGGTGGGCAGGTGACGGTGTCCTTTGGGCTGCTCGCGTAGCTCCAGCAGGGCCTGAGCACTGTTGGAGGCACTCGACGGACGCCCAAAGGACACCGTCACCTACCCACCCTCTGCCGTGCAAATTCCCGGTTTTGGATCAGCTCGTCAGTGCCACAGCCTGATGTTGGGTGGCAGAGCGGCGTCGGTCTGCTTGAGCGTCCGTCGAGCGCGCTGATAAGAATCGAAGCGCCGATGGAGCTACGAGTAGCTCGAAGGGCTTGGCCACCTACCCCCACTACCGTGCCACTCCTCGGCTTTCGGTCATCTCGTCAGTGCCACATCCCGACGCTGGGTGGCAGACCGGCGTCGGTCTGCTTGAGCGTCCGTCGAGCGCGCTGTTAAGAATCGAAGCGCCGATGGAGCTACGAGTAGCTCGAAGGACTTGGCCACCTACCCGCACTACCATGCCACTCCTCGGCTTTCGGTCATCTCGTCAGTGCCACGTCCCGACGCTGGGTGGCAGACCGGCGTCGGTCTGCTTGAGCGTCCGTCGAGCGCGCTGTTAAGAATCGAGGAGCCGATGGAGCTACGCGAGCAGCTCAAGTGGATCGGGGCCGGGCTGCCAGAGCTAACTACGGAGTCAGCAGAGAAGTGACGACTTGCTTGGGAGCGTAGTGAGCACGTCAAGTAGGGCAACACCGGGCCGTCCCGGCCTTCGCCGCGAGTGCGCGTCCCGCCAGCATCTGCTACGGTCTTTTCATGGCATTTGAGAGGTCCGAGCTATGAGCGTCATCGGTATGAGTCCGGCGCGGCGAGTCCGCCCGTGGTCAGTGTCCCTCGGCGTAGCAACCATGCTTCTACTGCTGTCCGGCTCGACCCTCGCTCAGGTCTACAAGGTCACGGACGACGAAGAGGGCGTGCTGTTCACGGATCGGCCGGATGCTATCCCGGGCGGCAAGGTCGAGGAGATCGAGATCCGCGAAACAAATCAGTCCGCTCCACCCCCGGCCCTCCCTGTCACATCGCGATCCAGCGGCAGCTCGCGAAACGAGGACACAGCGCCTGCTCCGCCTTCGGTGGTCATTACCTCCCCGGCCAATGAGACCACCATCGCCATGGGACCGGGCAATTTCGCGGTAAGCGCCCGGGTTGATCCGCCCCTGCGCGGCAGCGAGACGTTGGTTCTGCTCGTTGACGGGCAGGCCTACGGCGCGGCGCAGACCGGAACCAGCTGGTTTGTAGAGGGCGCCCTGCGAGGTCCCCACGATCTGGTGGTGCAGCGCAATGCCCGAGGAGGCAATACGGCGGCGACTTCCGAACCGGTGCGCGTCTACGTTTTGCGCCCGTCGATAGCCCGTTAAGTTATTCGCAGCGGTAAATCTGCTCGTGATACATTTTGCACCGGAATGGTGCATATAGGGTTATGGCTACGCGTCAGGAACGCGACGCCGGTTCAGGGTTGCAAAGGCGTATCTGCCAGATTAGGTTAGTAGGCGCTTACTCTTTCTAAGCCCCTCCAAATACAAGACCATCTAATCGCCTCGGAAGCTATCGCTTTCTGGCACCGTTCCTGCTTCATTTGCAGGCACAGTGAACCAAATCGGTGGCAACACCTCTCCCATGCACCAGCGGGATATAATAGACAACATCAGCAGCGGGGTGCTCGGTCTCGACGCCGAATACCGCGTGCGCCTGATCAATCCCGCCGCGGAGGCCCTGCTGCAGCTCTCGGAAGCGCGTCTGCTCGGTCAGCGAATCTTCGACGTCTGCGGCCTCGATCTTCCCTGGCGCAGCAGCATGGACCAGGCCGCGCGAGAGGGCCGGGCCATCGTCCGCCGCGGCGTTCGCCTCGACACCCGCGACGGGCCAGCGACGTCCACCGACCTCATTGTCACGCCACTGGACGGCGTTTCCGGTCTTTCCTTTCTCGTCGAACTCCAGCCCATCGACCGCATGCAGCGCATCAAAAGCGAGGAGAACCTGGTCAGCGCCGAGCAGACCACGCGTACGGTCGTGCGCGGACTTGCCCATGAGATCAAAAATCCCCTGGGCGGACTGCGCGGAGCGGCCCAGCTCCTCGAACGGGAGCTGCCGCAGGGCAATCTGCGCGAATACACCGGCATCATCATCCAGGAGGCCGACCGGCTGCGATCGCTGGTCGACCGCCTGCTCGGACCCAGTAAGCAACTCACGCTTGCGGCCACGAACATCCATGAGGTCCTCGAACACTGCCTGCAGCTCATCAGCGTCGAAGCCGGCGAGCGTCTCGTGCTGCTGCGAGATTACGACCCCAGCTTTCCGGAGCTGCCGGCGGATCGGGGACAGCTCATCCAGGCGCTACTCAATGTGATGCGCAACGCCATGGAAGCAACGGCGTCGCAGCCCCGCTGCGAGCTGACGGTGAGAACCCGCCCCCAGCGTCAGTTCACCATCGCCGGGAAACGCCATCGCCTGGTGATTCGCTCAGACATCATCGACAACGGCCCGGGCATACCGCCGGACATACGGGAAAACCTGTTCATGCCGATGGTCAGCGGCCGGGCAGACGGAACGGGCCTGGGACTCTCGATCGCTCAGGACATCGTGCATCGCCACGGTGGACTCCTGTCCTGTGAAAGCAGTCCCGGCAACACCTGCTTCTCCGTGTTCTTACCAATGGAAACCTGACATGCAAAGCAACAACGCCGTTTGGGTCGTCGACGACGACCAATCGATACGCTGGGTGCTGGAACGCGCCCTGTCGCAGGCCGGCATCGAACGCGAGTGCTTTGCCGATGCGGAGGCCCTGCTGTCGCGGCTTGAGTACGAGCAGCCGGATGTTGTGATTTCCGATATCCGCATGCCGGGTATAGACGGGCTTGAGCTCCTCACCCGCATCCGCGAGAACCACCCGGCGATGCCGGTCATTATTACCACGGCCCACTCCGACCTCGACAGCGCCGTGGCGTCCTACCAGCAGGGCGCTTTCGAATACCTGCCCAAGCCTTTCGATATCGACGAGGTCATCGCCGTCGCCGAACGGGCGCTCGCGCTGTCCCGGGAGCAGCGTCGCAGCGGCGTACGCAGCAACGTGCGGCCTACGGAGCCAACCCCCGAGATCATCGGCGAGGCGCCGGCCATGCAGGAGGTGTTCCGGGCTATCGGTCGCCTCGCCAACAGCAATATCACGGTACTGATCAACGGCGAATCCGGGACGGGCAAGGAACTGGTGGCGCGGGCTCTGCATCGCCACAGTCCCCGCGCGGCCGCGCCATTCATCGCCCTGAACATGGCGGCGATTCCCCGGGACCTGATGGAGTCAGAGCTGTTTGGCCACGAGAAGGGCGCGTTCACCGGCGCCAACAGCCGCCGTGAGGGTCGTTTCGAACAGGCCAACGGCGGCACGCTTTTTCTCGACGAAATCGGCGATATGCCCGCGGAAACGCAAACGCGGCTGCTCCGCGTTCTTGCTGACGGCGAGTTCTATCGGGTCGGCGGGCACACGGCGTTGCATACGGACGTGCGCATTATTGCCGCCACGCATCAGAACCTTGAGGAACTCGTCCGGCGCGGCGACTTCCGCGAGGATCTGTTCCACCGGCTCAATGTGATTCGCATCCATATCCCGCGCCTGAGCGAGCGTCGCGAGGATATTCCCCGCCTCATGCGCTTCTTCTTCACCAAAGCCTCCGGGGAGCTCGGAGGTGAACCCAAGGTCCTTCTGCCCGAGACCGAACAGTTCCTCATGACCCTCGAGTGGCCGGGAAACGTGCGTCAACTGGAGAACACCTGCCGCTGGCTCACCGTGATGGCCTCGGGGCGCGAGATCCACCTGTCGGACCTGCCGCCGGAACTGGGTCGCGGCGACGCGGCGGATGCGGGAGAACGCGAGGCCAATTGGAGCGAGCTCCTGTGTCACTGGGCACGCAATGAACTGGTCAGCGGCAAGCAGCATATCCTCCGCGAAGCCGTCCCGGCCTTCGAGCGCGCCCTCATCGAGGTTGCGCTGGCACACACCCGGGGCCGCAAGCGCGACGCGGCAGAACTCCTGGGCTGGGGGCGCAACACGCTGACACGAAAGATGAAGGAGCTGGAGATGGACGGCTGAGACGCCGCGGTGCTTCACGTCGCGCTGTTCGAGCCCGAAATACCTCCGAACACCGGCAACATCATGCGTCTGTGCGCCAACACGGGTTGCCCACTGCACCTCGTGGAACCGCTGGGATTCTCCATCGATGACCGGTCACTGCGCCGCGCGGGTCTAGACTATCGCGACTTCGCCCAGGTGCACACCTACGCCAACATCGATGCCCTGCTCAGCGCCCTCCCACACGCCAACGTCTGGACGCTGAGTACCCGCGGCACACGCGGCTATGCAGATGCAAACTTCGGGGACGGTGACCTGCTGCTGTTCGGACCCGAGACGCGCGGCCTGCCCCAGGATCTGATCGATCGCATCGGCGCGCAGCGCTGTCTGCGCATTCCCATGCGCGAGGACAGCCGAAGTCTGAACCTCAGCAATGCGGCCGCCCTCGTACTCTACGAGGGCCTACGACAGCAGGGCTTTCCAGACATCGCCTGAGGAGGCGCTTCCGGCGCGGCCATCGCTGAACCCCACCGTCTTTTGCTCTTTGCCCTTTGCCCTTTGCCCTTTGCCCTTTGCCCTCAGGGGATAGCTCGGGGGGCTGTTTCAGTGCGTAGCACTGCTCTCGCTCTGCTGTGCCTGCTGAGCCTGTTGCTGCTGGAGCGCCTGTTCGAAGAGCGCATCGAAGTTGACCGGTGCAAGCATGATCGGCGGGAAGCCGCCTTTCACAACGAGGGAATCGATGTTCTCGCGGGCGTAGGGGAACAGGATGTTGGGCGCGGCGGTGCCAAGCACACGGCGCAGCTGGTCATCGGGAAAGCCCTTGATAAAGAAGATGCCAGCCTGCTGCACTTCAACCAGAAAGGCCGTTTCTTCATCGATCTTCGCGGTCAGCGTGATGCTGAGGACGACCTCGAAGTTGCCCTCTTCGTCGACGGGGTTACTGCGGGTATTCAGATCGACATTGATCTTGGGCTGCCACTGTTTTTTGAAAACATCCGGTGATGACGGGGACTCAAAGGAAATATCCTTGTTGTAGATGCGCTGCATCGCAAACTGCTGTTGCGGCTGATCCTGCGCGGCTGCCTGTTCTTCGGCCATGCTGTTCACTCCTGGTGAGCTGTAAATCGCGGCATCCGCTCGCGGCATACACAGGGCTGTGCGCTGCCGGAGGTGTGCCCATTGGTGAAAAAATGATTAGTCGCCGGCGAGTATCCGGTCCAGCTCACCCTGCTGTTCAAGGGCGGCAAGCTCGGTAAAGCCACCGATGTGGCGATCCCCGATCCAGATCTGCGGTACGGTTCGCTGGCCGGCACGTTCGGTCATCTCACGGCGAAGATCGGGGTCGCCGTCAACGCCTATATCCTCGTAAGCAACGTCCTTCGCAGCGAAGAGACGCCGCGCCGCCATGCAATAGGGGCAGAATCGCGTGCTGTACATGATTACGGCCGCGCTCATCGAGACACCGTCGGTAACTGCAGATTGGACCATTCCATCATGCCGCCCGCCATCTTGAAGACCTTCTCATGGCCGGCAGCGCGGAGTTGCTTGGCTGCGGCACCCGCATGCTGACCCATGTTACACACCAGCACTACAGGCCGATCCTGGTACTTGCTGAGCTCGTCCCGGCGCTCGACGACTTTGCTGGCCGGTATATTCAGGGCATCGACAATGTGGCCCTTTTTGTAGGCCGCGGCATCGCGCAGATCCACAAACACGCCGTCCTCGGCATTTACGAGATTGATCGCCTGTTGCGGCGATAGCGCCGGTCCGGCTTTGCGCGTCTCGTGCGCAATTAGCATTCCGATCGCAGCCATAAGCGCGGCGATAAGAATCCACTGCTGAGCGGCGAACTCGAGGAAAAGCTCCATTAAATCTGACTGTCCGTGGGTACGTTTGGCGTGCTTTTGGCTTGCGTTTGGCTCGCTTTTGACTGTGCCGTGGCAACGCCCGGCCCGAAACCGATTTTAGTCGGTGCGCTCGCGAGAGCCCCCGGGCGCGACCAGGCGCGGCAGCGACGGCGGCGGATTATACCCGCTGGTGCCGCCTGCCTCTATACGCCCGGGCCGGCGTCTAAGACCAGATCCGGACCCAGTTCTCATCCGCGGCCGCGACGCATGCAGTCCACCGGAACAAACGATAAAATCGGCGCATGGCGCTCGCCGCCGGGCGGTGCTTCGGGCCCGGCGGTCGCCGCTGAACTTCGGACTAACGTCCGACAGAGCCGCCCGACAACTCAGTCATCACAGGTCCCCATGCAAGCAGCCGCGCAGAAAGTCGCCAAAATCCCCGTTGTGCTCATCATTCTGGATGGCTGGGGCCACCGGGACGATCCGCGCGACAATGCCATCGCCGCCGCCGAAACGCCCACCTGGGATCGCCTGTGGAACGAGGCTCCGCACACGCTGATCTCGGGGTCGGGCCTGGACGTGGGCCTGCCCGAGGGACAGTTCGGCAACTCCGAGGTCGGTCACATGAGCCTCGGCTCGGGCCGCGTGGTTTACCAGAGTATCTCGCGCATCGACCAGGCCATCGCCGACGGCAGTTTCGACAGCAACCCAACCTACGTCGCGGCGCTGGACGCGGCCGTGGCCTCGGGGAAAGCGGTACACATTATGGGCCTCCTCTCCCCCGGCGGCGTACACAGCCATGAGCGCCAGCTATTTGCCGCCCTGCGCCTGGCGGCCGCACGCGGTGCGAAACAGATTTATCTGCACGCGTTTCTCGATGGTCGTGACACGCCACCGCGCAGCGCAGCGCCGTCCCTCGCCGCCGCCGAGGCGTGCTTTAAGGAACTGGGCGTCGGGCGGATCGCCACAGTTGCGGGGCGCTACTTTGCCATGGACCGGGATCAGCGCTGGGACCGGGTACAGCCCGTGTACGACCTGCTCACGGGCGGCGCGGCGCCGCAGACCGCCTCCAGCGCCGAAGAGGCCCTGGCAGCCGCCTATGATCGAGACGAAAGCGACGAGTTCGTGGCCCCCACGCGCATTGGCGATGTCGCCGCCATCGGCGATGGCGACGCCGTGCTGTTCATGAATTTCCGCGCCGACCGCGCGCGGCAGCTGACCCGCGCTTTCGTCGACGATGACTTTGCCGGCTTCCCCAGGGCCCAGCGACCGGCGCTCGCCAGCTTCGTAACGACCACGGAATATGCCGCCGACATCGCGACGCCCTGCGCCTTTCCGCCCGCCAGCCTCGACAACGTACTCGGCGCCTGGCTCGCCGACCGCGGGCTGACACAGCTGCGAATCGCGGAGACAGAAAAATACGCACACGTCACCTTTTTCTTCAGCGGCGGCGTTGAAGCCGAGTTCGAGGGCGAAACGCGGATTCTCGTTCCTTCGCCCGACGTGGCCACCTACGATCTGAAGCCGGAAATGAGCGCTCCGGAAGTTACCGATCGCCTCATTGAGGCCATCACCTCGGGCGCCTTTGACCTGATCGTATGCAACTTCGCCAATGGCGACATGGTCGGCCATACGGGATCCTTTGAGGCCGCGGTAAAGGCCGTGGAAACCATCGACGAATGCCTGGCGCGCGTCGAGACCGCCCTGGCCGAAGTCGGAGGGCAGGCGCTCATCACCGCGGATCACGGCAACTGCGAACAGATGCTCGACTACGACTCGGGACAGAATCACACGCAGCACACTACGCAGCTGGTCCCTCTGATCTATCTGGGTAAGCAGGGCAAGGGCCTCGATGCTGGCGGAGGTAAGCTGGCGGATATTGCGCCCACGCTGCTGGAACTCATGGATCTGCCCCAGCCGGCAGAAATGACCGGACGCAGCCTGTTGGCGCACGGCGCCTGAGGCTTGAACCACGGGCCCGCGCGCCGCGACGCGAGCGCCCGCCGCCACGGCGCTCGTGTGAGTGCCGTTCTTGTCTGCACTCTTTTCTGCGCCCTTCAGGCGGTTTCTCCCGGCCTGGTTACGGCCCAGGAAGATGACGCGGCGCTTACCCGCGAACGTCTGAAGGAACTCGAAAGCAGTATCTCCGCCCTCATCAGATCGCAGCGCCGGGATGAGCAACGGCGCGGAAACGAGCAGGGCAGGCTCCGCACCACGGAGGAGGCGATTTCCACCCTGAACCGGGATCTGAGAGCGACTCGGTCGCAGATTGCAGCGAACAGGGAGGCGATCGTGGGACTGCAGACGCAGCGAGCGCAGCTTCAGGCGAACGTCGAGGCGCAGCGCGACGCCGTCCGCAGCGAAGTGCGCCGGGCGTATGAAGCCGGTAGTCGCGATGAGCTGCGCATGCTCCTCAGCGAGGAGGATCCGCAGCAGCTGTCTCGCATGCTCGCCTACTATCGTCGCGTGGTCGGCGCGCGGCGGGAACTGCTGGAAGGCTTTCGCAGCACCCTTGCCGAGCTCGAGGCGGTTGACTCGCAGCTGAGCGATGCGCGCGATGCCCTCGACGCCGAGCTGGTCCGACAGGAGAGCAAGCTTGAGGAACTGGACACCGCCCGCAGCGAGAGAATGGAAATGCTCGCCGTCCTCGAGCAGCGCATCGCCAACCAGGCCGAGGAACTCGCCAGCCAGGAGGAAGAGCGCGGTCGCCTAGAGGATCTCCTTGCCGAAATCGAGGCCCTTACCGCGCAACTCCTGCCCGACTTCAATGTCGAACCTTTCAGCGCGGCCCGGGGAAAGATGCCCTGGCCCGTCGAAGGAACGATCAGCAATGCCTATGGCCGGCCGCGCGCGCAGGGAAAGCTGCGCTGGCAGGGCGTTCGCATGCAGGCTGAAGAGGGGGCTATGGTCTCCGCTATTCACCACGGTCGCGTTGTCTACGCCGACTGGCTGCGCGGTTCCGGGTTGCTCCTGGTAATTGACCACGGCGAAGGATTCATGAGCCTGTATGCACACAACGAGAGCCTGCTGCGGGAAGTAGGCGACTGGGTGAATACCGGCGCCGCCGTATCGACCGTGGGCAGCACCGGAGGACAGAGCGAGGCCGGGCTCTACTTCGAGATTCGCAAGGATGGCAAACCCACGAATCCGGCACGCTGGTGTCGGGGCTAGGGCCGCAAGGCGGGGCACGGGGTTCCAATCTCCACAGCCGTGCGGCGCGTAGCAAGTTCTCTGGAACGCAGCGCTGGCAAAGCAGCCCGATCCGGGACTGCGCTACACTCAGAAACCGTTAGACAGGATGCACCAGACAGATGAGATCGATTGAGCGTTTCGGCACTGATGGATCCGCGGCTCGCCCGCGACACCTGCGCAGGGCGGCCGTCTTTTTTGCCGCCGCACTTTCGGCAACGGCCGTCGCGCCGGGCATGGCGCAGGAGGCACCCGGCACGAAAGGCGAGCTGCCCCTCGATGAGCTGCGCACCTTCGCGGATGTCTTCAATCAGATCCGCGTGGGCTACGTAGAGGAGGTGGACGACAGCACGCTGCTGGAATACGCCATCCGCGGCATGCTCACGGGCCTCGACCCCCACTCCGTATACCTGACCCGGGACGCCTTTGCAGACCTGCAGACATCCACGTCCGGTGAGTTCTCCGGTCTCGGCCTCGAAGTGAACATGGATAGCGGCTATCTCCGGGTCATCGCGCCCATCGACGGGTCCCCGGCAGCGGACGCGGGCATCCAGCCCGGCGACGTAATCCTCAAGCTGGACAACGTGCCGGTGAAGGGACAAAGCCTGAACGAGGCGGTGGAAAAAATGCGCGGTCCCAAGGGCAGCGAGATCATCCTGACCATCGGCCGCAACGGCGAACCCCAACCCTTTGATCTGACCCTGACGCGAGACACGATCCGCGTGGCAAGTGTTCGCCAGCGCTGGCTTGAGCCCGGCTATGGCTACGTGCGCGTTTCGCAGTTCCAGAAGGACACGGGTGCCGACGTGCGGCGCTCCGTAGAGAAGCTGCAGGAAGAGGGGGAAATCAACGGTCTCGTTCTCGACCTGCGCAACAACCCCGGCGGTGTACTCGGTGCCAGCGTGGACGTTGCCGGCCTGTTCATGGAAGGCGGCACCGTGGTCTACACGGAAGGGCGTCTGGATAACTCGGAACGCAACTACGACGCCTCCAGCGACGACATCATCAACGGCGCGCCGGTTATCGTGCTGGTTAACGGCGGCTCGGCCAGTGCCTCGGAAATTGTTGCCGGCGCACTGCAGGACCACGGTCGGGCGGTGATCATGGGCACGCAGAGTTTCGGCAAGGGCTCGGTGCAGACGGTACTCCCGATTTCCGAGTCCCGGGCGGTCAAGCTCACCACCGCGCTGTACTTCACGCCCAATGGGCGCTCGATCCAGGCCGAGGGCATAAAGCCGGATGTCATCGTAGAGCGCGCCAAGGTCGAGACCTTCGATGAATCGGGGCGCATAAAGGAAAGAGATCTCGCCGGGCATCTCGATAATGTGGATGCCGAGGGCAACCTCGAGATCGAAGCCAGCAGCGGCCTGATCAGTCGCGATAATCAGCTTTACGAAGCGCTTACGCTTCTCAAGGGCATCAATATTCTGGCCCCTCGCCGCGCTCCGGCACCGGTTCAGCAGACGGTTGCAGCGGAGACGGCGTCCGCGGATGAAGCGGTACGCCAGAACTGATCACCCGCCATGGGCAGAGCGATGCTCTGGCTTGGTGGCATAGGGCTTTTTTTTCTCGCTGTGCTCCTTGGTGGTCTGCTCACGCGACCACCCCGGCTTCTGCCGCCCATGGATACCATGGCTCTGGATGTCGCCGGGATCGATAGCCACCTCGCGAGTTCCGAGGAGCGCTCGGCGGCCCGCTACGGCATCGTCGAAGGCGCCGCCAAGCAGCTGCGCTGGTACGGCGAACCCGGAACGCGCAGTGAGTTCGCCGTGGTTTATCTCCACGGTTTTTCCGCCACGCGCCAGGAAATCCACCCCGTACCGGAGCGAGTCGCCGACGCGCTCGGCGCGAACCTGTTCTCCACGCGCTGGCGCGGCCACGGTCGCGAACGCGAGCAGATGCGCGACACATCCGCCGAGGATTGGCTTCAGGACGGCATCGAAGCGCTCACGATCGGGGCGGCTATCGGCGACAAGGTGATCGTCATGGGCACCTCCACCGGGGCCACCATGGCCGTCGCCCTGGCAAGGCACCCCCTGTTTGCACGGATAGAGGGGCTCGTACTGACGTCGCCCAATTGGGGGCTTCCCTTTGCCAATGGTGGAACTCAGCTTGCTACCGGGCTTTATGGCCCGCTGATTATCCGCTCGGTCATGGGCGAGGAGCACGAGTGGGAGCCGGCGAACGAGCTGCAGGGCCGCTACTGGACCACGCGCTATCCCAGCGACGCGGTGGTGGAGATGTTTCGCCTGCTAAAGCTTGCCGACGAACTCACGGAAGAGGCGCGAGTCCCGAACGCCATGCTCGTGTACTCGCCGAAGGACGACACGGTGTCTGTGCCGCACCTGCTCGCCGGCTTTGAACGCCTGCCGGCGGAGCGGAAACAGGTTGTCAGCATCGAAGAGCCGCGCAGTTTGAGCACCCATGTCCTCGCCGGCGACATTCTGGGTCCCCAGGAAACCGAACCGATGGTGCGGCGCATCGTGGAATTCTTCAGCGGCGCCGAAAGCTAGATCCTCGCCACGCTTATCGGCCTATCTCGCCGCTATTTGGCATTCTCGGCGAGAGATTGTGCGTTGCAGCGGTGAGATATGCCGCCTAACCGCGGCGCACCTCGATGCCTGCCTCGGCCATCACGTCTTTGGCCTCACCAACGGTGTGCTCTCCGAAGTGAAATATGCTCGCCGCCAGTACGGCGTCGGCCCCACCCTCAAGAACGCCGTCAACGAGATGGTCGAGCTTGCCCACCCCGCCCGAGGCGATGACCGGGATCTCCACCGCGTCGCTGATCGCCCGCGTAAGCTGAAGCTCGAAACCGTCCCGGGTTCCATCGCGATCCATGCTCGTGAGCAGCAGCTCACCGGCGCCGAGTTCGGCCATGCGTTTCGCCCAGGCCACGGCGTCGATGCCCGTGGGTTTGCGACCTCCGTGGGTGAAAATCTCATAGCGGGCTTCGCCCTCTACGTCGGCGACTCTCTTGGCGTCGATGGCCACCACGATGCACTGCGCCCCAAAGCGCTCGGAAGCACGGCGTACCAGCTCCGGTTCGTGAATCGCCGCCGTGTTGATACTTACCTTGTCGGCTCCCGCGTTGAGCATCGTGCGGATATCCTCAACGCTGCGGATGCCGCCCCCGACCGTGAGCGGAATGAACACTTCGCGGGCGATGGCTTCCACCGTATGTACCGTCGTTTCGCGGTCTTCGTGGCTCGCGGTGATATCGAGGAAGGTGATCTCGTCCGCGCCCTGCTCGTTGTAGCGGGCCGCGATTTCCACCGGATCGCCTGCGTCGCGTATGTCTACAAAATTTACACCTTTGACGACGCGCCCCTTATCTACGTCAAGACAGGGAATGATGCGTCGCGCGAGCCCCATCAGTCCGGCACCCCGTCGCAGTACGCCTGGGCTTCGGCGAAGTCGAGGCTGCCCTCGTAGATCGCGCGCCCGGTGACGGCGCCGACGACTCCGGCTTCACCCAGGCCTGCGAGACGCCGCACGTCCGTCATGTCGGTGATGCCACCAGAGGCAATCACGGGGATCCCACCGGCCGCGGCTACATCGAGCGTGGCGTCAATGTTCACTCCCTGGAGCATTCCATCGCGGGCGATATCGGTGTACACGATGGCGGAGACGCCCTCGCCGGCGAAGCGCCGGGCAAGGTCGGTGGCGAGCAGGGCCGTCACCTCTGCCCAGCCGTCCGTGGCCACACGCCCGCCCCGGGCGTCCAGGCCGACGATAATCCGACCGGGGAATTCGCGGCAGGCTTCGGTCACCAACTTCGGGTCGCGAACGGCCGCCGTGCCGATGATGGCGAAGCTCACGCCAGCCTCGAGGTAGTGCGCGACGGTTCCCAGGGAGCGGATGCCGCCGCCTATCTGGATCGGGAGATCGGGGAAGGCGGCCGCAATCGCTTTCACCGCGTCACCGTTGACCGGTTCCCCGGCAAAGGCGCCGTTGAGGTCAACAAGGTGCAGGCGACGACAGCCGGCTTCGACCCAACGCCGGGCCGTGGCCACGGGATCGTCGGAGAACACGGTGCTGTCGGCCATGTCGCCCTGGCGCAGGCGTACGCACTGGCCGTCCTTTAGATCGATGGCGGGAATGATCAGCATGTTCCGTCCCACTCAATAAAGTTGCGCAGGAGCTGCAGCCCGGCGCGATGACTTTTTTCCGGGTGAAACTGCACGGCAAAGAGGTTGTCTCGGGCAAGCACCGCATCCGCCGCCACGCCGTAATTCACCTGTCCTGCGAGAAGGCTGCGCTCCGCCGCATGCACGTAGTAGCTGTGCACGAAGTAGAAACGCGCTCCGTCCTCGATGTTGTGCCACAGAGGGTGCGCCCGGGTCTGCCACACCTCATTCCAGCCCATGTGCGGCACCTTGAGGCGCTCACCGTCCGCGGAAGTGAGGGGCGAGCCGAAAAAGCGCACATTGCCGTCGATGAGACCGAGACACTCCACGCCCTCGTTCTCTTCAGAACGTTTCATCAGCGCCTGCATTCCCACGCATATCGCGAGCACGGGTTTGTGCTGTTCCCGCAGGGCGGTGTCCAGGAGACGATCGCAGTGCAGGCGACGGATTTCCGCCATGCAGTCGCGAATAGCTCCCACACCGGGAAAAATGACGCGATCGGCCTCGCGCAGGATCTCGGGATCGTGACTGACTACCACACGCTCCGCCCCGACCTTGAGCAGGGCGCTCTCCACGGAGTGGAGATTGCCCATGCCGTAATCGATGACGGCGACGGTGACGCTCACGGGGTGTCGCCTCGCCGCCAGCGATCAATCGCGAACGCCAGCATGATTGGTGCCCCGGTATTTGCGTTCAAGATCATGTCCAAGCCGTGTCAGAGTACGCCCTTGGTCGACGGAGTAATGCCGGCCATGGCCGGATCGGAGCTCAGAGCCATGCGCAGCGCGCGGCCGAAGGCCTTGAACACCGTCTCTATCTGGTGGTGGCTGTTCTCCCCGCGCAGATTGTCGACGTGGAGCGTTACCTGCGCGTGATTCACGAAGCCCTGGAAAAACTCATAGAACAGATCTACGTCGAAGTTGCCGACCATCGCACGCGTGAAGGGGACGTGGAACTCGAGGCCAGGTCTGCCGGAAAAGTCCACGACCACACGAGAGAGCGCCTCGTCCAGGGGCACATAGGCGTGGCCGTAGCGCTGAATGCCTTTCTTATCGCCTACGGCTTTCGTCATGGCCTGGCCCAGCGTAATGCCAAGATCTTCGACGGTATGGTGCGCATCGATGTGCAGATCGCCGGCAGCATGAATGCGGATATCCATCATGCCGTGGCGGGCAATCTGATCCAGCATATGCTCGAGGAAGGGCAGGCCCGTCTCGAAGTCTGCCTTGCCGCTGCCATCGAGATTGATCGCGACGCTGATCTGCGTTTCCAGCGTATCGCGGCGAACCTCTGCGCTGCGCTCTGCCATCACGTTCTCCTTCAAACCAGACCCGGACGCGTCCTGCCCGACGTAACTCCGGGCGAGGTCCCTGCTTTCCGGGGCGCCGCATTATACGGGCAGGACGCGTCGCAAGCATTGGCAATTCTGCGGGCCTGGGGCTAGGCTCGCCGCCCATGAATGAAGGATTCGCAACAGCCCTTCTCGCCTGGTTTGACGACCACGGTCGCCACGACCTGCCCTGGCAGCGCGACGCCACGCCGTATCACGTGTGGCTGTCCGAGATCATGCTGCAGCAGACCCAGGTCGCGACGGTGATTCCTTACTATGAGCGCTTCACGGAAAGCTTCCCAAGCGTGGATGCGCTTGCGAGCGCGGACATCGACGAGGTGCTGCATCTGTGGAGCGGCCTTGGCTACTACGCCCGCGCGCGAAATCTGCATCGCGCTGCCGTAATGGTGCGCGATGAATACGGTGGCGTTTTCCCGCCGGACCTTGAATCTCTGGAGGCACTGCCGGGGATCGGACGTTCGACCGCTGGTGCGATACTGTCATCGGCGCTGGGCGGGCGCGCGCCGATCCTCGATGGCAACGTGAAGCGTGTACTGACCCGTTATCGCGCTGTGGAAGGCTGGCCCGGGAAAACCACGGTCAACCGGCGTCTTTGGGACCTTGCCGAGGCGTTCACACCCCACGAACGAGTAGCGGATTACACCCAGGCGATCATGGATCTCGGCGCCACCCTGTGCACGCGACGCAAGCCGGCGTGTGAGCGCTGCCCGGTGAATCCGGGTTGCCTTGCGCGTCGGGAGGGGCGCGAGGAGGAGTTTCCGCAACGCCGCGAAAAGCGCGAGAAGCCGACGCGGGAGACGGTATTTGCCATCGTGTGTACGCCCGGCGCGGAACTCTTCCTCGAACGTCGGCCTCCGTCGGGAATCTGGGGCGGACTTTGGTGCTTTCCGGAGGTTCGCGACGCCCAGGAGGCCTTAAGCCTCTGCGAGCAGCGTCTGGGCCGCACACCCTATTCGCAGCAGGCCTTGCCGGGCCTGCGGCACAGCTTCAGTCACTACCATCTGGAAATTCAGCCGCTGCTGCTGTCCCTGGATTCGCAGCCGACCGCTGTTGCCGAGGGCGACTCGCTTCAGTCCTGGCCCGCCGCAAGCTTTCCCCCCGTTGGGCTAGCCGCGCCCGTGGCCAAAATCTGGAGACAAGTGGCCGCGCAACTCGGCGAGGCTGCCGAAGAACCCACGCAAGGAGAAATTGCCCTATGAGCCGAATGGTCACGTGCCGCAAATACGGTGAGGAACTGCCCGGTCTCGACGCCGCTCCCTATCCAGGACCCAAGGGACAGGACATATTTGAGAACATCTCCCAGCGCGCCTGGGATGAGTGGCAGGCCCAGCAGACCATGCTCATCAACGAGAAGCACCTGAGCCTCGCCGATGCGAAGACACGCAAATACCTGCAGGCCGAAATGGAAAAGTTCTTCGCCGGAGAGGATTACGACCGCGCCGAGGGCTATGTGCCGCCGGAAGCCTGAGCTGGATGCGCACTGTGCATAATGGTAGACGTCACCGGGAGGAAGTCTGCGTTTCCATCGAAGCCCTCAGGGCGCTGGAGCCGGAGCCCGGAGTCCGATAGAAGCCCAGCAGCCAGCCCGGATCTCTAACTGTAAAAGACCCTATCCCCGAAATCAGGGTTCAGCTATAGGCATTCATTGTCTTCGTGGGCAGTGAATCCGCGATCTCATCGGGGACAAAAAAGTCCCGGAAGAGATCATGACCGGGTTCCACCGCGTACTGGTCGAAGTCCGTCACACCGAGCTCGCGCAGCAGTACCTCATCAATAAAGAAGTTCCCCGTGCACTCTGTCGCGGGGCGCGTAAGGATTGCGTAGGCCGCATCGGACATGATGTTTACGGTGCGGCTGCTCTTGGACATGGCATCGCCGCCGAGGACATTGCGCACCGCCGCGGTATCAATAGCCGTGAGCGGCCAGAGCGAGTTCACGGCGATACCGTCACCGGCGAGTTCACGACTCATGCCCAGGGTGCACAGGCTCATGCCCATCTTGGCGATGGTGTAGGCGACGTGCGGCGCAAACCACTTCGGATGCATGTCCAGGGGCGGGGCCAGGTTCAGGATGTGGGGATTGCTTCCCTTCTTCAGGAAGGGAATGCAGACCTTGCTCGTTAAAAAGGTGCCGCGCGTGTTGATGTCGTTCATCAGGTCATAGCGCTTCATCTCCGTATCCAGTGTGGGCGTGGGACTGATCGCGCTCGCATTGTTAATACAGATATCGACGCCGCCGAAAGTCTCCGCGGTCTTGTCCACCGCCTCCTGCACCTGCTCTTCGAAGCGGATATCGCAGACCAGGGGCAGAGCCTTGCCACCGGCGGCCTCAATCTCCTCGGCCGCGGTGTAGATCGTTCCCGGCAGCTTGGGGTGCGGTTCGGTCGTTTTTGCGGCGATGGCGATATTGGCGCCATCGGCGGCGGCGCGCTTGGCGATGGCAAGACCGATGCCGCGACTGGCGCCGGTGATGAAGATGGTTTTCTGGCTCAGATCCATGGTTTGTTTCCCTTATCGACGGAGGCTTTGCCGTATAGTTGCGGGCGGTTGAAGAGGGACATTATCAGGCCATGAGTGAGCTACGGGAATACGCCGGCAGCTGTCATTGCGGGGCCGTGACTTTCAGCGTGCGCGCGCCGGATGCGGTGGAACTGGAGCGCTGCAACTGCTCAATCTGCAGTAAGAGTGGCTACCTTCACATGATCGTACCGAAGTCCCGCTTCTGCGTGCTGAGCGGGGAAGACCGGCTCGCCTGCTATCAGTTCAACACGGGCGTGGCGAAGCACTATTTTTGTAATACCTGCGGTGTAAAACCCTTCTATGTTCCACGCTCGAACCCCGATGGCATAGACGTCAACTTCAACTGCCTCGATAGCAGGCCGGAGGACGTTACCGTCGTTGAGTTCGACGGACAGAACTGGGAAGCGAACGCGCACACGCTTGCGCACAAATCGAAGGAGTCTCCGTGACGAAGATTGCGGCCCGGCCCTCGCTGCGCCTACGCGCTAACCGGGGCCTTCACTTTTTCTTTTCAGTGTTTCTCGCTGCGGGCGTCGGCATGATGCGCGCTACCGCGCACGAAACCTGGTTGCTGCCTGGCGGCGCCGAGCTGGAACCGGGAAGGACTGTGGAGTTTTTAATGACCAGCGGAATGGGCTTCCCGGCGCTCGGAGCTGGAATCGATCGCAGTCGCATTCTGGATGCGGTACTCATGCAAGGAGCGGAGCGACAGAATCTCGTGCCGTCCAATGCCTTTAAAGAGGCCCTGGAGCTGAGCGCTGTGCCTGGGCCCGGCCTTGCCTGCAGCTGGGTGCAGCTACGGCCGCGTATTCTTGAGATTCCTGAAAAGGACAGCGTCGAGCACTATCTCGGAGAGATCGGCGCCGGCGACGAGGTCTACGAAATCTGGCGTTCGCAGGGAGAAGGGAGCCTCTGGCGTGAGTCCTACGGAAAGCTCGCGCGCAACTACCTCGTGGTAGGAGAACGGGCCGACGCGGGGGAAGCAGGCTGCATCAGCGAGCGTAGCGCCGCGCGCTTCGATATCTTGCCGCTCAGCGATCCGACGGAACTCTCTTCCGGGGATGCGCTGGAGATCCAGGTTCTGTTCGACACCAAGCCGCTCGCGGGGCAGGCCATCGGGTTCGTCCGCGAAGGTGCATCACCCGAAGAACTGGTACGCTCGGACGCCGAAGGACGCGTTCGCCTGACAATCCGTGGCTCAGGCTTGCACATGATCTACGCCACCAACCTTCGCCGGGCTTCGCGGGCCGAAGACTTCAACTGGGAGAGCGACTTTGTGACGCTCAGCTTTAACGTCGAAGACTTGTGACCTTGGGCCAATGTCCGTCCCGATCAACCACACCGAGTCTCCAGCCGCCGACTTGAGCCGGTCGCTAGCCACCACCATCAGCGCCGCTTTCCTGCTGGCCTTGGTGCTGGCAGTGACCGGCTGCGCAAACGTCGGGCTGGAGCAATTCGATGATCCGGAGATCGAACTCCTCGCCATCGAGCCCATGGCGGCGCGCGGCATGGAGGCGCGCTTCCTCGTCCGCCTGCGCATCGTGAACCCCAATCCGATTTCGCTGGACATCGACGGCCTCGCCTACGACGTCTTCCTCCGCGACAGCAAAGTCCTCTCCGGGGCCAGCAACGAAGCCGTCTCGATCGATGCCTACGGCGAGGGTGAAGCCAGCCTCGAGGTCGCCGCCGGCATGCTCGGCACCCTGGCCCTGATCCGCGATCTGATCACCAATCCGCCGGAGGCGGGAATCCCCTATCGACTTAATGCGAAGATTTCCCGCAAGGGATTGGGTGGATCACTGCGCGTGAAACGCGAAGGCGTGCTCGATCCGGGGCAGGGTCTGCGCTGAGATTCGATCACGCCGCCCGAGCCATCCACTTCCCTTGACTGGACCCCGGGCTGTGGGTTTAATACGCGGCCCTTGCGGATCCCTCCGCAACCCTACGTGCCCAGATAGCTCAGTTGGTAGAGCAGGGGATTGAAAATCCCCGTGTCGGCAGTTCGATTCTGTCTCTGGGCACCATTCAAATCAGCCACTTTCGTCCAACGCCGTGTTAGTCCCTGCGTCACTCGGTACATTTTCGCATCACTTAACCGAAAGTGTCCCTGACAAGTGCTCCGGAGGACGCGGTGGCGACGATCACTCGCACCCCCTTCAAAGACCTGGGAAGCGGTCGTGCGCAATCGGGGCTGGCCGGCCATGATCAAGACCTTGCGCACCCGGCGCGATGCCAGTGACTGGGCGCGGCGCACGAGGACGAATTGGTGCGCGGCGTGCATATCGACCGCAGCGGCGCCGAGCGATTGCCGTTCAGCAAGGCGCTGGACCGCTACCTGAGCGAAGTCTCCAGCACCAAGCGGGCGAGCGCCGCCTATTCCGAGGGCCAGAAGTCCAAGGCCGGCACTGTGAAGATCATGCCCGAAGCACTCGCTGCGCTGGCGGGGCAGGCCCTTGCCAGCATCGAAAAGGATGCAGTGATAGAGAAGATCCTGGCGCTCATCGAGGCTAAGGTTACACGACCGGAGGCCGCCATGCTCCCGCCGCCCCGTGCGCCGCCGCAGCTCGAGATCGACGACGACTGGCTGTGGGACCGTCCAAACCTCGCTTCACTATTCGCCACATCAAGAGTGGTCTGGCGAAGTTGCCTGTGTCTCTGCTCGGGGGACATCACGTCCGTCCAGGCGGTGCGCGCTGTGGATTGATCGCGGATCAACGCTGCTGGACAGGTCCCGCGACCTGGACCGGTGATGACCAAAAGTGTAAGCGGTGGATGGCGACGAGCTGTGGCAAAAATAAGGATTGTTCTTCCTGTCCACAGCACAATAATCCTTGCATATCTGGATCACAAATCCATAATTACAAGGATGCTACGCCGCCGTCTATTGCCTGAACTTGCCGAAGCGCTGAGCGAAGCGCCGGCCGTGGCACTGCTCGGCCCTCGCCAGGTCGGCAAAACCACCCTCGCGCTCGAAATCGCGGATACACGCTCGTCTATTTACCTCGACCTGGAATCCGAGGCGGACCGGACTAAGCTGGCTGAGCCGGAACTGTACCTGGAGCAGCACACCGACAAGCTGGTTATCCTCGATGAGATCCAGCGCACGCCCCAACTCTTCCAGAGCCTGCGCGGCCTGATCGACAGGGGCAGGCGCAGCGGAAAGGGCAAGGGCCGCTTCCTTGTCCTCGGCTCTGCATCCATCGACCTGCTCAAGCAGTCCAGCGAAACGCTCGCGGGCCGCATACGCTACCTGGAGTTGGCGCCCCTCGATGCGGGCGAGGTAGATAGCGATCAACTCAGCGCCCTCTGGTTGCGCGGCGGCTTTCCCGAAAGCCTGCTTGCTGGCAGCGACGCCGCCAGCCTGCGCTGGCGCCGCGACTTCATCCGCACCTACCTCGAGCGCGACATCCCTCAGCTAGGTCCGAGGATTCCCGCGGAAACGTTGCGCCGCTTCTGGACCATGCTGGGGCACCAGCAGGGATCGCTACTCAACGCAGCGTCGCTTGCGCGCGCGCTGGCTGTCGATGGCAAGACCATCGCGAACTACCTGGATCTCCTCGTCGATCTACTACTCGTGCGCCGGCTGCAACCCTGGCACGGCAACGTGAAGAAGCGCCTGGTGAGGTCACCCAAGGTGTATGTGCGCGACAGCGGGCTGGTGCATGCCCTGCTGGGCATCGAAGACCGGGAGTCGCTGCTAAGTCACCCGGTCGCCGGGGGCAGCTGGGAGGGATTGGCCATCGAATCCCTGATCGCGGCGGCCCCGGAAGGCACCGAGGCCTACTTCTTCCGCACCTCCGCCGGCGCCGAGATCGACCTGCTGCTGCAGCGCCCCGGCGAGCGCAAACCCTGGGCAATCGAGATCAAGCGCGGGCTATCACCGAAGCTGGAGCGCGGGTTTCATCATGCATGTGAGACGGTGGAGCCGTTGCAACGGCGGGTGGTGTACAGCGGCGGAGAGCGCTTCCCTATTGCAGAGTGTGTGGATGCGGTCCCACTCCCTGAACTTTGCGGGGAGCTTGCGTCGCCATGACACGGCGCGGCCGCCGGTATCACAGAGCGATGCATACACGAATCTGCGCGGGCAGAAACATTCATAGTCAAAAGGACATCATCGAACAGATACATGGCAAAGCGAACGCAAGAAAAGGCAGAACCTGCAGACAAATCCCTCAGAATCCTGAATCTGGAACGCCGCCTGCTCCATCGGCGGGGCCAAGGACGCACCCAAGCACAACGACTTCATTCTTTCGCTCACCTTAACCAAGCGCCATTGCTCTATCGACCATGTGTTGCCGATAGAGCGTACTTTGGCTGTTAGGCCACTCACGATACGGCCCAGTAGCACCGCCAACGCATTTCTCCTTGTAAAGGGTCGACCATAGATCCCAAATTGGGTAAACCCGAACTCAATATGGGAACGATACGGGCAACCAATACTCCCGAAGCGACTCCCTCCAGCATCGCTGACGTCCTGTTCACTCCCGTGCAGCAGCGACTTCTCGCGTTGCTATACGGCCAACCGCAGCGCAAGTACCAAAGCAGCGAACTCATCCGCCTTGTGAACTCTGGCACGGGCGCCGTACACCGCACGCTCATGCGCATGGCGGCCGCCGGGCTGGTCTCCGTCGAGTCCGTGGGCAACCAGAAGCACTATCAGGCCAATACGGCCTCGCCGGTCTTCGAGGAATTGAGCGGCCTGGTCCGCAAGACCGTCGGGCTTAAAGTGCCGCTGCAAGCGGCGCTCTAGTCCCTGGCCGATCGCATTGCCGCTGCGTTCGTCTACGGATCCTCCGCCAGGGGCACAGAACGGCCGGGCAGCGATATCGACCTGCTGGTTGTCGCCGAAGATCTTGATTGCGCGCAGCTTTATGATGCCCTCTCGCAGGCGGAGGCCGCGCTCGGCCGCCCGATCAATCCAGCGGTGATGACACTCGAGGAGTGGCGGCGCAAGCGGGGTTCGGCGGACAGCTTCGCCGCGCGAATCGCCGCGCAGTCCCGGCTATTCGTTCTAGGGGATGACAATGCCCTCGGCTGAGCTAGAAAACCTCGTCCGCATAGGGCGGCTCAAGCGCGAGCCGCCGTCGAAACGTGAACAACAGCTGCTCCTCGAGTCAGCCGATGAGCGTCTCGCCGATGCCAACCTGCATTCACTGAGCTACGCCAGCCGCTTCGACCTCGCCTACAACTCCAGCCATGCCTTGGCGCTATACGCGCTGCGGCGGCTCGGCTACCGCTGCGATCAGGGCTACCTCGCCGTCCAAACGCTGCCGCACACTGCCTGAATGCCACCTGCGGTGTGACCGGTGCTGGTGAAGGCGCACGAGCGCAGGAACCTCGCCGAGTACGAGGGCCACCTCGAGCGAGACGAGCTCCTTCTCGACGATCTCATCACCGCCGCCAGAACGCTGCGCGACGCCATCGATGATCTGCCAACCGGCGGCAGCGAGCCCTGAATCCCCGGTACACTCACGGAACACTTGATCGAAAGTGCTCCCGACAAATGCCCCCGACAAGTGCCCCAGAGGACGTCGTGGCGACGAGCATCTGCATCCCCTGGAAGACCTGGAAAGCCGTGGTGCGCAAGCGGGGCTGGCCGGCCACGATCAAGACCTTCCGCACCCGGCGCGATTCGAGCCCATCATTCAGCGCTTTCCGCAATACTCTACTGTGAGCCCCGATCGACTAACCCAACGAAACAAGCCCTTCCCTAGAAATCCTCACGTCCTGTCCGTCGCGCAGGCTTTCCGCACCACGCACGACCACCTTTGCCCCGTCCACTAACTCTCCGGAAATCGGCTCGACAGAAAAGCAAAAGCCATGATCGCCAACAGTTTCGACTACTACCTCCTTGGCCTGGTTATTGTCATCGATGCTGATCAGAAAGCTCGGGCATGCGAGCAAGAAGGCGACTCTCAGGAAGAAAGATATGGAGATGCGCAGTCTGCTCTGCGACTACGTACTCCTGCTTGGCTACAGCGGCATACGGCACGGCGAAGAAGCTTTTCGCATCAAGTGGCAGTGACCGTACCCCTTTAAATGAGCCAGGGCTGACGTGAATGTTGATCGTATCAGGCTGACGAGCTGAGGCGGAGCGTCGGTGAAGATGCAACTCCCGCCGCCTCCGCCGATACGAAAAAAGGGCCGTCCCACGGGGTGGCCCTTTTTCGGTTCTACCCGCCGTGCATACTCTTGCGGCTTCAAAACCCTCTTGGCATCGCGAGTGCGGCTTGATGACGTTCGTCTAGCTGCTTAGCGCGCTGTGCTGGTGTGAATCTGGGTTCGTCCTTAAGCACTTCATGCAAATCTTTGAATTGCACAGACTCGGTCAATGGAGGAGCCAGGCTCTGCGTAGCGCAGTTCAAACCTTGCCAGCGCATGAATGCGAACACCGTAGAGGCGCCTGCCGGATCAAGCCAGTTTTCATAGCCGGGGTCTTGCCTGCTGATGATGAAACGGTAATTACCATCTTCGCTCTGGTACGCCTGTTTCGTTGTGAGACTGGTCTGGTGATATCGATATTCCAGGGCGTTAAACCAAAGGTCGCCGACCTGAATCCCCTGGTAGCGGGCGTCAGCTTCCGCAACCGTAAGAATAAACGCGTTCGTTTTCCCGAGCTGAAAGTGACCAGCGGCATTGAATTGACCAGGGAGACCCTGTTCGGTCAGTCGTGGCGGACTCATTCTATTGGCGGGTAAATTGGTACGTAGACGGTCTACGAACTTCACCCAGCCTTTTGTGAGCCCAATTAGATACTGGGCGGCGCGTTCATACTGCTGATTGACACTGTCGGGGCCAGGCAGAGGCTTGCTCTGGCCGACTGTGTCGCATCGTTCAATACGCCAGGTGCTTCCCGTTTCCGCTCTCCAGTCCATCAGGCTTTCCCTGATCAGGACACTGTTCCCACGCCGCAAACCCTTGGTACTGCGCAACCAGTTTTCACCCTCTCCCAGCCCTTCCGGAGGCGATTCGCTGACAATTATCCTGAACTCGCCGTCGGGCTTGGTCTTCAGCATCGCCAGATCAAGCTCGCTCACCGGCAGCGGGCTGGTCAGATCTTCGTTGAAGCCGGGCTCGCCTGCGCCCACTTGAACCTGCAAATCCGCGGCGCTGCCTCGCTTGCCGTGGATGATGTATGTCCCCGGCGTTTCTATACTCGCGAGAAAATAGAGATTATCCGGGTTAACCAGGCCAAACTGATTGTGCCGGTCGAGCCGACGAAACTCGGGGTGATTGGCGTCATGCAAGGCAAAGCCCTGGTCCAGCGCCGCTGCAATTTGATGCTTGAGCTGGAGCTCAGCGCGAGCCTGCTCGAGCTTTGGTCTGTCGCTGTATTGCAACCACGGAGCGAGCAGCATGGTCTTATGGGCCTGCTCGATGGCGCTTGCAAAAAGCTGAGGACCGGCTAAGTCACGATCATCTTGATGCCCGGCTGGCTGCCTTTCTCTCTGAACCTCTTTCCACTCACCTTCAAGGGCACTTTGCGTTTCGATCGTTTGCTCGTGTGTCATTGTGTCTCCTCATCGACAGTCTCTGCCTTATGCACCTTCGATAACGGCATAGCCGGGTGACGACTACGACGCCTGCCCCCAATACAAATCGGCGTTGCGCAACTCCAGAGGAAAGACCACGCAGTGTCCGTGGCTTATAAAAAAACGTTCAGATGTACGCCGTGTGTGCTTTCCTGGAAACCAAGAGCGATGCGATGACGCACGCAATAGTGGCGACTACGGTGTGAGAGCCTCCATCGCTCCCATTTGGTTTCATAGACTGCGGATTTTTTTCGATCGATCGCTATGGTGCACCGAGCGACGCGGCCATGCGGTCAGTTATCGAGGAGTCCTGAAGCGGTTCCCAAAGCACGGCAGTCTGTATTCCGCCCGAAAATCCCACAGCCCCGCATGTTGAGTTGCGCCCAAAGCAGAACAGCATTGCGTTCTTAACTGGTCAGTCCGCCGGCGGCCGGTCAACCTCTAGTTCTACCGCCCGGGTCCTGTGCATGCGACCGGGGCAGCAGGCCTTGCTTCTTGCCACGTTCTGCCGGCGACCCGGAAAGTTGGATTGATTTGGCAATCGGGTACACAATGAGTCGGGCGGGTTTCCCATGGCTGTCGTCAAACACCCGTTGCCTTGCCTGCCCGCCGCCGGGACGAAGAACACGGCGGGGCCGCCGAGCCCCGATCTGCGGGATCGGCAACTTAAGGAGCCCGCATGGAGGCCTTCGCTCAGGATCGCAAAAGCTGCCCGCGTCCGTTGCAGGAGTCGGATCACGTCGATACCTCGCGCTCAATCGGCAAAGCCGTGACATACCGCTCCGGAGACCCCATGGAAGTGTCTTTTTTGGTCAGACACGGGCCCATCGATCCCAGGCAATCCCCCTCGGAACAACCGGAGTCGAACCGTGGCCCGGGAAGCGGCCAGTTGTGATGAAATGACACACCAGGGTGGATGGCGGCCGGGTGAGCACAAGCGCTGCGGTGTCACCGTCCGGCCCAGCAAAGAGGCCCGCCAGGATGGCTTCGGCACATCGCAGCAGCCAACAGCCACTCGCTGGTAATGAAGCGCAGCTATGTGGGGAGACACAAAAACTGACCCCGGTCCCGACGACCCCAGGATCACCCGCGCGTCTCCTCACCCGGGCCGGATCCGCACGGGGATTATCGGAGCCGGGTTTGTCAGTCGGTTTCATCTGCAGACGCTCGCCACGCTGCCGGCGGTGGAGGTCATCGGCGTGGCCGACATCAGACCGGAACGTGCCACCGCGGCGGCGCGGGATCACGGCATCCCGGCGAGCTTTGATTCGCACGAAAAGCTGCTCGCACTGCGTCCGGACGTCGTTCACGTGCTGACTCCGGCCCGATCACACTTCGAGCTGGCCCTGGCGTCGCTGGAGGCCGGATGCCACGTGTTCTGCGAAAAGCCTCTGGTCTGTTCCGTGGAGCACAGCCAGCGGCTCGAGGAGGCCGCGGGGCGCGCCAAGCGGCGCATACTGGTCAACCATTCCCTCCTTGGCGATAGAACGGTCGAGCGTGGTTTGCGAGCTATCGCCGACGGCCAGGTAGGTGAGGTTCAGTCCCTGACGATCTACCGCTCAAGCGTACCGCCGGCGCGGAGCTACCGCGTGCCCTACCCCGAGGCGGGAGATCCTTTTCGGGAAGTGGGCGTGCATGCTCTGTACTGTGTCCGGGCGATGCTAGGGCGCATCGACGACGTGCAGGCCCAGGTTCGTTCCTCCGGAAAGCACGAGCTCGTCGATTACGACGAGTGGAGCGCACAGCTGCGCTGCGAGCGCGGTTTTGCGCAGATTCTGCTGTCCTGGAACGCCCCTGAACAGCACGTGATCAGTGTTCAGGGTACGCAGGGACGCCTGAGCATGGAGCTCTGGCCGGGCGCGATGACGCTGCGACGCCACGGCCGCCGCGACCGCCGGGCGATTGCCGCCATGCGCCCCGCCTTCGATGGCGCGTCCACCATCGCTCAGGTGGGCGTTGCCGCCCTGGGCTATCTGCGGGGCACGACGCGGTGGTACAGCGGTATCGATCGCATGATCAGGAAGTTCTATAGCGCCCTCGAGAGCGGGGAGCCGATGCCTTTTGACTTCGACGCCGTTCACGACGTGGTGAACTGGAACGAGCGCGTGGCACGATCCGTGGAACGGGGTGAGCCTTCGCAGCCGGGCTAGGCAAACAGCCTCAGCGCGGCCCAGGCGCCGGCACCGATACCCAGCTTGATGCGCTTGCGCGCCGGCCCCAGGGAAAAGCGCAGGCGCTGATGCGGGAAGCGGGGATCCAGGCGAACCAGCTGCGGACTGCCCCAGCACAATGCCAGGGTCATACCCAGCCCCGCGCTGTCACCGGAGCACTCGACCGCATGCCACCAGTGCGGCGGTATGTAGAGCGCATCGCCCGGATTGACCGTCACGCGCATGGGTTCGAGTGCTTGTAGCCGGGGAAAACTGTCCGGCCGGCCGAGGCCGATATAGGGCTTATCGCGCGCGACTTCCATCAGAACGTCCCAAACCGGCTGCGTCGGCGGCAGCAGGTACACGGTTTTGCGGCGGCCGAACTGGCACATGAGCGTTTCGTCGTTGGGATGGTAGTGCCAGTCGGTATAGCTGCGGCCGTGGAGGAAAGCCCGGAGCGGGCGATAGTGCCGGGGAGGTCTCTGCGTCACAATCGGCGTGCTGCCGATGGCATACCGCAGGGGCGCGAGGTTGGATGCTTCGTCAAAGTCCGTCGCGTAGCAGAACGCGAATTCGTTTTCGGCTGCCCTTGCCAGCAGCGCCTCGAAACTGACCTCTTCGTCGATCTGGACGGGCTGCTGGGGCGGCAGGGCTTCGGGCCAGAGCTTCTCCCGCCACTTGAGTTCCATGACCGGAACCCCGCGAACGCGGAAATTCTTACCCGCGAGCTTCTCCCCGAGCGCGGCCCTGTCGCTGACCAGTTCATGAAGGGGCCAGTGGGCAACGCCGCGCCCGATCAAAAGCGGCTTGGAAGGACACACCCGCTCCTTCTCAAAGCTCTCGCCCCGGATTTCATCCCGGTCCCGGGCCTCACCCTCTTGAACCCGGCAGCCCCAGTCGGCAACGCCCGAGGTGAACTCCGCACCCTTTGCTGGAACACCCATGTACAGCTCCCCCGAGATGCAGTGTTAAACGGCTCACACCCAGAGGAAAAGTGTCCGCCATCGCGTAATGATCGGCAAGTCGCCTGTGCTAACTTCCACCATCCAGTCAGCACCCCGAGAGCCGCGTTGATCGAGCGCCGGACAGAACTTTTTGCAGCCCGCGACGTGCCGGATTCTCACTGGCAGGCCTGGACGAAGCTGGTCTCGTCGCACGATGAGTTCGACAGCCCGTTTTTCCGTCCCGAGCTGACCCGGGCCGTGGCCGCCGTCCGCGACGACGTAGAGCTGGCTGTGGCTCTCAACGACGATGAGCCGGTCGCGTTTTTCCCCTTCCAGCGCCGGGGACGCAACGCCTGTCAGCCCGTCACGGGAAGACTGTCCGAGTTCCATGGCGTGGTGGCGAAACCCGACGCAAGCTGGTCACCCCCGGAGCTGATGCGTGGCGCCCGGCTGCGGGGCTGGCATTTTGACCATCTGCCGGCGACGCAGACCCAGTTCCAGCCCTACGTCTGGGGGCACAGCGAATCGCCCTATATCGATCTGAGCAAAGGCTATGACCAGTACCGGGATACGCTGAAGCGTTCAGGCTCATCGCTGTCCCAGGTGGAGCGCAAACGACGCAAGATGGCCCGGGAGGTGGGAGAGCTGCGCTTTGAAGTGCATGCCGACGACGACGCGGCCTTCGAGCTGCTCCGGCAGTGGAAAACCGAGCAGCACGCCCGCACCGGGGTGCTTCAGATCTTCACCATAGACTGGGTAAACCGGCTCCTCGATGACCTGCGCCATTGCCATAGCCCGGAATGGGCCGGTGTGTTCTCGGTGCTCTATGCCGCCGGTGAGCCCGTCGCTGTCCACCTCGGGATCCGAAGCCGGAATGCGCTGCATATCTGGTTCCCGGCCTACAACGTTGCCTTCGAGAAGTACTCACCGGGGCTGATCCTGCTGTTGGATCTCGCCCGCGAATCCGCAGCGCTGGGTATAGAGCGTATTGATATGGGTCGCGGCGAGGAGCGCTACAAGACCAACTTCAAGTCCGCCGACATCATGATCGCGGAGGGGATGATCGACGAATTGCGCGCCAACGCCCGGGCCCGGAAAGCCTGGTACGACGTCAAGCGACGCATCCGTAACTCAGGTTGGCGACGCCAGCTCGAGTTGCCGTTGCTTGCCACGCGCCGGTTCCGACAATGGATTCAATTCAGTTGACCGGCAGCGCCCACGATCCGGCCGAAAACACCGCAAAGGCTCGCGGCGGTGCGCCGGTGCAACCGGCAGGTCGCGAGGTGCTGATCCTCGGGGAAAATCGCTGGGGGTTGTCCGTAGCCCGGAGCCTTCACCGGGCGGGCCACGGCGTGACGCTTGTCCACGACAGCAATCTCCCCAGCACGCGACACTCCCGCGCGGTAAAGGAGTCCTGGCGACATCCTCCCTATGAGTCTCCCGATTTTGCGCCGGCGTTCTCCGACTTTTTACGTCAGCGACCCGAAATCGATCTGATCATTCCCCTCGGCGACAACGATCTCACGGCGCTGGCGATGAACCAGATCCCGCTCCCGGAATCAGCCGAGTATTTCGGGCCTTCGGACGGCACGCTGCGTCTTTGCCTGGACAAAGCCGCCATGTGTGCGCTCGCGGATGAACTCGCCATTCCCCAGGCGAAGTTCGTCATCGCCCATGACCTGGCGTCGCTGCAGGACGCTTACGGGGCCGTCGGCTTTCCCTGTCTGGTCAAGCCCACGGATCAGCTTGCCCGGATCAATGGTGAGAAGGCCGTTATCCTCCACGGCGAAGAAGACGTAGCGCGTTATCTGCCGGAGTGGCCGGAGGGCAATGACAACGTCTTCGTGCAGCGCTACGTGACCGGACCGCGCCACAACCTGCACTTTATCGCCCGGCATGGGCAGCTGCTCACCTGCGCCGAAACGCGGGCGCTGCGTACGACGCGGGTGAACTACACCGGGTACACGGTCGAGGCGATCACCGTGGCGCCGGATCCGGATCTGCAGGATTACACCGAAAGACTCGTGCGTGATCTGGGCTATCACGGTTTTGGCTGCGCTCAGTTCCTTGTCGACCCCGCCGCGGAGTCTCCGGTGTCTTTTCTCGAACTGAATCCGCGCCTGGGAGCCGCATTCGCCGTGACCCTGGCGTCCGGTATCGATCTGCCCGCGGCGGCCCTGCGGCTGACGGAGGAAGGGGGAAAGGCCGTGGAGCCGTATGCCGCAGGTCGGCGCATGGCCTGGATTTACGGTGATCTGCTGGGACTTGTCCGAGCGCTGCAGTGCCGCGAGATCGGCCCTGCACAAACGGCACTGTGGCTCGCGCGCTGCGCCCGTTCCCTCTGGCGGGCGGACATCCATGCGACCTGGAGCTGGGCAGACCCGCTGCCGAGCCTTGCCCTTGCCACGCAGTGGATACCGCGGCGTTTCCGGCGCTGGTCCGGGACGGAGCAGCAGTCTCAGGTCTGAATACGCCGACGCAGATGGGAGAGTCGCTCGCCGATGGCCGATTGGCGGAGCGCCTGGCGGCCCTGATCCGCGGATCTCCAGAGCACCCGGCGCAGCGGGTTCGCATCGACTGCGCCGCGATGCAGCGCGTAGGCACCCGTCTTCACACTCAGTTTGTAGCGCTCGCTCCCGGGTCCGAGATCGATCCGCGTGTAGCCGCGCTCAGCCGCCGATCGCGCCAGGCCGAGGAGCATGACCAGCCCCGGCGAATAACGACTGAAATCCCCGGAGTAAGCGGGTATCCACCAGTGCAGGGTGCGCTGATCAATCAGTCCCAGGTGTGCCGCGAGCAGCTGATCGCCCGTATACAGCGCCGAAAGCACTGCCTTACAGGACGTCTGCTCGCTGCGCCAGAGGCGGTCGATCAGACGCCGCGCCCAGTCGTGCTGCAGAACGTCGGGGGAGCGTGTTCGGACGCGTTGGGCCGATTTCCAGGCGCAGAGCTGATCGAACACTTCGCGGCTGTCAGAAGCAAATTCGAGCCGCAGCGGCCCCCGCTCCCGGGACAGTTTCCGCTCCTTGCGCAGCGCCTGCTCCACACTTCTTGAACCGGCCTGCTTTCGTGCCCGGCAATAGGCGTCGAAACCTTCCGGGAAATCCATGATCGCACTGTCCCGGGCGGTCGAGAAATACGGTGCGAACGGTGTCTGGGCTGCCGGCACGCGATCGAAACGCCAGACCGCGATCCCGCTGGCGGAAAGGAACTGCCTGGGATCGAATTCGAAGCCTTCGGCCAGTAGCGCACCCTGTACGTCGTTGAGCCTGCCTCCGAGGGGCTCCGCGGAACGACGGGAGCGGCGTCGGTACGGCAGAAATCCCGCGATACGCTGGTCGGTTCTAAAAAGCGCTACTTCGACATCACTCTGGGCGTAGTCCGCCGCGAGAGCGAACTCCGGATGAAGAAAGGGACTGGCTGCGGGGACCTCGGCGTGCAGATCGGCCCAGGCGCCAAGAACGTGCGCATCGAGCTGGTTGATCGGTTTTACGCACACCTGCATGGCGATTTTTCGCGCGGCCAATAGCAAAGACGGCGCGCGATGATGCCAGAAGACATAGACAGGCTCTAGCCGCCTGATCTCAGCGATTTTTGGAGTTCTCGGTGAGAGATTGTGCGTTGCAGGGGGTATTCAGCCTAAGGCAAAAGCCGTAGCTATTGCCGCAGGAAGAAAATTTGCTGCAACGTGCAAGATCCGACGCGAACCCAAACAGGCATTTCGCGCGGCGATAGCGGATTCAAATAGCGTCCGGTCGCCGCAGCGGTGAGTGTTGGCGGCTAGCCGGCATATCTCACCGATATCTGGAATTCTCGGCGAGAGATTGTGCGTTGCAGGGGATTTTCAGACTAAGGCAATAGCCGTAGCTATTGCCGCAGGAGGAAAATTCGCTGCAACGTGCAAGATCCGGCGAGAAACCAAATAGGCGTTTCGCGATGCGATAGAAGATCCAAAGGGCGCCGGGTCGCCGAATCGGTGAGCTATGCGGGCTAGCTCGACAGGTCACCCGCCGCCGCGACCCAGAGTTCATAATCCTCGGGACTGAACAGCACGAAGCCCAGTCGCGTAATGCGGCCCTGGTGCTGCCAGCAGACCCTCAAGGCAATTGCGGCCGCCTCTGGCATCGGAAAACCGTAGACACCGCAGGATATCGCCGGGAACCAGACGCTGGTCAGGCCATGCTGCTCGGCGAGTTCGAGGACGGAGAGATAGGTTCGACGCAGAATAGGGCCAGACACCGGAAGCGACTCAAACACCGGACCGACGGCGTGGATGACGTGCGCGGCGGGAAGTCTGAACGCCGGCGTAATCCGGGCCTCGCCGGTCGGACACCGCACGTTGGGCGCCACCTCGGGTACGGCGCGGCACGCCGCCAACAGTTCCGGTCCCGCGGCGCTATGAATCGCGCCATCGACGCCCGACCCACCCAGCATGCGAGAATTGGCGGCGTTGACGATGGCGTCTGCTTTTACTGTTGTGATGTCGCCGCACTGGAACGCCAGCGTGATGTTCTGCGGAGTGTTGATCGCTTTTGCCATGAAGCCTAGGGCGCGGTTTCAGTATCGCAAACTGAGTTCAATGCCCACCGTGCGCGGTGCGTCCACCGAAGCATACAGGACACCATCCGCCGGAAAAAACGCGTTGGGAAAGGAAGCGCCGCTGATTCTGCGCTCGTTCGTAGCGTTCTCCACAAACAGACGCGCGGCGAAGCTGTCGGTCTCGTAGCCGACCTGGAGGCCATAGAGCTCAACCGCGGCCTGCGTATCGACGGCGTTCAGATTGAATCCCGTTCTGTTTCCTTCATCCAAAGGCATTTCCCCGAGGAAGTTCACCTCGCCGCGAAGGAACCAGCCGCCCGATGACTCGTAGCGGATGGCAAGATTGGCATCGTAGGACGGTATGAGCTTCACCGGATTGCCAATAACATTGTCGGCGCCAACGCCGCCAAAATCCGTGTACTGTGCATCCACGATGCCTAGATTTGCGGTGATCGTCAGGCCATCGCGCGGCTCCCAATAGCTCTCTATCTCAAAGCCGTAGCTTTCGATCGCCGCCAGGGAAGCAATGAACGCCGTCGACTGGAGCTGTCCCGATTCATCCACGAATGCCGAAATCTCCTGGTAGTTTTCCGCTTCGATATAGAAAACCGCGCCAGCCACGTAGAGCTTTGCATCCGGGGCACTCCACTTGGCGCCGATCTCATAGCTCCACATTTCCTCGGATTCGAAACGGATAACGTCGTCCTGCAAACCATCGATGGCAGCCGTGATGTTGAAGCCACCGGGGAGATAGCCTTTCGCGATGTTGCTGTAGAGCGTGAGGAAATCGTTGGCCTCGTAGCGCAGGCCGAAGCGAGGCAGGAGCTCTTCAAAGGTGTCTTCCAGGGAAAGCTGATCGAACACGAAGACCGCGAAACCCAGATCGAACTCCCCCGCCGTTTGTATCGTTTCGCGGTGCGCGTTGTCGTAGCGGAGACCGATCGTTCCCGTCAGTCGTGAGAACGCGGGAGGTGAGTAGCTGATCGAACCGAAAACTCCAAAGTCGTCGCTTCGAACTTCCTGAGCCGGCGCGAACACGTAGTCCGGTATGCCTCCCGGACCGCTCAGGGAAGCGAACGTTTCGACCTCTCGATCCGAGTACACCGAGGCACCCACCGCATAGCTGAGGGGTCCCTTCGAAAGCGACGTGAAACGCAGTTCCGCGCTCCAAACGTCGGTATCGTCGAGTTCTCCACCCGCGATCAGGGCACCGTTGGTCAGGTCAGCGTCGAAGCCGAATTCTTCAGCGCTCTCACTACGGTAGCTGGCCGCAAAATCAATGTCGCCCCGAGCCGTGGCGTAGTTGATGCTCAGCCCCGCTGTGTAGTCCCGAAGATCAGCGTCCTTGGACGCGTCGCTGATGAACCTGAACTCCGAGGCCCGCAACTCGCCGTTCAGGGGCGGGGGACTGAAGGGGTTCGCCGGATTGAACAGCACGCCATCACCGTACACCTCGTTGTACCGGTCAATGTCCACGGGCGCGCCGTCAAAGGGATACACCCCGGGCGCGGCCGTATCGATCACATAGGCCGTCGCGTTGACCGTGACGGCATCCGTCGGCTCCCAGCGCAGGCGCCCCTGCAGGAAGACCTCTTCGATCTGACCCTGACCCTGCGGCGTCGCCCCGATGTTTTCCATGAAAAGGTCGCGGTCGGAATAGCGAAACGACAACGAACCGAACAGCTGGTCATTGATCAACGGCCCTCCCGCGAAGCCTTCCAATTGGTATGCATCCCCCGTGGGGTAGCTACTCGCGGTGAGCACGGTGCTGGCCTCGAAAGCATCACTGGGCGCCTGCGTATTGATCACGACGAGTCCGCTCTCCGTATTGGCGCCGTAGAGCGTGGACTGCGGCCCACGCAGCACCTCCACCGATTCCAGCTGTGTGAGCACCGAATTGTTCAGCTCGCGAAAGGGAATGCCGTCGACGTAGACGGCGGCCCGGTTTACGATAAAAGGATTTGATTCCACGCCCCGGATTGAGATGTACACGGCTCCCAGGGGACCGCGATCGTTGAACTGAACATTGGGGACCAAATCGTCGATGCGACGAATGTCCGTCACGCGTGCATCGCGAAGCATTTTCTTGTCGATGACCGTGGCCGCAACATCAAGATCCTGCAGCGACGTATCACGCTTCGTGGCGGTAACGAGAACGTCTTCCAGGATGGGCACCGCAGTCTTCCGCACATCTTGCTTGCTCGCAGATGAATCGTCGGCTGTTTGCGCCGCGGTGGGCACTCCCATGCCGGATTGCAGAACGATGCCCAGAAGACAAAACAGTGAACGTTGCACGAGTCGCAGCCGCCGCAATGAGAGAGATTCTCATTCTAGAGCGTCCGGGCTGGCGTAAATTGCGCCAAACGGCGAGATAGTTGAGGGATCAGGCGACGGCGAGCTGCCATAGCTCAGCGCTATCTGGAATTCTCGGTGAGAGACTGTGCGTTGCAGGGGATTTTCAGACCAAGGCAACACCCGGAGCTATTGCCGCAAGAGGGAAACTCGCTGCAACGTGCAAGATCCGGCGGGAAACCAAATAGGTATTTCGCGAGGCGATAGCCGATTCAAAAGGCGTCCGGTCGCCGAAGCGGTGAGCAATGGCGGCGCACACTATTTCTGGATCAGCTTTTGCTGTGAGCCAGCTTGGAGGGGGCGAAGCCATAGCGTCGTTTGAAGGCGTGCGTGAATGCGCTCGGCTGGTAACAGTGCTCATACGCTGCTTGCGCGATGGATGCACCGCGGGATATCGACTGCATGGCCGATTCAATGCGGCGCCGGGCGATGAAAGACCCCACCGGTTCACCGTAAACAACTTTGAAGTGGTCGGTCATGGTACGAAGACTGATCCCCACCGCCTTGGCCAGATCATTCAGCAGAAACTCGTCCTTTAAATGCGCCTCGATATAGTCGCGGGTAGCGGCGGCGTTCTCCTTTTGCTTCGCGGTTGAGTGTCGATGCTCGTCGTCGTCAATAATTTCGGTGAGCGTGGCAACGAGCTCCAGCGCCCGGGACTCAAACAAGAGTTGACGTGCGGGTGCACAGTAGAAATTTTCGAGCTTCATCGCGAGCGCGGCGGTGCATCGAGCGGCGGTCCCACTGCGGGCAATCAGAGGGCCGCGATGGAGGGCGCGCAGAAGTGCCGACGAGATAAGTCGGTTTTCACTCAGCTGCCGGGCGGGAAGGTGGGCGCCAAAAGAAGACGAGAAGCCTGCCTTGAGCCGTGACTTCAAATACACCCCTTCGTCAGGCACAAGCATGGCTGACAGACAGGGACCATGCAGCTTGTGCGCTCCGGTTTCCGCCGAGTGGAACGCCATGTCTGAAACGCCGGCGATGATGTGCAGTCCCCCGGGGACAAAGGCCCGGGTTTCCAGCGCAGCCCCGCCGCGTCTCTGCGACCACCAGACTGTGCCCCCGAGCGCCTCGACCGACTCAAAGCAGGCCGAAGCCGTATCCGCTATGTCGCGCAAGTCTTCGTCAGCCATATCTCGCTCGAACCTTACCAGCGCTCGCTGCGCGCGGCGCTGTCGCAAACCCGCTCGCACCGTCCAGAGGAGACGCGTCCAGCCCCGCAGAAGCAAGACTTGTGGACGGCTGTCGTTTCAGTGCCGTGTCGTTACGCTGTCGAGTGAATTAGACCACAGCTTCGCGATCAGGCGTCTCCTCCAAAAGTCGCCCAGTACGAGCGAGCGCCAAGGATGATGCGTTTGCCGAGCGGACGTGACGTAACGCCCTGAAGCAATCCAAATACGGAACGTTGAGCATACTCAAGTCGGCAATTCACTCACGGCGCGAAGCGCCTGATCGATAGCGGCATGCGTGTAGGCATCGGCCGCCGCATCGGCATTGGCAATGGCAACGTGTCCAAACGGTCGCCGCGCGATTTCGTGGGGGGCCTTGCCCGCCGGCCATTCGGGGTCCCAGAGATCAAGGTAGTCATACGCGTAACCGTGCGGCCAGCGGTTCACCGTGATCGCAAGGATGTCGCGCTCAACGTCGAAGCCCGCCGGACCGAGGAGCCCAGCGAGCACGGTGCGAACCTCACGCTCGTAGTCCTCGAAACTCAGGCTCAGCATGATGGCCCGCGATGCGCGAAGCTGGCTCTTGAGATCGACCGCACTCGGCGGCGGAGAGATCGAGCCCCAGAAATTCAGCGAGACCGGTCCGCTGTCCTCAATGTCATGCTCGTAGCCGCCGGTGTTGATACCCCGGAAGGTGAAGAGATGCGAATGGATTCGACCGGGGCAGCGGACACCGTCAATACCCAACTTGTCGAGGGCATCCGTGTTTCTGATGAGCACATTGGTCATCAACAGCGGGTGCTTCACCTGATAGCGCATGGCCTGCGCCTGTGACTCCTCAAGCTCCGGGCAGATATGGGGGATGATGGAGTGATAGCACGCGAGCACGCAGTGCCTGGCGCTAACGCCGTGTACCGTGAGATCGTCTGCGGAAACGTAGGCGATTTCCACACCGTCGCTCCGGTTTTCCACATTCACAACCGTGGAATTCAATCGTAGTCGAACGCGGTTCTCCGGTCGGTCGAGTTCGTCGTAGGCAAAGCTCGCGACCGCGACATTGTCGGCAGTCGTCCCGGGCGCGACAGCGGGAATCAATCTTGCCACCTGCAGCCGCGCCAGACTCGCGTTGCCATCCGGCCACATCGCGACGGGGTAGTCCCACTCATCGCTGCTCGGATCCTTACCCAGGAAGTTTGCCCCCGGCAGACCGCCCTCAAGGCCTTCCATAGCTGACATGGCGCGCAATTCGACTCCCCAGCCACCGTGTTCAAGTTTGGCGAAGAGGGCAACAGCGTCGTCTGTGACCCCACAATGCCTGCGGAGAAAATCCGGGTAGGCAATGCTGCGCAGGTAGTCTTCCGCTTCCTTATCGGATAGATCCTGCAACACATGGGTCCTTGCGCTGTAGAACTGTTTGAGAGACTCCCGCCCCGCCTCCGAAATCGGGATCTGGTCGATCAGCTCCGGCGCCGGGCCTGACGTTGAGGAGAGGTCGCAGTCCGTAAGTAAACGATTGACGCCGTAGGTGTCGGCGTCGAACCAGGTTGCGGCGCCGTTTTTTGCACTGCGTCCGTACTCGAACTGCATATCGTCACGCATGGCATGCCAGTTCACGCCGTGGGCGGTAAGAAAGCGCTTCACATCTCTACTGAAGTTCCACCACTCCAGATTGTGCGTACCGCCCATGGACAGCCGCATTTTTCCGCCCTGGTGAAACTCGTTGCGTCGGGCGTGGCCGCCAAAATCATCGTGGTTTTCCAGGAGCAGAATACGCGCGCTGTCTCCGAATCGTTGACCGTAGTAGTACGCGGCCGCGAGTCCCGATATACCCGCCCCTACCACAACAAGATCGTAGTGCTCATCAAAAGTTGTGGGTCGTGGGAACGATTTGCCCTCCCGGGCGATGGCATGGGCCGCCTCGTAGGCACCGGGGTGGGATCCGCGCAGCCCCTTGCGAACCGGGGGATAGTCCTCGGCGATGGGAGTCCCGGGGAAGCGTGCGGTACCCGCATCCTCTTCCATCGGCGAGTCCGCGGCTTGGGCGGCAACCGCTGCGCCGGGACCCAGGGTCAGCGCGGCCGTGACCATGGCCGCATCGTGAAGCAGATCGCGCCGCGAGATATCGGCGTGCATGCCGAGCCGCTTGTCAGACTTTCGCACCTCTCCCCTCCTTGTTCCGTTTCTCCTCAGCTCACAGGTCTCTGCCTGACCCAGGGGCGCTGTGCTGTGCGCTTACTGCTGCAAAGCAGACTAGGGACAGTCGGTATCCGCATACTCGGTGATGAGCCAGCCTTCTTCCATGTAATCGGCGAGGTACCAGCCACAGGAGACTTCCGTTTCGCCGCCATCGTAGTAGTCCTTCCACGTTGCCACAAAGGCCGCGGTCGTTGCGTTGATCCGCTGCGTTTGCAGCGCGGTCATCTCCGCCCGGAGCCACCCTTCTGCGACCCACTCGGCCATGGGTTCGGCAAGCCAGCTCTGTCGATCGTCGCGGCTGATGGTCCCGTCACCCTCGTGAGTGACGATCTCCCTGGCGTAGTGCGCGAGGATTTTGTCGACGTCCTGCGCGGGTGTGTCACTCCAGAGCGGAGCATAGGACTCCTGGTACCAGGCCGCTGGGTCGGGAACATCCTGCCCCAGGGCGCAGGTACAACCCAGTGCTCCAAGGACGCTCAGCAAGCAATGTCTCTTCAGGTAGTTAAAGATAGGCATAACGAGGGTTCCGCGGCTGGAGTGGTCTCACAAGACTAGTCCATCACGGCGCCGGGTCGAGCGTGCCTGTAGGGCAGAAGATCCGGTTACCGGTCCATGGCGAGCTCGGCTTCGGCCCTGAGCCCCTCGAGGCCCGACGGATCGTCGTTGATTTTCGGCAGCCGTCCGGAAAAGCGGTCGTTGAACTCCTGGACCCGAAGCATCATGCGCTCGAAGTCTGCGTCCGCAGCTTCGATTTCCCGCAGCCGATCGTCAAACACATCCACAGCGGCATTTGTCGGCCGGAAGCCGGCCCCGCCGAACACATCGCCGCCGCGCCCGCCCACCTCGGCGAGCAACCACACCAGGTTCATGTACAGCCGGTACTTCTCGACGTACCACTTATCATCGCTGTGCATCTCCGTACGTGACAGATAGTGCAGCTCTGTTTCGTAGAGATCGACGTACAGCTTCCGCAGCGGCTCCTTCAGCTGCGGGTCATTGGTTTCGTCGAGCAGATCTTCGATTTGCGCCCGCATAATCTCGATTCGATTGATTCGATCCACGACGGTATTGATCGCGTCAATGATTGCCAGTTGCAGCCGTGTGCTCGATACAAGATCGTCGTCGGAAGACGGCAGTTCTACGTCGGCGCGCACGTCGAAGGGATGCTCGACGCTCTGATCACCGTAGGTAAGGCGGAGCATGTAGCGGCCCGGCGCCACGGTCGGCTGCCATTCGGCGGCTCCCAGCCCCCAATGGCTGACCTCACGCTCACGCTTTTCCCAGCGACCCGCTTCCCAGATATAGGGATTGTCCGGCGGCAGGGAGCGCAGCACCGGCAGGTCCGGGGCGGGATAACGCATATCCCAGCTGATTTTGTTGAGACCCTTGCTCGCGACGAACTCCGTACTCGACACGAAATCGCCGCCGCGGTCGAAGACTTCCAGGGTCAGCGGCGCCGTCGGCTCCTCGTTAAGGGTAAACACGAAGCTCGCGTTGCCTCCGCTGGCATGGCGGATCGCCGGCCGCGGTTTGTGAATCACGAGATCGGCGCTGCTTGCTTCCTGCTCACCGATCTCCAGCCGCCAGGTATCGCGCAGAATCCAGATACCTCGTCCATAGGTTCCCACGGCAACTTCCGCGGCGTTCTCGGGCACTTCGATCCAGTTCACCGGCGCCGCCGGGAGCTGATCTTTGAACTGCGTCCACGTCTCTCCAGCGTCGCGCGAGTAAAAGAAGGCGTGGCCTGTGCCCGCAAAGAGCACCTCGGGCCGCTGCGGGTGCTCCGCGACCGCAAGCGTGTAATCCAGCGGATGCCCCCTGGGCAGACCTCCATCGAGGCGAGTCCAGGTCTCACCATAGTCCGAGGTTTTGAACAGATAGGGATCACGCAGATCCATGAGGTGGTAGTCGACTGCCATGTAGGCCGTTGCCGGATCGTAGTGCGACGCGTCGATGCGACGCACCAGTCCCCAGGGCGGCATGTCGATATTCTCTGTGAGATCGTTCCAGGTGGCTCCCGCATCGCGCGAAATCCAGACCTTGCCGTCGTTGGTGCCGACCCAGACCACGCCCTGCTCCCGGCGCGACGGCGTGATGGCTGAGATCGTGGCGCCGTAAAACTGACCGAGGTTGTCGCCCACGACGCCACCGGAGAACACGATTCGACTCGGGTCCTGCGTCGACAGATCCGGGCTGATGACTTCCCAGCTCTGGCCCCGGTCCCGCGTGCGGAACATCACCTGGCAGCCGAAATAGACGGAGTCGTCGTACCAGTCAATCGCCAGCGGCGGCGACCACTGGCAGCGGTACTTGAGGTCCACGGGATCCGAGTCGAGCGTGTGCTGCCAGGGACTCACGGAGCGGTACAGACCGCCAATGTCATCGTAGGTGGCCACGTGAGCGGCGTAGCAGGTTCCCCATACAAAGTGGTGATTGCCCGGCTCGGGATAGGTATAGCCGGACTCGCAGGACGGCATGCGCTCCTGCGGCGGGCCGACCGGCTCTTCAATATCGGGACCAAAGCCGAGGCCGTCGTCGTCGTTCGCCTCCTCGGGCTCGGGGGGTGGGGCATAGGTCGGCACGTTTTCCGGCACGATCGGCCGATCACTCGCGATGCGCATGCTGCCGTTATCCTGACGGTCTGAGTAGACCCAGTAGGGATCGCGCTGGTCCACGGTCACGCGGTACATCTGGCCGATAGGCAGGCGCACGCGGGTGCCGCCATCGGGCTTGAGCGGTGAGCCATAGATGGTCATACCGCCGTCGCCGGTAATGATGAAATGGTCCGCCTTATCGTCATTTACGTCCCACCAGATGTCATGGCAGTCGCCGCAGCCCCGCGGTCCGCGCTCAAAGGTTCTGCCCCCGTCTTTGGATTCCCAGAGGCTGCTGTTGGCGACCAGAACATGATCGGGGTCGTCCGGCGCCACGCGCACGCGAATGTAGTAACCGGCGCGGCCGATGAGGCGGCGGTCCCAGCTCACGTTGCTCCAGGAAGTCCCGCCGTCATCGCTGCGCCAGAGCGAGCCCTGGGCTTCTGAGGGGAGGCCCTTCACGCCGTCCCGTCCGGTCTGGATCAGGGCATACATGCGGTTATCGTCGGAGGGCGCGATGGCCACATCCGTTTTGCCGTAGGGTGATTTGGGGAGCCCCGGATGCGTGATTCGGGTGAAGCTTTTCCCCCCGTCCTTCGATAGCCAGATGCCACTGCCCATGCCGCCGCTTTCCAGCACGTGTGTTGCGAGAAAGATCTCCCAGGTTCCCGCGATAACGATGTCCGGGTTTTCCTGGGACTGCTGAAGACCTGAACATCCCGTGTCTTCATTGACGAACAGCGTTCGGGTCCAGCTAACGCCACCGTCTTCGCTTCGAAACACTCCGCGCTCCTGCTGGGGTCCTGTGGTGCGACCGAGAGCGCAGACCATCACGATGTTGTCATCGCGAGGATCGATGACGATGGTGCCGATGCGACCCGTTACCTCAAGGCCCATGTTTGTCCAGGTCTCACCGGCATCCGTCGATTTGTAGACGCCGTCGCCTTCCATATCCATGTCGCGCACGGCCCAGGCCTCACCGGTGCCGGCCCAGACGATGTTCGGGTTGCTGGCCGACACGGCGAGGGCACCAATAGCCTGCGACGTTTCGTCGTCAAAGGTCGGCTTCCAGGTCTCGCCACCGTCCGTTGTTTTCCACACGCCGCCGGAAGCAGCACCGGCGAAGTACATGCCCGGCTGGCCTGCAACCGCCGCCGCTGCGGCGATGCGGCCGGCATTGAGAGGCCCGAGATACTCGAAGCGCGGCTGCGCCACCGCCTCAGCTTTCGTCGGGCCTTTACCTTCATCGTTCTCCTCCTGCCCCTGCGCGGGTGCAAGCGGAACGCAGAGCGAAAGCAAAAGGGCGAAGAGAACGCGAAACGCAGCAAACGCGTATTGCGGATGCGGGGCCGGGAGTGTTTGAGTCATAGCGTCCTCGCAGGAGCGGAGCCGGAAGTTAAGCTAATTAATATATAGTATAGAAGTTAGCGCGATTTTCGCCGCGATAGGTGATCGCGTGCCCCTGCGGCCGGAGAGCGTCTACAGCGGAGGAAAGGGAGGGAAGACAGGAAGAGAGGGACCTGTCCAGAGCAATAGCACCGCTGCGTCCCCCCTGGCTTCAAACATCTGGGTTGCTGATTGGCGAGGACGTGGAGCCTTGGGAGATCCCCAGAGCGATACACTCCAGGGCGAACGCGTGCATTCGTGATGATCAGGAGTGCCGCGCAGCGTTGCTACGCGACTTTCAATTTTCGTTGACTATGTACTGCAAAAAAATCGCGTCTTACGGTGTGACCAGGCCGCCGCTATGCATGGATTTCCGTTCTCACGGTGGCCTCTGCCCCGCGTCGATCACGCAGAGCCAGAAGCCCCCCTCCCATCATTAACAGTAGTGCCGTCGGCGGCAGTGGCACTGCCGCAACAGGACTTTCCTCAAACCCGACAAACCTCCCCCCGGCGATACCAAGGGCGGGATCATCCCGCAAGCTAATCCCGTCGGGGAGCCCGTTCAGCACAGTCTGACCTAACGCAAGGCCAAGCGAATCCAGGGCAGAAATTGATACTGTGTATTCTCCCCCCCTGCTCGCGGCGAAGCCGCCCGTGGTCCCGGTCAGTGTGTACCTGACCGTCACCCCCTGCGTTGGATCAATAGTGATGGTATCGGTGTCATAGGTATTCGCAACGTTCAGCGTGTTAAATCCCAATCCCGGGACCACCCGGAAGCGCGGCAGCGTTCGGGTTGTCTGCACTGAACTGTTTCCGCGAACACCACCCAGGAAGATTGATCCGTTCAGGTTCGAGCCGCCATTCCAGTTGACCCCATCTGCGCCAAGCTGACCGGAAAGAAACGCTGAAGTCGAGATATCAATCGTCGATCCGCCAAAGCTGCTCGCAATATCAAACATCAGATCGAACTGTGTTGACACCGACAGTATAAAATCGTCACTGGAGCCCGTATTTTCGCCAAACTGGGTCATTCCGAGACCCACACTGCCCCCGCCAGCGCGTGCGCTGTACTGTATCTCGCAGCTGCCATTGCCGGCGCTCCGCGACAGCGTTCTATCTTCTCTGATCGTCCCGGGCCCGCTGCCCTGCACCCGATCCGGCAACGGTGCATCAGTGCAGTCGTTGCTGCCTGCGTTCGAGGCAACCCCAATCGTATTGATAATGCCGGCATACGCTGGCATTGCGAATGCTGTTGATACCAACGTAATGCAGCACAGCCTTGCGCCAATCATCTTCATCAACAACAACTCCCTAACAGTTTCCAATAAAACGTTGCCCGAGCCCGCCCCTTTCGGCGGAACAGGCTTCAAGGTGGCTTCTCGCCGGATCCTGGTCCGCGGAACGCCCGATGGCGGGTGTCCGTGGACAGTCAGCGTGGGCCGCGAATTTTCGAACCATCGTTGATGCCGGCGAGATGCACTCGCTGACCCGTCCATGTTGTGCAAGGGGGGCGTAAAAAAACGTTGCGAAAAGCTCGTGAAAAGCTGCGGGAGGTGGTGACCGGCGGGCCCAAACTCGGTCTATGGATCGCCCGCGGACCCCTTTAAAATGTTACTTCAGGGCGCATAGGAACGGGGTCTTCTGCGCATGACCGCTGCCTTGGCGTTCTCAAACGACGCCGGCACCGCAGGCTCGTCCGCGTCTGGACCAGCCAGTTGTAGTGATGAAACTTTTGGACACCATGAGTGACTTGAGAGCGGAGAGGGAATTCTGGCTGGGGGTCTGGCATGTGCAGCCAGGCCTGGGACGCATTTCCGACGACCGGCACGACATTCATCTCGAGCCAAGGGTGATGCACCTACTCGAAATCCTGGCCGAGGCCAATGGGCAGCTGGTGACGCGCAATGCGTTGTTCGACAGACTCTGGCCCAATCAGGAAATCTCTGACCAGACGCTATCGAGTCTCGTCTCCCGGCTGCGCCGCCAACTGGGCGATGATTCGCGCCAGGCACAGCTCATTGGTACCGTGCCAAAAAGAGGCTACCGATTGTTGCAATCGGTTCGCTGGACCGCCGCCGACGAAACGCTCGAAACGGCGGCTGATCCCGTAGAGCGCATGACCCCGTCAGTTGACGCTCCCGGCAGTCCCATACTGGCCCCCTCGAGCCTTAGGCCTCCATCGCGATACGTGTATGCGATCTTATTGGCGGCGATGGTCCTGGCAATTGTCTTGCTGCAAGTAGGGAACGGTGTTCCAGAATCGGGGGCCGTCGCGAGCTCAGCGAGCCCCAGCTCTGTCGCGGTCCTGCCTTTCGCCAATCTGAGCGGCAGCCCTGACGCGGACTGGTTCACGGAGGGCATCGCGGAGGAACTGCTCAACCAGCTGGCGGCGGTCCCGGGCTTGAAGGTCGCATCGCGGACATCTTCCTTTAGGCCGCGAGGAAGTAATCCGGACGTTCGGGAAATCGGTGCAGACTTGAACGTTCGCCACGTCCTTGAAGGGAGCGTGCGACGCGACGGGGAGGCGCTGCGCGTCGCGGTGCAGCTGGTGAATGTAGACACGGGCTTCCAACAGTGGTCGAACACCTATGACGGCGAATGGCGGGATATTCTCCGGGTGCAGCAGCTAATCACCCGAGCTGTGGTCGAGCAAATTCGGCCTCGTCTCCTGGAACAGGTCCCGTCAATCCCGGAGGCCGGCCGGGTCAATGAAGCCCGCGCCTACGAACTCTACCTACTGGGGCGTTACCACTGGCGGCAGAGGACTTCGACCTCGCTCGCCAGAGCGATCGAGCTGTTCGAGCGAGCGGCGGAGATACAACCTGACTATGCCCTGGCATACACCGGCCTCGCGGAGAGCTACCTAACCTCAATAACCTACGGCGACGTCGATTCCGAAACCGCGTTGAGCAAGGCAGAGCGCCTGCTCGCGAAAGCGCTGAATCTGGGACCTCAGATTGCCGAAACACGCCTGGCCCTTGGGAATATGCGTATCGCTCGTACTCAGTGGCTGGAAGCGGAGCGCGAGTTACTTGCGGCACTGGGATCCAATCCCAATCTCGCCGAGGCCCGCATGTCGCTGGGCAACGTTTATGCGGAATCGGGCAGGCTAAGTGAGGCCTACAACCAGTACCGCGAGGCCCTATCGCTTGATCCGCTGCATGCCACTGTACTGCTAAACCTTGCCAATGTGTCGCTCATACTCGGCCTACCGGTTCGCGCCGAAGCCTACATCGATCGAGCAGAAGCCGTCATGCCGGAGCACACGTTTCTTTTCGGATTTCGCTCCGTGATCTACCAGTCTACCGGCAACCAGGCCGCGTTAACGCGTCTGATCGACGAGTGGTGGACGAGGCAAGGAGCGTTAGTACCAGAGCCCACGCACAAAAGCCGCAATGAGTTCCTCGCCTGCGGTGCCGCCAATATCTACCTTGGCCGCTTGGACCGGGCTCGCGCCTGCCTGGCCCCAGTGATGGCTGAAACTTCCTCGGGAAACTTGACCCATCAATACGCGATGATGACCCTGACCTACCAGGCGCTTCTGGAGAAACGGGATGGGCACGTCGAATTGGCGCGCCAACTGTGTGAGCAAGCCATTGTCCTGGCGCGCGACGAGCAACTGCGCATACCTGGCAATGAAGCCGCGGCTTATGAAACTGCGACCGCCAACTCAATTATCGGGCGGCTGGACTCTGCTCTGAGCTCACTGCGCCGAGCCGTCAGTATAGGAGGCCGCAGTCTGGACTTGATCAAGAACGACCCACGGCTGGCGCCACTCCGTGACCGACAAGAGTTCGAAGATGCGCTTGAGACTATGGGCCGGCGACTGGCGCATATGCAGGCCAGCCTGCTCCAGCAGTACCCGAAAAGCGCGCTTGGGGCCTCGTTTCAGCCCGGAGTAAAGGTGCAAAGCATGCCGTGATTTCTAGCTGGAAGACACTCTGAGTGTGGCGTCCTTGCATCTGACGCAGGCCGCCGGGAACGAACCATGTCGATCCCGGGCCCCACCTCGGCATCGCGGTTAGTGGCGGATGCTGCACCCCAGGCTCATAGACCGGGTAAACGCACAAAGTCGCAGCCCTGCTGGCAATCCTCGGCATCGCTCTATACCCTTCGCCCACTCCAACAACCAGTCACGAGCACCATGGCAAACAACCTGAAACGACTCACCCTTGGTATCGCCATCCTGTCGGCCCTGCTCCTGCTCATCGCCGGCCCCGGCACACGCCTCGGGCTCTGGGCCTACGGGACCGGCTTCCTGCTGATGCGCGTAGCGTTCTTCGCCGGTCTCGCTGCGGCAGCCCTGGGCCTGTTATTCCTGATCATCCCGAAGACGAGAGCCGCGGGAGTGATACCGCTCGCGATCGCCCTTCTTCTTGGCGTAGCCACCGCTTACGTGCCCTGGAACGGCGTGCGCACAGCGCGCTCCTTGCCCTTCATCCACGACATCACTACGGATACAACCAATCCACCCGCGTTTGTTGCGATCCTGCCCCTGCGTGCTGATGCGCCGAATCCTGCAGAATATCTTGGCGAGGAGGTAGCCCAGCAGCAACGCGACGGGTATCCAGATCTGAAACCAATGACGCTCGCGCAACCGGTCGGAGCCGCTTTTGATCAGGCGCTGGAACTGGCGAAGTCCATGGGATGGGAAATTGTCGCCGCCGAAGCCGCCGAAGGGCGTATCGAAGCGACTGACACCACCTTCTGGTTCGGCTTCAAGGACGATGTAGTCATCCGAATAGGAGAAGACCGGGGCGGCAGCCGTCTCGATATGCGATCGAAGTCGCGTGTGGGACGCAGCGACGTCGGGGCGAATGCGGAACGTATCAGAGCGTTTATGGTGGCCATGGGCAAATGAACACGGTGGAGCCTACGCGACCCGACGCTGGAAGCGCCGTTCAGTTTCAGGGGTTCAGGGCATAACGCAATATAGTCCGGCAGGTCTTGGAGCAGCGGTAGACTAGCTGGCCGCGAATCCAGGACCACCCACCGAAGGATGCGCTCGCCACAAACAATCAGGACTCATTCACGGAAATTCATAATCGTCGCGATCACAATCAGCGTACACGCAAGCCCGGTCACAGGAAGAAAACTAAGCTTTTTCTCGTGGTTCAACCGACGAGGAAAACACCATGACAGTCCTTAAGACGATCAATGCCAGCCTAAACAAAGCGTTCTGGATCTCAACGATCAATGTATTCTGTGGCCTGACCACGATCCTGGATTCAGTCACTTTCGTATCTGCCAAAGTCACTGAGGAGCATTTCAGTCCAAGCATTCGCCCGGTAGTCATGGTAGAAAACATGCCGGAACAAGCAGGGCTCGCGTCGGGCGTTGTCGGCGACTCGCCGGTGGCGTATTCGAAAGCAGCAGGTCACTGCGCGAGCGACTCAACGCAACAGACTGATGGTTACACCTGGTCAGTACCCCAGGAGTTCACCGGTCAGGCACGCGCAGCTGTCTCGGGTACGGTCTCAGCGGAACCTCCCCAGGAGGAATCAACACATTCAGATTCCAGCCTTGATGGAGCATCGGGTGCGGTTGAAAGCCCCAGTGTGGCCACGGCCTACTGATACCGGATAGCGAGGCTTCTGCGAACACACCCATGGCAAACGAAATAGTCCAAAGTGCTCCGGGGAATGCGGCCGGCTCGCGCTCCGCTTGGCGACTGGATCGTTTTCTCCTGGCCTTTGAACCGGAACTGGAGGAAGAATTCTGGAGTAGTCTGTACTACCAGCGGCGCAACATACTGACGCTGGCGCTACTCACATTGATCATCCTCATTCCATTTTCCTCGGCACTCTTCGTGCCATTCGCGTCAGAGAAGATGTCCTTGCGGCACCAGGTGATGGATGCCCTGGTCCCGGCCATTACCGGCGGAATTCCCCTGGGGCTCGCGTGCTGGCGGATGTGGAACACACAGGTCTGGCAGAGCGTAAGCCCTCTGATCGCAACCGCGAGCATGTTGTCCGGGGTCTCCTACTCCCTGCTGTTCCTAGCTCAGGATGCGGAGCTGGCGCCCTTCTGCGCCTATTCCGTCGCTCACATACTCTTGTTATCGCACATGTTTCTTGTCATTCCTTTTCGGACACTTGTGCCTCTCACCGTTGTCATAGCCGGCGTATTCCTGGTCGTCGCCTACATCCAGCAGCCGGAGGCGTCTCTCCTGACCGGCACCCGCTTTGCCGCAACTTCGGTCGCCGTTCTGGGACTCATACTCCTGTACGCATCGTTCACCATTGAAAGCATTGCGAGGCAGAACTTCATCTATGAGCGCAGCCTGAAAGAGGACGATGAGAAACGCCTCAGGATCATGCGCGGCAGGCTAGTGTGGTTGGATACCATGGCGACCTTCGTCAAGGATGAACTCGGAAACGCGCTGACCGCCGTTCGCAGCATATTGCAGCGGATGAGACGCGCAGGCATTCCCGCGGCCCAGGAAACCTACCAGTGCAGGTGCGAGGAAAGCGCGAGGCTCATTCAGCGACTGCTGACTGAAGTGGGCAAGGCAAAGACCATGGAGTCCGCTCTTGCTCACATGGACATGATCGAGATCGACGTAGCTCAGATGCTGGGTCGAAAACTGAGCGACTATCGCGATCAATATCCCGCGACAAAGTTTGAGCTAGCGCTCGCGTCCAGCGACAGATTGATCGGCGACGAAGACCGCCTCACGCAGGCGCTCGATAAACTTGTGAACAATGCGATTGAGCACAGCGACCACGAGGAGCCCGTCCAAATCGAAGCACGAACTCAAGGCGGACTGGTGACAGTGTCGGTGCGAAACAGCGGCCCATGCTTGACGGACTCTGAAAAAATCTTCGACGCGCACGTAAGCTCCCACAAGAACACCGGCAATATGGGCCTCGGCCTGTTTGTCGCCCGACGCATCGTCGAAGCGCATGCGGGGCATCTGAACGCCCGCAACCTGGAGAACGGGAACGGCGTTGAGTTCTCGATGACGTTCAAAGTGGCAGAGCACTGAGTTCATAAATCTTCATAAATCATCATTTGGGCTAAGCAAGCGCGCTGTAGGATAGGCAGCTTGCCAACTGCAGCGCTGGATCGAGCATGACCCGTCGAATTGCCTACGTCGAAGACGACGACATCATTCGTGAAAACTACGCGGAAATACTGCGGGAAGAGGGTTTTGAAGTGAGCCCCTTCGCCACGAAGGAGAGCGCGATGTCTGCGTTCGCTCAATCCTTACCCGATCTCGCGTTGCTAGACGTATCTCTTCATGGGGAGAGAGATGCGGGGTATCAGATCTGCCTTGAACTACGGCGTATGTCGGCCGAACTCCCGATCATTTTCCTGACATCGCACGACGGAGAAGTGGACCGGATCTCTGGTTTGCGCATGGGTGCCGATGACTATCTCACCAAAGACTCGACGATCGACTACATCGTGGTTCGCATCGAAACCCTGTTCCGACGCCTCGACGCCATCAGAAGCGCCGCGGAAGAAAAAAAAAACACCAACCCGGTCCCGGACTCTAAAGTAAGTCTGGACGACCTTTACTCGAGAGCAAGCTGGCAGGGTACGAGACTCGAGCTGCCCTTGACCTTGTATTGGATCTTGAAAGATCTCGTGACCCACCCCGGGATCGTGCGTTCGCATCGCGATCTCATGCGTGCGGCCAACATCGTCGTAGAGCAAAACACAATCACGGCGCATGTAAAGTCACTTAGGACGGCTTTCAAGGATGTCGATGCCGCCTTCGACGCCATCAAAACGGAACGTGGCCGTGGATACCGCTGGGTCGACTAGCGTTGGATTGCGTCCGCAGCCTGCTGTACTGAACACCTAGCCTATGGGTTTCTATGAGGCTGCTTTGAAATCGCGCCGGCGGATCATCCTGATTACCGCCGGTCTCATAGCGGCCTACATGATTGTCGTTTACCAGATCATGCTTGAGATCGAACCCTTTAACCCGGGTACTGTAACGTCCTTCTTCGGCAGGGAATACGCGCCCCAGATACTCTTCATCAGCGCCGTACTGATCGCTAGCGTACTGGCCCTCCTGGGAGCGGCAGGGATTCAGTTTTCAATCAGCGTCACTTTGATTTTCGGATCGTTTTTCCTGGCTGCATTGACGCTTTGCGGGACGTACCTGCTACTGCTCAAGGTGGCGAATGATCCGGGGCGCGCTTTCCTGATACAGGGAATCATCCAGGTTCTGGTCGTGGTACACGTGTTCAGTGTGCTGCCTTTCCGGGCGCTACTTCTTCTATCCCTGATCGTTTGCATCTCGACCGCCATTGCCACCGGTCAAACGGATGGCTGGTCCGAGGCCGATGCGGACTTCTACCTCCAACAGTTGGTGAGCATCAATGTCGTATTGCTTGCGGCGGCAAAAATGCTTGAAATTAAGGCCCGGCAGAACTGGTCTCTTCACGGTTCCATTGCGGAGGCCCGCGTGCGCAGAGAAGAAGAGCACCGGCGCGATACAGAATGGCTGTCTTTCACGGCGCATTTCCTCCGCCACGAGCTACGCAATGCGCTTACAGGAATCAGCACATCGCTGGTTCTCATAAAGCGTCGCGCTGAGTCTTCAACGCAGCTGGAACTGGCGCAGAGTGCCGAGGAGAGCGTAGTTCGTATGCGTAAACTCCTCGACAGGGCTGGGGATGCCACCTCGACCGAGGCAGAACTCTCGGAGCAGTCCGAGGGTTCAACCGATCTTGAATCTGAACTTCAGCGGGCCATCGAAACCGAATTCGGCGAAACACCCGGCGAATGGCGTCTCCGAACTCGCGGCGAGGCATTTGTGGTCAATGCGCCACAGGTAGCCGTGCGCGTAGGCCTCGAGCACTGCATTCGCTACCTCGCCCGTGCGAACGGTCCGCCCAAGGAGTTGGCGGTGTCCCTGGAAAGCGGGGACGAGGTGGTAAGTCTGACGTTCAGTTACACAGATCCAAACCGAGCCGCAGGCTTCACCGACCCTCGCTTTGGCACCCAGTCGCCAGATTGCTCCCCTCACTTCGATCTGTTTGTCGCGAAGCGGGCCTTCGAAACCGCGACCGGTAGTCTCAGTCCGATCGAAAGCGATGATGGTTCGGTGAAGGGCATAGAGATCTTGTTGCCCTCCTCCGGCGCCCCTTTGTTAAGGTCCGGGTACTAAAGCCGCGATCCACTCAAGGGCGTCCAGCCAGACTTTTAGCACCTGGACTCCGCTCGAAACAATCCAGTCAAGCGCAAAGGCAATACAGATCAGCGGGGCCGCCACGGCCGTTGCCGACCAAGCCGCAAGCGCCGTCAACATGGTCCAGCGCCAGCCAAAATGCGCGTCGCTTTTCTCGAGCCTGTCGGCAATTGCGCGCCCCCGCCTGGGGGTGAGCACGACCGGACCGATAGACCACACCGCTAAGGTGATATGAACGAGGGTCGGTAGCATGGTCGAGCCGAACGCCGCGCCCAACCAGTACCAGTTTTCGGGCTGCACGCGCACCTGCTCGAAAAAGCGATCCAACTGGGTAAGTGGGAAGCCCAAGATCGCATTCTGCAAACGCAGAAACACTATGAAGGCTGTTCCAAGGGCAAGCATCACGATAACGCCCAGTAACAGGTCGGCCGCGCCCCATCCCGGGGTGCGCCAGCCCATATTGTCTACACCCTTCCGCAGAGCCCACCGCGTCAGGCCGAAGGATAGAAAGTCGAACGCGGCGTTGACGAGTGGCAGAAACAGCCCCAGCGACAGCACAGCTGATAAGCCGCGCCAGCCGAGGCCAAGGGGAAAGAGATACGCGACACCGATGAGTGCGGCAATCGTAGTTCCGGTCACCATGAAGCCCCGCAAGCCGACCGAGGGTGCTCGCCGGAACAGCGGCGCTACGGCGGCGGTCGATAAGACCACTGTAAAAATCGTGATCAGCGGAATTCGAAGAGGACGTGCCGCGTCCAGCCCAAGTGCATTGAGAAAATCGAGCGCGGTCGCATAGACCGAGCCACCGACCGCGTTCAGCGCGAGTCGCGAGAAGACAAACCCGGACAGCGCCGATAGAGGTACCGCAGTGGGCGCCCCCGCGCACAGGAGCGCGGCCGTCGAGAGCGCTGCCAAGAGACTGGCCCCGGTCCCTCCATAGCCGTCGATGGAGCGGGGTACGATCTGCGCTGACGCCACGACCAGCGCGGCGAGAAGCGACACCGCGAAGGCCGCAGCGATATATCGGCTCCTATTGAGCAACACGAAGGACAGTAGCCAGACTGCAAACGCAGCCAGGGCTGACCAGCGGAAACCACGGTGTACATCGCCGTAGAACCAGACATCCCAACGCTCAAGCTGATCGAAGCTGACATCCACGCCCCAGGCCCACTGAACCAGGATGCATCCAGTCGGATAGATAAGCGCAACGAGCAAAGCGCGATGGAATAATCGCAGTGACCAGGCGGGCCGAAACGACCGAGGCAGCTGTCGCTGGTGTTCATCCAGGACCCAGTCGTCGGTTTTCTCCAGCGCCCAGCATACGCACCGCTGATACAGGCGAGGGGCGTCCGGCCGGCGCAGAAAGGAGAGCAGCCCGGCGCGGCTGTCGGCTTCCGCCCAGCTGCGCGTCAGCCACCAACGCCAGAACGTAAACAGACTTAGAAATAGGGCTATCGCGGGCAGAGCCACCATATCTGCCCAGAGTGCTTCGAGGACCTGCAGCATCTGGCGATGCCCCATGACAAACGTTCTCAAAGCCTAAACGCTTCGACGGTGGGAGCAAGACCCGCTTACACCCAGGCGGCATCCGGCCCGCTACTCGCTTACAGTTCGTCGGCGACCCATCGGTCGACATCCTTCGCTCCAGCCGGCTGCTCCTGAATCAGCATGCTAGAAACCGCAGTACACCGAACGTCGGCTCTACACGTACTTACACAAACCGAACACCGGAGACAGAGGCGATGGCCAGAATTACACTAACGGAACCCACCGGTCTGACAGGCTTCCTCGCGGAACTGCACAGTAATGCCGCGGAGAGCGATTGGTCCACTCAACACGTGGCGCGCGCCTTTGCCACGCAGCCCCAGCTGCTGGAGGACTATCTGGGGTTCTACTATCGATGGCACAGGAACGACGGTGTGGGAGAGCTGGAGCCCCGGCTGAAGGAGCTGGTGCGCCTGCGGATTGCTACGCTCAACGGCTGTAAAACCTGCAAGGCGGCTCGCCTGGATCCCACCATCAGCCGGGATGAAGGCGACTTTGGCGTGGATGATCCCGCCTATCCTTTCGGGCCACGAGAGCGGGCCGCGATCAACTTTGCGGAACAGATGGCGGTGGATCATTTTTCCATCGACGACCAGGCTATCCGTGAACTAAGAGCGCATTTTTCAGAGGCTGAAGTACTGGAACTCATGATGCTTACGGGCCAGTACATCGGCTTTGGCCGCATGCTGGCCATACTGCAGCTTGAGGAGGTCGCGTGCCCAATCGCGTGACGTCTGATCGGAAGCCACATCGACGCTCGCTGTAAGGGAACACCGACGATGCGTGTGTTCGTCGCCGGTCTGTTCGCCGGCCCGTGACTCTCTGACCACAAGCCCTTCGAACCGCCTGGCCTCATCCCCCGGCGGTCGTCTCATCTCTCAGAAGCCATCCTCGGGCATAGCAAGCGTTGTATCGTCGGCGGCGGTGGCGAGCTCTCTCATCCAGGCGCATTGGGGCAGCACGTAGCGAAAGAAGTAGCGACAGGCAAAGTACTTACCCTGGAGGTAAGCGGAAGCCTCGCTGTCATCGCTTGGCTTGTCCTCCCTTTTGGCCTCCGCTGTCACCGCCTGACGCAGCCACATCCAGGCAATCACGAGGTGGCCGAGCATATCCAGATACAGGGTGGCGTTGGCCAGCAAGCGCGAACGACTACAAGACGACGCTGCAGCCACGAGCTCACTTGTCGCCGTCATTGTGTCTTCGAGTTCGCGGCGCAATGACTTAGAGAACTCGCGGAGCCGAGTGCTGCCTTCCGCCCTCTCGATGTCGGCATTTCCTCAGCCAGCAGCCTCAGGCAGCGGCAATCGTCATCCAGGATCTTACGGCCGAGGAGGTCAATGCCGTGGATGCCGTGCGTTCCCTCATGGATAGGATTCAGGCGGTTGTCGCGGTAGAGGCGCTCTACAGGGTAATCCCTCGTGTAGCCCGCACCCCCGAGTACCTGTATCGCATGCTTGTTCGCCTCGAGACAGAACTCCGAAGGCCATGACTTCGCGATCGGTGTCAGGAAATCCGTAAGACTTTTCAGCGCTGCTCGCTCCTGTGAGTCCTCGCTCAGGCGGGCCTTGTCGATCAATCCCGCCGTGTACAGCAAGAGCGCCAGGGAGCCCTCAACGGCGACCTTCTGAGCGAGCAGCAGGCGGCGGACATCGCCGTGTTCGATGATAGGCACGGGCGGCAGTCCAGGGTCCTTGGCGTCCGGCGAGCGACCCTGCTTTCGCTCGCGAGCATACTGGAGAGCAACGCTGTAGCCAGCGGCCGCCAGTGCCGTGGCCCCCAGTCCCACGGCGATACGGGCCTCGTTCATCATGTGAAACATGTAGAACAACCCGTGACCTTCTTCACCAACGCGAAAGGCTACACAAGGTCTCTCCTCGCCAAAGTTGAGGACCGTGTTGGTCGTACCCCGATAGCCCATCTTGTGGTTAAGCCCTGCCAGCTGGATGCCGTTGCGCTCACCGCGACCTCCGTCCTCATCGACGTGATACTTCGGAGCGATGAACAAGGAGATTCCCCGGACGCCCTCGCCACCGCCGGGAACCTTCGCGAGAACGAGGTGCACGATATTCTCAGAGATATCCTGCTCGCCTCCGGAGATCCACATCTTCCGACCGCGCAGGTGATAGCTGCCGTCGTCCTGCGGGTGCGCCATGGTTCCGATGTCCGCAAGCGACGAGCCGGCGTGCGGCTCGGAGAGACACATGGTGCCGAAGAACCTTCCCTCGACCATGGGGCGGAGAAATCTTGATTTCTGGTCCTGGGATGCGAAGGCCGCCAGCACGTTGGCGGCGCCATTGGTCAGGAGAACGTAGCCGCTGGTGCCGATGTTTGCCGTGAAGAACAGGTAGGACAGAGCGCTGCGGAGCGTTTCCGGCATCTGCAGCCCACCCCACTCGTGGTCGAAGGTCGAGCCGAAGAGGCCCGCATCGCGAAAGGCGGCAAGCGCCTCACCGATCTCCGGAATCAGAATTGCGCGCCCGTCCTCGAAGCGGGGCTCGCAGCGATCGCTTTTCTCGGCGTGCGGTAAGAACTTCTCCCGGGCGAGGTCCTCCGCCGTATCCATGATCCCACTGATGACCGTTCTCTCGTAGTCAGCAAAAGGACCGCTGCTGAGAGCTTCGACAGCGGCAACGTCAAAGAGCTGAAAGTCGAGTTCACGACGATCCAGGGTGATCATGATTGTCTCCTTGCTGGGATCTTACGAGGATTTCAACGCCTTTTGCCCGCCCGCCGCGCGTTGTCGGCGGGGGGAGCCGGGAGCTGAGCGCAAGCCCCGGTGGCCCAAAATTATCCTACGATTTTGTAGGTTGATGTTGACTTAGTCTCGCGTCTTCTTCACGCTCGCACAACATAACGACAAGACAAAAGGGGCGCGCAATGACTCCGCGACATCCCGCTCTTCTCTTCGCTTGTGCGCCTTCCCCGCGCATGAAACCGGAACACGGGCCGCCGGTCGATCGGCCAAACATCTTTTGCAGGGCGGCAGCCATGCTATGCCGGAGGATCGGCGCTGGCCGATGTCGCCTCAATCAATCCGAGGAGAAATCACAATGACAGACGCCCTTTTCCCCGGCAGCTTTAGCATGCCCTACGGCTCCTCCCTCTACGGTCGCCCCCCATACATCTACCGCGGAGTGGAAGACATGGTAGTGGCCTACGAGGCCGACGCTGAGCGCCTGAAGCCACTCCTGCCGCCCGGCGTCACCGTCTCCGGGCAGGTAGCCGAGTGTCTCGCCTGGACGCGCTGGATACCGTTTTCGTCTTTCGGGCCCTACCACGAGGCCTACGCGATGGTGAAAGCCCAGTTTGACGGCGAAACCTATCTCTACAATCCGTTCATGATCGTGGACAACGAGGTCGCCCTTGCGGTCGGCCGGGAAGTCTGGGGCTATCCGAAGAAGCTGGGTACCTTCACCCGCGGCTGGGGCAATAGCGGCGCCGGCTTTGGCGAGCAGCTTCTGTGCAAGGTCGAGCGACCCCTTAATCACACGCTCATGTCCGCTTCCATGGCATGTGCCGAGCGCGCCGACCCGGAAGAACTGGACGCGGGATATCCCATCCTTTCACTTCGCATCATTCCCGACGGAGAGGACCTGTCCCGCCCGTCGATCGCGCAGCTGGTGGCGCTGGAGCTGCCCGTATCCGTCAAGACCGGCAGTGATGGCGCTGCGGAATTCTACAAGGGCCCGGCGCAACTCCGCTTCGAAAGCAGTGCCTCGGACCCCTGGGGGCTCGCCGCGCCCATAAACATCACCGGAGGCTTCTTCGGTGTCTTTGACTTTGATCTGGTGCCCGGACGCATGGTCCATGACTACCTCAGCTAGCTGGCATCAAAAGGTTCGCAAGGAGAGGGCGCTATGCCCGTGAAAAGGCTAAAACTGGGCGACTACGAGTTCGACGTTACCGATGAGGGCTCCGGGCCTCCGTTGTTGATGCTCCACGGCTTTCCCGACTCCGCCCGACTGTGGAGACACCAGATTCCCGTACTGCTCGAGGCGGGCTATCGAGTCATTGCACCCGACCAACGAGGTTTCGGGGGTTCCGATAAGCCTCAGGCCGTGGAGGCCTACGCGATACCCGAAGTGCTGGCAGATGTCCTTGCCCTGCTGGACGAGCTGGAACTGGAGCATGTTCGTCTGGTGAGTCACGACTGGGGGGCGGCCGTTGGCTGGAGCCTCGCGGCGCTGCATCCCGAGCGGGTGGAGCGCCACGCCGTTCTGTCCGTCGGGCACATTACATCGCTCTGGGAAGCGGGCATTACCCAGCGTCGCAACGCCTGGTACATGCTGGTATTCATGCGTCAGGGCCTGGCCGAAGAAATCATCACGCGGCAGGACTGGCAGTTTTTCCGGGATCTCTGGGGCCACCACCCGGAGCTTGAAACCTGGATCGCCGACTTGTCGCGTCCGGGGGCACTCACGGCGGCCTTGAACTGGTACCGCGCGAATATGGATCTCGATACCTGGACCGAAGAAGGCTGGGAAATGCCGCGGGTTCGCGTACCGACCATGGGCATCTGGAGCAGTGGCGACATCTATCTGTCGGAAAGCCAGATGATGGGCTCTGCCCAGTTCATGGACGCGGATTGGCGCTACGAGCGCCTGGAGGGAGCGTCACACTGGTTGATGCTCGATCGGCCTGAAGCGGTCAACGATCTCCTGCTGGATTTCTTTGGCACTGCCACACAGGACTGATACGCATACCTGTGCCTACCGTATAGATCTTGGAGCACCCACATTTTGGGCGCCGGCATCCGTGCGTTGCGGGCACACCAGGCCTGGCGGTCGTTTTTTGCGTCGCGAAGGGCTTGTGTGCCTCCGCGCCAGAAGGGACGCCTGCGTTTGATGCTGCTGGCGATGGTAGACCATTTCATAGGCATAAATCGTCTTACAAAATGGTTGACATCAATCGGGAATGTGATGATGCTTTCGAGACGGCCACACGGCGAAGTTGGCGGGCGTAGCAGAACGCCTCCGGGTTCCCGAGGCGCTACGACACCAAGATAAAAACACAACGTAGATGAGTTTCGTGTGCAAGCAGTGTCTGACAGTGGTTCGGTATGGGCGAGTCGACGGAAACTTTTCGGCCGTATCCCTGCCCTACTCCCGAGCCCCCCGCTTACCCTCTTCAGATCGAGCCGCGACGCGTACCGCGGCGAGTGCACAGTGGTGCTAGCAGCACACCCGCTCCCCCGACCGCGGGCTACCGCGGCAGGCGCGCGGCGCCTGATCCGTAAATCACCCAGACGCGTCCTGTGCTGAGGAATTGATACCGAATTCGATCTCTTGGAAACGCTTGATGATCTGTCTATCAAAAATATAAGGAAGACATTATGAAGCCGCAAAACACACTGTTCATCGCCTGTTCGGCCGCCGTCGCATCGCTTTCCGTCGCTAATACTGGGTGGGCGCAATCGATGGAAGAGATCATCGTGACGGCGAACAAGCGCCAGGAAAGCGCCATGGACGTCGGATCGAGCATCACTGCGTTCACCGGAGATTCACTGGAAAATCGCTTCATCCTGGCCCCCGAAGACCTTGCGCAGAATGTCCCAAGCCTGGAGCTCGCCCCGTCCACGCACGGTACGCCGGTCTACACACTGCGCGGCATCGGGTACAACTCGGACGCGATGGCGATTTATCCCGCGGTCAGCCTGTCCCTGGACCAGGCGCCCATGTCGTTTCCCATTCTCGCTGCCCGCACCATGTTCGACCTCGAGCGCGTCGAGGTGCTGAAGGGGCCACAGGGCACTTTGTTCGGGCAGAACTCCACGGGTGGTGCCATCAACTATGTCGCTGCGAAACCTACAGAAGAGTTTGAGGCCGGCCTCACGGTGGGCTACGGGCGCTTCAACGAGTTCAGGGCCAGCGGTTTTGTCAGCGGGCCGCTGAGCGATACGGTCGGTGCTCGCCTGTCGATTGACAGCCGGCGGCGGGACGATTGGCAAAAGAACTACCTCCCAGACCGCAACGATGAGAATGGCGAGCAGGAATACTTTGCGGCGCGCTTCATCACTGAATGGCAGCCGACGGACCGGCTGAACGTCATGCTGAACCTCAATGGGTCCGTCGACGACTCACAGCCCATGGCACTGCAGATCGTGTCTTCTATCCCGTCCAACCCGGCAGCGCCCTTTGATTCGGAACTGGAGACGGTACTGTCTCCAAACGACAACCGGGCAGCGAACTGGTCCCTGACGGGCGCGCAGCGCTTTCCGGAGGCCCAAACACCTACCGAGGCCGCGATCCCCCGCGGTAACCGCGAAACCTGGCAGGCCATACTCCGGGCCGACTGGGACATCTCCGATACGGTGACCTTGACCTCGATCACCACCTACAACGATTTTGAGCAGGACATGTCCTTCGACCTGGACGGTAGCGATTCCGAGATGATCGGCCTGCCCAGCAACACGGGGAGCATCGAGGACTTCCACCAGGAAGTTCGCTTGTCGAACGGTGATGGCGGAGGGTCGGGTTTCCGCTGGACGGTCGGTGCCAACTACAACACCAGTTCGGTCGAGGAGTACCAGGACATCACCTACGGCGACAACTCCCTGGCCAGCCCCGCCAACCTGTTCATCCATATCAGCGGCGTCGACAACACCGGTGACATGGATATCTGGGCCGCCTTCGCGAGCGGCGAATACGATCTCACCGACAATCTCACTCTGAAAGCCGGCATTCGCTACACCGATTCAGAGAACGATAACTCCATGTGCAACCAGGACAATGCCCCGGACCAACGAGTTAGCGAACTCTTTACGCTGCTGGGGAATCTGCTCGGCGGGCAGGATATATTCCTTGGGGTCGGAGACTGCTACTCGCTGCGCGACGACCTGTTGCTTCCCCAGAATCTCCAGGGTGTTAACGGTGGCCGACACAACCTCACGCTCGCCGAAGACAACACATCCTGGACCATCGGCCTCGACTACAACATCAGCGAGGACACGCTGCTCTACGGAAACGTCTCCCGCGGCTATAAGGCCGGTAGCTTCCCGGTGATCACCGGCTCACTGCTCAGCCAGTTTGACCCAGCCGTGCAGGAAGCGGTGACCTCCTACGAGGTGGGATTCAAATCCACCATCGCCGGCCAGCTCCAATGGAGCGGTGCGGCGTTCTACATGGACTACGAAGACAAGCAGATCCAGGGTAGCGACCTGACGGCCCTGTTCGGTCTTCTGCAGCGCCTGGATAACGTTCCCGAATCCACGGTCTACGGTTTTGAAACCGACGTACTCTGGCGGGCCACCGAAGGCCTGACCCTGACGGCTGCGGCAACCTGGCTCGACTCAGAGATCGACGAGTACACCGCAACCAATGTCTTCGGCACGGAGAACTATGACTTCGCGGGGAATGATCTGCCTTTCGCGCCCGAGCTCTCTTTCCTGGGTGATATCGACTACCAGATGCCTCTTGCCAACGGCGGTACTCTCTCCGCGGGCGCCACGGTGACGTACCGCTCCAGCGTCGATGCCTACCCGGCGGGCGGTATTCTGCAGGTGCCCGACAACGGCGTTAACCGTACGACTGACCTTATCCCCTTCGAGATCGACAGCTACACGATCCTGGACGCACGCCTGGCCTACGCGTTCCCGGGAGACCGGATGACGCTTTCTGCCTGGGCAAAGAACGCGACTGACGAGTTCTACGTCACGAACGTGATCTCCTACAACAACGCCATCACCCGCACCGTGGGAATGCCGCGAACTTACGGCGTCGCGTTTACGATGAACTGGTAAGAACAAGGTGCCCTGGCACTCGACGTCAGGGCACCGACTTCCACGCGCCTGCCTCCGGAATGGACTCGCGAGAAGGGCGCGACGCAGGCCTTCCTACCAGACAAGGAAACAGTCATGAGCCGGGAGGCCCCGACGCTGTATCCCCTGCAGTCCTCGCCGCTCGCACTTCTGACGGCGGTTCTGGATACACCTCACCGGCTGGGAGCCACTCCCGCGGGCGAGCGCAAGATCGTTCCGGTTTTGGATGGTCGTATTGAGGGGGAGCGACTGTCGGGACGCATTCTTGCCGGTGGCAGCGACTGGGCCCTGACCAATGCCTCAGGCATCCTGGAGCTGGACGTGCGGCTGGTGATCGAAACCCACGACGGTGCATTGATCAACTGCCAATACCGTGGACTTCGGCATGGGCCTGAAGACGTCATGGCGCGGTTGGCCGCCGGAGAAAGTGTGGATTACCGTGATTTCTACTTCCGCATCGCCCCGCGTTTCGACACGGCCGATCGTCGCTACGAGTGGCTCAATGGCATCCTGGCCGTGGGTATCGGCGAGCGCCTCGCCGATGGGCCGCGCTATCACATCCACGAAATCCTCTAACACCAATCTTCCGGGCATGAGTAGCGATCCGATCAACCATTCCTGGCAGGTCCGGCGACCCGGTCGACCCTGATCACGGGTTAGAGACGGGAAGCGCGCCCCTACGTTCATCAACGGCTCAGGTCAGGATGTCAGACGGCGACGCGGTACTCGGGAAATGCCTCGTCGGGCAGTGCTGCAAGCCGCTTTTTAGCGGCCCTCACATGCTGCGTACCCAGCTTTGCCGCGCGGGTGGGATCACCGGCCAGAACCGCATCGATGATACGCAGATACTCGGTGGTGATCTGATGACGGCTGTCTTTCCCAATATACGGAAACGACTGCAGTCGAAGCAGGTGCAACAGCGCGGTCGGCATGATGACGGGAAGTTCGACGTTACCCCCGATGGTCATCAGGACCTGGTAGAGCTGCTGGCGTTCACCGACGAAGGTCACGTCATTCACCGAGCCCTGCTCAAAGCGGTCGATGGCGTCCTGGACTTCCGTGAGACCCGTTGGGCTTCCGCCGTCAGCGACCGCCTCGGCCGCGAGGCGAGCCATAAGCGACGTCAGGGGCTCAATCACCGTGAGCAGGTCGCCCGCCTCCTTGCGGGAAAACGCGCGAATGAGCGTACCGCTGTACGGTATCTGCCTGACGATCCCCTTGCCATGCAGCCGCTTCAGCGCCTCCCGGACCGGGCCGCGGCTGATATTGAGCGTGGCGATGAGGTCGGCCTCTGCCAGCTTTTGTCCGGGCACATAGCGGCCCGTGTAGATACCCTGCTGTATCCAGTCCACCACAGTGTCCGGTGAACTGCCTTTCCTGGCGCCGACGCTTTTCACGCTTTCCCCCTACCCTATGGGTTTCTGCTGCCACGATCGGTTTGATCGCTAGGCAGGTCTCATTAGCGAGGAACGTTCCATCCCGCTAATCTCCTCGCGAAGCTGGCGTTTGAGGACCTTACCACTGGCATTGCGTGGCAATTCGTCCACGAAGAGATAGTATTTGGGTCGCTTGAAGCGGGCCATTCGTTCAAGACAGAAGCGGTCGAGCTCGCTATGGTCGGGTGCCCGCTCGCCAGCGATAACGAGCGCGACCACTGACTCGCCCCACTCCTGGTCCGGAATGCCGATCACTGCAGTATCGGCAACGCCTTCGGCTTCCAGGAGAATATCCTCAACCTCGCGGGCATAGATGTTAATGCCGCCCGATATGATGACATCTTTTTTCCGGTCGAGCAGCGTGAGGAAGCCGCGTTCATCCAGTCGGCCGACATCGCCAGTGCGCAACCAGCCGTCCAGCAGCGCCTCCCGGGTTGCATCCGGTCTACCCAGGTAACCGAGCATGACCGTGGCACCGCGCACGGCGACCTCGCCCGTTTCTCCCGCGGACAGAGCATGGCCGGCTTCGTCCAGGATGGCGATGTGAAGGCCCGTGCGTACCGTACCCACGGAGGACAGAGTCGCGTCGTCGTTGTCGGTAATCGCCTGCGCGATCATCGACTGGCTCAACGCGGTAATCGTGCACGGACTCTCGCCCTGGCCGTAGCCATTCCACAGCCTGGATCCAAAGAGCGCGTGGCCGGCGCGAAGGTCCCGGGGGGTGATGGGGGCGGCCCCCAGCAGTACGGCCTTAACGCGCCTCATGTCGGCCTGCGCCAGCTCCGGATAGCTGTCCAGCCGTCGCAGGAGCGTCGGCGGCATAAAGAAGCTCAGGCTTTCATAATGGTTGATGAGCGCAACGAGCTCCGCGGGGTCGAAACCGTCGCTCTGGGTAAGTACGTTGTTGCCCGCCTTCGCAATGAAGGACAAGCCAAACAGCCCCGAGGCGTGGGAGGTGGCCGCGATGTGAAGCAAGGCATCGTGTTCATCCAGGGCGTCGATATCGGCGAAATAGCCCAGGGTCATGGCCATCAGGTTGCCGTGGGACAGCATGGCTCCCTTGGGTTTGCCGGTAGTGCCGCTGGTATAAAAGACCCAGGCCAGATCATCGCTAGCACGATCCACCAACGTCGCCGGGGCTACCTCGAGCGTGTCTGCGTAGCGACGACCTCCAGGTACGAGGAACACGGTGTCGGCGGATAGCAGGCCGCGCAGGGCGGAGGCCTGTTCTTGTGTGGCAAACACGACGCGGGCACCGCTGTCCTCAATCATGAAGACCAGTTCACTGGCACTCAGCCGCGCATTCATCGGAGCGGCGGCCAGGCCTGCATGCCAGGTGGCAAACAGAATTTCGATGTATTCAGGGCAGTTCGGCACAGTGATCGCCACGGTCCTGCTCTCGGCGCTCAGGCGTTGCAGCGATCCGGCGAGGCGCGCCGTGCGCCGACCGAGTGCCGCGTAATCCAGGTGGGTCTCGCGCCCGATGGACACCGCTGGCCGCGCCGGGAAATTCCGCGCTGAATTCTCCAGCAGCTGCGCGATGTTCATCCGCAGGCTTCCAGGATGCTGACCACGACCGCGGCTTCCTCGATACCGATGAGACCGCCGCCGTTTTCCTGCAGTGCGAGCCGCGCGCCCTCAACCTGACGTGGGCCCGCCTCGCCGCGCAACTGGGTAACCAGCTCATGGATCTGCCCCAGTCCCGTAGCGCCAATGGGGTGTCCTTTCGATTCAAGGCCACCGGAAGGGTTGAAGGGAATCCGCCCGCCAATGCGGGTATCACCGCGCTCCGCAGCCGGCCCTCCCTCGCCAAAGGGGAAAAAGCCGAGGTTCTCGCTCTGCTGAATCTCGCCGAACGCGGTCGCGTCGTGGCACTCCACGACGTCGATATCCTCGGGGCCGACACCGGCGAGTTCGTAGCACTTGCGCGCGGCGCGACGCGCGATATGCCGCTCGATGTCATCGTGCTCGCGGCGCCCGCCGTTCATGAGCGTGAACCCACGGACCTTTACGGCGCGCGCACTGGCGCCGAGGCGCTGCATCGCCGCCTCGTTGCAGACCACCGCCGCCGCTGCCCCATCGCTGATTGAAGAACACATAGGCAGAGTAAACGGCCAGGCGATAAGACGGCTCTCCAGCACTTCGTCGGTTGTGAAGGACTTGCGATATTGGGAGAGCGGATTCTCCACCGAGTGTTGATGGTTTTTCGCCGCCACCGCCGCAATCTGCCGCTGTGTAGTGCCAAAGCGCCCCATGTGGTACTTGGCGAACGCCGCGTAGATATCCATGAAGACGGTGCGCGTGCTCTCCCGTGCGGCTTCATCGGCCGGCGTGGGAACGGCCGCAGCCATTGCATCGAGGCGACCTACCGTATTGTCAGTGTTTGCGCGATCCCAGCTGCCCTGGAACGCGGCCATGGATAGGGACGAGTCCGGGTGACACATTTTCTCGGCGCCGATAGCGAGGGCGATATCGGTCTGGCCGGTCTGCACCTGCATCATGGCCACCTGCAGCGCCGTGGACGCGCTGGCACAGGCGTTCTCGACGTTAACGATGGGGACGGCGTCAAAAGGCATGCCGGCCAGCGCCACCTGTCCACGGATGCCGAACTGCCCTTCCATGGCGCCCTGGGTGGCGTTGGCGAACGCGATCGCTCCGATCTCATCAGGAGTGAGAGCGGCATCGCGAAGCGCGAGGTTCACGGCTTCTTCCGTGAGCTGCGTCAGGGATCGCTCCAGAAAGCGTCCGAAGGCGGTCATTCCAGTGCCAATTATGTAGACGCTGGTCATAAAGCGCTCCCCCACTTAACATAATATTGTATGACAAAATAGTAATACTGTACCATCACGGAGCGGCAGCATGGCTCTTCCCTACATCCAGCAAACACACCCGTGCCTGCAAGCGTGAAAATAATAACCGGAGACCCCGTCATGAAGAGACTTGCCGACCATCGGGTGCTGATTGTCAACGACGACGGTATTCACGCCCCCGGCATTCAGCTGTTGGAAAGGGTCATCCGAGAACACTGCGATGATGTGTGGGTAGTCGCGCCTGACGAAGAAAAATCGGGTGCATCCCACTCCATATCGATGCACATACCGATACGGCAGCGCCAGCTCGATCCGCGGCACATAGCCATCAAGGGCTCACCGACCGACTGTGTGCTTATGGCACTCCAGCAGGTCATGGCGGAACATCCGACGCTGGTACTCGCCGGGATCAACCGTGGCGGTAATCTCGCTGATGAAATTCACTACTCGGGGACAATCGCCGCCGCCATGGAGGCGGCGCTCATGGGCATTCCGGCCATCGCCCTGAGTCAAGTATTTACCCGGGGCGTTGACGTGCCCTGGGACACTTCAGAGCGCTACGCAGTCCCGCTGATCGAACAGATCCTGCAGCGAGGAATCGACTACGGCTCATTCATCAATATCAACTTCCCGCCCGTGAATGCTGACGCCGTGAGCGGTGTTCAGCTGGTCGGCATGGGGCGCCGCCCGCCCGGCGCTTTCAAGACCGAGGGTCGTATCGATAATCGCCATGTCCCCTACTTCTGGGTGCACCTCGATCCCGACGAAGGCGGTGACGACGAGGGGACAGACCTGCGCGCCATGGCTGAAAGCGCGATTTCCGTCTCCCCCCTCCAGATAGACATGACAAACCGGGCCATGCTCGAACCGCTCTCGGGGTTGAGCCTGGAAGGCTTCTAGCGCAGGACGCGCGGTTGTCGCACCTCGAAGCTCAGTCCACAGATCACCAGCATTTCACGCTGCTGCGCCCGCGGCGCCCCGGTCGCAGCCGTCTTCCTGGCGCTGCCCGGTCAGCCTCCAGTGCCTGACATGCCGCCGTCCACGGGAAAGGCTACACCGTTAACAAAGGATCCTTCGTCCGAGCACAGAAAAAGCGCTGCGTTCACGACGTCGTGAAGTTCGCCGAAGCGTCCGACCGGAATACGAGCGATCAGATCTTCCTTGACGTTGTCCACGCTTTCCCCAAGACCGAGATTCACGAACTCATCAAGGAGCTTGCGGCCCATATCGGTGTTGAAGAGGCTTGGACACAAACAGTTTGCGCGCACGCCGTACTCGAAGGCGCCCGCCTCCGTCGCGGCGAGCTTGGTGAGACTGATAACGCCCGCCTTGGAGGCGCTGTAAGCGGAAAGAGCGGGCGTTGAAGTCAATCCGGCCACGGACGCGAGATTGAGAATCGCCCCGCCCCGACCGCTCGCACCGTCCGGTTTCATCGCCAGGAACGCGTGCTTCGTGCCCAGCATCACGCCCAGCAGATTGATGTCGAACAGGTCGCGGGACGCATCCGGTGTGATGTCGACGAACGGCTCGGAGATCTCGACGCCCGCGTTGTTGATCACAACATCCAGCCCCCCGCAGTTCGACACGCAGAAGTCCGTCGCGGCTGCCCAGTCGGAATCGTTACGAACGTCCAGTGAGACGAAACGGCAGGTGGCACCGGCAGCGGCAATTTCTGCAGCCGTTTTCTCACCCAGTTCCGTATTGATGTCACCGATGACTACGGCGGCGCCCTGTTTGGCGAAGCCCTGAGCGAACTCTGCGCCAAAACCCCGCGCGCCGCCGCTGATCAGAACCACTTTGCCCTGGTAATCCATCATGCCGTCTTGTCTCCTTATTGTAGTCTGTAAGGTGCCCTGCCAGCCGGCGCAGATCGAGTGTTCTATCACTGACCAGCGCTATGTTCAGCAACAGGTTTCACCGGATTTAAAGACGATATTGTGCTACATGAGTGTCTGTCAATAATCCGGGAGCGAGGCGCCTGAGGTCACGGAAGCGATGGCTGCAGACCGCTGGGCATGGCGTCGATCAACTTGTCCCGATAAGCGGCAGAGGTCATATCGAGTTTCAAAGGCGTAACGGAGACATGGTTGCTGGCAATGGCACCGAGGTCGGAATCCGGGTGTGGATTGCCATCGCGGTAGGCCAGTACCAGGTGATAGCTGCGCTGGCCATTTTCGTCGACGGTGGCCGCCGGCACATAGCAGCCCGGCGGTCGCTGTCCCTGAGCCGTGATTTTCACACCCTCGACCTGCTCTGGCAGTACACCCGGAAAATTGACGTTGAGAAACACGCCGGCGTCGAAGCTCTCCTGCAGCAAATGAGAAAGTAGCGGCGTACACCAGCTCTGCGAGGTCTCCCAGTGGGTTTTACGATCTTCACCGATCGTGAAGTCCCTCTCGCCGGGAGCAAACACCTGACTCAGCGCGATGGCGGGAATACCCAGCTGCGTTGCCTCGCGCGCCGCCGCGATCGTACCGGAGTAGACGAGGTCCTCAGCCAGATTGGGGCCTCGATTGATGCCCGACAGGCAGATTGTCGGCAAGCAGTCGCGCATAATTTCGTGGATCGCAAGCATGACGCATTCGGTCGGCGTCGCGCGAAGGGCAAAGTGGCGTTCATCGCGCTGGGTAATGCGCATCGGTGTGCCAATCGAGAGTGACTGGGAGGCCCCTGAGCAGTTTTTATCCGGCGCTATCACCCAGACGTCATCGGAAAGCTGGCGGGCGGCCTGCTCAAGGATCTGCATCCCGGGCGCATCGATGCCGTCGTCGTTCACGAGGAGGATCCGGTGATGGGCAAGGTCCTTCATGGAGATTCCTTCTCGACGGCATGGTTGCCAGGCCCTCAAAGGGCTGCGGGATTGTAGGCTTTATTGTCTGACAATTTTATTGTACAAGAGAGGTTCCCAGCTGCAAATGGCCATCGCCCAATGCCAAGCCGTGGAGAGCCTCGCTCATCGCAGGCCAGTGCGGGGCGTGCCTTGCCAGGCTTATTCGTCCTACAATGTTGTCTAACCCATGAGTGCGGGTTAGAGTACCCGGCTCCGCTGCTTTATGCGGCCTGTGTCGCTCATGTGAACCACCGAGCGCTGATCAGGGTAAGGAATATTCAAGGACTACTCATGCCACGCCAGGTCCAACGCAAATAATAAATAAGGAGAACAGCATGACGGCACTCCCGGTAGATACAAACAAATACGGCGACGAGTCCGACTCGCCCGTCGTCGCGGCTTTCCATGCCGCGCTGCATGAAGTCGTCCGGCAGCGCTTCGAGGAATCCGGGAAGTCCTGGTCGGACTTCGTCCTGGGTGACGCCGACTCGCTGATCACGGAGGCCGATTTCGCGTCCGTGGATCGCGCCCTGGTTGAAGCCGGACATCGCTACGACTGGTCCGCGGGAATCTCGCAAAAGGAGCGTCCCGACGCCTACAAGCCGGCGTCCGGCACCAGTGATGACGATCTGGCGACGTTCTGTTTTGAGCACCCGGAGGCGCCGACAGCCGACGCAGACGCCGATGGCCGCGAACTGCGCGGTGTCGGTGACAACGTTGTGCGCTACCCGCAGGACACCACGGGTATCGCGCGCTACGTGCGCTCAACGGAACGTGTACTGAAGTGGCTCACCGAGGGCGTCCCGGAGAACACCATCGCAGTCATTGACGACTCCGGCGGCACACTCACGGCGCCGATTCTCGAGCAGTTCACGGGCGTTATCTGCGCCGGCGGCACCGTGCGCTCCCACCTCGGCATCCTGACGCGCGAGTACGGCATTCCCTGCCTGATGAACGCCAAGGTCAACGGCATCATGGAAGGCGACACGGTGACGATTGAGTCTACCGCGCGCGCCAAGACTGCCGAAGACTATCAGGACCAGACGAAACGCGAGGTCACGGGAAATGTCTGGCGGGTGAAGCAGCGCGACTAACGCAGTCGTTACTCGTTGCGCCGCGCACGGGCTAGGAGCGCGGCATGTCATACCCGCAATAACAGCAATAAAGGATTGATGACGATGAAGCTCGATTACGCTCAACTTCTTGAGAGCAACAATCTGTTGCAAATCAACGGCGATGAGACCTACTGGCTGTGCGTGACGCGCACGGTTCAGGAATCCAAGCTTTTCCCGGTTCCGGCGTACATGCTGATGTCCTATCTGAATTCCTTCTATCGCTACCCGGCGCTGCTGCGCAAGATTGAGGAGCACATGAGCGCCGAAGAGGTCGGCGACCGGGCACGGCACATGGGTTCGAAGGCGAATGGCATCGCCATGTGGGGTCTGCCCTGCTTCTATCTGCTCGGCCGCGAGTGGATGATCAATATGGGTTTGCTGCGTCCGCAGGATGCCGCTGAGGACGTGGCTTACATCCTCGACTTCTGGAAGCGCTTCGAACTGTCATTCCGCCGTAATGCCGGACATATGACGGCCTTTGAGGGAGGGCATCGCGGGCAGATTCACTCCGAGGCCCAGCTGCAGGTTTTCCACGCCGATCTCTATGACTGCGCGGCGGGCGATCCGCTGCACGAGGCGGCGCAGGCCTTCGTGGCATCGGCATCGCAGTACGCGTTCCTGATTGCCTGCGAAAGCCGCATCAGTCTGCACAACCATGGCCCCTATGATCTTGGCGACGACCGGCAGATGATTGTGCGCGATTTCAACGACATCGCCGAGTACGATTTTCCGTGGCTGGACGATGTTGCCGAAGACGTGCCCTACAACAATCTGACCGTCACCATGGCCACCCAGGGCGTGAACTTCAACATCATGGACGACTGGGGCAGCTTCGAGTCCGAACCGGATTTCAAGGATGAGCACATCGTCGGAGTAGGCCTGTATACCTCGGGTCCGCTGACTGACGGTTTCATCCCGGTGGGCATGGAAAGCCCGGAGCAGCTCACGCAGACGTTCCTCGACCTGAACGACAAGGTCAAAGACGCCATGAGCCGCCTGTGGCAGAGAATCGCCGGCTGGTCCCGCGATCAGATGCTCGATGCGGGCGCAATCACCTATTACGCAATCTTCAAGGACATCGCGCATATCGCCGGCTGCTACGACCCCGAGGACTGGATCAAGATCGACGAGCGTGCCGAGCGCTTCCGGCCCCTCCTCAACGACGAGTACAGCCGCGACGTGCTCGGCGAGCTTTGTGTGGGTGCGAGCCCCAGTCACCAGCTCAACGACTACATGCTGATGATGCACAAAGACACGCCAACCCGAATCTATTCGCCCATTCCCTATTCGATCCTTCTCGACGGCGACTACGCGGCGACCGTGGGCGGCGTGCGGCCGGGTATTACCTATTTGGAAGCCAAGAAGGACGTGTATTGCACGACCGCGGGCAAGATCGGCTTTGACGAGTACAACCAGCGGGTACTCAGCTTCAAGCCGGAGCTGCATAAGCCGGAAAACCGCCTGTTCTGCGAAACCACAGTCAAGTACCACTACGACACGCCCGAAGCGGATACCTTGTACAAGCTCTACCAGAAACACTCCCGCAATCTTGCGGACCAGGGTGCAACGCTGCGCCGCGATGACGTGGAGGCCCTGCGCCAGAAGAAGAACCAGGGCTAGCCATCGTGCAGATCGGCAGCCTTATCAGCCGCGCCGCCCGTCAGTTCGAGGATGCGCCCTGCCTGTCGGAGGGCGATCGCAGTATCAGCTTTCGGGAGTTTGACGACGCGACCAGTCGCCTCGGCAATGCACTCCTTGCCCAGGGCCTGGAACCCGGGGACCGGGTCGGTGTCATGCTGCCCAACAGCATCGATTGCCTGGTCGCGTACTACGCCCTTGCCAAGAGCGGCCTTGTGCGCGTTGGCATGAACACCCGGGAGACGATCGAGGATCACCGCTTCAAGCTCGCCGAATGTGGCTGCCGGGCGGTGATCCACGACACGGTCGAGGCGCTCGACGGTGTCGTCGAATGTGTCGTCGATCGCGCGATGCTCAATGACATGATCGCCGGGGGCGGCAGCGGTGCCTGCGCCGTGGACCGCGACCTGGATGCACCGCTCCGCCTCGGCTTCACGGGCGGCACCACGGGGCAACCAAAGGCGGTGACACTCACAACGCGCGGTGAGTTGAGCGAGCTTTCGGCCTTCCTGACCGATCTGGTGCCGGATATCCGGGAGGGCGATCGCTTCCTGCACGCCGCGCCGATTGCCCATGCCTCGGGGGCCTTTTTTCTGCCAGCGCTGTGCCGCGGCGCCCACTCGCTGATCATGCCGAAGTTCGACGCCGCCGAGTTTGTGCAGCTTGCGGAGGCGACAGGGGCAAACCTGACGTTCCTGGTGCCCACGATGCTGGCGATGATCCTTGAAGTACCCGGTGTCGACGAGGCGACGCTCGAATTTCGTCGCATTGCTTACGGGGCCTCGCCGATCTCCCGGCGCCTGCTGGAGCGGGCCGAGTCGCGCTTCGGCCGCGTGTTCGCCCAGTGCTACGGCCAGGCCGAGAGTCCCATGGTGATCACGTGTCTGAAGCCCGAAGACCACGACCGGATTGGCTCCTGCGGACGTCCCTTTGTTATCGCGGACGTCGCGGTTCTCGATGATGAGGACCGCCCCCTGCCGCCGGGAGAGACTGGAGAAATCTGCGTCCGCGGCCCGCAGCTCATGGCGCGTTACTGGAATCGGCCCGAGGCCACGGCCCGGGCCATGCGCAATGGCTGGCTGCATACCGGTGACATCGGAAGGATGGACGAAGACGGCTTTTTCTACCTCCTGGATCGCAAAAACGACATGCTCATCTCCGGCGGCTACAACGTTTACCCAAGGGAAGTGGAGGACGTGCTCATGTCCTTCGAAGGCGTCCTTGAGGCGGCGATCATCGGGCTTCCGGACGAAAAGTGGGGAGATCGCGTCCACGCCGTGGTCGCCGGTCGAGACGAACTCGACGCGGAGGCCGTGCGGGTCTGGGCTCGGGAGCGTCTAGCCGGCTACAAACGACCCAAGGCCGTGGAAGTATGGTCCGAGCTTCCAAAGAGCGCGGCGAACAAGATTCTGAGGCGCAAGATCCGGGAAATCATCACCGAGCGCGAAAGCGACACTGCGCAGGGGGACTAGGAAACGATGCAGGATTTACAGCTGGTGATGCACGGCATCGCGGTCAAGAAATACGCGACCATTGAAGACATAAGCGCGGTGACCGGCCTGGCAAGCGACGTGGTATCGACGCTCGCCGCCCAGGCCGTGACCAAGGGGCGGGTCAGCGAAGCCAACGGCAAGTTTCTGCTCACACCCATCGGTCAGATCACGATGAAGTCGGCTTACAGCAAGGCCTACGGTGAACTGCGCAAGGACGCTACTTTCCTGGCGGCTTACGAGGATTTTGAGCGGATCAATAATGAGCTCAAGCAGGCGATCACTGACTGGCAGACCATTGAGATCGGCGGCCAGACCGTAGCCAACGACCATTCAAACGAGGATTACGACGCCTCGGTGATCGACCGCATCGGCGCTATCGACGAGCGCATGGAGGTGATCCTCGAGCGCCTCGGCAGCAGAGAGGAGCGACTGCTTCGCTATCGCGAACAGCTGCTCAGCGCCCTCGAGAAGGCCGAAGACGGCGACATCGCCTGGATCAGTGACGCCACCATCCCCAGCTACCACACGGTCTGGTTCGAACTGCACGAAGACCTGCTGCGCGTGATGGGTCGCAAGCGCGAGGAGCATTGAGTCGTGGGGGACGCGCTGAGTGGGTGCCGCTGGCTACTTCCCCTGGACGGAACCCGCCTGCCGGAAAAGCGGCTGATCGGCGGCAAGGGCTGGTCTATCGCGCACATGCTGTCCCTCGAGCTTCCCGTACCGCCGGCCTTCGTCATCACCACGGAGGCCTGTGCCGCCTATCTGGATCAGGGCACTCTGCCCGAGGGCCTGGAGCAGGAGCTGGTCACCGCGATGGAGTGGCTTCAGGAGCAGTCGGGGCGCAGCTACGGCCACGGCCCCTCGCCGCTCCTGGTCTCCGTGCGCTCCGGTGCGCCGATTTCCATGCCCGGCATGATGGATACGGTGCTGAATCTCGGCATCAACGCTCAGACGATGGCGGCCCTCGCCGAGGAATCCGGAGATCCGCGCTTTGCGCGCGATACCTTTCGGCGCTTCCATGAACTCTTCGGCGAAATCGTTCTCAAGGCAACAGTTCCCGAGCTCCACGATGACGAAGACCTGGCGGACTGGCTTGCCCGGATCGAGCGCTCCGCGGGACAGGCGATTCCAGAAGCGCCCCTGGAGCAGCTCGGGGCAACGGTCGAGGCCGTGTTTCGCTCCTGGAACTCCCGGCGCGCCAAGCGCTATCGCAAGCATCACGGCATCGCGGACGATCTCGGCACGGCCGTTACGGTGCAGGCCATGGTGTTCGGCAATCTGGATGGAAACAGCGGCACCGGCGTGCTGTTCAGCCGGAACCCGCTGACCGGTGAACCGGAGCCCTATGGTGAATACCTGGGCCGCGCCCAGGGCGAGGACGTGGTCTCGGGCAAATTCACTCCGGAGCATCTGGACGAAATGAAGAAGGCGGTACCCGAGGCCTATGCCGGGCTTATCCGGGCCAGCCGCGCGTTGGAAGACACGAATCGGGAAGCCCAGGACATCGAGTTCACCGTGCAGCGCGGTCGCCTCTACCTCCTGCAGTCGCGCGCGGCGAAACGCTCGCCGGCGGCGGCGGTGCGTATCGCTGTTGATATGGTGCGCGAGGGCATGATCAGCCTGGAGGAGGCGACGCAGCGGATCACACCCGATCAGGTACATACGATTCTGAGTCCTCGACTCGCCGATGGCGCCGCCTATGGGGCGACCGTGCTCGCTTCCGGACTGGGTGTTTCCCACGGCATCGGCGTGGGAACCGTGGTCACCAGCGCCGACGAGGCCGAGCACCGCGCCCACGCGGGCGAAGACATGGTCCTGGCCACCGCCACGACTTGCCCTGACGACGTACACGGGATGCTCGTCGCCCGGGCCGTGATCACCGAGCACGGAGGATCTACCTCCCATGCGGCGGTTGTCGGACGCGCGCTGGGGTTGCCAAGCGTCGTAGGCTGCGGTCCCGACACGGTTACGGGCCTCGATGGCCGGGTGGTGACGGTGGATGGAGAGAACGGACGGGTCTACGACGGCGCGCTTGCCGTCGTGAACCCCTGTGAAACGCAGGACCAACGCCTTCAGGATCTCCTCGCCTGGGCGCGGAAACACAGTCCCCTGGCCGTCTACCGCGACGCCGAGGCACCGGAGGATGTCCTTGATCTGGACGGCGTTGACGACGCCGCGGATCCGGCCAACCTCCCCGCCCTGATTCAGGGCTCTCGAGGCGTGCGCGGTGGCTCCATCGCCAGCGAGGACGGCGTGCGGGCGGCCCTGGACGCCGGCGTTGAGTACATCGTGGGAGAGCCCACGCTCCCGATCCTGCTGGCCGCGCTTCAGGCCGCCAGGCCCTCGGACAAGGTCACTGAAAGAGAACACCTGACATGAAAGATGTGACGGCAGAAGATCTGAATGCCCTTATCCGGACCTTTGACGAATCGGACTGGAAGGAGCTGGCGCTGCAGGTCGAAGACTTCCGCATTTTCCTCTCGCGCGACCCCCATTCCGCCGGCGCGCCCTGGCTGACGTCGACGCCTTCACCAGCGCTCACACCCTCTCCGGCCGGGCCGCCCACCGCAGCGCCCGCACCCACGGCGGCGGCCGCAAGCACACCGGCGGTTCCGACCCAGGACACTGCGCCTCCCGTGCCGGACAACTGCGTCGTGGTAAAAGCCCCCAACCTCGGTATTTTCTATCGCTCGCCAAAGCCCGGCGCGCCGCCCTATGTCGAGCTGGAGGCGGAAGTCGATGAGGATACGGAAATCTGCCTGATCGAGGTGATGAAGTTGTTTACACCGGTCCGGGCGGGAATCCGCGGCATCGTGCGCCACGTCTGTGTCGAAGACGGCGAAATGGTGGAACACGACCAGCCCCTGTTTTACGTCGAGCCGAGCGCCTGACCTCAGAGCGATGGCGATCCAGAGACTCTTTGTCGCAAACCGCGGCGAGATTGCGGTACGCATCATCCGAGCCGCCCATGCCCTGGGTATGGAAACGGTTCTCGGAGCCTCCGCTGCGGATCGCTACAGCCTGGCCGCCCGCATGGCACAGCGAACGGTCGTGGTCGGCGCGGCCGAACCCGCGCGCAGCTACCTGGACGAGAGACTCATCGTGCAGGCGGCCCTGGGGTCTGGCTGCGATGGACTCCACCCGGGTTATGGCTTTCTTTCGGAACGCCCCGCCCTGGCGCGGCTGTGCGAGGAAAACGACATCGCCTTCGTCGGACCACGCCCGGACACCATTGAAGCCCTGGGGGACAAACTGAGCGCTCGACGCATCGCCGAAGCCTCGGGTGTGCCCCTGGTCCCGGGAACGCCGGCGCTAGCGTCGGTAGACGCCGCCTGCGCTGCGGCGGACGACATCGGTTATCCCGTGGTGATGAAGGCAACGGCGGGCGGGGGCGGCCGGGGTATGTTCTTTGCTCACGGCCCTGACGACGTCCGGGCATCCTTCAACAAGGCCTCGGAGGAAGCTCGGGCCGCGTTTGGCGACGGGTCTCTGTACATCGAGCGCTTCGTCGAGAATGCGCGCCATGTGGAAGTTCAGGTCTTTGGAGACGGAGAAGGCCGGGTCCTGCACTTCGGCGAGCGCGACTGCTCTATCCAGCGGCGCTACCAGAAGCTGATCGAGGAGGCCCCCTGCACCGTCATGCCGGATGACATCCGGGCTGAGCTGCACGCGGCCGCGGTAAAGCTCACATCGGATCTCAACTATCGCAACGCGGGCACCGTGGAGTTTCTCTTCGACACGGATCGAGGGGAGTTTTACTTTATTGAAGTCAATGCGCGCATCCAGGTAGAGCACCCGGTCAGCGAGTTGATCTCGCGGCGGGACCTCGTTGCCATGCAACTCCAACTGGCCGGGGGCGAGCCGATGACGCTTCAGCAGTCCGACATCCGGCTCCATGGCCATGCCATCGAATGCCGGGTGAATGCCGAAGACCCGGACAACGGTTTTCGCCCGAACCCGGGACGCATCACCGCGTTTCAGGCACCGGATATGGACTTCGTGCGTCTCGATACGTTCTGCAGCGAAGGCGCCGTGATACCTCCGTACTACGACAGCATGATCGGCAAGCTGATCGCGTACGGGAACGATCGCGACGAAGCGCTGGAACGCATGGAAACGGCGATGCACCGCTTCCGGCTCGAGGGTGTAACCAGCAATATGGAACTGCAGCATTTCATCGTTGCGCACGACGACTTCCGCAACAACCAGATCACGACGCGCTGGCTCGAGCACACCGGACTCAGCGCGTTCGCCAACCGGCAGGAGTAATTAGTCATGGCGCATATCGAATTCCTGGACGAAACCATCCGCGATGGCCAGCAGAGCCTTTGGGGGATGCAAATGCGTCCGGGCATGGCACTTCCGATGGCACCCACGCTCGACAAAACCGGTTTCCGCGTTATCGATCTCGCGGGGTCCTCGATGTTCGAGGTACAGATCCGCGTGAACCGGGAGGACCCCTGGGAGGGCCTGGACCTGCTCACGGAGGCGATGCCCGGCACGCCGATTCGTGGCGGCATGCGTTCCAATGCGTCGGTAACGTTTGGCGTGACACCCGACTCGCTGATGGACATGTGGATGCGCCAGCTCAACGTGCACGGCTGCCGCTCTTACTGGATCTACGACGTGCTGTTCAATATCGACAAGATGCACCGGCTGGCAAAGGTGGCGAAGGAATTCGGTTCCGAGGTGGCGGGCGCGATCATGTTTACATCAAGCCCCGTGCACACCGATGAGTACTATGCCGATAAGGCCGACAAGCTGTCCGTCTGCCCCGACATCGACACCCTTCTTCTCTACGATACGGCCGGCGTACTCGACAAGGAACGCATGCAGAGCCTCGTGCCGGCCATCCAGGCCCATGCCCGGGGCAAGCCGATCGAATTCCACTCGAACAACCTTCTCGGGATGTCCGGCAAGGCCTATTGCGATGCCATCGAGCTGGGGGTGACGATTCTCCACACCGCGAGCCGGCCCATGGCGAACGGTCCCTCCGTGCCGTCCACGGAAATCATGGTGCGCAACGTTGAACTGCTGGGCCACACTCATGACCTGGACACATCGCTGCTGCCGCCGGTGGCCGAGCACTTCGAAAAAGTCGGCAAGGCGGCGGGATTCCTTGTCAATCAGCACCATGAGTACGACGTGCTGTCGGCCAGGCATCAGATTCCCGGCGGCATGATCGGAACGCTTCGTGCGCAGATGGCGAAGCACAACCTCAGCGACCGCATGGACGATGTCCTGATGGAGACGGCCAAGGTGCGGGCGGAGCTCGGATACCCGGGAATGGCGACGCCCTTTTCCCAGCTGGTCGGCATCCAGGCCGTGTTGAATCTGGTGTCCGGTGAGCGCTACAAGATAGTCCCCGACGAGGTTATTCAGTATGCCGCCGGCTTCTATGGAGAGACGGTCGCGCCGATTGAAGAGAACATCCTCGACCGCATCATGAGTTCGCCGAGCGCCAAAAAGGTGGTATCGCAACCGCCCGAACAGAAGTCCGAGGAAGATTTGTACAAGGAATACGGTACCCGGGATCCCGATGAATTGATTCTGCGCGCGCTGCTCCCCGAGGCGGATCTGAAGAAGATGCGCGATAACGGCCCGGTCGCCCGGGACTATCCCGTTCTGTCGTCGCCGGAACTCGCTCAGGTAAGCCGTCTTATGAAGGTGGCTCAGGCCCCACTGGTGCAGATCGAATCGCAGAACCTGAGCGTAACGCTTAGGAGATAGGGTCATCGCTACCCGAAAGGCCGTTATTGTCGATGTAGTGCGCACGCCTTTCGGACGCGGCCGGTCCACGGGTGCCCTGGCCCATTGGCATCCCGTAGACCTCTACGCCCAGGTGCTCTCCGGGATCGTTGCCCGCAACGAGATCGACCCGGTCCTGATCGAGGACGTAATCAGTGGCTGCGTTATCCAGGTGGCCGAGCAGTCCGGCAACATTGGCCGGCAAGCCGTGCTGGCAGCGGGCCTGCCCGAGTCGGTCCCCGCCCTGACTCTCGATCGTAAGTGCGGTTCGGCACAGCAGGCCGTGGATTTCGCCGCCCAGGGTGTGCTTGCGGGTGCCTACGACCTGGTTCTCGCTGGTGGCGTAGAGATGATGAGCCGGGTGCCCATGAAAGCCAATCGCATGGGCAAGGACAATCTGGGTAAAGCGCATCACCGGCGTTATCCGGACGGTCTCGTGGGCCAGGGGATTTCGGCGGAACTGATCGCGGCGCGCTGGGGCATCAGCCGGGCGGAGCAGGATGCCTTTGCTCTGCGATCACACCAGCGTGCCGCCGCGGCGGAAGACGGGGGGAGCTCGGCCCGCGACATCCTTCCGATCACCGCTGCCACTCCGGAGAGCGGCCTGATCACGGCAGACGAAGGGATTCGCCGCGACAGCACTCTGGAAAAACTGGCGACGCTTGTCCCGGCGTTCGAGAACGGCGAGATGGAAACCCGTTTTCCCCAGATTCGCTGGTCCGTCACCGCGGGTAATGCGAGCCAGGTGAGCGACGGTGCCTGTGCGGTTCTGGTAGCCGAGGAGAGCACGGCCCTGCGGCTCGGCCTCACCCCGCGAGCCAGCGTGGAGGCATTCGCGGTGACCGGCGACGATCCGCTGTTCATGCTCACCGGCATCATCCCCGCCACGGAGAAGTTGCTCAGCAGATCCGGAGTCGCGATCGAGGAGATCGACGCGTTTGAGGTCAATGAGGCCTTTGCTTCCGTCGTCCTTGCCTGGCAGAAGCACTTCGATGTGGATCCGGAGCGGATCAACCGTCTCGGCGGAGCGATTGCCCTCGGTCATCCGGTGGGCGCATCCGGCGGCCGCTTGCTCGGCAACCTGCTGCAAACGCTTGAGGAGGACGGGGGACGCTGGGGCCTTCAGACCATGTGCGAATCCGGCGGCATGGCCAACGCCACGCTCATCCGGCGGATTTAGTGCAGACGCGCCGCGGCATACGCCTCATCGGGCAGCTTGATAATGTGCGCACGCCGGCGTCGCAGGTGTGCCCGGGCTACGCGTTCGGCCTTCTTCGGGTCTCCTTCAAGCACCGCTTCCGCAATCGCGCTGAGTTCCCGCAACTGGCTCTCGTGTTGCTTGCGTGACACAAAGGCCTGGAATTGAAGGCGCAGAAGCGCGATCTTCAACCGCGGCACCATTTGCGCCAGTTCCCGGTTACCCCCGATGTAATACAGCGTGTCGTAAAACCGTCGGCGCTGTTCCAGGAAAGCGAAGGTCTCGCCCTCCTCGCCCTCACGCATGGCCGCCACGACCGCGGCCTCGAGCCGTTCGCGGCTGTCGCCCTCGTCGATATGGCTGGCGGCGAGCTTCGCGGCCAGGCCGGCCAGGACCTCAAGGACCGACATCATGTCGAGAACCTCTTCGCGACTTTGCGCGCGAATAAACGCTCCTCTGTGCTTGCTGAGCACCAACACGCCCTCACCGGCAAGGCGCTTGAACGCCTCGCGCACCGGGCCACGGCTGACCTTGAGCTCGCGGGTCAGGTCAGCCTCGATGAGGCGCTGTCCGGGCACGAAGCGCCCCTTTTCAATCCCCGTGATAATGGCGTTCATCACGCGGCGGGGAGAACTGATTGCGGAAGCCGGCGCGGCGGGCGAACTATCTACCACAGCCACCTTGCTCACTTTCTTGCTGGTCGTTGACGTTCTCACAAATAGTAGGGCTCCGGATGCCTCGCCGTGACTCGTTCTAGCTTCCTAGGGATCGCGAGAACAAGCGGCACGGGGCTGCGAAACTTTAAGGGGCAGCGACGGCTCAGCCGCACCGGCCTGCCCCGGCGCGCCCGTGGCGCGTGGCGGCTCGTCAAATGCGTGCCGTTGTTCCGCCGTCGATTGTCATCACCGAGCCGTTTGTATACGACGCTTCGTCTGACGCGAGATAGACACAGCCATACGCGATTTCCTCGGGCGTTCCCGTGCGGCGCATCGCGCAGAATCGATCAGCTATCGCTTCGTCATCGAACAGGTGAATGTGCGATCCTATCATGGGTGTATCGATGTAACCCGGACACACACAGTTCGCGCGTACACCGTCCATCGCATAGGCCGCGCAGAGAGAGCGCGTCAGGTTCACCATCGCACCTTTCGCCGTCGTATAGGCGTGGGCGTCGGGATGTCCCTTCACGCCCAGGATGGAGGAAATATTAACGATCGAGCCGCTCTTCTGCTTCTGCATGTGCGGAATCACCAGACGGCACATGTAAAAGACCGAGTCCAGGTCGATGGCCATGACCTGCCGCCAGTTTTCAGGCGTCGTGTCCGTAACGGAACCCATTGTGCCGGCATGACCCTGAACGGTCTCCCAGGAATAGCCGACTCCCGCGGCGTTGAGAAGGATATCGACGCGCCCGTAACGCTCAATGGTGGCGTCAACAAGCGTCTGCGCGCCCTCGGGCGAGGACAGATCAGCCGCGACGACAAAGCCCTCCCCACCCTCACGCTGGACCGTTTCCAGGGTATCGTCCAGATTCTTCTGTGTTCTTGAACAGCCAACTACCTTTGCGCCCTCACGGGCGAAAAGCTGCATGCATGAGCGGCCGATACCCGTACCGGCACCGGTTACGATTGCGACTTTGTCCTGTAGGCGACCCATCCCGAACTCCACTTATTGGTTTGATTGGATAGCGCGACCATTGCGGTCGCAGTCAGTCAGACGGTACTACAATCGTGTCCTATATTATTGGCCACGTCCAGCGCATCTTCGTGCCAGAACCTTCGGTCGGGCCGGGGAGAAGGAGCTTCCTCGGCGACGTTGACTGGCAGCATAGCTACTCCTATTATCTGACGATACTGTCCGACAAAATAATCAGCGAAAGCGGGAGGTCAGTATGCAAACCATGAAGGCCGCGGTACTGCGCGGGCCCAACGACATAGTCGTCCAAGACGTACCCGTACCAGAGATCGGACCGGCGGACGCCCTGATCAAAGTCAAGTTCTGCGGCATCTGCGGCTCCGACATACACAGCTTCACAACCGGTATGTTCGTCGAGCCGGGCCAGATCATGGGTCACGAGTTCTCGGGAGAAATTGCCGAGGTCGGTGAATCGGTCGTGGGTCTTTCCCGCGGCGATCGCGTGACCGGCTTCAGCGCCGGTGTATGCGGCGAGTGCGAAGCCTGCGAGCGTAACGAACCGGTGCTCTGCGCCGAGTTATTCAATAACTCCACGGGCTATGGGCTTCCCGGAGCTTTCGCTGAGTACGTAAAGATAGAAAATGCGGTCCTTGGAGCGTCCGTTCACAAACTGACCGATGCCATGGACAGCGTGAACGGCGCCATGATTGAACCCGTGTCTGTGGGCGTCAGCGCCGTGGCTCAGGCACAGGTTCGCCCCGGAGACAAAGTCGTGGTGCTCGGCGCGGGGATGATCGGCAATGCGTGCCTCCAGGCCGCCAAGGCAGCTGGTGCGGCCGAGGTGATCGTTGTCGAAGTCTCGGATACACGGCTGCGCCTCGCCCGGGAGTGCGGTGCTGATGACGTCTTCGATGCGCGTACGGGAGACGCCCTACGCTGGGTTATGGACAAGTTCGGTGAAGCCCCCTATCACTATCACGTCGGCGGCAATGCCGACGTCGTTCTCGAAGCGGCCGGGCATCCCACCACCATCAAGCAGGCCTTTGAGATGGTGCGTCCCGGGGGGCGGATCTGTTTTGTCGGCCTGCCGGAGGGCGAGGTTCCGCTGGACACGACCAAGATCGTGCACAAGATGCCCTATATCGTCGGGTCCCTTGGCGGTGACTTCGTCGCTGCGATCGACGCCATCAGTTCGGGCACAATCCGGCCCGACATCCTGGTGACTCACCGCTTCGGCCTGAACGATATCGGCGCGGCGTTTCAGCAGCAGTTGAATGCCGACGAAACCGTGAAAGTCATGATCGAGGTCGCCTGACCGGGACCGTTCAGGCACCGTCCGAGAGCACCATGCCAGAAACCAATAGAGAGTGGCGGCTCGCGCGCCGTCCCAAGGGTACCGCCCGACCGGATGACTTCCAGTTTGTCCCGAACGGCGGCATGCCCGGCCCGATCCAGGACGGCGAACTGCTCGTCAAAAACCACGCGTTCCTCTGCGCGCCCACCATCCGCAACTGGATGGACCCTCCGGGTAACAGCCTCTACCCGTCCATCGGCATCGGCGAGCTGCTGTTTGGCCCTGCCGCAGCGGTGGTGGTTGAGTCCGCGCACCCTCGGTTTTCTCCGGGTGACCTGCTTGCGACATTCAGTACCTGGCAGGACTACGCTTTGGTCAGACCGGATGAAGTCATGACCCGGGTCCTGCCCGAGGGACACAGCCTGCTGGAGGGGGTCGGTGTTTTCGGCCTCAACTCCCTGACCGGATATTTTGGCATGCGTGACATCGGCGCGATTCAACCCGGCGAGTCCGTGCTGGTGTCCGGCGCGGCCGGCTCGGCCGGGTCCATCGCCGCGCAGGTGGCCAAGCACGGCGGCTGTCGCGTCGTGGGTATTGCCGGTGGGCCCGAGAAATGCCAATGGTTGATGGATGACTGCGGCCTCGATGCCGTGATCGACTACCGCGGTGAAGACCTTCGTGAACGCATCGCAGCGCTCTTTCCCGATGGCGTCAACGTCTTTTTCGACAATGTGGGCGGCGCGGTGCTGCAGGCTGCCGTGGATAATATGGCACCGTTCGGCCGCATCGTGTTGTGCGGCCAGATAGCAAGCTACAACGAAGGCCTGTCGCCGGAGGGGCCTCGCAACATGATGCGACTGATCTACGGCGGCGTCCGCATGCAGGGCTTTCTCGTTAACCATTTCGAAGATCGCTTTAACGAGGCCCTGCGGGATCTCACCACCTGGGAACGGAACGGGCAGCTCCACCACCGGGAAGACGTGCGCGAGGGCTTCGAGAATCTGCCGACGGCCTTCAATTCGGTGTTCGACGGCAGCAACCGTGGAACGCTGATCGTCGCCCTTCAGAATTAGCCGCATTCTCGGCCGAAGACGCGCGGTGGCTGTCTGTGCTACGCCTGCCGCAGGCGACGTACTGGCAGGAGAACCGGGAGTGCCTCGATGGGAAGTTCGATGGGAAGACTGAGTGGAAAAACCGCGTTGATTACCGGCGCGGGTAGTGGTGTGGGCGCCGCCTGTATGGCGCTCTTTCTCGAGGAAGGCGCTCACGTTATGGGGGTCGGCCGCACGGAGTCCCGGCTTCGCGACCGCCTGGCGGCCCTAACCGATGCCGACGCCGGCGCGGCCCGCGTGATTGCCGCGGATGTCAGCACCGCACCGGGGGTCGCCCGGGCAGTGGAGGCTACGGAAGAGGCTTTTGGTGCTATCGATATCCTCGTGCACGCCGCCGGTGTCGGTTACAGCTGGGAGAAGCACAGCCCCGGTGCCATGGCGGACGTGGTGGGCGCGGAGCCGGACAAGTGGGAGGAAGTGATGCGCATCAATTCAAGCGCCTACTATCTCCTGTGCCGGGCGATCGTGCCGCGGATGCGCGAGGCCGGCGGCGGCTCCATTGTGGGCGTAGCGAGCATTTCCGGCTTTCAGGGTCTCCCCGTTGCCCATGCCTATACGGCCGCCAAGGCGGCAATGATCAACCTGACCCGCTCCATGAGCGTGGCCTACGTGAAGGACAAGGTACGCATCAACTGTGTCGCCCCGGGGTTCATCGATACGCCCATGGTCGAGGACGTCCTCAACGTCTTCGACGATGCGGACATGGCAGAGCAGCTCACGCCCATGTGCCGTCCCGGGACTCCCCGGGAAATGGCTTACGGCTGCCTCTACCTTGCATCCGAAGAGGCAAGTTACTGCAGCGGTACAGTGCTTGTGATCGACGGCGGAACCACCGCCCGGCAGTGACCGGCAGTCGTCGGCAGGTGGCCGTGCCCGCAGACCGCCTACCCCGACCCGCCACGACCGCGATTCCTTTATCCGAGGACGCGTCCGTCGAAGAGGACACGTCCGTTAAACAGGAAACCAGAGCATGCAATTCGAGTACAGCGACAGGGTCAAGGAGTACGCCGCGCGCATCGAGACCTTCCTCGCCGAACACATCTATCCTAACGAGGAACGCTTCTACCGCGAAGCCGAAACGCTGGGACCCTGGAAGGTGTATCCGGTTGTGGAGGAACTCAAGGAAATCGCGAAGCGCGAGGGTCTGTGGAATCTCTTTCTACCCGATAGCGACCACGGCGCTGGCCTGAGCAACCTGGAGTACGCGCCCCTGTGTGCACTTATGGGACGCTCCCACCTCGCGCCGGAGGTCTTCAACTGTTCCGCGCCGGACACCGGCAACATGGAAACCATCATTCGCTACGGGACCGAGGCGCAGATCAAGGAGTGGGCAGAACCTCTCCTGAACGGTGAGATCCGCAGCGCCTTCGCCATGACGGAACCGGCGGTAGCGTCCAGTGATGCCACCAATATCGAAAGCTCCATCGTGCGCGACGGCGACGAGTACGTGATCAACGGCCACAAGTGGTACACCACCAACAGTACGGATCCGCGCTGCAAGATCATCATCTTCATGGGCAAGTCGTCGCCGGATCACGAGAGCCGCTACAAGCAGCAATCGATGATCCTGGTGCCCAAGGACACGCCCGGCGTTCGCGTGGTCCGGCCCCTGCCCGTCTTCGGCTTTTACGGCGTGCCTGATCGTGCCTCTGAAGTGGTGTTTGAGAACGTCCGCGTGCCGGCGAGCAACATGCTGCTCGGCGAGGGGCGCGGCTTCGAGATTGCCCAGGGGCGCCTGGGGCCGGGCCGCATCCACCACTGTATGCGACTCATCGGCCTGGCCGAGCGCATCCTGGAACGCATGTGCCGACGCCTCGAGGCCCGGGAGGCCTTCGGCGGCTCCGTGGCGATGCAGTCCGTTTCCCTCGAGCGTATCGCCGAGGCGCGCATCCAGATCGAACAGTCCCGCCTGCTCACGCTGCACGCGGCCTGGAAGATGGACAAGGTCGGCAACAAAGAGGCCCGCCGGGAGATCGCCATGATCAAAGTGGCGGCCCCCAACATGGCCTGCCAGGTGATCGACTGGGCGATCCAGGCGTTCGGCGGTGGAGGCACCAGCAGCGACCATAACCTGACCTCCGCCTACGCCACGGCCCGGCTGCTGCGACTGGCGGACGGACCCGATGAGGTGCACCGCAACCAGATCGGCCGCCTTGAGTTGCGGCGTGTCAATGAGATGGATCCGGAGCGTACGGGCACGCGAGCGGACTTCCTCAGTCTGGCGGAAGCTGACGAGAGAGCCGCGCACAGCATGTTCCCACCGGAGGATCTGTAGCGCGCCGGTGCACGCCGCCGAGCAGCGCCGTCTTCGGGCGGTGAGCCCGGCATAGCGGGGAGCGCGCCTGGACCAGGAATCGAGAATTGGAGGGAAGCAGATGAAGATGGGCGTCGTGGGTGCTGGACTCATGGGCAGGGAAATCGCCTTCGTCTACGCGATGACGGGCTGCCATGTGGCGCTCGTGGATCGTGATCAGGAAACTCTCGACGGGGCGCTGAGTATCCTCAGGGAACTGGTGGCCAAGGGTATCAAGCGCGGTCTGTTGGAACCGCAGACCGCCGAAGAGGCGCTGGGTCGCATTCACTCGGCCACGGAGCTCGAGGCTATGAGTGACTCGGAGCTCGTGGTGGAAGCGGTGTTCGAGCGCGAGGGCGTCAAGGCCGAAGTGCTGAAGGCCTTGGACGAACTATGCGTCGAATCCTGTATCTTCGCATCCAATACCTCGACCATCCCTATTTCCACCCTCGCCCGCTACGTGTCCGAGACGCGGCGACCGCGCTTTATCGGGACCCACTATTTTTTGCCGGTATCGCGCATGAAGCTCGTGGAAGTCATCCCCGCCTTTGATACCTCGGAGGAAACGGTGGAGCGGGTGATGGAGCTGTGCGCCAACGCCGGGAAGGTGCCCATCCGCATAAAGGACGTTACGGGCTTCGCCGTCAATCGCATGCTGCATGCGTTCGTTATCGAGGCGGTCAAGCTCGTTGAGGAGGGCGTCGCCACTCCAGAGGATCTGGATACCGCCTGCCGGCTTGGACTAGGTCACGCCATGGGGCCCTTCGAGCTGATGGACGCGGTGACCGCGGACCTGTGCGTCGAAGCCCAGGAAATCATGCAGGAGTCCTACGGGGAGCGGTTTCGTCCGCCGGCTCTGCTCAAACAGCGAGTGCGGGCTGGACTTGGCGGCGGCCGTGGGCGACGCGGCTGGCGTAACGAACAATGAAGCCGCGCCCCGGGAGTGGAGTGGTGTGCATCTACTGGACTTTGCGGACCAGCTATTCAAGGCTCGAACGCTTTGGGCATTCAGGCACGTTGCGTGTGGCGCGCCAGGACCAGCCAGGTGAGCAGCGCGGTAAAAATCATGGTGAACACACTGATCAGCGCCATGCTTTGGAAGAGGTCACCGGAGCCCCATGTTTGCCCCGTCGGATCGGATAGAGGAGCTGCGGGAACGATGAACGCAAGGAGCGGAAATTGCAGGCCAATGAGCAACCAGTAGACGACGGGCTGGCGCCAGTACGCAGCGTTGGCCGGGATTTCCTCTGGCGGTTGCCGCTTTGTCAGGAACAGGGCAAACAATTGAAACGTGACCCACATGGTCAGCATCCAGCCGAAAAAGTTCAGCAACGGGACGCCGAACCATGGACCACCGTTCGCCCAGACCCAATCGCGGTTGGCCGTGCCGCCGATGGCGTCCACGCACAGATCCCAGGACGTCGTGAGAAAGGCCGCAATGATGGATCGCCCGAAGGCGGCACCGCGGGGAGTTGAGAACACGTCGCCCAGAAGTATCCCCGCGATGACCCAGGCGATGTAGCCCGCGACCGCGAAGATCGGTCCGACAATTATGGGTACGTGCCAGAGTTGTGGTCCCATGGCGGCGGTGTGGTGATAGGCGCCGAAGGGGAAGCCGGTGATGATGCTCATGTTCTCGAAGACGTTGGTCACCACAACGGCGATCAGAAAGTACACGGCGATGCCCGCACCATAGCGCCGACTTCCATGCAGCAGGGTAAACGCGCTGAGGAGCGCAACGTTGATGAATCGGGCCGTATTCGGCGGCATAAAGGACGGCATGAAAAAACTGGCCAGCGTAACCAGGAGCCAGAGCAGGATCACCGCCCACAGCGTTGTATCGAAGGCGGTACCTGGGGCTCGTTCCATGGGGACTCCGTGCTCGATTTGTTATTGCTTGGTCGACTGAGCGCAGCGGAAAAGGTAACAGGAATCGGGGTTCCGTCAATGGCGCCTCACGACAAAAGAAGGCGCCCAGGGAACGTCGGAGCGCGAATCAAGTATCGAAGCACGGAGCACTCGAGAATGCCCAGGAGAACTAACTTATGAATCTGCGTTTTGATGGAAGAACGGCGCTTGTCACCGGTGCTGCCACCGGTATCGGCTATGCCATCGCAGAAGCCCTGGCGGAGTCCGGTGCGACGGTGATCGTGGCGGACATCGATCTGTCCGGCGCCAGTCAGGCAGCCGCATCCCTGGGGAACGGCGCTCTGGCCGTGAAGGTAGACATGGCCAAACACGAAGAGGTCGAGGCCATGGTTGCCTTTGCGGTGGAACACACCGGTCGGCTCGACATGCTGGTGAACAACGCCGGTGTCGCCGGTCCGATGGAGCCTCTCGGCGACTACGCCATCGAGGCGTGGCATAAAGTCCTCGACGTCAACCTGCATGGCGTTTTCTACGGCATGCACTACGCGATTCCCGCCATGCAGGGGAATGGCGGCGGCGCCATCGTCAACATGGCATCGATCCTGGGGACTGTGGGCTTCGTCGACGCCAACGCCTACGTCGCGTCCAAGCACGCTGTCCTGGGAATAACCAAAGCAGCGGCTCTTGAGTACGCCGCCGACGGCATTCGCGTGAATAGCGTCGCGCCGGGATTCATCGCCACCGAGCTTGTGAAAAACAGTCTCGACGAGGAGACAAGAGCCGAAATGGCAAGCGCTCACGCGCTCGATCGGATGGGCGAGACTGCGGAGGTCGCTTCCCTCGTTGTCTATCTGCTCTCTGATCAGGCCAGCTTTATCACGGGCTCGAATCACGTGGTCGACGGTGGCTTTACCGCTCGATGAACCTCTGCAGGCAATGACAACCATGACAACAACGAACGAAATCATGCGAAAAATCCTGGCGCTGTTGCTCGGCTGCCACCTCAGTCTTGCCGCCTTCGCCCAAACGCAAGCGCCCGACAAAGCCGACCGGGACGCGGCCGAAGCGGTCATCCACTCGCTGCAGGAGCGCTGGAATCGCGGCGACATGACCGGCTATCTGGCGCGCTACAAGCAGGACGACTCACTACGGCTTGCCTTCGGCAACACGATCGTCGAGGGCTGGGGTGCGCTGGACACGCTCTTCCGCGCGACTTACCCGGATCCAGAGCGCATGGGGCGCTTCACCATCGATCGTATCGAGACGCGCCTGGTCGATGGCGATACGGCGCTAGCGGTCGGCAACTTCACGCACGTGTTTCCCCACGAGACGATCAAGGGCGGCTTCACACACGTGCTGCAACGCGCAGACGCTCGCGCATGGGTAATCGTCCACGAGCGGACGTCGCGCGGTGAGGTCATCATCACGGAGTAGCGGTCGCTCCCGCGGCGCGGGCAGCACCGCATCGGAGCGCGGCCGCAAGCGAATACGGACGTTGCTAGCTGTGCTCGGGCCATAGGCTCAAAGGCAACGAGCGGCAAAGAGCGGCCGGTCGTATGTGCTCGACAAAAGACTACTGCTGACAGATGCCGTATTGGATCGGCACCGAGGAAGGCATCTACGAAAATTGGGGTCGTGTTAAAAAAGAGCCAGCCCATGCCCGTTGCTATCGAGCAGTAGCAAGTAACCAATGGGTGTATTGGCACGTCGCTGTCCGAATCACCCGATGGTTTAAACTACAATTGGAGCGAGTACAGCGAAACGAACTCCACACCGCAATGAAATTCCTGCCAGTAAGCAGGCTCGCTAGAGCCTCAAGATGGAACGTTCGGTGTGCCTCTCTTCGCGCTGCCCTCTGCGTTGTCCTGATCGCTGCTCTCGGTCTTGATCCCAGCCACCTGGCCGCGCAGCCGGCTCCCGATGAACCGCTTTCCAGGAGTACGGCCAACGGCGCTAATCCTGCGCTGAACGGCTGGGCGGAAACTGGTTCAGGCTCAGTGGATGTGAATGCATCAGTTACCGATCCGGTGTTTAACATACCCGTCTGGGAAATCAGTGACGTAGACGGTTCGGGTCGGGCGCGCTGGGAACTGGATTCCGCCGACCTGCCCGGCTTTGATGCGACATCGGATTTTCGGCTTTCGGCTCGTCTACGTGTGATTGGTGCGAATCGAGATGCTGGCCCTGGAACTCTGTTGGAGGTTGCTGACAGACAGCAACGCTATGTACTTACTCTCGGTAAGTTTGCTTCACAAACACGTGTAAATTTTTTGGAGTCAACGAATCCTGACTTGCGCGTCGGTTCCGCTAACGACGAAAACACAAGCTATATCGATTTAGAGCTGTTGAGGGTAGACGGCGTGGCTGTACTGAGCATGAACGGCGTAGCTAGCAATGTGGTGCCGCATACGATTTCGAACGACACCCTGCTGCGCGTGAACTTTGGTGATGGAACGAGCGCAGCGGTCGGCGGAATGTATCTGCGCAGCATACGTTTCGAATGGGGTGACCTGGTTCAGCCGTGCAGCGTCAGCTTTGCTCGCGATAGCTACGAGCAAAGTGTCGTTGATTCCTTCCCGAGCAACGTCACCGCTGGATGCCCTCAGCTGACGCTGGTTTCACCTCTCTTCGGTCTTGCTTCGCTGACTTCGCTCACTGGTCTCTCCTCGGTAGAGAAAGTCATCGGGAATCTCGCGTTTGATGCAAACTCGGATCTCCCTGACCGTCTTCTGGGTTGGCCGGCATTGAAAGAGATTACCGGTGGCCTGCGCCTCATCGGTGCCAATACACTTACCGAGTACGGTGGATTCGACGGTTTGCAAACGATTCGCGGACGCTTCGAGGTAAACGGCACGGGCCCAGAGCGCTTAGTGTCCATCTCAGGTTTTAGCGCACTTAATAGTGTGGAGACCATTGAGATTTTCGAAGCGCGCGGACTCCGATCGATTACCGCTTTCTCTCAGCTGCACAGCATACCTGGCGCTATTTTCCTGGACCGCCTGCCTCTACTGTCGGATATCTCCGGACTCTCAAGTCTGATCGAGGCAGATCGCATCCTCCTTTTCAACAATGACTCCCTGAGCGATTGCAGCCCCATGCAGCGCCTTCTCGACAATGTGGATGATGGGGATAGTGGTCCCTCGAGCGGCGATGTACCGGATTTGAGGAGTGGCCCCGATGGGGTTTTACTCGCTGGAAATGCAACGGGCTGCAACACTTTGGCCGAAATCGTGCCCGACACCGACGGCGACGGCCTGCAGGACCATCGCGACGCATTTCCCGACGACTTCGACAACGATGGCTCGCCCGACAACGAAGATGCGTTCCCAGAAGATCCCTCTGAAAGTAGAGACAGTGATGGAGATGGCATTGGAAACAACCGAGAATTGGAGCTAGGCACAAATCCGAACGCTGGGGACTCCGATGGAGATGGATTCTCGGACCCGGAAGAGCTCGATGCAGGGACCAACCCGATTGACGCGGGCGATATTCCCATGGGACCCGGTTTGAACATACCGCTTTTGAAGGCGGCGGACGCCCGGACGCCTTAGCGCCAGGTTCGCGATTTCATGACCGCTCCGTAAGATTCTGGCTCCGTTAGATTCGCAAGGGTTCACTGATGCAAAAGAGTCAGGCCCGCTGCAATATCACGACGGAACAGGCCGCCTCGTCGAAGCCCACCACGCCGCCGCCGGCTGGTTGCTAGGTACTGCGGCGAAGCCTGATGCCGAGCAGACCAATGCCAAACAACGCGAGGGTGGCTGGGGCTGGGACGACCTCAAAGACGGTCGCGCTCACATCCAAAAAGTTCTGCGGCAATGCGTCATTGCGCCAGTCTGCGTTGAAGGAAAACAAAGTAAAGCTTGGCGATACCGCTGTGATAAGCATCGAAAACGCTCCGTCGTCATAGGCGCTTAGGCCGGTATCAAAAAGTGAACTGGTGCCCAGCAGCTCAACTACGGGCCCAGCTAGATTTAGGTCATCGTAAGTCGTGAAAATCGCGTCACCCGAAAAACCGTTCGAGAAACCAATTACGTTTGGGGCAGCTACCGGCGCGGTAAAGTTCAGGCCAAAAGACTCGCCCGCATTGATAGTGATCGGGAACGCTTGCGAGCTTACGGGAAAGAGAACTGCAACAACGAGGCACATAATTCCCGCAGTTGTAGCCACCTTACTTGAGCTTACTTTCACGTGCGCTTTCCTCTTTTTGCGTGGGCGTGTGACGTGGTTCGCAATTTTGATGCCAGGCTTCCAAAGTTCGTTGTGTATCAGTCGAGACCCGACCCGCGCCATTGAGCCACGAGACGACGATGTAAAGATAACTGACGCACACTATTCTTAAGCTTGTGCTTGTCTTCGCCTTTGCTTCGCCCGCTGTAGTCATGACGGCACTGTTTGTCATTCCACAGTACGGGCCTTTGCACACACATATACGTGCACGGTGTAGCCGTGTCTAAAGGCGTCTGCGCTGTCGACTGCTCACTTCCAGTGTCGGCGTCGGACCGAGTCTGCTACCGGTCAGCTTAGCGCTTTGCGAATCGCCGCCAGATGGGCAAAGTCCAGCGACAGCCGGTAACGTCACACAATTGGTCTCAGGGAATTCTGCGTACGCCCCGATCAGTGCTACCGTTGTGGCATACCGTTTAGAAACTCCGGGGCAAGCGGGACAGGTTGGGCTACACGAAAGCTACCCCACGATTCCATGACCGCTCCGTAAGATCCTATAAGGGTTCGCTGATGCCGAAGAGTCAGGCCCGCTGCAATATCACGACGGAACAGGCCGCCTCGTCGAAGCCCACCACGCCGCCGCCGTTTTCCGCCAGGGCCGTGTGCGCCCCGGGTACCTGGCGATTGCCGGCTTCGCCCCGGAGTTGCTCGGTGAGTTCCGCGATCATAGACAGACCCGTCGCACCCACGGGATGCCCCTTGGAGACAAGCCCGCCAGAGGTATTGATGGGCAGGCTTCCACCGAGGCGGGTCGCGCCGCTCTCAACGAAAGTGCCGCCCTTCCCCTCCTCACAAAAACCCAGCATCTCTGCTTGATAGAGCTCGCAGAACGCGGTCGCGTCATGAACCTCGGCAACATCGATAGCCGCGGGAGCGAGACCGGCCTGCCGGTAGGCCTTCTGCGCAGCGACACGGCTGAGACCGGGCTCGTCCAGGGCTCGATACTTGCCGCCGGAGAGCGTGGTCGCGGCTACGCGCACGGCGCGCTCCCGAACCGGAGGCGGCAGTTCGCGCAGACGCCGGGCCGAAACCAGTAGCGCTGCCGCGGCGCCGTCCCCAATGGGCGCGCACATGGCGCGGGTCAGGGGCCAGGAAACTTCGCGATCGGCGAGCACCTCCTCCACGGTCATCTCGAAGCGGTACTGTGCCCGGGGATTCAGGGCGCCGTGGCAATGGTTCTTGGCGGCCGCCGCCGCAATCTGGGCCGGCGTCGTGCCGAAGCGCTGCATGTGATAGCAGGCCTGCATCGCATAGGTGTCCATAAAGATGGACCGGTTCGGTCCGGGTTCAAAGGCCTTGCCGGCGACCTTCCCCGCAGCGGCGTAGTAGTCGCGCCACTCGTTCTTGTCGTACTGATCAATGCCGCCCTCGAACAGGCGCGCCGACTGCGCCGGGTTATCTGGATAGAAGGTTTTCTCCACACCCAGCGCCAACACCGCGTCCGCGGTACCGGCGGCTATGTCCTTCCAGGCGCCGTTCAGCGCCATGGAGGCCGTGGCACAGCCGCCCTCGACGTTGACCACCGGGACCCGCTCCGGGAATAGACCCTCGCGTACGAGCGGCGTCAGGCAGACCTGTCCGCGGATGCTGCCCTGTTCTTCGACCCACATACCGCAGTTGCCGAACCAGCAGCTCTCTATAGTGCCGCCGTCCGCGAACCCGGCATCCGCCAGCGCACCGAGAAAGGCTTCTCTCGTCAGGTCCTTGACCGAGTCTGTGGGGCGCTTGCCAAAGACCGTACTGAAGGCGCCGACAAGGTAGACGTCGCTCACGGCTTTTCCCAATAGGGAGCCCGCAGCTCGCGCTTGATGACCTTGCCAAGCGCGTTGCGGGGAAAGTCATCGCGCAGTTCGACCGCCTTAACGCGCTGCTGCTTCGCCAGGCGCTCGTTGGCCCATGCGAGTAAATTCAGGGTATCCGGTTCCTTTCCCGCAACCGGAATCACCAGCGCCAGAGGGGTCTCTCCCCACTTTGGGTCGGGAACGCCGATCACGGTGACATCGGAAACCTCCGGGTGGGCGCCAAGCACCTCCTCGATATCCTTCGGGAACACGTTGAAACCGCCCGAGATAATCATGTCTTTCTTGCGATCGAGGATGTACAGGAAGCCGTCCTCATCCAACTTGCCGATATCCCCGCTGCGCAGGAACGTGCGGCCCCGCTCGTCCCGCCAGATTGCCGCCTCCGTCTCCGCCTCGCGCTGGTGGTAGTGCTTCATGAGGCCTCCGCCGTAGCCGACAATCTCCCCGGCTTCGTTGGCCGGGAGTTCGCGGCCGTCTTCATCGACAATGCGCAGGTCGAAGCCGATGACGGGCGTTCCCACGGAGCCGCGCTTGTGCTGCTGCTCGGGACGGCAGATCGTGGCAAAACCCTCGGTAAACCCGTAGAGCTCGAACAGGCCCGGGCCGAGGCTTTGGCGAATAGCGTCTTTCGTGTCCTGGCGCAGCGGCGAACCGGCGGACAGCATATAGCGCAGCGTTGAGAGGTCGGCCGCATCGAGCGCCGGGCTTTCGAGCACGCCGATGTACTGGGTCGGCACCATGAACGTATGGGTGACCCGTTCCCGGGCGACCAGTTCGAGAAATCCCGCTGGTGAAAAGCTATCCATGATCACGACCGTAGCGCCGACGAACAGGGGCGGCAGCAGCATGAACCAGGTTCCGTTGCTGTAGAGCGAGGTGGTTGCGAGCGCTACGCTTTCATGGTCCATGCGCAGCTCCAGAGCATTGGAATAGGACCAGTGCTGCCGCGCCCGATGCGTCTGCACAATCCCCTTCGGCGTGCCCGTGGTGCCCGACGAGTAGATAATGTTGAAATCATCGCCAAGGTCGTAGCGCACTGGCGGTTCGCCTTCGCTCACCCCCTTCATCCAGTCATCAAGCGACCGCCACTCGCCCGCCGCCGCGCCGGCGCTGACCAGGAGACGCGCGTCCCGTTCACGGGGACTGGCATCGGGACTGGCATCAAGCTGCTCAAGGGCCGCGTCGGCAAGCGTACGGGTCGCATCACTCGCAAAAAGCACGGTCGCGCCGGAATCCGAAAGCATCGTGGCCACCTGCTCGGGGGTAAGCATGGTACTTATGGGCACCATGCAGGCGCCCGCCTTGACGACGCCGAGCATCACCACGGCCGTATCCACGCTGTTGTTCATCAGCACCGCGACGCGGGCAGGCCGGCCAGCGCCGGCGGCAAGCAAGGCGTTGGCTACCCGGTTGCAGCTCTGGTTCAGTTCAGCCCAGCTGAGACGGTCGGCTCCACACACCAGTGCGGTCTTTTCAGAGCGGAAACGGGCGTGGCTTGCCCACAACTCGGGGAGGAATACCTGGGTATCGTCCAGGGCCATGGGGAAACCTCGTGTTATGGCACTCGGCATACACCCGGTGCGTTATTATCGGCGCTTAAACGTACCAGCATCGACGAGTGATGCAAGAAGGCAGGCATGACGACCGGGAAGGCGACAACGGCAGGGAGTGTGCACTACGACCCCCGGGATCAGGACACCATCAATGACCCGATACCCGTGTTGCGCTCGCTGCAGGATCACGCCCCGGTCTACTGGTGCGAGGCGCTTCGCAGCTGGGTGATAACACGCTACGACGACGCCAAGGCGGTGCTTCGCAACGATAACTTTTCGGCAGACCGCATCACGCCCTTCTATGAATCCCAGACTCCCCAGCGCCAGGCGAAGATCGAACAGCTCATCCGCTATCTGAATACCTGGGTCGCTTTCCGGGACCCGCCAGAGCATACGCGGTTGCGCAAGCTGATGAAGACGGTGTTCACGCCGGATACCGTAGCGGGTCAGCGTCCGGCCGTAGAACGATCGGTGAACAGACTCATCGCCCGCCTGCAGGGCAAGCGGGAGTTCGACTTCATTCAGGAATTTGCCTTTCCCCTCCCGGCCATGGTGATCATGGACCTCCTCGGCCTGCCGGAAGAGGACATGGACGATCTGAAGGACTGGTCAAACCAGATGCAGCTGTTCATCGGCAGCGCGACTACTTCCCCGGAAAAGTACGATCTCGCCGAGACCGGCGCCACGTCCATGGCGGCCTATTTCCGGGAGGCGATTCGCGAACGCGAGCAACGCCCGGGCAGGGATCTTATTTCCCAGCTCATGGCGCTGGGGGAAGTAGACGATGCCCTGAGCGAGGATGAGGTGATCGGCACGTGCATGCTGTTTCTCTTCGGCGGCCACGAAACAACGACCAACCTGATTGGCAACGGCGTCCGCGTCCTGCTGGAAAATCCCGGGGAAAAACAGCGTCTGCTGCAAGAGCCGACGCTGATCGCTAGCGCCGTCGAGGAGATCCTCCGCTACGATGGCCCCACCGGTGCCTCGGTCCGGCTGGTCGCGAACGGTCACCGCATGCACGGTGTTCAACTCGCGGCGGGGCAGCGCGTTTTCGTAATGATCAACGCCGCCAATCGCGACCCACGCGCCTTTGCGGATCCTGACCACGTCGACATCACCCGATCCCCGAACAACCACCTCACCTTCAACTACGGCCCGCACTTCTGCATGGGCGCGCCGCTTGCGCGTCTCGAAGGGCAGGTCGCCATTGGCGAAGTCCTGCGGCGTCTTCCGGGACTTACCCTCGCGGCTGAGGGCTACGACTACATGGACACGATGATCATGCGCGGTGTTCGCAGCATGCCGGTGCGCATCGAGGGGTAAGCCACGACGGTCGGCGCTAGGTCCGACTGCGCCGCGCTTGCTCTTTGCCGCGACTCCGGCTGCGTCAGTCCATGGATCCCTTCATAGCCAGCACTGGCAGACCACCGGGCGCCGTACTGCTCGAGCTGCGCCCGTAGTTCCTTCGTCGTCCGGGTTCTGAACGAGGCCCTCGCTAGACGCTCAGGCAACGCGGGACCCGGTCTGCCACGTAGCGTCAGGATGAGGCACCTACGAAAGACCGCACTATCGCAGCACGAAGAAGAGACATGGATGGCCATGCCCAGACTTTGCGTTGAATCGAAAAAATGGGTTTGTTACGGTCGCCCGGCCCCGCCCCCGTAAAAGCCGATAATAAGAGGACAATCATGTACACGCTCTACGCTGTATGGTCGAAGCCGACCGACGAAGATATCGAGGCCTTCGAGGCGCACTACAACGGCACGCACGCCCCTCTCGCCGCCGCGGTGCCCAACATGCGCCGCTTTCTGACGACAAAAACTTCGGACGGACTTGCAGGCGGCGATCCGGCCTTCTACCGGGTCGCGGAGATGTCTTTCGACTCGAAAGAAGCGCTGGAAGCCGCCGAGGAGTCCGAGCAGTGGGGAAAGGTCCGCGCGGACGCCGGCGCCATGATCGAGCGCTTCAGCGTGACGATGTCCGTCGCCATGGGCGCCACCGATCAGGATAACGGAGGTGCGCTGTGACCATCCTTATCACCGGCGGTTCGCGAGGCATCGGGCGGGCAATCGCGGAGGAATTCGCCACCGACCGCACCGATGTGTTTATCAACTACCACGCCGACGACGAGGCGGCGGAAGCCGCCGCGGCGGCCGTGAAGGCCGCCGGTGGCACACCTCACCTCATCAAGGGATCGGTCGCAACACCTGAAGCCGCCCGAGCCGTGCTCGGCGAAGTGGCTTCTAAAACCGACCGCCTCGACCAGGTGGTGCACGCCGCGGTCGACCCCCTGGCCGGCGATGCGATCGACATGGACGCCGACCGCTTCACCGACGCCGTCAAGCTGAACGGCCTCGGGCTGCTTTATGTCACTCAAGCAGCCTCTTCGTTGCTGGGTCGGGGCAGCACCGTGTTTTTCCTCTCCAGCAGGGGCAGCAGCGTCGTGGTACCCAACTACTCGGCGCTCGGCGCATCGAAGGCCCTGGGAGAATCGCTGGTGCGCTACCTGGGTAAGGAGCTGGCACCGCGGGGCATCCGGGTGAACACCGTGTCGGCCGGCCCATTGGACACAACCGCCATCCGGGCCGTAATCCCCAATGCCGAGGAACGCCTGGCAGCCGCGGCGGCTGCGAATCCAAGCGGGCGAGGCCTTGAGTTTGCTGACGTTACGCAGGCCGTGCGCTGGCTGGCAAGCGATGGGGCATCGATGGTGCAGGGACAGCTCGTTTTCGTGGACGGCGGCCTCTATCTCTAGCCGCCGGCTGAACTTCAACGCTCTAGCCGCCGGCTGAACTCCCACGCTCTAGCCGCCGGCTGAACTCCCACGCAGGAACCGGCGCCTCAGATACTCCGCGATCATGCCCCCAAAGAAGGTAATGATCGCAATCGCGAAGCTGCCCAGGTTCCGCGCGATATCGGTGCGGATCTTTGGGACAGCCCCCACGCTTACGCTGACGGTCCAGCTGTCTGTGCGCAGGCGCACCGGAGACGTATCCGTATCTTCCGGCGCGTATTGCGCGATCGAAGCATGCAGCTGCTGTTCACCGACGACGAGAGGCCTGACTCGAAAATCCCAGACCGCTTTCCCCGCAACCATGGATTGCCGGATATCGCTTTCCTGAACGATTTCAAAGTTGGAGCCGTGCAGCGTCGCTCGAAGGGTTTGGCTTACGGCGGGAATCTGGCCGAGGAACCCATCGTCATCGCCCCCGAGGCCTTCCTCGGGTACGGATACCTCGACACTGATCGCCACCTGTTCATCCACGGCCATCGCACTCGGACCGCGAAATCGGACGTCGTAGGCCGGCGTTTCGCTGACGCGGGCGCGCTGCAACGCCGCTTCCGTCTCTTCCAGGCGGACCACGGTTTGCTCGTACTGATCAATCGGAACAACAGTATCGACTTCGGGTCGCCGCGAGAGCTCATCGATGGTTTGTCGCGCCGCATTCAAAGCACGCTGAGATGCATCCGCAGCCCGCTGCGTGCGCTGCAGATTGGCTTCGACAGCAGAAGCGCGACCTTCGGCGCTTTGAAGGGCGCCCTGCAGTTCCCTTTGCCCCTCGCGCAGCGTCGCGTTGTCCCGCGTGATTGCCTCCACCTGAGACCGAGCATCCGCGACCCGGCGCTCCGCGTCCGCAACGCGTCTTTCCGCGCTGGCCTGTGCCGCCGCGATTTCTCGTTCGACCTCGGCGGCATGATCGTCGCTGTTGTTAGCGGCGCAGGAGGCAAGCAGGAAGAGTACAAACAAAGCGCCAAGCTCACGGCAGAACCGTCCCAGGACGGTGGCGCTATCACGCACAGCGATGTAGCGGCGTACGGCATCCTTCATGACGGTAACTCCTCTCTCGCAAGGTGATCGCGTCCGCACGTGATCCTCAGGCTTCATCGGACCGACCGGCTAGCCGTCTTTTCCCATGCGCCGGATTTGCTCGGCCAGGCCCGCATCGCGCAGTCTGTCAGAGTCGACCTGCCCCTCCAGATCGTAGAAATCCAAACCAAAGCCGTTGATAACCCGCATGATCTGTTGGACCTCCCGCGATGACAGCTTCCCTTTCCAGCCGTCCAGTCCCTGGATGCCCGAGGCCCCCACCACACTGGAAGGTGTCTCCATGGTTTGCGCAACCAAAGTGATGTCAACGTCCAGATCCCAGGCCTCGACAATCTCACTGATGGTTCGCTCGGTATGGAGAAGGATTTCCTCGTAGGTGAAACAACGCCAGGGATGAGGGGTACGGGAGAGCAAACAGGGCAACTGATCAAGAGCCCAGGATGCGGCCAGTTTTTCCACGTCTGTTTCCAAGCCTTGCAGCAGGTCTCGGAACGCCGGGAAAGGCTCCAGGTATTCCGGCGTTGTCAGGTTACCCGGGTTGACCCAGCTGCGGTGTAGCTGGGACGCGATAACGCCACACGGGTGCCGCAGGAGGTGAATCGGAGGCCGCACGGGAAACTGATTGCACAGCCACGGTAGCAGTCGTGTGGCGCGCACAAACTTTACGATGAGCGTGTCCGCTTCAAGCATCTCGCCCAGGGGGCCGGACTCGCGGAGCATCCAGCGGTTTACGATCCGTCCTTCCCACAGGCGGGAAAAAAACTGCTCACCTTCGACCCAGGTCTGATCCGGATCTCGATAGGTTTGCCAGTCGAAACCGGCGGCTTTCGCCTCGGGCACCTCATCCAGATGCAGCGGCTCGAAAAGCACACAGCTCCCTTTTGCCATGCCAAAGAGCTGTGCGAAGAGCGTGCTCCCCGACCGAGGCGACGAGGTAATAATCCGGGCGTCTTCGACTCGAAATCGACCCTTCAAAACCCAGGGCGCCATGGCATGGCTGATAGCGGATCGGAGCGCTTTCACGGTGAGTTTTTCCAGGCGTCGATGACAGCCAGGGTTCTCCGGCCCGGGGGGGCCTCACGCGGAACCGGCCGCGCCGAAATGCCACTGTCTACCGCGTCCATGGTGACTCCTCAGGCGGGCCCATCCGCGGCATCACTGAAGCCCTTGACCCGTTCGCGGAAACGCTGAACCGCAGCAAAGGCCGCCGGCACCATCAGGGTGCCCAGCACCGCCGACGCCAGCATACCGAAGAACACGGTGGCCCCCATGGATACGCGCGACGCCGCCCCGGCGCCCGTGGCGAGGACCAGCGGCAGCACGCCGAGGACAAAAGACAGGGCGGTCATCAGCACGGCGCGAAAACGAAGACCCGCCGCCTCTACGCTGGCATCCAGTATCGACCGACCCTCCTTCTCGCGCAGTTCCTTCGCAAACTCCACAATCAGGATCGCAGTCTTTGCCGATATGCCGATCAGAAGCACCATGCCGATCTGCGCGTAGAGGTCCAGCGGGATGCCGAGAGCCTTGAGGCCGGCGAAGGCTCCGATCAGCGCCAGAGGCACCGAGAGCAGAATCGCCGCGGGGATCAGCCAGCTTTCGTACTGGGCGACGAGAAACAGGTAGACGAAAATCAGGGCCAGGCCGAAGATTATCGGCGCGAGATTACCAGCTTCCAGCGACTGGAAGGTGATACCGGACCAGTCGTAGCTGTAGCCGGCGGGAATATCCGTTGAGATCCGCGCCATCGCGTCTATCGCCTGGGACTCGCTGTAGCCCGGAGCGGGAATAGCATTGATCGTGACGGAGTTAACCAGGTTGTAGCGATTGAGAATCTCTGGCCCAAGGCCGGGCCGCGTTGATACCAGCGTGGACAGGGGCACCATCTCGTTATTGCGATTGCGTACGAAAATACGCCCGATATCACCTTCGTCGTTCCTGAAGTCACCATCAGCCTGGATCATCACACGGAACGTGCGGCCGAAGAGATTGAAGTCGTTGACGTAAAGGCTGCCGAGCATGGCCTGCAGCGATCCGAAAACGCTGGACAGCGGAATCCCCTGATCCTTGGCCTTAACACGATCGACCTCGATATCCAGGATCGGAATACCGGCACGGAAGCTGGTAAAGGCCGCGGCGATGGCCGGGGACTCGTTAGCGCGCCCGACGATCCCCCGGGCTACCGCGGAGAGCTGCTCCGGCGAGCCCCCCAGGTTGTCCAGCAGACGATAGTCGAGACCGGATACGTTGCCGACGCCGGGAATGGCCGGTGGACTGAACACCATGGTCGTGGAGGACGGCAGCGCCCAGAGCTGTCCCTGCACCCGGCTGAGGACCGCCATCTGATGCTGCTCGGGGTTCGGCCGCTCATCCCAGTCCTTCAGCACGGCGATCAGGAGAGCGCTGTTGGGACTGGCAACGCCCTTGAGAATGGAGAAGCCCTTCACAGCAACCACGTGGTTGATTTCCTGAGTCGCCGCAAGTATCTCGAAGACCTCGTCCGTGGCAGCCTCCGTGCGCTCCAGGGATGCGCCGTCCGGCAGCTGCACATCCACGAAAAACGAACCCTTGTCCTCGTCCGGGACAAAGCCCGTGGGCAGGCTCAGCAACAGGGCGATAATCCCGCCGATCAGCAGCAGATAGATCACTATGGTGAGCGGAAGACGGCGAACCGAGCTGGCGACAATACCCCGATAGTTCACCGTTGCGGTGTCGAGAAAGCGGGCGAAGGCACCGAGCAGCCCCCGGGGCTCGCGGCGCCGATCGATCAGAATCGCCGCCAGGGCAGGACTCAGCGTGAGCGCCGTAATCGATGAAATCACCACCGCGACGGAAATAGTCATCGCGAACTGACGATACAGGGAACCGCTGATGCCCGGCATCAGGGTCACCGGGACAAACACGGCGAGCAGTACCAGCGTCGTAGCGACCACCGGCCCGCTCACTTCGCGCATGGTGCGCACCGCCGCGTCAAAGCTCGACATGCCGTCCTGAACGTGTCGCTCCGTATTCTCGATCACGACGATCGCATCGTCGACCACCACTCCGATCGCCAGAATCAATCCGAAGAGCGACACCGTATTGATGCTCATCCCCGTCGCCAGCATGAAGGCGAAGGTTCCGACGAGTGAGATCGGGATAGTGACCGTGGGGATCAGCGTTGCCCGCCAGCTGCCCAGGAACAGAAACACAACCAGCACCACGAGGCCCACCGCCTGCACCAGCGTGACGACCACCTCGTTGATGGAAATGGAAATGTAGCGCGTGGTGTCGTAGAGCACCTCGGCCTCCAGGCCCTGGGGAAAGGCCTCTTTCAGTCTCGCAAGCGTGGCATAGACGTCTCCGGCGACACCGAGGGCGTTTGCGGCCGGGAGCTTATAGATTGCGAGCACGGCCGCGGGATTGCCGTCCAGCTCACCGCGCCAGGCGTAGTTCTGCGAACCCAGTTCAACGCGGGCAATATCCTGCAGGTATACGATGCGCGCATCGCCGCCGGCACGCACCACTATCTGGCGAAACTCGTTGACGTCGCGCAGCCGCCCCTTGGCGGTCAGGGTGTACTGGAACTGTTGCCCCTGGGGCACCGGGGCTCCGCCGATAGTCCCCACCGCGACTTCCACATTCTGCTCCCGGATCGCGCCAACCACATCGTCCGTGGTCAGTCCCAGGCTCGCCATGCGATCCGGGTCGAGCCAGATGCGCATCCCGTAATCCAGGGCGCCGAGGTTACTCGCCTGGGCGACGCCGTTGATGCGTGCAAGGGGATCGGCAATGTTGATGGTGGCGTAGTTCGATATGAACTCCGGACTCAGGGAATCGTCCGGCGAGTAGACGTTCACGATCATAAGCATGTCCGTGGACTGCTTGCTCACCATCACGCCCTGCCGCGTGACCTCTTCGGGCAGCAGCGGCTCCGCCTGACTCACGAGGTTCTGCACATTGACCTGGGCCTGGTCTTCGTCGATGCCGAAGTCAAAGGTCACATTGAGGGTGTAGGAACCGTCGTTGGCGCTGGTGGACTGCATGTAGAGCATGCCCTCAACGCCGTTCACCTGCTGCTCGATCGGCCCGGCGACGGAGTCAATCAGAGTCTGCGCGTTCGCGCCGGGGTAGCTTGCGGTCACCTGCACCTGCGGCGGGGTGATGTCCGGAAATTCCGCGACGGGCAGAAGAGGAATGGAGATCAGTCCGCATAGAACGATAACCACGGACACCACCATGGCGAGCTTCGGTCGCCGGATGAAGGTCTCGCTGATCATGGCTTAACCGGCGCGTCCGATTCTGTGTAGGGGGCCGCGGTGACCTCCGTGGCGGCAACCGCCATACCGGGGCGTACCTTTTGCACACCGTTGACGATGACGCGATTGCCCTGGTCAAGTCCGGCCTCGACCACCCAGTCGACGCCCTCTCGCTGACCGAGGCTGACGTTACGCCGGCCTACAATGTCCTTGGGATCGATGGTGTAGACATAGCGTCCCTGCATGTCTTCCATGACCGCGGACTGGGGAATGAGCAGTCGCTCCTCTTTGAGGCCGCGCTGGACGAAGACCCGCATAAACTGGCCGGAGAGCAGCAGGTTGTCCGGATTGGGGAACTGTGCGGTCACGGTAATCGTTCCGGTCGTAGGATTGATGCGATTGTTGGCAAACTCAATCGTGCCCGGAAGCGGATAGAACTGCCCGTTAACGAGCTGCAGGCGAGGCGTGTAGGTGATCGGATCCTCGCCCCGGAGCGAGCGCTCCTGATCCTCGAGCAGGCTCTGCGCCACCGTTTGTTCGCTGATATCAAAGTCCACCAGCATGGGGTCGTTTTGCACCAGCGTCACAAGCGAATCGCTGCTGGGACTGACGAGGTCGCCAATGCTCAACTGGGAGCGGCCGGTCAGTCCGGCAAACGGTGCGCGGATCTCGGTGAAGCCCAGGTCGATTTCCGCTTTATCCACAGCGGCTTGCGCGACCTCGAGCGCCGCGACGCCGGAATCACGGTTGCCGCGAAGCTTGTCGATCTCCGAGGCGCTGATGAAACCGTCCGGCTGCAGCTCAATGCCGCGCGCCAGATCCCGCTCAAACACCTCCAGATTCGTGCGCGCGCGGGAGAGGTCGGCGCGAGCGGAATCCAGTGCCGCTTCGTAGGGGCGAGGATCGATGCGGTACAGCAGGTCACCTTTGTCGACATACTGCCCTTCCTGAAAACTCCGTTCAGTGATCGTGCCCGACACCTGGGCGCGTATCGCCGTGTCTTCCCGGGCCCGGGTACGCGCCACGAATTCGAAGGTAGTAGCCACCTCGCGCATCTCAACGGTGCGGAATTGCACCGCGGGGGGAGGCGGTGTTGGGACATCTGGCTCGCTACAGCCATTGGTGAGAAAGAGCACCGAAACAAGTACGGTGGGGAGCGTGATCGTTCTCATGGCGGGACCCTATTACGGCATTAGCGGCCAGCGGCGGCGTTGGCACTATAGCTTGTCGGGGCGGCGGGCGTATCGATTGAGCAGCTGCAGTCTCTCCGCTCCTGTCCGAGACCCGCGTGCGGAGATCTCGACATCATCCCCTCAGGCTCCAGGCCGGAAGCGCCCCACACCCATATCAGGTCTCCATGGGCAGGCGAATACCTGCTTTGGCGAGTTCCTCCCAGGCGGGGGCGCCGATCAGTGCGGAGGCGGCCTGGGCGGATAGCCTGGGATTGAGCCTGCGCGCCTCCTCCAGGGCCGCCTGCGCCCCCGGCAGCTCACCCAGGCTCGCTTTCGCAACCGCCTTGGCAAGAAATCCACCGAAGTAGCGCGCGTCCGCCTTGCAGGCCCGGTCGGCCCACTGGGTCGCATCGGCCGCATTGCCCAGGTACGTCTGCGCGATGGACAGCATCGTAGACCAAGGTGCCAGGCCCGGGTCCGCAGGGCTTATGGAAACGGCGAGCGTGAGATCGGCGATGCCTTCCTCCAGGCGACCCGATAGCACCTTGGCCGCACCGAGGGCGGCGACGGCCTGACCGTTGGCTGGATTCAGCTCAATGGCGCGTTCAATAACGGGAATGCCTCGCTCGTCGTGTCCGAGATCAGACAGGGCGCAGCCAGCAAAGCCCATGACCTCGGAGGACTCCGGCGCCATGGCGATGGCGCGCTCGGCGGACGCCAGGGCTTCTTCGTAGGCGGTCTCGCGATCCGGAAAAAGGTGGGCCCAGTAACCCAGAGCCAGGATCAGAGCCAGGAGCGCCCGGGCGGACGCAAACTCGGGATCTTTGCTTATCGCCTCGCGAAGCGTCGCAGCCGCATCCTGGAAGTTTCTCTGGCTCCAGCCACCGAAGTGTAGACTTCCGCGCGCCTGCTGGTACAGCTCCCAGGCGCTCCATTGGGACGGTGGCGTGAGCTTCGAAAGCTTCATCTCCGCGCGCGACAGCTCGATACCAAGATGCAGCGCAATCGCGCGACAGACCTCGCCGTAGAGCTCATGCAGCTCATCGTCGCGGCGATCGTATTGCTCGGCCCAGAGGTGCGTGCCCTCGCGCGCATCGAGCAGCTGCGCCGTCACACGCAGACCGTTGGGCAGGCGGCGGAGGCTCCCCTCGAGGGCGTAGCGCACGCCGAGCTCGCGATGCAGCCTGCGCACGTCGATATCGCCACCGCGGTAGGCGAAGGCCGTATTGCGAGCCAGCAGCGCGTACTCGGAGAATCGCGCGAGAAGCGCAGTCAGGTCTTCGGTCAAAGCATCGGCGGCCCAGCGGTCTTCGCGCCGATCGGAGAAGCAGTCGAAGGGCAGAACGATGAGACCCGGCCGCTGAGCGTCCTGCTCAGGGATATCCGCATCGGCCGTATCGCTGTCGGGATCGTCCGGATGCTCAACCTCGTCGAGAAACCAGAATACCAGCAGCGTCACGGGAAAACCGACGATAACCAGCAGGATAAGACCGCGCATGGCCCACGCGGGCCAGGCGAAACTCTCGGCCACCACGTCCGCGACCTGGAGCAGCAGCCAACCACCGGCGGCATAGAATGCAGCGACACGATAAAGATGCCGATCGCGCAGTTCCGCGAATAATTCCGAGACCTGCATCCCCTGCCCTTCCCGCTGACGCGCAGCTCAGGATACGCTGAGAATACGCACGCGGCCAGTAAAGTGCGGACGCAGCGATGAGTGCGACAGAAACCGGTTTCGGGGATTGCCCTTCTCGCGGCGCTGAGCCTGGCAACCGGGCTTCAGCCGTTCCCGACCCGGGCCCTGATTTTCAGCGGCTGGAAACCACCCGCGCCCTCCCCGAGCGCTCACCTTGGATCACGACCGGTATCAGAACGAAAAACCTCGGCTTTCGCTGTCTGGCCTTATTCAGGTGGGTTCTCGATGATCAGTTTGCGGCGGGCAAAAACCTCTTCTCTACCCCAGTTGCTGACGCCGATAAACTCCATGTCGTAGCGGCCGTTGGGCAATGTGCGGGTGTCGAACGTTGCGTAATAGAGGATGTTGGGATAGCCGGGGTCTCTGATGTTGTCTCTGAGTATGGCGTCAACCCGCGGGTGCTCAATCCCGGACAGCCCCTCGTACTCCCGACCGTCAATGCGAAAGCGGAAGGCCGCGATGCCCTCGGGTTGCGCCAATACATAGCCGGAAAGCTGGATCTCGCCGCTGTTGGCCCGACGGAAGCTCACATTGCCGGCGGTGAGGCCGATGAGGGGCGGCAGGCAGAAATCGCTGGCGTCCTGCGCCGGGTACCGCGGAGCCTCGTCGCTCACCTCGGCGCGGTAGATACCAAAGCGGCGACGACCGTCGTAGTAGGAAAGCTCATCCAGCGTTTCGATGCGGTGGAACTTCTGGCACAGCGTATCGATATGTCGATAGACCTCCCAGCGCACATCCGAGTAGTCGATCACCAGCAGCGTAGTGGCGGATTCATCGGGCAGAAAGCGTTCGCTGACCCGCCAAAGATCGAGCTGCACGGACCGCCCGTCGCGGTGGGTCTTGTCGTGATCCAGCACGTAGATCCGGCCCTCGCTGAACGGTCTCTCCTGCAGCTGCGCCGCGACGTAGTAGTTGTTGGTGTAAATGACCTCGCCGGACCGGTGATGCCCCGCTACGTCCCGTCGCAGGACCTCCCAGCCAACCATTCGCAAAGTCACCTTGTCGCGCTGTGACTCGGGAATGCTGTCGTAGTGCAGGGGGGCTAGCAGACCCAGGAAGGCGCCGCCGACAAACAGGGCCGCTAGTCCAAGGGCGGCGCCCGCGAAACCGCGTGCCAGGCGGCTGCCCTGCCACAGGCGCTCAAGGCGCTCGGGCAGCAACACCAGCATCGGGACGTATCCGAACCAGGCCCAGTGCAGAGTGGTGCTGGTCTGGTCCACCCAGGGCGCCAGCAACGTGAGCCCGAGAATGTAGAACAGTGAAACCGATGCCAGCAGTGCCCGGGGCACATTGCCGCGCCAGCCGCTGCGCAGCGCGGTGAAAAGTGTCCATAGCATCAGACCGTAGAGCAGGGGAGACACCACCCCGGCCTGCAGGAGGGGATGCTTGAGTGCCTCCGCGTGAAAAGCCCAGGGATGTCGTCCGGAGAAATGAAAAGCAATGGCCACGAAGTCATTGCCCAGATTGAAGATCGCGATAGGCAGCAAGCCCAGCGACGCGATCCCGGCTGCGATCCACGGCCCAGGTTGGCGCAGCTGCACTCTGAGCACGGGGAAGGCGAGAAACGCGAACGCCAGGGCGACCGGCAGAAAGACGAAACGGTAATGAGTGGTGAGCCCCACGGCCATCAACAGGCCGGCCAACACCCACCAGCGCGTGTGCTGCGTGCGACACGCACGCTCCAGCGCCGCCAGGACGAGACAGCACTCCGTGAGCAGCAGGGAATCGGGAATGGCTAGGACACCCATGGTGGCCGTAACCGGGACCAGCAGGCTGAGTCCCGCAGCGATCAACGCCTGCCGCTGTCCGGTGACGGGTCGCGCCAGCCAGAGTATCGCGACGGGCAGCGCCAGGCCCGACAGCAGAAAGATGAAGCGTGTGCCCAGCGTGGAGTCCCCGACGAGAAGCGTACCCAGTCGTATTGCAAGCGCCGTTAGCGGAGGGAGGTCACTGTAGCCCCAGTCGAGGTTCTGGGACTCCCAGCGATAGAAGCTCTCGTCGCCGAACAGGTCGAGGGAAAGCGCCAGGTACAGTCGCAGAGCGGCGGTCAGCGCGAAGACCGACAGGATCAGGGCGATCAGCGGGCGCGTTGCGGACACCCGTCCGTTGTTGCTCAGGTGATCCATTTTCTGATCGTAACGCTCGAAAGCATCCACAGGAGGTCTCTAAGCGCCATCGCCCCCGCGCTAGAAGCTGTACCTGACGCCGAGTCCCATGACGTTGGACCCCACTTCATGGGAGGCGAACAGGCCCGAAGCACCGGAGCGGTGGTGAAGGCGATAGAAAAACTGCCAGCGTGGATCGTGGGGGAGTGAGAAACCGTATTCCACGACCAGATAGTTGAGCCAGCGCTGAGGCCCCTCGTCCGGAGGTGCCTCGACCGCATCCTCGGCCTCGTTCGCGGTAATGTCGCTCGTATAGGAGGCACCCCAGCCCACCGCAATCGTGGTTGGCAGCCTGTCGTTCCAGGGAAAGTCAGACCAGCGAAGATTGGCGTACAGCGCCAACTCGTAGATATCGAGGTCCTGCTGCCGGTCGTCCCGGTAGCCCAGGAGCACGGCCGGTTCCAGGGTGGCGCCGAGCCATGCGGCGGCACGGCTGAACGGATTGCGATCCGCCAGGTGCCAATCGAAGGTCAGCGAGACCATCGTCTCCTGGGCCGACTCGTACCGGAACGCGAGGGCATCGCGAAATTTGTACTCGTTTCCAGCACCAAGATAGATGGAAGTGGAAGCGGGCCGCCAACTTCCGGAGGGCACATCCACCTCCGACGCCCACAGCGGCAACGGGGCAGACAGTAACGCGCCCAGTACGGAAAGCCGCACCGCAGACCTGCATTTATTACTTCTGGATGGCATGCACCTGATCTGAGTCGATCGAAACATCATGAAGAGTGTCATGGCGTAATCGGGCTCGCACTCCTGATTTACCCCACGGGTTCTGTTGCGTTCAATGGAGTCGATCAATGGGTATGTCATTCCCGATCCATGTGGAAACCCTTCGCCCGGATTGTAGGGCCTCAGGTCTCTGGTGGCACTCCAAGTTTGCTGTGTACCGTCATTCGTTCAATCGTCCAACGCATGATCGCGCCCCGCGATAGTGAATGACGGTCGCTCCTGTTTGACCTTGGCCTCACAGGATTCGCATTCCTGGCGTCAGGAGCAGAAATGCAACGACAGGCGACGCGACCACCAACGGATCACCTCGCTGAGTCGACGGGACGTGAAAGCAAGCCTTTCATCTATGGGCGGTCTGAGTGTCTCGCAGTCGGAACGATCACCCGACTCTCCAGCAATGATCAGGTGTGCGATTCCAAAAGATAGGCATATTCACTCGCGGCCACTGCGTCGAGCAATTCCTCATAGTTCGATAGTGACTCACGCAACGGCCGGACGCTGATTTTTTCGAGGCTTGTGCGGGCTTCGCACGGGTCGAGTTCGAGGTAGTCAAGCGCCTGATTCAGCGTCTGCTGGTGCCGCTGGCCATCAAGCAGGTCGTCTTCGTAGACCAGGCTGAGGTGGTCTAGATTTTCAAGAATCTGATTTTCGTATTCCGCGTAGCGGAGATTCCCCCCGAGCCAGCCCATAAGCCTGGTGATGTCCAGCTCCTGCGTTTTCAGTGCTTCATCGCCTCGACCCGATCGATGTTGAAAGAGCTTGCGCTGGTGAGCGAGAACGTTAGATACCTCCTGGGCCAGCGTATCCCGGCGCCGAAGGTAGATAATGCGGTAACCCTGATTTTGGCTAAGCCAGGGCAGGAGGCTGAAGCGATACCGCTCGGGGAGCACCTGGAACATCTGGTATGACAGGAGCTTAAAGCCAAAGACTGACTCCCGGCGCACCGCGGCACGAGAGCAAATGAACTCGCGGGGAAAAAGCGGCCGCTCGACGAGCAGTTCACCGTCGCAAAACAAATCCGGACTGGAGTTCATCAGGTCGACCAGGAGCGTGCTGCCCGAGCGAGCGCGAGAAAAGATCACAAAGCGGGTCGCCGGCTTACGCCACCAGCCCTGTCGAAGGCGCTCCCGGTAGGTTTCAATTTCCTTGCTGTGCGCCATGTGCGCAAAATCCTTTATGCGGCGTCTGTGACCGCCGAGAGGGTACTCGAATCAAACCAGCGTTGGGAGCCAGCAAAGCGTGAACCAACTCTCACTGGGATTCGCGGGAGTCCCGGCCGACGCGCTGGATGAACACGGTACGACCCCCAAGGGGCTGGCCGACGGCTTCACAGGGTCCAGCCAGGGAGTAAGGACCCTGCGCCTCTACCGAGGACCGATAGCGATGCGGTAGGTGATGAAGGCGCCATGCAGTTGCACGCAATGAGTGCGCCACAAACAAAAAGCCCCCTGAAGTGAAACTTCAGGGGGCCTGGTGTTGACTGTCGGTTTCTCGACGAGGCTAGGGGACGTAGTAACCCCCAACCCCATTGTTGGGTGCCACCGGTCCAGCGCAGTCAGAAGGATTGCACTTAAGCTCGTCATTCGAATCCCAGAGATTTCCGTCCGCGTTCTTGCCGACGGCGAGATAACGGCCCATGGTAGCCGGGTCTGTCGCTTCGGGCGCAGGGTCATCGGTACCACCGGGCGTCATGATGATCATGTCCTCGACCGTGGCAAGACCTGACGTCATGTACTGCGCGCAGTTTTTCGCGGTAAGTGTGTCACCGAGGAATTGCGCGTTGCCGCTGGGGACCGGTCGCCCGCCGCCGCCGCTCTTCGGTACGAGCTTCCACGCCACGGCAAAGCTGCCGGCAAACGGCCCTGGACCACCCTGGTCACGTCCGACCCATTCATAGGTCGCAAACACGTAGCGGGCATCCTCGGTAATTCCTGCATTGATAAGGCGTGCAGGCCCTTTGCAGTTGTTACCGCGGTTGATGCTCAACGCACTCGTGTCGATGGGACTGCCATTCGACGCGACGTCAACGAGCGTGAGGCTGTTCCCGTTCTGGACGACGCAGACAGAATTAACCCGCGTCAGAGAGTTGGTTCCCTCGGTCAGCCCGCCAGGCAAATCCGGATGGGTATCTCGCACGCCGTCCGTATCATCTGAGTTGAAGGGAACGCATTCCAGAACCGCATCGCCGTTTCCGAAATCGACGGGGGTTCCCGCAAAGGACGTTCCGGAAATCGAAAGAGCTGCGATCGCTAAAGATATCTTGCGGAGTTGCTTCATTTTCATACCTCTAAAAAAAACAAATGTATACAAACACATTTTCTTCCGGAGGTACGATGCGAAGACCGACCTCCTCGCAACCCGGCTGACTCTATTGAGTCCCGTGGCTTTCCGGCCCCGCATTACTGCAGGTGTGGCACTCAAAAAAACAGAGTGGTTGCGCTGCTACCTCCTTATTTATCCGCTTATTGGTCTCGAAATTTCTCTCGCTACTTTTACCTGCTTACTGCACGCCGCCTCCGACCAGGCCCATCTCGGGTCCTTTACGCGCGATCTCGGCGACGGATCGGCAGGCGCAGAAGTAAAGCCCCAAAAAGCACCAGAGGCGCTGAGGCGGGTGCGGGCACGGCCCCTGCAGTGGAGGAAGAAATCACCGGTGGTTGGCTCGACAGGATTTGTATGGCGTCAACCCCGACACGCTCTGCATTGGACGACACCTCGAGGCGTATCTGGAGGCGAAGAGACGACGGATCAGCAAATCCCGAGGGATCGAAGTCGAAGGAAAAATCCTGGAAAGGGCTGAACCGGGTACCGGGCAAAAACAAGGAGTCGTCCTCGGTGCCCAGAAAACCCGTGTTATTGCCGGGCGGGGGCGTCACGGGCTCCGAGGACTTTACACCAATAAAACGCTCGAAGGAGAACTGGCTTGCCAGCGATTCCCCATCCACAATGCTGATGTCGATACTGTCATCGTTCTCAAAGTCAGCGGCGGAGGCCCCCAAACTCACGTTCAGGGCAGCCAGATTCAATCCAGCCAGATCAAATACATCGGTTTGAAGCAGCGTCACGCCATCGCGGCGGCGACAGAGAGCACTGCCGCTCGCCGAAGAGGTGCCGGAGGCAAGCCCTTCGCAGGGACCTGTTCCAATAGCCTCGACGCCAGTAAGGTTTTGAGATATGGGCAGCGTATACCCGCTGTTTTTATCGTCGAAATTTATATCAAGGATCAGGGCGGCGTGGGCGCTGGCCGAGTAAAGCACTGCCGAGCACACCAAGGTGCTCAGTGCTATAAGTTTTGCGGGTAGATTTTTCACAACGATAACTCTTTAACAACTAAATTACAGCAAACTGACAGCGCACTGACAGCTAAGATCGGGATGGGCAGTATTCCACGGGAATCAACGCACTATTAATTAATTATTGTCATATTTTTGAAACAAAGGCTTTTTCTAGCCGTGCTCGAAGAAACAGCAAATTTCAGTCCAGAAAAAGAAATCTTCATATATTTCTAAAAGAAGCGACCTACTGAGGCTATTGCGATTAAATCGAAGCGCTTGCACTTTCCGCAAAGTGTAAAAATTCCGGACACTGCGTGCATCGGATTTTGAATAACCTTTCGTGTGCCGAAGACATGTGGGAAAACTCGAAACGCGCTTGGTTCGATATTCGTTTGGGTACCCGCGGCTCTCATACACTCACGAGAAAGCGCGACCTTCATCACAAACGCTTATCTTTTTTCTGATCTTCTTCCTCAACAGCGTCTCTGTGAATCGCGACAACAAGCCTCCCGGCAGCAGACCCTGCCGCATCGGGTACCGGCCCCAAGCGCGCCATCGCATCATGCCCTTCGTGGTACCCGGATGTGGGACGAACAGGATCCCTCGTGACTGGGATTTCATCCCCGCGCGCGACTCGATGGGACGTATTGCTTAAGCCGAGGCCTAGGATCTGACCAGATACATGCCAGACAAACTCTGATTCAATCCCCCAACGTCTTGCGGAGTCTGAGACTATGTTAGTGGTGGGCCAGACCAGTCCGGCGGCGCGGAGGCTGTGGGCGGCTCTCACACCGAGCAACTAATAAAGAGGCCCACCACTACTTGAGGGGGAGCATGCAGTGATAAAGACGATCAGCATCAGTGCGGTCCTGGGGTTGTCGTGGCAGCTGGCCGCGCGCGGGTCACGCGGCGGGCAGGTATCAGTCATTACCAGCGCGATTCTGGTCTTCAGCGGCTGCGCCGACACGGGCTGGAACGCCAGCGGACCGACCCCGCCCATCGTGTCGGAATCACTCGCACGGTTTGAAGAGCAGTTGGGCGAGGACACGGCTCAGCCTGAAGTTATTTCGTCCGCTGAGTTCCTCGCACTCCCGAGCGACATTCGGGAGTATCTGGATCGTGAGGTGCTCTCCCTGCGCTCCGAAGAAAAGCGCTATCGCGCCTTACGCGATTGGGCGCTTGAGGAATTCAGCCCGGATTTCGAGTACGACCCCTCCTACACCGCGTCCATCGAAGACCTGCCGGCCAGCGGTCGCATCAACTGTTTCAGCTTCTCTAACCTTTTTGTGGCGGCTGCCCGGTACACGGATATTCCGGCGCACTTCCAGCTCGTGGATTCTCCACCCCAGTGGAATTTCAATGATGAGACCTGGGTTGTAAGCCAACACATCAACGTATCGGGGCTGGTGTACCGGGATCTGACCCGGAAGGAGAAAGCGGCGCTGCGCGCGCAGCATCGATCGACCGGCACCCGGCTAAACCCCAATCCACCGAAGCGCATCCGTCGCACCTACGTAGTGGACCTCAATCCGGAAATCGCCGTCGATGCCTACCGGTCTCGCGCCATCAGCGATGACGCTGCCTTAGCGCTGTTTCACAGCAACCGCAGCGTCGAGGAGCTGCTGGCGGGCAACGCTGAAGCGGCAATGATGCATGGACGGGCCGCCATTGCGGCCGATCAGCGCTCACCCACGGCCTGGAACAATTTCGGCGTGCTCCTATCCCGCGAAGGCAGGCTTGCGGATGCAGAGCAGGCCTACCGGACGGCGCTGGCTCTGGACCCCGATGGCGAGACTGGCGCTAGTAATCTGGAACGTGTCTACCGGCGCATCGGCGACGTGGAAAAGGCGGACGCCATGGCGGAACGAATCTACTCGAATCGCATGAGAAACCCCTACTACCACTACGCTATGGGAGAACGCAGCCTGGCGGATGGCGAGCTGGCGGACGCGGTGGACCATTTCGAGGACGCGGTTCGACGCAAGGATGACGAGCGACTCTTCTACTTCGCGCTGGCCGAAACTCATATGAAGCTTGGTGACTTCAGAAGAGCCGCCCGGAATCTGGAGAGCGCGAAGGAATATTCAACAAAGAAGGACCAGAAGCGCTACCGGACGCTGAGCATCCAACTTGCGAGAGCGACGGCTGAGTAGCTTTGATGGGGAACGGCCTTGGAGTTTTCGATCGCGCAAGTCGAAGCGGCGAGGCCGGGCAATTGCCTGACCCCCACGTTAGACTGAAAGCCCAGCTCACTCCCGGATGGAGTCCTTATGAAAGCCCTTACTCTTGCGTTCCTCACTCTGTTGCCCCTGGCGACCCTGGCCCAGAGCAATCGTGACGTCGACGATGTGCGCCTGCCGCAGTGCGAAGACATCGCCGATCTTCGCGAGGCTCTCTCCAAGGTCGAGCGCATGAAAGGCTTTAGCGAAGACGATGACTATAAGTTTCTGAAAGGCTTCGGAGAGCGCTGCGGTCGCTACAAGGTGCGTTCGCGCAGCAACTATCGGCTTCACAGCTACCACGTAACCGATGACTTTATCTTCGCGCTCTATGAAGTATCCGGCGGCAAGGGTTACGAAGGCGGCAAGCGCGTGGGTTTCGTAGCGAATAGCGTGTACTCAAAAGACGGTTGGCGAACCGCGCGGGGAGCCGAGTGCGCCCTCGCGGTCCAGGGTGGTGGCTGCCTGATTCCCAAACGATGCCGGGCGGTCAACGACAAATCCGACGTCAGCTTTTACCGAAAGCTGTCACTGGATGAGTTTGCTGCGCCGCCCCATTGCTACGGCGTGGGTGACGAACTTTAGGCGGCCCTCAAGCCTTCGCGATGGCGTCTGAGGTCTCCACCGCGACCGTATGTCCGGGCATTATCGCGCCGCTACCGCTCTTAAGACGTGTGATCCTGGAAAAACGCCACCATGCGCTGCCATGCAAGCTGCGCGGCCTCAGCGTTGTAGCGCGGTGTGGAGTAGTTGTGGAAACCGTGCCGGGTACCCGGATAAACGTGCATCTCGTAAGTGACGTCGTTGGTTTGTAGCGCGGCTTCGTACGCCGGGCGCATCGCATTAACACGCTCGTCCATCTCCGCGTAGTGGACCTGCACCGCGGCGCTGATGTCCGCCACTCGCGCCGTGTCGGCCGCGGCGCCATAGAATGGTGCGGCGGCCTGCAGATCCGCGCCGAGTTCCGTGGCGAGAAAATTGGTGGTGCCTCCGCCCCAGCAGAAACCCGTGGCCGCGAGCCTGCCCGTCGACAGTGGGTGGGCTTTTACAAAGCGCGCACTGTTCGCCATGTCCTGCCGAAGCTGCGCCTGGTCCAGGCTCCGCTGCATGGTCCGGCCATCGTCGTCGTTGCCGGGATAGCCACCGATGGGTGACAGGCCGTCCGGTGCCAGGGCTAGGAAACCGGCAACGGCGAAGCGTCGGGCGACGTCCCTTATATAGGGGTTAAGCCCTCTGTTCTCGTGCATAACGATAACGGCGGGGAAGGGACCGTCGCCAGCCGGCTGCACGAGGTAGCCCCGCATCTCACCCGAACTGCCGCCGGGCGACGCGTAGTCCACCCAGGTCGCCTTGATGCGCTCGTCTGTAAAGAGAACTTCCTGCGCCTCGGCGTAGTTCGGAATGAGTGCTTCCGCCATGCTAAGCGCCGATGCGCCAACGACGGTGAGGGCTGCCGCCCGCTCGAAGAATTCACGGCGGTCCAGGCGACCGTGACAGTATTCATCATAGAGGTCGAAGACCTGGTCATCGATTTCGTGTTGTTGCATGTCTGACACCAATGCTCTGCGATTTGATGGGTCCGGAATTGATCAATGAGCCTAGCAATCAAGTCCTCCTGCTACCAGCCGCTTTGACGGGCGCAAGGCACTGGTGTTCGGGCAATCACCGCGAGTGCCCTGAAGCCTGGGAAGGCTACGATTCCGAAGGGATGCTCTTGCAAATGTAGGTTACCGCGGTGACATGAACGCGCGGCGTACTGTCGGACTCGCATTAACCATCAGCGCAACGGTAACTTCGCGACTTAGAGGCTAAGGCCCCCTCCAACGCACAGGAACTATCGGCGCGCTTAGGACCACTCCTTCGTTGATCCCGCATCTTGAGTCCGACGCGCCGCAAGTTCGGCCTGGATACCACCGATACCGCCTCCTTACTTCACTATGCGCTCGCATTGAGGCTCGGCTTACGCTCGTGTAAATCATTGGCCTTAACAACGCTTGCGCTCCGTTCGAGAACGATGATCTCTGTCGCAGGCGGAACTGCCTTCGCGCGGATTGCAACTGATAATGGTTGCTAATATTATTTGCACACAACCAATGCGACCCTCAATAACTCTCGCGATGCGGCTCGGCGGGCGGGATTGATTGCGGGTCACCGTTTTGACCGCGTCGGGAGAACTTCATGAATGCAGCGAAGCAATGGGCCACGGGACTGGCCGTGCTGACTTTGGCACCGCTAGCCAGTGCACATCACGGCGAGGTCCACCCCGAGAATTTAGACACCTGGGTGACAGCGGGCTTCCTGCTGATGATGATCGGTATTCTGCTCGCGGCCATCGCCGCGCGACTCGATGGTGGCAGCGATCACGCTGAGCCCGACCCGGACGTTGAATCGTCGGCCCAGGCTGCCCATGGATCTGCTGTACGGGTGCGAAGCGCATGAAGGCCTGGTTTGCCATTCCCGTAGCGAAGGCGCACTGCGATGTACCCTGCGGCATTTACGACCCATCGACGGCGCAGCTCGCTGCGATGTCTGTGGCGCGATTCCTGGATCAGATTGAAGAACTGGTGTCTTCGGCCGCGGATGGAGCAGCAGACCAGGCGAAGCTTGCGCGCCTTACCGCGGAGAAGGAGAAGCACGCGCAGGAAGTGAAGGCCGCGGTAGTGGTGATCTGGGGTGACTACTTCAAGCCGCCGCATACAGAAAAGCATCCCGAGCTGCATGAACTCACTCACCAGATCATGCGCAAGGCATCCGCCTGCAAACAGGAACTGAACATCGCCAATGGCCGCGAACTGGTCGAGCTTGTAAACCGGTTTGCGGAGATCTTCTTCGCAACGAAGGAGATTCCCGTAAAACGGGTTATTGCGCCCTACGAGCCGCGGCTGGAGTTGATCACACCCGATCTGAACGCGGCCTAGAACAGCCCAGACTGCAACGACCGGGAATCGCGATCATGCTGCGCGTATTTCGAACAAGCGGCGCGAGCATGTGGCCGACCTATACGGACAGGTCCATCCTGGTGACACTTCGCGTTCCCCGACGCCTACTGTCAGCGGGACGCGTGGTGGTCTATCGCGTCCCCGGTGGCGAATTTATCGTCAAACGTATCGCTGACGTGTTGGGTGACGACCGGCTCCGGCTCGCCAGCGATAATCCCGCCACTACATCCATTTACTGTGAGGGCACCGTGCCGGCCGCGGGCGTCGTTGGGCTGGTTGTCCTGGCGTTTCGTCGCGGGCGTCCTGAGCGCGGCTGATCCTCTAGCTGTCGCCGAGATCTGCGCGGCCCCGCCCGGCCACTCCCGATGCGGCGAAAGCGCCGTGGAATTGCGTTGGACGCGCGGCGGCAACAAGGGCCGCTCGCCAGAGGCTTACTCCGATAACCGCTCGGCGCAAGTCTGAGTGGCGGTCAGGAAGAACATGCCGGCGCGGGTCAGCTCCGTAATCCCGAGTTTGCCCCGCGCGGCCTCGGCGGCGGCTTCATCCTGCTTCAGACTCGCGACGACAAATTCCAGCTCCACCTCCGAGAGCTCTCGAGACTCCTCGCCGACGCACTCGCATAAATCCGGCGGCACATTCGACTGAGCCTCGCAGGCGTTTTGCAAAGCCGCGGTTGAGTTGCCGCCGCTCTCGCCCCCACAGGCCACGAGCGGAATCGCGAGAACGCACAGGAATCGAAGTTGCATAGGCTTATCCTTTCCCTTCGTTACGGAAGCTGCTCCAGTAGGCCCGGCAGACCGGCGGAAGCAACCAGGCCTCAGGTGACCGTGGCCACCGTCCCGCTGAACATCGCCAGGGCCGCCGAAGCTGTAAAAGCTTAGCGTAGTTCGTATTTGTCTTCGTCATGAAGCGTGTTCCTACTGCGAGGATGGCTCGCCGCGCAGGCGCAACACCACAGCTGTGCGCTGCCCGGCAACAACGTCCACATCCTGGGAAAGGAAATCGCCCGCCCGGTCGTAGCCTTCGATCCGGTAGCGGCCCGGCAGCATCTTGCGCGGTACGCCCGGACTCAGAATTCCGCCGATGATGCGCTGGCCGTCCAGGCTCGAAATGAAACCGCGATCCGGTTCGGACGCATAGCTTTCGGAGGCAGCGTAGGTCATCACCAGTTCACCGAGAGCGGCGGGCGTGATGGTCACCTCGATGTCGGCATCGCTGGCCAGTTCAACCTCGGGTCGATCAAAGAACCCATCCACTTCGAATCCTTCGATGGCGTATCGGCCCGGCGCTGCGGCGATTTTCTCATTGGCGCGGGAATAGTGACTGCCGCCCCGGTCGAGAGAGACGAGCTTGACGCGGGTCGGGAGCTGCCCCTTGGCGTAGTCGTAAGGCCGGTCCGCATAGCGGATCGTCACAAAGCCCGCCTCCAGGGCCAGATCCAAAACCTGTTGTTCGTCGCGGATGTCGACCTCAATGCCCGCTACCGGCAGGTTCTGATCCGCGGACCGATGCTCGTAAACACCCGGTTTAACCCGGCTGAAGCGACGATAGGTGTTGTAGACACGAGCCCCGTTCTGCCAGAGCTCACCGTTGCGCCGAATCTCGTCGCCGTTGGGCAGGCGATAGACGACCATGAATTCAACGGTTTTGCTGAGCTCAAAGAGCAGCTCGGTATCGGTGTCTTCCGTAAGCGTTTCGCGAAGGCTCAGTTTATTGTCATCGTTGGGTGAGGCGCGGAATTCGTAGGCCCCAGGCTCCGCGAGGGCTTCGTCTTTAGCGCGAAACGTGAAGACTTCTTTTCCATCCTGCCAGGCCGCGATGTTTGCCCCAGGGTGTGGCTCCCCATCTTCGAGGAATCGGGCGGTGACGCGCGCCGGGGCCTCTACGAGAACCTGGGCGCGGGTTTCGCCCGGCGCCGTCACAGACACCGTCTGGCGAACCGGTCTGTAGATGGATCCGTCCCGGAGCACCGGGCCGACCAGCAGCTCATAGGCGCCGGGTCCCGCGACGACGTTGCGTCCAAAGCCCGCGCTGCGGGCGCGGCCGATCTCCTCGCCATTCAGAAGGATGTCGCCCCCGATTCGGTAATCCCGTCCGTTTGAGTCTCTGGCTCGGATGACAATCGCGTGCGTTGTTGCCTGTGCAGCTGGTCGAGGGTCGCCTGCGATCTCGATGGTTTCCGACACCTGCCCCAACGCCTCGGCAAAGCCATCCAGGGAATCCGCATCCAGGTACGTTCCTCCCGATTCGGCCGCGATGCAGGCCATGGCTGCGCGCTCCAGTTCGTTGAGGCCAACGCCCACCACGTGGACACGAATGTTCACCTCGCGATCCGACCAATCATCCATCAGATCGCAGGGGTCCGCGTCGCAAGTCTCAATGCCGTCGCTGATGAGGAGAATATCGCCGCCGCTCCCGCCCAAGTCCTTGAGGCCTTCTTTCAGGCTGTAAGTAATCGGTGTTTTTCCGGTGGGACGCACGGAGCCCAGGGTAGCTACGATTTGTGGGCGGACCGTCGCCAGGTCGCCAAATTCAACAACGAGTTCCGAATCCCGACAATCACCGGCACGGCGATGGCCGTAGGCCCGATAGCCGAGAGAACGGTCGGCAAATCCGGAATCGAGGGCACGGGTCAGCGCCTCGACGCCAGCCTCGTACTTGCGGCTCTCGTCCGCCAGGGCGCCCCACATGGAGTTCGACCAGTCATGGATTATCAGCACACGGGAGTCCTTCGCTTCCGTGGGCGGTGAGTCCTGTGCGGTGGACCAACCGCACACGCTCATCGTGCAGCAAAGGGCCGCAGCGATGGGATAGCGACGACGCTGCCCGTCGCCTCGGTAGGCTCCTGCCGGGCACTGGCGAAAATTCCTCCGGACTGTGCCGAGAATCCGGCGAACGTTTGCTAGCTGCATAACAGTGCTCAACCGACGATCGACAGGCGGATGACGACGTAGCTGAATTCCGGCTCATCCAGATCAGGCCGGTACTCAAAGCCGAAGTCGCCGTCGCCGCGATGCAGCAGATACGAGGCACCACCGGGATTCGCAGGCGCAAACACAAAGTAGAGGTGTGAGGGACTCTTCCTTTGCTGGCTGAGCACTTTTAGGAGCGCCTGGGGTTCCGCGCGGTCTGTCGGTAAACCGTTGAGCACAGCCGCAGACCTCTGACCGACATCGAAACGCAGGTACAGCGCGTACATGGCACCGCCCGGGAGTCGCACCTCACCCAGATACTGGTCCGTCCCGGCATCTTCCGAAAAGTACAGTCGTTTTCCCTCGCCCTGACTCTGAACGAAACTGGCATAGGCCGCATCGCCGGGCCGCAGATCCGCGGCGTCGTCGCCGTCGGTGTCGACGCCGCCCGCCAGGTCGGCGATACGATAGATGGCCACATAATTGCGGATGTTCTTGCCAGCGACGATGGCGAAGGCGGGGTCACTTAACAGGGCCTTTACGTCGACGATGGCGCCTTCCGGGTAGTCCCGCAGATCGATGACCGGCGCGTCAGCCCGGATCACACTCAAATCGACGGCGGCCCTTGCCGACGGTCTCTGTACGGCGCCCTCGGCGGTGGTCGACTCAGATGCCGCGTCCGCGCCTGTCCCCGCGCCGGTGTAGAGCCCCTTCAGCCGCGCCAGGCGACCCGCCGAGCAATTCTTGTTCTGCGCCAGATCGAACAGCGAACTGGCCGCAAAGGCCTTGTCTTCTCCGATAGCGTCCCGCAGGGCGGCGGCTTCGTCGTAGCGCATCAGCATATCGAGGCCCACAAAGCGGGCTGCGTCCTCACCGTGCACCCGAACCACTTCATCCAGAATACACAGGCACGGGTTGGGATCGATGCCGCCTGCAAGGCACGCGGGCTGGTACAGCGACCAGAGCTCTTCGTCCGCGGCTGCGGCCATGGGCAGGAGCAATAAGATTGCTGCGAGGTGAGCACGCGGGCTTTGCGGTAGCACGAGCACGGCCCTCCTTTTTGTTATGCGTATGGACGTCGCCGGGCGCTTGCCGGAGTAGCGGCAACCAGGCCGAAACTTACACCCTCCTGAAGCGTTGACCAGTTCGGCACTCAAACTGGGACGACAGGCGTAACAATCTGGCACTATCATCAGGGATGAGCCGGGAGTCGAACTCGTTGCGCGAAACCGGTAGAGGTGGCCGACAGCGCCTTTTGAACATCACCCTGGCGACGCTGCTCTTGATCGGAGGCCTGGCCATGCTCACCGCACTTCAGCGCCAGCTTATCTACTTTCCCGAGAGGGAAAGCGAGAATGCGCTGCTGAGCACCGCTGAACGGATCGGCCTGAGGGCCTGGCGCAACGCCAGGGGTGATCTTATCGGTTGGCGCACAGCGCCCGCACGCAACGCGGACCGTCGGATCGTTGTCTTCCATGGCAACGCAGGTCACGCCCTTCACCGACAGTACTTTGCGGCGGGGTTCCTGGCCCTGAACGCCGACTGGCAGGTCTACCTGTTTGAGTATCCGGGCTATGGCGCCCGGGCCGGTACACCAAGCGAGTCAGTGATCAAGACTGCGGCCGTCGACGCGTTGCAGACGCTGCTGGACGAGGACTCCCAACCCCTATTCCTTGTGGGAGAGTCGCTGGGAAGCGGCGTTGCCAGCTACCTGGCGGGGCACTTTGCTCGGCAGGTCGGGGGCGTGTTACTGGTGACACCCTTCACCAGCCTCACGGATGTGGCGAAACAGCACTACGGCTTTTTGCCCGTCGATACGCTGCTCAGCGAGCGCTATGACTCGGTAGCGGCGCTGGGTGACTTCGACGGGCCGGTCGCCTTCCTGATCGCCGGGAACGACGAGGTCGTGCCGGCGGAACTCGGTCGGTCCCTGCATGCAGGCTTCGGCGGGCCCAAGTGGCTTCAGGAGCAGCCGGGCGCCGGTCACAACACTCTCAACTACGATCCCGCCGCTGATTGGTGGAGGGAAGTCACGCGGCTCTGGCTGTCGACGTGAGGTCGGCCGACTCGAACTGATCCAACTTGCGAGCCACTTGGCGATCCGCTGAATCCGCTAGGTATTCTCGACCGCCCTGAGCATGCGCTTCAGCGCAACTCGACGCCAGGCCATTTCCACCAGACCACCGAGTTCATCGTCGGCAATGCCGATCGCGGCGCGTATCCCCAACCAACCGCGGGCACCGAAGTAGCGCGGCTGATGAAAGCGCGGATCGTCGAGGCGCATCGATTGCTCGTCAGCGCCGACAAGCAGCAGCGCTTCGATCCCGACATCACTGACCTGAACCTTGCAGAAGGGCTTTTTCCCCGCATACCAGCAGGGTGAACCGTATTGCTCGCCCAGCCGGGTCTCGGGCCACTGCAGACACAGCGCGTCGATGCGCGCAAGCCAGGCCCGGCCGACGTCACCCCGCAGCGGATCGATCTCGTCTTCGCGCATGGGGCGCGACGGTGGGCGTATCTCCGGAATCTTCGGCACCTGCGCTGCCAGTTCCCTGGAGGCGACGGTCAGCCATGCCTCGCGCACATGCTCGGCGACACGCGCCCAGGTCGGCCCGCGGTCGAGGCGGACCCCGAGCCAACCGTTGGGGCCGACGTAAGGCGGGACAAAGTACTGATCGGGGTCGAAAGCAACGTATTCGGCCTGAGCGCCCTCGGGCGCGCGAAGCCACAGGGACACGCCGCGGTCCCCGTGACTGTTGATGCTCAGGCTGCCGAACTGGCGCCCGCCAATGATGCGGAAACACGGGGAACCGTGGGAGAGAAATTCCTCGGTCTCGGGCAACCGGGCGAACAGTTCGCGGACTACATCGGGGAGCAGGCGTTCACTCACTCCGGTGGCTCTCCATCGAGCCAGTCGGCGCCGATCGCATCCGCAGCCCGGCGGATGGCGGCAAGTACGGGAGGAATGAGCGCCGCGTCCGTCGAGCGCACCACCAGCGCCGCGCCGATCCGTCCCTGGCGGAAGAAGGGATAGGAACCGACGGAGGTGTCCGGGTGCGCCGCCTGGATGGCGCTGAGGCGCTCGGCCATGGCGCTTTCTGGGGAAAACACGGTCACCACGTCCGACTGCATGGGCGCCGCGCCCGCGAGTTCACCGCGCAGCCCCTCGAGCATGCCGCGCATGATCCCGGGAATGCCGGCGAGCATGAACACGTTGTCCCTGCGCACGCCGGGAGCGCCACTCATGGGATTTCGCACCAGGTCGCCTCCGGCGGGGACCCGGGCCATCCGCTTTCGCGCGTCCGTGAGTTCGTCCGTGCCGTAGTACTTGGCGAGCATCTGTAGGGCCTCATCGTTGTAGACAACGTCCACACCGAAGGCAGAGGCGACGGCATCTACGGTGATGTCATCGTGGGTCGGGCCGATACCGCCGGTGGTAAAACAGTAATCGCAGCGTTCGCGCAGGGCGTTCACGGCCTCGACGATGGCCGCCTCCACGTCGGCGACAATCCGTACCTCCTTCAGCGCCACACCCTCTTCGTTCAGCCACTTCGCGAGATAGGCGACGTTGGCGTCCTGTGTACGCCCGGAGAGGATTTCATCTCCAATGATGACGAGTCCGGCGGTGACGGTTCCTGATCTGCTCACTATCCTGCTCTGTCCACATTATCTACTCACAATACCAGCCAGCTCGAAGGCACTTGGTAGTGCCCGCATGCTCGCTGTTTAAACTGACAGCTTCGCGGCCCCGAGTCGGGAATCTACGCCATCATCTTCCATGACCCGCCAAAACCGTTCGAGTCAATTGTTACGCGATTTGGCCGCAGCCGGCGCACTGATGATCAAGGGAATCAGGTCATCAAGTGGTTTGCTCGGCGCGGAACCTGGACACCGCTGGAACTATCGACATGCTCCGGCGCGAGCCAAACCTTATTTTGTCAGGCGAACCGCGCGTTCTGCGCGAGCACCGGCTCCTTCTGGGCAACCTGTTTGATGTTGGGAAAGGCTTCGCTCAGTCGTTGGCACGCCAGTGTGGAGGATGTTCAGCTATTTTCGTGCGCTCGAAAATGTGAAGGGAAGACCCAATCGTGAGAATACGACTTCGTCATTCCATCATCCTGAACAAAACTCGGCACATAACCTGGTTCAGCAAACATCCAGATCTTGCTGCGTTCAAACGCTACGGCATGTTCGCCGCCGGGCTCGGTGCGCTGTTCGAAAACTCAGAGCAACCTAAAGCGGTCTATGCCTCGTGGACAACCCAGAGAACTCAGCGCTCAAAATCAGAACGTCCTTCGGGCGTTGGAATTCTTTCACTCGTCCACTTCAAGGCATTACACTCAAAGCCGTTCCCGACGTATTCGCTGATGAGTGCTTTTTCGAACAGGCCATGAGCACCGACTCCGACTTTGCTCAGCCACGCTTTCAGATCGACGATCTGCATATAGATACCGCGACGCGGACCGTCCTTCGCGATGAAAAGCCGCTCAAAATCGGCGGGCTTACCTTCGACTTCCTCTGCGTCCTCATTGATCGGGCGCCAGCCGTCGCCAGCTACGAAGAGCTGGCTGATCACGTATGGCAGGGTCGTCCCGTAACACCTGAAACTATCGCACAGCGGGCGAAGCTATTGCGCACCGCGCTGGGTGACGACGCTGCACAGCCGCGCTATTTCGAACTGTGCCGCGGCCACGGCTACCGGCTTGTTCCCGCTGTCACTGCGGTTCCCGAATCCGGACTCTCGACGCAGCGTCCGCAACGCTGGCTTCTCGCGGTTGCCGCCCTTGCCGCTCTCGCCGTGCTGACTGTTCTATTTCGGCAAGAGGCGCCACCGCCCTCGGTTGCCGTGCTGCCGTTTGTGGATCTGAGTGCCGACGGCGATCAGGCTTACTTCGGGGACGGGATAGCGGAACAGCTTATTGACGAGCTCACACGATTGGAGGACGTCATGGTAGCCGGCAGAACGCTATCGTTTGCCTATCGTGACGCGGAGCTGGATCCCACCGAGATCGCGGATGAACTCGGCGTTACCACGATTCTTGAAGGAAGCATTCGTCGCAGCGGCGACAAACTGCGCATAACGGCACAGCTCGTCGACGCCGATACCGGTTACCACCTGTGGTCCGGCACCTTCGACCGACCCATGGCCGACGTCCTTGCTGTGCAGGACGACATCGCCACCGCCGTAGCCGGAGCACTCGGTGTTCGTCTCGGTGTGGGCGATGTAAACGCGTTTCTCGGGGCCGGAACGACAAACATCGACGCCTACGAATACTACCTGCGTGCGGTTCGTGGACCGCCCGGAGAGCCGCGGATGACTCTGCTCCGAAAGGCGCTGGAACAGGACCCGGACTACGGAGCGGCGCTCGCTGCCTTGGGGTTTCAATATTTCGGCTCGCAATGGCGATACCCGGTGGAAGAGGCTCCAGGGCTCCGGGAGCGTGGCTGGCCGCTGCTCCAGCGTGCCGTCGAGCTTGACCCTGACTCGGCCTACGCGATCATGCTGCTTGGCGTCACATCCTACTGCTACTTTGAGTGGAGTGAATCCGAGCGTCACTTTCGGCGCGCACTTGAGATGGAGCCTGACCCGCACACTTACGACCATCACGCCAACATGATTATGCGCACGGGCCGCTCGCGGGACGCACTCAGTTTGTACGACCTGGCCATGCAAGACTCAAGTTTTCCCGTAATCATGCCGGGAGCACTCAGAGCCAATGCCCTCCTTGCTCTTAAACGCTATGAGGAACTTGAGGGATTGATCGCAGATGACAAGATCGATCACAGGGTCAATACGCGCACTCTGCGCTACCTCTTGGCCGTGAACAGAGGCAATCTGGACGAGTTGAAAGAATGGTTTCCGGCGTCGACGCCACCCCGTGACAACGTACCCCGGCGTTTCTTAGCTGTGCGAGAGAGTTTCGACGACCCTGACCGCGCCCTCGCCCTGCTTCGGGAGCTGCGAGAGGACGAGACAGGCGACTGGCCATCCAAGTATCACGACATCGCGCTTCTGGCCGCCTTCTTTGGCGATCCAGAGTTCGCCCTTGAGGTGTTCTCTACCGAAGTCCGGCTGACACCGATCCGCAACGGAGCGCTCTGGTACCCGGTGTTCGCCGAGGTCCGGCGACTGCCCGAGTTCGAAGCACTGATGCGCGAGATCGGGCTCGTTGAATACTGGAATGAGTTCGGCTGGACCGATCACTGCCGACCTTCCGCCGGCGGGGAGTTTCACTGCTTCTGACATCCGGCTTCGGAAACGCAGCCCCGGCCGCCTCGGTCCCACCGCCACTAGGAAGTGGTCCGCGGGACCGCTTCATATAGCTTCACCGATTCTTCACTCGCGTTTCACGCGGCTTCGAGCGGATCTCGCTAGTTTTTCCACGTTTTGCGCAGCCCTTCCCGGCGTCGCGCGAAATCCATCCTCTATAGACGACGAGCGAGAATGCGATGATTCGACAGACCAAAGGCCTATCCACCGCCCCTGCGCTTGCCGCGGCACTCGGCATGTCGGCGGGCCTCTCTCACGCGACACCCGACTACACCGAATGGAGTACGCCCGAGCCTACGGTCGGCGGTGGCTGCCCCATCGAATCACGCAACGGTAAGTTTCTTTACACCGCGTCGGGCAGCGCAGGCACGCTGGACATCTGGACCTATCGGCGGCGCGGCAGCGACGGCGTTTTCGAGTTCACCGACCGGACGCGCGCGGATGCTCCGGTAAATCTGGATGACGCCGATGATTTCTGCCCGACACCCCTGAAGGCCCAGTGGCTTATGTTCGTATCGGATAGGAATGTCGAAGGAGCCTGTGGAGGCACCGACCTGTACATCGCACGCTACCGCCCCAAAGGTGCAAAGAGCTCCGGCGAGCCCGAGAACCTTGGCTGCGCGGGCGATGGACCCAATACGGCGGGCACGGAGCTAAGTCCGGCACTCGTGAAGACGTCCGAAGATACGTTCCTCTATTTCTCAAGTGACGTGGGAGGGAATCAGGACATCTACCGCAGCGTCCTTCTCCCCAACGGACGCTACTCCGCGGGCGAGCCGGTGAGCTCCCTCAATACCGCGGGAGATGACCGCCAGCCCAATCTCAGCCGCGACGGTCTTACGATCGTATTCGCCTCGGATCGCGATAGCGGCGGCTTCGATGTCTTCATGGCTACCCGAGACTCGATTTCGTCTCCCTGGTCGGAGCCGCGAAACCTGAGCTGGGAACTGGACTTTGCAACCAAAACGCTGGGAGAAACCCGGCCATCCCTTTCCTGGGATGGCCAACGCCTCTACTACGGCGCAGCGGGTACGGTTTACCTGAGTCAGCGCAGGCCAGCCGGAAATCCGTAAAGCGCGCCCAGAACCGGCTGGGGGGCGCATGCTTTGCGCGCCCCAGGTCGCTCCTCGGTGAGGGAGGACTGGAAAGGCTGCTCACCGGCGTCGGCGCGAGCCCCGGCATGCAGAATCGGGCATGTACTCCGGGCGTCTCGGAAGAGCCTTAAGCAATGACTGAGACGCGATATCGGACGCTATTGCCCTCAATCCGATTCGGCCAATCTCTGAGGACGGAACATCATCAGTGACGTATTCGATTTCGGGTCGATAAACAACTTCGACATCAGTGAAACTGCTTTCCAGCAACATAAGAGTTAGGCAGCGTTCGGATGGAGACCACCAGTTAGACACGTTACTTTCAAGCGAATCACCTGGGTGGTAAAGCATCAACGGCCTATCGGATTCTCCCTTGAAGTAGGTAGTCTCGATATAGAGCTCGCTACCTTTATGACAGAGCTTTCGCAACCTGGAAATCAGCGACTTAGGGTTTTCGACGTGGTAAAGCACCCCCGCACAAAGAACGACATCGAACTCCGGAAGGCTTAGGAATTTCTCAGAGAAAATATCTAGCTGGAGAAAACTAAATCCATGCTCATCCACATTTTTCGAAAGTTCGGGTGATGAGCAGTAGTCGATTCCAAGCGAATACGTCGCTCCCCGAGTCAAGGCCTGCGCGCACATTGACCCTTCCCAACAACCAATATCCACAAACGTCTTGCCGGACATTGACTCCGGAAGTCTCAGGGCCTCCCAACTCTTCATAGGTTGTCGCTCGAATCCACCACGAAATCTCTCAAAGCAGCGTAGCAAGATTTCCTATTACGAGGAATCGCACGGCACCCGGACCCGCCTACCGCCCCGCCCAGGGCGGAGCACGATTGCCGCAAAAAGTGAACGCACGCAGGCAACGCAGGCCGGAGGCAGCCCGGAACTCTTAGCGCGCCTGATCGATCACCGAATCAGCCTGGCTGGGCCCTCAGGACGCCTCTGCTTGCGTGAGCTTTCGACTTTTTGCCCCTAGCCATACATGCTCAGGCGCACACCTGTGCAGCCATGCTTCGGTGCGCCCATCTATAACCGCCCAGGGCAACCTTAAACGAAGTACACAGCTCGCGGACAAGCCTGGCACGACGTTTCAGTGACCATAGGGCAGGCAGACGCCGGCTTCGGATGTGGCGTTTCGCAGGTCGCTCACCCCGATATGGACCGTTCCACACGATGGGGATCCAAGGCCGAACCGCAAAGTACTTGCAGAGTCAGCGGGGCTTGGCCAGCGACCCTGTTCGACCCCCGGACCTCGTCGGACGAGCGCGGGATTATGGAGAAGTCGGTTTCATGGCCTCAAGAAGCAGCCAAAGCGGTAGGCCCGTCGTAGCAGGCAGAGGCACGCCCGAGGCATTCTCCGCCGCTATACCGACCCCGAATTCGTTTCTAGCGGTCGCTGAGCAGCTGTATACTTCGTTGGGTTCGAGATCCCAGACTGTAACCACCGGTCTATTGTTGGTCGCCGACTCGGACCCGCATGTCACCGTGTAGTCTGGGAACCTTCCGCCCGCCCGGTCGGCCCAAAGGTGGAAGGTCAATCCGCCGTTCTCGGGCACAACAGAGATAATGCGTACATTGAATGGCGCACCTCTTGGCGTCGCGGAACGACCGAACGACCTCATTCCCACTCCAAACTCATTGAAAGCGGAGAAAAAGCAGGAGTGGGAACGGCCGTTGGTCAGGCCGGTCACGCGGATCGGGAGAGTCGCGGACCGAGACGTCTCACCGGAGCACTCGGCGATGTAACCCCGGATTTCCGCGCCTCCATCGTCAGGCGCCTCGCCATCTATGAGTAGCGCCCCATCCTCTTCCGTGATCGCAGTAATGGACGGTCGTCCGGGAACATCGGCCAGCACATAGCTTCGCAGTTCCAAGCCATACTGTTCGTAAGATGTTCCTTGAACCCGAAGGTAGTAAACGCCGGGTTTGCCCACGTTGATCGAGGCACTCCCGCTTTCACCCTGATCTTCCTCCATGGCCAGGAGCTCGGTGCCTTGCGAATCCGTGACCTGCAGTTGAAGCGACCGGCCAGTCCAGCGTTCGCCGTCGACGCCGAAGCTTACGTAGACTTCACCCGCTTCCATGGCGATGAAATAGAAGCGATCGTAATCCGCGCCTTGGCTTGTAGATGCGCGCGAAATCTGACCTCCAACCGAAGTGCCAGATCGCAATGGGTTAGCTTCAGTCCGGATGTCGTTAGGTTCTGTCTCGAAAAGCTGGCTACTGTGGGGATAGGAGAACATCCGAAATGCATAGTTGCTTTTCGACGATCCATAAAGCGCCAAAAAGTACAGGCCCGGCTCGGGAATGTTTAGATCCCAGCGAGTCTGGTCGCCTTCCCACACCAAACCTCCAAGGATGAGGTTGCCTGTCTCACTCAAAAAGTCGGCAAACACGTAGCCACTGGAGGCCCCGAAGGCGGTGAGCTCAAGAGTGTGATGGCCGCTTTCCGAGGCCCTGATATAGAAGAAGTCAATGTCGAAGTCTTCTTCCGGCACGGGTCTGTCAAATCGACCGTAACGGGTCTCCCATAGCTCGAACGGATTGGCGAATTCATCGTTGGGTTCCGTTTCGCTTGCCGTGGGCGGCAGCGTTGAAACTTTCAATTCGTAGCGAATTGCGATATCCGCGTAGATCTTGAAAAAGTAATTACCGCTTTCAAGTTCTAGCGCCTTGCGAATCAACTTGTCCGGTGCGGATCCGGATTCGTAACTGGCGACTAACTCGCCCGACGAAGTGAATACGTCAAACCCTAAAACCCGATTGGGATACAGCCAGCTGGGTGCATCACTGGTTGCATCAAACGACACTTGTAGAAGGCCTGCTTCAACACCCTCGAACAGCCAGTAGTCGACTTGTGTCTCTCCCGGTCTCTGGGTGTTGCCGACACGCCCCCCATGGGTTGTAAATGGAGCAAGCGTGCCCGGAGTCGCCGTACCGAAGCTGTTGTTGGGTTCTACTTCGCCTAGGAATTGGGCATGGGACTCCGTGGGGACCAGTAAGCCCGAGGCCAGTGAGACACCCACGATCATGCTCGCACCAGATAGGCGACGAATGTGACCCACGCTTCGCATGATCCGGCTCAAGAAACTGGCGCTGGCCGGGGGCGAAAACACTCTGTGAGGAAACACAGAGATTCGCAGATACCGACAGAGGATCATCGAAAACGACAATGGGCGCGGACGTAGTCTTTTTGTAGCGCTACAAACGCGCAATGACAGCTTACTCACGATGTCTGAACTGCGCCGATCCGGGCTAATCTCTCACCCAAACTGTTTGTGACCGACGGCGGCGGGCGCGGCGCATACAGCCAGGCCGGTCGCGCTCGCGCCGGCTCTGGAGGCAGCACCAAGGACGGCTTGCGTGTTTGCCGGGGTTAGCTATGTCCCGGCTACGACAGTCCCTTGTTCGATGTCACCGCTCTTCGTGGTGATGGGTCTGCTACGGCTAGCGGGAGCGCCCTCATCGCGCTGCGTTGACTCCGGCGTAGAGTCCCAGGTTAGTGGATGGGGTCAGTACTGGCCTCAAACGCAGAAGCGGCCAAAACGGCATTGGAATAGACGGACTCGATGGCGACCAGGAGTGACCTATCCCGCTAAGCTGTTTTCAGGGACTTCAGAGGCAGGGCTTGTCTTCATCTACTTCAGTCGCATACGAGGACGTTGTGCTCCGCTACGGTAGCCGGTTAGGGACACCGATTCACTCCCACTCAATCGTCGCCGGCGGCTTGCTCGACACATCGTAGGTCACCCGCGAAATCCCACTGATCTCATTGATGATCCGATTGGACACAGTCTCAAGAAGTTCGTAGGGCAGATGGGCCCAGCGGGCGGTCATAAAATCCACGGTCTCCACGGCCCGGAGCGCGATCACATACTCGTAGCGGCGGGCATCGCCCACGACGCCGACGGACTTGACCGGCAGGAACACGGCAAACGCCTGACTGCTCTTGTCGTACCAGCCCGCGTTTCGCAGCTCTTCGATGTAGATCGCATCGGCGCGGCGAAGCAGGTCCGCGTATTCCTTGCGCACCTCGCCGAGAATGCGCACTCCGAGACCGGGGCCCGGGAAAGGATGGCGAAACACCATATCGTGCGGCAGGCCCAGCTCAAGGCCGATCTGGCGCACCTCGTCCTTGAACAGCTCGCGCAGCGGCTCCACGAGTTCGAGGGCCATGTCCTCGGGTAAGCCCCCCACGTTGTGATGGGACTTGATGACATGCGCCTTGCCGGTCTTGGCCCCGGCGGATTCGATCACATCCGGGTAAATCGTGCCCTGGGCAAGCCAGCGCACGCCTTCGAGCTTTGCGGCCTCATCATCAAACACCTCAATAAAAGTGTTTCCAATAATCTTGCGCTTCTGCTCCGGGTCCGCGACCCCCGCCAGACGACCCAGAAAACGCGCTTCGGCGTCGGCACGGATTAAGCGAACACCCATGCTGCGCGCAAACATCTCCATGACCTGATCACCTTCGTGCAAGCGAAGCAGCCCGTTGTCGACGAACACGCAGGTGAGTTGATCGCCGATTGCCCGGTGCAGCAGCGCCGCGACCACGGAAGAATCCACTCCACCGGAGAGACCGAGGAGCACGTGATCGTCACCGACGGTCTCGCGCACCCGGGCGATCGCATCTTCCACGATGCGAGCCGGAGTCCAGAGCGCCTCGCAGCCGCAGATTTCGAGCACAAAGCGCTCCAGCATGCGCTTGCCCTGCAGAGTGTGGGTGACCTCCGGGTGGAACTGGATACCGAACCAGGGTTTGCTGGTATGGGTCATGGCAGCGATAGGACAGGAATCGGTTTCGGCGGTCAGCACGAAGTCCTCGGGAAGAGCCGTAACCTTGTCTCCATGGCTCATCCATACATCGAGGACGCCGCTGCCGTCCTCGGCAAAGTGATCGCGGATATCGTGAAACAGGCGATCCTCGCCGAGACTGCGAATCTGAGCATAGCCGAACTCGCTTTTGTCCGAGCCCTCGACCTGACCCCCGAACTGCATGGCCATGGTCTGCATCCCGTAGCACACACCCAGGATCGGCAGATCGCCTCTGAAAAGAACCTCTGGCGCCCGGGGCGAGCCGTCGACGACGGCGGACTCGGGTCCGCCGGAGAGAATCACACCCCGGGGCGCGAACTCGGCGATCTCCTCGTCGCTGCTATCCCAGGGGCGGATCTCCGAGTAAACGCCGATTTCGCGCACGCGTCGGGCAATGAGCTGGGTGTACTGGGAGCCGAAATCCAGGATCAGGATTCGGCTGGCATGGATGTCGGTCATGGACACGTGAGCCTGCTGTGGTGGCGGTGAACCCGTGTGCCGGCGGCGGGCATGTCCGGGGGAATGCCGTCGCTGCCGACGAAACTCGCTCTAAAACGCTCCGCTGACGGGATAGTTCGGAGCTTCCTTGGTGATCGATACGTCGTGGACATGGGACTCCGACATGCCCGCCGCGGAGACGCGCACGAAACGCGGTCGGGAGCGCATGACATCGATATCCGTGCTCCCGGTATACCCCATGGATGAGCGCAGTCCTCCCATAAGCTGCTGGATGATCGCAGACACCGGTCCCTTGTACGGCACGCGCCCTTCGATACCCTCCGGCACCAGCTTTTCCACGCCTTGACTCGAATCCTGGAAATAGCGATCCGAGGAGCCCTGCTTGCCCGCCATCGCGCCCAGCGAGCCCATACCGCGATAGGACTTGTAGGTCCGTCCCTGGTAAAGCTCAACTTCTCCGGGGGCCTCTTCCGTACCGGCAAACATGCTGCCCATCATGACTGCGTGCGCACCGGCGGCAATCGCCTTGGCGACGTCTCCGGAAAAGCGTATACCGCCGTCCGCGATCACCGGCACGTCATGTTTGTCGGCCAGCGCTGCCACCGCCTCGGCAATGGCAGATACCTGGGGTACGCCCACGCCGGTGACTATGCGGGTCGTACAGATGGAGCCGGGACCGATACCAACCTTCACGCCGTCCGCACCGGCCTCGGCGAGCGCCAGGGCGGCGGGTCCCGTTGCGATATTGCCACCGATGACCTGCAAATCCGGGTAGTCCGCCTTGATCCGGCCAACCCGCTCAATCACGTTCCGCGAGTGACCGTGCGCCGTGTCGACAACGAGCACGTCCACGCCCGCTTCCACCAGCGCGGCGACGCGCTCGTCCGTGTCGGGGCTGGTGCCGACGGAGGCGCCCACCCGCAGGCGTCCGTAGCGGTCCTTACAGGCGTTCGGGAAACTCTCGGCCTTGTCGAAGTCCTTAACGGTAATCAGGCCACGCAGATCGAAGTCGTCGCTGACCACGAGGACCCGCTCGATGCGATGCTGATGAAGGAGTCGCTGCACTTCCGCCGAGTCCGCGCCTTCGCCCACGGTCACCAGCTTTTCCCGCGGCGTCATGATCGATGAAACGGGCTTGTCCAACTCCGTTTCAAAACGGCGATCGCGGGCCGTGACGATACCGACCAGATCCTTGCCGTCCAGAACGGGCAGTCCCGAGATTCCGGCCGCCGCGGTCAGATCGAAGAGTTCCTGGATGGTCGCGCTCTGCTGGATGGTAATCGGGTCCTTGACCATGCCGCTCTCATACTTCTTGACCCGCAGTACCTCGCCGGCCTGTTCCGCAACACCCATGCTCTTGTGAATGACGCCGATACCACCCTCCTGGGCCATGGCTATGGCGAGACGCGACTCGGTAACGGTGTCCATCGCGGCGGAGACCAGGGGCAGGTTGAGACTGATACCCCGGGTGAGACGCGTACGCAGGGACACGTCGGTGGCGACGACCTCGGAGTACCCGGGAAGCAGGAGTACGTCGTCGAAGGTGAGGGCTTCCTGGTCAATTCGCAGCATCGGCTGGCCTCGTGTTAGCGATCAGCGCAGGAGGTGCGGCTGATCCGGTGTCTGTCTGATACGCGCTGGGTTGGTCGTGGACCCGTGGAACAGCGTGTCCGGCGCCCCAGCCGCCGTGTGATCTTCTTTGTTTTTTCGCGTCTCTCCTGTGCGCGCCGGCTCGCCCTGGCACCTCGAAACGGCCCGGCTTTAGGCAGAACCGTGGATAATGCAAAGGCCCCGCCGAATTCCTTGAAATCAGCGGAGGCATGATTGGCTTTCGCCACGGGTTAACCCCGCATTATACGACTTTGCACCGCCAGGAGTCAGCAGGAGAAGCAGGCTTATGTTCGATAACCGCGCTGCCGCACCGGCGTTGAGCCCGAGCGCGCTGAACCGCCAGGTGCGCACACTCCTCGAAAGTCATTTCGATTACGTGTGGGTTGAGGGTGAGGTGTCCAACTTCGCGTGCCCCTCATCGGGCCACTGGTACTTCAGTCTCAAGGACGACCGGGCCCAGGTCCGCTGCGCCATGTTTCGCAATCGGAATCAGCGTCTGCGCTACACCCCGGCCAATGGAGACCAGATTCGGCTTCGGGCACGGGTGTCGCTCTACGAGGGCCGCGGCGAATTTCAGCTCATCGGCGAGTTTCTCGAGCCCGCCGGCGCCGGGGCATTGCAGGCCCGCTTCGATGCGCTGCGTGATCGCCTTCGGGCGGAAGGCTTGTTCGACGGCGCCCGTAAGCAGTCGCTACCGCGCCAGGTCAGCCATCTTGCCGTGGTGACCTCCCCTACCGGTGCCGCGCTGCAGGACATCCTACAGGTGCTTGAACGCCGCAACCCCGGTATCCGGATCACGGTCCTGCCTGCGCCGGTGCAGGGCGAAGAGGCGCCCGAGCGGCTCCGTCAGGCGGTCGCGCGAGCGAACCGACTCGCGAAAGCGCAGCCCGACTGTGACTTCGACGCCTTGATCGTCGCCCGCGGTGGTGGCTCCCTCGAAGACCTCTGGGCATTTAACGACGAGGGCCTAGCGCGCGAAATCGTGGCCAGCGAGTTACCCGTGGTCGTGGGCGTGGGGCATGAGGTCGATGTAACGATTGCGGATTTCGCGGCGGATCAGCGAGCGCCCACACCCTCGGCGGCCGCGGAAATTCTCAGTGAAGATCGATCCGAGGCCGTGCTGCGATTGCAGCAGCAACTTCGCGCCCTGACCCGCGCCTATGTTCAGGGTATCGGGCGCTGGAAACTGAAACTAGAAGCACTCGCCACGGGACTGCGTCATCCCGGCGACCGGATCCGCGAACAGGCTCAGCGCGTGGACGAGCTCGATATGCGACTGCGACGCGAACTCCGGCGGCGCCTGCGCGACGCGCAGAAGCGTCATTTGCAGCTCTCGCGCAGCCTGCAGGGGCATTCACCTCTCCCGCGCATACAGCGTGAGGCGGAACACACGCGCCGCCTTCAGCGATCTCTGGGAGCGCTGGTGGACCGATCGCTGGAGCGTCAAAGGTTGTCCCTGCAGCGCCGCGCGGCGCTCCTCGAGAGCCTCAATCCCCTCGCGGTCCTCACCCGCGGTTACGCGATCCTCAGCGATGGGCAGGGGCAGGCCATTCGTTCGGCGGAGACGGTGACAAGCGGTCAGTCGCTCACGGCAAGGCTCGCGAGCGGGAGTCTCGAACTGGCGGTGACTTCCGTGACGATACAACCCCGGGACAACAGCTCAGAGAACTAGACACTTTTACCTGCCGTCGATAGACCCGGCTTGGCGCGAAGGACGACGGATGACGGAGAACGGATGACGGATGACGGATGACGGATGATGAAAAAAGCCGCCCGCGTTGACGGCACTCGCGCCGGAGTAACTTGCTGTGCGCGGACGCTAGCCCTGGGCAGCAAGGCGAAGAGTAGTGGTTTCACGCGGTTGCTTGAGCGCGAGCTGCACTAGGGGGCTGCGTCAGGCTGAGTCGCGGTCACGGGGCTGGGGTGACCGTCTGTCTTCTCTGCGTTCTTCGCCGGACTCTCCGCCGAGTTCTTAGCCGCGTCAGTATTTCGCGGGCAGGCGCGTATTGATGATGATGTGTCGCCCCTCGAAGCGAATATACTCACCAATAGTGAGGTCTTTAAGGATTCGAGCGACCATCTCTCGCGATGCGCCGACACGATCAGCGATGTCCTGCTGCGTGAGCTTTTCACCAATGTAAAGGGTGCCGTCACCGCGCTCTTCCGACAGGTCCATGAGCACATTCGCCACACGACCGTAGACATCCTGCAGGGCAAGGCTTTTCACATCCTGCGTGAGCTTTCGGACCCGGGACGCGAGGTTTGCGATGAGTTTGCGCGAAATGCTGGGATGCTGCTCGAGCACGCGATTGAAATCATCCTTGAAGATGATCAGAAAGCTGCACTTTTCCACGGTTCTCACCGAGGCCGAGCGGGTCGAGTCGTCGAGCAGCGCAAGCTCGCCGAAGTAATCGCCAGCGCCCTGCGTGTTCATGATGAACTCTTTGCCGTTCTTGTCGCTGCAGTACACCTTCACCTTGCCGCTTTCGATCACAAACAACGAATCCGCCGGGTCGTTCTCGTGAATGACCACGGTATTCTTGGGAAAGGAACGGTGCGTGCTGCTCTCCGACAAGGCGGAAAGCTCGTCTTCCGAGAGAAACTGGAAAATCTCAACCTGCTGCAACATGAAGTCTGCTGCGACCACCTACGCGCTCGCTGATACGTCTGGCCATGGTACCGCAAAGCTTCCGCCGGAAGCATCCGTTAATGCGCAAAATAGGGGCGGTACGCCCCATGATGTGCGCTGGAGCAGGTAACGCGCCACGTTCCCCCCCGTAAGGCGGCTGGCTATACTCGCGCTGCATGACTGCGAGATCCCAACATGAGTCCGGCGAGACGGTTACCGCGCCTGAGTCCGGCGCGCCCTCCACGGCCGCGCCTGACCACGTGGAGCTGACGACGAGCATGGACGCCGCGGTGCAGCTCCCGGAGTCGGCGCTGGCGGGTCTTTCCGCAGAGGCCCGGGACGACTGGAGAGCGGTGCTTTCCTGCACGGCGCAGCTGCGCCCTCTGCTGGTGGAAGCGAATCCCGATCGCCACGAATTACGCAATGTGGCCAGCGCCCTGCGTGGCTACTCGGAGATGCTCCTGGACGCCGTTCCCACCGACGCCGCGCTCCTGCGAGGTGTGCTGGAAGCGCTATTGCGGGGCTGCGGCAGCGTTGCCGCCGATACGACGGTCGAGGCCAATGCCGGCTCAGAGGAACGGACACCCATAGCGAACGTCGAGCCCGGCTTCATCCTCGCCGTGGATGATCGCGAAGAGAACCGGGAACTCCTCGCCCGCTACCTGACTCGCAGCGGACACTTTGTGGTGACCGCTCCGGGAGGCCAGGAAGCACTGGATCTCCTTGAGAACGCCGATGTCGACGTGGTGCTCCTGGATCGCCTGATGCCGGGGATGGATGGCCGCGAGGTGCTCCGGCGTATCAAGGCCGAAGCGCGCTGGCGGGCCACGCCGGTGATCATGATCTCCGGGGAGCAGGACATGGAGGGCATCGTTGAGTGCATCGAGGCCGGCGCCGACGACTACCTGTTCAAACCCTTCAATCCCGTACTCCTGCAGGCACGCATCAAAGCCGGTATCGAGCGCAAACGCTGGCACGACCGGGAGCAGCTGTACCGGGATCAGCTGGAGCGCAACGAACGGTTTATCCGCGCCACATTTGGCCGTTACCTGTCGGACGATATCGTCACGGATATTCTCGAGCGACCGGAGGGCCTGGAACTCGGGGGCGACCTGCGCGAGGTCACCATCATGATGTCGGACATCCGCGGCTTTACCACGCTTACGGAGCAGATGCCCGCCAAGCGCGTGGTCGCGATGTTGAACCGCTATCTCGGCGCGATGACCGAGATCATTCTCAGCTACGGCGGTACCATCGACGAATTTCTTGGCGACGCCATCCTCGCCGTGTTCGGTGCCCCCCGGCAGCATTCCGATGACGCGGACCGCGCCGTGCGCTGCGCCCTGGCCATGCAGGCGGCCATGGACAGCATCAACCGCGAAAACGCCGCCGAGGATCTTCCCCGGCTCGAAATGGGTATCGCCCTGAATACCGGGACCGTGATCGCGGGCAACATCGGCTCGGAGCGGCGCAGCAAGTACGGTTTCGTAGGCCATGCCATGAACGTGACCTCGCGTATCGAAGACGTGGCCGGCCGCGGCGAAACGCTGATTGCCAACTCCACGCGCAAGGCGCTCATGGGTGCCTTTCGCTTTGATGACGAGCGACTTATCGACGCCCCGGGTATCGATGAGCGACTGCGCGTACACCGGCTAGCGGGTGAGCTGCCGTGACCCGTGGCCAACGACTGCTCCTGGTGGAGGACAACGAGCTGAATCGAGACATGCTCAGCAGGCGTCTTTGTCGCGCCGGCTTCTCGACCACCATCGCCGAGGACGGCGAGCAGGCCCTCCGGCGGATCACCGAGGACCGGCCCGACCTTGTTCTTCTGGATATGAATCTGCCGATCATCGACGGTTGGACCGTTTGTGAGCGGGTCCGGGCGAACGCGGAGGTGGCCACAACGCCCATCATTGCGCTCACGGCTCACGCCATGGCCGAGGATCGCGATCGAGCTCTCGCGGCGGGCTGCGATGATTACGCGACCAAGCCCATAGATTTCCCGGCGCTCCTCGACAAGATACGGCGGCTGCTTGCCTCGTGAGCCTGCGTCGCCGACTCATTCTCTCCCTCTTCACGATCCTCGTGCTTTTCGCGATCAATGTGGGCACGCATTTCTGGGGCAGCTACGCGCGAAGCGAAAGTATGGTCGCCTATCGCCAGGCGGTCAGCGCCGGGCAACTCACGGCGGAACTGGAGAAACAGCTCGAAGATCAGCGCCAGAAAATCCTGGTCCTGGCCACGCTCCGCGACAATACCGGGGATCGCCTGGCGGACACGGATCAGTCGACCGCTCTGGAGGGCATCGCCGCCGCCCGCGCCTCCGTCGAAGACCTCGGAACCATGGTCAGCGACGTCACGGCGGTCCAGTTCGAACGCCTGAGGGCCAGCAGCGAAAGTCTGCTCCAGTCCTGGGAAAACTTTTACCGCCAGTACAACGACACCGGATGGGTCTCCGACGTCGACTATCCCATTCCCTATGTCGAAGCCACCCAGCGGCTTAAGGAACTGGAACAGCGCCAGTCGTTTATCGCGGTCCAGCGCGCCAACGTGATCGACCGGACCATCGAACTCACGGATCGCATCACGCTGCTCGGCTTCATCACGTCCATCTTTCTCACGGCGACGCTGGGCTACTTTCTTGTTCGCTACACGAACGACAATCTGAAGCGCCTCAAACGCGGTACGCAGCGTCTCGGTGCGGGCGAACTCGATTACCGCATCGAGGACATCGCCGACGAGGGTGAACTTGGCGACCTGGCGTCCGCCTTTAACAGCATGTCCGACAAGCTGCGCCACGCCATCGATGAAGAGAAAGAGGCCAAGCGCACCGCCGACGATGCGAACCGCGCCAAGTCACGCTTTCTGGCGAATGTTTCCCACGAACTGCGCACGCCCCTCAATGCCATTATCGGCTACAGCGAGATGCTTCACGATGAGCTGGGCGATGACGCCGAGGTCAATCGCCACCAGTTCCAGGCCGACCTCGACAAGATCGTGCTCTCGGGCCGACAGCTGCTGGCGCTGATCGACGACATCCTCGACCTCTCGAAGATCGAGACCGGAAAAATGACCCTGAATCGGGAACGCTTCGATCCCGGAGAAACGCTGCGGGCGGTGATCGATGGCCTGGCACCGCTGCTGAAGCGCAATGGTAACGAGCTGCGGCAATCGGGCCTGTCCGACCTTCCACCGCTCTACAACGACGCCGTGAAGTTTCGCCAGATCGCCGTCAATCTGATCAGCAATGCCACGAAGTTCACCAGCGACGGGATGATCACCATAGAAGCCACCCACGACCCGACCCGCGAAATCCTGGAAATCGCGGTCAGCGACACCGGCATCGGCATGAGCGAGGAAGAGCAGGCGCAGGTGTTCGAAGCCTTTGTGCAGGCCGACGATCTTACCAGTCAGAACTACGGCGGCAGCGGTCTTGGGCTCGCCATCTGCCGGGACTTCTGCGAGCTCATGGGGGGCAGCATCAGCGTCGAGAGTGTCCCAGAGCAGGGTTCGACGTTCAGAGTTCGCCTTCCGGCTGCCCCAGTGTCAGTTCCCGAAGCCGCCTGAGGGCCTGTTCCCGCTTGTCGAGATCGTCCTCGAGCATGCTGGTGCGGTTCTCGAGGTCGGCGATGTGGCGGTCCATGAGGACGAAAGACTCCAAAGCCTGCTGCATGAGCACGATGGAGTGGTGCTTTTCCCCATTGGGCTCCTGAGACTGCAGCTCGACGTAGGCGCCGCTGGCGGCTTCTACGTCATAGAACGGACTGCTCGGCAGCATGCTCGCGTAGGCAATGGCGATATCGGCTTCCCACTGCGCAAGCGCCTCGGTTTCCAGACGTCGGTAGCGCTGGAAGTACTGCACCGCCTCTACGTAGTCACCCTCGGCGAGCGTCTGCATACCGCGCTCCAGGAAGGTACGGTCCTGCACTTCCTCGACCTCGCAAACGCAGCCCGCGCTGTCATCGGGCAGGTTCAGCGTCAGCTCCACGTCCTCCGGCTTGACCACGGGCTTCTCGACAACGGGCTCCTCCGGTGGCGCCCCGGCGCAGGCCGAGAGCAGCCCGGTGATGGCCAGCGCGACCAGCACAGGGCCACCCCGCCGCGACGCGGTGCAGCCGGTGAACTCAGGTTTTGACGTGCTCTCAGTCATGGGCCGAGTGTAGCACCGGCCATAGGCCGCCAGCGCTATTCGGGTCGCAGGTGTGGGAACAGGAGCACATCCCGGATCGACGGTGAGTCCGTGAGCAGCATGACAAGGCGGTCGATACCAATACCCTCGCCCACCGTGGGCGGCATGCCGTACTCCAGGGCACGCACATAATCCGCGTCGTAGTGCATGGCCTCATCGTCGCCCGCGTCCTTCTGCGCCACCTGATCCAGGAAACGCTGCGCCTGGTCCTCGGCGTCGTTCAGTTCGCTGAAGCCGTTTGCCAGCTCGCGGCCCGCCACGAAGAACTCGAAGCGATCGGTCACGAAGGGGTTATCGTCGTTGCGTCGGGACAGGGGCGATACTTCGGTCGGATAGGCCGTGATGAAGGTCGGCTGCTCAAGGCGATGTTCCGCCGTCTTTTCGAAGACCTCAATCTGAAGCTTTCCGAGCCCCCAGACCGGCTGTACCTCAATCCCCAGCTCCGAGCACAGGGCCGCGGCGGCATCGCGATCTGCGAGGCGCGCCATATCGAGGTCAGGGTTAAAGTGTGCGATGGCCTCAAGCACGGTCATGCGCGCGAACGGCTTGGAAAAGTCGTACTCCCGGCCCTGGTAGCTCACAATCTCAGTGCCGAGCACCTCCTGCGCCAGCCCCCGCAGCATGGCTTCGGTGAGATCGATAGCGTCGCGATAATCCGCGTAGGCCCAGTAGAATTCGAGCATGGTGAACTCGGGGTTATGCCGCGTGGACAAACCCTCGTTGCGGAAGTTTCGGTTGATCTCGTAGACGCGTTCGAAGCCACCCACGGTGAGCCGCTTCAAATACAGCTCCGGCGCGATGCGCAGGTACATGTCGAGATCCAGGGCGTTGTGATGCGTCACGAAGGGTCGCGCGGCGGCGCCCCCGGGAATGGGCTGCATCATTGGCGTTTCGACTTCCATGAAGCCGCGCTCGTCCATAAAACTCCGGATGTAGCTGATGATCATCGACCGCCGGCGAAAGACCTCGCGGGATTCCTCGTTGACGATGAGATCCACATAGCGCTGGCGGTAGCGCAGCTCCTGATCGGCAAGGCCGTGGTACTTATCCGGAAGGGGGCGCAGCGCCTTGGTGAGGAGTCGCGCTTCCTCCATGTTGATGTAGAGATCGCCCTTCCCCGAGCGCTGCAGGCTGCCGCGGGCCGCGACGATATCGCCGAGGTCCCATCCCTTGATGCCCGCCAGGGTTTCTTCATCGAGGCCCTTGCGATCAATGTACAGCTGGATCTGGCCGTCGCCGTCCTGGATCAGCAGGAAGGCGCCCCGGTTGCGAATCAGACGCCCGGCAACCGCAAAATTCTCGTCTCGCTCTGCGAGGGTCGCCTTGTCGTCCTGGGCGTAGTCTCGCTGCAGCCGGCCCGCCGTGGCGCTGCGCCGAAAATCATTCGGAAAAGGGTTGCCCTTCTCCCGTAGCTGCGCGAGCTTCGCGCGCCGCTCGGCAATCAGCCTGTTCTCATCACCCTCGTTTCCCGGGGGTGTGCTCGAATCGTTCATCCTGCTTTCCTTGCTATAGACCGCTCTTCAGAGACGCTTCAATAAAAGCATCCAGGCCTCCGTCGAGGACCGCCTGCGTATTACTGGTCTCCACACCCGTACGCAGATCCTTGATACGCGATGAATCAAGCACGTAGGAGCGAATCTGACTGCCCCAGCCGATATCGGCCTTGCTGTCCTCCATCGCCTGCTTCTCCTCGCTGCGTTTGAGAACTTCCATCTCGTAGAGCTTGGCGCGCAGCAGCTTCATCGCGTTGTCCTTGTTCTGATGCTGGGAGCGCTCGGTCTGGCACTGCACGACGATGCCCGAGGGGTTGTGCGTCAGCCGCACCGCCGAATCGGTCTTGTTCACGTGCTGTCCGCCGGCCCCGGAAGCGCGATAGGTATCCACGCGCAGATCCGCCGGGTTGATCTCGATTTCGATGTTGTCGTCGATCTCTGGCGACACGAACACAGACGCAAAGGACGTATGGCGTCGGTTTCCGGAATCGAAAGGCGACTTGCGCACGAGCCGGTGCACGCCGGTCTCCGTGCGCAGCCAGCCAAAAGCGTATTCACCGCCGAACTTTATCGTCGCGCTCTTGATTCCCGCGACTTCGCCGGCCGACACTTCGATCAGCTCGGTCTTGAATCCGTGCGCCTCGCCCCAGCGCAGGTACATGCGCAGCATCATCTCAGCCCAGTCCTGGGCCTCGGTGCCGCCGGAGCCGGCCTGGATGTCGAGGAAGGCATTGTTCTCGTCCATCTCACCGGCAAACATGCGCCGGAATTCGAGTTCTTCCAGCACGTGCGTCAGCTGGCCGATTTCTCCCTCGATGTCCCCCAGGGCTTCCTCATCGCCCTCCTCAACCGCGAGGTCGATGAGATCGTTAAGGTCGGTGGCGCCGGATTCCAGCGTATCGATGGAGGACACGATCGCCTCCAGGGAGGCCCGCTCCCGTCCGAGATCCTGAGCCCGCTCCGGGTTGTCCCAGACCGAGGGCTCGGCAAGTTCGAGTTCTACTTCCGAAAGGCGTTCACGTCGATTATCGACGTCAAAGATACCCCCTCAGCACGGACGTGCGTGCCTCGATATCCTTGATGGCCTGCAGCATGGGATTGACTTCCAGCATGGTCGCTCTGTCCTTCCAAAAAAGCGCGCCATTCTACCCCAGGCGGGATGCGCCTCAGAACTGGTTGAGGACAAACCCGATGAGCAATACCTGCGGAACAGCAACAGCGGGCAGACAGAGAGCGATGGCCCAGCTCCGGGTAGTATCGCGGATCGACATGATCTCGGTGTAGTCGGTGGCGACGCCGGCCATGAGGAAGGTAAAACTGTTTCCCGGAGCCGCGGCACGGGTCATCAGATCGGCGGCAATCGGTGTGGCGCCCTCCGAGCAGACTTCGATCACGGTCGCCGCAAGCAGCGTGAGCCAGAGTCCACCGAGGGTGGCCCCGAACCAGGTCGCGTAGCTTTCCATCGGCAGGAACGCACGAATCGCCGCGGCGAGGAGCAGGCCGAACAGCGCCCAGCGCAGTACCACACGCGAGCCGCGAAGCCCCTCCGCCAGCAGGTCCGCAAGGCCCCGGGGACTCAACGACCACGTCGCCCGATACTCACGCCAGAGCTCGGCGGGATCGGCCAGGTCCGTGAGCATCGCGCGCGACGGGTTGGCCGGCAGCGTGCCGCGGGCCACCAGGGCGTCGAAGACCAGGCCCGTCGTGATACCGATCACGAGGGAAAGCGCAATAAAGGCCAGGGTCCAGGGCGCTCCTATGAGGCCGATCAGGATCAGGGTCAGGGAAAAGGAGTTCCAGGGACTGGCCAGGAGAAACGCCATGACCTGACCGGTCGACGCACCGCGCTCGTAGAGCTTCATACCCACGGCAAGAATGCCGTGGCTGCACAGATCGAGAAACACCCCGGCAAGCGTCGCCCGGAACATGCCGCCAAGTCCCGCGCGCCGCCCGAGAACCGCGACGACCAGGTCCCGCGGCACGCCCGCCAGCAAACCTACGAACACCACACCCAGGGCAAGACCCCACCACATGCGCCCCAGGAGTTCGCTGACCGCGGCCACAAACGTGGCCGCGGCGCTCCCTGGCGCAAGCTCAATGGGCGCAATCGACAGGGCAAGGCTGATCAGTACGCCGGAAACAGAGCCCAACAGCAGCCAGTCGCGGCGTGCGGGTTTCTCGCAGCAGGAGCCTTCGGCGGCGGCGGAATCGAGCGCGACAGGCTGGGGCGAAGCCTGCTTGTGGCAGCAGCCTCCGCCGGCTATTTCTTGGTCAGCGAGATTGTCCATTCCTGGATGATAGCCAACCGGATCGTTTGAGGCTCTACGTCTTTGGGACTGTTGCGTCGAACACGCCGGCTTAGTGAGCCCCGCATTTTTGTGAGCCCCGCACTTGTGTGTGCCCTGCACTGTGGATTGCCGAAGGCCTGGATTTAGGTCGACAGTGCCAGTATGCCGCGAGGGACGGTGGCATTGCTGCGCTCGCTGATGGGGAAACGCTCGCTCCGCAACACCGCCGTCCCTCGCTGCCGCAGTGCCACGTCGGCAAAGCCCGGGTGAACCTTCCCTGCCTCGGAAAATTCCAGCAAACAAGCGGGACGAGGCTCCACACCGTTCAGATCGTACTCCGAGGCGAGGGTGAGGCGGGGCGGGTCGTGGAGCGAGCGTTTCCCCACCAGCGAGCGCAACGACCCGTCCCGCCTCACCCGGCGCGCACCACGGTCCCCACGGCAATCAATCCAGGGCCTCAAGCTGCTCAACAACGAGTTGCAACGCGCGCCGGCCCCGATACTCGTTCACGTCAAGCCGGTAAGCGATGCGCAACCGCTGGACGGCGTCATCCGGCCAGCGGTCCGTATCGACAGAAAACGCAATAGCGTCAATGGGTGCACTCAGACCGGAACCCTGCAGGGACAGCTTGAGGTGCCGCTCTCCCACGATACGCTGTGACAGGACGTCGAACTCGCCATCGAACAAGGGCTCGGGAAACTGCTGTCCCCAGGGACCGCCGCCGCGGAGGGCCTCGGCCAGTTGGAGCTGAAATTCCTCGGCCTCCAGAGAGCCATCCGTCTCAAGGACGGCTTCCAGCTCGGTGGCGCCGGCGGCCTGGGTCACGGCAATGAACGCGGCGGCGAAGTCCGGGTAGCTGTCGCGCGCGAGGGACAGGCCAGCGGCCATGGCGTGGCCGCCGAAGCCCGCGATAAGGCCCGGGTGCTCGGTGGCAACGCGATCGATGAGGTCGCGCAGGTGCAGGCCCGGCAGGCCGCGTCCGGAACCTTTCAGCAGGCCATCGCCGACGTCGGCAAAGGCGATCACGGGGCGGTGATAGCGCTCCTTGATTCGCGACGCCAGGATCCCCACGACTCCCTGGTGCCAGTGCTCATCGAACAGCACCAGGGCCGCGGGCAGGGCGGCTTCGTCGAGCCTGACGTGATCGAGGGCTGCAACGGCCTGATCCTCCATATCCTGGCCGATGCGCCGGCGCTCCCGGTTCATGCCATCGAGGCGCAGGGCGAGCTCCCGCGCCCGACCAGGGTCGTCGGTCAGGAGACACTCAATGCCCAGCGACATGTCGTCGAGGCGACCCGCGGCGTTGAGCCGCGGTCCGACCGCGAAGCCCAGATCCGCGGCCACGAGTCGACCGGGATCACGCCCGGCAATCGAAAGCAGTGCGGCGATACCGGGCCGGGCGAGGCCCCGGCGCATGCGACTCAAGCCCCCCTGCACGAGAATGCGATTATTGCGATCCAGGGGCACGACGTCCGCCACCGTGCCCAGGGCAACGAGGTCGAGATAGGTGCCCAGGTTCGGCTCCTCGATTCCGCGAGCGGTGAACCAGCCCGCGGCCCGCAAACGGGCTCGCAGATGGAGAAGCAGGTAGAACATGACGCCCACGCCGGCAAGCGCCTTGCTTTCAAAGGCGCAGCCCGGCTGGTTCGGATTCAGAATGACCCGTGCGTCGGGCAGCGTCCTTCCCGGCAGATGGTGATCCGTCACCACCACCTCGATTCCAGCTTCGGCGGCGGCGCGTACGCCTTCTACAGAGGATATTCCGTTGTCGACCGTTATGATCAGCTGCGGCGCTCGTTCACACGCCAGGGCGACGATTTCCGGGGTCAGGCCGTAGCCGTACTCGAAACGATTCGGTACCAGATAATCGATGTCCGCGGCGCCAAAGCGTCGGAGTACGTCCACCCCCAGGGCGGCGCTGGTGGCCCCGTCCGCGTCGAAATCTCCCACGATGAGCATGCGCTCCCCGCGCTCGAGAGCGAGCATAAGGCGCTCCGCGGCGGCGTCGATGTTCTTCATGGTGCCGGGCGGCAATAAATCCGCGGGCCGCAGGTCCAGTTCCTCGGATGCCTGCAAACCCCGCGCCGCGTACACGCGTGCCAGGAGCGGCGGCAGGCTCGCGAGACCGGGAGCCTCGGGAATCGAACGGCGGCGAAGGACTTTGGTCAGCGCGGCCAATCAGGCGCCCAGATGGGACGCCATAAAGCGCTGTACCTGCGCGAGATCGTGCGGGAGCACATCGCAGTGCTCCTCGCGCTCGAACAGGTCAGCGAGGTGCGCCGGCAGGGCCGCCTGCGTGTCCACACCGGAGGCCTCGATGGCCGCCGGGAACTTCGCCGGATGGGCCGTTGCCAGCGTGACCCATGGTCCCGCCGGGTAGCCATTGCCCAGGGTGCGGCGCGCGGCGGCCACGCCAATTGCACTGTGGGGGTCCAGCAGATAGGCACATCGCTCCCAGACGTCAGCAATACAGGCAAGCGTACTCTCGTCATCAACCCGTTCACTGCTGAAGCGTTCGTGAGCCTGCCGGAGCGCATCCTCAGACAGGTCAATGGCGCCGCTGGTGAAGCGTTCCATCAGCTTCGACACCGCGGCTGCGTCTCGTCCGTAGAGGTCGAACATAAGGCGTTCGAAGTTGCTTGAGACGCTGATGTCCATGCTCGGTGAGTGCGTTTTATGCAGCGCCTGGCGCGCGTAGGTGCCGCTGCTCAGCAGCCGGTGGAGCACATCATTCTGGTTGGTCGCGATCATGAGTCGGTCTACGGGTAAACCCATGCGAGCCGCCAGGTAGCCGGCGAAGATATCGCCGAAGTTTCCCGTGGGCACAGAGTAGGACGCGGCGCGATGCGGGGCGCCGAGGGCCAGGCCCGCGTAAAAGTAATACACGATCTGGGCCATGATGCGCGCCCAGTTGATCGAGTTCACGGCGACGAGGCGGCGTCCGTCGGGCAGGAAGGACTGGTCGCGGAAACTCGCCTTCACCATATCCTGGCAGTCATCGAAGCTCCCCTCGATAGCGAGGTTGTGCACCGTAGGACCGCTCAGCGTGGTCATCTGCCGACGCTGGACATCGGAGACTCGGCCGTGGGGATGAAGGATGAAGATGTCGACGTTCGCGCAGTCGCGACAGCCGGCAATCGCCGCGGAACCGGTATCGCCCGAGGTGGCCCCCATGATCACGATCTTTTCACGGCGCCGCTCCAGCACGGCATCGAGAAGGCGGCCGAGGAGCTGGAGCGCGAAGTCTTTGAACGCCAGCGTGGGGCCGTGGAACAGTTCGAGCACCCACTGGTCGTGCTCCAGCTGAACCAGCGGCGCAACGGCGGCGTGGCGAAAGCTCGCGTAGCTCTCATCAATCAGCTCGCGCAGCTCGATTTCGCCGAGGGCCCCGTCGACGAAGGGCAACAGAATGCGCGTAGCGAGGGCTGGATAGGAGAGACCGCGCATCGCCAGGAGGTCTTCTTCGCTGAATTCCGGAAGCGCTTCGGGAACATACAAACCGCCATCGCTGGCGAGACCCGTCAGCAGGACATCTTCGAAGTCGAGCGCGGGCGCGCCGCCCCGGGTGCTCACATAGCGCATGGGCGTCTTCCCCCGGAATTTGCGTCCTGCGACGACGTGACGCCTGGGCAAGGGCGAATCACCGGAACTGAGTCTCCACTCGAATGGCGTGCGGCGCGTCGTTCACCGCGTCCAGAGAGGCGATAGCCTGGGCGGCACGACGCAGGGCATCCTCCCGGGCTTCGTTGGTGAGCACAACGATGCACACCCGGCTTTCCCCCGCCCTGGGCGGTTTCTGCACGAGCGCCTCGATGCTGATGCCCTCGGCTCCCAGGCAGCGCGTGAGCTCAGACATGACGCCCGGGCGGTCCTCGGCCTCCAGACGGAGGTACCAGACCGACCGCACCTGGTCCATGGGAATCACGGACCGCGGCGTGAGACTTGCCACGGACTCACCGAGACAGGGCAGCGGTGAGTCTCCGGCCCGGGCGATATCGATAATGTCCGCCACCACCGCGGACGCTGTAGGCAGGCGGCCCGCGCCGGCGCCGGAGCAGAGTACGGGACCGGCGGCATCACTCTCGAACTGCACCGCGTTCAGCACACCGTCAACGTTGGCCAGAAGGCCGTCGCCGGGCAACAGCGTCGGATGCACACGCAGCTCCACTCCGTCCGCGTGCTGCTTGGCGACACCGAGGTGCTTGATGCGGTAGCCGAGCTCCGCGGCGAGGGACAGATCATCGGGGCTTACGCCGCTGATACCCTCGCAGTAGACGTCGGAAAAACTGAGCGGCATGGCGAAGGCGATGGAGGCGAGAATGGTCAGCTTGTGGGCGGCGTCAATACCTTCTACGTCGAAGGTGGGATCGGCCTCCGCATAGCCCAGGGCCTGCGCCTGTGCGAGCACGTCGTCGAAGGAGCGACCGGCGGCCCCCATCTCGGTGAGGATAAAGTTTCCCGTTCCGTTGATGATGCCCCCGAGCGAGGTGACGCGATTCGCCGCCAGGCCTTCGCGCAGGGTTTTGAGCACTGGAATGCCGCCCGCCACCGCTGCTTCGCAAAGCAGGCTGACTCCCGCCGCTTCCGCCGCCGCCAGCAGTTCGTTGCCGTGCTCGGCGATGAGCGCCTTGTTTGCCGTAACCACGGACTTGCCTGCGGCAATGGCAGAGGCAACCAGATCGCGCGCCAGCGACGTACCTCCGATGCACTCCACGAGCACGTCCACGTCATCGGCCGAAGCCACTTCCAGGAGGTCGCGATGGACCGGCAGATCGCCCGTGGGGCAGTCGTCGCGATCGCGACGCGCACCTATTCGCGTAAGGCGCAGCTCGCGTCCGGCCCGCCGCGACAACAGCTTCGCCTGCCGCGACAGGATGTCGATGGTCCCGCCACCAACGGTACCGTTGCCGCACACAGCGATGCGAAGGGGCGACAGCGCGGGTCGTGCCTGGGGCGATGCGGGGGAGGTATCCATGGACATTTCAGGCGATGTTCCAGACGACATGTCAGGCGGCGAGGAGTCCGTCCTCCCGGAACATCCGCTTGATACTGCGGATGGCCTGCCGGGTACGGTGTTCATTTTCGATGAGACCGAAACGCACATGATCTTCGCCGTACTCTCCGAAGCCAACTCCCGGTGATACGGCGACCTTGGCGTCGCGAAGCAGTTTCTTACTGAACTCCAGCGAACCCAGGGCTCGATAGGGTTCCGGGATACGCGCCCACACAAACATGGTCGCCGCGGGCGGCTCCACGGACCAGCCGGCGGCGTTGAGTCCCTCGCACAACACGTCGCGGCGCTGTCGATACATGGTGTTGATCTCGGCCACGCAGCTCTGGTCGCCCTCCAGCGCGGCGATCGCCGCCACCTGGATCGGCGTGAACATGCCGTAATCGAGATAGGACTTCATGCGGGCCAGGGCGCCGACCAGCGTCGCGTTGCCGCAGCAAAAGCCAATGCGCCAGCCGGGCATGTTGTAGCTTTTCGACAGGCTGAAAAACTCCACGGCGATATCCCGGGCGCCTTCCACCTGCAGGATCGAGGGCGCAACGTAGCCGTCGTAGCACAGGTCCGCGTACGCGAGGTCCTGGATGACCCAGATGTTGTGCTCGCGCGCTATGGCAATCACCTTCTCGAAGAAAGCGAGTTCCACACACTGCGTGGTGGGGTTCGACGGAAAGTTGAGCACGAGCATTTTTGGCGTAGGCCAGCTGTTGCGGATGGCTTTTTCAAGTTCCTCAAAAAAGTCCGTGTCGGGATTCATAGGAACGTGGCGAATATCCGCACCGGAGATTACGAAGCCATAAGGATGAATCGGGTAGGAGGGATTGGGGACGAGGATCGCGTCGCCCGGCCCCGTCGTCGCCAGCGCCAGATGCGCGAGCCCTTCCTTCGAACCCAGGGTAACAATAGCCTCGGTCTCCGGATCGAGATCAACGGCATAGCGATCACGGTACCAGCCGCAGATCGCCTTCCGCAGTCTGGGAATGCCCTTGGACTGGGAATAGCGGTGCGTATCGCCGCGGCGGGCGGTTTCCACCATCTTGTCCACGATATGTGGGGGCGTGGGCTGATCCGGATTGCCCATGCCGAAGTCGATGATGTCCTCGCCGGCGGCGCGCGCTGCCTGCTTCAGATCACCGATGACACTGAAGACATAGGGCGGCAGGCGCCGGATACGCTGGAAATGCTCTTCCAAGGTTTGTCGCCTTACCGAGTGTGGTCCAGAGTTCAGTCAGCGCGGACGCTTACTCTTCAACGCCGAGAAGGCCGATCAGATCGTCCGCACTCCGATAACCAGGTACGAGTTCACCCGACGGCATGATGAGCGCGGGTGTGCCGCGAACACCAAGCTGCTGGCCGAGTTCGAATTGCTCCGCCACGGGATTGCCCGGGCAGACGTTCTCCGGGAGTTCCTCGCGATTCTTGAGCCGCGTGAGCGTGCTTTGCTGGTCGTCGGCACACCAGGCACTGGCGAGCTGGCGGAAACCCGGGGAACCGATTCCCTGCCGTGGGTAGGCGAGGTAGCGGATCTCGATACCGCGACGGTTCAGCTCCGGGACCTCCTGGTGCAGCTTCTGGCAGTAGAAGCAGGAGACGTCGGTAAACACCGTGACGTAGCCAAGCGTTTCCCCCTGTGCCGGGAAGACGATCTTGTTGCCTTCCGGAACCGCATCGATGGCGGCCTTGCGGGCCACGGAGCGCTGCTGTTCGGCAACGTTAACGAACCCATCGGGGCCTACGCTGAACAGATCGCCAAGGATGAAGAAGTCGCCCCGTTCCGTGGCGTAGATCTGGGGGCCCTGGTCCAGCTGGACGCGATACATGCCGTCAATACGGCTCTTGCTTACGCTTTCCACGGTGAGGCCCACGGCTTCGTTGGTGAGCATCGCGCGCAGTTGCTTTTCCACGTCCGCACTCACGCCGTCGTCCTCGGCGGTGGCCAGGGCGCCGGTCAGCGCGAATGTGGCTGCGGCTCCCGTTGCGGCACCGAGGGCGAACAACGAGCGCAGGGAAAACGGCTTCGCGGGCGATGTCTCAGCGCGAAAAAACAACGAAACAGCGCGATTCAGAACCCGGATAATTATGTTCATGAGCAGACCTTTTGTGCGCCGCAGCGCTTGAATGACTGTACCTCGGCACTCGCACGATGGCGCCGGTACAGCAGCTGAATTGAACGCCTTAGATCATACCAGTCTCGCCGAGTTCACTCAGCCGCGAGGATGATGTTTTTCGTGCAGTTGACGCAGACGAGCGCGCGCAACGTGGGTGTATATCTGGGTAGTGGATAGATCGCTGTGACCGAGGAGCAGCTGCACGACGCGCAGGTCCGCACCGTTGTTCACAAGATGGGTGGCAAAGGCGTGGCGCAGCACGTGAGGAGAAAGCGGCTTTTCGATCTCCGCGGTGCGGGCGTGGCGCTTGATGCGATGCCAGAAGGTCTGACGCGTCATCGGCGCGCCGCCGCGGCCGGGGAATAGCGCCTCGCTCGTGTGAGGGGCGAGCAGTTCGGGTCGCGCATGCTTAAGATAGCGCTGAAGCCAGAGGAGCGCTTCCTCGCCCATGGGCACGAGGCGCTCCTTGCCGCCCTTTCCCCGGACCCGGACAACTCCCTGATTCAGACTGACTTCCGAGACGCCAAGCCCCGTCAGCTCGGATACGCGAAGACCGCAGGCGTAGAGCAACTCCAGCATGCAGCGATCGCGAAGGCCCAGGGTGGTATCCGTATCCGGAGCCGCCAGAAGCGCTTCCACATCAGCTTCGGAAAGGGTCTTGGGCAGGGGGCGGCCTGTGCGCATGCCGTCCAGATCGAGGGTGGGATCGTCATCGCGCAGCCCTTCGCGCAGCAGATAGCGAAAAAACCCCCGGAGACAGGACAGGGAGCGGGCCGCAGAGCGGGGAGACTTTCGCGCCGCGAGCATATGCGCGAGGTAGGCCTGCAGATCACTGCGCTGCGCCTCGCAGATCTCCAGGTGGCGAGCCCTGGCCCAGTTGTCGAAGGACGATAGGTCGCGGCGGTAGGCCGCCAGCGTATTGTCGCTAAGACCCCGTTCCAGCCACAGGGCATCCAGGAATCGACTGATAACTCCGGACCCGTTCCCGACGGCAACGCTACTCATGCGTCGCGGCCCCCGGCCCCGCCGCCAGTCTGTGCAGCGCTTTTATCCAGCCGATTTGTGGCTCGCAAATGCGGAGCTGATAACGACGACGGCCCCCAGCGTTGCTGGAGGCCGTCGCTACACCCGCGATGGGGCATGATTCGGAGCTGCCCGCGAAGGGCCTGGGCTCAACCAAGCTTTTCCTTGATGCGCGCCGACTTACCGGAGCGCTCACGCAGGTAGTACAGCTTGGCCTGGCGGACATCGCCGCGGCGCTTTACGGAGATCGACTCAAGAAGCTTGGAGTAGGTCTGGAACGTGCGCTCCACGCCCACGCCATGGGAGATCTTACGCACCGTAAAAGCCGAGTTAAGGCCACGATTGCGCTTGCCGATAACGACGCCTTCGAAGGCCTGGAGGCGCTCCCGGTTACCTTCCTTGACCTTCACCTGAACGACCACGGTGTCACCCGGGCTGAACTCCGGGAGTTCCTTGTCCATCTGCTCAGCATCCAGCTGAGAAATAATCGTGTTGCTGCTCATCGTTCCTCTCCCGCTTTGGCGGGGCCGCGCTGGGCGCCCCGTACAATATGAAATCGTTTACGTCCCGCTTCCGCGCTCATCGGCGTACTCCTGCAGGAGCGCCCTGTCGGCGGCGTCGAGTCCGCCATCACGATCCAGACGTTCCAGCAGATCCGGTCGACGGTCCGCTGTCCTACCCAGGGCCTGTTTGCGCCGCCAGCGCTCGATAGCCGCATGATCGCCGCTCAGGAGCACCTCAGGCACCCGGTGACCGGAAAACTCTTCCGGCCGCGTGTAGTGCGGGCAGTCCAGCAGACCATCCGCAAAGCTGTCCTGCGCCGCCGAGGCGTCGTGCCCGAGCACCCCCGGAAGCCACCTCGCCACGGCGTCGATCACGACCAGGGCCGCCAGCTCACCACCACTGAGCACATAGTCGCCAATGGAGAGCTCACCATCGACCTCGGCAGCGATGAGTCGCTCGTCCACGCCCTCATAGCGTCCGGCCAGCAGCACCAGCCCGGGCAGCTCAGCGAGCTCCCGCGCCCAGGCGTCGTCGAAGCGACGACCCTGGGGCGACATGTACAACACCGGCCCGCGGCCGGCGGCCTCGCGACCGGCCTTGATCGCATCGCGCAGCGGCTCCGGCCGCATGACCATGCCGGGGCCACCCCCATAGGGCCGATCATCCACGCTGCGGTGTCGGTCCCGTGTGTAATCACGGGGATTGACGCCGATCAGTTCAAGGCGCCCATCCTTTACCGCCCGACTAGTGACACCGTGGTCGCGCACCGCGCCCAGCATATCCGGAAAGACGCTGACGAGGGCAACGCGCATCAGTCCTCGGGATGCCAGTCGACGTCGATCCTCGCTTCATCCCGCCTCACCCGCTGAATGACCGCGCCGGGTGTGTACGGCAATAGCCGCTGCCGCTGATCAATGCTGCCGGCACAGGCCTCGAGCACCAGCACATCATTGGCCCCGGTCTCGAGAAGGTGGTCCACTTTTCCGAGCAAGACCTCCCGTCCTTCGTATTGGGTCCAGACTTTCATACCGGCCAGCTCGTGCCAGTAGTACTCTCCATCCTCTAGTGCGGGCAGTTCCCCGGCATCCGCCCAGAGCTCCCGGCCTCGCAGCGCCTCCGCCGCGGTGCGTGAGTCCACATCTCTGAGCTGCGCAATCAGGCCTTTGCCGTGCAGGCGTCCGTCGATCAGCTCTGTGCGTTCCAGCGCCTTTCCATTCGTCAGGTACAGCCGGGAAAAATCGAAAATAGACTCCCGTGCCTCGGTCAACGCAAAAACCTTGACCCAACCTTTGATGCCGTACGCGCCGGTAATCGTCCCGACGTGAAGCATGGCATCGGGATCGTGTCCCGCCATGCGCTACACCGTCTTCAGGCGGCGTCGGCCCCGGCGGCCTGCTCGGCTCCGCTCAGGAGCTTTGCAACGCGGGCCGACAGCTGTGCGCCCTGCCCCTGCCAGTACTCGATCCGTGCGCGATCAACGCGCAGACGTTCTTCCTGACCGCGGGCAACCGGGTTGAAGAAGCCAACACGCTCGATGAAGCGCCCATCGCGGCTATTGCGGCTGTCCGTAACCGTGAGATGGTAGAACGGTCGCTTTTTGGCACCGCTACGTGAAAGTCGAATGGTGACCATGGTGATGTGAACTCTCTGAATGATCCGTCAAAAATGTGTGTCGTTGCGTTTTACGCTGCGTGAATTACCTTGGCAGCCGAAGCGATCGCAGCCGCTTGCGGATGTCACGAGCTTGCTCCTGATTTTTGCTCCGGGATGAGCGCGCATCCCACGCCCTGTCAGCAACACCCGCCCGGCTGAGATCCTGCCTAAAGATATATATTGAATATCAATAGGTTGGAACGTATATCTCACGTAAGGTCGAGCGAATACTTGAATCTCGCCCGGCTCGGGTGTCTGCGCGACGCGACACCGGCCCGGAACCGATCATCTCTACTGTTTGGGCACAGACTCACGCGCGCGAGGAACTGCCGCTCGCGAAAGGCCGCGAATCATACAGAAAAGGAAGGGGCTACGGAAGAGTTCTTAAGCCACTTTTTTCAATGCTGTCGGGTGCTTACGTGATGGTGCGGGCCGCCGGGGGTGGAGGTCACGAAGTGGCGCCCTCAGCCATCGAGATCAGCGGAATGGCGGCATTCCTGCACCGCCCGGAGGGGCCATGCCACCGAGACCGCGCATCATTTTCTCCATACCGCCGCCTTTCATCTTTTTCATCATTTTCGCCATCTGCTTATGCTGCTTCAGCAGACGGTTGAGGTCCTGGACCTGGGTCCCGGATCCCCGAGTGATGCGACGCTTGCGCGATCCCTGTATCAGTTCCGGATTGCGACGTTCGCGGGGTGTCATGGAATTGATCATCGCTTCCATGCGGGAAAAGGTTTTGTTGTCCATCTGTGCCTGCGCCATCTGCGCCATGCCGCCCATGCCCGGTAGCTTGTCGAGCATATTGGCCATGCCGCCCATGTTATTCATCTGCTGCAGCTGATCACGCAGATCTTCGAGGTCAAACTTTTTACCCTTCTTGACCTTCCGCGCGAGCTTCTCGGCTTTGGCCTTGTCAACTTTCTGCTCCGCTTCCTCGATGAGCGACAGGACGTCTCCCATACCCAGGATGCGTGAGGCCAGGCGGTCCGGGTGGAACGGATCGAGGGCCTCGGTCTTTTCACCGACACCGAGAAACTTGATCGGCTTGCCGGTGATCTGGCGCACGGACAGCGCCGCACCACCGCGCGAGTCAGCGTCGACCTTGGTCAGGATTACCCCCGTAAGCGGCAGGGCGTCGCCAAAGGCCTTGGCGGTATTCGCCGCATCCTGACCGGTCATCGCATCGACCACAAACAGCGTCTCCACGGGGTTGACCGCGCGCTCGATCTCGGCGATTTCCGCCATCATCGCTTCGTCGATGGCAAGACGACCGGCCGTATCCACAATCAGCACATCGCTGAACTGGATGCGGGCGTGCTCTCGCGCCGCTTTGGCGATGTCCACCGGCTTCTGCTCCGGCGTGGATGGAAAAAAGTCGACACCGACTTCGCTGGCAAGCGTTTCCAGCTGCTTGATGGCCGCCGGGCGATACACGTCGGCGCTGACGACGGTCACTTTCTTGCGATCTCGGTCCTTCAGCAGTCGCGCAAGCTTGGCGGCGGACGTGGTTTTACCGGCCCCCTGCAGGCCGGCGAGCAGAACGACGGCGGGAGGCTGGGATGACAGGTCCAGCGCCTCGTTAGCGGCACCCATGACCCGTTCAAGCTCCGCCTGCACGATCTTCAGGAACGCCTGCCCGGGACTCAGGCTGCTCATCACTTCCTGCCCGAGCGCCCGCGCCTTCACGGCGTCCACGAACTGCTTGACCACGGGCAGCGCTACGTCCGCCTCGAGCAGGGCCATGCGCACTTCGCGCAGCGTCCCCTGGATATTCTCCTCCGTCAGGCGCGCCTTCCCGCTGATCGAGCGCAGGCTCTGGGTGAGGCGTTCAGACAGGTTCTGGAACATAAATGCAAACTCCGCGGGTTCTGGCCGTCCGGCGTCTCGCTGCTTTTCGCCGCTTTTTCCTAGCCTGGGCGCTATTGCGAACGCGCACGCAAGGCGGTACAAGGGACGCAAGTATACGCGTGGCGGGTTCTGCCCCCCAAACTCATGCCCATCGCCTTCATTGCCGTTATCGCAGCCCTGCTTTATCTAGCGGCGGCGGGTATCCAGCTGGCCAACGCCCTGCAGCGCAACACGGGCCTGAGCCGCAGCGTGCTCATACTGGCCTTCTTCGCGATCGGTCTGCATCTGGCCGTCACCTGGGACAATATCCTCGGTCCCGGCGGCGTAAATTTTGGTTTCTTTCCGGTCCTTTCACTTATTTTTGTCGCGGTAAATATCGCCTGTCTTGTCGCGCTGACCTGGCGACCCCTGGAGAACCTGCTGATCGTGCTTTTTCCACTGTCCGCGGTCGCCACGATCACCGCCACCATGGGTCCGGATACGCAAACGCCCCATGCCCTGCGGCCGGGCGTCGCGCTGCACGTGGGGAGTTCCATCGTCGCCTACTCCCTGCTGACGCTGGCGGCAATGCAGGCAGCGCTGCTCGCCGCTCAGGACGCGCAGCTTCGAGCGCGGCGATTCCACGGTCCGCTGTCGGTTCTCCCGCCGCTGCAGCTGATGGAAAGCATGCTGTTTGAGCTGCTCTGGGCCGGCGTGCTTGCCCTGACGCTTTCGATTGCCACCGGCTTCCTGTTCATGGAAGACATCTTCGCCCAGCATCTCGTGCACAAAACGGTGCTGAGCCTCGTGGCCTGGATACTGTTCAGCGTGCTCCTGTGGGGTCGCCACAGTCTGGGCTGGCGCAGTCAGACCGCCGTGCGGCTTACGGTCATGGGCTTCACGATCCTCGCCCTGGCCTTCATGGGCTCCAAGCTGGTGCTTGAACTGATCCTGGAGCGCGGCTGACCTTGAACGAGGCGCCGCTGGGCCTGCTGTTCGCCGTTCTCGCGGCACTGATTCTGATGTCCGGATTCTTCTCGAGCTCCGAGACCGGAATGATGTCGCTCAACCGCTACCGGCTTAAGCATCTGCGCAAGCAGAAGCATCGTGGCGCGGTGCGCGCCAGCCGCCTTCTGGACCGGCCCGACCGTCTCATCGGCCTGATCCTTATCGGCAACAATCTCGTGAACATCGCCGCCTCGGCCATCGCCACGGTGATCGCCATACGCATCTACGGCGATGCGGGCATTGTCATTGCAACCTTTATCCTTACCCTGGTTATCCTGATTTTCGCCGAGGTAACTCCCAAAACGATTGCGGCCCTCTATCCGGAGCGTGTCGCCTTCCCCGCGAGCGTGGTGCTGCTTCCGCTGATGCGGCTGCTTATGCCCCTGGTAGCCGTGGTGAACTGGATAACCAACGGGCTGCTGCGACTGCTCGGCGTCAATCCCGCCAGCCAGGGCGAAGATCGCGTGTCGCGCGAAGAACTGCGCACCATCGTCTCGGATCCCGGGGCCATGATTCCGCAGCGCCACCGCGGCATGCTCGTTAACATCCTCGACCTCGAGGGCATAGCGGTTGACGACATCATGGTGCCGAGGAACGAGTTTTACGGCATCGACCTCAACGACAGCGACGAAAAGATCATCAACACGATCCAGCAAAGCAACCACACGCTGCTCCCCGTGTGGCACGAAGACAGCAACAACATCGAGGGCGTGCTGCACCTGCGCAAGTCCGGCGGCATCATTGAAGGCGGAGGGCTGCTGCGGGACGTGCTCCTGCAATCGCTGGACAAACCCTATTTCATCCCTGAAAGCACGCCCCTGCATATCCAGCTGCGCAATTTCCAGAAGAAGAAAATGCGCCTGGCGATCGTCGTGGACGAGTACGGCGACGTCATTGGCCTGGTGGCCGTGGCCGACATCCTGGAAGAGATCGTCGGCGAATTCACGTCGAACCTAAATGACAGCGCGGCGGAAATCTTCCCGCAGCGCGACGGCAGCTTCATCATCGACGGCGGCGCAAGCGTCCGCGAAGTCAATAAGGCTCTACGCTGGGAACTGCCAACGGACGGACCGAAGACCGTCTCGGGCCTGGTGTTGGAGTATCTTGAGTCCTTTCCCGATGCCAACGCCGGGCTGCGCATAGACAGCTATGCAATCGAAATCCTCGAGCTCGAAAGCAACGTGGTCCGCGCCGTGCGAGGCCGTGTCTTCACGGGTCCGTAGCGAAGACCTTTACAGCAGCTGGATGCCGCCGTCGGCGCGGCGACGCTCTTCAACGCGACGCATGATGTCCCGCTTCTCCGCCGGGCTGGCCATAAACCAGTCGGTGATCTCACTGGCGCTGCGATAGCAGCCCATACAGATGTCCTGATCGTCCAGCGCACAAATGGATACGCAGGGCGATGGCGGTTCGGAGGCATTGGAGTTCGTCACGGCGTCTACTCTCGTCGAATTGCTCACCGGGACTCATCCCCGGACATCGGCATCAGATCGCGCAGGTATCGGGCAGCATTGCCCACGTAGTGTTCGGCGTTGTGCACCAGGCCGCGCTGCTGTTCGTCACTGAGGGATTTTCGCAACTTCGCCGGGGATCCAAGCACCAGGGAGCCGTCGGGAATCTGCATGCCTTCCGTTACCAGCGCATGGGCTCCGATCAGACAACCCTTGCCGATAACGGCGCCGTTGAGCACGACCGCGGCGATGCCGATGAGCGACCCGTCGCCGATCTGACAGCCGTGGAGCATGGCGTGGTGGCCGACCGTAACGTTCCGGCCGATGCGCGTCGGGAAACCCGGGTCGGCGTGGACCACGGCGCCATCCTGGATGTTGCTGCCCTCCCCCACCTCGATGGGATCGGTATCCCCGCGCAGCACGCAGGAAAACCACACGCTGCTCCGGGGCGCCATGGTGACCCTGCCAATGACCGCGGCGTTGGGCGCGATGTAGTGACCGTCACCCACCAGTGTGGGCGAATCGGAACCCAGGGAATACAACATAGTTTCTTTCCTGAATGCGTGGCGTAGGTACGCAGCGCGCGCGACATGGATTAGCCGGCGATCGGCGCCTGGACGCTCGTCAGGTCCCAGGCCGGCTGTTCGTAGGGATGGGCGGCGCACAGGGCCGCGATGACCGCGTCGCTGTGCTCGTCCGGACAGAGCATTTCAACGCGATACTCGTCGACTGTTTCCAATTCGCCCTGATCGCCGAGAAAGGGACGGCTGCCGTCGAGAGGCCTGAACTGGCCCTGGCCCAGGGTCTGCCAACAACACTCCCCATAGGCACCTATGCGACCGGCACCGGCCGCAAATACTGCGTCCTTCACCCGGCCAAGGTGACTCTCGGGTACGTAGAAGCAGAGTTTTTTCACGCCGCGCCCTGGCTCGCGTAATACGCGTCGGCGAATTCGTCGAGGCTGTCGCTGTCCAGGGCCTCGCGGATCCCAGCCATGTGCGACTGGTAGTAGTGCAGGTTGTGAATCGTATTGAGCTGCGAACCGAGAATCTCATTGCACTTATCGAGATGGTGAAGGTAGGCACGGCTGAAATTTCGGCAGGTGTAACAGCTGCAGTTTTCGTCCACGGGCGCGGTGCTGCGGCGATTCGCCGCATTGCGAAGCTTGACCACGCCGCGCGAGGTAAACAGGTAGCCGTTGCGCGCATTTCTCGTGGGCATCACGCAGTCGAACATGTCCACACCGCGGCGCACGCCCTCGAGGAGATCGGCCGGGGTGCCAACGCCCATAAGGTAGCGCGGTCGTTCCCGAGGCAGCTCGGGTGCCACGGCGGTCAGTACGCGCAGCATGTCGTCCTTGGGCTCGCCCACGGAGAGGCCGCCGATGGCGTAGCCGTCAAAGTCCAGCTCCCGGAGGCCTTCGAGCGACTCCATGCGCAGGTCCTCGTACATTCCGCCCTGCACGATACCGAAGAGCGCCGCGCGGCTGTCGCCGTGGGCTTCGCGGCTGCGCCGGGCCCAGCGCAGCGACAGCTGCATGGATTCAGCGACCTCGTCCCGGGTCGCGGGAAACGGCGTGCAATCGTCGAAGATCATCACAATGTCACTGCCGAGATCGCGCTGTATCTGCATCGACGTCTCCGGTGACAGAAACACGCGGGATCCGTTCACCGGAGAGCGAAAGGCTACACCCTCCTCCGTGATCCTGCGCATGTCACCCAGACTGAATACCTGAAAACCGCCCGAATCGGTAAGGATGGGGCGCTGCCAGTTCATAAAGTCATGCAGATCGCCGTGCGCTGCGATCACTTCGGTCCCGGGACGCAGCCACAGATGGAACGTGTTACCCAGGATGATCTCCGCCCCGAGGGCCTCGATATCGCGCGGAAGCATCCCTTTGACCGTGCCGTAGGTCCCCACGGGCATGAATGCCGGTGTGTCAACGCTGCCGCGCTCGAAGTGCAGGCGTCCGCGCCGCGCTCCACCGTGCTGTGCAAGCAGCTCAAAACGCACTATTCCCCGCTCCTCGCCTCGGGAGTGACGAACATCGCATCGCCGTAGCTGAAGAAACGATAGCGCTCTCGCACCGCTTCTTCGTAGGCGGCCAGCACCTTTTCTCGCCCCGCGAAGGCGCTGATGAGCATGAGCAGCGTCGATTGCGGCAGATGGAAATTGGTTATCAGGGCATCCACGCAGCGAAATTCGTAGCCCGGATAGATAAACAGCCTTGTGTCACCGATATAAGGTCGCAGTTCGCCGTGGCTCGCCGCCGATTCCAGCGAGCGCACCGCCGTGGTTCCGACGGCCACGACACGACCGCCCCGCGCTCGGGCGGCGGCAACCTTGTCGCATAGCTCGGCGCCGACCTCGAGGTACTCCGCGTGCATGGCGTGCTCGCGAATATCGTCGCTGCGCACCGGCTGGAAAGTCCCCGCGCCAACGTGCAGTGTTACAAAGGCGCGATCGATCCCCTGCGCCGCAAGCATGCCGAGGAGGGGCTCGTCGAAATGCAGCCCGGCAGTGGGCGCGGCAACCGCCCCTTCCTTCGCCGCATACACCGTCTGATAGCGCTCGCGATCCACGTCCAGGTCTTCCCTCTGAATGTAGGGCGGAAGCGGCATGTGGCCGACGCGGGCGAGGAGCGGACCGAGCGGCTCATCCGAAACGAGATGGAACAGTTCGCCGTCACGCCCATCGACGGTGATCAAACTGCTCTCGGCGAGTTCATCTGCAGACCCGGCGATGGAAATTTGAGTCCCCGCGCGCGGCGACTTGCTGGCACGAATATGAGCGAGGGCGGTTCGTTTTCCCGTCAGACGCTCGATGAGAATCTCGACTCGCCCGCCCGTCTCCTTAACACCAAACAGACGCGCCGGGAGCACGCGGGTGTCGTTGAAAACAAGCAGATCGCCCGCATTCAGCAGGTCCGGCAGGTCGCGGAACTGGCGATGGGAGACCCGCCCGGACTCGCCTTCGAGCTGGAGGAGGCGACTGGCCGAACGCTCCTTGAGCGGGTGCTGCGCAATCAGCTCATCGGGTAGCTCGTAATTGAAATCAGTGCGTTGCATAGCAGGTTTGGGAGCGCTGCGAGACGCTCACGCGACTCGGCCTACGCAGAACTCCAGCGGGTGCCGCGGGGAACGAACGGCACCAGTGACGACCGTGTGCGAGCGCGCGGTCGGCCGACCGGTCGATCAGCTCGGGAAGGGAAAGCGGCCTCGGGGCGAGCAAAAAATTCGCGATGGCGGCGTCAGCCTTCGGCCTCTTCGCCTTCGCCGGCCTCGCCGTCTGACTCGTCCGCACCCTCGGCGGCTTCGTCTGTGGTCTCTTCCGGCGCCGCCTCTTCTTCGGCCGGCGCGCCGGGCTCTGCTACTTTGATCAGTCCTTCAGCAAGCAGGATGCGGACTTTCTCTTCCCCGTTGACGGGCTTTTTGTCCGCGTCCTTCACCGCGTATCGATCATCACCGCGCTGATAGATGCTGTATTCACCGGACTTCTTGATCAACTTCATGCTCATTGCTGCTTTTCCTTGAATCTTTCCTGTCCTTTCTCACACCGCTGTCTGCCCGGTTCTCTGAAGCCGCCGCAGACCGATACTCGGCAAGGCGGGATTCCCCGCGCCGCGGAGTGTACCGAAACACCGGCCTCGTCAACAGTTGTAGTGTTCACTTGACTGAAGCCCTCTCAGCCCAAGTAGCGACGGCGCGGCGTTTCACCGAGCCAAAGGCGAGCTATCTGTTCCCTGGCAACCCCGCTGTTATACTCCCGCCCGCGCACGGCCGGTTCACCACACCCGCCGACTTCTGTCTCTGCGGCAGACAGCGCAGGCGCAGCGACTAGCGCTGTAGGGAAGCCAACCCCCCTAGCCCCATAAGTGTTCGGATCCCGCCCCGGGCGGGAAAACAGTGCCGGAGTGGTGAAATTGGTAGACACGTCGGATTCAAAATCCGATGCGGTAAAACGCGTGCCGGTTCGAGTCCGGCCTCCGGTACCAACGCCGAAACAAAATGTTCCTCGTAAACAGTCGGTCAGCAGCTCATCCGGTGTGTCCGCGGTGTCCAGCGTGGGGACAGGGATCGTAGGTTTCGCTCAGCGACTTCCCAGAACAGTAGCTGCCCCGGCGCTCCGTCCTAGGCACGAACAGGACAAAAACGTCCCGGTAAATCGCAAATTAGAGCTGACCAATTTTCGTCCGTTTCGCTCTTTGAACAAAAAATAAACAGGGACATCTGGTGCCGTCTCTGCCGGCGTACCCCGCACGATTGCACGACGCCCCCTGGCCAGTGTGATCGCAAAAAAGTGTTTTCACTTTCAACGCGGTTTTACGACAAGGAGCAACTACGACATGGCAGAAGCAGCAATTCCCCTCTTGAATATGGTCATCCTGGGTTCGTTCATGGCGGGCGGTATCGTGCAGCTCAACCGGCTGAGCGATGCGGCAGCGGGCGACGTCGCCAACGATTCGCGGCAGGACTGATTGCGAACCCGAACGGGGAACAATCACCAAGGGGCGGCATGGGTCGCCCCTTTCTCATTTTCACGCTCACGACTTTATTTAGATTCTTTAATTTCTCAGCACCTGCCTACCAGGCCGGCGAGGCAATCTCCGCGCGGCGATCCGGGCCTAGCGATACCCGGCGCGACAAAACCCCGGGCCGCGGGCTAGCATGGTCGCCATGACAATCCCGGTGTTTCACGATCTCGGCGAGGGCGTTTTCTGTATCGACGCGCTCTACATCGCGCCGGAGCTGGCCTGCTGCTATCTGATGCGTGGCGCGGACGAGTACGCGCTGATCGAGACCGGAACCTCGCGTAGCGTGGGCAACATTATGTCGACCCTAGATGCTCTGAACGTCAGCCCAGAACAGCTTCGCTATGTCATCCCTACGCACGTGCATCTGGATCACGCCGGCGGCGCTGGACAGCTGATGCGGAAGTTTCCCGAGGCAACGCTGCTCATCCATCCCCGCGGTGCCAGGCACATGATCGATCCGGAGCGCCTTGTGGCCAGCTCCGAGCAGGTTTACGGGAAAACGGCTTTCGCCAAACTGTATGGTAAGGTGCTGTCCGTGCCCGAATGCCGCGTGCGATCGCTAGAAGACGGCGCACGAATCGCCCTGGGCACGCGGGTTCTGCGCGTTTTGCATACCCGGGGTCATGCGGAGCATCACCTATGCCTGTACGACGAACAGAGCGCGGGGTGGTTCAGCGGAGACATGTTCGGCGTGAGCTATCCCACGCTCCGCTTCCCCGAGGGTAGCTTCGTCATGCCCGCCACAACGCCCACACAGTTCAATCCGCAGCTCTACCAGCAATCTGTTCGACGGCTCGCGGATTCACAACCGCGGCAAATGTACCTTACGCACTACAGCACCCTCCCCTTCGTCGACACACAGGCCGACACTCTGTGCCGGCAGCTCGACGCCTATGCGGAGCTGGTAACGGCCGAGGGAAACCCGGGGTCACAAGACACGGTGGACGCAATCCTTGAGATTACCGCGGCCGAGCTTCGGCGCATCGTGGATCAGCACCGGGCCGAGGCCGCTGCGCGGTCGCTGACCGCGGATGCACAACTCAATGCCCAGGGCGTTCTTTTTCTTCGGCAGTCGCGGGCGCGGGCCCGGCAAGAAGGCTGGCGAGGAGGGAGCCAGGCAGCCGATGAACTCCCCAGCTAGTCGGCAAAGCCACGCGGGTTTTTTGACTGCCAGCGCCAGGCGTCCTCGCACATGCGCTCGATCCCCAGCTCAGCGGCCCAGCCCAGGCGCTCCCGCGCGAGACAGGGATCGGCATAACACTCCGCGACATCACCCGGCCGTCGATCCACGATCTCGTAGGGCACTGACTGCCCACTGGCCTCTTCAAAAGCCCGGACTACGTCCAGCACGCTGTATCCCCGCCCCGTCCCGAGATTGATGATCATCGGCCGGCCCACGGAGGCCGTGTGAAGAGCGGTCAGTGCCGCCACATGACCCGCCGCGAGATCGAGAACGTGGATGTAGTCACGCACACCGGTGCCATCCGGTGTGGGATAGTCGCCGCCGAATACGTTTAGGCGCGCACGCTTCCCGACGGCTACCTGAGCCACGAACGGCATGAGGTTATTGGGGATTCCCGTGGGATCCTCGCCGATAAGCCCGCTCGGGTGCGCGCCTACCGGATTGAAGTAACGCAACAGGGCGATCTGCCAGGCCGGGTCCGACGCAGCAAGGTCAATGAGCACATCCTCAACCATCAGCTTGCTGCGGCCGTAAGGATTAGTTGCCGACCGGGGAAAGCTCTCGGTGATCGGCACGCTCGCGGGGTCGCCGTAGACAGTGGCAGACGAGCTGAATACAAGCTGTCGGGTGCCAGCCGAGCGCATCGCCTTGAGCAGGCTGATCGTACCGACGACGTTGTTTTCGTAATACTCCAGGGGGCTGCTCACCGATTCACCGACGGCCTTGAGCCCTGCAAAATGCACCACGGCGTCCGGCTGAAAAGCACCAAGCGCCGCGGTCAGGGCGGCCTCATCGCGAACATCCACCCGGAAGAAGCGGGGGGACTGGCCCAGGATGGTGTCGAGGCGCGCCGCAACCCGTTCGGAACTGTTACTGAGGTTATCGAGAAGCGCTACCTCCCAACCCGCCTCCGCAAAGGCGATGCATGCGTGGGAACCGATGTATCCGGTGCCGCCGGTAAGAAGTACGCGTTTGCCCCTGCCCATGTGACCTGATCCTCAATATCGCCAGCCAAAGCTAACAGCGGGCCCTAGCAGATCAAAGCTTTACCGAAGTCCTTTGCTAGTATTGAGCGGTCCGTCCCAGGAAATCTCCATGATGCTCGTTCTCGTCACTGGCGCAGCCGGCTTTATCGGCTTCCATACCTGTCGTCGCCTGCTTGAGCAGGGGCACGAGGTCGTGGGCATCGACAGTCTCAACGACTACTACTCCGTGCAGCTCAAGCGGGACCGTTTGGCCCTACTCGAAGGAAACATCCATTTCAGATTTCAGCACCTTGCCCTGGAAGACAGCCCGGGCATGGAAGCTCTGTTCCGGGACAACGCTTTCGACTGCGTGATCAACCTTGCCGCCCAGGCCGGGGTACGCTATTCGCTGGAGAACCCCCAGGCTTACATCAGCGCGAACGTCACGGGCTTCACCAACCTGCTCGAATGCTGTCGCCATGCGGGCACCGCCAACCTGATCTACGCGTCGAGCAGCAGCGTCTACGGCATGAACACCAACATGCCCTTCTCGGTACATGACAACGTTGATCACCCGGTGTCGCTCTATGCGGCCACCAAGAAAGCCAACGAGCTCATGGCTCACACCTACTCGCATCTGTACGGCCTGCCCACCACGGGATTGCGATTTTTCACAGTGTACGGGCCCTGGGGTCGGCCCGACATGGCGCTGTTCCTGTTCACCCGTGCGATCCTCGCCGACGAGCCGATCAAGGTTTTCAACGAGGGCAAAATGCGCCGCGACTTTACCTATATCGACGACATCGTTGAGGGCGTCGTTCGCCTGTGCAAGAAACCGGCAACACCGGATAGCAGCTGGAACGCGGGCAACCCCGATCCGGGCAGCAGCAGCGCGCCGTACCGCCTGTTCAACATCGGCAACAACCAGCCGGTAGAGCTCCTGGAGTTCATCGAGGCCATCGAAAAAGCGCTGGGGCGCGAAGCCATAAAAGACCTGCTACCGATGCAGCCCGGAGACGTACCCGCCACCTATGCGGATATCGACGCCCTGAGCGACTACGTGGATTACCGCCCGGCCACGAGCATCGAGCACGGTATCGGCCGTTTCGTGGATTGGTACCGCGGGTACTACGCGCACCCTTAATTCCATCGTTTCTGAGGCAGGCCGCGATATCCCCGGGGCGAAACCCGGCGTCTCGACGTCCGGGCCCGTAGTAAAGGAGAAGCTCAATGAATGTGGTGATGATCGGCGCGGGATACGTGGGACTCGTATCCGGCGCCTGCTTCGCTGAATTCGGTGCACGCGTTACCTGTATCGACAAACTGGAAGAGCGGGTAGAAGCACTTCGCCAGGGTCGTATCCCCATCTATGAACCGGGACTCGACGACCTCGTGGAACGCAACGTCGGCGCGGGCCGTCTGTCCTTCGGCACCGACCTTGCCAGCAGCGTTGCCGACGCCGACCTCGTATTCATCGCCGTGGGCACGCCCACGCGACGCGGCGACGGCCATGCGGACCTCAAGTACGTCTACGCGGCCGCGGAAGAAATTGCGGCAAGCCTGAACGGATACACGGTGATCGTCGACAAGTCGACCGTTCCCGTGGGCACGGCCCGGGAAGTGGCGCGGGTCATCGGCAAAACCAATCCCGAGGCGGATTTCGACGTTGCTTCCAACCCCGAATTCCTTCGGGAAGGCTCCGCCATCGGCGATTTTCTCCGACCGGATCGCGTGGTCATCGGTGTGGAGTCGGAGCGCGCCGAAGCCCTGCTCCGCGAGCTGTACCGCCCTCTGAACCTGATTGAGGCACCCATCCTCGTCACCGATCTCGAAAGCGCCGAGCTCATCAAGTACGCCTCGAACGCATTTCTCGCGACCAAGATCAGCTTCATCAACGAGATGAGCCAGCTCTGCGAGAAAACCGGCGCCGACGTGAACGCGGTGGCCAAAGGCATGGGCATGGATAAGCGCATCGGTAACAAGTTTTTGCACGCGGGCCCGGGCTATGGCGGCTCCTGTTTTCCCAAGGACACCCTGGCCCTCAACCGCATCGCCCAGGAGCACGGCGTCAGCAGTCGGATCGTCGAGTCCGTCGTCGAGGTCAATGCGTCGCAGAAGGCCAGGATGGTGTCGAAAATACGCGACGCCCTGGGCGGTTCCGAGGCGGACAAGCGCATCGCGGTACTCGGGCTGACCTTTAAGCCCGAAACAGACGATATGCGCGATGCTCCGGCCCTGGCTATTCTTCCGGCCCTCGCGGACCGCGGAGCTCTCGTGATCGCCCACGATCCCGAAGGCATGGATGAGGCCCGCCAACTCCTGCCCGAGAGCATTGAGTTCGCTGAGACCATTGAGGCCGCGGTACAAGACGCTGATGCTGTCGTGCTCATGACCGAGTGGAATCAGTATCGCGGTCTGGACCTCGAGGCGCTCAGCGCCGCCATGCGCGGAGACGCATTTGTCGATCTGCGCAATGTCTACGAGCGCTCGCTCATGGAGCGTGCCGGCCTCGTATACACCTGCGTGGGGCGCTGATTACAGGGCGCCGGGACCGGCTGGTCATCGATCTGGGCGCGTGGTAGCGTGGCCGCTAGTTTGGCGCTGTGCAGGGACCACAGCGCTGGCACCGATGGGAGACGCCTGACCAGGCGATTTCCGCCGCGGGGTCACGGCAACGACTTGCTGGTGTAATCTTCGAGGTCGTCCAGCCCCGGTTGCACTGACAGGACAAGGCTGAGCCCCCGGCACCGTCGGACGCCTATGGTGCATATGAGGGGGCGGTACGGTTCGCCGCATCGACTTTCCTCACCCTGAGAAACTGTCCCGGGTATTAGGGAAAGCCATGCGCAACCTTCGCGAAACTCCGCTGCATGCGAAACGACGGCGCGCGCGGCGTGCAAGCCGATCCCGCCCTAGGGTGCAGTTCCAGGGCCGGCTATGAGCATCTCCGCTCGCATCAACCTGCTCATAACGGCGCTGGCTATCCTCGCGGGTCTCGTCCTTACGGTGTTTGTGGGGCAGCGCGACTTTGCGTACCAACGCGACGCCGTGACCCTCGCGGCGTCGAGTCTGGTGGGATCGCAGCCGCGACTCTCCCTGAGTCTGTACTTTCGCGATGAAGCAGAAATCGACGGCACGCTGCGCGAAGCGCTGGACCTGTCGCCGGCGATTACACAGGTGACGCTGCACGACAGCCAGGGGGCGGTGCTCGCCGGACGCACTCGCGACGGAGAGCCATTTGCTGTTCCGCCCACCCTCGAGAGCCTTCGTCGAGACCTCGCTCCCCTGGAGCGGGGCCTGGTCTGGCGGGAGGGCGGAAACGCGGCCGCCGAGCTGGAGATTCTACGTCGGGCCAACCCCCGCGAACGCACCCTGTATCTGACGATTCCCGTGGTGTCGGTCGTCAACCCCCAGGATCAAGAGCTGAGCCGCGAGGGGTTTGCCTCGGCGCTGACCTTCCCCGAGCAGGTCAGCAGTCTCTACGTCGTCGGCTACCTGAACGTCGCGATCAGCAGCACCCTTCTGTGGAACCTCTCGCTGCCGACCATCGCGCTGTCCGCGGGATTTGGACTCTTCATCGTATTCCTGTTCTGGCTCATCGCCCGAATCACGACGCGTCGCATCATGGCGCCCCTCGGTGAGTTGGCGAAAGCCGCCGACGAAATTGTCGCCGGCCGCCAGACGCAGACCCTGCCGCTGCGTGGCAGCGGTGAAGTGCGGGACATCGCGGAAGTGTTCAACGGCATCATCACGGGCCTGCACCAATACACCAAGCGCATGGACACCGATCGGCAGATCCTCAGTTTAAAGGTGGACGAGCGAACCCAGCAGCTCAGCGAAAAACAGCAGGCGCTGACCCAGGCCAATCGCAGCGTCAGCGAAGCGCAGGACCGGGCTCGCCATCTCGCCTACTTCGATAGTCTGACCTCGCTCCCGAACCGCAGACTCTTCCGAGAACAGCTGACGCTGATGCTGCGTCTGGCCAGACGCGGGCAGCAGAGACTCGGCCTGTTGCTGGTGGATATCGACAATTTCAAGCGCGTCAATGACTCGCTGGGCCCGGGAGCGGGGGATCGTCTGCTTAAGGCGGTCAGCGAACGCCTTGCGGACGGGGTTCGCGACAGTGATGTACTGCATCGCGGCGCCGAACGCGATAGCGCCATCATGGATCTGTCGCGCATGGGGGGCGACGAGTTCACGGTCGTGCTCAATAATCTGGAAAGCACCGACGCCGCCATGCTTGTTGCCGAACGGTTAAGGAATTCGATCGCCGCCCCTCTGGACATCGACGACCAGGAAGTCATCGTCACCTGCAGTATCGGCATCGCTCTATTCCCCGATGATGGCGCGGAAGTGGAAGCCCTGATGGGAGCGGCGGCCGCCGCCATGGGCTCTGCCAAGGAGCGTGGCAAGAATCGCGTCGTTATCTACGATTCGGAGATGGAGGCGGCGAATCGCGAACGGCTGCAGCTGGAGACCGATCTGCGCAAGGCGGTGGAACGCGACCAGCTGGTGCTCTATTACCAGCCGCAGGTCAACGCGGAGACGGGCGAAGTCTGCGGGGCCGAGTCCCTCGTGCGTTGGCAACATCCCGAGCATGGCATGATCCCGCCTTTTAAGTGGATTCCCATTGCCGAAGACCTGGGCCTGATCGAAGACGTGGGCGACTGGGTCCTGCGCCAGGCCTGCCGCGATCTGCACCAGCTCCGCAAGGACGGTTTCGATCTCCCTATGCTGAGCGTGAATGTGTCACCGCTCCAGCTGAACGACGAATTCATCCTGCGTCTGTCCGACGTACTGGGAGACTTTGGGATCAGTCCGGAATCACTGGAATTGGAACTCACGGAAGGAATACTGGTCGATGATCAGGAGAACACGCTGGAGCGCGTGAACAAACTCAAGGCGCTGGGAGTCCGGCTTTCCGTGGACGACTTCGGCACCGGCTATTCGTCGCTGAATTACTTGACGCGACTGCCGCTGAACGAGATTAAAATTGACCGCAGTTTCGTGCTGGGCCTGAGTCTGGGCGGAGCCAACGTGGAACTGCTGCGGGCGATTATCGCCATGGCCAAAAGCCTGAACCTGGATATCGTCGTTGAAGGCGTGGAGCGCATTCCCGAGCTGGAATTCTTCCGCAAACAGTCAGCGCACGTGATTCAGGGGTTTTTGTTCAGCCCGCCGGTCCCCATGGCCAAGCTTCGTGCCGTGCTTGCGCCCGGCTACTTCAGCAAGCGCCTGACGCGCCTTTACCAGGAAAACATGGACGGCGAGCTCGATATGCACAAAGCGTGAAGCCGCTAGGAATCCGCATCACCGTCCTGTTCCGAGGCACTCTTACGCTGGCTCGCGGCGGCTTCCTGCTGCTGCTTGCGCAGGGCCTGCAGCTTCGTCAGGTTTTGACGGAAAGCATCCGTCATCTTGTCGACCCCCGATGGATTGAGTCCCCCCTCATTACCCGCGACCGAGTACGTTGCGTAGACTCCGCAGGCCGTCATCAGGGACCACGATACGACGCTGATCGGGATACCTTCGTCCTTCATGTCGTTGGCCAGAGCAATGAATCGCTGCATGCATGCGTCGTGCTGCGAGGTCTGATCTTCTGCCACAACGTGGCTCCTTGTGCGCTTTAACGGGCGGCGCAGTGTAGCACTGCCAGAAATCGGAAACGGTGGCCAGAGCGTGCCGAAAGCGCCGCCGATGCACGCCCGGGCTCGCGATGCAACGCTTGTGCCGCAGCGGGCCGTTGTTTAGCCTGCAGCGCTTTTTGGGGCTTGAGTCGTTCCGTGTTTCCGACCCCGCCAGTCTTTTTCCAGCGGCAACGCTTCGCTTCCGGATTCGGGCGTCTGCTCGCCGCCTGCCTCTGTCTGTTCGCCACGAGTCCTGGGCAGGCCCAGGGCGGCGCTACGGCACCGGCTACGTCCTGGCGCCTGGAAGCCGGGGCCGGCGTGGAGTACGACAGCAATGTGTCTGTAGACGAGGTGGATCTCTCGAGCGGACAGTCTGATTACGCAATTACGGCGGATTTCAAAATAAGCGCCCGACACCGCTTCGACTCGGCGACCGTTGGCACTCTCACCTACGATGTGGGGCGCAGCGACTACAGCGAGTTCTCTCGCGTCGATCGGCTTACGCATATCGTTGGCGCTGACGTCAGCACCGATCTGGGAAAGAGCAGCGCGGGCCTCTCCATCTACTACATCGACTCGCGCCTCGATGAAGAGGCTTTTCTCAATTTTCTCCGCGTCTCGCCTTCGATGTCTGGATTCCTATCGCAACGATGGTTCGCGCGGGGCGCCTACGTGTACTCGGAGCGGGATATCGACGCACGGCCCCTGCGCGACGCCTCCACGCACAGCGCCGAGGCGGACCTCTACTACTTTCACCGCGGGCTGCGCAGCTACGCCAACGTTGGCTATCGTTTTCGCGATGAGAATGCCGTCGCCGACGAATTGGATTTTCTGGCGCACTCGCTGAAGTTTCGCTACATCCGTCGCTTCGACCTGTGGAAGCGGAAGGCAAAGACCGAGTTTGCGCTGCGCTACGAAGTGCGGGACTACCGCTCCGAGGAACCTACCATCAGTGAGCGCCGGAAAGATGATCGACTGCGTCTGAAGCTGGACTTTGAGATACCGATCAATGACAGGTTCACCTGGCAGGCCTACTACAGCTACGGGGACTATGAGTCCAATCTGCCGCGCGCAGACTTTATCCAGACCATCGTTGGAACGCGCCTGCAGTACACCTGGTAAGCACCGCGTGTGAACAGCGCGTACACCGCGGGAAGAGGTCCGCGCTCAACGATCCCGGAGTAGGCCTCGGTGTCGCTGAATCAGAGAGCGCTGAGGCGAAGCAGGCCGTAACCGTAGATGGTGTCCCGTCCCGGCGGGCCTATGTCCTCGGCATTTTCCAGGAGCGACGCGATGATGTCCGTCTTGGGCATCATTCTGCTCAGACGAGCGGCCGCGGTAACGGCAAAGGGCACAGCAAACGAGGTACCGGACGACGTAGCGTAGCCGCCGCCGGCCCGGGCGTGGCGCAGGTCCACACCGGGTGCGGCGAGCGCCAGGTAGTCGCCGCGATTGGCAAGGCGAAACACCTGCTGCGCCGAATCCACCGCCGTTACCGCAACCACGCTTTCGTAGGCGGCTGGGTACATGGGTCTCGCCACGGGTCCCCCATTCCCGGCCGCCGCCATAACGACGACCTGCTGCTCGGAAGCTCGGGCCAGGGCCTTTTCCAGAAGTCGGTTGGGAGGTCCGGCGAGGCTGATATTGACCACGTCGACCTGCGAGGACAGGAGCCAGTCAAGGGCACGAATCAGGCTGACTGTACTGGCGATCTCTCCGCGCTCTTTGTCGATCTCAAAAACCGAAGCCGCATAGAGCTGCGCCTTGGGCGCAAGTCCCCGGTACTCATCGGAGTTTGCCGCGATGATGGAAGCGATCGCCGTGCCGTGAAAGTCGGGCGCATCCGCCCCCTGGCGCGCGAAGGAGCGGGCCTCAATGCGCGATCGAAGCAACGCCGGATGCTCGGTATCGACTCGGCTGTCGATCATCCCCACGCGAACGTCCAAGTCGTCCAGATCCGTCGGGAAGGCCATCGCCGCACGCGGTGCAACGCCGTCATCGGCGGCAGGGCGCGGCGTTCCCGCCGTATAGAAGTGGTTGAGGTCCACCTCGGCGCGGTCTTTCCCGACCACGTCGATAACGCCATTGCGAACGTCGGAAATGTCAAAGGATGAGGGGGCGGCCACTTCCGCAAGACGCAAACCCAGGGCCGGCAGCTCGGTGACCGTATCGAAAAGATAGCCCTTGCTCGTAAGTTCGCTGAACACGGCGGGCTCCGCCATCACCAGCCACTGCTCCTTGAGAATACGGCTCTCGTCAATCTCGAGGTCGCTCTCAAGGTTGTCGACAATCTCATCGATCTCCTGCTCGAGTCGATCTTCGATGGCAAGCAAGACCTGGCTGTCGAGGTTTTCCTCTACCGACGCCTCAACGACATTCTGTACACCGGACTCGACATCTTCTTCCACCGAGGCCGCGACGCTGTCTTCCACGGACTCTTCCACAGCCACGGCGATGCCGTCTTCCACGGACTCCTCGACGCTCTGGGCAACGCTTTCTTCCACGGCACTTTCAATGCTGCCTTCCACCGAGCTTTCGACCGCGCTTTCGACCGCGCTTTCGACCGAACTTTCGACGGCGCTCTCTACCGAGCTTTCCAGGGCGGTTTCGACCGACTGAGCGACCTCAGCTTCAAGCGACGCCTCGGCCGCCGCTGTGGCGGCCTCTTCCACGGCAGCGACGGCCGCATCCTCCGCCGCCTCTTCAACGGCGGCGAGGAGGTTGTCTTCGATATCGGCTTCAATGCCCGCCTCAACCGCCGCGCCTACGCTATCGTCGATCGCGCCCTCGATACCGGCTTCGACGACGGCCTCGACACCGGCCAGCACTTCGTCCTCCACGGCCGCTTCCACGGTGATTTCAACGTTGCTCTGAACACCCGCTTCGACGCTCGCCGCGACGGAGTCTTCCACGGCGGATTCGACGACGCTTTCGATCGCACCCTCAAGCTCGGCCTCAACGTTGGTCTCGATATCGGCCTCAACAGCGCTTTCCACGCTGTCTTCCACAGTGTCCTCGACCGCCAGTTCGAGGCTGTCTTCCACGCCGAGCTCGATGCCGCTTTCGATACCGTCGACAACGCTGTCTTCGAAATTCCGCTCAAACTGCTCGTCAAGGGCCGCCGCCACCGCGTCGTCAATGCTGTCTTCCACGCTGGCATCGACCGTTTGTTCGATGGTTTCTTCGATACTGTCTTCAATGTTTTCCTGGATATTCTGCTCCGTCGCAAACTCGACGGCGTTCTCTACCCGTCGCTCGACGCTCTCGCCCAGGGTTTCCTCGATGCGGTCAAGGGTGAGAAAGCCGCCGACGGGGAGCTGAGCCAGAGCGCCCGGACTAAACAGGAATACAAGCAGCACGGAAACGAGGCCTTCCCGCATACCGAGCGGTTTGGACAGCCCCTGCGCCCGGGCTGAACGGCGCGCGCGCCTGGAATCGGCCGCTAGCGCGGCGCTGAAAGCTCTGGCGAAGCCGCCATGTTCTCGACCGCGCGTGCGTTCATGCGCGCAATCGTGCATTCGATCGACGTCTCGCTTCTCAAGCATGTTTCTCTGAGTCATCTGTGCTGTCAGCTCTCTGGAGTTGATGGGCGCCGGCCGCGTTGCCCGGCGCTCGCTAGCTGTTTGCTAACGATGACGAATGACCATGGGCATCATTCCCTCCGAGGACTCTCTGTGAGCACTCTCTGTAGGCACTATCTCCAAGCGCTCTCCAAGCGCTCTCCAAGCGCTCACGAAGCACGCTCGAAGCACGCCCAGGGATACTGATGCATGTGGCCCGCTGTTCCTGCTGTTCCTACTTTCCCTACGTTGCCCGCTTTTGGGCGGTTCTTGCGCCAGGTTCGTATATTTTCCGCGTTATGCTCGCGCTACGCCTGCGGTTTGCTGGAGCGACTTCCGTGGTTTCACCTCGCCGCCAGCCGACCCAGCTCCCGGGCGAATTCCTGGCGATGGGCAGACGCGGGATCGCGATCGTCTGCTTTTGAGCCTTGCCGACGTGTTGTCATAGCCTCCATGGACGCTCGATGCAAGCTCCAAGTTGCTGAAAAAAATAGACTTTTCTGAGCTATCGGGACTGGGGAATAATATCGTCGGCTAAACGTCGAATAGTCTAGCAGGGAATGCATGGCCACGCCGCGTAACCGAAAACTCAGTAACCGCCAGAGCGAAGCGCTCATGGGAGAGCTGAAGGGCCTCAAGCGCTTCAGCCTTTCTCTGACGGCCAGCGCGGCGGACGCCGATGACTTGCTACAGGCGACCGTGGAACGGCTGCTCGAGCGCGGCATCCCGGAGGATGCCCACACGGCACGCTGGGCGTATCGGGTCTGCAAGAACCTGTGGATCGACGAATTGCGGTCGCGTGAGGTTCGGGTACGACACGTAAAGGCGGCGGTTCAATCCGGTGAGGCGGTGGAAGTGGTTCCGTCTGCCGAGACGCAATCGGCCGGGGAGCAGACGCTGGCGGCGGTGAATAGGGCGTTGCATAGGCTCCCGGAGGAGCAGCGTATGGCATTGACGCTTGTCGCCGTGGAGGGCAAGAGCTATGCCGAAGCCGCGGAGATCCTTGAGGTCCCGATCGGCACCATAATGAGCCGGATCGCGCGAGCGAGAAAGCAGTTGCTCGAATCCACGGCATAGCAACGCACAGCGCGGCTTAGAAGGGCAAACGGTGTAGGAAAACGTTGTAGGAAAGCGCTTTAGTACAACAGTGTAGAAAGGTTCAGTAAGAGGCCCGAGACAGGGCAGGGACAGATCCGGCATAGGCCCCAATAAGGCCCGAAAAGATCCGGACCAGGTCCGATAGCAGGTTCTTCAGCGGGTGTGTTGACGACTTCTGCGCCACGGTCAGGATCAGACTGACGGCAGAATGACCACAACATGCAAACCGACGAGACCGAAGCAGAATTTTTTTCAGGAGCGGGCGGTCATGGCGCCACAGATTTCAGAACAGGACATCGCATTACTCTCGCGCTATCTCGATGGCGAAATGCAGCCGAGGGCGGCACGCGAACTCGAAGGCAGGCTCGATGAAGAGCCCGAACTTCGCCTCGGATTGGTCAAGCTTCAGGAGCTGAACCAGCGCTTGCGCGATGTTCTCGGCGAGGATGCCGGCGTAGCGCCGGAACTAGAGGCGATGCTGCAACAGCACGTCGAAGTGAGCGTCGGCGTGAGTGAGAGCATCGCCCGGGAACGCAGCATCGACGCCACAGTCAGCGTGGTTCCCGATAGTAATGTCCTCTCCTTTCCAGCGCCGTCCCGTTCGCGCAACACCATGCGTTGGCCGGCAGCGATCGCGGCTTCTGTAGTTCTCGCCGTGGCCGTGGGTGTGAGCCTCGACGGCGGGAACAACGCCTCTATCAGTCTTCCCGGCAATGATAGCCTCGTCAGTGACGCGTTAGATAAGCAGGTATCTGGCGACGGCTGGGCACGCCTGGCCGACGGCCGTGAGTTGCAGCCCGTGCTGACCTTCCCTCACCGGGACGGCAGCTGGTGTCGTGAGTATCTGCTCCGCGGCGGCAGCGCCGACTGGCGCGCCGTGGCTTGTCGCGAGGGCGAACGCTGGGTTACGCAGGCGGCCGGACTGGAGTCATACATCGACTCTGGAAACGCATACCGCCCGGCCGGTGCTGACGATGCGGCTCCGGTAGCCGTTTTCATCAGTCAACATGCCGCGGATATCGCCCTTGATCGTGCGGCCGAGGGCAAGCTGATCACGCAGTGGGGTCGCTAGACACCGCATAACTGCAGCCTTGTGATCCCGCCGCGGCGCGCGGCGCAGGCTGAGCCCGAAACCGTCCCGGGTCCGCAATAAACCGGCGCCTAAAATCTATGCCAGCCTGAAACCCACGGCGAGGCGCAGGCTCAGGCACCCGTAGCTGCCCCGGGCAGCCAGGGTCTGTGAGCTCCCGCGCGCTGCTGCTTCTCCTGGGTTAATGCCTGCGAGCTACCCTCGGAGAGTTGATCTTCTCGCGCATTGAACCCCTGAGAAACGTCTGGAACGTCACGTCCCGACAAAACTGAATCGCCGTCGGGATTTGAACGCCACCGGCGTCCACCGCCATCGCGGGCTGCACCACGCATCGCCGACTGTCCGATGAAATCCAGGCACCGCCGCCCAGGCGATGAAAAGGCGATGAATCAGAGCCTAGGGAACACGACGTGGGCGCGCGGTAGGTGCGGTAGATACGGTCGTAGGTAGAAACCACGGACTATCCAGCGCGGTGATGCAGGGAAAATGGCTAAGGAAGGCCAGGACGTCGCCTCTGCCGGTCTCCAGATACTTCTTTATCGCTCCCGCGCTCGCTCGCTGCTCTCGCTGCTCTCGCTGCTCTCGCTGCTTCAGCGGGCATGATTGATCCCACTCCTAGTGAGACCTCTCCGGGCTTTATGCAAGCCCTAAACGGCCCTTAAGAGGGCACTTATGGGGCCCTCACCGGGGTGAGGGCATCATCGAATCGAAGTTTGGACTGAAGAACGGTTTGAAGGCACCCAAGAACGTCGCAGACCTTCCCTGCCAGGGTGTTTCACTCCACCTCTTATCAGGCAACGGTTGAAAGCGGGTGTTATTCCCAAAAAAATGCGCCGCCGCTAAACATCGACCCCGGCCAAGGCGGCTCGGGCTCGCTACTGGCGCCACCGGGGAGCCTTTCGACAGTTACTTGCGACAGTTACTTGAAACAGTTAATTGAAACAGTTACTTGGGATGCGTTCTGCGCCGCGAGTGCTCCATGAGCGCCCACAGCACATTGCTGGAACTGACCTGTCCGACCAGACGCCCCTGTTCGATTACGGGGCGGCGACGCTGACGGGTCGCAAGCATGTCCGCCGCTACCTCGACGATACTGTTTCCGGGCGAACAGCTGATCACTTCATGGGTCATGGCGTCGCGAACCAGGGCGTGCTCCGGGTCGCCTTCGTTGTACAGGGCATTGAGCACGGTCCGAATGCAGTCGATCTCCGACAGCACACCCACCGGGTTCCCGTCGTCATCGACAACGGTAACCCCGGTCAGCTTGTATTCCACAAGCATCTCGATCGCCTGAACCAGGTTGTCGTTGCAATTGATCGTGAGTGGATTGCGGCGCATGCAATCCCGAATAGTGCTTGGTGTCGACATGGTTGGGGGCCCCGTACTTCTGACGGGCATAAATTAACGTCTGGTGGCATTCGGGTCCACGCTCCGGGACGGCCTTTCCGATATCCTTGACTGAAATCAGTCAAGGAGCCCGCGCATGTACCCAGGTATCGACTTTCACGGAAAAGTAGTGTGGATTACCGGCGCATCCTCGGGTATCGGCGAAGCCGTAGCTTTGCAGTTGGCCACCCGCGGAGCCCGGCTTGTGCTGTCGGCCCGGGATCAAACCGAGCTTGAGCGCGTGGCCGCGGCCTGCGCTCACACCGGCGCGACTGAGACCATGGTGCTGCCTCTCGATATCACGGCCTATGACGCCATGGAAAAGGCTGTCGGGGATGTGCTTGAGGGCTTTGGCGCCATAGATCTGCTGCTAAACAATGCCGGAATCTCACAGCGCTCGTTCTGCCGCGACACGACGTTTGACGTCTACCGGCAGATGATGGAAGTCAACGTGCTGGGACAAATCGCCCTCACGCAGGCCGTACTGCCGGCGATGCTCGAGCGTGGCGAGGGGCATATCGCCGTTACGTCGAGCGTCGCGGGCAAGCTCGGCGCGCCACTGCGCACGGGCTACTGTGCGGCCAAGCACGCGGTAATGGGTTTCTTCGACGCCCTGCGTTCCGAAGTCGCGGCCGACGGGCTACGGGTCACGACCATTACCCCGGGCTTTATCCGCACCGCCGTGGCGAAGCACGCCCTGGGTGGCGACGGCCGACCCATGGGCGCGAGCGATGAGTACATCGAGGGCGGCATGGACGTCACCGAGTGTGCAACCGTCATCGTGCGCGGCTTCGAGGAGGGCAACCCCGAGATTGCCGTCGGCGGCCCGGAAATAGATCTGCTGGATCTCAAACGCAAGGACCCCGAAAGCGTTTTTCGAACCGTGGAGGCCATGGCCGCGCAGCTTCGCGACGCCGGCTAGCCCCTGCACCCGACGACATCGACGCGAGACCTACGCCATGGACTACAGCCTTACCTCCCTGCCCTTCGTCAGGAACCAGCTACCCGGAGCAGCAGCGGTTCTCGCGGTCGCGATGGCGGCGTCGGGGGCTCCCGCCGCCCTGGCCCAGCCCGCCGGACCCGTTGAACAACGCGTTGCCGCCTCCCTGCAGCGCATCGAGACCCGGGATCGTGACTATCGCGCCGTCATCACCCTGGATCAGCAGGCACTGGCGAGAGCGCGGATGCTCGACCGGCAGCGACGAGCGCCCGGCCGGCTGCATGGCGAGCCCATCCTGCTCAAGGACAACATTGAATCGGTAGGCCTGCCCACGACGGCGGGCTCCCTGGCCCTCGCGGAAAACAACACGGGCCGGGACGCCAGGCTGGTCAGTGCTCTGCGCAGCGAAGGCGCGGTGATACTTGGCAAGACCAACCTCAGCGAATGGGCGAACTTCCGCTCCGAACACTCAAGTTCTGGCTGGAGTGCCGTCGGCGGTCAAACCCGCAATGCCATCGACCCTCTGCGCACCCCCTGCGGCTCCAGCTCCGGGTCCGCCGTGGCCGTTGCCCTGGGCTACGTCAGGGTCGCCATTGGTACCGAGACTTCCGGTTCCATCATCTGCCCGGCGTCTATCAATGGCGTCGTTGGCTTCAAACCCACTCACGGACTCGTCAGCGGCGATGGCATCGTGCCCCTGGCACTCACCCAGGACACGGCGGGACCCATTGCCACCGATGTAGAGCTCGCCGCCCGCACCCTCGCCGTGATGGTCAACCCTTCCGCCCGCGATGCCGAGGACATTCGCCGCGGCCTCATCGCCCTGGATGACATCGACGGTCTGCGTGGCCTGCGTTTTGGTGTCTATGCCAACACCCTGGGCTACGACAAGCGCCGCGACGCGAACCTCGAGCGCATCACGGCCCTGTTGCAGGCCGCGGGGGCGACCGTCGTTCCCGGTCTGCGCATCGACCCCTATGACGGCTATGGAGCGGACAGCTACGACGTGCTGCTCTGGGAATTTCGCCGCGATCTGAATGCCTACCTCGCGGCGCTCCCGAATTCCCTGAGCGAACTCAGCCTCGACAGGATCATCCGTTTCAACGAAGACAATGCGGATCGGGAACTCAAACGCTTTGATCAGTCGATCTTTCTTCGCTCTCAGGCGCTGACACTCACGGAGGATGGCTATCGGGATAAACGCGAGCGGACCCGCACCGCTATGCGCGCCGAGGGTCTCGACCGCCTGTTCCGGGAAAACAGCTTGGATGCCCTCATCGGCGTCAGCACCAGCGTCGCGTGGCTCATCGACTGGGTAAACGGCGACGCATCCTTCGGGCGCAGCATGGCCGGGCCGGCGGCCGTCGCGGGCAACCCCCATATCACGCTGCCGCTGGCGGAAATCGAAGGCCTGCCCCATGGCATTTCACTGATCGGAGAACGCTGGAAGGACCACCGCCTCGCGGCGATCGCCCGGCTTGTGGAGCGCGAGGCCGCGCCCTGAGGCGAAAGTACCCTCGCCCTTCGACGCATTGACCGGGTGCGGAAATCGGGAAAAGATCGACGCAGCTGTAGCTGCCGATCGGCCCGCACGGGTGGTCCGACTGCCGCGCTTGGACGCACCGGCTGCCACAACTCCTCCAAAGCCTACAGAGAGCCACGTGTATGCAGGCCTACGACGATGCCTTTGCCGCGAGCTTTTCCCGGATCATGGGCCGTGGCGCCTACAATCCCGAATTCATCGCTCGGTTCTACGACCTGTTTCTAGCCAGCTCACCCGAGGTCGCCGCTCGCTTCAGCGATACGAACATGAGCCGGCAGAAAACCATGCTGCACGACTCATTCACCACGTTGATTGACTTCAACCAGCATCGCCGCGTCACAACGCAGATGCGCCACCTCGGGCAGGTGCATGGTCCGGGGCGCAGCGATGTGAAGCCGTCCCTCTACGCGCTCTGGCTCGACAGCCTCATGAGTACCGTCAGTGAATTTGATCCCGCTTTCGACAGCGAAGTGGAGCTGGCCTGGCGCCTGACCCTCGCCCCCGGCATCGCCTACCTGCAGCACGCCCACCGCCACCCCTCCGCTGTCGGAACGGTCGAGACATCATGGCCTGCGGGCGATCCACGCCGGTAGACCATGATGTCCAGGTCCGCGAACTTTACGTCGGCATAGGGGTCCACAATGCAAGCCCGCTCGTTCAGCGGGCCGTACATTCCTCCCGTGAGCTGCGTATGAAACTCCGTCCACTCCAAGCCCTTTCCCGTACCCAAAGCTCACCCGGTGCAGCGCTGTCGGGGTTAGTGTCGGGATTAGCGCCGGGATTAGTATCCGCGCTGGGCGTGTTCGCCCTGCTCATGCTGGGTCCGCCGGCCAGGGCGGCCGCACCGTCGCCGCAAGGCTGGGACTCACTGCTAGCGGCCTGTGTTCTCGACATAAACGATGGTGCCAGCACCGCCGTGGACTACGACTGCTTCGCGGCACGACGCGATGAGCTGCGCGCCTATCTCGACAGCCTTTCCGGGATAGACACGGAAGCCTTCACCGCCCTGAACCGGGACGCACGCCTCGCTTTTCTGATCAATGCCTATAACGCCTGGACGGTCGAACTGATCCTTACCGCGTGGCCGGATCTCGACTCCATCCGGGATCTCGGCGGCCTGTTTTCTTCGCCCTGGAAGAAGGAATTCATACCGCTGCTTGGGAGCACGCTGAGTCTCGACGACATAGAGCACGGCATGATCCGCAAGGCCGGCAGCTACGATGAGCCGCGCATTCATTTCGCCGTCAACTGCGCGAGCATCGGCTGTCCCGCGCTGCGCCGGGAGGCGTACCGCGGAGACCGTCTCGAGGCGCAGCTCGAAGATCAGACCGTGCGGTTCCTGGCCGACCGCAGCCGCAACCGGCTCCGGAACAACCGCCTCGAAGTGACTTCACTCTTTAAATGGTACGGCGATGACTTTGCCACGGGCTGGCGAGGTGCGACGACCCTCCGAGGATTTCTCGGCCTCTATGCGACGGCGCTCGACCTTGATGAGGCGGCCCGGAGCGACCTCGAGTCCGGCGCTCTGAAGCTGCGCTTCCTCGACTACGACTGGTCGCTCAACCGTCGCTGAGTACGCCCTGCTGGGCCCGGTGCAGGATAACGGAGATGAGGCTCGCCACGACTGAAGCCGCCGCGGCGGGCCACAAATCCTGGGCAACAAAGGGCGACAGCAGCGCCGTACCCAGGGCCGTAGCCAGCATCACGTAGAGCACCACCAGGGCCGCGGCGCGGCCATCGTCGCCGTCGGATGCCTCCAGCGCCGCCAGAAATCCCGCCGGGCCGCGAAAGCCATAGCCCATGTTCATCGGCATGAACAGCAACCAGATTACCAGGGGCTCACGCCCGCCAAGCGCGCCGTAGCCGAACATCGCCGTGCTGCTAACGAGCGCGATAACGCCGCCCCAGAAGATAACCGTATCTGTTCCAAACCGTTTCACCAGCGTACTGGATAGATGCGCCGCCACGATGAAACAGGAAATCCCGAGGATCTGCATGATGATGAATTCCCGCACTTCATTACCGAGGGCGACAACGAAAACCGTCGGCATGGCGAACACGAAAATGAGCAACGACGCCAGGGCGAGACCCTGACTCAGCGCGTAGCGCTGAAACCTCTCGCTGCGCAGGAGCTGAACATATCCCGTCTTCGCAGAATTCCCCGGCAGATCGGGAAACCGGCTCCCCGTGAGCGCAACGAGCAGCGCAAGGCCTCCCGCGAGCATAGCGGTCACCCAGAACGATGCGGTCCAGCCGCCGATGCTGAGCAGCCATACGCCGATGAGCGGAGCTATGGCCGGCGCCAGAGACTCAATGCTGCCGAGAATGCCAATAGCGCGCAGCGCCCTCTCCCGATCAAACAGGGCGCGCACGATTCCCGGCGCCACAACGGCCGCGCAGGCGGCCACTACTCCCTGCAGGAAACGCAGCAGCACGAGAAGCGTCAGGCTGTGCGCGAGCGCCGCCGCTGCGGAGGTGGCCGCGTAGGCCAGAAGCGCCGCGGCGAGCAACGGCCGGGTTCGAACCCGGGTGCCAAGCTCACCGAAAAGGAGCAGCCCCACCCCGGTGCCGGCCGTGAAGCTCGCCAGGACCCACTGCGCCTGCGTGATCGTGCCGTGCAGAATCGCCGGGAGCGAGGGGATCGCGGGCAGCACAAGGTCCGTGCCCGCGAGACCGAGTACGGTGGAGCACACCAGCAGTGCCGCAATGGCGGCGGCGGTGAGTCCACCCCGGGGCGAAGCCGTGTCAGCTTCCGGGGTTTGCGTCAAGATACTCGTCCAGGCGGCTGAGAAACACGTTGCGCTCTTCGGGAGCCAGATAGGCGGCCTCGAAGCCGTTGCGCACCAGCTGCAGCCCCTGATCCCGGGACATGGCAAGTGCCTGCTCAAGCGCGTCGAAATTCTCCAGCAGATCGCCACCAAAATACGCCGGATCATCGGAGTTCACGGTCACGCAAAGGCCCCGGTCGAGGAGATCGAGAATGCGATGCTCACGCATGCTGTCGTATACACAGAGGCGGACGTTGGACAGCGGGCAGACGGTGAGGGGGAACCGTGAAGCGGCGAGTTCGGCAAGCAGAGCGTCGTCCTCGCTCGAGCGTACGCCGTGATCGATGCGGCTCACGCCGAGCAGGCTCAGCGAATCGCGGATGAAGCTGGCTGGGCCCTCTTCCCCGGCATGGGCGGTGAGCGCATAGCCGCGTTCCGCGGCCTCTCGATACAGGGTCTGAAAATTCGAGGGGGGAAAGTCCCGTTCGGAACTGGCGAGACCGATAGCCACGAAAGCGTCCCGGTAGGGATCGGCCGCTTCCAGCATCGCGAGGCAATCGGCCTCGGGCAGATGGCGGAGAAAACTCAGAATCAGCAACGCGGACTGACCCCAGCCATCGCGCGCCTCGGTAATGGCGCGTTGAAACCCGGCGAGTGCCGTGGCGAGATCCACGCCCTGGGGCAGGTAGGTTTGGGGTTCGACCATGATTTCGCAGTGGACAATATTCTGCGCCCGGCACACCGCGAGATAGTCCTGCATGAGCAGATAGAAGTCTTCTTCGTCGCGCAGTACCGACGCACCGAGATAGTAGAGGTCGAGGAAGCTCTGCAGATCCTTGAAATCGTACGCCGCCTCGACCTCTTCCACACTTAAGAAAGGCAGGCAGACCTTGTGCTTGGCGGCCAGTTCCAGAAGCCGCGGCGCGCGCAGACTGCCATCGATGTGCAAATGCAGTTCGGCCTTGGGCATGCCCGCCAGCCAGGACGTGACCGGACCGTAGGACGGGCTCACGGCTGTGCTTCGAACGCTGCGGCAGAGCCTCCAGCGCCCGGTAGTGCGGCCGTGGAGCGTGGCCGTGCCTTCGTCAGCGACACGGCATTGGATTCGGCGACGGGCGTCGTGAGCGTATCCATGAACAGAGCAAAGGCTTCGTCTGCATCGGTCTCCACACAGAACAGCGTGTTGGCGCTGCCCGGGCGGCGCTCCACCACTCCGGCGGTCTCAGCAGAGAAATGCCGGCGTGGTGTACCGGCGTTCGTGCGGGTCGGCATGGAGCGATCCGAGGTGGGCCACCAGGGAGTTTCCGTCACCTCATAGGCGGCGCCCAGCGAGACCCGATCTCCGTGACAGAAGCGGTCGCGATCAACCACAACGAGCGCCGCAAGCACGTCCCAGAGATAGTACTCTCCCGAATCAATAAACCACTGGTTCGCGTCGAGGACCGCGTCCCAGAACTCGGCCGCCGGATTGTCGACCCGGGCCTTGAATGCCTCTGCGAACGCGGACGTGACCCGCACCGTGTTGGTCACGTCGAGACCGATGAGTTCGACGGGCAATTCTGAATCAAGCACGTTGTCGGCGGCGAGGGGATCCACGTAGAGATTCCACTCGGCGCGCTGGTTCGGATTGTCGTCGGTAAAGCCCGGCACGATGATATTGCCGGGAACATCGAGAGCGCCCCCCATGATTACAAGGCGCTCCATGCCGGCGGCATCATCGGGAAAGCGCTGCTGCCACTGCGCGATATTGGTCAGGGGTCCCGTGGCGAGGACCGTGATCGGCGTCGAGCTGGCGCTGAAGAGTTGGTGCAGCAGGTCCACGGCATGGCGATCGTCAGCCTCAGCGACCGCGGGAGTCACGGCGACGCCCGAGAGGCGATCCATGTCGTCCTGCCAGGCCTCCGGGAACACGAAGTAGCCGTCCAGCGGATACGCGTCCCCGCAGGCCACGGGCACCTGGCTGTGCGGATCGACCAGTTCCAGCAGGGCGAGCGCGTTGCGCATACCGGGCTCGCAGTGGGCCTCGCCGCTGGCCGCAACGGTGACGGCGAGCAACTCTACGCCGGGATGGCGCGCCAGAAAAAGAAGCGCCGCCCAGTCGTCGATGGCCATATCGGTATCGAATACGAGGGGAATTCGTGCGTTGGGTACGGGGGGCGTCGCGCCGTAGCGCTCCCACCCGTCCAGGAGGGCATCGACCACACGCTGGCCCACGCGCTGGGCTGAATCCAGGGCGCCGAGGCCGTTGTCCGGGTAGCTCGCCGTCGTACTCCAGGCCGCCGTCTTGCCCGCCGGTGGCATGGTGTAGTTGCTCGCCGTGCGCAGCACCAGGATCCGCTGCGGATCGACCAGTCCACGGCGTGCGAGTCGGTGGAGCGCCGTCAGCGTCCCCGAGTCTTCCATGTTGGACGTCATGAAGTTCGCCTCTTCGCCCGCGTACGCGTTGAGCCAGTCGTTGGCCCAGCGATTGAGCTTCGCGCCGTGCCAGTAGGTGCTGGCCGACAGCGTCTCGCCGCGGGTCACGAACGGCGGGCGCTGGGCACGGGGATGATCGGCAAACTGGGCCCGAAACGAACGCATCGCCTCGGTGTCCATCAGCGCCGTGGTGCGCGTGAGTTCCCAGGCCCACTGGGCAAGCTCGCGGTTCAGGCCGAAGTGGATGGTGTCGAGGGTCCATCCGGTAGTGACGTCCTGGGGACCGTCGGCGGGCGCCTTCGCCCCAAGAGGAATAAAGCCGTAGGGCCAGTCTTCGGGAATCTCCCGACCGTCAATCTCGTAAGCGAGGTCCCCATCCACGACATGGGAAGCCCAGGCCGCGGAGCCGAGAGACAGATCCTCGGGATCACCACCGGCGATGCCGGCCACGAGCCAGTAGGCCTTGCTCAGATCGAAACGCGGATCAAGACCAAGCGCCATCGTCGACACCGCCGCGTTGGGGATGCCGCCACCCAGACAGGCGATGAGCACTCCGTCGTCGCGGTAGTACAGCGGGTATTCACCCAGGGAGAATTCGAGGGGGACAAGCCCCGGGTTGCGCTCCAGCCAAAGCTGGAGCTCACCGGGACGATCGCCCGTGGGTTCGCCATTCTCAAACATCGCCAGCACGACCGTCTTGATCTCGCGAGGCCTTTCCGTCGTCTCGGCGCTCGCGGCGTTCAGGGGAACAGAAAGACCCAGCCCGAGCAGCCAGACCCCGAGCCCGCGCAGTACACGCCGCCCCTTCAACATCTTCTGACTATCCATGAGCACGCCGCCCTACTCCCGCAGGTCCGCCGGCGTCGGGGTGCGATCCCGGTAGCGGTCCCAGTTCGCCACGATCGTGTCGATGACTTTTGTTCCCACAGCGTAGGCAGATTCCAGGGACGCATCGAGGCCGGCGTACTCTTCGTTCTCGGCGAGAAGATTGGTCGCGGCGTCCACACCGGGAGGCGGCATGGTGTAGTTACTCGCCGTTCTCAGCACCATGAGCCGGTCTCGATCGGCGCGTCCGGCGCGCGTCAGCCAGGTCAGGGCCTGCATGGTGCCCGTGTCCTCCATGGCGGAGGTGACAAACTCGCCTTCGCCCCCGCTCCAGTACCGGACCCAGTCATTCGCCCAGTCGTTGAGGATTTCGCCGTGCCAGAAGGTCATGGCGGCGAGGTGATCGCCCTTCAGGACAAAGGGCTTGCGCTGCGCGTTCGGATGCTCGGTGTAGAGCGCCCGGGTCTCGTCCAAGGACTCAAAATCCGGGAGCTCCATGTCGCGCGTCAGCTGGTAGGCCCACTCCGTGAGCTCCGGATTGGTGCGGAACATTTCCCCCGTAGGCTCGGGCACGGTTTCGTCCAATGGCCCCTTCGTGTAGCGGGCAAAGTAACCGTGCTTCCAGTCGTCGGGCATCTCCCGGGGGTCAATCTCGTGGGCGAGATCGCCGTCGACCAGATACTCCGCCCAGGCCGCGCTGCCGATAGACGCGTCCTCCGGGTCGACGCCGGAAATGCCGGCGACCAGCCAGTACGCCTTGCTCAGATCGAAACGCGGATCCATCCCCAGCATCATCACCGACCCGGTCGAGCGCGCCGTACCGATACCGGTAACCATGACCAGCACTCCGTTCTCGGAGTCGAAGTGCAGATCGTGGAAAGCGGGAAAGGGGAAAACCGTGTCGAGATTTCGCCGCTCCTTCCACAGCTGGAACTCGGCCGCCTGATCACCCGTGTCCTCGCCGATCTCGAACATGGTGACCACCACGGCCTTGACGGGAATCGGCGCCAGTTCATCCGGGGCCGGAGCGTCCGGGGGAACTTTCGCGCTGCAGGCCGCAAGTCCCGCGGTAAGGGCGAGCGCGAGCAGGACGGGTCGTAGGAAAGCCATGGCAGTCTCTCTCATTATCAGAAATCGGTACCGCATCTTCCGCGCGGCTTCGAGTCAATCATCAACTGGATCGGGGTTCTCCGCTCACCAGGAGCACAGGGCGTATTGCCGGCAGGTGAAACCATAGCTTTCAGCTTCAACGGCGAGCGCGTTTGTCGGAGCCTCGGCAATCTGCGCCGCAAAGGCGCTCAGGCGAAGCTCCAGACCCCGCAGAAGGCTATCGCGAAGCGACGTCGGAGCGAAGGAATAAAGCAGTGAATTTCGGCTCAGGGTAACGAGTTCATCCCAGCTCAGGTTGTATTCCTTCACGGCGACGAAGAATTCATCGGTGAGGTTGCTGTCCCACATACCCCGATCATCGGTGGACAGCGCCACCGGGATACCCGTGCGTAGATATTCCGGAAAAGGATGCTGAGAGTAGTCGTCGACGTACTCCAGAAGCAGGTTTGAAACCAGGTTGATCTCGACCATGTAGGGACCATGGCGCATGAGGCGCATGGTGTCCGCATCGGTAATCAGGTTGACGCCGTGACCGATGCGATCCGCCCCGAGCAGCAGCGTATCGCGAACGTGAAAGTTGGGCTCGTCCACCTCTCCCGCGTGAATCGAAAGACGCACGCTGTGATACTGACGGCGCAGCTCCCGCAGCGTATCCAGGAAACGTGCCGGATAGCCCTTGTCGTTGTCCTCACGACCCACCATGTTCACCGCGACGAATAGATCGCGGTTTCGGTAGACGAAAGCGTAAAGCTGGCGCAGCGTGTCCTCCGCGTTCGGCGCGAAGCGCAGAATGGCGACCTGCAGCCGGACCTCGACCCCTGTCTCCCGAGCATCGCTGTCCTGAAGGCGCTGGCGGTAGATCTCTGCGACTTCATCGGGCTCCATAGGTGATCCGTCAGGCCCGACAAAGCCAAGCACACCGATCATGCTCTCCAGGTAGCTGAGACCTTCGTCCGCGAACTCCTGCATGTTCTTAACGAGTGCGTCCGCCGCCAAATAGGGATTCGCGTAGAGGTCACCCATGCGCTGCCAGTGGGTCTGGAAAAACTCGTCGCGGCCTTCGTGGGGCTTGTCCAGGCGCAAACTGTTCAGCCACCCCGCCTTCTGCTCGGCATTGAGATCTTCCAGAACGACAAATTCGCCCTTCTCGCAGTCGCTGAGCGTTTCGTAGCGGCTGTGCTGCACGTTCACGAACAGCAGATGATAGGGCGTGAAGCCAAAAGCGTTGTCACCGTAGGGGCGGCAATTGTTGATGCGTACCTTTGTGTAAAAACGATAGCCGCGTTCGGCCTGCGCCAGCGCAAGGTCGTAGAACCACTCGCTGCGTATGGAGCCGGAGAGGTGGTTGTGGAGATCGCCGCCCTTCGGCATGGCGTACAGAAAACGATAGAGTTCTTCGTCGTTTGCACTGAGTTTGAATTGCTCAAACCACGCGCCCATCACCGGAGACGCCGGGGGCAACGCAGCGCGCAGCGGCAGGGCGAGGCCGACGAGGAAGAAAAACGCGAAGGCGCATCGAGGGAGTCGGTGGCGACGGATCACTGCGCCACCGCCGCCGCACTCCCCACTGCCCGGCGGCTCGACACCGGCGGCATCCTTCGCATCAGGTTTGCGCAGCACGGGGGGCTGTCTGCCTGCGCTGTTTTTTTCCGCCATGCTTTCGTCCTGATCCTGCCGTACCGGTGTGCTCTGATGTCCGGGCGCTGCGACGCCGGCGACATCATCGACGAGCGGGAGTGTCTCCGCAAGGCAAGTTCAGTGCCACGGCCCTCCGATGTTCCGGTGGAGCCGACCGACCAGACCGTGGCGATCCTGGCGCCTGCGGTCACGGGAGCTGCTTGCCCCCGGGTGCCACCCGGGTTGGCACCGCAGCGGTGCATAATGGGCGCACATTTAGTGCGCCTCTAGTGCGCCTCGTTCCTCGCCTTCCCTTGAGTGGGCCCCGCCCGCCGTGCATTCTGTACCCATGCACGGGGGACGCGCCTTTGCCTAACGACAACCCGCCACCTGAAGCCGCCGGCTCCTCCGACGACGCCATCGGCCGCTATCCGCGCGATATGACGGGCTACGGCCAGCGCCTTCCGCGCATCGCCCTGCCGGATGGGAGCCGCATCGCCGTGCAGTTCGTTGTCAATTACGAAGAGGGCGGAGAAAACTGCGTCCTCCACGGTGACCGGGCATCGGAGACCTTTCTCTCGGAAATCATCGGCGCGACTGCCTTCGAAGACCGCCACATGAGCATGGAGTCGATCTACGAGTACGGCAGCCGAGCGGGATTCTGGCGATTGCACCGCCTGTTTACCGAGCGCGAAGTTCCGGTCACCGTGTTCGGCGTCACCATGGCCCTGGCGCGCAATCCCGAAGCCGTCGCCGCGATGCGCGACGCGAACTGGGAGATCGCCTGTCACGGACTGCGCTGGATCAGCTACCAGCAGGTCCCCCGGGACACGGAGCGGGAGCATATGCGCCGCGCCATCGAATGGCATACGGAGCTGACCGGCGAGCGTCCGCTGGGCTGGTACACGGGCCGCGACAGCCCCAACACGCGCTCGCTGCTGCTGGAGCAAGGGGGCTTCCTGTACGACTCGGACTCCTATGCGGACGACCTGCCCTATTGGCTGGCGACGCCGGGCGGTGCGCACCTGGTGATTCCCTATACCCTGGACTGCAACGATATGCGCTTTGCCAGTCTCCAGGGCTTCAACAGCGGAGAACAGTTCTTTCAGTATCTCCGCGACGCCTTCGATGTGCTGTACGCCGAAGGCGGCGAGCATCCGAAGCTGCTTAACATCGGGCTGCACTGTCGCATCGTGGGTCGGCCGGGACGTTTTCTCGCGCTGCAGCGATTCCTGGATCACGTCATGCAGCACGAAGGCGTATGGCTCTGCCGTCGCCTCGACATCGCGCGGCACTGGCACGAGCACTATCACCCGGACCCGAAACTGAAAGAAGGATGACAACTTGCGACGCAAGCCCAAAACCCCGCGCACCCTGTTTTCTGGCGCAAGATGGCCGCCCGGCCCGGCGGCAGAACCAGGCATCGCGACACGTCGGCGCCCGGGCACTCAGCGGTCTTCCGGTCGGTGCCTCGCCGCGTTGGCTTTCTTTGGCCTTAGCCTTACCCCGCGGGCGCTGATGGCCGAGGAACACATCAGCGACGCGGTGCCGCCCAGTGCGGCAGCGCTCATCGAAGCGCTCGAGCTGGAGGGGCATGTCGAAGGCGGCTTTTTCCGCCGCACCTTTGAAGCGACGGACAAACCGCGCGTCGATGAGGGCTATGGCGAGCGCTTTGCCATGACCTCGATCTACTATCTGCTGACCGCCGGCGGTCCCATAGGCCATTTCCACCGCAACCGCTCGGATATCGTTCACTACTACCACCTCGGCGATCCCATCGAATACTTCCTGATCCACCCTGACGGGCGTCTGGAAACCGTGGTCATGGGCGCGGATCCCACCCGGGGACAGAAACTCCAGCTCACGGTCAGGGGAGGAATCTGGAAAGCGTCCCGACTGACGCCTGGACCGACCGGCTACGGCCTGATCAGCGAGGCCGTAACGCCCGGCTTCGACTACGCAGACATGAGTCTCGGTCTGACCTCTGAGCTGCTGGGCGCTTATCCGCAGCACGAAGCGCTGATCCGCGCCCTTAGCCGCGAAGACCCACCGCGGAACTGACCCCGGTCCGTTATCGGTGTTCACATTGGTCGCACCAAATTGGTGCGTCGCTACAGTTTCCGGTGCAAAAAACGCGTCCTTCACGGCCCGGACCCGCGAGTCCAGCCCCTAACCCTGCGAAATATGGGGCAATTTGTCACCGCTGCGGTGAACCCCATTGGCATAAAGCCTGCTAACCGTTAGTGGCGGGCCGTTTCCCCTGGCCCGGGATCCAAGCAGAGGAGAGCTCATGAATCCATTGAACACCCGACGCCTGCCGCTGGCAGTCTCCATTGCGGCCATGCTGGCTGCACCGTCCGTCACGCTGGCTCAGGATGACGAGGCGCTTGAAATGGAAGAGGTCGTCGTTACCGGCTCCCTCCGCAGCCTGCCCGGTGAGGACGTGGACGTCTTCGGCTTCGGCAAGTCGTTGCTGGAAACGCCCCGTTCGGCCTCGACGATCAGTGTCGAGCAGATGGATCGCTTCAATATTTCTGACATTGACGAACTCGTGGTGTTCGCGCCGGGAACCTTCACCCAATCGTTCTTCGGTGTGGCCGGCGCTCTGGACGTGCGCGGCACGCCGGGCGAGGTGTACTTCCGCGGTGTGCGCCGTCTGGACAACCCGGGCAACTACCCGACGCCCATCGGTGCGTCGGATCGCATCGACATCATTCGTGGCCCCGCGTCCCCCATCATGGGGCCGGCGAAGATTGGCGGCTATCTCAATTTCAATCCCAAGTCTTCCCGTGCCGGCACCGGCGAATACCTGGATCAGACTACCGGTGCCGTTTCCTATGAAACCGGCAGCTGGAGCCGACAGGTGGTCACGGCCGAAGTCGGTGGCCCGGTCTCCGACCGCTCGGGATTCTATCTGTACGGTGAGTTCGAAGACTCCGACAGCTTCTACGACAACACGGCCACGGAGCAGACCATCCTGCAGGGCTCCTTCGACATCGATCTCACCGACAACCTGCACATGCAGGTCGGCGGTATGTACCACGACTACACGGGCAACCAGGTCGCGGGTTGGAACCGTCTCACGCAGGACCTCATCGACAACGGCACCTACCTGACCGGTACCGCGCAGGTCCGGGACTTTGACGGCGATGGCCTGATTTCGCACCAGGAGTACTGCGGCAACCCCTGCGAAGGTGACCCGCGCTTCTCGCCGATCCAGCCCTTCGCCTTTGGAGGACCCAACGACATCGCGCCGGAGGACGTGCCGGCTGAAATGGCCCTGGTGAACGTCGGCACCACGACCCTGGACGAAAGCAACGTGCTGGTATCACCGGACGATACGCTGGAGAACGAGGTCACCACGCTCTATCTCGATCTGATGTACGGCGGGGACGAAATCGGCTGGGAAATCACCAACCAGCTGTTTTACGAGTCCTATGAAAACCTCAACGAGAACGCCTACGGCTTTTCCCAGTTCCACGACTCCTGGGTCATTGAAAACAAGCTGGTCTTCTCCAACACCTACGACCTGGGAAGCATGACGGCCGAGATCCAGCTCTCGCCCTCCATCCGCTACACGGATTTCGAACACGGTGACGACTACATCAATGAGTACTTCAACCGCCGCGACCTCAGCATCCCCACCGCGCAGCGCGACGCGTCCCTGGATCAGCGCCTGCTCGCCACGCGCATCAATCGCGACTACACCGAGTGGTACGCCGGGGACTATCTCGACTTTGGACTCGCCGCCCTGGCAAATCTGAACTGGGACAACGGCCTGTCGATCACGGCCGGTATCCGCCAGGACTGGATCGAGGCGGAAGCGTTCACCCGTCCTGAGCTGCTCCTCGGCGGTGTGGGCTTTGTGGGCGATGACCTTGACGTGGACGACACAGAAGATCTGTTTTCCTGGTCCTTCAGCGCCAGCTGGGACTCCCCGGTCGGCCTCGTGCCCTATGTCACCATTTCGGAACAGGCCACCGTGATCGCGGGTCAGGGCGCGGAGCTGCAGACCGGCAATGTGGCTGGCGGCGGCTGGACCGACGTTTCCGAGCTCATCGAAGTTGGCATCAAGGGCAGCTTCCTGGACGACAGCCTGTACTTCGCCCTGTCGTTCTACGAGCAGGAGCGGACCGACTTCTCGGCCCAGTCGATCGTAACCAACTCCGCGGACCAGACCGACGGTATCGAGGCCGAGGTGCGCTGGGTGGTCAACGAGAACCTCGTCGTGACCGCGGGCTGGACCAACATCACGGTCGAGAATTTGAACGCCCAGGAAGGTGCCGGCGCGCCTTTCCCCGATGCGCGCTTCAGCTTCTTCGGCGCCGAAGACTTCCCGCTCATCGACGATCCCTCGATCTTCTACGGCGGCTACTACAGTGGCAACATCCAGTCGCCGCTGAACTCGCGTCGCGCCGGTGTACCGGAGAATATCTACACGCTGACCGCGACCTACGCGTTCAACAACGGCTTCGCGATCTTCGGCAGTATCGTGGACGTGGAAGACGCCGTATCCGGCTTCTCCGGCGCCGTAACGCTCCCCGCCTACACTCTGGTCAACGCCGGGGTTTCCTACGAAACCGAATCCTGGGTGTTCCAGGTGAACGGCAAAAACCTGACGGACGAGCGCTATTTCCGCGCCAACTTCCCCAACCTGTTCGGAAGCCAGATCGTACTGCCGGAACTTCCGCAGAACTGGCAGGCACGGGTTGCGTACAAGTTCTGAGCGACTGATTAATGCCGCGAAGCCCTCTTCGGAGGGCTTTTTTGTGGCTCTTCGAGGGCCGCTTTGAATGCTCGGTAACCAACACTCCGTAGATGGTCTCGGCAGCCCGGCCCCGATCTACTTGAGCTGCTCGCGTAGCTCCATCGGCTCCACTGTTTTAAAGAGCGCGCTCGACGGACGCTCAAGCAGACCGGCGCCGGTCTACCACCCAGCGTCGGGATGTGGCGCTAAGGGGAATGTGGATAGTCCGGGATTGGCACTGAACAGGAGAGGTAGGTGGCGGTGCCCTTTGGACGTCCGTCGAGTGCTTCTGACAGTGCTGAGGCCCTGATGGAGCTACGCGAGCAGTCCAAAGGGTACCGCCACCTGCCTCTCCGGGTTCTTGTAGCACGTACAGCTGGCGCGGCCTGAGCACCTCGAAGGACAGGGCCGCCTGTTTCACCGGCCTCGGATGGCATAATTTCTGCTCATTCGAAGTACCAGCAAAACAAACACTTCCCGAACCAAGATCCGCACAAAAGAGAGCCATCCATGGAACCAGCCATGCACGATTTCATTCAGCGCCTGCCCAAGGCGGAGCTTCACGTGCACCTGGAAGGCACTCTCGAACCCGAACATATCTTCAGCCTCGCCCAGCGCAACGGCGTTGCCCTGGAGTATGAAACACCGGCGCAGGTCGTCGCCGCTTACGACTTCCATGATCTCCCGTCCTTCCTGAAGATTTACTACGCCGCCATGGACGTGCTGCGCGAAGAGGAGGACTTCTACGAGCTCGCCCTGCACTACTTCCGCCGGGCAGCCGCTCAGAACGTGGTTTATGTCGAGCCCTTCTTTGACCCGCAGGCGCACACAAGTCGCGGCGTCGCCTTTGACACGGTGATCAACGGCATCCATCGAGCCCAGGTCGACGCCGCAGAAAAGCTGGGTGTGCAGAGTAATCTGATCATGTGCTTCCTTCGCGATATGAGTGCCGAGTCAGCGGCCGAACACCTCGAACTGGCGCTGCCGCACATCGACAAGCTCATCGGGGTCGGCCTCGATTCCGACGAAAAGGACAACCCGCCGTCAAAGTTCGCGGACGTCTTTGCCCGTGCCCGGGACCTGGGCCTGAAGCTCACCATGCACTGTGACGTGAATCAGAAGGATATCCTCGGCCATATCCGCGAGTGCCTGGACCTCATTCGGGTCGACCGCATTGACCACGGCGTGAATGCCCTGGAGGACGACGATCTCGCCCGGGAAATCGCCGAGCGCGGCCTCGGTCTGACCGTGTGCCCCGTGTCGAACCGCTTCGTGGTCCAGAACCTCACCGGCGATGAGATCCGCGGCATGCTCCAGCGCGGCATGAAGGCCACGATCAACTCCGATGATCCCGCGTACTTTCGCGCCTACATGAATGAGAACCTGCAGGCGCTGGCAGACGACGCCGGCTTCAGCCGCGAGGAACTGCGCACGCTTACCCGCAATGCCTTCGAAGTGAGCTGGGCCAGTGAGTCACAAAAGCAGGGCTTTCTTGCTCGCCTTGAGCAGGTGCATTGAGCATGCAGGACGCCATCGATCGCTTTTTTGGTCTCAGCGAGCACAACAGCAGCATTCGCCAGGAGGTCATGGCCGGTGTCACCACGTTTCTGGCCATGGCCTACATCACGGTCGTCAATCCGAGCATCCTGTCCTCGGCCGGGATGGACTTCGGCGCCGTGTTCGTCGCAACTTGCCTGGCCGCTGCCATCGGCACGGCCATCATGGGTCTCTACGCGAACTATCCCGTGGCCCAGGCCCCGGGCATGGGGCAGAACGCCTTTTTCACTTACGGCATCGTGCTCGGCATGGGTTTCAGCTGGCAGAGCGCCCTGGGCGCCGTGTTTATCTCAGGTCTGATTTTCATCGCCCTGTCCGTGCTCCCGGTGCGGGAGTGGCTTATCAATGCCATACCGCGCTCGCTAAAACTCGGTATCTCCGCGGGCATCGGTCTCTTCCTGGGAATCATCGCGCTCTCGGGCAGCGGCGTGATTGTCAGCAACGAGGCCACCATCGTTGGTCTCGGCGACCTCACGGAAACTCCCGCCGTTCTGATGCTCTTCGGTTTCGTTCTGATCGCGGCGCTCGCGGCGCGCAAGATCGTGGGCGCGGTGGTTGTGGGCATGCTGGCGGTGACGGTGCTCGGCTGGCTCACCGGCGCCGCCGAGTTCAGCGGGGTCGTATCACGACCTCCAAGTCTGACCACGCTCTTTGAGCTGGACATCTCCGCAGCGCTGGAGCTCTCCATGGTCACGGTGATCATCACGCTGCTGCTGGTGGACGTCTTCGACACCGCGGGCACCCTGGTCGGGGTGGCCAACCGCGCGGGCATGCTCGATGAGCGCGGCCACCTGCCCAGGCTGCGCCGGGCTCTGCTCTCGGACTCCAGCGCGACGGCGGTGGGCGCCGTGCTGGGCACCTCGTCGACCACGAGCTTTATTGAGAGCGCCGCCGGCGTTGAGGCGGGAGGCCGGACGGGGCTGGCGGCGGTGACTACGGCGCTGCTGTTCCTGCTGTGCCTGTTCATCGCCCCGCTTGCTCAGAGTATTCCCTCATTCGCGACGGGGGCGGCGCTCCTCTTCGTGGCTACCATCATGGCCCGGGCGCTGGAGGACCTGGAGTGGACCGATGTCGCCGAGAGCGCACCGGCCGTCGTAACCGCCATCGCGGTCCCCCTTAGCTATTCCATTGCCGACGGCATTGGCCTGGGTTTTATCACCTATGCGCTCGTTAAGGTGGCTTCGGGAAACGCGAGCCGCTGCCCTCTCGCCGTGTACATGGTCGCCGGAATCTTCATGCTAAAGTTCGGTTTTCTGTCCTGATGGCGGCTCCCTTCTCGCATGGAAAAAGTCTACATATCGGCCAACGATCTGTTGCTCGACTCCTTTCGTCTGGCCGAGAAGATAGTGCACAGCGGTTACCGTCCGGACTTCATCATCGGTGTATGGCGCGGCGGCGCGCCGGTGGGAATCGCAATCCAGGAGTACCTGGCCTACGTCGGGGTTGAAACGGACCACATCGCGATCCGCACCTCTTCCTATACCGGGATCGATCAGCAGGAGAAGACCGTCCGCGTCCACGGTCTCGATTACATTATCGACAACGTGAATGCCGAAGACGATGTGCTGCTTGTCGACGATGTGTTCGACTCGGGGCGGAGCGTCAAGGCGATCTTCGACAGGCTCAAGGCCAAGTGCCGGCGCAACATGCCGCAGAACATGAAGGTGGCGACGCCCTGGTACAAGCCGGAAAAGAACGTCACCGACATAAAGCCGGACTACTTCGTTAACGAGACCGATGCCTGGCTCGTCTTTCCCCATGAACTCGTGGGCCTGACCCAGCAGGAAATCATCGACAACAAGGGCAGTCTGGCCAGCACCCTGCGGTCGCGCCTGCGCGACGCCAGCTGAGCTCGATCCCAGGGTGTTTTCACCCCTTACAGCTTGAGCGCATCAAACTCTACGAGTCGGGTAAGCAGCTCATGAAGGGGCTGCTCGACCTGTTCGCGCGTGGACGCCTCGGTAAGCTGATTGATGGCGGCGACTATCGCGATCCAGCAGCGCATGTGTCGGGTGCTCAACTGCGCGGCAATGTTGATCAGATCCCGGGCCAGGGGGAGCGTTGCACCGGCAACGCGCTTTAAAGCCACCAGGTGATCTATGTCGAGTTCCGATCTTTCAAGGCGCTCAAGGAGCTGCGTCACCAGCACGGGCTGGGACTCAAGCATGCGCGTGGCGGCGGGCTCGGCGTCGGGTGCGAGATAGGCCAGGTCCAGCTGCGACAGGAAATCGCGCAGGGCGCTGCGCAGATTAAGCCAGAGTTCCCGGCGGCGATACAGGTCGCGCAGCTGCTGGATGAAGGTGAAGAGTCCCACCAGGAAGAAACCTTCCAGACAGAAACCGATCAGCTCGGGAAGCAGGTTTTCCCGGAAGGAACTGTCGTCCGCCTGGGACAGAAAGAGGGCGTAGAGCGCGAGGCCGCTGAGACCGAAGACCGCGAGCGGCAGGACCAGCAGCAAGCGGTTCAAGAGTCTTCGATCCCCTGCGCGAGGGCCTCCACTACTCGTATGATCTTGCCCGCCTCCGCGGGGGTCAGGTCGTGGGGTATGCCGTGCAGGAACACCACGCGATCTTCATCGAGAGGAATCGGGAACACATCGGCCCGCATGCGATCCATACCCAGGTGAACGGCTTCCAGAGCACGTTGGGCTGACCTGTCATCGCGCGCCAGCGCGTCCGCGTCTCGAGGCGACTCCTCTGACGCCGGAGACTCGGCGGGCACTGCGGCCGATATCTCAGGGGCGAATTCAGCGAAGGCTTCCAGTGCCGCCGCCAGGCGCTCGGCATAGAGTTCGGCAACTTCCGGCCGGAGAGAACTTCGCGGATTGTTGGCTATGCGTTCGCGAAGCACCGCGTAGTCGAGACAGCGCAGGTCCGCGGCTTCCTCTGCATTCAGGTGCTCAAGCAGCGCCTCGGCGGCCTTGCGACGGCTGCGGGCGGTCGCCGGGTGCATGCGCCCTGCCAAGGCTGCCTCGCGCAAGAACGAGAGCAAGCTCTCGCTCGAGTAATCCCTACCCATGAAAACGCCGCCTTCTCCCTGTCCCGGGATTGTGACCGATCAACCGGGACCTGAGAAGCGCGGCAGGCGGATACGAACCCCGCCCTAGAGTTGGTTTTTCGGCAGGCCCTAGCGTGGCTGCATGCGAATGGCACCGTCCATGCGGATCACTTCACCATTCGTATAGTCGTTCTCGACGATGTACTGCGACAAGTGAGCGATCTCGTCGGCGCGCCCAAGACGCTGTGGAAAAACGGGCTGCTCACAGAGGCTCTTGTACGCCTTCTCTTCAAGCGTTTCGAAGAGCGGTGTATGGATCAGACCCGGCGCGATGGTGTTGACCCGGATCCCGTGGGAAGCGAGGTCCCGGGCGATGGGAAGGGTCATGCCCACCACGCCGCCCTTGGAAGCGCTGTAGGCCACTTGCCCGACCTGCCCCTCGTAGGCGGCGACCGACGCGGTATTGATGATCACGCCGCGCCCTCCGTCTTCCGTGACGGGGTCCTGCTTGGTCATTTGCGTTGCGGCAAGGCGCAATACGTTGAACGTGCCCACCAGATTGATATCGATGATGCGCTTGAAGCGATCCAGGGCCAGCGGCTCACCACGACTCACGGTTTTGGCCGCGTCGCCAACGCCGGCGTAGTTGTTGCAAATGTGGACGGCGCCGAAGTTTTCAACGACCGCGGCCATCGCGGCTTCGACCTGCTCCTCGTCCGCAACGTTCACTTGGTGATAGCTGACGCCATCCCCCAATTCAGCGACCAGGGCCGACCCCCGGCTCTCGTTCATATCAAAAATTGCGACGCGGGCACCGAGGCCGTGGTAGCGGCGTACCGTGGCCTCGCCGAGACCCGAGGCACCGCCCGTGACGATGGCGACTTTACCGTGGATGTCCATTTTTTGTTTTCTCTCCCGTAATCAGGCGGCGACGCGGGTGTCTTCCCGCGCCCTGTCCAGGGCAAGCTGCGGCGGATCGAAGCGATCCCCGTACTGCTCCGCGAGCTCGCGGCAGCGGGCCACAAAGCGTTCGTAGCCGTAGGTCGCCACGAACTGCAGCAGCCCCCCGGTCCAGGCCGGGGCACCAATGCCCATGATGGAACCGATATTTCCGTCTTCCTCGCTGCGCAATACCCCGCTTTCGAGGCACTTAAGGGCTTCGATGACCTGCCGGAACAGCAGCCGATCCTTAATGTCACCCTCGGGCAGGCACACCTCGGAGCGGTAGTAGAGGTCGAACAGGCCGGGCCAGATGCGCTTCGATCCGTCCTCCCCGTACTCGTAGAAGCCGCCGCCGTGATGGCGACCGCCGCGACCGTTCTCCACAACCATAGTGTTCACCACGTCCCGGGCGACGCTGCCATCGCCCCACTTGTCGAGAACACCCATGTCTTCCCAGGTCTCCCAGGCCTTGCGGGACAGCTCCATGCTGACCTCGTCATAGACCTGCAGCGGGCCTACGGGCATGCCGACGCCCTTGCCCATGTTGTCGATGAGCACGGGGTGGACGCCTTCGCTGAGAAGGCGCACGCCCTCATCGAGGTAAGTGCCGAAGGTCCGCGATGTGAAGAAACCCAGGGAATCGTTGACGACAATCGGTGTCTTCTTGATCTGCTGCGTGTAATCGAAAGCTTTCGCCAGCGCTTCGTCCGACGTTTGCTCGCCGACGATGATCTCAACCAGAGGCATCTTGTCGACCGGCGAGAAGAAGTGAATGCCGACGAAATTGGACGGCCGTTCGCTCGCCTCGGCGAGCTGTGTGATCGGCAGCGTGGACGTGTTGGAGCCCCAGGTGCCGCCCTCAGCGAGATAGCCCTCGAGCTGCCTGGTTACATCCTGCTTGAGCTTGATGTTCTCGAACACGGCTTCGATGATCAGATCGCAGCCCTCAAGATCGGTATCCGTCGCTGTGGGATGAATGCGCGCCAGCACCTCGCTGCGCTTCTCAACGCTCATGCGACCGCGCTCAACGCGCTTGTCCAGGAGCTTTTCCGAGTAGGCCTTGCCTTTCTCCGCAGCCTCGAGGGAAACGTCCTTGAGCACCACGTCGATGCCAGCCATGGCCGACACATAGGCGATGCCCTGCCCCATCATGCCGGCGCCCAGGACACCGACCTTCTTCGTTGTCTGCGGCGGTACGCCGTCGGGGCGGCTCGCGCCGCCGTTCACCTTGTTCAGTCCGAAGAAGAAGGTGCTGATCATATTCTTCGCCTGAGGGGTGAGCGTGAGCGCCGCGAGTCCCCGGGACTCCACCACAAGCGCCGTCTCCAGGTCTAGCTTGAGGCTCTGTACGGCGATGTCGAGGATTTTCTCCGGTGCCGGCAGGAGCCCCCGGGTTTTCTGCATCAGCATCGCCGTACCGCCGGCGATGGCCTGCTGGATCTTCGGAGACGTGAATCCGCCGCCGGGTATTTTGTAGCCCTTTTGATCCCAGGGCTGCACCGCGGCGTCGGCGTTGTCGCGATTGGCGAGAATCCATTCCTTGGCCTTCGGCACAAGATTTTCGACGTCGCTCACCAGGTCGTGGATGAGGCCGGCATCGAGCGCCTTTACCGGATCAAGGCGCTTGCCCTCGAGCAGGTACGGCAACGCCGCTTCCAGGCCCAGCAACTTGGTCATGCGCACCACGCCGCCCCCGCCCGGGAGCAGTCCCAGGGTGACTTCCGGCAGCCCGAGCTGCACGGAGCGATGGTTCCAGGCGACGCGATGATTGCAGGCCAGACAGATCTCGAAGCCGCCGCCGAGAGCCGCGCCGTTGATCGCCGCTACCACCGGCACCGGGAGCTTCTCGAGACGGCGCAGCTGATCCTTGATCACGGCGATTCCGTCCACGAACTCCTCGATCCGATCGGGGGTGATGGCGACGAGATCGTTGAGGTCGCCGCCGGCGAAGAAGACTTTCTTCGCCGAAGCGATGACAACGCCGCTCAGCTCAGCTTCCGCCTCAAGCTTTTCGACGACAGGCGCGAAATCGTTGCGGAACTCTTCGTTCATCGCGTTTACGGGGCCGCTCATATCCATCGTCACGGTGACGATGCCGTCGGCGTCTTTCTCATAATGCATGGTCATGGTGAGACTCCTCCTGGCGGGTCGCTTCAGACGCGCTCGATGATCGTGGAAATTCCCATACCGCCACCCACACAGAGGCTCAGCATGCCGCGGCGAAGATCGCGCCGCTCAAGCTCGTCGAGCATGACGCTCACCAGCATCGCACCGGTCGCCCCCAGGGGGTGGCCCATGGCGATGGCGCCGCCGTTGACGTTGGTGATCTCGTGGTCGATATCCAGATCCTTCATGTAACGCAGGGCCACCGAGGCGAAGGCCTCGTTGATCTCCCAGAGATCGATGTCTTCCTTGCTCAGGCCGGCTTTTTCCAGACACTTCTTTGCCGCCGGTCCGGGGCCGGTAAGCATGATGATCGGGTCGGTCGCCAGCACCGCCGTGGCGAGAATGCGCGCGCGGGGCTTGAGATCCAGATCCTGGCCCGCCTTCTCACTGCCGATAAGGACTGCGCTGGCGCCGTCCACAATGCCCGACGAGTTCCCCGGCGTGTGCACGTGGTCGATGCGATCCAGGGTCGGATACTTGCGCATGATCACGTCATCAAAACCGAACTGACCGATCATCTCGAATGACGCATTGAGGCCGCCGAGCGTCTCCACCGTGGTACCCGGCTTGATGAAGTCGTCCCGCTCAAGAATCGTTACGCCACTTTCATCGCGCACCGGGATTACGGCGCCGTCGAAGTAGCCGTTGTCGCGCGCATGGGCCGCGCGGCGCTGAGATTCCGCCGCGTAGGTGTCCACGGTCTCCCGGTCCCAGCCCTCGAGCGTGGCGATGGTATCTGCACCGATGCCCTGGGGAACGAAGCCGGTCTTGGCGGCGAAGGCCGGATCGGCGCTCATGGGGCCGCCATTGGAGCCCATGGGCACGCGCGACATGGATTCGATGCCGCCGGCGACGACGAGGTCTTCCCAACCGGACGCCACTTTCTGCGCCGCGATGTTGACGGCCTCGAGGCCCGAGGCACAGAAACGATCGAGCTGTACTCCGGCCACCGACTCGTCCCACTCGGCGTTCTGGACGATCATCTTGGCGATATCCGAGCCCTGCTCACCGATGGGTGTCACACAGCCCATCACCACATCGTCGACATAGCTCGTATCGAGATCATGGCGCTCTTTCATGGCCCGAAGCAGACCGGCGCCCAGATCCAACGGCTTGACCTCATGAAGACTGCCGCCGGGCTTTCCCTTGCTGCGCGGGGTGCGTACGGCGTCATAGATGTATGCGGCGTTAGGCATAACAGAACTCCTGAAGGGGACAGATTCGGGACAGGGATACTCGCTCCGGTACCCAAATTCACTCAATGACCCTTGGGACTAGGAAAATAGACCGTAGATGACAGGCCTGCACGGATCCTCGACTACCCAAGCTGGCGAAAGATGGGTAGCCCGACCTCGGCAGTCACCGGCCGATGAAACCGAAAAGATGTCCGGCGATCTTGCGCAGCTGGATTTCGTCACTCCCCTCGGTAATCCGATAGCGGCGATGATGGCGGTAGTGATGCTCGAACTGCCGATGTCGCGAGTAACCCAGACCGCCGTGGATCTGAATGGCGGCATCGGCGGCCTCGCAGGCCAGGCGGTTTGCACGGTAATTGCAAACGGCCACCGTATCCGAGAGCTTCGAGGCCACTTCGCGCTTGTTCATACGATCCATCTCCCAGGCGGTCTGCAGCGTGAGTGCCTGGAGCGCGAGATGTTCGCCGTGCAGCTCCGCGAGGCGGAACTGGATCGCCTGATTGTCGGCGAGGGCACGGCCAAAGGTCTTGCGCTGGCGAGCATGGGCCACGCTCTCCTCGATGCAGTAGCGCGCCGTCCCAAGACTCGACGCGGCCTGGCGGATCCGGTTTTCGTGAACGAAGTGCTGCGCGACAGCAAGACCGAGTTCTGGATCTCCAAGCACGGCGTCTTCCGGGAGCCAGACGTCGCGCAGGGCAATCCGCGGGTGGTCGGTGGGCATGTTGAGGGTCCAGAGCCATTCCTCGATGGAGAAGCCGGGGCTGTCCGTGGGCATCACGAAACAGCCGATGCCCCGGGCACTGCCAGGATCGCCGTGAATGCGCGCAAAAATCAGGATATGGCTGGCCGCATGGGCGCCGGTGGTCCACATCTTTTCGCCGTTCAGAAGCCAGCCCGGCTTTCCGTCACGCTCTATGGGTGTGGCCCGCGTCTCAAGCCAGGTGGCATCAGAGCCGTGCTCGGGCTCGGTCAGGCCAAAAGCCACCGCGATAGAGCCCTCGATGCTCCCGGGAATGAAGGCATCGCGCTGCTCGGCCGTTCCGAAATCGCGGAACGCCAGGGTGGTCGGGAAGTTGCCGACCACGCAGTGCTCGTTCTGGAGATCGCAGTGCAGTCCCAGGCCCTGCGCTGCAAGATGTTCGCGCAATACCGCCATCTCGAGGTTGTTCGCGTCACCTCCCCCGTACTCCGCCGGCAACGCCAGACCCAGAAAGCCGGCCGCGCGCGAGAGCTCCCTCGCCTCCGCCAGCAGCGCCTCCCACGCGGCGGAGGGCTGTCCATCGCGCTCCCAGTCCGTGCGCGCATGTTCGCGGCGGTGGTCAAAGAAACGCTGATTGTCGTCGCGGGACTCCAGTGGTTTTAGCTCGCGAGCAATAAACGCATCTATGGTTTCGATAAGCTCCGGCAGCCGTTCGCTGTAGAGTTCCTTCATAGGCCCGGCAGTTCCTCCGTTTCGTCGGCTTCTCCCATTGCTGCGTCGACGGCGGCGGCGACCTGCGGCCAGCGTTGCCGGGCCTGGCGATAGCCGCTGTAGCGCGGGTTGTCGATGGCCAGAGCGAGGACAGCCTGCTGACGGACGAGTTCGAGCGAGGCGCTGTCCAGACTCAGCTCTCCGTCGCGCAAGCCACGGGCGAGTCGGACGGACAGCCCGTTTGCGGGAATGCCGAGCGACGATGCCAGCTGCTCATCCAAGGCGCGCTTCACACCGGCATAACGGGCTTCACGCTCGAGCACCGCAAGAAGATTGATCGCGACGCGATTCTGGTAGGCGGTGTAGCCCTCCAGAACATCCTGGACATGCTCGCGGAGGTAGTCAGCAAGCGCCTTCAGCAGCGTTGACGCCGGCGTCACGCGCCCAGTTCCTCTAAGAGCAGCAGGATATCGATATCGGCCTCGGAACAGCGGCGTCCCACGGCGGCGCGCTCCAGTCCCGGATCGGCGCCACTGTCGTGAAGTTCAAGCATGGTCAGGCACACAAGCCCCCAGCCGAGGGCGGCGTAGAGTTCCCAGCGTTTGATTTCATCGAGATCCGGCGCCTCGCCGCGGACGCTCCGGTAGCCATCGAGGAGCTGGCGGTAGTCACCAAAACCCCCGACGGGGCGTTCGCTGCCAAAGCGCCATACGTTGGCGCAGAGATAGGCAAGGTCTTCGGCGGGATAGCCGATATGCGCCAGCTCCCAGTCCAGTACGCCCTGCAGCCCACCCTGCCCGATCAGCAGATTTCCCAGACGAAAGTCACCGTGACACAGAACCCGGGCCTGGGAGGGCGGCCGCTGCCCGCGCAACCAGTTCAGGCCGAGCTGCTGCGCCGGCGAGGGATTGCCAAAGTGGTCGCAGAGAGCCTGCAGTCGATCGAGATCCGCGTCCCAGGCAAGGTCCCTGAGTCCCGGCGGGCATTCGTCGAGCGCCACGCTGTGCAGCTTGCCCAGAGCCTCGCCGCATTCAAAGGCCAGGCGCCCGCGAACCGTCGCGAGGCGCTCATCCCGGAGAATCCGCTGCGGCAGCGCCTCGCCGTCCACCCGGCTGAGGACAAGGGCTTCACCCAGCGGGCCACCCACGCTCTGCGCCACGACCGAGGGAACGGGAAGACCGGCGCGACGAGCGAGGACCATGAGCTCGGCTTCGGTGGCCAGGGGCATGGCCGGACTCAGGGCGGGAACCAGGGCTGCGGTCTCGCCGGGCCGGCGACGGAGGATCAGGGGCCGGCGACGACCCGCCCCGCAACAGTCGAACGCCCAGGTTTCCATGTTCGCCCCGCCGGAAAGCCGTCGCAGTGCTTCGACTTCGGAACCCTCGGGGGCACCCAGGCACGCCAACAGCGCCTCGGGCGACGGTGCGCCAGGTGGGTCCTGCGCGACGCTGGCTCTACCCGCCGCGGAGGTGCCGCGCATGAAAGGCGATGTGATCCCCGACGAAGGAGGCAATGAAGAAGTAGCTGTGATCGTAGCCCTCCCGCATCCGGATTGTGGCCGGGTAGCTGCTCTGCGCACAGGCCTGCTCCAGGAGTTCCGGTTTGAGCTGTTCTTCGAGAAAGCTGTCGGCACCGCCCTGATCCACCAGAAGCGGCAGCCGCGGTTCCGATCGGCCGATGAGCTCGCAGCTATCGTGCTCCTTCCAGGCTTCCCGGTCCGGTCCGAGATAGCTTCCGAACGCCTTCTCACCCCAGGGACAGCGCGTGGGCGCGCAGATCGGGGCGAAGGCAGACACGCTGCGGTAGCGATCCGGGTTTCGCAGGGCGATCGTCAAGGCGCCGTGACCGCCCATGGAATGACCAAAGATCGACTGCGCCGAACCGACAAGCGGATGATGCTCGAGCGCCAGCTGCGGGAGTTCTTCGAGCACGTAGTCGTACATGCGGTAGTGCGACGCCCAGGGGGCCTCGGTGGCGTTGACGTAGAAGCCGGCACCCAGGCCAAGGTCCCAGCCGCCGTCGGGATCATCGGCGACACCCTCCCCCCGGGGACTCGTATCGGGCGCAAGCAGCGCCACGCCGTGCTCGGCGGCGGCGCGTTGGGCGCCCGCTTTCTGCACGAAATTCTCGTCGCTGCAGGTAAGACCGGAGAGCCAGGTCAGCAGGGGTACCGGTCCCGCTTCGGCCTGCGGAGGCAGATACAGGGAGAAGTGCATATCACAGGCAAGAACGGAAGACGCATGCGCGTAGCGAAGCTGCCAGCCGCCGAAGCTGCGGACTTTGCTTACCTGTTCCACGGTACTCAATAGAGCACGACGGAGCGGATGCTCTCGCCAGCGTGCATCAGATCGAAAGCATTGTTTATCTCGTCGAGGGGCATGGTGTGGGTGATGAGGTCATCGATGTTGATGCGCCCGTCCATGTACCAGTCCACGATCTTCGGCACGTCCGTGCGTCCCCGGGCTCCGCCAAAGGCGGTGCCGCGCCAGCTGCGGCCCGTGACGAGTTGGAAGGGACGCGTCGAAATCTCCTGACCCGCGCCGGCGACACCGATAATGCAGCTCTGTCCCCAGCCCTTATGACAGCATTCCAGGGCCTGGCGCATCACGTTGACGTTGCCGATGCACTCAAAGCTGTAGTCCACACCGCCGCCGGTGATCTCAACGAGATGTCCAACGACGTCATCCACGTCTTTGGGATTTACAAACTCGGTCATGCCGAACTGTCGACCCAGGGCCTCGCGATCCGGGTTCAGATCGACGCCGATGATCCGGCTGGCACCGACCATGCGGGCGCCCTGGAGCACGTTGAGACCGATGCCGCCCAGACCGAAAACGGCGACCGTGGACCCGGGCTCCACCTTCATGGTGAAGGCAACCGCTCCGATGCCGGTCGTTACACCGCAGCCGATGTAGCAGATCTTGTCGAAGGGCGCGTCCTCGCGAACCTTGGCCAGCGCGATTTCCGGCAGCACGGTGTAATTGGAAAACGTGGAGCACCCCATATAGTGAAGGATCGGCTTACCGTCGAGGGTGAAGCGACTGCTGCCGTCGGGCATAACCCCCTGGCCCTGGGTTTCACGAATGGCCTGGCACAGATTGGTTTTCGGGTGCAGACAAAAATTGCACTCGCGACACTCAGGCGTGTACAGCGGGATGACGTGATCCCCGGGGGCGACGCTGCTGACGCCGGGGCCGGTTTCCACAACGACGCCGGCACCCTCGTGACCGAGAATCGCGGGAAAGGCGCCTTCGGGATCATCCCCGGACAGTGTGAATGCATCCGTATGGCAGATCCCGGTTGCCTTGATCTCGACCATCACCTCACCGGCACGGGGTCCCTCGAGATCAACTTCGGCAACCTCCAGGGGCTTCCCAGCTTCAAATGCTACAGCGGCGCGAGTCTTCATGAGGCCTCATTCTTATGTCCACGCGGAAGAAACGAGTAAAGCACACAACGCCTGTGCGGGAAATCAAGCCGATAGGGCACGAGACCCGGACGGGCTGGTCTTCGATGAGGAACGGCGAGCGCCGCTGCGAGAGCGTCGGCGCCGACGGGAACGCGGTGCCGCCTTGGCGGGCGTCTCGGGCGCCGCTTTGGTAAAGCCCGCGACCGATGCCAGCGGAATCGCTACCCCGGTCAGGCGTTCAATCGCCCGCAGCAGCGCTTCGTCTTCGGGGGTTACCAGGGAGTGGGAGCGCCCCGCGGCGCCCGCACGACCGGTGCGCCCAATTCGATGCACGTAGTCTTCGGCAACGGCGGGAAGGTCATAGTTGACGACGTCGGGCAGTTGATCGATGTCCAGGCCGCGCGCGGCAATATCCGTCGCCACGAGCGCCTGCAGCTGCCCGTTCTTGAACGCCTCGAGCGCGCGCTGGCGGGCGTTCTGGCTCTTATTGCCATGGATGGGCGCGCAGGTAATTCCCTCTTTATCCAGGCGGCGACTCAGGCGATTGGCCCCGTGCTTGGTACGCACGAAGATCAGAACCCGCTGCCACTGCCGTTCGCGGAGCAGGTGCAGCAGCAGGGGAGTCTTGTGCTCGCGATCCACGTGGTACGCCGCCTGCTCCACCCGGTCCGCGGTGGCGTTTTCGGCCGCGACCTGCACCTGCGCCGGGTCATCGAGATAGCGTCCCGCGAGTCGACGAATCTCTGCCGAAAAGGTCGCGGAGAACATCAGCGTCTGCCGGTTCACGGGCAGGCGGTCGATGATTTTGCGAATGTCGTGGATGAAGCCCATGTCGAGCATGCGGTCGGCTTCATCGAGGATGAGCACTTCGAGGTCGTCAAACAACAGCGCGCCCTGGTTGGCAAGATCGAGGAGCCGCCCCGGCGTGGCGACGAGCAGGTCGACGCCGGGGGCGACGGCGCGAATCTGCGGCGGCAACTTGACGCCCCCGAAGACAACTTCGCACTTCAGGTCCAGATGGCGCGCATAGGCCGTGCTGCTCTCGTGGACCTGCAGGGCCAGTTCCCGCGTCGGCGTCAGCACCAGTGCCCGTATCTGCCGGGCTCGAGCCTGCCCCACGAAGGCGAGACGTTGGAGCGTCGGCAGGGCGAAGGCTCCGGTTTTTCCGGTGCCGGTTTGCGCCGCCGCGAGGAGGTCCCGGCCGTCGAGTACCAGGGGCACGGCCTTTGCCTGAATCGGAGTGGGGTCCTGGTATCCCTGGTCGGCGACAGCGCGGACCAGTGCGGGCGCCAGCCCGAGGTCTTCAAAACTCATTGTCGGTCCCATCAGCAAGGGGTGGCGGCCGGGATGGCCGGGCCATCGCTCACCGGCTGGCCTTCCAAGCGAGAAGGCTGGCGGGAGCACAATGGCTGCTGACGGGTTTAACGCACTGTCAGCCGGTGCGAAGTCGGCAGTGTAGCCCAGTTCGTGCAAAAAAGCAGAGAGTTCGAGACCTGCGGCTCTCTTCAGGTGAGATCCACCCACCGACCCTCGGCGATGACGGCGGTAAGCGCCCCCTGCTGCGGGTCGAAGACAAGCAGGTCCGCGCGACCCCCGGCGGCAATGGTGCCGGTACTGCCGGGCAGACGCAGGGCCTGGGCGGGATTGCGCGTCATGCCGGCGAGGGCCAGAGAAAAGAGCGAGGCGTCGTTGTCATGAAGTTGGGCGAGCAGCGCTGGCAGGCAATCCGGAAGCGCGGCCGTAAGTCCTTCGAGCTCGCCGTTGACGTACACCGGGAGAGAGCCACCGGCGTCCGATGACAGGGTGATGTGATCCGCTTGTGCATCGGCGCTTATAAGGTGTTTCAGCGCGTCCACCGCGGTGATATCTCCCCGGGCAATCAGTTCTGGCGTGGTGGATACGGTGATATCAACGAAGCCACCCACGCGGGTCCAGGCGGCGGCCTCATCGAGCAGGGCCCGAGAACGATTAACGTGCGTCGGATAGAGAACGCGCGGGGGGAGGTCGCTGTCGGCGATAGCGGCACGCAGCAGGGCCAGGCGCGAAGCGCCCGCACCGACGTGCACCAGCACCGTGCCGCCGCTGCCGGCGAGCTCGCCGCCCAGGCTCGTTTCCGCGGCAATGCGACGCAGTTCCGCTGCCGACGGCTGCGTGCCGCGATGATCCGCCACGGCGACCTCACCAATCCCAATTATGGGATCGATCAAATAGAGGTCCCGGGACACATCGCCGGTGAGCGTTGGCACCGGGACGCGATAGGCGCCGCTGTACATGAACGCGTTGAGGCCTGCGCCGCGCAGCGCCATGGTGCTGCCATACAGAACTTCCAGGCTGCGACCCAGGGAGTCAGTCCCCAGGGCGCCCACGGGACAGGTGACGCCAGCACCCAGGAACACCGACGCATCGAGCTCGGGAGTGCGGTTGGCGAAGCCGCCCTCGCCCCCGCCTCCGCAGGGATGGGTCAGAGCGTCCACGAGGCCGGGAAGCAGAAGCTTGCCGTCGAGCGCCACGACCCGGTCGGCCGCCAGCGCGCCGGGCTCTGCGACCTCAAGGACGCGCCCCGCCCCCAGCAGCACATCGCAAATGCCGCGCGGGTCCGGGTCATACAGCTCAGCGCCCCGGAGGAGGATCATGCCGCGCCCTCGTTGCTGCGTCGCTGGAAAAAGGCCTGCGTTGCGTCGCGTTTCTCGTGAGAGAGAAACACGATCAGATCGCCGGGCTCGGCCCAGCGCAGAGCGGTTTTTGCGGCGCCAAGCTCTGTCGCGGCCAGGCCAATGGCACGCGCTTCGTAGCCGGCCTCCCGGAGCGCCTGTTTCATCAGTGCGGCCACCTCACCTTTCTCTCTTCCCCGGGCATGTCCGTCCAGACGCTTGAGCAGTACGCGATCAAAGCGCAGGGGCTCGGCGGCGAGGGCAAAATCCCGGATGTCCTGGTCGCTGCGATCACCGGCCTGCCCCGTGACGAGCATGCGCCGCTTTGCCGGCAGCTTGCTCACCACGGGCATTAGCGCTTCGAGTCCGGCCGGGTTGTGAGCGAAGTCGAGGAGCACGGTCACGCCATCGATGGTGTGCACGTTGGCGCGACCGGGGTTCTCATCGTTGCTCAGTGAACTGAGACCCTTCGCAATCGTCGTAAGTCCCATGCCCAGGCCGTCCGCGACCGCGGCCGCCGCCAGGGCGTTGGCGATGTTGTGCAGCGCAGCGCCGCCGAAGGCCAGGGGCATGCGCTTGACGCTGAGGAAAGGCTCCCGCTTATCTCCGCGCACGCGCGTGAGCTGTCCTCGTTGCACGGTGAAGCCACAGCCACCGGATGCGACATGCGCTGCAAACGCCGCGGCGCGGGGCGATCGGGAGAACAGCACCAGCGACGCTGTCGCCTGCGGCGCGAGATCCATCAGGCGAGGATCCTCGGCGTTCAGCACAAGACGACCGCGGTCATGGAGGGCCCGGGTAATGGACCATTTCACGGCCGTGAGATCATCTACCGTGTGAATCCCGTACTCGCCGAGGTGGTCGGCGGCGATGTTTGTAATGGCGCACACATCGGCGCGCTCCACCGCGAGACCCCGACGCAGCAGTCCGCCCCGGGCGGTCTCAAGGATGGCCAGTTCGCAGCGTGGATCGCGCAGTACACGTCGCGCTCCTCCGGGACCGGCGTAGTCGCTGCGCTCGACCAGCTCATCGCCCATCGCAAGCCAGTCGGTGGAACTGACGCCGGCGCATACCCCCGCGGCGCGCGCGATCGCCGCCAGCAGGCGTACCGTTGTGGTCTTGCCGTTAGTGCCGGTGATCATCGCCGTTGGAACGGCTCGCAGCCGCCTCCAGGGGACGTCGTCCGGGTGCGGCAATTCGTAAAGGTCCCAGCTCTGCCCGCTGCGCCCCGTCCCCAGGGTCAGCACTTCCTCGTCGAGAACCACGGGGGTGCCGTGCTCCCGCGCGGCGCGCAGCAAACGCTGCAGCCGCGGCCGCTCCTCGTCGCGATACTCGCCGCGCAGGGCGCGAGCGGCGCGGCGCAGCTGCTGTCGCTGCGAGCCTTCGATCCAGTCCCGGGCGGCATCAAAGGCGATCTCATTGAGTTCCACGGCGGTGTGCAGCCCATCGACGGGCGCCTGGAGCGCGAGGCTCACGCCGCCGTCGTAGCGTCGCGCCTTGAACTCGACGGCATCCCAGTCCACATCTTCCACCAGTCGCCGGGCGGTGCGCTCCCAGGCCGCGATCAGCAGGTCGCGGTCCACCTCGTCGACAGACACATCAATGAGGGCGCCGGGGCCCGCCAGAAAAGGGCTGGGACCCGTGAGGCGTCGTGAATCGACGATATGCATAGGGGCTTAGTCGTCGCTTTCCCGCGCAATGCGAACGCCGCGTTCGTCGCGGATCAGTTCGAGATCGGCCTCCATGGAAAAACTGCCGAGAAACTCCTGGGGGATTTCGACGACGGGGCGTTCGTGTGTCTCGCCCACGACGTCTTCACCGGGCTGGAAGTAGATGATCTGCTTCCAGGATCGGGTTACCTGGTCCGCCAGGATCAGCAGCAGGTCTCCTCCGCGAGCCAATTTCAGCGCCGCCTGATTGGCGTCTTCCTCGGTCTCGATGATCTCGATCTGCTCTTCCCTGACGCCGGCGTCCATCAGACCTCTCTTGAGGAGATCGGGAATCTCCGTGGGCCCACGGCCGCGGAGATTGTCATCCCGGCGACAGATGTAGTGATCGAAACGTCCCGCCGCGATGCGTGCCACCTCCAAGGCATCGTCGTCGCGGCGGTCGCCGGGTATCGTAAGAACCGCGATCTTGCGTCCGCTGACGTCGTAGCGATCGACGACATCACACACCATCTTTACGGCAGCGGGGTTGTGCGCGTAGTCGAGAATCACCTTGAACGGGTGCTCGTCGTAGACGTTCAGGCGGCCCGGGGACTGGAAGAAGCTGCTATCGAAGGTGCGCAGGCCGTGGCGGACATCTTCGAGATCCACCTTCATGTGATACGCCAGGGCGGCGGCGAACATGGCGTTCTGCACATTGTGCAGGGCACGCCCTTCGAGGGTCGCCGGGATGAGGTGCGTCCACAGCAGCGGAATATTGTGTCCCTGCTCATCGTAGAGCGTGATCATGTTGCCGTTGATCCCCTGCTCAAGCACCAGGGCCGTGCCACCGGCCTTTACGTGCTCGCGCACCAGCGGGTGTGAGCGGTTCATGGTCACGTAGCAGAGCTTGTCGGCCGTACAGTAGTCCGCCATCTGCAGACAAAGCGGGTCATCTGCATTGAGGACCACGGCGTCCTTCGCGACTTCAACCACGACGCGCTTAACCTCGGCCAGATCGTCCAGCGTCTCTACACCTTTAAGACCCAGATGATCCGCGGCGATGTTCAGACAGCAGGACACGTCGGCGCTGTGATACCCAAGCCCGCTGCGCAGAATGCCGCCCCGGGCCGTTTCCATGACGGCGGCATTGACCGACGGATCGCGCAGCACAATCTGGGCGGCCGTGGGCCCGGTCATGTCGCCGGCCACCGTCAGGCGCTGATCAATGTAGACCCCGTCGGTGCTGGTCTGGCCCACGGTCAAACCCGCCACCTTCAGAATGTGCGCGAGCATGCGAGACGTGGTGGTCTTTCCGTTTGTGCCCGTAATCGCGGCGATAGGAATACGCGACGGCGCGCTGTCGGGAAACAGCATGTCGATGACGGGACCGGCCGCGTCGCGCGGCTCTCCCTCCGACGGCGCCACGTGCATGCGGAATCCCGGTGCCGCGTTGCACTCACAGATGCCGCCTCCGACTTCGCGGTAGGACCGCGAAATGTCGGTCGTAATAAAGTCGACGCCGCCCACATCCAGACCCAGCGCCATGATGGCGCGCTCCGCCATGATGCGGTTGTCCGGGTGAATGACGTCGGTGACGTCCACGGCCGTCCCTCCCGTGCTGAGATTGGCCGTAGGCTGCAGGTAGACCACGTCCCCATCCTCAGGAACGCTATCGACGTCCATGGCCCGCTGGGCCAACATGCGCTTGGCGGCGGCATCCAGGGAGATTCGTGTGAGTACTTTCTCGTGGCCGACGCCGCGGCGCGGATCTTCGTTGACCCGGTCGACCAGTGCCTCAACGCTTGAGCGACCGTCACCCACGACGTGAGCCGGAACGCGCTTCGCCGCCGCCACAAGACGCCCGCCCACCACGAGAAGGCGGTGGTCCAGGCCTTCCAGGAAGGTCTCCACGATGACCCCGTCGCTGTGCTCCTTGGCCTTGTCGTAGGCCTTCTCCAGCGCCTTGTTGTCTTCAATGTTCGTGGTAACGCCCCGGCCGTGGTTGGCGTTCAGCGGCTTCACCACCACCGGGTAGCCGATGCGCTTCGCCGCAGCGAGGGCGCGGCGAAGGCGGTAGACCAGCGCCTGGCGCGGTACCGGGAGCCCCAGGTCCCCGAGAATGCGGTTCGTCTCGTCCTTCTCGGAGGCAAGCTCCACGGCGATATGCGGGGTGCGGCTGGTGATCGTGGCCTGAAGTCGGTGCTGGTGCCGCCCGTGGCCAAGCTGAATCAGGCTGTGCTCGTTGAGTCGGATCCAGGGAATGCCCCGCTCCTGTGCCGCTTTGACCAGCGAGTGCGTGCTGGGACCCAGCGAGCGCGACTGACACCGACGGATGAATTCGTCGCGGGCATCCGCGAAGTTAAAGTCCTCGGGAACGGCTTCGGTAAGATCGGCGGGCAGCACCGAATGCATCAGGTCCAGGGCCAGGGCGCCGGCTTCCAGGCCTGCGAACTCCTCATCATACTCATAGACCATGTCGTAGACGCCGGGCTTATCCGTTGAGCGCGTCTTGCCGAAAGTCACGTCGTAGCCGGCAACACTCTGCAATTCCAACACCATGTGTTCCAGGACGTGCCCGAGCCAGGTGCCCTCGTCCTCGCGCATGCGGCGCAGCAGACCACCGGGTTCGCGGTAGGAGCAGCCGTGTTCCTGGAGACCCGGGAGCGCCTCGACCAGTCCGTCGACAAAGGCATCTCCAAGACGCCCGGTCGGCCATTCCTCAAGTACTCCCAAATCGACGGTGTGCCGGATCACGGGGAACAGTGCGTAAACATTCGGACCTCGATAGACGCTGGTGTCGAGGTATTTCATGGGCGGGCTCCGGGGCGCGAGGAACGCGCACTGTAACCGCTGCGCCGCGGGTGAAAAAGTGCCCATTCGCCAAAGACAGAGCCATTGGCGATAATGTGTGACCGTCAGTTTCCGAGCCCTTTCCCCTCCTTGAGCCGCGCTTCGAATAACGCACCCAGAGCCCCGACGCCGTCGACTCCCGCCGCCGGCAGCGAATTGTCGCCGCCCCAAGCCGCACCTCGCGGCAGCCTGGCCCTGATCGGCGGGCGCTTCGAAGCGGACAACGACGCGCTGTATCGCGCCCTGCGCGAACGCTGCAATGCCCGTATTGCCGTGCTCTCCATGGCCTCGGGCTATCCCGAGGAAGTCGGTGAGGAGATCGTGCACGAGTTTCGCGCGCAGGGTTTCTATGCCGAGCTCATCCCGATTTTCTTCGAGACGCGCGCCTCGAGCCCCTTCGACGACTCGCTCATCGAACGGCTGCGGGCTTTCGGCAGCGTGTTCTTTACCGGGGGGGACCAGTCACGGATCGTCGGCACGCTGATTCAGGACGACGGCGAAACGCCGGCGCTGACCGCGATCCGCAGCCTCTACAGCGAAGGGGGCCTCATCGCCGGCAGCTCGGCTGGAGCCGCGATCATGTCGGGGCCCATGCTCCTTGGCGGCACCTCGCTGCATGCCCTGAGCCGGGGCGTGGACTCAAGTGACCATGACGATGATTTCGACGCCTTCCGCCTCGGGCGAGGGCTTGGTTTCTTTCCCTGGGGCATGGTCGATCAGCATTTTTTGGCCCGCGGGCGCATTGGCCGACTGATCTACGCGGCCCGGGAGTGCGGGGAAGCCCTGGCCTTCGGGATTGACGAAAATTCGGCGCTCATCACCCACGGCGACCGTGCCGAGGTCGTCGGTGAAACGGGGGTTGTGGTCGCCGACCTGCGCTCTGCCCGCTTCGACGGTGACGGTTCCGCAGATGACGACTATGCCGCCCGGGGGATCTCCGTGTCGTACCTGGATGACGGCGACGCCTTCGATCTGCGCCGCCTCAAAGCCCTACCGGCACACGACAAGAAACGGGTGCGCGTGGGACGCCACTCCTACCGCACGCCGGCGCCGGTGCGGCGCAACGCCTTCGCGAGCTACGGATTCCACGACCTGATGCTGCGTCTGGTCGAGGGTGACCCCACGGTTTATGCACAGGATACCGCCCAGGCCTTCGATCCGCTGATGGCTCACCAGATCACTCTGCGACTGAGGCGCCGGCCGCGCCGCTCCCGGGCCCTGCGCGCGGTGCGCCGCGGCGAGATTCGCTACACGGCGTTGAAGTTTGAGCTCGACATGCTCCGGGCGAAACTCAACGCCTGCCCGCTGCCGGCAAGTACGCGGGTGCTGGGGCACGATCCTTCGCCGGCGGCACGCCTCGTACTGCTCGGCAATTCGCCCACCGAATGGTGGTCCGAACATGCGCGCGACCTGCGCCGCCAGCTTGTGGAGCCGGTAGGCGTCATGGCCACCGCATCCGGTGAGCCGGCCCGCATGGCGGAGCACTACCTCGACTGGCTCGACAGTATGGGCCTGCGCGGCGAGCGGCTGCCCATTGGCCTGCACAACATAGAGCGCGCAAGCCGCGACCGTACATTGCTCCGCTCCATCGACCATATGGGCAGCCTGCTGCTCACGGGCGGCGATCAGCGCCGGCTCACGGATACGCTGCTGCACTGCGCGGAGGCGACGCCGGTGCTGCACCACGTCGTGTCCGCCTACGAGCGCGGAACGCCGGTGGTCGCCGTGGCCGCCGCCGCGGCTGCCCTCGGATCGCGGATGATTGCCGAGGGCGATAGCGTCGCCGCACTTCGCTATGGCAGCTCCGAGGATGCGAGCGGCTCGGGAGCCATCATCGAGCCCGGCATCGGGCTGTCGCGGCTCGGATTGATCGACCAGCACTTCGTGCGCCGCCATCGCCTCGGGCGCCTGCTCATGGCCTGCTGCGAACAGGGGCAGCGCTTCGGCTTCGGACTCTGCGAAGGCTCGGGAATGATTATTCACGGCGGAGACCGCGAGATCGAGGCCATCGGTCGTTCCGGGGTGGTTATCGCTCATCTGGACCTCGGTCGCGTACGCATGGCACCAGGAACGCCGGATCCGTCGGGGATAAGCCTCTCCATCCTGGAGCCGGGTCGCCGAGTGGCCATCGACGATATCGCGGACGCGGCCTCCGATCGCTCGTCGATGGGCACCGGACTCCTGGAAACCGCACTGCAGGACATGGAGCGCGACTACGAACGTGCCCTGGGCGGCAGCGCGCCCTTCGACATCGGGCGCTGGCAGCAAACGATTCAGAGCGTGCCGATCCACTGATCGACACCGAAGTTCCTAACGGGGATACCGCATGAGTGAAAGCTTCCAGGCGCTGGTGGCGCGCAAGACGGACGAAAAGGTCCACTGCCAGTACGAAACTCTGAGCCTCGACGATCTCGACGAGGGCGACGTGACGGTGGCGATAGAGTTCTCTACCCTGAATTTCAAGGACGGCCTCGCCATGACCGGCAGCGCGCCGATCGTGCAGCGGCACCCGCTGGTGCTCGGCATCGACTACGCAGGCACGGTGATCGAGTCGACACACAGCAACGTTGGCACGGGCGATCGCGTGGTCCTTAACGGCTACGGCGCCTCCGAGTATCTGCACGGCGGCTACGCCGGGCGCGCCCGGGTCAGTGGCGACCTGCTGGTAAAACTTCCCGAGAGCCTCAGCACCCGGCGCGCCATGGCCATCGGCACGGCGGGCTACACGGCCATGCTCAGCGTTATGGCGCTGCAGGAAAACGGCCCGGCGCCCGGCGACGGCGAGATACTCGTCACCGGCGCTGTCGGCGGCGTGGGCAGCGTGGCCATCAGTCTTCTCGCCGGCCTGGGCTATCGGGTGATTGCCTCTACCGGGCGGCCCGAAGAGGCGAGCTTCCTGACCGACCTCGGCGCCGCTGACATCATGGACCGCGCGGTGCTGAGCGAGCGCGGCAAGCCACTGCAGAAAGAACGCTGGGCCGGCGTGGTGGACTGCGTGGGCAGCCACACCCTCGCGAACTGTATCGCCCAGACGCGCTACGACGGCATTGTGACCGCCTGCGGACTCGCGCAGGGAGCCGATCTGCCGGCGACGGTCATGCCGTTCATCCTGCGCAATGTGCAGCTCCGCGGTGTGGACTCGGTTCAGGCCCCCATGGCGCGGCGCGAGACCGCCTGGGCGCGGCTTGCCTCGGAGCTTGATCTCGACAGCCTGGATGCCCTGTCCTTCGATCTGCCCTTTTCCGAACTCATGGATGCCGGTCCCGCGATTCTTGCCGGAAAGACCCGGGGACGGGCGGTGGTGGACCTGACCTCGATCTAGGGCGTCGGATACAGCGCACATACCTGTAAGGACAAGAGCTCATCAAGGCCCACCACCATATCGTCGCCGCCACGGCGGAAGCCCCAACGAGTCGTCAGAGATTGCTCGGCCGCTACCTCATCGCCATCCTGGTCGATCTCATCGTGCTCAACCTGTTTGCGGAACACAGCTCGCTTCTTGAACTTGCAAACTTCAGCACCTCGCTGGTTGCCGCCGTACTCCTCCAACTGCTGCTGCAGGCCACGCTGACCCTGGAACACCGCGTGGCCGCTCTCTTCGACGCGCGCGAGGGTGCGGCGTGGACCGCCCTGCGCTTCTTCACGGCCTGGCTGATTCTCTTCGGCTCCAAGTTCGTGATGCTCGGCGTCATCGACCGCGTACTTGGCGAGCGTCTGCATTTTGCGGGGCCGATGCACGGCGTTGTGGCCTTCATCATTGTGATCGTGGCGATGCTGGCGGCCGAGGAGGTTCTGGCGCGGGTGTATCGGAGACTGCAGTGACCGAGGCCGGGCACACCGGTCGCTGACCCAATTCAGAAAGATACCGATCCGCTGATTGCTGTGCTCGTCTCGCCGCCGATCCAGAGTTCATTCGCCTCAGCCTGAACAAACACTCGCCCCTGCCGTCCCAGCACCGTGCCCTGCGCTGCGATGTACCGCGTCGGTGCAATACCCGCCGCGGTAAGCCACTGACCGATCGATGCGTTCAGGCTGCCCGTGACCGGGTCTTCGGGCACACCGAGGTCCGGTACAAACGCGCGGACTTCAAAGTCAACATCGCTGTCGGCTCCATGCGCCCCCACCAGACCCAGGTTCAGTCCTCGAAGACGCGCGAAGTCAGGCTTCGCGCCGAGTACGTCGACGGCCGTCTGAAGGAGTAGCGCGCACCAGCCCGGCCCGTTGTCGACCCACTGGTGGTCAAGTACCCGGTCGGCAGAAACACCGCTGCCCGTCAGGGCGTGCTCGAGAACCTCAGGTTCCAGCGGCCCGCTGCGCCGCAGCGGGGGAGCGGCGAAGGCTAGCCGGCCGTCCAGGCGGCGAAGCTCGACCAGACCCACAGCACATTCCTGGACCGGGGCACCGGCGTTCTGCGCGACACCACCGGCCTCGAGCCAGGCATGGCAGCTTCCCAGCGTCGGATGCCCGGCGAAAGGCAACTCGCCACCCGGCGTGAAGATACGCAGGCGATAGTCGGCCCCGGGAGCTTCGGCCGGCAAAAGAAACGTGGTCTCCGATAGATTGGTCCAGCGGGCGAAGGCCGCCATCTGCCCGTCGCTCAGGTTCCCGGCATCGTGGACGACGGCCACTGGATTGCCCCCGTGGGCAATTCCAGAGAACACATCGACCTGGGAGAAGCGGTGTTCGCTTGAGCCGGGGCCAGGGCGTGACGACGAGGAAGCAGAACTCGAATTCATCAATGAGCTGTCCGGGGCGGCGAAGTTTCAGCAGGCTACCGGGATTCGCTGCAGGCAAGCAGCGTCGCCGTAGACGCGACGACGAGGCCGCGTACGCAGACGCGCAGGGTTATTCGTTGGCGGTCTCCGAAGGGTCGATAACGACGATCGTGCCCTCCCGGCGTGGATCCACGCCGCCTTCCAGGCGGCCGTCGCCATGCCGGTAGACCACGCTGAGCCCGGAGTTTTCGCCTTCGGACTCCCGGACCTCAAAGCCGTGTTCGCGCATCGCCTCGATAAACTCCGGTGTCGCCCGGGCGCTTTCGATACGGACGGTGTCGCCGCGCGCTACCACGTTCGGCAGATTCACCGCCTCCTGCGGCGACATCCCCCAGTCCAGCATGCCCACCAGGGTCTTGCTCGTGTAGGCGATGATGGAGTTGCCGCCCGGCGAGCCCGTCGCAAGCACGAACTTACCGTCGGCATCGAGCGCGATGGTCGGTGTCATGGACGAACGGGGGCGCTTGCCGGGCGCGGGATGGTTCGCTACCAAGCGCCCCTCGGCATCGCGGGGGTTCTTGGCGAAGTCCGTGAGCTGATTGTTCAGGAACATGCCACCGGCCATGCGCGCCGATCCGAAGATGCTCTCGACGGTGGCGGTCATGGACACGACGTTGCCGGCGGCATCGGTCACGACGAAGTGGGAGGTGCCGGCGTAGTCGATGGTGGTGTCTTCGCCGAGAAGCGCCACGGCCTCGCGCTCCTCAAAGGCCCAGGGATCGCCGTGCTCGACCACCGGAAGCGCCGCTTCGGGATCGATCATGGCCGCGCGCTCGGCGAGATAGGCGGGATTCAACATGCCTTCAATGGGCACGTCGATGGCCGTGTCATCGGCGACGAAGTAGTCCCGATCGGCATAGGACAGTCGCTGCGCTTCGATGAAGGTGGCCCAATCCGCTTCCCGGTTCTCACTCGGGAACGGAAGCTGGTCCAGGATTCCGAGAATCATGCCGATGGCGACCCAGGACGAAGGCGGTGGAGGTCCGCAGAGCTCCAGGCCGCGGTACTCGGCGCACAGGGGTTCGAGGCGACGGGGCTGATAGGCCGCGATGTCTTCAAGGCTGAGCGTACCGGCACGCGGCTGGATGTGCGCAGCGTCGACGATCGCCTGAGCCATGTCGCCGTGATACAGATAGGTCGGATCTTTGCGTATGGCCTGGAGGGTGTCCGCGTACGCCGTGTTCACGATACGGTCGCGGATCTCCCCTGCGTCGTCGAAGAAGTAGTTGTAGGCGTCGAGCGGCCCCTCTTCCACGGTCGCGGGAATCAGCCGCGTGCCGTATTTTTCGAAGAAAGACTTGAGTCGCGGCGACACATCAAAACCGTTGCTCGCAAGATCGATGGCATAGTCGAACAGTCCCTCCCAGGGCAGGGTGCCGTGGTCATCGTGGGCGAGGGAGAGCATGGCGACCACGCCGGGTACGCCGATGGACTTTCCGCTGTTCTTGGCCTCGAGGTAGCCGTAGACCTCGCCGTTCTCATCCAGGAAAAGATCCGGCGTTGCGCCCGCGGGAGCAACCTCGCGTCCGTCGTACACCGTAATACGCTGCGCCTCAGCGTCGTAGTAGGTCATGAAGGCACCGCCGCCGAAGCCCGAGCTCTGTGGCTCCACCAGGCTGAGAGTTGCCTCAATGGCAATGGCAGCATCTACGGCGCTGCCCCCGGCTCGCAGGACGGCTTCCCCCGCCTTTGTGGCATGCGGATTCGCGGTGACGACAATCGCCGCCGATGCGGGCGAAGACGAGCCCTGCTCCGCTTCCGGAGCGACGGCGGGCGCGTCAGCGCTATCTTCAGCCGCTTCCGGTACGGGGGCGTCGGTGCGCGTACAGGCCGCGAGTAGCGTCAGAAGCAGGACCACGATGCCGGCGATCGGGCGGTGTCGATTCATCAGGGGGCTCCGTTATTCGTGAGGGAGAAGGATTGGCTGTAGTGAGGGTGCGACTCTACCGCACAGCATTGACGTGGCGCCATGCATCGCTAAGCTTGCGCGCCCGCCAGGCGACCATCCGCTAGACTCCAACCCATGCAAACACAGCTCTTCAAGGTCAATTCCCAGGATCCGGAACCCGAGGTCATCGCCGCGGCGGCCGACCTGCTGCGCGCCGGTGAGCTGGTGGCATTCCCCACGGAGACCGTTTACGGCCTGGGCGCGAACGCGCTCGATGGCGACGCTCTGGGAAAGATCTTCAGCGCGAAGCAGCGTCCCCGCTCCGATCCGATCATCGCGCATATTGCCGATCTGGAGCAGCTCGACAAAATCACTACGGGCGCTCCGTCATCGGCCTATCGCCTCGCCGCCGCGTTCTGGCCTGGACCGCTCACCTTGATTCTGCAGCGCACGGCCTCCATGCCCGAGGCCATTGCCGAAGGACGCAGCACCATTGCCGTGCGAATGCCCGCGCATCCGGTGGCGCGCGCCCTGCTTGAGAAGGCCCGCGTGCCGGTGGGAGCACCGAGTGCAAACACCTTCACGCGACCCAGCGCCACAACCGCCGACCACGTGATGGAAGATCTCTGTGGACGTATCGCGATGATCCTCGATGGTGGACCCACCACCATCGGCCTCGAATCCACGGTCCTCGATCTCACCGGTGCGAAGCCGCGGGTACTGCGCCCCGGCGGAGTCAGCCTCGAAGCACTGCGCGACATCGATCCGACGATCGAGTTTCAACCCGCCTATGTGAGTGAGCAGGAAGGCAGTCATTCACCGGGGCAGATGCTCAAGCACTACTCACCGCGAGCCCGCGTCCTGCTGTTTCGCGGCGATGATCGAGAAGCCGTGCTGCGGCGCATGGAAGAGGTCGCCACCGCCGAAGCTCAGGCCGGCCTGCGAGTAGCCGCCCTTTTAAGCGACGAAGATGCCGCTACTCTCACCGGCCTTCATGCGGTGGAGCGCCTGGGCCCGGTACAGGATCTGGACCGTATTGCCCGGCGCCTGTTCGCGGGACTTAGAACCCTCGATCGAGATGACACGGACCTGATCCTGCTTCGCGATCCTGGCCGGAAGGGCCTGGGAGCGGCACTCTGGGACCGCATGCTTCGCGCCGCCGAGGGCGAGGTCATCACCTGTTGAACGATTTCTAAGCTGGGGCACCGCGCTCAGGTAAGCGAGTCAATCATCGACTGCAGTTCTTCCTCACTTTCGTTTAGCACCTGCGCGAGCTGTTCCGCATTGATTCGCAACCTGGCCAAGGAGTCCACGTCGCCCAAGGCAGAGGCCGCCTTCGTACCGGCCCGCGCTAGTATGTTCGACAGATAGATCACGTCACTCAGGTCGGCCGGTTCGATACGATTGCGCTCCTTGAGCTCCTGCTCGTCTACGCCCCTGGCGATCGATTCGGGAAACAGCCACGACTCCACAATGGCGCGGGCTACCCCGGTGTGCCATTGCGCCACCAGATCGCGCAAAGCCTCGGGCTCGTCAAACAGTTCCGGCTGCTGTGACGCTCGCATGTAGATGTAGAATTTACCCACTGCATGAAGAAGCCCTGCCAGCATCGCCTCCTCGGGTTTACCCTGGTACGGAGTGTGCCGTGCCAAGACAAAAGAAATCGAAGCAACCTTGACACTGTGGGTCCGCAGTCGATCCAGGTCGGCCGCCGCCGGGCTACCCGGAGGGCACTTGAAGGACTCCCGCGCGGCGAAGGAAACCGCAGCGTTTTGCACCATCGCCATTCCGACGCGCGAGATCGCGGTATTGATATCGGTGATCTCGATGGGTGTACGACGCATGATCGCCGAATTGGACATGCGCATTACGCGCGCCGCGAGCGAAGGCTCGCCGGCGACGATCTCGCCGAGTTTCTGGAAGTTGGCTTCGTCGCTGTTCACGCACTGTTGAATGCGCACGGCGAAGTCGGGAAAGGGCGGAAGATCAAACTCGCGATTGGCCAGATCACGCCCGAGTTGTTGCACGAAATCCAGTACGAGGGTGCTCATGGGTGTTTATATCTCCATCGGCGGGGGCGCCGATCGCAATGACTGTTGTTATACCCCGGGTCACAACCGGACGTCGCCGGCGTCAGACTCCTTTGGACTCAGGATTCGGACATGCTCTGCAAGCGACGGTGATGGTCGACGACGCCCCAAACAGAAGCGTTCTTACACCCAGCCGGCGCCGGATTGTAGCTTGGGGTCAACAAAAACTGCAGCGCTTGCGCGCGTCTATCCGGCATGGTCACGAGGCGTGACGCGTCCGCGCTCTTCCCCGGGCATGCTACGGTAGCCGGGCGCTTTATTCTGTCGGACACACAATAATGAACATCGGATACGTGAAAGAAACCTGGCTCTACCCGGTAAAGAGCATGGCGGGACAGCGGGTCGACGCGCTGAGCCTCGACCTCCTCGGCGTGGTCGGCGATCGCGCCTGGTCGATGCTGGATGGCGAGAGTGGCGACGTCGCCTGGGGTAAGCGCTTCCCTCGCGTCATGGATCTTGCCGCCAGCTATGTCGGAGAGCGCCCGACGCAGCGAGTGTTCGGCGATGCGGTACCGCCAGTGCAGATCCGCATCCCGGGGGGAGCCGAGGTATCCAGCGATGCGGAACCGGACGGAGCGATCAGCGATTACGTGGGCTCGCCCCTGCGCCTGAGCCCCTTGCAGCCCGCTGAAAATCGGGAGCACTACCGCTGGAAGCAGCCGCTGGACGGCGAGGAGATCATGAAGATTCTCGGCGTTGCGCCCGGTGAAGATCCGCCCGATCTTTCCGTATACGACGAAGACCTGATCGCGCTGCTTACGGAATACTACTCTCCTCCCGGGACCTATAACGACATGGCGCCGCTTCACGTGCTCACCACTGCATCGCTGCAGCACATGCGAGAGCTGTCCGGCGAGGAATTTGAGCTGCGCCGCTTCCGCCCCAACTTCCTTATCGAGACGGCCGAGGGTCAGGAGGGACTGGTGGAATTTTCCTGGGTCGGGAAACGGCTTAAGGTCGGTGGCGCAACGCTGAAAGTCGAGGCGAAGACGATCCGCTGCTCCATGCCGGCGCGAGGTCAGGCGTCCTCGCAACTTAAACCCAATCCCGCCGTTGCCCGAACGCTCTACGAACAAACCGACCGTTTCTTCGGCGCCTACCTCTCCGTGAAAGAGGCCGGGACCATCCGCGAAGGAGACAGCGTCGAGCTGCTGGAAAGCTAGGCGCCAATTCGGGGCCGGGGCCGGGAACTACAGAGCAATGGAAAGCGGACTCAGCGCTGCAGGAGCCTGTCCACAAACCAGTTAAGCGCCCGCCCCCGATTATCCTTCCGCCAGACCAGATAGCTTTCGATGGTCTCCGGGGGCTCGACCAGCGGCACCTCAATCAGCACGCCATCGCTAAGAAGATGCTCGACGCGATCCCGGGGCAGAAAGCCGGCCCCGAGGCCCGCACACTGGGCGGCAATCTTGTGTTCGATGTTGGTGACGAGAATTCGCGGCTGGCGCTCGAACACGTTGCGACTGAGAGCCGGGAGCTCGCGTGACGAATCCTTTACAACGATGGCCCGGTACTCCAGCTGCTGTTCCCGGCTCAGGGGTTCGGAGTACTGTGCAAGCGGGTGGGTTGGCGCCACGGCGAATACCCAGGGAATCTCCTGAAACGGTTCCACTTCCAGCCCGCGCCGGTCCACCGGTTCATCGGGAGCGCCGACGACAAGATCCACGCGACCCATCGCAATCGCTTCCCAACTGCCGCCGAGCACCTCTTCGCGGATTTCGAGCTCGGTCCCCGGCTGCATGCGGCAGAATTCCTCGATGACTTCGACGAGCAGGCCGAAGTCAAACACCGCGTCCAGGGCAATGCGCAGGCGCGACTCCCAGCCCCGATCCAGCTGACGCGTGTTTTCCACGAGGCGATCCGCGGCTTCAAGGATCTCTCGCCCCTGGTCCAGCAGCAGCCGACCCGCCGGAGTCAGCACGGATCGTCGTCCTTCCTTGCGAAACAGCGTTACACCGAGGTCTTCCTCGAGCTTGTTGACCGTGTACGTAACCTTTGAAGGGACCCGGTACAGGCTGGCCGCCGCCGCGGCGAAGCTGCCCTTGCGATCGATGGCGTCGAGGACTTCCAGACTTTCCAGCGTGATTCTTCGAGCACTCATAGCGGCCTGTCCAACTGCTCCTGGCATTCATTCAAATTATTCGAAATAAGACTTGCATTTATTTCGATTTTTCCGCGCCGACATCGGACCTAGTATAGGCCCCGCGTTCAGAACCCTTATATCAAACAATCAAGACACTAGGAGCTACGAAGATGTCTATTCAAGCAAATTCAATGGTATCGAGTATCACAGCCACGGACGATGGCCTGGGTGCGCTAATCCTGCGCATCCCCGTAGGCACAGTGCTCGCCGCGCACGGGGCGCAGAAGCTCTTTGGCTGGTTTGGCGGCTACGGACTCGAGGCCACCGGCCAATGGATGGCCTCCGTGGGCCTGGAGCCCGGTTACCTGATGGCCCTGCTGGCCGGCTCGGCGGAGTTCTTCGGCGGTATCGCGCTGATTCTTGGTCTGCTGACCCGCCCCGCCGCGGCCCTGGCGGCCTTCACCATGGGCGTGGCACTCACCGTTCACCTGCCCAATGGCCTGTTCGTAAGCAACAACGGCTACGAATACGCCCTGACTCTGCTGGCGGCAACGCTGGCACTCACGCTGACCGGCGGAGGACGTTTCTCCATCGATCAGCTTTTCCATCGCAACTGAAGCAAAAAGGAGGAAGGAGACATGATGTTCATTCGACCCGGTGAAGCGCGCGGTAAAGCCAACTTCGGATGGTTGGACAGCCGCCACAGCTTCTCCTTCGGCCAGTACTTCGACCCCGCGCACATGGGCTTCGGCCCGCTGCGCGTGATCAACGAGGACCGCGTAAAGCCCGGCCAGGGCTTTGGGACCCACGGCCACAAGGACATGGAAATCCTGAGTTTCGTGCTCGAGGGAGCGCTGGAGCACAAGGACAACATGGGCAACGGCTCCATTATCCGGCCGGGCGATCTGCAGCGCATGACCGCGGGTAAGGGCGTGCTGCACAGCGAGTACAACGCATCGCAAAGCGATGACGTGCACTTTCTGCAGATCTGGATCGTGCCGGAAACACAAGGCCTGGAACCCGGTTACGAGCAGCTGTCGTTTCCCATAGAAGAGCGCAGCAACCAGCTGCGGCTGATCGGGAGCCGCGACGGTCGGGACGGCTCGGTCACCGTGCATCAGGACGTCAATCTCTACACTGGGATCATCGATGCCGGCGAGACGGTGTCCTTCACGGCCCGGGAAAACCGCGGCATCTGGGTACAGGTCACCCGCGGAGCGCTGAAGCTCGGCGATACAGACCTGGTCGCGGGAGATGGCGTCGCCCTTGAGGGTGCGCAGGATCTCGCTCTGCAAGCCCTGGAAGACGCCGAGGTGCTGCTCTTCGACATGGCGGCACCGGGCGGCACGACCCACTGAAGCGCGACCCGCGCTGATTGGACAGGCGGCGGCATGAGACTTATCTTCTCCCCTCGCGTTGGGCATAGGGTGATCTCATGCAAAGCCGCCGCAGCTTTCTGCAATCCATGTCGCTGCCCGCGATTGCGGCAGCGACGCTCCAATCCACCGAGCTGAACGCCCTCGCTCTGGATATCGCCTCGGAACTCTCAACGCATACCAGCAGCGCCGGTGATACGGCGGGCGACGAAGCGTTCTGGTTCCAGGTGCAGCGTGCTTTCACCGTGGACCGGACACTTCTGAATCTGAACAACGGCGGTGTCAGCCCGGCTCCCGGCCTGGTGCAGGAGGCGATGAAGCGCCACCAGGACTATTCGAACCTCGCCCCGACCTACACCATGTGGCAGATTCTCGAGCCACAGCGGGAAGCGGTGCGCCAGCGCATGGCGCAACAGTGGGGCGTGGACACGGAAGAAGTCGCATTCACGCGCAATGCGTCAGAAAGCCTGCAGATCATGCAACTCGGAATAGACCTTGAACTCGGCGACGAGGTGCTGACGACCACGCAGGACTACGGGCGCATGATCACCACGTTCGAGCAGCGCGTGCGGCGCGAGGGGATCGTGCTCAAGCAGATCAAGCTTCCCGTGCCCGCGGAAGACCCGGCCGAAGTGGTGCGACTCTTCGAAGACGCCATCACCCCGAACACGAAGATGATCCTGGCCTGCCACATGATCAATCTTACGGGACAGATTCTGCCCGTGAGCGAACTCACGGCGATGGCCCGACGCCGCGGCATTCCCCTGGTGATCGACGGCGCGCATGCCCTCGCCCACTTCGACTTCGATCTTGGAGGCATGGACGTCGACAACTACTCGACCAGCCTGCACAAGTGGCTGTTCGCACCCCACGGCACGGGGATGCTCTATGTGCGGCGCGACAAGATTGCCGACGTGTGGCCCCTCATGGCAGCCCCGGAACAAAAGGACTCGGACATCCGCAAGTTCGAGGAGATCGGCACACACCCGGAGGCGCCCTACCTCGCCATCGGCGAGGCTTTGAGTTTCCACCAGGGCATTGGGCCGGCGCGCAAGGCGGCGCGCCTAGTGTACCTCCGGGACTACTGGGCGAACCGGGTTCTCGACAATCCCAGGGTACGCCTCAACACCAGCCAGAAACCAGGGCTTGCCTGCGGTATCGCGAACCTCGTGATCGATGGCATCGCACCCAACGATCTGCGCGACTATCTCTGGCACGAACACCGCATCATCAGTGTGGCGATAAACCACCCGGAATGCGCGGGCCTGCGCGTCAGCCCAAGCATTTACACAACCCTCTCGGAACTGGATCGCTTCGCCGATATCGTGGAGCGCGTCGCCAGGCAGGGCATCCCCGCCTAGGCTCCAGCCCCGACGTGGAATGCCCCCAGAGAGCATTCCCTTGAACTCCCAATCCAGTATGCTCGGTGCCGTGATTCATAGAACGTGGTAAACGGCATGCCCAGCACCGATATCCTCATCGCCTTTTTTCTCGCGGCGGCCGTCTTCGCCTACATGCCCGGGCCCTCAACGCTCTACGCCGCGGCCCAGGCGCTGTCCCGGGGTCGCTCGGGCGGCCTCATGGCGGCCTTGGGTCTCCATGTGGGCGGCTATGCCCACGTAGTCGCCGCGGCCCTGGGATTGGCAGTGCTCTTCGAAACGGTGCCGGTGCTCTACACCGGCATGAAGCTCGCTGGTGCGGCCTATCTCGTCTGGCTGGGCCTTCGCTTCATGCTTCAGCGAGGGATTGGAGCGGCGCATTCGCTCCCCGAAGTTCCGCGGAAATCACCGGCCCGGGCATTCTGGGAAAGTGCCACGGTCGAGGTGCTGAATCCCAAGACGGCGCTCTTCTATATCGCATTCCTGCCCCAGTTCACCGACCCGGCCGCGGCTTTTCCGCTCTGGATCCAGCTTCTCATTCTGGGGACCTTCGTGAATATCCTGTTCTCCAGCGCCGATCTGCTTTGCGTACTTCTTGCCGCACGCCTGACTCGCACGCTTAGGGCTTCGCCAGGACCGGCGAAATGGGCTAACCGCGTTGGAGGAGGTCTTCTTGTCGCCCTCGGCGTGAATCTGGCGACGAGCAAGTAGCCCAAGTATCGCCGGGAGAGCCGCAAAACCTTCAAGCATCACAGGTAGATAGAGTCGAACCCGAGCGAGCTTGACCCTGGCGAGGACAGCCGTGTTTTCGAAGGTTGACGCCCCGCTCATCGCCACCTTGCGCTTTTAGGACTCGGCGGGCACCGCGCGTCCGTCGCCGGCGAAGGAAAATCTGCCACGACCACCGTGCAACAGGCCGGTTTGAGTGATCGCGCCGCGCTCGCGCAAAGTGGCCACCACAAGGTCGCGAGCGGCCGTTACATCGGCCTCCGCCGCGCCGTGCAGGCCCTCGATAACGACAAGGGCCGTGCGCGTATCCGCGCTGACAGCGGATTTTCGGCTTTGCCGGTGCGTCCAGCGCCGGGCGTGGGCGTCGTCGTCTGCGTCCACGAACACGACCTCACCCACCGCGGGCGCCTCAAATTCCCCATGGAAAGCTAGGTAGCGCTCGGAACCGTCGGCCGGGCGAACCTCCAGAAATCCGGCGAACCGCGCCACGTCGAAGACGGCGACAGGAACCGCATAGGCAACGGACACCGCGTTGCACAGATCTACAAGGGGATTGATCGCGGGAAGCGAACGCTCTTTGCGTAAGCGGCGCAGCAAGGATTCGGAGGCGCAGCGGTACTGGGTGGGCTTTAGCCCCATGCTTGAAAACGTTGCACGCCAGGCTTTTACCGCGGCGAACTCGGCTTCGGGTTGTTCTTCCAAACGCGCCAGGGCTGTGTTCAAGCAGCTCTGGACGACGTCGGCGGCGGTAGCCTGCTCAATGTGATCCGCGAAGGCGAAGGCAGAGACCAGCGAAGGGTAGCGCTGTGCCAGATCCGGGCTGTAGGAAAAGTGCATGCACGGTTTATAGCGCCGCGTAACCTGAGCTGTCTTGAACGATATTGGCCCTGGCCGCACGATAGCGGCCGGGGGGAAGGCCGTACTGGCGTGAAAAGCAGCGCGTCAGGTGACTCTGATCGGCAAATCCCAGCGCGGCGGCGACCGCACCTGGCTCTTCGCCGTCAGAAAGTGCCCGCCGCGCCAGGCGCAGCCGATACTGCATGGCGTAGGCGTTCGGTGTCGCCCCCACCTCGCGCTGGAAGCGACGGAGCGAGCCCGTTCTGCCCATGCCCATCAACGCGGCGACTTCATCCAGCGTAGGCGGGCTGGCAGGCAGATCGTGAATCCGGGTGATGACCCGTCGAGACAGAAGAGAGGGCTTCCGATCGCCACCCGAGGGCCTCTCGCGCAGCGCCTGCCCCAGCGCCAGAGTCAGATACTCTTCCGCGGCCTGCGCATCCGTCGCCGCAAGAGCAGCGAACGCACGCCGCAGGCTCGACGCCAGTTGACGCCAGGATCGCGCCGCAAAGTGAAACTCCCGTGCCGCGACTTCGCGCCCCAGCATCCGCTGAACGACCAGCGGTTCGATGTAGATCATGTCCCAGGCGCGAAACGCGCCCAGCGGTGACCCATCGTGCAGTTCGTCGGGACTGACGGCGAGGACATTGCCGGGCGTAGCTTCCACGGTGCCGCCCGCGGACCAGGACCTGTGGCCGCCCGAGCGCATCAAGCCGATACCGAACTGGCCGTGAGAATGGCGCGGAAACACACGCTCGGAAGAAACGCCGATCAGATCCACGCCCGGGAGACACGCCGGCGCGATCTCCGTTTTATGCGTGGGGCGTGCGTGCATCAGGCACACCGTTCCGGCGCGCGGCGCAAGCAGGGGTCTTCGAGCGGGCCGGAGGCGGCGCGGTGTCGCATGCTGGAGTGATCGGGGAAAGGCAAAGCGGGCTCCCGGGTGTCTGTGTGTGCAGGCCGCGCCGAAGCGCGGACTCGGCTCCCAACCACCGGGCTACTCGGCAGCGCCGTTTGGTTGGAAGCTCTCCCTAAGATAGTCCACCCAGGGCACGGCCGTGTTCAGATTGCCGATGAAGGGGTCAAGAGCCGCGTCTTCGTTCCAAACGTACTCGGTGGAGCTGGCGATCATGCGCGCGATATCGAGACCGAAGAATCGGGCGACGACCGCCAGGCTCATGTCCATGCCCGCCGATACACCGGACGACGTGAAGAAGCGCCCCGATTCCACCCAGCGGGCCTCCGCTTGCCAGTCCGCCTCGCCCTGGGAAACAAGGTAGTCAAAGAACGCCTTGTTCCCCGTTGCACCGACGCCCTGGAGCACTCCCGCCTTGGCAAGGAGTCCCGATCCCGTGCATACCGAGGTCGCAACGGCGACTTCCTGCGTCGCCCGCCTGAGAAAGTCGATCATCGCCGGGTTGTCCATCTCCACCAGCGTTCCGATGCCTCCGGGCACCATGAGCACATCGAGATCGGGATGATCGTCGAAGGACCAGGGCGCGTCCACGCGAGGGGCCAGGGCCGGGGGATAGCTCGTGGTTGTCAGCACCACGGGACCCGCGCTCTCGGCAATGAGGTGGACGCGGATGTTTTCGGGCCCCGCATTCATCCACATCTCCAGCGGGCCCATAACATCCAGGGGCTCTACCCCATCATAAAGTACGATTCCGATATCGAGGGGGGGCTCCCAGACATCCGTCTGGTGACCCGCCGGCCGTCGTATCTGGAACTCGATGTCGCCTTCGGAACCGGGAAGGCGCCAACTCAGAACGTAGTCACCATCGGGCATGCTGCCTTCCACCAGGCCCATCAGATCGTTGCTGCCCATGCCGTGCAGACCGCGGATGGCGAGCTCAGCGCTCGCGCCGCTTATCTCGATCTCGGCGGCCCGGGCATCCGGGACGTCGTCAAACCAAAGATGTATTGATTTTAGGCGATCGTCGAGGACAGCGCCCTGCTGTGGCCAGCTCTTTGTGAGCTCCGCGCCCAACGTCGCTGTCGGCGCCAGGAAGGTCCACAACGCAATAATCATGAAACGCTTCGTCACAGTTCTACTCCTACACTGAAGAAGGCCGAAAGCTCCTGCCCGGGACGCATCACATCCTGAATCAGATACTGGTAGGGCTTGAAGTAATCCCGGTCACCCAGGTTGACCACATTGAAGCGCAGCACCCAGGGACCGGTCCGGTAATCGGCCTGCAGGTCGAAAACCGCGTAACTGTCGCTGAAGAACGCGTTTTCGTCGGTCAGCGGCGCTTCGTCCGCGTAGGTCAACCCGATACCCAGTCCAAGACCCTGAAGAGCTCCGGCCAGGAAACGATAGCGCACCGCGACTCGCCCGCTGAGCTCGGGAATGCGTGCCAGCTGGTTGCCCCGGGCGAAGATGGTCCCGAAGCTCACGATATCGGTCCGGTTCTCGCTATCGGTGAAGGCGACGTTACCCAGGACGGAAACCGCTTCCGACGGCTCCCAGACCACATCGACCTCCACACCCTCGCTGCGCTGCTCTCCGTTCTGCACGGATCCGAAATTGGGGTCCGTAAGATCGGTCTGCGGGATGTTCTCGCGATTCAGACGGAACGCCGCGACGGAACCACTCCACCGCCGGCCAGCAACCTTGACGCCAAGTTCCAGCGAGTCCGATTCTTCCGGAACCGGCGCGGCGCTGTTTACGCCGGTAAAAAACGGCACCATGCGCGAGCCTGTCGCATAGCCGCCGTAAACAGCCACGGCGTCATTAAGGTGATAGGTGACGCCCACGCGCGAGTCGAACTCTGTGTAGCTCTCGTCGGCGCCGGTGCCGCCCACGACTTCCTCGAGCTCGTACTCCGTGAGCCGCCCGCTGAGCAGCGCGCTCCAGCGCTCACCGACGCTGATGTGGTCCTGGGCATAGAACGCCAGCGTCCGGTACTCGTTTTCCGTCACGCTGTTAATGGCGGGTATGTCTCCGAAACTGAGCGTGTTTTCCCCGGACGCATAGTCCAGAACGCCGATGGGCGTGAAGTCAAAGCCGCTCCCGGCGGCGTAGTCCGTCGCATCGTAGGTCAGCCCCGCCAGCAGCCGGTGGCTCACGCCAGAAGCGCTGTCGATGCGGTAGCTCAGGGATGCGTCGAAGGTGTACTCCCGCGTGTCCACGGGAAGCTGGCCCCGGATGATCGGCACAGAGGTGTCGACAATGGGAAAGAAGCTCAGAAACGGGAAGGACGAAAACTCGTCGAAGCGACTGTCGAAATAGCGGAGCTGCAGCTGGCCTGAAAGGTGCCCACTGAAAGCGTGATCCAGCGTCGCATGAACCGACAGGTTCTCGATCTCCGTGGGCGGAGCGTCGGTCGCTCCGGAGAACTGCGTGCCCTTCACGCCCGGCAATCCAGCGACTTCCGCGGGAAGCCCGGTGTACTCGAGCTGCTCTATGCGGTTGTAAAGCCCGCGCAGGGTGAAGGCCGTGGCATCACCAAGGCGCGCAGCCAGGGACGGATTGAGCGTAAGCCGCTCAATATCCACCGCGTCGATCATGTCGTCGGATGCAAACCACTCTCCCGCGAGCCGCACCGAGACGGCGTCCGTCAGGGGCTGGTTGAGATCCGTCTCCACGCTCCGCGTCGCAAAACTGCCGCCCCGAAGTCCGAAGTAGTAGCTTGCATCTTCCCTCGGCGTCTTGGTCACCAGGTTTATGAGACCGCCGGTGGGCGCGCCCACGCCACCGCCGTACTGCACCGAGGTAGGCCCTTTCGCCACCTCGACGCGCTCGAAGACAACCATGGTGGAGGGATCGATCACCGCCGTGTCGCCATAGCCCAGCAGCCCGTCGACGAAGATTTCAGCCTCCAGACCGCGAACGAAGGGATTGACGAGCACGGCTTCCTGCTCGTGGTTAGGGACAACCCCCGAAACGTTTTGCAGTGCCTCGGTGAGCGACCGCGAGTTCTGCTCTTCAAGCAGCGTGCGGTTGAGCACCTGCACGGACTGCGGCCAGTCCCTCAGGGCGATGCCTCCTTTCACGACCGACGCGCTCTGCGCGCCGTAACCGCTTTCCCTGGGTGCCGTTACCAGCACCTCCTCCCGCAGCTGCCAACTCGCTGCGTCGCTGTCCGTCTGGGACTGCACGGACGCGCAGTAAACCGATGCCCCTGCCACTGCCAGGCAGGCGGACGCCCGCGGCAGAGCAGATGCTCTGTTTCGTTCTCGTGTCATTTCGCTTTCCTCGCAAGCGCGCCACGCGGACGCACGTCGACGCAGAGAGACTCCGCGCCGGTTTCAATCAGACCTGGAGGTGTTAAGCGAGGGGAGGAGCCCGAGGGCTGAAGTGGCGGATCCCCGGGCCGGGCGGCGTAGCGGGGTCCAGATCCAGCGAATCCAGCGTCGGACGCTCAGGCAGCTCCGCGACAAACGCGGTCGCCTCGAGCGCATCCACGTACAGACCCGCCAATTCACAGAGCCGGGACGGATCGGCCGTGCCGTCCGCGCCATGACTCTGATGCATTGCGTGGTGCTTTCTCTCGTGCTCTACGTGCTCAACGTGCCCGTGGTGGTGCTGGTCCTGGGATTGCTGCGCACCGATCAGTACAACCATTTCTGGGGTTGTAAGCCCATCGGGGCACAGCGCTACGAACCAGCCCGAGGCGAGACTGGCAGGCATGTAGCCACGAGGGACAAGCACCTGCACGAGCAGTACGGCAACGGCAAACGTCGCTATTCGGCGTCGGTTTTGCGGTCTAGCCAATTGAGCCTCCGGAGAAGCTGGGTTGAGTCCCAGGCCCTACCCCCGCGCTTTTGAAGCAACCGCGAGCGCCGACCATTAACCTCTGAGCGTGAACGTCGCGGTCAGCTTAACGGAATTTAGCAGGCCTTTGGACCGCGTCGCGAAAGCGGACACAAATCGCCGGTATATGACGAATTAGGTCACAAAAACACATAGTGACACTTGTAACTCATTGATTTTCGGCGATTCGAGGCCTTGGCGCGCTGCTTGCAGATCACCCTGAAGATGGCCCTGCGCTGTGTGCAAGGCAGATGGATCAAACCCGGCGGCGGCTGCCAAGGCTGCGCCTCAGGCGTCACATTGGGCGGCGCAAGGAAAGACAATTGCACAGCAGCGGCAGACAACGGGGCTTTACACTGATTGAACTGATGATCGTGATGGCGATAATCGGCATCCTCGCCAGCATAGCTCTGCCCGCCTACCGCAGCTATACGATCCGCGCCAAGGTGACGGAGGGCATCGCGGCCGCCGCCGCAGCGAAAACTGCCGTCCTCGAGTACTATCAGATAAACGGCATGCTGCCCCCCGGCGGTGATAACGACGCCGCGGGCTTCTCCCAAAACTACTTTTCAACCTATGTCGACACGGTCGATTGGCACGCAGACCAGCGCATAGAGATCGAATTCAACGAAGCGGCCCTGCAGGTCGAGTCTCAGCTCGAGCTGCAGCTGGGCCCGGAGATTGTGAATGGGAGGCTGATCTGGCGCTGTGGCCAGGACAGCAACGTCAGCGACGAAAACCTCAAGTACCTGCCCGCGAACTGCCGGGAACGGTACTGGCCCTAGCCGCAAACGGGTGCATAGATACGCGGACGCGAGCCTTGCGTAACAAAACTGCGGAAGCAAAACGCCTGTTCGGAGGGGCGCTTGCGATGCCAAGGGATTCAGCGCCAGGTCGGGCTTCGCGGATGCGAACACTAGGTATTCCGGCATTTGTTTCGGCATTTATTGCCGGCCTGCTTTGCCTTGTGATTCCGGCGGCGCAGGCCCTGGAAACCATAGCCCTGACGGGTGATGAGGCTGGCCTGTCCCTCGACGGCCGGCTGCAGCTCTGGCACGACCCAAGCGCCGAGGCGTCGCTGGAAGACGCCATGGCCGCATTGGCGGGCGCCGCATCCCTCGAGCCCGGCGCGGGATCCACGGGCCTTGAGGAGGGCGCCTTCTGGAGCCGCTTTTCCCTGCGCAACACCACCGACACGCCCCTGGAAGTACGACTCGAGTACATCGACCACCAGCTGGTTTACCTGCGCGCCTTTCAGAGCGACGCCCAGGGAACAACCTTCCGGCAGCTCGCCGATCTCAGCTTGGATAAGCCCTTCACCGCCCGGCCCGTCCCACACCACCGCTTCGTTGTTCCGGCGGAGCTACCCCCCGGCGAAAGCGCGGATTTCTACGTGCAGTATGGATCGCATCAGATGGGATTCGTGTTCCCGGAGCTGCGGATCTGGTCGCCGACCACGCTGGCGCTCACCCAGGCGAAAGAACTCGCGCTGATGGCGTTCATCGTCGGCGGCCTTGTGCTCATGGCCTTCATGGCCATCATCGGCGGAGCCGCGACCGGAGCCAGATTTTATTACGCGTATGCGCTGCACGCGCTGGCATCAGTCGCCGTCTGGGTCACGGTGTTCGGGTACACGCATCAGTTTCTGCTGCAGGAAAACTATCACTGGCGCTACATGTCCCTGACCGGCGCCGTGAGTCTGTTTACCGGGCTCCTGTTTGCCCGGGAGTTTCTAAACTCCAGGAAGTACCTTCCACGCATGGACTGGCTGCTTCTTTTTCTGATGTTGAACAGCGTCTTCCTGTTCCTGAGCGCCCTCGCGGAACAAAGCACGTTGTCGGTTATTTCCATCACGCTTGCCCTGCTCCTCTACCCGACGGTATCGATCGCCGGCGCGATACGCTGGGTCCAGGGTGCCCGGGAGGCCGCACCGTTCACCATCGCCTGGACATTCCTGGTCATCGGGCTGTTCCTCCAGGCCCTGCGCGATCTTGGGATCGTGGAGCACAACCTCATCAATTACTACTGGCCCGCCGTTGCGTCCTACGGTGAAATGGTGGTGATCCTCGCCGCCATGACCATCCGCATCATCGATCTGCGCAAAGCAAAAGAAACCGCGGAGCGCGCCAGGATCACGCAATTGGAAGAGAGCCAGCTGCAGTTGGAATCGCAGGTCGAGGAACGAACCCGGGAGCTCGCCGCCGCGAAAAACGCCGCCGAGATGGAAGCGAGAACGGACCCGCTGACCGGCATACACAATCGCCGCAGTTTCATGGATCGCGGCCAGAAGATGCTTGATCGCTGCCGGCGGGAAGGCACGCCGCTGAATCTGCTGATGTTGGACATCGACCATTTCAAGGCCATTAACGATAAGAATGGTCACGCTACCGGCGACAAGGCACTGGTCTCTTTTGCGACGGTCGTGCAGGGCTTCCTGCGCGAACGAGACCTCTTCGGGCGCATTGGCGGCGAAGAGTTCGCGGTGCTTTTTGTCAGCGAAAAGGATACCGCGGTCGACACCGCCGATCGCGTGCGAGAGCAGGTGAAGGCCCTGGAACTGCAATCAGACAGGGGCCGGCTTCAATTCACAACGAGCATTGGCGTGGCCCATCTTTCCGACGAACTCACTCTGGAACCTTTCCTGAAGAAAGCTGATGAAGCGCTCTATCGCGCCAAACACGACGGGCGGGATCGGGTCGTGGCCGCCGACGAAGACGCCTACTCCGCACGCCCGCTGAGCGCGGGCTGAGTGGAGGCGGAGAACAGGCGGTAAACAGGCGGTAAACAGGCGGAGAGTCGCCTGCGACCACGGTCGCGACACCAGATCACCTGCGCTTCCGTTGAAACCTGACCGCGCTTAGCGAACGGTCAGCGCCCGCTCTGTGGTGACTATCTGAGCATACTCGCCGGCGAGATTCGCCAGCGATACGGCGTGCAGATCCTCGGCCGCCCTGCTGATTCCCTGGTAGTCGACAAGGTCGAAGGCAAAGGTCGCATCGGACACCACGAAGACTTCGAAGCCCAGATTCCCCGCGGTTCGCGCGGTAGCTTCTACCGAGTTGTTCGTGCTGACTCCGGCAATAAGCAGCCGGCTGATCGCCCGAACTCTAAGCCAACGCTCAAGGCCCGTGTTGATCAATGCATCGGGCACATTTTTTTCGACGACGTGCTCGCTATCCAGCGGCGCGAGAGGCTCCTGAAACTCCACCCCCGGCTGCCCCGGCCAGAACGGCGACCCGACGGTTCTCGATATATGCCTGATGTGAACGATGGGGGCGTCGCGCTCGCGCCATGCGCGGAGAAGCCTCGCGATGTTTGCCTCTGCATCGGGATTGTTTCGTCGGCCCGAGGACTTGAACGCCATGCCTTTCTGCATGTCGACGATCAAAAGTGCGGGAGGAAGTTTGTTCATGGCTTGAAGTTCCAGATCGGAGGCCTGCGCCGCATCTATGCGCGAACGCGCCGCGTAATCCCCAACTAGCGGGCCCAGCGCAGTAACACGGCTCCGAACAGCGTCAGCAGCGTAGAGAGCAGCTTGAGCAGACTCAGACGCTCATTGAGGAAGACGACGCCGATGAGCAGCGCGATGATTATGCTTGTCTCACGCAGCGCGGTGACGAGCGCGATCGGAGCCTGAGTGAAGGACCAGATCACCAGGGCATAGGCAACAAAGGACATAGTTCCACCAACGAGGAACAGGCGAAGCCCCTTCCCCGGCATATCCGCAAGCGCCTGCGGTCGCCAAAGCCCGAGGTATGCCGCCATGAGCGCGGCATTACCGAGAGCAAGCCAGCAGTAAAACCCAAGCGACGTCCCCGCAACCCTCGCCCCGTAGCCATCGATGATGGAGTAAGAGGCGATGAAAACTCCGGTCACCACGGCCAGCACGGCCGCATGCCCGCTGGAGCCGTCGTCCCTGCGACGCACGATCGAGAGACTGATGATCCCCAGCGCGATGGCCGCGACCGCGGTGAGCTCCGTCGCTGAAAGCGGCTCTCCCAGGACCAGAAACGACACAGCGGCCACGAGCAGGGGCGCGGACCCGCGCGCGATCGGATACACCTGCGTGAGGTCCCCGACTTCGTAGGACTTGATGAGAAAGAGCTGATAACCAAAGTGCAGAACAATCCCCACGACGAGATAGGGCAGACTGGCCGCGTCCGGCTTGGGTACGAGAGGCATGAGCACCAGGGCGAGGGGAAGATGGCCCAGCGCCACGGCGCCCATGCTGAGTGCCTTGTCCGAACTGCCCTTCACCAGGGCATTCCAAACGGCGTGCATCACCGCCGCGGCAATGACAGCTGCAAACACCTGAGCACTCATGAGGGAACCTTGAAACGACGCGGCCTGCGAGCGGCGCAAGTATACCTGCGTTGTCCCTCCGCGATTCGGAACACTGACCAAAGTCCCACGTTGATCGCGAGCGGCCTCGGCTGGATTCCCTGCGATCAATCCCTGCAGGATCGTTGTTGCCGGGAAGAAAGCTACAATGCCGTTACGACATGCAGAACGCGGCCCGTTCCCATGCAAACGAACGCAAAGACAGATCTCGAAGTCATGGAAAGCGGCTACCGTTTTGTCAGCGATGACAGTGCGTTCCTGGATTGCCTGAACGCGTGGTCGAGAAAGATCGCGGATATCGAAGCCCAGGCACCCAAACAGTCCGTGGATGAAGATCGCTTCACCAAGAGCTACGTCGCAGGCCTGCGCGGAATCCTCGATAAGCTCAACAAGCCCATCGAGACAAACGCCCTGGAAGAAGCCGTCATGGAAGTCGATGCGGCGGCCATGGTCCTGACACCGAAAGGCGTTGTGGTGACCGCCAACCCGGAAGCTATGGACCGGTTTCAAGCTGTCCAGGGTCGCAGCAACAGCCTTGCATGGCTCGAACAGTCGGCATGGTCTGATTTTGAAGCCGTTCGAATCAATGCGGCCTCAGGAAAGCGGCAGCGGCATGCCATTGTGCGCACTGTCGGCGACAAACGATCGGCGGGGATTGCCGAGGTATACACGCTACCGTCGGAGTCCGAGAAGCAGCACTTTGTGGTGGTTCGATCGCTGGAGACTCGATGGTCGCATACCGTTGACCTGACCCTCGAGACAACCTTTGCGCTGACAACGGCTGAGCGAAAAGTGGCTCGTGCACTTTATGAGATGCGCGACACCAAGCTCGTCGCCAAAGCGCGCAAAACCAGCGCCCAGACCATTCGGACCCAGATCAAGACCATCCTGCGTAAGACAGAGACCGTGTCTCAGGTAGACCTCGTCCGACTCCTCGGTTTGCTCAATGCACGCGCCAGCCATACGCGGCGCAGCACCCCGCGCTCCTGGCGCGACCCCTGGGGTAATTATCGAACCCTCACCCGGGCAGACGGCAAACGTACGGCGTACACCTGGACCGGCAAGAGAGGCGGCACCCCAGCTCTCATTGTTCATGGGTGCGTTCAGGGCTACCTCCTGGGCGAGCATATCGAAGGGGCTCTGCACGACGCCGGGATTCAACTCTTCGCCATCCTGAGACCCGGCTTCGGTGACTCGGATTGCCACCCGAACGAAAGCTTTCAGCAACAACAGGTTGATGCGATTGAAGGGCTGATGGAAGCGTTGAACCTGGAAGCCGTTCCGGCCATCGGCCTGGGCAACGGGTCTGTTCCGCTATTCCACCTCGCCGCCTCCAGACCCGAACTGTTCAGCCGGCTCTTGGTGACTGGGCTTATACGTCCCTATTCCGACGAGTCCTTGCAAAACCTGACTCCGGTACAGAAAGGTCTGGCAAAAATCCTGCGACACGCCCCGCAGACCTCGGAGATCCTGTCGCGGGTATGCGGTCGCTTCATTACGCTCCACGGCGTGGACTGGTACCTTCAGAAAGGCTGGGGCGACGTGCCGGAAGTTCAGGATACGCTTTCCAATCTCGACATCCTGCCGCTGATCCGCAACGCTTGTGAGCTGACCCTGACGACCGGTAGCAGGGCTTATGTCCAGGAGATGCTGACCAAATTCAGGATGAATCGCGACATCGTCGAGCGCGTGACCTGTCCTATATCGCACCTCCATGGCGAGCATGACCGATCAGTAACCATCGGCGAAACGCGAGAGATCCAGGCGCGATGCGCCAGCTTTTCCAGCGAGTGCGTTCCTGACGCTGGCTACTTCCTCCCCTACGAGCAACCGCAGCTCTTCGCGGACCGACTGATCGCAATGGTTCTCGGATAACGACTTGGGTCCTGTCACGCCCGCTGACCGGTTTAGGTGCCTCAAATTTCAGCATGTGGTCGACGGGCCATCGGAGCGGCCGACTGAACCCCGCCAAATAATTCTCAGTACTCGTCGATGCAAGATCTTTGAGGCGATCGATACCGTAAACAGTCGAACTTTATTTAACCGAGGACCGGCTCGAAGGCCGAACTGCGGCGCAGATGTCGCGTGCCCTTGAATGGCTTCGCGTGTGCGTTACGGCCTAACCGCCGTCTCAGTCGCGGGCCCTGGCGACCGGTAGCTCTGCTGAATCGTTAGGCCGTTTTCCCGCATGCCCGCATGAATGCCACGAGATAGCCGCAAATCGGTTTCAGCTGCGCGCTGTCGGTAGTGGGATGGGCAACGTACTTTGTCCACTCCCAAGGCGACCCAGGAAGAAACCCGCAACCAGCAATACCAGAGTCGATGGCAAAGGAACATCACCGTCGGGAGGGATATCGACGACACCGCTCACCGTAAATGAGCTGGCATCGGGATTCCCAGGCACCGCAAGGAGACTTCCCAGCAACCGCTGACCGTTGGAAAAATCGATGAACGCTGCGGCACCAATCAGGTCGTCTCCAGTTATCGTTCCAAACGCCCCAGCGTTGACGCCGTCAACGTCCAAATTCCAACTGAAAGTTTCGCCCGGATCGAAATCCGTAAAGACCAAGTCCAACACCGTATCTCCGTCGGCAACCGACGGCGAAACCAGTCCTGTTGTGCTATCAGTACCACCGACCGCGGCGAATGAACCCGCCCCATTTGCCGCATTTCCCGGACATCCATCGTTGCTGAAGTTGGTAACATCAAAACAACTTCCAGTAGATGTGATGTCTAGATTGAAGCGTGTGACCCGTTCGCCCGCGTCTGACTGGTTCGAAATAGAAAAAGGAAGAAAAGCAGTATCCCCATCGATGATGAAGCTGAATACCGGAGTGGCAGAGGCGGGAGACGAAAGCGTAAAAGCTGCAATTAATGCCAGGCAAAAACCTGCTTCTTTGATCTTTTTCACTCGATTTTGCTCCTTTCCAGAGACCTGCTCGTGTTACCTCTATCATCGAGGTGCGCTCATAGAAACTATATGCAGAATTAGCGCCATCCAGCAGTAAAGCTATCTGATTCATGCGCTTGATCTCCAATTAAGAGAGCTGTCGCTAAAATATGCCCCGTTTCCTGTAAAAATAATCGACGCGCAAGGAGCGGGCAAAACGAATTTTAGAGTTGAGCCATGACTATGATTCTAAAAGGATCTCATGGCACGATGAACCAAATCGACGATCGATGAGGAGCGGATTGACAAATTGCTGGAGGACCTGGAACACAACGCGGCGCTGCTCAGAAATGACGGCCGGATCGGCGAACTCAAGTAAGGTCTGAACGAGCGCAAGCCGTCCACACTATGCGCGAGAAGTCGATACATACGTTGGATTCTCCGACTGGTAGCTCACCGTAGGTTATCGCTGACCACGAGCAACGCCGGACATTTTGCAGTTACTACGTGTACTAGTGCGCTTTATCGGACTTTGCCTAAGAATGTCAGGCTGGGGTGCATACCCAAGCTGGGGCTCATACCTTATCTGAATGCTGTCCCAACGCGACGGAGACGACCAGCGCAAGCAAGCCTACGAGAAAAGCCGTGTGCTCGATGAACGCCAGCGTGTCAAAGCGGATCCGCCCCTGCCACTTATAACTGTAGATGCTGTCGGCCGTGTCTGATGCATCGTCCTTTTTAGCAATATGTTGGATTGCGGCCGGGATGGCCCCCACCAGCAAGGTCGCCGCCATTATTGAAACAAGTAAGGCTGCGACAGCGACGAGAAGCAATCGCCCTTGCCAGGTCTCAACACTAAAGACTGCGCTTTTGGCTATCGTGATTCCGACGGCCGATAACGTTTGAATTGAAATCGCCCACTTACCCCAGTCGGCCAAGCTCTTGAGGGCTTCGATTCTTCGCCTTTCGTCTCTTTCAGCCGCCATTTCTCTATCGCTATCCTCCGCGTAAGCCTGTGGACGCTCGCGTTACGCTCAGCCGCCAGTGATGCCGCTGCGATTGGTGCTGCTCTCCGAGCACGATATCGGGGCGAGCCGGGCGTTTCCAGGCGTTTGTAGACGAAAAGCTGGTTGTGCTGACGCTACACGGCGCGGTCTGCCTCGGTGTTTAGCTTTGCTAAGCAAGTTGCGACAAAACGCCCTGACTATATCGAAAAGTTGCAACTCAGTAGAGAAGAAACATGGAAAGCCCTGTGAACACATGCTCAAAGGGTATTTTCAGGGACGACCACATACTCTTGGACAGAAGTCTCTCACTTCACTCAAGGCCAACCGGCCTGTCGCCTGCGTTCCGGTTTGATCCGTACGATCCGTGACTAAGCTAGGGCCACGTAGATCAAAAACGCGCTTCACCGCCCCAAAGCGGTCTCACGCGGCTGTTTACTGAAATTTATGGGACGCTCATGCATCCCACCGCCAGAATCTCTTTCTCCTCACAAAAACGGGCGAATTTTTTCTATTTGAATAATCTGGGCTCGACTTCTAGCCTTCAAGGCAACCTGTGTCAGTAGTTCTCATGTCTCTTCCAGAATCCAACCGGAGGGCAAGTGTCATGAATCATCAGCCTGCATCAATCCTTTCATTTACGTTTCTGGCCTTCGCGGTAGTGATGTCGACATCCGCTAAAGCCGTTGGCAACGATCGGTGCGACGAAGATTCCACACCGTTTATATCATTTGTGGAGTATCAGTCTCTTGATTTGACCCAGGACCCACCCGTCCCGCTTACCATCAAAGCGAAGCTGAGCCTGCCGCCTCTGGTGAGCAAGCGCGCGCGTTGCTATGTACCGAGAAGACGAGTACCTGCGGTGGTGATCATGCACGGCTCCAACGGTGTCGATTTCCGAGGAGACTTTTACGCCCGCGGCCTGAATGCCCGGGGTATTGCGACGCTGGATATCGATATGTGGGAGGCCCGCGGTGTCAGCGGTATCGAAAATCGACCGTCGCTTCCACTTTTCAATTACCCAGATGCATTCGCTGCCCTTGCCTATCTGACGGCACGGCCTGAAATCCATCCGGACAGGATCGGCGCGCTTGGCTTTTCCTGGGGCGGGGTCATCACCGTGGCAGCGGCGGAGGAACTATATGCCACGCAATTTGGTGGTGGTCTTGAGTTTGCCGCTCACGTCGCCAATTATCCGGTCTGCTACGCGTTCAATAATCCGGATTTAGCGACCAGCGTGAGCATCGCGCAAAACCTGGAACCACCCTTGGTTCCTGCTACCGCGGGAGTGCAATGGGTCAACCTGACCGGCGCACCGGTGCTGATTCAAACCGGCACGGAAGACGACTACGACAACGGCGCGGAAAATTGCTTCTCGCTCATTGATGATCTCGTCGATCCGGAAGATGCCGAGGTGGTGGAAGTGGTTGCCTACGAGGGCGCCGTCCACGCCTGGGACAGATTGCAGGTGCCGGTAACGGTGCCAGACTCTTTTGCCGACGAGGGAAGCGTTTTCGTAACGGGCCTTGTACCGCTTGTTCGGATCATTCCTGACGTAGCACAGGCAAACGAGTCGCGTCGCAAAGTCGTCAATTTTTTCCGCAAGAATCTTTGAGGTCACGGGGAATCAGTCTTACTCCGGGTTAATAGGAAACGCCGTTCCGCTTTTCGCATGAGTTGGGGTGGTCTTCAATCCGTTTTTCCCACGACAAAACCGGTTCACACGCAAGCGCCGGGTGGGTGGGTTGATTTTTGCACTTGTCTTTTGCCCGCGTGAACACGGTTCGTTTACGGTCGGGATTCTTCCACCATATGCAGCGCAAACGGTCTTTTCGGAAGCTGGCGATGAGGACACCGACGTCAGAAGCATTTCAAGCGTCATCATCGCGACGAATCTCGACCAGCGCTCAAGGCTCCATTTCAGTCTGACGCGCCAGGGTGAGTAAGCAACGCTCGGACAACCGTCGTACCCCACGTGGGGAATGACTTTCAGGCTCCCCGTATGTTTAATGAGTCAAGTTTATCGTCGAACGGACCGAAGGCGAGAAGTCGCAGCGACCCCACGTATAGACGCTCGTAGACGCTCGGCTAGGACTGAATAATGCAGTGGCCGCTGCGACAGAACTGCTGATGGGGCAGTCCATAGCTGACTATCGCGGTGACCCGCGGTGACGACGCGATGTACGGTCCCGGCGTTCGGACAGCTTTTCCTACCCGAATTCAAAACTCTTAAGCGGAGCACAGCCATGAAAAACCGACCTACGTTGACATTCATTTTCCTGCTCGGAGTACTGCTGTCCGCCAATACCAAGGCCAGTTTACTCTTTTCTTTTTCCACGGCTTCCGGGAATGGCAGTTTCGAGATCGACACGTCTGTCGCTCCGACTGTTCCGGCGACTTGCGGTCCTTCTGGGTTCATTTTCGACGCGTGCTACGAGGACGCTGTAACCAATGTGATGGGCGCTGCTTTAGGCGTCTTCTCGGGTACTACTGATGTCGTTCTGCGGAGCTTTGGGGGCAGCCTCTTTAGCATCGACATCAACGTTCCTCCTCTAGTCCCCCGAGAGCGGTTCGTGAGCTTTTCGTTTCGGAGCTCGGCCGATCTTCTATCAGGGCTGCCGACAGACCCCACGGAGTTTTTCACGGAGATCTTCGATCGCACCACCAACGGAATTATTTCCGATAACGAAGACATACAGACCCTCAACGTGGCGACCACGGTTCCCGTACCAGCGACATTGCTGCTTTGTGGGCTCGGTTGGTTTCTCGCTCTCGGAGCGTCGCGCCGAAGAGGATAAACACCAGTGCGTGCACAAGTTTTGACTGTCCTGCTGGCCTTTCTGTCGATCGCGACAGCCCAGGCCGCCTACATCCAATGGACCAATCCGGAGCGTTCGTTAGCCGCCGCAACCGACCGTGCCATAAACCGAGAACTCTTCTGGCCGAATCAATGCGCGAGGTCTGATCTCCGCCATGGTCCACAACGATTTGTATCGTCCCTTGCGTGCTCGCGGGACTAGCGAAGGCTGAATCGCCAAGGCGGCGTGGCCATCAGGGGAAGATCCGCCCTACGGACCACGCAAAGCGTCCGGAACCGGTTTCGAAGACAAACTGGCTGGCCTCCGCTGACGCCGGGGGAACAAAACGGCGCTCAAACTCCCGCTCGATGACCAGGTGTTCCCGGGGGACCGCAAATCCTGCCCTGCCGGAAACAGGCGAAGAGGAACTCAGACGCACATCCAGGGCGCCCTCGCCACTTCGACGGGTTTCCAGAGTGATCTCCATACCCGCGACGGCCTGCACACCGTGATTGACCCAGTCTGTTGTTCCCGGGCGGAAAACGGAGAAGAGAACCAATGCGTTGCAGCACAGTAGACCGCTCACGACACCCCAGTACCCGGTACTGCGCAACCAGATCAAAAACGGATTCATGGCGCGCCCTTACCGATGACCATCGCGGCTTCCTGTGTCGCCGGCCGGCGGGGGCGTTTTGCGAGTCGTTTGCCGTAGATGACACAACCGGTGATCGACAGCGACGTCATGGCGGCGCCCAGCAGAAACCACAGCGCCTTGGTCCAAAGGCCGCCAAAGTACCCGAAGTGGAGTGGGTCCGCGGCTTCCGAAATCCGCGTGTGAAGATCGAGTTCTTCGCCGCGATAGTGACCGACCAGCTCACCCGTTGCGCTCGCGAACGCCACGGCGTTGGCACGCGGTCGCACCAGCACGGCATCGAGTTCGCCCATGAGTAACAGGGGTCGTTCGTCGCGGTTGGGGAAAACGATCCGGCGAATCTGAAAATCCGGGTGTACGCGTTCCGCTTCGGCCACCATCGCCTGGAGCCCTTCACCGGACGGTTCGGACCATTCCCCCACCGGTAGCGTCGGAGAGGGCAAAGACGGTGCGCGCCCCCCCATGACTTCCACCAGGTACCACACGCTGGTCAGCGCAATCAGCACAAGAAACCAACTGCTCCACAGTCCAAGCAGCCGATGAAGATCTCCTGCCCAGATCCGCGTAGTACGCTCGAAGCGCGGCCAGCGGAAAAATCCGCGCCAGAATCCCTTGTAGACCACGAGTCCGGCAATGAGGCTTACCAGGAGAGGAACCGCCAGCGCCGTGACGATGGGAATGCCGATCTTGGTCGGCAGCATCAGGTGGCGGTGAACGGTACGGAAAAATCGCTGCACGTTCAGCCACGATGTGTAGCCCTGGTACTCGCCCGTGGCGGGATCAAACCACAGGCGTCCCAGCTCGCCCCAGGGTGACTCCACGAGAGCTTCGATAGCCCACCAGGCATCGGCGCGCCGACTCACACTCAGAATCTTCGCCTCGGGGTATTCGGCTCGCAACGCCGTGAGTGCCTCTCCCCAGGCCGTTGCATGAACCGGCGTAGCGGCTCGCATCGGAGGATTCAGGAGCCAGTCGATTTCACTGCTGAGGACGGCCATCGTGCCGGTAAACAGCACAAAGGACATAAGGATCGACAGCTTCAGGCCGATCCATGAATGAATGGTGAACCAGCGAAGATCGCGGCTTTTTTTGCGGCTGTTGTGGCTCTTGTGGCTTTTGTGGCTTTTGCGGCTCATGGTACTGCGCTGAGCTGGGACGGGAGCCGCAATGTAAGTAATAATGAATCACATTTCCATCCAACCTTTGCGCAATTCTCCGCCGCCCGCCCTTCGGTTTGTGTCGCTACAGTCGCCAGGCGCCTAGCTTTTCAGAAAGCACCCATGAAACCCGAGGGGCAACACGCGATCCATATCGGCCCGCAGCAGGGGGCCGTCTTCGAGATCGGCGGCCGCCAAAATCGCGATACCGGTGCGTTTCCGGGCATAGTCGAGATAGCTGTGCACCGCGTACCCGCCGTTCGGACCGGGAACGAAGAGCGGCTCTTCAACGATCACACCACCGCCATAGTCGAAGCTGCTGAGCTCGCCACTGCGTACGTCCACGCGAACAATCGCCGAAGCCAGGCTCGACTCGGTAGGATTCAATCTGGCGCTTCCAAGCAGACTCTGCGACGTAAACGGTTGCTCTCTGTTATAGCTTGGAAACTCCAAATTCACGCCCTGGGGCAGCACCTCGGCCTCTGCCGTCCTGAGATTTACGCGATACCGCACCAGCTCGGCTTCGGTGTGGTAGTGGCCATACTCCTGGCGCACGAGACGGCGCATACCGTCGCTAACAATGCGCATGTCGCGGTAGGCGCAGGCGGCGAATTCGAGCAATGCGCCCTCCTGTGATCCATTGCCGAAATGAAAAACGAAGGTTGGGGGCACTTCAATCGTCGCCACCAGTTCGAAATCACTTCGATCGAAGACCAGCAGCTGACTCGGGCGAGAACCCTCCCAGTGCATGCTATCGACAAACGTGTCGCCGTGACCGAGAACCGCTGAGGAGTTGAGCGCTACGAGGTAGCCGGGCGTCAGTACGAAATCGTGCATATAGCCCGGAAAGTCGAGCTGGTGCGCCCGCGCGCGACGCAGCACGCCGTTCGCACCAACGTGGTAGAGAACAAGCATGGGCTTCGCGGCGAAGGGCACGGACCCGATGTTCCAGAGATCGCCGTTCTCATCGAAGTGTGGATGTGCCGAGAAGGGCACGCCCTCGAGCTCCCTGCTCCAGCGTTTCACCCCCCGGGTCTCCAGCGTCAGCGGATCGATCCGATGCGCACTCCCGGCTTCCCAGAGTGCCAGCAGTTCGCCGTTCAGCTCCTGAACATTGATATTGGCGACATTACCGTCTTCGTTGTTTCTCGCCGGCGATGAATCCGCAAAAAAGGTGCCGGCACCGGAGCGCAGGAAGCGGCCTCGTTCTTCCTCAGCGAGAAACTTTCTCGTGCGGACGAAGCGCCCCTGGTGGGAAACACCGGACGGGCCGAGATTGAACGCCTGGATCATGCCGTCCGGGTCGAACCAATGCTCATAGCGCCGTCCGCCGCGTTCGAAGCGCGCCGGACCGTTGCGGTAGAGGGTTCCACGACAGGCGTCGGGGACCTTCCCGTGAACGTCCAGTTCGAGCGGGGGAAGGTCGGAGCTGAGACCTTCAAAGCCAATACCCCAGGGCGGCGCAGTCGCGGCGCGGGCGGCCAGGGGTACAGCCTGCATGAGGGTGGCGGCAGCGGCGGCGCCGATAAACTCTCGTCGATTCATTTCAGCGCACCTCGATGTCGATCGTCATGTCGTCGACTACGGTCACGGCCGCATCTTCGAAGCTCGGTGGGCCACGGCGGCCGGCGTTGTTGCTGAAGCCATAGCCCTCTGTGGGGATACCCACGAGGTTGCGATCGAGTTCGCCGTTGTCGTTGGCATCGTGGTAAAGCTTGACGGCATAGCGCCCCGCGGGCAGCGCATGAATGGTTGCGCGCAGTTCGTCAGTCACCACGCGGGCCCGGGCCGCAAAAACGGCGCGTCCGTCGCTTTCGAAATCCTCAGCGCTGTCGAATAGGCTCCAGTACAGGGTTCCGGCGCGCTCACCCACGCCCTGAATAGCCACGGTGAGATCGGCAGCCCTCGCGGATGAGGCGCAGGCGAGGCTCAGACCCGCGATGAGAGCGCCGGAGCTTGCAGATGCAATAAGTGACTTGATGAGTGAATGTCGCATGATGTTCTCCCTGGGTTGCTGGCTTTGCGTTGTCCGATGAACGCATCATGCTTTCGCCGGGACGGATCCACAGGTGCGAGAAGTCATCAAGGCGCGCCGTGAAAACCATGACTAATGGCACGGTGCCTCACCCGTCGTTCCCCAGTAAGCTCTCCTCATGCGCCCTATAGCTCTCACTGCCGATCAATATCTGCTGAATCTCTCCGGTCTTCTCGCCATTGCGCTCGTAGGCTGGATCTGCACTACCTACTTCGAACCCCTGCCGAACCTGATCCTGCACGGTCTCTTCGCCGCTGCCTTCATGCTCCAGTCCTTCGCTGTGCCCCTGGGCGTGCCGTCTCGTTATGCGCGCTTCGCGGTTCTGCTGATGCTCATATTGAGCGTGCTCGCTCTGGCCATTAACCGCGATACGATCACGCTGGTTCTCTCCGTGGTCCTGGTAGCCAGTACTCCTCATCACTTCAGCGCCAGGGCCAGCTGGGCGATGATGGTGGTCGCCAATCTTGCTTATGGCGCGGTTTTTGTCGGGTTGGATATGGGTGCGGGGGGCGCGTTCTTTTCCTGGCTGACGCTCATAGCCCTGCAGGCCTTCGCGATCACCTCAAGCCTCGCAAAGCAGCGGGAAGTCGCAGCGCAGCAGACACTGAGTCGGAGCAATAGCGAACTCCTGGCGGCGCGCGCACTCATCGCTCAGCAGACGCAGACGGAGGAGCGGCTGCGTATCGCCGGTGACCTCCACGACAGCATCGGGCACCGCCTGACGGCGCTGCAGTTACAGCTGGAAGTGCTGTCCCACGAGGCCCCGGATTCGCTTACGAATCAGGTAGAGACCTGCCAGACCCTCGCCCGGGATCTGCTTGAAGAAGTGCGCGCCATCGTGCGCCGGATGTCCGAGGAGCACGGCGATGACCTGAGCGCCGCAATCCGCGAGCTTGAGGCCCTCACGCCGGCGGTGTCGATAACAGTCAGCGACACGCTGCCGAGCGTGGCGCCGGAGCTGGCCCGACAGCTCGTGTATTGCTTTCAGGAAGCGATTCACAACGCGATTCGCCACGGCGGCGCGAGCGAGGTGGTGATCGATTACCGCGACGGCGCGTTCCACGTTACCGATAATGGCCGCGGCCTGCGCGGCGCGCAGGTTGCGCAAGGTTTCGGCCTCAGAAACATTGTTAAACGCCTCGCCCCCTTTGGCGGTAACGCAAAGCTGCGCGCCCGGGACGGTGGCGGCTGCGAGCTCACGCTCGACGTCCGGGCCCAGCCCGCGACATGATTCGCGTCGGACTCGCCGATGATCAGGTGCTGGTACGCGAGGGCATCGCACGGCTCATCGAACTATCCGGCCGCGCCGAAACGCTGTGGCAGTGCGATAACGGCGCGGATGCCCTCCAAAGGCTGCGCGAAGAACCGGTCGACGTATTGGTCTGCGACATCCGCATGCCCGGCATGGACGGCATCACCGCCGTCAAACGACTGCGCGGCGCTGGCGATGCACAGCCGGTGCTCATACTCACCACCTTCGACGACCACCAGCTGTTCCTGGACGCTCTCGCGGCCGGCGCCAACGGTTTTCTGCTGAAGGACGTCTCCCTGGAAAAACTGGTAGAAGCGATCACGACCGTCGCCGGCGGTGGATTCATCGCCGAGCCCCGACTCGTTTCCCAGGTGAGCACCGGCATCGCCGACGCGCCGCCGGTAAGCCCGGATGTACTTACCGGTAAGGAACGCGACGTTCTGCGCCTGGTGGCCGGAGGCCTGTCAAACCGAGAGATTGCCGACGTCATCCACCTGGCCGAGGGGACCGTCAAAAACCACGTCTCCAATATCCTGGGCAAGCTAAACTGCCGGGACCGCACTCAGGCCGTGCTGTATGCGATTCACTGGCAGCTTATCTAGCCCGTGTGCGGCCACACGAACCCCTTTCATGCGAGCCATCATGGTGTTGGTTGATCGCTCAAGCGCATGTTGACAGGACCGGGGCTCGCCCCTAGCCTTCGCTACGCCTTGGGTGCCCGCCGGCGAACGCTCGTCTGGGTGGGTTAAAAGGGAAGCAGGTTCGGCTCGTAGTCCCAAGAAGCCCACTCCTGCGCTGCCCCCGCAACGGTAGGTGCCGCGCCCGCCCCGCGCGCCACAAGCCCGATACCTGCCCAGGCATACAGCATCAGAACGGTGGAGCGGAGGGCTTCATTGAGGATTGCAGGATTCACCGGTGCAGGCCCCGTGGGCGCCCTCCGGAGCTTCTGCACCTTGCCCCTCCGCTAGACCTCCACCCGGCAATCAGGATCCCGCTAGTCTGGATCCGCGGTCTGTGTTGCCCTGCTCGGCGACAGGAGCGCGCTCGCGCACAACGGATACGGCAGCTAACGGGAGTACCTGGTAGTGAAAGAACAAAGCAACGATGGCGACATCGCTTCGGTGAGTAGCAATGGATAGCGAGGAGCGCAAGAACGCCCGCCACAAAGCGGCTATGGAAAAGCAGAAGGAGAAGATCGATGCCGCCATTGCCGCAGCCGATGACGAACGAGGCATTGCGCTGCTGCTCACAGGAAACGGCAAGGGCAAGACCAGTTCGGCGTTCGGCATGGTTATGCGCGCCCTTGGCTACGGCCAGAAAGTCGGGGTCGTGCAGTTCATCAAGGGCGTCCAGCTATCGGGAGAGGAGATGTATCTCCGCGATCACTGTCCGACGGTGGAGTTTCACCAGATGGGTACGGGATTCACCTGGGATACGCAGGACCGCAGCGGCGATATAGCCGCCGCAAAGGCCACATGGGAGAAAGCCCGGCCGATGCTCGAAGATCCCAGCTTCGATCTCGTCGTTCTGGACGAGCTGACCTATATGCTTTCCTACGAATACCTGCCGGAAGAGGAGGTGTTGGCGGCACTGGGTAATCGACCGCGGGAACAGAGCGTTGTGGTGACCGGGCGTGGCGGCGGTAGCGCACTGCGGGAAATCATGGACACGGTGTCTGAAGTCAAAGATGTAAAGCATGCCTACACGTCCGGGATAAAGGCGCGCAGGGGTGTGGATTACTAGGCCCGACGATGGATTCGACGTTCGAGACGGCCCTTGCGGCAAAAATCGATGGTAAGACCAAGCCACCCGGTTCTCTGGGCGCGCTTGAGACTCTCGCCGCGCAGCTCGCCCGCATTCAAGGGTCGCTCGACCCGCGAGTGGAGCGCTGTGCTCTGACGATCTTCGCCGCCGATCACGGCATCGCAGAGAGCGGCGTCTCTGCCTTTCCCCAGGAAGTCACGCGCCAGATGGTGGCAAACTTTCTGGCGGGTGGGGCGGCCGCCAACGTTTTTGCGAAAACGCTGACTGTCCCGGTCACTATTGTGGATGCTGGCGTTAAAGGACCACCGGTCGCCCACAACGCTCTCGTCAATGCTCGCATTGCCGAGGGCACGATGAACTCACTCTATAACCCGGCTATGTCGGAAGCGCAGCTCGCAGAGGCTCTGGAGCGCGGCCGGACGTTTGGCCAGCAACAGCAGGCGGACGTCTGCTGCTTCGGTGAAATGGGTATCGGCAATACCTCGGCAGCCACGCTAGTGGCCGCTAAAATTCTGGCCGAAAACGCGGGCGCGCTTACGGGCCGGGGCACCGGTCTCGATGACGCGGGGCTGAAGCACAAGCAGGCCGTCCTCGCCGAAGCCGCCGGACGAACGCCCGCAATGCTTCCAGCCAGGGAGGCCCTGCGCCAGTATGGCGGCTTTGAGATCGCGATGATTACGGGCGCGATGATCGGCGCGGCGGAGAGCAAACGTGTCGTGCTTGTCGATGGTTTTATTGCCAGCATCGCTGCGCTTTGCGCGCGGGCGTTGCATCCCTCCTGCGCGCTCAATCAGGTGTTCGCGCACCGTTCGGCGGAAGCCGGGCACGAGCGCATTCTCGCCGCGCTCGACGCAACGCCGCTTCTGGACCTTGAGCTGCGCCTGGGAGAAGGTACGGGCGCGCTGCTGGCCTGGCCGTTGCTCCGGGCATCCGCCGCCTTCCTCAATGGCATGGCAAGCTTTGAAGACGCCGGCGTCAGCAATCGCGAATGAACCGGGAACTCGTCAGCTTTGCTCTGGCTTTGCAGTTCCTGACCAGACTGCCCATCGACGTCGGGCAGCACTACTCCCCGGAGCTTTTTGCCCGATCGGTGCGCTTCTATCCGCTGGCCGGCGCCGTCATTGGAGCCCTGGGAGCCTTGATCTATGTGCTGTGCTCAACCGTGTTCCCGCATGCGGTGGCCGTAGTCTGCTCGCTGGTTGGCTTGCTCCTCATTACCGGAGCATTTCACGAAGACGGACTGGCCGACTGCTTTGATGGCCTGGGAGGGGGCGCCGATCGTGCTACGAAACTGCACATCATGCGCGACTCGCGCCTGGGCACCTATGGCACGCTCGCGCTTATCAGCACGTTGGCGCTCCGAGGGAGCTTACTTATTTCGTTTCCGGCAAGTCTTGTCGCCTGGGCGCTGATTCTGGGTCACAGCCTGTCGCGCCTGTCCGCTGTCTTCGTTATCCACGGCAGCAGCTACGCTCGCGACGAAGGCACGGGCAAACCCGTTGCTCACGCTCTGGATGGCGCGTCCTTCTCCTTCGCAATCGCCTCGGGGGGAATCCTGCTGCTCCTGGGCACGATCGCCGCGGGTCTGCCCGCGCTTGTTTCGGCGACGCTTGGCCTGGTGCTGGGGCACGCCGTGCTGCGTCGCTGGATCGAAGGGCAGCTCGGGGGCTATACCGGCGATACGCTCGGCGCCATTCAGCAGGTCAGTGAGCTTGGCTTTCTCCTGGGCTGGCTGGCATGGCTTTGATATTCCTGCGTCACACCACGCCGGATGTCGCCGAGGGCGTATGCTACGGCATGACCGATCTGGCGCTGCGTGGGAGCTTTGAAAGCGAGTCCCTAGAGGTCCTCGGCGCCCTGCCCGCGGTGACGCGGGTCGTGAGCAGTCCGCTTTCGCGCTGTGCGCGCCTCGCCGAATTTATTGGAAGCCGGCTTGCCTTGACCGTTTCCCTGGACGAGCGCCTCCGGGAGATGGATTTCGGACGCTGGGAAGGACAACGCTGGAAAGAGATCAAGCGCGGCGAACTCGACCTGTGGGCCGAGGACTTCATGCACGCCAGACCCCACGGGGGCGAATCGGTACACCAGCTGCGAACCCGGGTATGCAGCGCCATGGACAGCTACAGCGCGCTAACCGGCGACACGTTGCTAGTGACGCATGCGGGCGTGATCAAGGCCGCTTTCGCCACATCTGATGACGCGGACGCCTTCTCCGGAACAACACCCTTCGGCGGCCTGCGACGCTGGCCGCCCTAGCGCCGTGCGCGTAGTCCGGACGGCAGGCTCGAGTACTTCGCAGGGCGCAAGGGACTTCATCGGCCTGTTCGGATATCGTGTGGCGCGGACGAACAGGCCCTAGGGGGCACAGGCAAGGAAATGGACGACGCCGACAGACACCGACAGGCCATGAAGGAGCGACAGGCAAAGCAGCGGGAACGCCGGCGCAGCTTGCGCGACCCGGAGCGTGGCCTGGTCCTGGTACATACCGGTAACGGCAAGGGTAAATCGAGCTCGGCCTTTGGCGTCATCGTGCGCGCGCTCGGCTGGGGTCAGCGAGTCGGAGTCGTGCAGTTCATCAAGGGGAAGTGGAAAACCGGCGAACGTCAGTTTTTCGATGGCCTCAAGGATTCCGTCGACTGGTACACGATGGGTGATGGCTTTACCTGGGACACCCAGGACAAGGACGCCGACACGCAGGCCGCCCGGCTGGCCTTTGACCGAGCGCGAGGCATGCTCAGCAGCGGCGACTACCACCTCGTGGTTCTGGACGAGATCAACATCGCCCTGCGCTACGGATACCTGACGGCGGGCGACGTCATCGACGGGCTGGAAGGCCGGAATCGAGCCACCGGCGCTATCCTGACCGGCCGTGACGCGCCGGAAGCGCTTTGCGACTATGCGGATCTCGTCAGCGAGATTCACGAAGTCAAGCACCCCTACAAGGCCGGTATCCGAGCGCAGCGGGGCATCGACTACTGAACGGCTGCCAGGAACGGCCGGTGCGCCTTCGCCGCTTGCTGTGGGGCTGCGTCCTTGGGCTTGTCGTCACCGGCTGCCAGAACGATTCGTCGACACTCCCCGATGTTCAGCACCAGAGACCGATGCGGATCGTCAGCCTGGACGTTTGCGCCGATCAGTATGTGGTTAAGCTCGTCGACCGGGAGCGGATTCTCGGTGTTTCCCCCGATGCGACCCGGGACTTTTCCTACATGCGCGAGGAGGCGCGGGGATTACCGGTAATTCGCCCGATTGCCGAAGACGTTCTCGTGGCGAAACCCGATCTCGTGGTACGCGCCTACGGTGGGGGACCGGGAGCGGCGAGTTTCTTTACGCGTGCGGGCATTCCCATGCTGTCGCTGGGCTGGGCGGCCAGCATCCCGGAAGTGTTTGCGGTTATCGAAGAGGTAGCGAAAGGGTTGGGAGAATCGGAACGGGGCGAGGCCGTCGTTGCCGAAATGCGCGAGCGGCTCGCGGCGCTCCAGGCTGGCGAAGGCGAACGCACCGCGCTCTACATGACGCCCTCGGGTGTCACTACCGGGCCGGGTTCCCTCATTCACGACATGCTCCTGGCCGCCGGACTCGACAACTTTCAGCGTCAGTCCGGTTGGCGGCCCCTGCCGCTGGAGCGACTGGCCTACGAAACGCCGGATCTTGTTGCCGCTGCCTTCTTCGATACGCACACAAGCCACACGGATGGCTGGAGTCCGATGCGGCATCCCGTCGCGCGGGCCCAGATTATCGATCGGCCCACGGTTGCCATACCCGGAGCCTGGACCGCCTGCGCCGGCTGGTTTCTTATGGATGGGGTCGAGGCCCTGGCCGGGAACGTCCGGTCGTGAGCCGTCTGCTCAATCCCGGACTCCTCCTTGCTTCGACGGCCGCTCTGTTTGCAGCCTGCCTGCTTGGTTCGACGCCTCTCGGCGCCGATAAAGTGCTCGCCGCTCTCTTTGGCGGTTCCAATTCCGGAGACCAGATCGTGGTCTGGTCGATACGGCTCCCGCGCGCACTTACCGCTTTTTGCGTCGGCGCCGCGCTGGGTACCAGCGGTGCGGCGCTGCAGGGCTTGCTCCGCAACCCCCTCGCCGAACCGGGCGTGCTGGGCGTTTCGGCAACGTCATCCATGGCCGCTACGGTGGCGCTGTACTACGGCCTGGCGGCGGCAAACCCCTGGGCCATGCCGATCGCCGCGATTGGCGGGGCGATCCTCGCTACCGCCCTGATTGCTCTGGCGGCACTGCGAACAAGCTCGGTGGTGACGCTCATATTGATCGGCGTCGGCATGGCGTCCTTCTCCGGAGCCCTGATGAGCCTGCTTATGAATCTGGCGCCGAATCCGTTCTCCCTGTCGGATATGGTCAACTGGATGCTGGGCTCGGTGGCCAATCGAAGCTTCGACGATCTTCTGTTCTCTCTGCCCTTCCTGGCGGCGGGATGCGGCGTTCTGTTTGCGCACCGCAGAGGCCTTTCGGCACTCACGCTCGGTGACGAGGCCGCCGCGGGCGTGGGACTGAATCTGCGTCGCCAGCGTCTGGCCGTCGTGCTGGGGGCCGGACTTGCCACGGGCGCCGCCGTGGCGCTGGCCGGCGCCATCGGTTTTGTCGGCATCGTGGCGCCCCATATTGTCAGGCCCTGGGTTGCTCATGATCCGGCCCGCTCCCTGTTGCCTTCGGCCATCCTCGCCGGCCTGCTGCTGGTCGTTGCCGACATTGGGGTCCGGCTTACGCCCACCGATAGCGAACTGAAGCTGGGCGTGGTTGCGGCGCTTATCGGCGCGCCCGCCTTTGTCTGGATCGCCTTCAAGAGGCGGACTGTCGTTGATTGATCTGGTTGCCAAGGACCTGACGGTGCGGCGGGATCAATCGACGCTCGTTGACAGCGCCAGCTTTCACCTGCGTCCCGGTGAGTTCGTGGCCATGCTCGGACCGAACGGTGCCGGTAAAACCACCCTGCTTCGGGCCGCCCTCGGGCTCATCAAGACCAGGGGGGGAGCGGCAACTATCGCCGGTGACGACGCAAGACTTCTGTCGCCGCGGGAACGCGCGCTGCGCGCAAGCTATCTCCCGCAACGGCGCCCCCTGGCATGGCCAAGCCCCGTTCGCGACGTTGTCGCTCTCGGGCGTTTTTCCCACGGCGCTGCGCTGGGCAGCTTGCGCGACGAAGACCGACGGGCCATCGACTCGGCCATGGATGAATGCGGCCTCGCGGATCTGGCGCATCGCGCCGCCGACACGCTGTCGGGCGGTGAACTGGCCCGGGTGCACTTCGCCCGGGCCTTTGCGGCGCAGGCGCCTCTGCTGGTGGCCGATGAGCCCGTGGCCGCCCTCGATCCACGGCACCAACACCGCGTCATGAACCTGGTGCGAGCCTTTGTAGATCGCGGCGGCGGTGCGCTGATCGTGTTACACGACATCGAGCTGGCCGCGCGCTTCGCCGATCGACTCTTGTGGCTGCGAGACGGTTGTGTGGTCGCCGACGGACCGCCCGGGGTCACGCTGACCGAAGAACGACTTGCCGAGGTCTACGGTGTTGCCTCAAGCGTCGACGGGCTGCGTATCCATATCGAAGGGGCGCTGTGACGGCCCGCGCACTGATGCTGCAGGGCACGGGCTCGGACGTCGGCAAATCGCTGCTGACGGCGGCGATGGTGCGTATCGCCCGCCGTCGCGGCGTGACCGTAGCGCCGTTCAAACCGCAGAACATGTCCAACAATGCGGCGGCCTGTGCCGACGGCGGCGAGATCGGTCGCGCTCAGGCGCTCCAGGCGCAGGCCGCCGGTCTCGCACCCCGGGTAGACTTTAATCCGGTGCTTCTCAAGCCTCAGACCGATCGCACATCGCAGGTGGTGGTTCACGGAAAGGCGGTTTCGGCACGAAACGCGGTGGACTACATGCGCGAGCGCCAGGCGCTCCTGGGTCCCGTTCTGGAGAGCTTCGAACGCCTCACCCGTGAGTTTGAACTGGTAATCGTCGAAGGTGCGGGGAGCCCGGCGGAGATCAACCTCCGCCGCGGCGACATCGCCAACATGGGCTTTGCGCGCCGCGCCGGTGTGCCGGTCTGCCTGGTGGCCGACATCGACCGCGGCGGTGTGATCGCCAGCGTAGTCGGAACGCAGGCGGTACTTGATACAGAAGACGCCGCGATGATCGTGGGATACGTGGTCAACAAGTTTCGAGGCGATCCGAGCCTCTTCGACGCCGGCATCGACGCGATAACGATGCGCACCGGTTGGCGTTCCTTTGGTGTGATTCCTTGGCTGCCCGCCGCGGCCCGCCTGCCGGCAGAGGACGCGGTAAGCCTCGCAACAGAAAACCACGGCGGGGACGGTGCGCTTCGCATCGCCGCGCCCATGCTGTCACGCATGGCAAACTTCGACGACGCGGATCCCCTGCGCCAGCAGCCTGGAGTTGCTTTCGAGTGGATCCCCCCCGGCCGCCCGATTCCGCGGGACAGCGACGTGGTGCTGCTATTCGGGACCAAGTCCACGCTTGGAGAGCTTGAGTTCCTGCGCGCGCAGGGCTGGGATCACGATGTGCTCGCCCACGCACGCTGCGGCGGGCGTGTGCTCGGCGTCTGCGGGGGCTATCAGCTGCTTGGACGCGAGATTCACGATCCCGAGGGCGCTGACGGACCGCCGGGGTCCGCTGCGGGGCTGGGACTACTGGACGTCGCGACGACGATGCACGGGAAAAAGACCGTGCGCCCAGTGAACGGAGCCTGCAGTAGCGACGGCTTGCCGGTATCCGGCTACGAGATTCACAGCGGAACTACGCTCGGGCCGGATTGCGCACGACCCCTGTTCCGGATCGGCGACCGCGACGATGGGGCCGTCAGCAAAGACGGGCGCACGGCGGGCACCTACCTGCATGGCATGTTCGCGAATGACGAGTTTAGAACCCGCTGGCTGGAGGACATACGGTCGCGGCACTTCGGAACCTACGACTACGCGGCGTCGGTGGAAGCGGCCCTGGACGCCCTTGCGGATCACGTCGAGGGCGCCGTCGATGTGGACGCGCTCTTTGCTTCCGCCCAGCGTCCAGCGGCAGCGAGCGGCTAGCCGGCTAGAGCCAGTCCCAGCTCTTGCGGACAAACCGGGCCGCGATAATTCTGTCCAGCGCATAGCGCGCCTTGAGCACCTCGATCAGTCTGGTCCGGCAGCTGTCGAACTCGGCGCTGCCTTTGTAGATCAGAAATACGACGGATCCCGTGTGCGCGATACCCACTCCATCGGCGCGAAAGCGCTTCGCCATGCGTTTTACGTCAAAGTAAAACTCGTAGTCGCGCACCCTGGCGTTCAACTCCGCGGACAGGTTCACGCAGTCGATGAAGTCATCTTCACTGATGTCGGTGAGGATGGTGTTGAGGATTTCTGCGTAGGCACGGCTGAAGCGACGTGAGTAGGGGCGCGCGTCCTCCGTGGCCAGCCGGGTTTTCGGGATCAGGAGCAGCAGGCGCCAGGCCGGCGCCGGGAATCGCTTGAGAAGGCGTCCAACCCCCTGCTGGACAAGGCACACCCCGTCATAAAAGATCCCGTCGCTGCGCTCGACCGATGACACAACGCGCGCCAGTTGTTCTCGCTCGAGGTCCAGGCGGGCCAGCCTTGCGTGGGTCAGCGCCGCGGCGATGGTATCCGCGGTAGACGTGCCCATCCCCGCGCTGATCACACCTTCTCTCACTACAAACATGGGCCGTGGTTCGAGCCTGGATTGCCCAAGGGCAAGACAGCGTTCGGCCGCCGCCCGCGCCTTTGTACCCAGGGTCTCGGCCCCGGGCCGCGGTGCGAACGCGTAGCGGTTGAATACGTTGACGGGGGCGGACACGTGGACGTCCAAGTCGGGGGTCCGCACCTGCACCAGCTCTCCGGCGGTACTGCACACCTGTATCTGCAACGGATTTTTGTCCCCTGTTTTCGGGAGAAGTGGCGCGTTGGGGTAGCGAACGGCTGAAGCACCACCATAGTAGCCTTGCCGTGGAATGCTGTCCCGGTCCCATGCCCAACGAACGATCGGCGCCCGGGACTTGCGCTTGCGGGCGATCCTGTTGACAGCTCCTCGGGGCCGCTCCACCATATCCCCTAGATGGTGCCCCGCAGGATCAGACGGGTACTGCTCTGGTTCGTGTTCGACGGTGCTCCAGGTAGCTTCATCAAGGCAATCCCGTCAACACGAAGGTGAACCGCTGTTGCCTTCCCGCACTGAACGCGTGGCGGGCACATACGGACCACCGCTTCAGACAGGCCCCACGACGACCTCAGTGGCTAAGAGGGAACACGGTTGAATGCCGTGGCTGTACCCGCAACTGTAAGCCGATAGCAACGAGCCCGATGCCACCGGAACCCGATCCGAGACCCGTTCTCGGTGAAGTCCGGGAAGGCGGCTCCGAGTGGTGATCGGTGAGCCAGGAGACCTGCCATTGCGTCGTTCTTCCGGGGGCCGGGCTAGCCCCAGCGGAAAGAAAAGTCTCGTTTTTCGCGTATCGCTTTTCTCTGAAACGACTCCTAGCTGACTCGGTCAGTTCGGCCTGCCGTCGTGTAAAGCAGCACCCGCGGCCGATACATTCGTTTGCGGTACACCGGCGCGGGCGGCACGGTGTGGGAGAAAAGTTGTCATGCACGCTACTGCCTTATCATTCGCAAGCAGGCCACGCGCCGCTTCGGTTCATACGCTGAAGATGCGGACGCCAGCTCGTATCACAGCAGGTCTGGCGCTCTCCGCCCTGGCTCTCATCCATGCCTGCACAACGCTGGCACAAAGCCCCGATGAAGCGGAGGCGGCGCTTGAAACGCTCATCGTCAGCGCTACACGTCTCAATCAAACGGGTTCCGAGAGCGGTTCCAGCATCTCGGTAATCTCCGGGGAGGAGATTCAGGCCCTTGGATTGATTTACGCGCTGGACGCCATCGCCCATGCGCCGGGTGTGACCATCAACCAGAACGGCAGTTTCGGCGGAAACGCAAGCGTACGAATCCGCGGCGCCAGCAGCGAGCAGACCATGACGCTGATCGATGGCGTCCCCGTGAACGACCCGAGTTCACCGGGCGGCGGGTTCAATTTCGCCCGGCTGGATACGGAGAACATCGAGCGTATAGAAATTCTCAAGGGACCCCAGTCGACGCTCTGGGGCACTGATGCCATCGGGGGCGTGGTTTCCATCATCACCAGGGCTCCGACCGAGGGATTCGGCGGCGAGGTGTTCGGTGAGTACGGATCGTTCAACACGTTTCGCGGCGGCGCGTCTCTCGAGGGCGCAAGCGATCGTGGCGACTTCCGCCTGGCCGCGGTCAACGTAGCGAGCGACGGCATCTCAAAAGCCGACGAAGCCAATGGCAATCCGGAAGATGACGCCTACGACTCGCTGACCCTTACCGCCAAGGGCGGTCTGAACCTGCCCGGGAACGTTCGCCTGAGCGCAGACGTGCTGTCGACAGACGCCGAGAGCGAGTTCGACAGCTTTTCTTCAGGGTCGCAGGGGAACGTCGGCGACGGGGACGAGCTGAGTGAGACCCAGGAGCTGACCGCGAATCTCAAAGCCGAGGTTCCGCTCCTCGGCGGTCGCCTGGAGAACCTTTTCCTACTGGGCTACTCGGACATCGAGCGCGAAAACTTTTCCGACGGCGTTCAGAGCTTTGAGGCCGAAGGTCAACGTTACCTGTATCGGTACCAGGGCACGTTCAACGCGAACGCGCGCAATCGCGTCGCTTTCGGACTTGAGCGTGAGGAAACCGAGGCCAACGACAACGAAACGTCCATTGACGGTCTGTTCCTGCTCTATGAAGTCCGGCCGATTGACGACCTGACCTTGACGGCGGGCCTGCGCCGCGACGATCACGAACGTTTTGGCGCCGAGACCACCGCCCGCGTTGCCGGATCATGGAAATTGAGCGAAGCGCTTACCGCCCGCGCAAGCTGGGGAGAAGGCTTCAAGGCGCCGACCCTTTTCCAGACCACGTTCTTCTGCTGTGGCGCCCAGGCCCCAAACGCGGACTTGCGCCCGGAAACCTCCGAAGCCTTCGATGCCGGCCTCGACTGGCGTACCCAGGATGGGCGCCTGCAGCTCAGCGCTACCGTGTTTCAGCAGGACACGGAAAACATGATCGACTTCGACTTCGCCATCGGTGGCTACCTGAATATCGATCAGGTGGAGTCCACGGGCGTGGAGCTGTCCGGAACGGTAGTCGTCAGTGAAGCCATCAGTCTCTCGCTCGACTACGGTTACATTGATGCGGAAGATGGCTTTGGAAACCCCCTGCCACGCTTACCCGAGCACTCGGGTGACATGACGCTGGCCTACGACTCCGGAGGCCCGTTTTCGGGTTCCGTGCTGGTGCGCTTCAACGGCACCGAAACAAACTCCGACGGAAGCGATCTGGACAGCTGGACGCGCGTCGATCTCAACGGGCGCTACGCGTGGTCCGATGATCTGGAGATCTATGCCCGGGTCGAAAATCTGTTTGATGAGGATTATCAGCAGATTCTCGGCTATGGAACACCGGGGCTTTCCGGGTCTCTGGGTGTGAGGCTGCGCTACTAGCGCGGAGGCATTCATGCGTCCCGCGGGCAGTGGCAGGCATGTTCAAGGAACAACAAGGTTGAATGTGCTGTACTGCCATCAGGTTCTTCGGAGAATAGGCGCCGCCGGACTCTTCTTTGTAAGTCTCGCGGCGACTTTCTTCGTTGAATCCTCGGCGGCGGCTACGCTTTTTGGCGTGGTGTCGGAGCGCAATTCGGCCGTGGCCGCCGAAGCCGCGGCCTTGTTCAAGCGTCGCCAGTCAGACGATGAAGTTATTTTGCGAACGCCGCGGCAGCTCACCTCGCTGGATGACCTGGCGATTCGGGAACACCTGGCCCGGGCCAACAGCGTGATCGTGGCCGGCGTGTTCGGTGAGGACGCCGCGCGCATAGGCCGCCTGGTCTCGGCCATTCCCCCGGAGACGCGATTCCTTGCGGTGAGCTCCGCCAGCACGCTGGTCGAACAGTCACGGCAGCGACTCGCCGATGACCCCCCAGTCTGGTCGCTGGCCAACGACTATTGGCAGGGTCGCGGCGTCGAGAATCTCGCCAATCTATTCGCCTTCGCCCTCGTGGATGGGGGCGCTTCCCCGGGCCCCGCGGCTCCCCAGCCGCTGTCGGCCGTACGGGTCGGTGATCGTCAGGGGCCGGACAACGCGGCGCTGGTTGTCATCTTCGACTACGAGACCGGCGATCTCGCCGGGAACATCGATCTCCACCACGCGCTTTGCGATGCCCTGCTCCGGCACGAACTGGCCTGCCAGTCCGTGTTTGCCGACTGGGGTGTCGCCAGCGCCGAGGCGCTTGAAGGGCAGCTTCCAGAGCAACCCGCCGCGGTGCTCATGCTGCAGGACTTCGCGGTCGGTGGCAGCGCTCGCGATCGCGCGACGGCCGCGCTCACGGCCCTGAACGTACCCGTGCTCAAAGGTATCCGCCTGAATGAGTTCGACCAGGAACGCTGGACCCGGGGAGCGGACGGTCTTCCTACAAACAGCGTTTACTATCGGGTCGCCATGCCCGAACTCTCGGGCGCGGGCCAACCTCTGGTACTTGCCGTGGGCCAACCGCCGCGAGTCGACTCCGTCTCCGGCATCGAAATCCGCGTAACGGCCCCGGTGCCCGCGGAAGTCGCCAGTGTAAGTAGACGCATCGCGCGCTGGACCAGGCTGCAGCAGACCGCGAACGCGGAGAAACGCGTGGCGCTGGTCTACTACAACCATCCGCCGGGCCGGCACAACATCGGGGCCGACAACCTCGATGTTCCGCAGAGCCTTTTCGAAATTCTTCGCCGCCTCGAAGCCGAGGGCTACAGCGTGGGATCCCTGCCGGACTCGGCCGAAGCGCTGCTGGAGGATATACAGCATAGAGCCGTCAATCTCCCGGAGAACAACGCAGTCCTCAGCGATCTGTGGGAAGCCGGCCTGGGCTATCCTAGCGGCGCGTATCGCGAATGGCTGCAGTCGCTCCCGTCCCTCACGCAGGCCGAACTCAGAGGCGGGCCGCTGGCTGCCCTGCGAATCCGGGTGGATACCGCCCTGGGTACTCAGGACGTGGAGGTCGCGCGGGAATTCGTAGACGCGGCCCTGCACGATATGGCCTTTGTCATCGAAGGCGCCCCGGCGCGCTATCACGAGAGAGCCGAGGCGCTGCTGGCGCAGCTCAGGGAAGCCTATACCGCGCACATCGATGGGCGAAATGCCAGTGCAGATCTCGACAATCTGACGCACGCCTTGCAGAACCAGGGGATCGAGGGCTTGCGCGGCTGGGGCGCCGTGCCGGGCTCGGTGATGACCGTGGGAGAAGACTTTGTCTTTCCGCATCTTCGCTTCGGCAACGTGCTGATCGCGCCGCAGCCCCCCCGGGGCTGGGAGGTCAACGAAGAAGTTCTTCACGCCAATCTCAGTGTTCCGCCCACCCATCAATACCTCGCGTTCTACCACTGGCTGCACAGTGATTTTCAGCCCCACGCTCTGGTCCACCTGGGACGGCACTCCACCTACGAGTTCCTGCCGGGCAAGCGGGTCGGCCTGGCTTCCACGGACTACCCGCGTCTCGTGGCTGGCGATACTCCCGGTATCTACCCCTATATCGTCGACGGGGTAGGCGAAGGGCTGCAGGCAAAGCGTCGCGGCCTCGCGGTGGTCGTCGACCATCTGACGCCGCCGCTTCAGGCCACGCCGTTCTACGACGAGCTCCTCGCCCTGCGCCAACTCGTAGAAGGCTTTGAATCCGCCGATCCGTCGCAGGCCGGCGATATCGCCAGGGCGCAGGCACTGCAGCGCATACGGGCGCAGGTCGAGGCGCTTGGAATTCGCGAAGCTCTGGTTGCGGAACTCGAAGCCGAGCATGGGGGCGGCGAACGCATCGAGTTCGACGCGATTGACCCCGGCCTGCTGGTACATGAGGTGGGCCACTTTCTCACGGAGATGCAGGAAGACTTTATGCCCCTCGGGCTGCATGTGTTCGGCCGAGACTGGACCGAGCCCGCTCTCACCACCATGTTGCAATCCATGGGCGATGAATCCGCCCGGGAAGCGCTCGCGGCCTCGCCGGCAGCCGAGATGGACGCGCTTCTCGCCGGTCTGGACGGTCGCTTTGTCGCCCCCGGGAAGGGAAACGATCCCCTGCGATCGCCCGACGCCCTGCCCACGGGACGCAACTTCTTCGCCCTGGACTCGAGCCTGATTCCCAATACCGTCGCCTGGGACATCGGATCCGCCATGGCACGGGACAAGCCACCGTCCAGCGGTGACGAAGCGGTGGTTTTGTGGGCGTCGGATACCGTGCGCGACGGCGGTGTGATGATCGCCTTCGGACTGGAGCTCCTGGGCATCCGTCCCCGCTGGAACGGCCGCGGAATTGTGACCGGCCTTGAACGCGCTCCCCTGCTTGATGGACGAACAAGGCGGGACGTCACCTTTGTTGCCTCCGGTCTGTTCCGCGATCTCTACGGTGAGCAGCTCAAGTGGCTGGACAAGGCCGTACTGCTGGCCCTGGACGGCGCGGCAAGGACCATCACACGCAAGCATCCGGAACTGGCAACCGCCCTAGATGAAACGCTGGCACCGCTTGGCGAACTGCGTAACCCCGGCGCGGACTCGCTTTCCGACAACATGGTGGCGTCCGCCTGGGTCAGCGAGATGCGCTCGCTGGCGACCATGGACGGTAGCGCGGGACGGCTTGCCAGCCTTCGCCTCTTTGCACCCGCCCCGGGTCGCTACAGTGCGGGGATCAACCGCCTTGCGGAGCGCTCCGGAGCCTGGAGTGATCGTTCCGAACTCGCCCGGACCTACCTTGCCCGGATCGGGCACGCCTACGGCGAGGGTATCGACGGGGCTCCGCGGCAGGAGCAGTTCAGGCGTCGCCTGGGTCGCGTCAGCAACAGCTATCTTGGCAGGGCCAGCAATCTCTACGGCCTGGTGGATAACAACGACGCCTACGACTACCTGGGAGGTCTCAATCTCGCCGTAGAATCCCTGGGAGGAACGGCGGCGAAGGGTTTCGTCATCGATGTAAGCAACCCGGATGCGCCGACCGTGGCGCCGTTGGCCAGCGCCATTCTGCAGGAACTGCGATCCCGACAGCTCAACCCGGCCTGGATCCGGGCTTTGATGGCCCACGGCTACGCTGGCGCCCGAACCATGAACAGCGCGTTTTTTGAGAATCTCTGGGGATGGGAGGCGTCAGACCCCAACCTGTTCTCGGACAGAATCTGGGACGAGGCCAAGGCCGTGTACGTCGATGACCGACACGATCTGGGAATCGATGAATTCCTGGACGATCCGGCACTGCAGCCGGTCAAGGCGAACATGCTGGCGATCATGTTGGTGGCGATCCACAAGGGGTTCTGGCAGGCCGATGGCGAAACGGTCGCCAGCCTCGCCGAGGCCTTCGCTCGCGTTGTGGCCTCCGCCGGCCTTCCCGGAAGCGGCCACACGCAACCCGACCATCCCATGCTCGATTGGCTTGGGGACCAACTTCCTGCCGATCTTGCGCAGCAGCTCGCGGAGGTCCGCGACGCGGCGCGCCGACCCGTCCAGGACTACGGGGCCCCACCCGAGATGGTTCGTGAGCTTCAGCCGGCGTCCGCGAGCGTAGAGCCATCGCCGAGCTGGCAGTCCCTTTTCCTTGGATGCGTGCTCGTGCTGGTGCTGGCGGCCGGGGTAGCCATCGGACGGAGGACACCGGCATCATTGACCTGAGCGCCCTGCTCCATCTGATCGTCGATCAGCTGCTCGTGCCGGTAATCGCGGCGCTGCTCCTGCTCGCCCTACTGATTATCCTGGACGTGGGCATAGCCGTTGGTGAACGCTTCGGTGGTCTGGACCGTCTCCGGGACCTGGGCGCGGCGCGGGTGGAGGCGCTGGCCCGCAAGCGTATTGCCCGGGCCGATCTCGCCGCGCGCATCGGTCCTTCCCTGGGTCTTATGGGAACACTCATTCCCCTCGGACCCGGCATTGCGGCGCTGGGCCAGGGCGATTTTCGGACCCTGGCCATAGCGATCACGACCGCGTTCGATACCACCGTTCTTGGTCTGGCGATTGGTGTCGTGGCCTATCTAATCGGCCGGTGGCGACGGACGGCCTTCGAGCGCGTGCTGCTCTCGCTTGAAACAGGAGAATACAAATCGCATGCGTGACTTTACTCATACGCGCTTTGATGAGGACGGGCCCGCAGGCGGCATTGGCGATCTTCCGAACCTTGCCGATCTGATGCTGGTTTTTGCCGTAGGCCTGATCGCGGCCCTGGCGGCGTCGTCCGGCGGTCGCGTGCTACCCGAGGCCGTCGAAGCGGGCGCGGAGCTGCCGCAGCTTCCCGGTGATGCCGAAGCCGACGGAAACGGCCTGGAGGCCGTTGGTCGCGTGTTTCGGGATCCGGAAACCGGCAAGCTGTATGTCATACGCTCTTAGCCCGCGAACCGCCAGGCTACCGTCTCCGTACCGGCTAGCGCCGCAGCGCCCTGGCGAGACGTTCCTCCGCGGCGCGGTCGGGTGGGAGACCTATCCGCACATGAGTTGTTGACCAGGAGAAGCGACGCACATAGACACCCTCCTTTCCAAGACGCTGCCATAGCTCGTTCGCGTCCGCGGCGCGCGCATAGGCAAAGAGATTCGTGCCTCGCCCCGCGTCAAGCCCGTTTTCTGTAAGGATCGCAGTCAGGCGTTCCCGGCTCTTTGCCAGGCGCGCGCGCGTGTCCCGTTGCCAGCCGAGGTCGGCGTAAGCCCGCGCGCCCAGCTCCAAAGCAACGCCGCTGACCGGCCAGGCCCCCAGCCGTTCCGACATGGCCTCTAATGCCGAGGAAGGCCCGAGCAGGGCGCCGAGCCGCACACCCGCGAGGCCATAGAACTTTCCGAAAGATCTGAGGATCAAAAGGCCCGCTTCGCCAGCGGCCTGCGCCACACTCAAGGCGGGGTCGAGATCGGCGTAGGCCTCATCGACAATGAGCCAGGCACCGCGCTTTGCCAGCGCGCTGCGAGCGGCGTGCAAGTCACCGGCGCTGAAACAGCGACCGTCCGGATTGTTGGGATTGCACAAGACGACGGCGTCCACGTCCTCCGCGAAGGCGAGCGGGTCGGCGTCTTCTATCACTCGACATCCCGCGGCTCGCCACAGCTGCGCGTGGTCGCCATAGCTGGGCGAGAGAACCGCGACGGATCGCGGCGCCAGGATCGTCGGCAGGAGACGGATGAGCAGCTCCGACCCCGGGGCAAGAAGGAGACCGCGCTGGGGAGCGCCGAAGGCGGCCGCCATGGCTTGACTACAGCGGCTGATCAGCGCCCGGCCCGGTAAATCCGTAGCGCTGCTGCTGCGTGTCGCCGTATCGGGATAGGTGAACGGATTGATTCCCGTAGAGAGATCGAGCCAGGGAGTGGGTGCCGCGGGAAACGCCTCGCGCATGGCGTCGAGAGCCCCGCCGTGCCTCAGATCGTCGTTCATGACAGCAGAGTCCAAGCCAGAAGCAGCGCCGCCGTGAAAGCCACGGCCCTGCTGTAGATCCGCAAACCTCGTTTCACGTCCGCAACCTCAGGATCTGTCGCGCCTTCGTTCAGCCAGGGCTCTTGCGCCACTTCGTCGGTGTAGACGCGCGGTCCGGACAGGCGCCGGTCCAACGCGCCGGCCAGGGCTGCTTCCGGCCAGCCCGCGTTGGGGGAACGATGCTTGCGCGCATCAAGGCGCATGATGGAAAACGCCTGCCAACGAAAGCCTGCGAGCACGATGAGCAGTCCGGTCAGCCTCGCGGGCACCAGATTGGCGAGATCGTCCAGTCGCGCTGCGAAGTGACCGAACGCCGCAAACCGTTCCGTCTTGTGTCCGTACATCGAGTCGAGGGTGTTGATGGCTTTGTAGGCCGCCATGGCGGGGAGCCCCAGCAGGGCGCCCCAGAACAGCGGCGCCACCACACCATCGGACGTGTTTTCCGCCAGGCTCTCCAGGCTTGCACGGGCGACGCCGGCCTCGTCCAGCAGACTGGGATCGCGACCGACAATCCGGGAAACCGCGCTGCGAGCGCGCGCCAGATCCTGCTCGACGAGAGGCTCGGCGACATCAGCCACGTGCTCATAGAGGCTGCGCGAAGCGACAAGGCTCGATGCGAGGAATACCTGGAAACACAGTCCCAGCACGGAATCATCGGTCAGCGCGACGGCAACCACCGCGCACACCGTCGCCACACTCACTACAGCGATCGTAGCCGCAGCGCCCAGCACGCGACGCGCTGTGGGCGACGTCTGCGGCCGGTTCATCGCCCGCTCCAGGGTGCTGGCGAGGGCTCCGATCCAGACCACCGGATGCTTTACCCGGCGATACAGCCACGGGGGCCAGCCGAGGGCGGCCTCGAGCAGCAATGCAAGCAACATTATCGCCGGGGGACTCGCCCAGAACTCACTACCCATGTCGTTCCAGTACACCGTTTCAGCCCACCTTAGCGGGAAGGAAGTGACGCCCGGGCAGGGGCCGAGCAGCCCACTCGATGAACCGCTGACCCAGGAGGCCGAGATTCCAGCGAGCGTCGTCGCGGCTCCGGTACACTTTAGGCGCTACGCCGCTAAATCTGGGGTTCTCCCTTAAGGGTCATGGGTAAGCCGGCGACCATGAATTCAACCTGCGCACAGCACGCCGCGAGCCGCTGATTGAGTCGACCCTGAGCATCCCTGAAGCGCCTTCCCAAGGGCGATTCGGGAACAATGCCGAGACCCACTTCGTTGGATACGAGAATGATCGGGGCACCAAGCTCAGCGAGCGTCGTGCAAAGTTCGTGCGTCGCCTCGTCCGGGTCCTTTTCGTAGTGCATGAGATTGGACAACCAGATCGTCAGGCAATCCACAACGCAGACACGCCCCAGCTTCGCCTGCTCGCGCAATGCCGAACTCAGTAACAGGGGCACTTCAAGGGTGCACCAGTGCTCCCCGCGTTCCTCTCGATGGGCGGCGATGCGTTCTTCCATCTCGTCATCCAGCGGTTCCGCCGTGGCAATGTACACCGGGTGGACGTTGTAAGACTCCGCGCGGACGATTGCCCGCCGGCTCTTGCCAGATCGCGCTCCGCCAAGGACAAGCGTGTGGTCAGTCATCCGCTTATCGTAACCGAAGCACCTACCTCGGGGCGCGCAGGAGTTGGCGTCGCCGCCACAGCTCACCGCTTCGCCGGCTAGCTAGCGTCCGGCAGCCGCTTCCAGGTCACAACCAGCTCAAGATTGTCGTTTGTTTCGAGCGTGCGCAGCAAAGATTCCAGACGACCTTCTTCACCTGTGGCCAGAGCATCGTGCAGAGCTCGAAGCTCGCCCTGAGGGTCCGCTGATGCCGCCGAACATCGGTGCAGAAGCGCCGTGGCGGAGCGGATCCCATGCTGCGCCAAAGCGATGCGAGTCGCGCTGTTTCTGAGCCCGTGGACCACTGCTTCTGTTCCGCCCTCCGCGCTCTGGACCGAGTCTGAGCCCAGCTGCGTGTACAGGATGGCCTGATCCATCCAGTCGATGATCCGGTTTGGCGGAAAGCGTGTGTTAAGCATCAGCTCCACGAGGTCCGCCGTTGCCATGTTGGGTATGTTCTCGACGTCCTCCTCCTGCAGCCGCGCCTCATGCCAGACCGTGAGGCCATCGAGATCATTGACCGGCATGGCCGTGCGCAGGCTCGGAACGAAAAACTCCGACAGGGTGATCTTCTGAAACGCGGATCGCGCGACCTGCCAGGCCACCGGAGGAAAGGCACCGACTACAAAGGCGACCACCATTAGCGCATCCTGGGCCTGCTCTCCGAACAGCGTGTCCCAGGCCTGTTCCACCACCCAGATTCCGATAAAGGACAGGACGATGCGCAGACAAACGCCAACGTAGGCATTGGCGCGCAGGTCCTTGCGCACGTAGCGCCGGAACAGCATCTGGAAGCAGAAGAAGTACGCGCCCAGAAAGGCGTAGTTGAGCGCGAGTTGCTGCGGGGCGAACATAACGCTCCATTTGTCGGTGCCCGGCGCAAACTCCTCCCAGGGAGGAAGAGTGAGCAACCAACCCAGAAAGATCAGCGCCGTCGCGCCGACCACGGGAAGCGCGGTATCCAGGGTAAAAACCGCACCCATGTCGTCATTCCGGCGCAGCAGGGCCTTGACGACATCAGAGGACGGGTCGGCTCGCGTCCCGTCGATCACATCCGATGCCATACCCTCAGGCAGGGGACCGTAGGCCACCTCAAATTTCTGTACGTAGGAATGAACGCGTATGTCCCGATTGCGATCTCCTTCGTCGCCGCGCTTTCCCAGCAGACCCATGCGGTTGATATTGGTCAGGTACTCCTGCAGCAGATTGCGCTTGCGACCGACGATAAACAGGTAGAACAGCGATGCCGGCATCGTCGTCGCCAGGACAATAAAGAACCAGCGGTACGCGGCAATCTGGTAGCTGTCGCTGAGTACCGAAACGCCAATGAACAGCCCCGCAATAAGCGGGATAACCACGAAGATGACCAGACCAATGCGGGCGGTGGGGCCTCCCGTGCGAAAGCGCGCAAAGAACAGAGAACCGGCGACGAGCACCGCGATAATCGCCGGAACATAAAGATGGTTATTGATCCACGTTCGAAAGGTGGCACTCGCGGCGTAGCAGAGCAGCGCGATCACCACATAGAAGAGAAGCCCGGCGAGGACTCCGGATGACGAAGCAGAGCGTTCCTCAGTCTTCTGGACTTTTTCGACTTTTTCGACTTCTTCGACGCCTTCATCTGGCTTCTTGTTATGCATGGCTCGCGTTTCCCCGGCAAAACTTCCCAGCGATACCCCAGCGAGAGGGGCAAGCGTCATCTCCCACGAACGTCGCTTCCAATCGCCCTGGAGACGGTAGGTGTTTGACGGAGTGTAGCGGGCGCCGAAGAGCCATCAAGGCGGGACCGGGGACGCCCGGATGTGAGACCTGCGCGACACGAACCCGCGCTGCGCGGCGCATGTCGCGGTGGCCCGGGGTAAGTTCGCGGCCTGCTAGGAAACCGGCGGTGGCAGGATGAAGCAGTCGCGACCGAAGCGCGTGGCTACGAAATCGATAAACGCCCTCACGCGCAGAGGCATGTTCTCGCGGGACGCGTAGCAGAGATAAAGACTCTGCAGCTGGGGAGCGAAGTTGTGCATCACCAGTTCGAGCTCACCGCTGCTTACTGCGTCGCCGCCATAGTAGCCGTCGATCTGAAACAGGCCAAAGCCTCGAAGCCCCGCCTCCAGCAGTGCCTCCGGGTCATTGAAGGAAAAAGCGCCCGAGGTCGCAACGCGCTGGATCTCGCCATCGATGCTGAATGCCCACTCCCACAGAATGCCGTTAGTGAAGCGATACTGGAGGCACTGGTGGGCATCGAGTTCCTGAGGGTGCGTAGGCCTACCGTGCGCCGCGAGGTACGCGGGCGCGGCCATGGTGTACACCGGCAGTGGCGACAGTTCGCGGGCAATCATGGTCGAGTCCGTTGGGGCTCCAATGCGAAACGCCACATCCACCGGATCGTCGACGAAGTCGCGGACGTTGTCGCTTGCATCCAGATCAATCTCGATGAGGGGATGGGCGGCGCGGAACTCGCAGAGCATCGGCACCAGAGTCTTTACGGCGAAGCGCTTTGGGGCGCTGATGCGCAGGGGTCCCGCCACGAGGCCGCGGCTCTCTTGAAATAGAAAGTCGATCTCTTCCAGTTCGCGCAGGGGTGTTCGCGCACGCTGGAACAGCAGCGAACCCTCAAGGGTCAGACTCATCTTGCGCGTCGTCCGGTTGAACAGCTTTACGCCGTACTCCGCTTCCAGGCGGCGCACATTCTGCCCAACGGCGGCGGCCGATATTCCGAGACCGCGCCCGGCCGCGGCAAAACTCCCGGATTCGGCAGTGCGCATGAATGAGGCGAGCGTCGTCGATGCGTATCGGCTCATTAGAAATCTCCACTTTATAGTGAACCAACTATAAACCATATTTTATTGCTTAATAGTGAGGCCTAAGCTTCGTCCCACACTGACACGGGAGAAGCCCCATGACCGAACTGAGCTATCTGATCCGCAAGCGCGCCGACCTCAGCAACGAGCAGTTCAAAAGCGCCTGCGCACGCTACGAAGCGTTCCTTATGGCCAGCGCAGAGGCCCTTGGCATTAAGGAGGCCCGTGTTCAGCAGTCCCTCGAGACGATCTGTGAGAAATGCTTCTCAGGGCAAAGAAAACTCGACGAAAACCGCTTTCACGGTCGCATTACCCTGCGTTGGGACAGTCTCGACGACTACGTCGCGGGCGCGGGGTCGGCAGCCGGTATCGCGGCCATGGATGCGCTGGTTGCCAAAGAAAAAGGATTTATAGACCTCGGTAAATCGCAGGCGCTGTTCCTGGAAGACAGCCGCGAGTCCCTGCTTGGAAACGAGTCGCAACTCAGATCACAAATATTATCTTCCTGATCATTAAACATTGACTGCCATTATCAATCGAATAAACCCGATCTATTCTGCGCTCGTCAATAACCGACCGGACCGCGATAGCGGCTACGGCCGACAAATCCGGAGTCATCTCATGAACACACGAAGAGTTAAGAAAGCCTCCCTCTACGCTGTGAGCGGCCTCGCCGCGGCTGTGGCCGTCGCTTTGGGTACGGGCCAGGTAAGCAACGTCACCGCGGAAGAAGCACCGGCGGTGCAAGCACCCGCGGGGCCGATGGTCACCGTTGCTCAGCCCACGGTTCGATCCATCACCGAGTGGGACGAGTACACGGGCCGCTTCGAAGCGGTACACAACGTGGAAATCCGCGCCCGCGTATCGGGCTACCTCACCAATATCGCCTTCACCGGCGGAGACATCGTCCAGGAGGGTGATCTGCTGTTCCGTATCGATCCGCGCCCCTTCGAAGCCGAACTGGCCTCCGCCGAAGCGGCACTGGCGAGCGCCGAAGCCGCCCTCGATAACGCACGAAGCGAATCGGTCCGGGGCCAAAGTCTTTTGCAGCGCCGGGCCATCAGCCAGGAAGAGGCAGATCGCCGGGTACGCGTTATGCGCCAGGCCGAGGCCCAGCGCGAGTCGGCCAAAGCAGACGTGACCCGAGCCGCGCTCAATCTGGAGTTCACGGAAGTACGCGCGCCCGTCACCGGACGCATCTCTGACGACTTCGTCAGCGAAGGGAACCTCATCGTCGGAGGCGCGGCGGGAGGAACACTCCTGAGCACCGTCGTTTCCCTCGATCCCATCCACTTTGAATTCACCGCCAGCGAGGCGGACTACCTCAAGTATCTGCGCCTGGCCAGGGACGGCTCGCGGGAGAGCGGCCGCGACGTTGCCCATCCGGTGCGCGTAAAGCTCATGGACGAGGAGCGCTTCGAACACGGCGGCTTTCTATCCTTTGTCGACAACCAGCTTGACCGCTCCACGGGCACCATGCGCGGCCGCGCCACTCTGGCCAACCCCGACGGCGTGCTCTCACCCGGAATGTTCGGTCGTCTGCAGCTTGTGGCCTCCGGCGAATACAGCGCCGTGCTGATCCCCGACGCCGCGGTGCAAACCGACCAGGGTCAAAAGTTTGTCTGGACGACCGCCGACGCCAATACGGCCCACCGCCAGCCCATCGAGCTTGGGCCCATCGTCGACGGACTGCGCGTTGTGCGCCAGGGCCTGGAGCCCAGCGATCAGGTGATTGTTTCCGGCACTCAATTTGTGCAGGCCGGCGGCACGGTCGTCCCGGTTCCCGCGAACAGCAAACAAATCGCTGCGCGCTAGCGCGCTCACCCAGAGGAGTCATTGCCATGCGCTTCGCTCACTTCTTCATCGATAGACCGATCTTCGCCAGCGTCATCTGGACCCTGGTAATGATCGTGGGGGCCGTGGCCTACAAGTCGCTGCCCGTTGCCCAATACCCGGACATCGCCCCGCCGACAATCCAGGTCAATGCCACCTACCCAGGTGCTTCCGCCGAGACGATTGCCGATACCGTTGCCGCCACGCTGGAAGAGGAAATCAACGGCGTCGAGGGCATGCTCTACATCGCATCGCAGTCGACGTCGGCGGGAACTTCAACCGTCACTGTGACCTTCGAGCCCGGCACGGACCTCGATACTGCTCAGGTGCTGGTCCAGAACCGCGTCGCCCTCGCCGAGCCCCGGCTCCCGGAGCCCGTGCGTCGCCTCGGCATCTCGACGGCAAAGGCAAACCCGGACGCCCTCCTGGTCGTGCACCTGTATTCCCCGGATGAAAGCCGGGACCAGCTTTACATTTCCAACTACGCCCGCCTGCAGATGCGCGACCGCCTGCAGCGGCTTGAGGGTGTAGGGCAGATTCAGTCCTTTGGCTTTCGGGAGTTCTCGATGCGCGTCTGGATCGATCCGGATCGCGCCGCGGCGCTGGGCCTCACGGGCGGCGACATCCTGACCGCCCTGCGCAGCCAGAACGTGGAAGTGGCCGGCGGCGTGCTCGATGCGCCTCCCACGGGTGCTCAGGGCGCCTTCGAGGTAAGCGTGCAAACGCTGGGCCGGCTCTCGGAGCCCGAGGCCTTTGAAGACATCATCGTCAAAACGGAGACCGACGGTCGCCAGGTGCGTCTGCGTGACGTGGCCCGCGTTGAGCTGGGTGCCCGGGACTACAACACCAATGCGAAACTTGACCAGTACCCGGCCCTCGCCATGCTGTTCAATCAGCAGCCCGGCTCCAACGCGCTGGAAACGGCGGAGCGCATTCTCGACACCGTCGAGGAAATGTCCCGCGACTTCCCCGACGGCCTGGATTATGAGGTCATCTGGAACCCGACGGAGTTTGTCGCAGAATCCATCCACGAAGTTGAGAAGACAATCCTCGAAGCCGTGATCCTGGTGTCTCTGGTGGTCTTCGTCTTCCTGCAGAGCATCCGCGCGTCGATCATTCCGATCCTGGCCATTCCCATCTCCCTGATCGGCACCTTCGTGGTCATGCAGGCCTTCGGCTTTTCGCTGAACAATCTGTCGCTGTTCGGTCTCGTGCTGGCCATTGGCATCGTGGTGGATGACGCGATCGTGGTTGTCGAGAACGTGGAGAGAAAGATCCACGAAGGTATGACGCCGCGGGAAGCCGCGGTCTCCACCATGGACGAAGTGGGCGGCGCGCTGATCTCCATCGCCCTGGTGCTCTCCGCGGTGTTTATCCCGACGGCGTTCCTGGAGGGCATCTCCGGTGAGTTCTATCGCCAGTTCGCGGTGACCGTGGCGTCCGCAACGGTCATCTCTGCCGGTGTGTCCCTCACCCTGTCCCCGGCCCTGTCCGCTCTTCTGCTCAGGCCGCGCAAGGCTGCCGGCGAGCTGAAACTTTGGGAGCGGCCCCTGGCCGCCTTCTTCTGCGGCTTTGACCGCGGCTTCGACGCCGCGGCGAGCGGCTACGCGAGTCTCGTGCGCAAGCTCGTCCGCCTCGCCCTGGGCGTACTGCTGGTGTACGGCGGTCTGCTGTTCGCGACCGGCTACCAGTTCAACAACGCAGCCCAGGGCTTCGTTCCGCCGGTCGACCAGAACTACCTGATCACCGTGGTACAGCTCCCCCCGGGCGCCTCCCTGGCGCGCACCGAAGCGGTAATGGACACAGTGATCGAGAAGGGCCTGGCCCACGAGCACATCGAGCATGCGGCGGCCTTTGCGGGACTCGACGGTGCGACGCTCACCACGGCGTCAAACGCCGCGGCGGTCTTCTTCACCATGACCGACATCGGCGACCGGGTGGGCGCAGGCTTCGACCGGGATCGGATTCTCGGCGACCTCCGCTCGTCCCTCGCCGATGTTCGCGACGCCTTTGTCCTGGTCATTCCACCCCCACCGGTGCGTGGTATCGGCAATGCCGGTGGCTTCAAGGTTTATGTTCAGGATCGTGCCGGCATCGGCTACGAGGCCCTGGAGGCCCAGGCCTGGAGTCTGGCCATGGCGGCGAACGGCGCCGATGCGACGACGTCCGCCTTCACAACGTTCAATACGAAGACCCCGCAGCTATTCACAGACATTGATCGGGTGAAAGCAGAACAGCTCGGCGTATCGGTGGAAGACGTTTTCTCCACGCTGGAGATCTATCTCGGCTCCGCCTACGTGAACGACTTCAACGCCTTTGGTCGCACCTTCACGGTCACCGCTCAGGCCGAGGACCGCTTCCGCAAGAGCAAAGAAGACATCGCCCGCCTGAGGGCGCGCAATGCGGACGGTGAGATGGTGCCCATCGGTACCGTGGCAACCTTCGAAGACATCACCGGACCCAACCGCGTGGCACGCTACAACCTGTACCCCGCGGCGGCGGTCCAGGGTGATGTTGTGCCCGGCTACTCCACGGGCGAGGCGCTGGATACGGTGGAAGCGCTGGCGGCCACAAGCCTGGCCCCAGGCTTTGGTTTCGAGTGGACCGAACTGGCGCTCCAGGAACGCAGTGCATCGGGCACGGCGCTTGTCGCCTTCGGCCTTGCCGTACTGTTCGTGTTCCTTCTCCTCGCCGCCCAGTACGAGAGCCTGACCCTGCCCTTCGCGGTCATCCTTATCGTACCCATGTCTCTCCTCGCTTCCCTGACCGGCGTCCTCGCCCGCGGCCTGGATATGAACATCCTCGTCCAGATCGGCTTCGTGGTGCTGATCGGCCTCGCGGCCAAGAACGCGATTCTCATCGTGGAGTTCGCCCGGCAGGCACGGGAGCGCGGAGCGAGCGCCGAGGCCGCAGCCGTAGAGGCCGCGCGGCTGCGCCTGCGGCCCATCGTCATGACGTCTTTCGCCTTCATTCTTGGCGTGCTACCGCTGATGCTGGGAACGGGCGCCGGCTACGAAATGCGTCAGTCGCTCGGCACTGCGGTGTTCTTCGGCATGCTCGGCGTCACGGGCTTCGGTCTTCTGTTCACACCGGTGTTCTACGTCGCCACGGAGTGGCTTGGGAACCTCTTCGGAGGCTCCCGGGGCGAGCCCCGCAACCTGCAGACCGAAGATCGGCAGGAATCAGATCGTGGAGACGCCGCGTACGCCGATGCCCGAGGCACGGCATAATTACCGAAGCCGTGAGCTGGAGTCGACCACTTGGCGCGACTCCAGATTCCCGCAGCCCAACGACTGCATAGGAGTCAGCCATGAAAACTCCGTCCAGGCCCACCCTCGGAGAACAGAACCGCGACTATTTGTCGATTTATCTGGCGCCGCTACCTGCCGCCGTGCGGCAAAGGGCGCTCGATGAGCTGCAGTCCAGTTACGAATCCCGAGTGGAACCGGCGCCGCCCGCGGAAGGCGAATGCGCACCGGAGTTTTGCCTGATCGATCACCGCGGTCGTTCCTTTGCCCTGCGAGACGTTCAGTCCACCCTGGTGATTTCGTTCTATCGCGGCGGCTGGTGCGCACACTGCGCCATGGCTCTGCGCGCACTGCAGCGCCGCTCCGCGGCCATCGAAACGCACGGTGGCCAGATCGTGGCGATTTCACCGGAGCCGTCGTCCGACGCCCAAACCACAGCGCGCGAGAACGGTCTGCGCTTTCCCATCCTGCATGACGCGGACAATGAACTCGCCGACCGCTACGGCCTGCGCCTGTCCATCGCCCCGCTGCTCGCGCCGATCTACGAGGCCGAGGGGCTGGCCCCGCCCGCCGGCCACGAAGCGCTCAATGTCCCCTACCCCGCCACCTTCGTTGTCGACGCTCAGAGTAAGGTACGCGCTGCCTTCGTGAACCGCGACCCGAGCGTGCGCATGGAACCGGAAGATATTGCCCGGGTCGTGCGCGAGATCGCACGGAACGAGCAGGCCTGATCGCCCATGGACTGCTCTCGCAAGACACTGCAGAACGACGGTCGCGCATCGGGCGTGAACCCCTGTTGCCCCTGTTCGGATTCCGCGGAACTGCCCTGCCGGGAGCGACGCTCCGCGGCCTGCGCCGATCTGGCCCAGTCCCGACTCTTCCTGCTGACCCTGGTTATGGTGACGTCGCTGGGACCCCTGGCCATGTCGTCGTTTGTACCGGCGATCCCGGCGATTGCGGCGGAGTTCGCGGTAACCGCCTCCGTGGCGCAGTTGACCCTGTCGGTATCCATACTCACCATGGCGGTCGCCTCCCTGGCCTACGGCAGTCTCGCCGATCGCTTCGGACGCCGACCCGTTCTCCTGGCGGGAATTTTTATGGGTTTGCTCGGCAGCGTCCTGTGCGCCATCGGTCCGCAGATCGAGCTGGTGATTGCGGGGCGGGCACTCCAGGCCGCGGGAGCCAGCACCGGTTTCGTGTTGGCGCGGGTCATCGTTCGCGACGTGTACGGTGACGAAAAATCGACCGGCGTGCTCGCCTACATCACGGCGGCCATGACCCTGGCACCGATGCTGGGACCCATCATGGGCGGTGTACTGATCGACGGCGTTGGCTGGCGCGCGATTTTCGTAGTTATCGCCATCGTCGCTGCGCTGCTGCTCGCAACTGTGGCGATGCGGCTGCCGGAGACTCGCCCCGACGGACTCCATCAGGAGCGCATGCCCCTGGGCTCGGGCTACCTGCGCGTACTTGGCAACGCGAACTACCTGAAGTTTCTGCTCTTCGGGACCATGAGCCAGGCCGCGTTTTTTGGCTTCGTGGCGGGCGCGCCCTACATCATGTCCGAGATCCTCGGCTACCCGGCAACGGTCTACGGACTGTATTTTGTACTCGTGCCTTTCGGCTACTTCCTGGGCAGCCTTATCGCCGGCCGCTATGCCGAACGCCTGAGCAACGAACGACTCACCAGCACGGGCGCCGCTGCAGGGCTGGCGGCCTGCCTGCTTGGCTTCCTGTGGACGTCCGGTCTCGCTCTGGAGCCGCTTGCGCTCTTCATTCCCGCCGCCGTGCTGGGTGTCGCCTCGGGAATTGCGCTCCCGGGAGCCCAGGCGGGCATGTTAGCGGCTGCCGGGAACAACGCCGGCGCCGGATCAGGCCTGTTCTCCTTCGTTCAGCTCACGGTGAGTGCCGTCGCGGCGCAGACGGTAGGACTGCTTCAGCATCTCGGAGCGTCCGGGCTCTTCGCCATCATGCTTGGCGCGTCCACCCTCGCACTGCTGGGCTACATCGCCGCCTCGCTCTTCGCCGCGAGGTCAACGGTCTGACGCCCGGCGCCGCTCGCCAGGCGCCGGCACAGCACGTAGAAAACCGGTGTGAACAACAGCCCGAAAAAGGTGACGCCCAGCATCCCGGAGAACACAGTCACGCCAAGCGCCTGGCGCATTTCAGCACCGGGCCCCGATGCGATTACCAGAGGAACCACGCCTAGGATGAAGGCGAAGGACGTCATGAGGATGGGGCGCAGGCGAAGCTTCGCCGCGGTGACCGCGGCCAGGGAGCGCTCTTCGCCCTCGCTCTCTCTTTGCCGGGCAAACTCTACAATGAGGATGGCGTTCTTCGCGGCAAGACCGACGAGAACGATCAGTCCCACCTGCACCAGGATGTTGTTGTCCCAGCCGGCGATCCACACACCCAGCATGGCAGACAGCAGACACATGGGCACAATAAGCACAATCGAAAGCGGCAGCGCCCAGCTTTCGTACTGGGCCGCGAGTAGCAGGAATACAAAAAGCACTGCGAGGCCGAAGGCAATCACGCCCGTGTTACCCGCCTGCTTCTGTTGATAGGCAAGTTCGGTCCACTCGTAGGAGAGCCCGTCCGGAAGTCTTTCGGCAGCCAGCGCTTCCATGGCGTTAAGCGCTTCTCCCGAGCTCGTACCCGGAACGGTGTCCCCAAACACCGACGCCGCGGGATAGAGGTTGTAGCGCACCACACGATAGGGCGCGGTCCTGTACTGGGCCGTCGCAACTGACCCCAGGGGCACGGACTCGCCAAAACGGTTCTGCGTACGCAGCGCCAGGAGATCTCGGGGAGACTGACGCTCCGGGCTGTCGGCCTGAGCGGTCACGCGAAAAGTACGCCCGAGAAAATTGAAGTCGTTTACAAAGGCCGAGCCGAAGTAGACCTCGAGCGCTTCGAACACGTTGCTGATCGGGACCCCCAGTTTCTGTGCCCGCACCCGATCCACATCGAGGTAGAGCTGCGGTGTACTCGTCTCGAAAAGCGTGAACACGTTGGCAAGACCGGGCGTCTGATTGGCGCTACCGACCATGTCGTAGGTAGAGGCCACCAGCGTATCCAGACCGCGTCCGCGACGATCCTGGATCATCATCCGAAATCCGCCCGCGTTGCCGATACCACGAACCGGTGGCGGTGGGATGACGAGCACAAACGCCTCTTCGATCCCCGCCATGGCACCCCTCATCTGTCCCAGAAGCGCATCGAAGGAAATGCCGCGAGCCGCCCGCTCTTCAAAAGAATCGAAGACCGGAAAAATTGCGGCGGCATTCGGCGCATTGGTGAAGGTGGCGCCCGAGAAGCCGGCGAAGCCGACGGAGTTGCTGATGCCTTCAATATTCAGGAGCCGCTCCGTTGCCTCGGCGACCACGGCATCGGTGCGCGCCAGCTCTGCACCGGGCGGCAACTGAATGGCGACGATGGCGTAGCCCTGATCCTGCGCCGGGATGAAACCGCCGGGCACGATGCTGAACTGGAAGCCCGTCAGCCCCATGAGACCCAGGTACACCACCATGACTATCGCGGTGCGGCGAACCAGCTTTCCGACCACCGCGCCGTAGCCTCCCGCGAAACTCTCCAGCAAGCGATTGAAGCCGTTGAAGAAAGCGCCGAGGACGCGCTGGAGAACACCTCTATCAGCGTGCTCGTCATGTGCCTTGAGCAGCAGCGCGGACAGCGCGGGGCTCAGCGTCAGGGACACCAGCGCGGAAATCAGCGTTGCCGTGGCGATGGTCAGGGCAAACTGGCGGAAGAACTGCCCTGTGATGCCACTGACAAACGCCGCGGGTACGAAGACCGCGGAAAGCACGAGGGCGATGGAGATCAGAGCGCCCCCGACCTCGTCCATGGTCCGGTGCGCGGCCTCTCGGGGCGAAAGACCGTCGCTGATGTTTCGCTCCACGTTTTCCACCACAACGATCGCGTCATCCACCACGATGCCGATCGCCAGCACGAGCCCAAAGAGCGTCAGATTATTCAGGCTGAAGCCGAACGCCGCCATGACGGCAAAGGTCCCGATCAGGGAAACGGGGATCGCGAGAATCGGGATCAGGGATGCCCGCCAGCTCTGTAGAAACAGAATTACGACCAGCACAACGAGCGCCACGGCCTCGAGAATCGTGGTGATGACCGCCGCCACGGAAGACTTTACAAACTCCGTCGGGTTATAGGCGATTTCGTATTCCAGTCCCGGAGGGAAGTCTTCCGACAGGCGGGCCATGGTGTCCTGGATCTCGGCCGCCGTGGCTATCGCGTTCGTTCCCGGTGTCTGGAATATGGGTAGCGCAATGGCGGGCCGATCACCGAGGTAGCCCTTTGTGGCATAGCTTTGCGCTCCGAGTTCCGTGCGCCCGATATCCCGGAGACGCACCACCCGCCCCTCATCCGTCGTGGTCACGACGATGTCGGCGAACTCCTCGGCCCGCATGAGGCGGCCCTGGGTTTGAACTCCGATTTCAAAAGCCTGCGGACTGTCTGAGGGCGGCTGGTTCATCACCCCCGCAGCCACCTGAAGGTTCTGCGCTCGCAGCGCCGAGACGACCTCACCGGCGGTGAGCCCCACGGCTTGCACCAGACTCGGATCGAGCCAGATGCGCATGGCGTACTCACTCGCGCCGAACAGCAGAATCTGCCCGACACCGTTGATGCGCGAGAGCGTATCGCGGAGCTGCAGCACCGCATAGTTGGCGATGTACAGCTGATCGTAGGTCTCGTCCGGCGAGTACAGGTTCACGACCATCATCAGGTCCGGGGAGTTTTTCTGCGTCACCACGCCCAGTCGGCGCACCGCTTCAGGAAGTCGGGGCTCCGCAATGGCGACGCGGTTCTGAACCAGCACCTGTGCGTCGTCGAGGTCAGTACCGAGTTCGAAGGTAATCGTAAGAGTGAGATTTCCGTCGCCCGTCGCCTGGGACATCATGTAGAGCATGTTTTCGACGCCATTGATCTCCTGTTCCAGCGGCGTCGCCACGGAGTCCGCCACAATCTCGGCACTCGCACCCGGATAGCTAGCGCGCACCTGAATCGTGGGTGGCGCAACCTCCGGGTATTGCGTTACGGGAAGCGAGTTGTACGCGAGAGCGCCGAGCAGCGTTAGAAAAATAGAAACGACGCTGGCGAAGATCGGACGTTCGATGAAAAAATGCGTGAATCCCATAGCTCTCCCTGGGGTTTCGACAGCTCAGGAACCGGCGTTTTCTGTCACCACGCTGGCGCCCATACGCACGCGATGAAACGCTCCGGAGATCACAGTCTCGGCCCCCGTCAGTCCACTACGGATGAGGCGCTCCCCATCGATAATCGGCCCAAGGTTGACGAATGTCCGCCCTACCGTCCCATCATCTTCAACGATGAATACGAACTGCCGTGACTGGTCAAACTGGATGACGTTGTCGGGGAGAAGTACCGCTTCATACTCACCGCTGCCGAGGAGACGAAGGCGCCCGAACACGCCTGGTTGAAGCAGGCCGTTGCGGTTGGAGAGCACCGCTCGGCCCTCCAGGGTGCCAGAAGTTGGATCGAGTTCATTGTCGACAAAGTCCATGACGCCGTGATGCAGATAGTCGTCTTCGTCGAGTAGCTTCACGCTTACAGCGTTCGGAGTCGTGCGCGAGGAAGGACGAGCACCGCTCTCGCTCAGCCGGGTATAGCGGAGGAAATCGGCCTCGCTGACGTCGAAGTAAAAGTGAATGGGATCTTCCTGGACGATCGTCGTGATCAGCGTTCCCTGCACGTCTCCGCCGGTAACGAGATTGCCCGCATCAACAAGACGACGGCTTACGCGGCCATCGATAGGCGCCTTTACTTCGGTGTATTCCAGATCGAGCTGCGCGCGGGCCAGAGCAGCCTCGACGCGGGCAACCCGGGCAATCGCAGCCAGTTCCTGTTGAACGCGACGATCTCTATCTTCCTCCGAAATAGCCCGATCGGCGCGCAGGGCCTTGGCGCGATCAGCCTCGAGCTTTGCCAGGTCTCGCGCCGCTTTTACCTCGGCGAGTTCTGCCTCGACGGCCTGCACTGCGATGCGGTAGGGGCGCTGGTCAATGACGACGAGAGTCTCCCCGGCGCTCACGACTTCGCCTCCATCAAAGCGAATATCAGCGAGATAACCGGAGACGCGAGCCCGAATCTCGACCCGATTCACGGCCGCAAAGCGCCCGGTGTATTCGTCGTACTCCACGATATCCCGCACCGTAGGCTTGAGCGTAGGCACGAGAGCCTCGCCGACCTGGGCCAAAGCGCGACTCCCCATGCCAATCGTCGCGAAGACAATCAGCGCGGCGGCAATCACTTGCAAACTGCGCTGGTGAGTATGAGGTTTAGGGTGTTTCACGGGGCGTAAGGCCTCCTGGCGCGGTGAAACCGCCCGGTCATAACTGTGCGTGATGGAGAGACTGTAAGTTTTATAGCACATTAATTGCTGTAATTTTGTTGTTACATCAAGCGATACTCCCCATGCGCCGCGCTAGCCCCTCCCTTAAATCCTCGGCACGCGCTACGCTATATCGTTCAACGGGCACGCCCGCGTAAAAAATCGAGAGCCCTTTAAGGAACAACGCTATGACATTGCTGGGAATCCCATCGGTATCTGCTTTTCGATACGCTTTCGCCGCGCTTGCGTTTGTTTTCTGCAGCATGGCCATGGCACTGGAAGTCGGGGATACGGCTCCAGACTTTGAGCTTCCGGCAAGCGATGGAAACACCTATCGTCTTTCGGACTATCGTGGTAAACAGGCGGTCATTCTGGCCTGGTTTCCTCGTGCATTTACTAGCGGGTGTACGATCGAGTGCAAATCCCTGACAAAGAACGGTCCGGAACTGCGTCGCTTTGACGTCACCTACTTTATGGCCAGCGTGGACCCGCTTGATGAGAATAGACGCTTCGCTGAGAGCAACGACGCCGATTTCCCGCTACTAAGCGACGCCAGCAAGGAAGTAGCCGCGGCTTACGGCGTTCTTTACCAGGACCGATTCGCGCTTCGCCATACCGTTTACATTGATACCGAGGGCGTCGTGGTTGCCATCGACAGCAATGTGGATCCACGCACGTCTGCCGAAGATATGATTGCCATGCTTAAAGAACTTGATGTTCCCTTGCGCTAGCTTGCGTAGTGACGCCAATACCTGGTCGCTCGGCCTCGCTCAACGTATTAGCGTTCGTGCATAGGGAGTAAACGAATCCACCCCCTTCGCCGAAAAGCGGATTGTCACGCGCGAGCGACGATAATCGCGCGGCCCTCGCCGTGAAACCGGCCCATCGCGTTTTTGTTGATGCTGGCGTGCCGGAAGCCGGCCTCCAGTAAACGGTCGACTATATCGGCGCCATAACTCCTGAAGGCCAGGACTTTTTTCCTTCCCCGAAGTTCGTCGTCGTGATACTCGGGCTTTTCGAGATGATGCAGCACCCCGTCCTTTAGCATTGCCCGTTCAAGGGTTTGCTTTCGGAGCGCGATGGGTACCGAAAAGACCAGTACGCCATTCGAGGTCAGCACTCGATGGACCTCTCGGAACCCTTGCCGATCGTCTACCACGTGTTCAAACACTTCCGAGGACGTTACGAGATCGAAGGAAGCGTCTGCGTAGGTCAGATCCTCCACGTTCTGACATTGATAGGCGCCCTTCCATTCACCGGGCGCGACGTCGGGCCAATACTCCGATCCGGTGACAGATGGAAATTTGCGCTTGAGATACCGAAAGAACGGGCCACTGGATGAGAGTTCGTACACGCGATTGATCGGCGCCGCCGGGAGTTCCTGTTCCAGGACCAGCGCCAGTGACATCGCGGTGGTGCCGCCAAAGCATCGGGGGCAGCGTATTCCGCTATCACCCTGGTAAAGACGAATAAGTCGGGAACACCCGCACAGGCAGCAGCGCAGCTTGAGCAGCATGAGTTCTCTGGGCTCCGCCTCGCGAGCAAAGGATCCCCAGGTCCACAAGTGCCGGATCAGTTTCAGGTTCCGGACGTTCGCTCGCACCGTATTTCCCTGTCTGTCAGGCCGTGCCTTTCCTCGCGAAACCGACGGGCAAGGCCGGCCGACCTTCCTAGCGGCCGCGCAGAACGCGCGGTCCTACCCGGCATCGTACATGCGCAGAACTGACGAATCGAACCGGAGTAAATGGAACCGCGACCGACGCTACTTATTGCAATCTACCGCAGTCCAGGGTCTGGCGGTGCTTTCATGTTTTCGCGACGGCAAAGACACCGCTCGCTCTGACGATGCGCTTTCCCCTGACCAGAAAGTAGCAGCTGGCAAAAGCGAGAGTGTTACCCACCTTTTGCACATCGGTATGAATCTCGATCCAATCGCCGAGACTTGCCGTGCCGGCGTAGTCGACCGTCAAGCTGGCCGTGGCCATCATTACCGGGACCTCACCTCGAAACGCAGCGCTATAGCCCAGCGCTACGTCGGCAAGACTGCTGAAGACACCTCCGTGAACCACGCCACGCGCATTGCAGTGCTTGTCTTCCGCTTTGATACCCAGAACCAGACCATCGTCGTCTCGTCTGTTGTAGATGGGCCCCAGGAGATCCAGGTAGGGGCTGCTTCTGAAAATCGGCTCAAATCCCTCTGGTAAATCACTCATCGCACATTCCCAGCTAATCTCGGACGCGCAGGTCTTATACGCGCCCCACAACGCTGGAACGACGATAACACGCAGCCTGTAGCGGCTGACCGGGACCTTTTTTTATTCCTGATACGTCCCGCCCATGTCCGTCAGGACCAGTCCCCGGAGGGCCTCTCTGGCTGGAACAGGACAGCGATTTTAGAAATGAAGGCTCTCTGAGCGTCGCTTTGCTCGCTTCCTACCACGGAGATTTTCCGCAGCATCTCGAGCGTCGAGGATTTCTGCTCTGGAGAGAATTTCGCAATACTCTTCTCGAGGACGTCCTCCGGTCTTGCAAAAACCGCCTCGCCATCTGCAAGCAGATAGGTACTGGACCGCAGCAGTGAAGAAGCATTCTCCGGACTTTGCTTCAGCTCGTCTTCGAAGAGCTTCCGAAGCTCCGTCTTCTCTTCAGACGATAAATCACCGTCTATCCTGGCGGTAGCCAAGAGGAGCAGCGCCACGGCTTCCAGGGGGCTTTCAAGATTGAAGGCAGGATTGACGCTGAGCTGTTTGACCCAACGTCGACGCCGCTGCCACGCCCAGGGATTGAGCCATCCGATATCGACGCCCAGTTTTTCGAGAGCAAACAGCAGTGTGGCAATGGCGGTGATGAGTCCGATCAGAATATGCACGGCTACCCCTCGGTTTGCCATGGGTTACAGGTGACATTGAATAACATCCTGCGGGACCTTCGCTCTCTGCTGGACATTACTGCGTGTAGCCCCAATAGTTTAGGCGCCGGGAGCGCGCAGCGGGGGTCGAAGCCGGCGTGCACGCACAGAGCAATGAATGGACAGGCTGAAGATTCACCGTAAACCCATCCCAGTACTCGCAAGAAAACCTCGCACATCGATCAGAGCGATTGCTTAACGGAAGCATGGTCCAAGCGAGTCGCAAGCGGGGAATATCTGATCAACGGCCCCGTGAAACTCCTCGCCTGCAAATGCTTGTCGAAAAACCGGGCCCACCGGCTTTAGCTCGGCTGTTTGCTCGGCTGTTTGCTCGGCTGATCGAAGAGCAGTTTCTTACCGAGGCGGCGTAGCAGCGGGTGACTGTCAGCGACACCCCATAAACAAGGTGCGGACTGCGAGGTAAATCTCGCACCGGCGTAACGTCGCATGCCAGCTGGCCGCTTCAAGGTGCTTCGGACCCCCGACCACCGAAAAAGGTCCTCCCAGCCGCTCGATAAGACAACGCAACGAACAACAGACTGGCGACGTGAAAAACGACCAGTTTGGTCAGGTAGCTCTCCTGTTCCGGAGTCACAGCGAATGCGGCCGGTACATCAATAATCCAGTCTCGAAATACCGTATAGAGAAAAACCTGACTGATAGCCGCAGCCATGAATGCCGCCACGCTCAGCCGCCTGCGCAATACGAAGCCGATACAAACAATCAAGTCGAGCAACAGATAGGTGATGTCCAAAATCTGCCACTTCAAAGGCGCCTGGAGCCAGTCGAATCCATTCAAGCCAGCAATATTAAGGACATGGACAAGCGCACCATAGCCGTAGAACAGCGCTACCACGTAGAACACTGCGCTGGCAGCACGTTGCACAGCCTCGCTCACCGCCTAGCGCCCGCAACGGCCCGGGACGACCATCGCCCCTGAGACCGTTTCGATAACCCACGTAACGCAGGCCCCAGTAGAGATCCCCTCAGTTGCCCGACAGCCAGGGCCGGGAAAAACGTAATCCGGCATGAGCGCCAACATGATGCCTTCCGTGAGCGTGGCTGCAGAGATCCCGAACGATGAAAACCGTCGGCAAGTACCGGGGGGCTCGATATGGCATCAGTCGACCTGGTGCCAGGTTCTACCTGATGTACTCATGCCGTCGCCCCAACGCTACTATAGCGAGGGCTGGGTCAAGTAGGCCTTGTAGGTAAGGAACCCCCCTACGGCCAGAAGAATAGCTTCAACCACGAGTATGGGATGCGAGTTACCCCCTGCCGTCGCTATGTATTCGTGAGGAAACGTCATCCTCGACAAGCCAAGCAGCAACGCCGCCCAACCGACGATCGTAACCAACGTTGACCAGTCCTTTCGCCACTTGTTGTGTACGCGAATCACGCAAAATCCACCAAGAAACATCAACGTTCCGGACAGGTAAACCACGGGGGGTATTTGCGTATCGTAGAGGCCGGGGTTCACCAGGGGACTTTCCGTTGCAATCATGGCGATGAGCAAGGGCCCCATGACTCCTGCCAGACTTTTGGATTCGGTCATGCCTTAGTCACCTCGCGCTTCGAGCGAGTGCAGCGGCCTCGCTCTACGGTTCTTGCAAATCGATGGGGAGCGTTCTGGCAGCTCTGAGATGTTGCTCCGCTTTGTAAATCCGCAGTATCTGCGTCGTCGGTGCTCGATCGGTGAACCCGGCGCACTTATCCGATGATCTCGACTCCCGGATGCTTTTCGCTGGCGTACTCGTGCAACAGGTCCGAAACGTAGCCCACGATTTCATCTTCAGACACGGAAGCAGGTATGACGATGTCCCGGGCTAATCGGCGCTTTCCCTCATTGCCCTCCTCCAAAACCTCCCAACCTTCGTTCACTTGAAGGACAACTAGCTGTCGACCAAAGGCGTTTAGCTTCATGTCGCTAGACCCAACAAAGAGCCGAGGGCGGGAGGTAGCGCCGAAGGCGTAGCAGCGCCGAGTGCGGTACCAATGCCTACCCCGATAGTGATGCCCAGACCGATGTTCTCGATAAGCAGGCCTCCAACCACACCAAAGGCCGCCCCGAGACCGATACCCACAACGATCGCATCATCGGCCCGCCTTGGTACAACGGGTTCACTGCGTTCCTTATCGTCTGACATATCGATCCTCCCCGGAGTGCACCTCGCGACACTGACTGCAGCCGCGGTGCGGACCCTCAGCTTTGACCGCCCAGCAGAGCGGTACTTCCACTCCATCCAGTATCATGGAAACCACAACATTCCGCCTGAAGAATGTACCGATCACGACGCAGCAATGCGCGTGCCCGCGCGAAAGGTCGAGAACAACACGGTCTCACTGGCGTTCTGCAGCGGGAGAGCTCGAGTGTACTCGACTCGGTCGATCGACCGTTCGCCACAAATGCTCACCTGACCAGCCCAAGCCTGCCAAGGACAACAAGAATCGAAGGCCAGAACAGTGTATTGACGACGTCATGCACACTCGCACCCCACCGAAGGTAGCCCAAGGACCGAGAATCGTCGTGCAAGTCCAGAGTCTCCATAGCAAGCGCCACGCAAACAACCGGCACCAGGCTCAGCCACGTAAACCTTCGCTTTTGCCAGGCCACGACGGTGAACAGGAATACACCCAGTCCGACGTAAACGTGTACAGCGTCTTTCGACAGATCTACTGCATTCAAGCTATGGATCTTCAACAGCTGGTACGAGCTGGTCTCCATGTCGAGCGTCTAGGACCCGACCGGCGTGAACGTAAGCCGATGCCTCGCGCTGCCACGGCTACGCGGCGGACGCTCCCGCGCGATGTGTAGCAGCCGTCTCAACTTGCTACGCATCGACAATCTCCAGGCCTGGCCACAATTCAAGCCAACGCTTACTCACAATGCGATTTCTGAAAGCGGAACACTTTCGCCTCGCCGGATTGATGGTAACGGTACCGGCAAAAAGACCGGCCACGCCAAACGGAGCCACCAATTCCAGCTCACCCGATGCGGAAACACGAACACCCACGGCGGTTTCGAGCTCTACCCAGTGCTTCATGGCATGCTCCGTGGACAAGTAGGGAGCGTCTTCATTTCGAAGATGCATGCGAGCCTGGTTTTTTACGGACCAGGGTAGGCTTGAAGTCATTTTCAACTCACGCTCGATGATCTTGTCGGTATCCGTTGAGTCTGAAGCCGGATCGAAGTAAATCAGGTCGATATCGTTCAAGGGCGTCGCGGCGGCGTAGGAGTGAAGCTTGTCCCATACCAGATTGCGGATGAAGCCTGCTGCGAGGCACCAATCGTTCAGATTCAGCGACGCCGCCAATCGTAGTGAATCCATTCTCATCTGATCCAGTTGTGAGGTCGGTCGATTTCCGTAGAGCCCACCGGCTCAATGTGCCGCCTGCCTATGGCGGTGCTGCATAGCGAACTGTACCGGTGATAAATAACCGAGGCGCGCTTGTTTCCGGATCCGGTTGTAGAAGATCTCAATATAC
>JBCDIW010000002.1:0-461718 GCA_038748515.1 Pseudomonadota bacterium
TAGACAGGCCTGGCAGCCCGGTCCCGCTCTACTTGAGCTGCTCGCGTAGCTCCATCGGCGCTGCGGCCCTAAACAAGGCGCTCGACGGACGCTCAAGCAGAACGGCACCGGTCTGCTACCCAGCGTCGGGATGTGGCACTAGCGTCGCTGTCGGTGGCCGGGGTGTGGCACGGGAAGAGGGGAGGTAGGTGGCCATGTCCTTCGAGCGTCCGTCGAGTGCTTAGAACAATGCTCAGGTCCTGCTGGAGCTACGCGAGCAGCTCGAAGGACATGGCCACCTGCCTTCCCGTCGTTCGAGGACAAGTGCCGACGGAACTACGCAAGCAGCCCTAAGGATACGGCCACTTGCCCTCCCGGATTCGACATGATGCGAACCGGCATCTATCCGGTCTGTGCTGAAGTACCGGCGGTCCGGGTTAGCGCCGCCGTGGCGCGGGTTCGACGCCGATGTTCAGCTCGTCCCAGATCGATTCAACCCGCGCAGCCACCTCCGGGTCCATACGGATAGGCTCACCCCACTCGCGGTCGCTTTCCCCGGCCCACTTGTTGGTGGCGTCGAAGCCGACCTTGGAGCCCAGACCCGCAACGGGAGAGGCAAAGTCGAGATAGTCGATGGGTGTGTTGTCGACAAAGACGCTGTCGCGGCGTGGATCCATGCGCGTCGTCATGGCCCAGATCACGTCCTGCCAGTTGCGTACATCAACGTCGTCGTCGGTGACCACAATGAACTTGGTGTACATGAACTGGCGCAGGAAACTCCATATGCCCAGCATGACGCGCTTGGCGTGACCCGGATACTCCTTCCGCATGCTGACTACGGCCATGCGATAGGAGCATCCCTCGGGGGGCAGGTAGAAGTCGACGATCTCGGGAAACTGTTTGATCAGCAGTGGGACGAACACTTCGTTCAGGGCCACGCCGAGGATGGCGGGTTCGTCCGGTGGACGGCCGGTGTAGGTGCTGTGGTAGATCGGTGACTCGCGGCTGCTCATGGCCGTGACCGTGAACACCGGAAACCGTTCGACCTCGTTGTAATAGCCGGTGTGGTCGCCGAAGGGTCCCTCGTCGGCCTCATCCCCGGGTTCAAGGTAACCTTCGAGAATGTACTCGGCGCTCGCCGGGACGCGCAGATCGTTGGCGCGACAGGGTTCGGTGATGCACTCGCAGAGTTCGGTCTTGGAGCCCCGCAGCAGACCGGCGAAGGCGTATTCGGATAGCGTGTCCGGCACCGGCGTCACGGCGCCCAGGGTAGTGGCGGGGTCGGCGCCGAGGGCAAGGGCCACGGGATAGCGCTCGCCGGGGTTTTGCAGCTGCCAGTCCCGATAGTCCAGGGCACCGCCGCGGTGCGAAAGCCAGCGCATGATCAGGCGGTTTTTACCGATGAGCTGCATGCGGTAGATGCCGAGATTCTGCCGCGCTTTGTTCGGTCCCCGGGTGATGACCAGGGGCCAGGTGACCAGCGGACCGGCGTCACCGGGCCAGCAGTGCTGCACCGGGAGCGTATACAGATCGACCGCATCCCCTTCGAACACATGCTCGCGACACGGCGCGTTGCGCACGAGCTTGGGCCCCATATCCAGGACCTTGCGCAGGAGCGGGGCCTTGTCCCAAAGCTCCTTAAGCCCTTTCGGGGGATCGGGCTGGCGCAGGTAGGCGAGAAGCTCGCCGATCTCGCGCAGCGCGCTAACGTCCTCCGCGCCCATGCCGAGCGCGACGCGCTGCTCCGTTCCAAACAGATTGGCCAGGACCGGGACGGAGTATCCCGTCGGATTTTCAAAGAGCAGAGCGGGGCCCCGGGATCGCAGTGTGCGATCCGCAATCTCGGTCATCTCGAGATGCGGGCTGATCTCCCGACGAACTCGAACGAGCTCGCCGCGGCTTTCGAGGTCAAAAATGAAGTCGCGGAGGTCGCGGTAGCGGGCGCTCATGCCGTGGACTCTAACGGGCAACAGTGCAGGGACATACGTCAGCGCTGCGGCGCTAGACCTGGGGCCCTCGGGCAACGTCCCGAACCGGCCGCGCCTGCGTCCACCAGGGACCGGGACGCACCGCCAGGAGTGCCCCCGAGGGAGAGGAGCTCTACTTGCGCTTCATCGACATGAAGAACTCTTCATTGGTCTTCGTGTCCTTGAGCTTGTCGATCAAGAATTCGATAGCCGGAAGATCTTCCATGCCGTGGAGGAGCTTGCGCAGAATCCACATGCGCTGCAGTTCCTCTTCGCCTGTCAGGCGCTCCTCGCGACGCGTTCCTGAACGGCGCACGTTGATTGCCGGGTAGACGCGCTTTTCCGCAACTTTGCGATCGAGGTGCAGCTCCATGTTGCCGGTACCCTTGAACTCCTCGTAGATCACCTCGTCCATCTTCGAGCCCGTGTCGATAAGGGCCGTGGCGATAATGGATAAGCTGCCGCCTTCCTCGATGTTTCGCGCCGCACCGAAGAAGCGCTTGGGCCGTTCAAGGGCATGGGCATCCACACCGCCGGTGAGCACCTTGCCGGAACTCGGCACCACGGTGTTGAACGCGCGGGCGAGGCGGGTGATGGAATCGAGGAGAATCACAACGTCGCGCTTGTGCTCGACGAGACGCTTGGCCTTTTCGATCACCATGTCCGCGACCTGCACGTGCCGAGCCGGCGGTTCATCAAAGGTAGAGGCGACAACCTCCGCGCCGCGGGCACCCACGGAGCGCTGCATTTCGGTCACTTCCTCGGGCCGCTCGTCGATGAGCAGCACGATCATGTAGGTCTCCGGATTGTTCGAGAGGATCGCCTGCGCAATGTTCTGCATCATGATCGTCTTACCGGCTTTCGGTGGTGCGACGAGCAGACCGCGCTGGCCTTTGCCGATCGGCGCGACGAGATCGATGATGCGCCCCGTAAGGTCTTCCGTGCTGCCATTCCCCTTTTCCAGCGTCAGGCGCTCATCGGGGAAGAGGGGGGTTAGGTTCTCGAAAAGTATCTTGCTCTTGGAGTTTTCAGGCTTCGAGAAATTGACTTCGCCGATCTTCAGGAGCGCGAAATAGCGTTCGCCGTCCTTGGGAGGCCGGATCTTGCCGGTGATCGTGTCGCCGGTGCGCAGGTTGAAGCGGCGGATCTGGCTCGGTGATACGTAGATATCGTCCGGTCCGGCGAGGTAAGAGCTGTCCGCTGAGCGCAGGAATCCGAAGCCGTCCTGGAGGATTTCGAGGACGCCGTCACCGTAGATGTCCTCACCGCTCTTGGCGTGACGTTTGAGGATCGAAAAGATGATGTCCTGCTTGCGCGACCGGGCGAGATTGTCCAGGCCAATGCTCGCGGCAATGTCGATCAGTTCCTGCGTGGACTTGGTTTTCAGATCGGTGAGGTTCATCGGTTCACCTCGCTGTCCGGCATCGCCGCCGGACGCCGCGGCCTTCGACCCGTTGCGGTTCCGGCCGCGACCGCGTCGCGGTGGTGCGCTGCCATTGGCAGAGGAGCCGGAGCCGCCCTCGTTCTCCGCTTTGGCGGTTTCGCCAGCGGTGGCCACATCGCCATCGTTGGAAGAGATCGGGCTGTCTACACTGGCGTCGCTGATGTCTTCTGCGGGGCTCGGAGCCGCTGCGGGATCGTGCATGTTTTGTACTCGAGTCGACTGTGACTATGACTGATGGGTGGGAATCTGGATTGATGATTACGCGATGGAGTTTGCCGCCGCGCCCGGCTTCTTATATCGGTTAGCGCGAGTACAGCGTTTGCGCCATTCTCCGCGCTATTGTCTGCCAACGCTTCGCGCTATTGTCTGCCAACGTGGTCCGCCAACGTGCGATGCTGGTGTTGTGGCACCTTGTACCACGCGTTCCTGTGCTGTGCGTTCTTGCCCTATCCGGTATCTGGACGGGCTCTCTGGTTAGCTGCTGACTGGCTGCAAACCTTGATTCTAATTAACTTTGGGTCGGATCTGGTGTCGTCTGCCAGCTCCGCGCTCGGTTCAAGCACACCGGCTTCAAAAGCCCCACATCTGCATATTCTCGAACCGTCTTCAGCTTCCTCTAGCTCGGGTACCGGCTCCTCACGGCAGGGCGGATCATCGCTCCTGGCACGCTTACCGAACTGCGCTGCCAGCGGCTACCAGCTGCAGATAGCGCGCAAACCGGATCTGAAGCAAAGCAGCCCGCGTTGCACCGGGACATCAGTAAAAACCGTATCCTGCGAGTGGGCCCGCCAAACTTGCTGCAAAAGTTGCCTCAAAAACTGTCTCTAAAATTGCGGTACTAGAGGCTGCAAGGTGGCCGCACAAAAATCGCCGCATGTGGCCGCACAAAGGTAGCCGAACGGAATGGGGGCGTATGTCCTGTTGCTTCAAACCCCGTGGTTACAAATTTCGTGGCTGCCAATTTTTGAGGCTGCAATTTCTTGTGGCTACTAATTTTTTGGCGGCTTATGTGACCGCTGCGGTGACCGCTGCTATGACTGCTGCCGCGACTACAACCCCGCGGTGAACAAAGATGGCGATGGCCATAGGGGTTTGCTGTCAGCGGCTGCTATCGAAGTCTCGTGCCGGCGGTTCGTGCCAACGCCTCGCATGCGGTTGCTCTGGACCAGATGGAAGAGGTCGCTAGCTTGCGGGCAGCAGCACCAACGGTTGTTCTGTCAGTGGAGCACAACGGCGAGTGTCGCACAATGATGAAAACCTGATGGGGTTCACAAAGACGTGAGAGAGCCGCGGACAGCGAAATTATTACCACGGGAATGCGGACCCGCATTCCTATTGGGCGAGACCGTAGCACGGGCCTGCGGGCAGGTCTAGGTTTTTTTCGGGCAGGCTAGAACGCCTGTGTAAGGTGTCGTTCCTTTGATCGCGGCATCCTTGGGCACACGCGGAAGAACGACTGGCGCCCGAGCATCCGGGCGCCTAGCCTGGCGTCTAAGGTGACGTCCTCGCCAGGCCGCGGGGTCAGGCAATGCCGCTGTCGATGAACTCCACGAGCTGAGTCTTGGACAGGGCACCGACCTTGGTGGCTTCCGCGTTTCCTCCCTTGAAGAGAATCAACGTGGGTATGCCGCGTATGCCAAATTTACCGGGAACTTCCGGATTGGCGTCGACGTCTACTTTGCAGACTTTAACCTTACCGGCGTATTCACCTGCTATCTCATCGAGCACCGGCGCGATCATTTTGCAGGGTCCGCACCATTCGGCCCAGAAGTCGACCAGTACGGGCAGGTCGCTGGTGAGGACGTCCTGCTCGAAGCTGGCGTCGCTGACGTGCACAATGGCATCGCTCATAGGTTGTTTCTCCCTGGTGAATCGGCCCGGGAGTTCCACCGGGCGCCGTGTGGTTGGGTGTCTGCGTGTAAGTGCGTGCGTTCGAATGGTCGATATTGGGACGCGAAGTAAAAATATCAAGACTCGCCGCACGCGTATGTGACCCGGACGTCACCCCGGCGATGGAACCCATACTGGCTCGGAGAATACGATGGCTGCGTCCCGCCCAACAAAAATACTGATCCTCGTGGTTCTCGCACTGGGTATCGGCGCGTTCTGGTATTTCGATGCCGGAGCGCTGCTCAGCTTTGACGAACTCAGGCGTCGCAGCGACGAACTTCAGACCCTGCGCGCCGCTAACCCGGTAGTCAGCGCACTGGCATTTTTCGCGGTGTATGTGGCGGTGACGGGGCTCTCACTGCCTGGCGCGGCGATTATGACGCTTGCCGGCGGCGCTATCTTTGGCTTCGGGCTGGCGCTCGTGCTCGTATCCTTTGCAAGTACCCTCGGGGCAACGCTGGCCTTCCTTGTATCTCGCAGTCTACTGCGCGACTGGGTCCAGACCCGCTTTGGCAACCAGCTCAAGGCCCTGAACTCCGGCTTCGAACGGGACGGGCCTTTCTATCTGTTCTCCCTCCGCCTGGTGCCGGTGTTTCCCTTCTTTGTGATCAATCTCATCTCCGGTCTGCTGCCCATTTCCGCGGCGCGCTTTTACTGGGTGTCCCAGCTGGGCATGCTTCCGGCCACCGCCGTGTACGTAAACGCCGGCACACAGCTCGGCCAGCTCGAAAGCCCCGCAGGAATCCTGTCTCCCGCGCTTCTCGGTTCCTTCGCGCTTCTCGCGGTGTTTCCCTTTATCGCCCGCTCATTCCTGCGTCGCCTGCAGCGACGCCAGAGCCTGGCCGGCTTCATGCGCCCGTCAAGTTTCGATACCAACATGGTGGTAATCGGCGCGGGATCGGCGGGTCTGGTTGCCTCCCTGATTGCGGCCACGCTGAAGGCTCGGGTGACGCTCATCGAAAGACACAAGATGGGGGGCGACTGCCTCAACACGGGCTGCGTTCCCAGTAAGGCGATTCTGCGCAGTGCGCACGTGGCGTCCGATATGCGCCGCGCACCGGATTTTGGCCTTGCGCCCGTAGACGTCGCGGTCAACTTCCCGGAAGTGATGGAGCGCGTGCAGCGCAAGATCGCGGCGATCGAACCGCATGATTCGGTAGAGCGCTTTACCTCCCTTGGCGTCGACTGCGTGGCCGGCGATGCTCGAATCGTTTCGCCCTGGGAGGTCGAGGTGAACGGTCAGCGAATCACGACCCGTTCTATCGTGATCGCCAGCGGCGCCCGCGCCCGCGTGCCCGACATTCCCGGCCTTGAAGACCTCGACTATCTGAACTCGGATACCCTGTGGGACATCCGCGAACTGCCCTCGCGCCTGATGGTGCTGGGGGCCGGCCCCATTGGCTGCGAACTGGCGCAGGCGATGGCGGATCTCGGCGCCGAAGTGACGCTGGTCACCCATGCGGAGCGTATTCTTCCCCGCGAAGACAGCGATGCCTCGGAGCTGCTGCACAAGAACCTCACCGCTCGCGGCATCCGGATCCTCACGCAGTGCGAGCCCCGCTCCTTCGCCCGCTCGGATGGCGATCAGGTCGCGCGCTGTGTGCGCGATGGTCAAGACCTCGAACTCAGCTTCGACCGGCTGCTCCTCGCCGTGGGGCGGACACCGAACATCGAGGGCCTGGGTCTTGAGGAGCTTGGTATCAACACGACTCGGCGCGGAACGATCGAAACCGACGAATATCTTCAGACGCGAGTTCCCACCATCTTCGCCTGTGGCGACATCGTCGGTCCCTATCAGTTTACGCACGTCGCAAGTCACCAGGCCTGGTACGCCGCGGTCAATGCGCTGCTGGGTCACTTCAAGCGATTCAAGGTCGACTACTCGGTGATTCCCTGGGCTACCTTTACCAGCCCCGAGATTGCGCGCGTGGGGCTCAGTGAAGATGAGGCAAAGGCTGCCGACATCCCCTATGAAGTCACGACCTATGGTATCGACGATCTGGATCGCGCCATCGCCGACAGCGAGGACCAGGGCTTCGTCAAGGTGCTCACCGCTCCAGGCCGCGATCGTATCCTCGGTGCGACCATTGTCAGTGCCCACGCCGGCGATCTCCTCGCCGAATTCACCCTCGCCATGAAGCATGGGCTCGGCCTGAACAAAATCCTTGGCACGATTCACATCTATCCGACGATGAGCGAGGCGAATCGGTTCCTTGCCAGCGAATGGCGCAAGGCGCGCAAACCGGAGCGCGTTCTCGCCTGGGTGGAGCGCTATCACCGCTGGCGTCGTGGCTGACGCGCCCGCCGCGGAACGGGACGGCTGGCAGGTGTATCTGCTGCGCTGCGGAGACGGGACGCTTTACACCGGGGTAACCCGTGATCTTGAGCGCCGGTTGCGCCAGCACAACGGCGAAATCAGCGGGGGTGCCCGCTACACCCGGGCGCGAAGACCGGTGAATCTCCTGTGGAGCGAAAGCTGTGTGAGCCGTGCCGAGGCGCAGCGATGGGAGGCACGCATAAAGACCATGTCCCGGAGCGCGAAACTTCGCCTCAGTCGCTCAGGGCTTCCAGCGCTTCCTGACGGCTGATCCAGTCTTCTTCGAGGGCGGAGAGTCGCAGTCGCCGTTCGCCCTGCTCCTGAAGCAGGGCCTGCAGTCGGGCCTTCTCCCCCGGCTCGTAGAGTTCCGGTTCGGCGAGCGTTGACTCAAGCGCTGCGAGAGCTAACTGCTGCTCTTCCATGGCGTCCTCCAGCTTTTCGATTTCCCGCTGCAGCGGACGACGTTCTGCCCGGGCGGCCGCGGCGGCGCGGCGCTGGTCCCTGCGATCGCTTTCATTGCGCTGCTGCGGGGCGTGCACTTTTTCCCGCGGTTCCGTTGAAGTCCCCAGGATGCGCGCTTCGTAGGCCGCGATATCACCTTCAAATTCCATCAGCTGTCCGTCGACCAGGAGCAGCAATCGATCCGCCGTGCTGCGCAGCAGGTGTCGGTCGTGGGACACAAGCACAAGAGCGCCGGCGAAATCGAGGAGCGCCAGTTCCAGGGCGCGCCGCATTTCGAGATCGAGATGGTTCGTCGGCTCATCGAGAATCAGCACGTTCGGCCGCTGCCAGGCAAGCAGAGCCAGCGCGAGGCGTGCCTTCTCTCCGCCAGAGAACGGCGCCAGGGGCGCATCGGCACGATCACCGCGAAAATCGAAGCCCCCGAGGAAGTCCCGGAGCTCCTGCTCCCGGGCCTCGGGGCTGAGGCGCTGCAGGTGCAGGAGGGCACTCGCCTCCAGATCCAGGGTATCGATCTGCTGTTGATCAAAGTAGGCAATACGACAGCCTTCGCTCCTGTGGCGTTCACCGCTCAGGAGCGGGAGGTCCCCGCAGAGACTGCGCAGGAGTGTCGTTTTTCCAGCGCCATTGCGGCCCAGCAGCGCGAAGCGCTCACCGTTGCGCAGAGCGAGGTTGCAGGAAGAGATCAGCTCGGTGTTTTGCGCGTGGCCGATCCCGGCGTCTCGGAGTTCGACAAGCGGATCCCTTCCCCGGGGCGGCTCCGGAAAGCGAAACTCGAAGGGGCTGTGGATATGCGCTGTGCTCGCGGTACCCATGCGTTCAAGTTCTTTGAGCCGGCTCTGCGCCTGCTTCGCTTTCGTCGCCTTGGCACGGAAGCGACGCACGAAGTCCTCTATCTCGGCTCTCCGGCGTGCCTGCTTGTCCGCGCTGGCCTGCTGTTCCGCAAGGCGCTTGGCGCGCTGGGTTTCGAAGTCGCTATAACCACCGCGGTAGGCCGTCAGGGCGCCACGCTCGATGTGTAAAACACCCGTACAGCAGGCGTCGATGAAGTCGCGATCGTGGGAGATGACCAGCAGCGTGCCGGTATAGCGTCGCAGAAATTCCTGCAGCCAGAGGATGGCGTCGATATCCAGGTGGTTGGTGGGTTCATCGAGGAGCAGAAGATCCGATGGCGTCATCAGAGCCCGGGCCAGAGCGAGACGCACGCGCCAACCGCCGGAAAAGTCAGCGAGAGGACGCTCGCCATCGGCCGCATCGAAACCGAGGCCGAGGAGCAGCTGGGCGACGCGTCGCTGGGCGCTGTATCCATCGCAGGCTTCCAGCGCCTGATGAATACGCGCTACGGCCTCGAAGTCTTCGGCGGCCTCCCGCGCCTTTAATTCCAGCAGCAGCGACGCCACCTGCTGGTCTCCGGCGAGGACAAATTCTGCGGCGGGCAGGGCTGATGCCGGAGTGTCCTGCGCCATATGCGCCAAACGCTGGCCTTCGAGACCCTCGATGCGCCCGCCGTCGGCGCCAAGTTCTCCGAGCAGCATCGCGAAGAGACTCGATTTTCCGCAGCCGTTGGCGCCGGTGAGCGCAATGTTCTGCCCCGGCAGGAGGCTGGCGTTGGCGTTTTCGAAGAGCAGGCGCGGACCGCGCCGAAGGCTGATGTCGCGTAAGATGATCACGGGCGGGAGTTTACTTGGCGTGGCATCAGTGCAGGAACCGAAGAATGCAAGTAAATCCGCGCTGTGGACCTTCGCCACATCCGTGTACGCCGATCCCGCCGTTTCCCGAGCCGCCCTGATCGCGCAGGACCAGGCCGGTATGGACGTAAACCTGCTGCTCTTTGCCGCGTGGCTTGCAACGAGCGGTGCACAGCTCGACGAGGCGCTGCTGGAACGGGCCGAACGCCTAAGCGGTCCGTGGCGCACGGATGTGGTTCAGCCCCTGCGACGCCTGCGTCGGAGCTGGAAACAAAGCCCGCCCCATGAGTCCGCCTACGCGGCGATCAAAGATCTGGAGCTTGCCGCGGAACGCAAGCAGCTCGCGTTCCTGGAAGAGTCAGTGTGTCTGGACGATGAGAGGCCCGACGCCAAAACGTGCCGAGCGTTGCTCACCGCTAATCTCAGGACCCTAAGACGTTACTACAGCGCCGAACAGCCGCTCCTTAGAGAGTTCGAACGGGCTGTGGCCGCAGCTCTCGGCACGGCCGATGAGAACGCCGACCGGTAGCTGAGAATAAATCCGCGGATCATTCCGGGGCGAGGAAACCACCGGACTGGTAATCCCACAGACGTTTGTAGATACCGCCACGTTCCAGCAGCTCGGCGTGGCTGCCTTCTTCAACGATGCGACCGCCTTCCAGGACGATGAGCCGATCCAGGGCCGCGATGGTCGATAGACGATGTGCGATGGCGACCACGGTCTTGCCTTCCATCAGCTCGTAGAGACTGTCCTGGATCGCAATCTCCACCTCCGAGTCGAGGGCCGACGTTGCTTCGTCAAGGACAAGAATCGGGGCGTCCTTCAGCATCACGCGGGCGATGGCGATGCGCTGGCGCTGGCCGCCGCTGAGCTTCACGCCCCGTTCGCCTACCCGGGCATCGAGGCCGGCAGCGCCGTCGGCGTCTCGCAGGTCAGCGATGAAATCGTCGGCGCGGGCGCGGGCAATCGCCTGCCGCAGTTCGGCGTCACTGGCGTTGCTGCGCCCATACAGAATGTTCTCGCGAACCGTACGGTGCAGCAGCGACGTGTCCTGGGTGACCATGCCGATGCTGGCGCGCAGGCTTTCCTGGCTGACGCCGCGGATATCTTCACCATCGATTTTGATAGCGCCGTCCTGCACGTCGTGAAATCGAAGCAAAAGATTTACCAACGTTGACTTGCCGGCGCCGGAGCGGCCAACGAGGCCCACTTTTTCTCCGGCCGCGATGTTGATGTCGAGCTTCTCGAATACGGGTCGCTCGGGCGTATAGGCAAACGCCACATCGCGGAAATGGATTTCGCCGTGGCGGACGTCCAGCGTGGTGGCGTTGTCCCGGTCCTCTACGGCTACCGGCAGCGCCAGGGTGGAGATGCCGTCGCGCACCGTGCCGACGTTTTCAAACAGGTCCGAGACCTCCCACATGACCCACTCGCTGATGCCATTAATGCGCAGGCAGAGAGCCAGCGCGGCGGCAATGGCGCCGGGCGAGATGCTGTTGTCGAACCACAGGAACAGCGACATGGCGCTGACCGACAGGAGCATCAGCGTATTGTTGGCGGCGATGGAAGTTTCCATCCAGGTGACGAGGCGCATCTGGGGATGAACGGTATCGAGAAAAGCGTGCATACCCTCGCGCGCGTACCCCGCTTCTCTACGGGCGTGCGAAAACAGTTTGACGGTGGTGATGTTTGTATAGCTGTCTGCCACGCGGCCTGTCATCTGGGCCCGGGCGTCGGCCTGGCGCTCGGAAACATCCTGCAGCCGCGGCAGGACGATCCACAGAATAAGCACATAGATCATCAGCCAGACCAGCAGCGGAATCGCCAGGCGCGGATCGGCGCTGGCCAGGAGAACGAAAACCGACGCGAAGTACACCGCCACGTACACGAGAATGTCGAGGAAGATCAGCACCACGGAGCGAACGGCGAGTGCGGTCTGCATCACCCGAGTGGCTATGCGACCGGCGAACTCGTCCTGGAAGAAGCCCAGACTCTGGCGCAGCAGATAGCGGTGCGCCATCCAGCGCACGATCATGGGGAAATTGCCCATCAGCGTCTGATGCAGCAACAGCGACTGCAGGCCCACGAGCAGCGGGTAGGAAGCCATGAGGGCAAGCCCGGCCCCAAGAAGTTCGCGGCCACCGTCGGTTCCTATGCGCTCCGGGCTGCTGGTGGACAGAAGGTCTACGCCGCGGCCGAGGAGGTCGAAGAGGGATACCTCGACGATCGCGATAGCGGTGCTCAGAAGCGCGAGACCCAGCAGCCAGCCTTCCAGGCCGCGCGAGTTTTCCCGGCAAAAACGAAACACCGAGGAAGCCGCCCGTTCCGGCTGGCGGGGCGGAAATGGCTCGACGAGGCGTTCGAAGTATGCAAAGAGCATGAGAGTTGCGCGACAGTGCGACGAAAAAGACGCGAAGTGTACGTGCGTCGCGCCCCGGGCCCAAGGGAGAATGCATCTACTATTAGGATATACGCGGGGTGGCGGGGCCTCTGGCCAGCGTTTACACTTGCGCGCTTTTGCCAATCCCTACCCCACCTACCGTCGATGGACAGGAAACCCCTATGAACAACTCCCTGAAGGCCGGCGCCGCGCTGTGTGCGGTCCTGGCCCTGGCCGCCTGCAACCAGCAGGCTCCCGTTGAGACCGCGGACGCGGAGAAAGAGCTTGAGCTCGAAACGCAGACGCAGCGTCTGAGCTACGGCGTCGCTCTCGGCCTGGGCCGTAACATGGTCCGCGACGGAATGACCGTTGACGTCGACGCTTTCGCCGCCGGCCTTAGCGATGCCATCAGCGGAGATCCCCAACGCCTGACGGACGCAGAGATTCAGTCCGAAATGGTTGCCTTCCAGGAACGCATCAATGCGGAGCGCCAGGCCTCGGCCAACGCCCTGGCGGAAGCCAACGCCACCGCCTCTGAAGCGTTTCTTGCGGAAAACGGCGCTCGTGAAGGAGTCATCACCACCGAGTCCGGCCTGCAGTACGAGGTCTTGGAAGCGGGTGAAGGCGCCATGCCCGGCGCCGGCGATAGCGTCGAGGTCCACTACCGCGGGACGCTCGTCGATGGCACTGAGTTCGATTCTTCCTACGCCCGGGGCGAGCCCGTGACCTTTGGCGTCGGCCAGGTGATCGCCGGTTGGACCGAAGCCCTCCAGCTTATGCCCGTCGGCTCCAAGTACAAGCTCTACATCCCCTCAGATCTCGGCTACGGCACCGGGGGAGCCGGCGAGCGTATCGGCCCGAATGCGGCGTTGATCTTCGAAGTGGAGCTGCTCAGCATACCGAGCCAGCAGGCGGCCGCCGAGGAAGAAGGCAGCGAGAGCTGATCTCGCGCGCTCTTGCGCGAGCGTTTACCCCCGCTTCGAAGCGCCGCAACCTGCGGCGCTTTTTTTCCCGCTCGTATGCGTTCCGGAAATCCTCCGCCACCGTGCAGTACCTGGCCATGTGTTCGCACTCCGCCGGAGTCGTATATGGGGTTGCTCGTCGAGTTCCATCGGCGCTTGAACTATTTGACTCTCCAATACGGACTTCGTCGCTCCGCACGGCAGCTCGCCCCCGCTCTACTTGAGCTGCTCGCGTAGCTCCATCGGCGCGACGGTTCTAAACGACGCGCTCGACGGACGCTCAAGCAGAACGGCGCCGATCTGCCCCCCAGCGTCTGGATGTGGCACTAACGAAACTGCCCTTGGCCCCGGTGTGGCACGGCGGAGGGGAGGTAGGTGGTGGTGCCCTTTGGGCGTCTGTCGAGTGCCTCTAACAGTGCGCAGGCCCTGCTGGAGCTACGCGAGCAGCCCAAAGGGCACCACCACCTGCCTCCCCGTGTTCCTGCGAGAGATCCCATCGAGCTCCGCGAGCAGCTCAAGTAAAGCAGCGGCAGGCTGCCAACGTCAGCTACGGCGACCGGTCTGGAGAGACGAGTAGGTAAAGAGCGGATGCTAGACCGCAGGAGCCGGTCGCAGCAGCTGAAACAGAGAAGCGACACAGAGGACAACAAACAGCGCGAGGGTCTGCTCTGGAATACTGAAGCCAAGAAACGTCCACATCGTCTCGGCGCAGTTGCCATCACCCATCATGATCAGTTGGAACGTCTCGGAAAGCGGGAAAGTCTCCAGCATGTAGCCCAGGCTGGGTCCGCAGGCCGGCGCCAATTCCTCGGGCAGGTGCTGCAGCCAAACGTGTCGTCCGGCCACCGCGGCTCCGCCCGCTGCCGCGAGCAGGCAGAGTAGGGCGTAGGTGCGGCGGCCCCAGCCCTGGGGATTGTGTATCCCGGCGATCAAGGCGAAGACACCGACAAGAATCACGAAGGCCCGCTGCGTAATGCACAGCGGACAGGGATTGAGGGCGAGAGTCTGCTGCAGGAAGACAACGGCGAAGAGCATCGACGCAACCGCCGTTGCAAACAGCACGAAGAAGAGCGGACGGATGGCAAGCAGCGCTTTCATTCAGAGCCCGGCGCGAATCGTTTCGTACTGCTGATAATAGGCCGCCAGGTAGTCTTCGAAGGACATTTGTTCGGCCTCTTCAAGTGCTTTCTGGCGCTTCGTGGAAGACTCGCTCTCGGTCGCCAGCGCCCGGGCAACGTCATCATCCAGAGGTCGCTCCCGAAAGTGCCTGGCCCAGCGGTTGCTGTAATTGAGAGCGAGGCGGGAGTAGGGAATTCCGCCCTCGCGAAGTTCACGCAGAATCCTCGCCGAGGGCAGTTCGCTGCGGCCCACGAGCTTTTCGCTCTGCGCCGCCAGGGCCCGCTCGTAGCGATTGCCTCCGTGAACGCTGTCCAGCAGGGCAGCGCTTGCGCCCATACGCTCCAGGAGTTCCGAAGCCCAGTCGCTCAGACGTCGCGGTCCGTCGGCGGCGATAAGCTCCAGCCCCGCCTCCCGTCCACGGTTGACCACGCGGGCACGGTTTTCCCGCTGCCGGTCCTGTTCGGCTTCGTCGCATGCCGGGCTCTCGGACACGAGGCAATGTACGAGGAAACTGTCGACGAAACGGATGGTCTCCTCATCGATGCCCGCTCCATGAAATGGGTTCACGTCCAGGCATCGCACCTCCACGTACTCGATGCCGCGCTCGTGGAGTGCGGTGAGCGCCGTTTCGCCGCTGCTGGCGGGGCGTTTCGGGCGTATGGTGCTGTAGAACTCATTCTCGATCTGCAGCAGGCAGTCGTTGAGCTGCATGTACTCGCCATCGCGCTTGCCGCGAAATTCGGCGTAGCCCTCGTGCGGCGTGAGAATGGCATCGGTGAGCGTGGCCAGATAATTATCGAGGCTGTTGTAACAGGCGCGCAGGGACAGCTGCGCGGAACTGTTGTACCCGAGATCGCCCATGCGCAGCGCCGTGGCCCAGGGCAGGTGAAGCGTGCTGCTCTCCGCGTCCAGGGGTTCGAGGTTATGCGCGCCGCGCCCCTGCATGAAGCTTGAACACACCGCCGGGGAGGCGCCGAACAAGTAAATCAGCAGCCAGGACCAGCGATGAAAGTTGCGGATCAATCCCAGATAGCGCGCCGTAACGTAGTCCCGGGGAGGGCGCGAATCTCCGTCCTCCTTTTGCGCCGCCAGCCAGTAGGCGTCGGGCATGGAAAAGTTGTAGTGAATGCCGGCGATGGCCTGCATCATTCGACCGTAGCGGTGCCCGAGCCCGAGGCGGTACACCGTTTTCATGCGTCCGACGGAGGAGTTGCCGTAGCGGGCGACGGGAATACCAGCATCCCCGGCCACGATGCAGGGCATGCTCGCGCTCCACAGGCGTTCGTCGCCGAGGTGTCGGTACACAAATGTGTGCACGTCTTCGAGTTGCTTCAGGGTCGCGCCGATGTCGGTCGAAACCGGCGTTATGAACTCAAGCAGTGCCTCGGAGTAGTCCGTGGTTATGCAGTCATGCGTGAGGGCCGAGCCCAGGTCCTCGGGGTGGGGGGTCTGCGCGAGCATGCCATCGGCATTCACGCGCAATGCTTCTTTCTCGATACCGCGGGCGATGTCGCGCAGCAGCGCGGGCTGCTGTCGTACCAAAGCTTCGAGCTGCTGTAGCCAGGAAGCGCTCAAGGATCTATGGACTCCGGTGTGATGCTGTCAGGCAGGGGGCCAGCTGAATAACTCAAGCGATCCGCTGACCGACGGGGCGCCGATCATACACCAGCCCCAGACTGTCGCCTACGTCGGACCGGCAGTCCGCGCGTCGGGATTTTGCTCAAGGAATACGAACGTCTTAAGCGCGGCATCATTCGGGGGGAACCTGCTCGTCCATGACCTGCAGCGCCGCCTCCCAGTGCTCGATGTCGGAACCGTAGGCATTGAGAATCTCAAAGCCAGCAAGCCAGGAGCCGGCGACTTCTTTGTCACGCATGCGCCAGCGAACCTGACCCACAAGGTAGAAGGGTTCGTCTTTACCCGGGAGTTCGACGCCGATCTGCAGTATCGCTCCCACGGTCACGTCTTCGGTAAGACGTGCTCGGAGACCGGCGCGGGACACTTCCAGCGTTTCGCAGCGCGCCACCTTCCCGGGACCGAGGGTACCGGGCTGGGGTGACTCGATCTCGATAAACACTCGCGACTCCACGGGGAGGCGCAGGAAGCGGCGCATTTCGCGACTGCTCATGGCTCTTCACCCCGCGCGCGCTTCACTTCATCGCGGAAGTAGCTGCGTGTTTCCAGGATGTCCACCAGTCCCTGATCCATCAACTGCAGAAGCTCGGCGCGGTTGAGTTCCCGCAACGCGATACCCATGCGATTGACAAAAATGTAGTTATCGCGGCGCGGATCATAGACCGCCAGCTTGGCCATGATCGGCGTTTCACCATCGTGGAACCCCAGCCAGGCTCCCATGGGGACGTCCACTTCCCGCGTGGCGGTCGGCGCAACACCCGCGGGTGGCGCCGGGGCGGGAGGTGCGACCGGTTCAGGCGGGGGCTCGGGTGCGACCGGCGCGGGGGCCGGGGCCTCTGGGGCCGGAGTGGGCGCTGGGCTCGCCGGTGCCCGAGGCACAGCCGGCGATGGGGGTACGGCGCCGGGTGCCGCCGCGGCTGCGGGGTTTCCGACCGCGGGCTCGTTTACCGCGGGCTGCGATGGCGGCGCCGGCGCTTCCGGCGGCGGTTGAGGAGCGGGTGCTGCGGGCGCGGCTTCGGTTGGCGTTGGCGCCGCCGGGGTCGTGGGTGCTGGAGTTTGCGGAGCCGGAGCCGGAGCCGGAGCCGGAGCGGGCGGCGACGGTGGACTCGACGGTGCGGCCGGCGCCATGTCCGGCGGAGGCTGGGGTGATGGTTCCGGCGTCGGCGGAGGAGGCTCGGGCGGTGGACTGGCATAAGCCTGACCGGACGGTACCGGCGTGGTCGGCGGCACTGGCGGCGGGTCTAGCGGTGTCGCCGGGGGCACCGACGATTCCGGGAGCGACGGTGCGTCGCCGGGCGCCCCGGGCCCGGGCGCTTCTCCGGGCGCCAGATCCAGATCCAGATCCAGGGTGTCTTCTATTTCGGTTTCGGTTTCGGTTTCGGTTTCGGCTTCGGCCGGAGGAACCAGGATGGGATCGATCTCCGGTTTCTGGGGCGATGCCGGAGCCGGATCTTTCTCCGGCTCCGGGCTCTCCACGCCCGCGGACGATTCAGACGACGCGCTCCCCCCGAGGGGCGGCAGATTGGAATCCCAGGTTTGCGCTTCGCTGGTGTCGGGTTCGCTGCCCGCTCCGATGCTGCGCTTCGAATCCTCGTCAGCGCGTGCGTCCTCGGCCGGCGTCTCTGCCTTCTGCGCCGGCGGCCGGTAATCGGGGTCATGAAAGGCGCGGTACTGATCATCGTCTTTAATGCCAACGGCAGCGGCGAGACTCAGGCTGAAGCTCGCGCGATGGGGCAGGTGATGCGCGAAGCCGTCCTCAAGTCGCTGGGCGAAGGTCCGTCGACGCAGGTCCAGCGCTTTCAGGCCGACGAAGTTTGCAAAGAGAAGATGGCTGTTGTTTTCCAGCTGTAACACCAGTTGAGCACGAAGTTCGCCGTCATCGTCCTCGAACTGGTACCACTCGCCGGTCTGCGATCGAAGCTCATCGTCGTCACGTTCGCTTGCGCCCTGTTCCTCGACCTCGAGGGGGTCGATGAGGCTGCGCTCAATATCCTGGCCGTGCTGGAGCCGCAGATGGGCATACTCCACAAGACCAATAGCACCGTCTGTCTCGTCGCTATCGTGCTCCAGACTGATCAGCCAGCGCCTCAGTTCGGACGGCAGGCGACGCAGCATTTGCTCCAGGCGATCGCCCTGGGCCTCACTGATGTCAGAGCGATCCTGCACGGATTCCATGAGGTGGCGGGTCGTGCGTCGCATCTGCGCCCACTCATCGGAGTCCTTGCCAAACTTGACCAGAATCATCTGCGCGCTGTCGCGCCACGGACCCTTGAGGAACTCACCGATAGCGGATGGCAGTTCGAACTCCTGGAGGCCCCGATTGATAAACAGGGCGGCATCGCGCAACGCCGTCTCCTTGCGCAGACGGGCCAGCTCGGTTTCTTCCAGACGCTGCACCATGCGCTGGGCGCGGGCGGCATCCCGATCGTTGGCTGCCGTCAATTCCCGGGTAATAGACTCGATGTCGACCCGCTGGTTCTCAAACCATTCGAGCGCCTTGTCCACCGAGCGTTCGATACGTTGCTCCAGCATCTGTCCGGCCCGGTCGAGGCGCACCTGCCATCCCACCGCTCCCGCCTGCAGGGAATCCAGGAGAAGGTGAAGGGGATGGGCGCCGGGAAACACGAACTCGTCATCGTGCATCGCCATGGCGACGGCCAGGGGAAGCAGGCGGCGGAGCTGTTCTCGCAGCGGGAGTTCCAGGGGATAGCGCTCTTCCCAGTCCGAGAAGGCTTCGCAGACCCAGGCGAGAACGGCGTGATCTTCGGGGGTGAGCTCGGCGGTCCTATTCTGCTTTGCCGCGCGCCGCTTGATCGTTGCCAGCGGGGATGCGTCGGTGTCCTTGCTGCGTCCGAGGAACCGGATCAGTTCCTCTTTATCCAGTGGCGAGGATACCGCGGGCGCGTCAGCGCCGAACTCCGCCACCACCATATCCAGCAGCGATCGTGTGAAGGGCAGCTGTCGAGGGGAGAGAGACATGGGCGGCGCCGGTTTGCGGGCGCCGTTAGCGCAGGCTCTTGAGAAGCTGGTCCACGACGCGCTCCAGTTGCTCCAGGTTGCCGCAGGGCGCCGTGTAATGGCAGGCCGTCGCGTAACGCAGCATTTCTGAGTCGCCCGTACCCCAGGCCTGGCGCGATTCGGGATTCAGCCAGATAACCTGCCTGCTGCGCTGGTAAATGCTGTGCATGACCTCGAGTTCGGGATTTCCTCGGTTGTTGCGCGCGTCGCCGAGGATAATAACCGAAGTGTTGCGGTCGATGTCATCGAGGGCAAGGCGACCGAAGTCCCGCAGGCTGCCGCCATAGTCCGTTGCTCCGCCATAGCGCCAGTTGGCCAGCTCGATCGCGCGCTCAAGGCTCTCGTCGCGGAACAGATCGCTGATCTCTCCCAGATGACTGGAGAAGGCAAAGCTGCGCGTGCGTGGCAACACGTCCTGCAGGCTATAGAGGAACATCAGGAGAAATCCTGCGTAGGCGGCGACGGAGCCGCTGACATCGCAGAGGGCCATCAGCTGCGTGCGGTCCCGCTTTCTTGAGCGCCAGTGCGTGCGAAAGAGCACGCCGTCGTGGGCAACCCCGCTGCGCAGGGTTTTCGCCATGTGCAGCTGGCCTCGCTTTACGGGACGACGTCGAGCGCTGTGCCGCCGTGCCAGGCGCCGCGCCATACGCCGCACCTGTTCACGCACGCGATCCTGGTGGCGGCGATCGATATTGCTGAGGCGGGTTTTGGAGAGAATTTCTTCCATGAATCGTTCGTTGCGACCCTCGGCATTGAGCAGGTATTCCTTCTCAACGAAATCCCGGACCTGTTCGCGCAGTACGTCGCGATAGCGACGCAGGATGTCCAGCGCGGGCGATTCATTCCGCTCCAGTTCCACCACCGCGCTGCGCAGTTCGCCCTCGCCAAGGGCATCGAGGATCCGTCGCGTGTACTGGCCTTTCTGAGTGAACATGCGGATATCGGCCAGGCCCGAAGCCTGGCCCGCCCGACGCAGAGCCGTGCTCAGGGATCCGCGTTCATTTTCGAGAAGCGCGGGCAGCAGCTCTCCATCGAGCAGGCGTGCGAGGGCCTGGGAGTCTGCCGCCGCGGCCTCAAGTGCAGCGGCGTCGCCACCCGCCGCGGAGCCTGGTTCGTCATCCGGGCCACCACCTCCGCCGGCGGACGCCGGGCCGGTTTCCTCGGCTGCGCTGGAATCCTGATCATCGGCGGCATCGCCCATGCCCGGATTTTCCTCGACCTCGAAATCCGATATCTGTTGGTCGAAGAAGCGATCAAAGCAGTAGAGGAACGTCTGCAATTCACGCGGTGATTTAGCCAGCGTCAGAGCGAGAGCATCGCGCAGCTGATGGCGTCGCGCGTAGCCCACAACCTCCAGAGCCGCCGCGGCGTCGAGTGTTTCCGCGGGGGAGATGGGCAGGTCGTGGCTGCGCAGGATATCGATGAAGCGCAGGAGACTCGCCTGCATTCAGGAATCACCGGCCGGGGGGGCGGCGTCGCGCAGAAGAGACGGCAGTTCCGCATTGGCTGTTTCAATGTCCAGCTCGAATTTCAGCAATACATTGAGCGTGCTCCGAACCCACTGCTCATCGAGTTCGGAGGCATGTAGGAGCAGGAGACTTCGGGCCCAGTCGATGCTCTCCGAGATCGCCGGCTGCTTCTTCAGATCGAGTTCGCGCACCGCGTGCACAAAGGCGACAAGCTGATGCCGCAGGCGTTCGTCCAGTTCGGGTACACGGCTTTCGAGGATACGTTCTTCCAGATCGATACTCGGGAAGGGTATGTGCAGGTGAAGGCAGCGGCGCTTCAGGGCGTCGGAAACGTCGCGGGTGCTGTTGCTGGTAAGGAAGACCAGCGGCGTGGAGTTGGCCTTGATCGTGCCGATCTCCGGTATGGAGACCTGATAGTCCGAGAGGATCTCCAGGAGCAGTGACTCGAACTCGTGGTCCGATTTGTCGATCTCGTCAATGAGCAGGACGGCTCCGTCGCTGGCATCCATGGCCTGCAGGAGCGGTCGTGGCTCCAGAAAGGCCTCGGAGTAGAAAACGTCGCCGAAACTGTGCAGGCGCTCCATGGACGCGGCGAGTCCCTCGGCGCCCTGGAGCAGATCTCCGAGCTTCTCCTTGAGCACCTGCGTGTACAAAAGCTGCTTACCGTACTTCCACTCGTAGAGCGCCTTGGCTTCGTCGAGGCCCTCGTAACACTGCAACCGCACCAGCGGCAGCGACAGTAGCGCTGCGGCAGTTTTGGCAAGTTCGGTTTTACCGACCCCCGGAGGACCCTCGACGAGCACGGGCTTTCGCAACCGCACGGCCAGGAAAACCGAGGTGGCGATGGCATCACTGCAGATGTAACCGAGATCGGCGAAGCCGTCCCGAATGGTTTCTATGGACGCAAGTTCACTGCGCTTATCCACTTAACGGTTTCCAGAAAAAAAGCGGCTTCAGCCGCCGGTGGCACTCATGAAACGCAGGATCTGCGGCTCATCGTCGAGATCAAAATGGTGCTGCTCCGGCTTGAGCGCAAGGGCTTCGATGATGCGCCCGCGCAGCGTTGCCGCGTCCGCCTCCGGGCTGCGCAGCACGGCACGCAGATCAGCAGAGTGTTCGTTGCCCAGGCAAAGAAGCAGCCTGCCCTCGGCGGTGACGCGCACACGGTTGCAGAGGTGACAGAAATTATTGCTATGCGGTGAGATAAAGCCGACGCGGCTCACTCCTCCGCCAATGCTGTACATACGTGCCGGCCCGGCGCTTCCTCCGGGGTCGCCCTCGGACATGAGATCAAAGTGCTCCCGGAGCTGCTCCAGGAGCCAGTCGCTTCGGGCCAGGCTCAGGGAGCGGTCGTGTTCCTCGATGCGCCCGAGGGGCATTTCCTCGATAAAAGCGATATCAATACCGCGCTCCTCGGCGAAACGAACCAGATCGACGACTTCGTCGTCGTTTCGCCCGCGGAGGATTACCGCATTTATCCGCAGGCGTTCGAAGCCCGCCGCGCAGGCCGCATCGATGCCGGCGATAACGGCGTCCAGATGGCCGGTGCGCGTCAGGCGGCGGAAGCGGCGCGGATGAAGGCTGTCCAGACTGATGTTGATTCGTTTGACGCCGGCGCTCTTGAGAGACGACGCCAGGCGCCCCAGCTGCGAACCGTTCGTGGTGAGCACAAGCTCGTCCAGTCCCGGGAGCGCGCCGAGGCGTTCCACGAGCTGCATGATGTTGTGGCGTATGAGCGGCTCACCGCCGGTAAGGCGAATCTTGCGTACGCCGAGGTCGACGAACGCCTCGCCCACCTGCGCCAGCTCCTCGAGGCTCAGGACCCGCGCCTTGGGCGCGAATTCCATCTGCTCCGCCATGCAGTACACACAGCGGAAGTCGCAGCGGTCCGTTACGGAAAGGCGCAGGTAGTCGATACGGCGGTCGAAGGGGTCGACGAGAGCGGTGTGTGGGGAATCTGACATGGGTGGCAGTGTAACCCTGCCACCAAGAGCGACCAAGGGGAGATGGGGTCGGACCCGAGGCGCGGAGCGTCGTCAGGGAGACGGCGCTCTGCTTCTTCGAACCTGAAAGCGCTGAGAGAATAAAGACCCGGAGATGACGGAACCATTGTTGGCAGACCAGGTTGGTAGAGAAGACCGCGGCGTCGGCAGTAGCTGGTCATGCCTTTACAGGCCCGAGCGGCTGCGACAGGATGCCGCCCCATGGTCCCCTGTTTTCATGTTCCAAGCGGCCTCCGCGATCGCCTCGGTCGGCGGTGCGCGCCATGACGGCCCGGCACCGCGCCCTCGCCCTGCTGTGCATCCTGGCCTCGGTGGCGCTGCTGTACCCGGGGATCAGCAAGCCGGTGCTGACGCTGAGTGGCGAGTTGGAGAAGGCCGCGCTGGCCGACTTCGGTATCGATCTGATTGTGGGGGAGAGCGATAACCCACAGACTCGCGATATGCTCGAGATGATGACCCGCTTCCTCGGTCTGGATCAGATTGAGGGTCGGGTGGAAGCCTATAGGAATACGCGCTCAATTCTCGGAATGGCGGCGGAACTGCGTGCCCAGGGCAATCAACTGGTTGCAGGGCTGATCCTTACCTTCAGTGTCGTGATCCCCGTGTTGAAACTGTTGCTGCAACTTGCCGCCGTGCTGTTGTCCGGGACCACGGGACGTCGACTGCTGGGCGCTAACGCGGCGCTGGGCAAGTGGTCCATGGCGGACGTGTTCGTGATGGCGATGCTGGTCGCTTTCCTGGCCGGCCGAGCTTCCGAGAAGGTGGGGGATCTGCTGGTGATGCAGGCGGAACTGGAAGTGGGCTTCTGGTACTTCCTCGCTTACTGCATCTTTGCCATTGCGGCCGGCGTTCTTGTGCAGCGCCCGGCCGCCTCCCAGGAGAGCGACCCGGTGCCGCTCAAGGATCAGGCCAGCGAGACGCTGTAGCCGGACTGGGGCGGCGCGCTGCCCTCGAGCACGTCGGCAAAGGCGCGATCGGCAGCCTCGGGACCGTCAAAACGACGGATTTCAAGCCAGCTGTCGGCAAATTTTCGAAACTCGGCAAAACCTGCGCGCTGGCGCTGCTCGAGCACTTCCGGGCCCCACTCGCGCCCGCGCTTCTGAGCCTGGTGCGGCGCGAAGAAGAGTTCGGGCTTCGGTCCGGGCAGGGCTTCGTCGGTGGCCGGCGGCGCGTCGCGGTGCGTCACACCGATGCGACAGTCATAGCGGAGCTGATCGCCAAAGTGGTGATGAACGGCGCTATTGGTCATGCCGTTTCCGGCCATATCCACCAAAACCACGGCCCTCTCGCCGGGCAGCTCGGTGAGCTTCGGGTAGCTGAGTACCTCGTCATAGCAGCCGAGGCTGCGACAGAACGCTTCGTTGCGCGCCGAGGTCAATCCGACGCTGCGCATGGTCCCGCGCGCGCGCAGCGCAAAGGCCAGGGCGATGGCGGTCTTCGAGGAGGCGCTGGTGATCAGGCAGTCCTCGGCACCGAAATTATTCTGGTCGTGGAGGGCGTCTTCGCAGAGCCATGAGGTAAGAAACAGGCCCCGAAGCAGGCTGTCCTGCTCCTCCCGGCTCGATTCATAGAGCGGGTTGGCCGAAGCGCGCTGGAATTGCGCGTAAATCGGTGCGAGTCCCTCACGGTGTGGCGACACATCGCTGAAGACGCTGTCGGAAACCTTTCCGCCCTGGATGCGGAGGTGCGTGCCCATGGGGAAGAAGCCCCAGACCCGTTCGCCCACGGTGATATCGGGATGCTCGCTCGCTACTACATCGGCATAGCCCATGGCCGGTACGCGCCCCCAGGCGTCGTCATCGGTCGGAAAAAATCGCCAGTAACCCAGGGTCTCACCGATAGCCGCGTATGTGATGTTGTTGGCGGTAAGGGCGAAGCGATCAACGGCGAGAAGGACTTCACCCTGGTCGAGGGAATCGGGTAGCGGGTCCTCGACGATACGGCGGATGGCCGGATCGGCGCGCTGGACCTCAAGGGTCGAGCTGTGTGCCATGGTGACTTTCCTATAAAGCAGCGAGGATGGTTTCGGCGGAGCTGACGTCGACTCCCGGTCCGCTCTCCACATTCAGGAGCGAGATCACGCCGTCGTCCACGATCATGGCGAAACGCTGGCTGCGCAGTCCCATGCCGAATACCGTCGCATCCAGTTCGAGACCCAGAACCGTGGTGAAATCACCGTTGCCGTCAGCCAGCATCAGTATCTCTTCCGCGTTCTGCGCCTTGCCCCAGGCGTCCATTACGAACGCGTCGTTCACGGAGAGGCAGGCGATGGTATCTACCCCCGCTGCTTTGATCTTGTCGGCGTTGACTACGAAGCCGGGGAGGTGCGTCATTGAGCAGCCTGGGGTAAACGCTCCCGGTACGGCAAACACCACGACTTTCTTGCCCTGGAAAACATCGTCGGTGCTGATGGGTTCCGGCCCGTTGTCGCCCATGGTCTGGAGCGTGGTGGATGGGATGCTGTCGCCAACGCTGATGGTCATTGCGGTCTCCTGTTCTCGAAGTCCTGAGGTTCGGGGATGTGTCGGGGGGCTCGCTCGCAGGGAGCGGCGGCGCTTTCGGGGCGCCGATGGTAGCAGAAGTCTCGGGTCCAGGTTCAGCGCTCGTCCCGGGCCAGCATGGCCTCATAAATCGCCTCACATTCGCGGTAGAAGGTGATTTGTTCCTCCCCGAGGTAGGGGGCCACCATTGTCAGAAGCTGCAACACGCCGCTGTGAATGCTGATCTGGGGGTCGCGCTGATCATGCAGCAGGCGATCGTAGTTGAGCCAGTAAGTGAGTTGAAGCGTCATGTTCTCGACGAGGATTTCCTGTTGCACCCGGGTCAGCGCGACGTCGCTGGCGCCGAGGACGCTGTTGAGAATCGCTTCCAGAGCGGCGCGCTTGTGTGCGATGAGACGCCGAAAGCCGCGGACCATTTTCGGGTAGCGGCGCAGCAGGTCATCGAGATTGTGATAGAGGAAACGGTAGAGGTAGAGCTCCTCAAGCACGACGTACAGGAAGTACCAGTTATCTTCCAGACCATTGCCGCGTTCCTCGAGAGGTTCATCGAGGGGGGCGTTCAGGATCTGAGCGACCGCCATCAGGAACTGCTCAAACAGCTCGGTGATGATCTGGTCCTTCCCTTTGAAGTGGTAGTAGAGATTCCCCGGGCTGATATCCAGCTCCGCGGCGATATCTATGGTCGTGGTGTGCGCTTCCCCTTCATCGTTGAACAGGCGCAGGCTGGTCTCAAGGATTCGATCCCGGGTTTTCACCGCTGCGTGACCTCAGCCTCGCGCCAGCCTGGACTGACTGCTACGTTTCGAGCGGGCGATGGCGTGGAACGGCGGCTTACTTGCGCGCGCTGCTGCCCGCGGCCTTGCGGGGTGCTCTCGCGGCGCCGGTCTTTCGGGGGGTAGCCGGAGCACGCTTCGCCTTCGCGTTCTTCGCCGGCGCTGCCTTGCTCTTGTTTCCAGCCGATTTCTTTGCGGTTGCGGCCTTTTTGCGCTTCGTTGCGGTCTTGCGCTGAGGCTTCAGGACCCCCGACGCCGCGAGCGCTTCCGTGAGTTCGTCGATCCGATTACCCAGGCGATCAATTTTTTCATGCAGGGCGAGAAGGTCTTCGCCGCGGGCCGGGCGCTGCAGGTTGAAGTTTTCACGCACGCGGTTGATGCGGTCTTCCACGGAGTTACGCGCCGCCTGGCCGGCCTCGATGGCGTCCCGCGCCTCTTCCTCCAGGGCTGCGCCGGCTTTTACCAGATCCCGGAAGAGCTTCGGAGGTTCTACACCGGCTTTCTCCAGGCGCCCCTGCGCTTCGTCAACGGCACGCCCATAGGCGCCCACACCGGCGAGCCAGATGTTCTTGGCGATCTCACCGGCTTTGTCTGTGACTTTGTCCGCGACCTTATTTTTATCGTCTGTCATGGCGCTGCTACTCCTCGCTCTTTGCGACCAGCCGGGGCTGTGACGCGGTGTTCGGGACGAACGGTCGAGCAACCCGCAGCCGGGCTTTGCTCGGTGGGCCCGCGAGTCTAGCAGACAAAATCACACGCAAAAAAAGGGGGGCCACGATGTGACCCCCAAAGTATCCCCAGGTCGGGGACAGTGAACCCGGTTGGGTATTCAGGCTGCGGCTTTGAAGCCGACGGAATCCTTGAGTTCCTCGAAGCGGGCCTTCGCCTTCTCAAGCTGGGCTTCGAGGGTGGCGCGATCCAGCTTCGGTACTTCCAGCTTGGGCAGATCGATGTCGTCAATGGCGCTCTTGGCCTGCTTCTCGACCTTCTCGCCGCGCTTGACCATGTCAGCGTACAGCTTGTCAGCCTTCTTGCGGCGAGCGCTCAACTCGCTCTCGACGCTCTTCAGCTGCCCCTGCACCTGATCGAACGCCATGCCGTAGAAGCCGAGGCTTGCCAGGAAAGCGTTGCGGCTCGCGTCGGTAACGCGGCTTTGCAGCGTGGGTGCTTTCTTGGCGGCGGCCTTTCTGGCGGCGGGCTTGCGCTTGGCGGTGGTCTTCCTGGCAGCCGGCTTACGCTTCGGCGCTGTTTTCTTTACTGCTTCGGCCATGTCGTTTCCTCCTCTTGACTGCAGGTCCCTGGTCGGAAGGCTCTGCGTAGTCCTGTTGGGCGATGCCGCATCTGTCGGGACGCGGCCGCGGGGTCAGCTTCCGGGGCAGGTGCCCGCGTTGCTTGCGTGGGAGTAAATTAGGCAATAAATCTAGAATAAACATACTAAAAACCGACATTTCTTCAGGTTTATGCCATCTATTCAGCCTGGAACGTCAGATTTCGGGTCTGGCCGTGCGCTCGACCTTATTTCGAGCAGTCGCAGCTCAGCGTGGTAGGTGTCGTCACTCGGTGGTGATGCAGGTGGCCATGTCTTTCGAGCTGCCTGTGTCGCTCAGTCTGCGCTGAACTCTGAAAGGCGGCGAGGCAGGTGGCCATGTCCTTCGAGCTGCTCGCGTAGCTCCAGCAGGACCTGAGCATTGTTCCAGGCACTCGACGGACGCTCGAAGGACATGGCCACCTACCTCCCCTGCTCCGTGCCACACCGGGGCCACCGTCGGTTTCGCTAGTGCCACATTCCGACGCTGGGTGGCAGTCCGGCGCCGGTCTGCTTGAGCGTCCGTCGAGCGCGGCGGTAAGAATAGAAGCGCTGATGGAGCTACGCGAGCAGCTCAAGTAGATCGGGGCCGGGCTGCCCGAGCCCTCTACGGAGTCCGTAACACCTAGGCAAATTGTCTGCGCTTCCGGTGGAGCTACACGAGCAGCCCAAGTAGAGCGGGGGCGTGCCGCCTGAGCCATCTACGGAGTCCGAAAAGTGGCGACGACTTGCCGAGGAGTGAGGGTGATGTGGGCGAGCAGCTCAAGTAGACAAGAAAAGGCCGCACAGGGCGACCTTCGATAATCGGAAGGCTGGTTGGCCCAGCGGATAATCAACCGCGGGGTTTTGGACCCGCTGCCACGATCACAGCCGAGGCGTCGAACTTGGTGATGTTGTCCTGGAAAAGCTGTGCCAGCTTATGGGCCTGCTCGTCGTAGGCCGCATCATCGCCCCAACTGGCACGAGGGTTGACGTACTTGTCATCCACGCCGGGTATCCCGACGGGAAAATCGAGATTCAGGATGTCGAGATGCCCGGTCTCTTGGGTGAGCAGTGCACCGCTCTCGGCGGCAGTGACGACGGCGCGGGTTACGGGAATCGGGAATCGGGAGCCGGTGCCACCGGCCGCGCCGGAGCCTCCGGTCCATCCCGTGTTCACGAGGTAGACCTGGCTGCCGAATTCCTCGATGCGCTTCATGAGCAGCTCCGCGTAGTCCGCGGCCGGGCGGGGCATGAAGGGCGCGCCGAAGCAGGTCGAGAACGTCGGATGGATGCCGGCGGCGGCGCCGACTTCCGTGGAACCCACACGGGCGGTGTAGCCGCTCAGGAAATGAAAAGCCGCCGCCTCCTTGGACAGGATGGAGACTGGAGGCAGCACTCCCGATACATCGCAGGTCAGGAATATGACGGTCTTTGGCTCGCCCGCGGCGTTGGCGAAGACGCGCTTCGGGACGTGTACCAGGGGATAGCAGCAGCGACCGTTTTCCGTGATGCTCGTATCGTCGTAATCGGCATGCAGGTGATCGTCCACAACCACGTTTTCGACGATGGCCCCGAACTTGATGGCGTCCCAGATGATGGGCTCGTTCTTCTGGCTCAGATTGATGGTTTTCGCATAGCAGCCGCCCTCCAGATTGAAGACCGAGCCGCGCGTCCAGCCATGCTCGTCGTCGCCGATCAGGTACCGCTCGGGGTCCGCGGACAGCGTTGTCTTGCCCGTGCCCGAGAGGCCGAAAAACAGGGTTGTATCGCCATCGTCGCCAACATTTGCTGAGCAGTGCATGCTCATCACGTCTTTCTCGGGCAACAGGAAGTTCTGTACGGAGAAGACCGACTTTTTCATCTCGCCGCCGTAGCGCATACCGGCTATGAGGATACGGCGCTGGCCAAAGTTCACTATTACCGTGGCGTCGGAGGCGGTGCCGTCGCGCTCTGGCACGCACTCGAACTCCGGTGCGTTCATCACGGTCCACTCGGGTTTGTGGCTCGGGTTGTACTCCTCGGGTTTGATGAACATGTTGCGCCCGAACAGGCCGTGCCAGGCCCACTGCGTAACCACCTGAAGTGGCAGGTAGTGATCGCCGTGAGCGCCGACGTGCAGATGCGAAAGGAAGCGGTCGCGCTCACTCAGGTAGGCCTCAACGCGCTCCCACAGGGCGTCGAATTTCGCGGCTTCAAAGGGCCGGTTGACGCTGCCCCAGTCGACGGCGTCCTCGCAGCTGGCCTCGCGCACGATGAAACGGTCCCCGGGGGAGCGCCCGGTCCGCTGGCCGGTGGTGACACGCAGAGCACCGGTGTCGGTAAGGCTCGCCTCTCCCCGACGCAGCGATTCCTGTATGAATTCCGCCGGCTCAAGATCGACGTACTCTCGAGGGGCGGCTGTGGCTGTTTCCAGGGAAGACGCAGGGGTGGCGCTCATGGCCGAGGTGGCGCTCATGTTATGTAGATCCTGTCCTTAGACGCGGTTTTTCAGGGCCCAGCATTATCTCCAAAGGGGTGTCACTTGTGAACTCGGCAGATGAGGGCCAGATCCCACCTTTGGCCAATAAGCGGTATTCGCGGTCGTAATGCGCGGACGCGCGAATCAGTGCAGCTCGCCTCGCCGGGGCGTGCCCAACAGCCCGCGCAGATCGGCCTCGCGGAAGCTGTAGCGCTGGTTACAGAATTCGCAGTCCATGGTGACCGCACCCTGCTCCGCGAGAATGCCCCGGATCTCGTCTTCCCCGAGCGTTGCCAGGGCGGCGAGGGTTCGATCCTGGCTGCAACTGCAGCGGAAGCGGACCGGCTCCGAGCCAAAGAGGCGTACCTGTTCCTCGTTGAAGAGACGGTGCAGGAGCTTGTCATCGCGGAGCGAGAGCAGTTCATCGTCATGCATCGTTTCCGCAAGGAGATTGACGCGCTGCCAGTCCTCCGCGCGTGCGGCCGAATCCGTAACACGCGTGACCGGCAGCTGCTGAAGGAGAAGGCCCGCGGCGTGCGTGCCGTCGCAGGCCAGGTAGAGTCGCGTCTGCAGCTGCTCGGACTGACTGAAGTAAGCGTCTATGCTGGCGCCAAGGGAACTCCCGGATAGCGGAACGATGCCCTGATAGCGCTTGCCGCGCGCCGGTGTCACCGTGAGCGTGAGGAGGCCACCGCCCAGGAGTGACGCAAAATCACGGCCGGTAGCCGCATCGGCCCCCCGGGCAATCGCACGCACGGTCAACTCACTGCTGCACTCCGCCATCACCAGCGGAATCTGCGCGTCGCTGCGCGCCTGCACCGTCAGACTCCCGCGAAACTTCAGATTGCTGGCGAGGAGCACCGCCGCAGCAAGGAATTCTCCCAGGAGATGGGTAACGCCCGTCGGATAGGTATGGATGGACGCCACCTCGCCCAGAGACTGATCGACGTGAACAATCTCACCGCGCACATCCAGCTCCTCAAAAAGAAAACGCCGTTTGCTATCGGAGCGGGTCTGACCTGCGAATCCTTCGTCCATGCGGCAAGTGTAACTGCTGGCAGACGTCGTGCCGACGCGCCGGCTCCCCGCGACGCGGGGCCATGCCTACAGCGTGCTAGCATGCGCGCCCCGCGCCGTTTCGGAGCCCGCGTTCAGGGTGCACACCGCTGTTCTATATGCCGCCACTGTGTTCATCTGGGGAACGAGCTGGCTGGCGATAAAATTTCAGCTTGGTCCCGTCGATCCCGTCGTATCCATAGCCCATCGCATGGCGCTGGCGGCCTGTCTATGCGCCGGACTGACCTGGCTGCGGCGTGCCTTCGTGGCCCTGGCCCCCACCGATCACCTGCGCATGTTCATCCAGGGCCTGTGCCTCTTCTGCGTGAACTACCTGCTCATCTACAGCGCGACGGCCGATCTCTCGACGGGTTTGATCGCGGTAATGTTCTCGACCATGGTGATTCTGAATGCGCTCGGGGGCGCCCTGTTTCTTTCCCAGCCCCTGCGCGGCGAAGTCCTCCTCGGGGGTGCGCTGGGAATCTTCGGTATGGGTGTCCTGTTCTATCCTGAGCTTGAGTCGGTGAGCTGGGCCGACCCAAGACTGCGCTCTTTGCTGCTTTGCTTCCTCGGCACGCTGTGCGCCTCGGCGGGAAATCTCCTTGCCTCGGGAAACCTCCGCCGCGGATTGACGGTGCTCACCTGCAATACCTGGGGCATGATCTACGGCGCGCTGACCCTCTACCTGGTGGCGGTCTTCACGGGCGTCGAGATAAGGATCAGCTACGAGCGTGACTATCTTCTGTCTCTCGCCTATCTGGCATTTTTTGCTACCGTCCTGGCGTTCTGGGCCTACATGTCTCTGCTGGGTCGCATTGGCGCTGACCGGGCGGCCTACTCATCGCTGCTGTTCCCGATCGTCGCGCTGGTGCTGTCGAGCATCGTCGAGGACTACCGGTTCACCCTCTGGTCCCTGGCCGGCGTGTTGTTGGTTCTCGGCGGCAACTGGCTTGCGCTGCGCGGCGTTCGCGCCTGACCTATACTCTTTTCTGGGGTGCCCGGTAGCGGGCAGGAGAGCAGCATGGCGGGTTTTCAGGTGCGCAAGGCGCACACCATGAGCAAGGACGATCTGCGCGATGCCGCGCAGGGCCTGGCCAGCGAGCTGGAGGCATCGCACGGAGTCCGGGCGCAGTGGGACGGAGATTCCGTTCGTATTCGCGGTTCCGGTATCGACGGCAAGCTGACCCTGTCGGATCAGGACGTTCTGGTGAGCGTCGAACTCGGTCTTCTCGCATCGGCCTTCAAGGGCGTGCTTCGCAGTGAGGTGGAGCGCTTCCTTGAGGAATACGTCAGCTGAGGGCGCGACGCCCCTCTTACTTCCCGGCTCCGTCCAGGCGTCGCGTGCCCTGCAGCGGATCGCTACTCGAGAGCTGATACTCGAAGTCTTCCGCGAGCTCCCTGCTGCGTTCCACGCACGCGCGCCAGTAGCGGATTCGTTCCACGGGTGGCAGATGACGGAAATCGCCGCGGTCCGGGATTTTGCCGCGCGGTAGCGAGGCGACGAACGCCCGGCTCGGGCTGATGAGAATCATGCGCTCGAGCGCGGGTGCCCGATGACGCCGCCAGGGCAGGAACTTGTCGAACCAACCCGTGGTGAGATCGGCGCGAAAATGCGGGTAGAGCAGCAGCCCGTCGCCGGCCATGGGTTCGGGGTCGAAGTGATAGTCGATGATGCCGCCGTCCCAGTAGTGGCCTTCCGGGCCGCCAGGCAGGTTCCGCTCGCCGTCGAGCACAAAGGGAATTGAGCCGCTGGCGTGAAGAGCGCGGGCCACGGTGTCCTCCCCAAGGATGGCGTGGTGAGTGCTGAAGTCGGTGAAGGGCAGTCTTGGGGCCCCCGGGCTTGCGAAAACCACGCGCTGGAACTGGCTCGCAAGCAGTGATCGACGCAGTGCGTTGGCGACGGCGGCGGTGCCCATGCCGGCAGCGAGGGCGGGGCGAAGCCTTGCGGAGTTCAGGCCGCGACCGCGAGCCGTGATGATGTAGCTGTGCACGAGGGGATGCTCGATCAGCGCCCGGGCTCCGCTGGCGCCAAAAATGTCCGCGAGCATAGCCAGGCTCGCGTTACTCACCTCCCGTGTGTTCGGTCGGGGCCCATACTCCCAGTTCACATACACCTCTTCGAAGCGATCGAGCGCTTCCCGGGGGCTGGCCTGTGCCAGGCAGGCGTGGCGCCAGGAGCCGACCGAGGAGCCGACGGCGCGAAGCGGCCGGGAGCGGTCTCGCAGCAGGAACTCTTCAAACAGGACTCGATCGAGATGACCTAGGATGAGCCATTTCGGACCGCCGGAAGCTCCGATGAGGGTGCTGATATCGGCGCCGCGCCAGCCGTGCTCGGCGACATGGGCGGCGGCCCGCGAACCCAGGGCGATATCGAGGGGGCGAGACGTCATGGATTGGAGCTCTTGTCCTTCGCAGCTTCGCGCGTGTCCCGCGGGCCGTGACCGGTCCAGCTGCGATAGGCGCGACGGAAGTTGGAAGGGTCGTTAAACCCAAGGCGGTAGGCGATGCTGGCGATCGGTAGCCGGGTCTCCCTGAGGAGCCGGTCGGCGTGTTCAGCACGAACCTGATCAAGCAGTGCCTGATAACTGGTCCCGAGCTCCGCAAGACGCCTGCGGAAGGTGCGGGGTGCCATGTTCAACATGCCGGCGAGCTGGGGCATCTGGGGGTATTGCCCCTCCAGCTTACGCAGCAGGCGACGGGACTGGCTGGCGAGGTCGCTGGTGCCCTGCAGGTCGCTGAGCAGACGGGCACACTCGGCTTCATAGAGTTTGCGCAGGGCCGGGTTGGAAGAGGGGAGCGGCGTACTCAAAAAATCGCTGGGGAAACTCCAGGTTGCACGAGCTTGCCCGAAGAGCAGGTCATCGCCGAGCACCGCGCTATAGATTAGGCGGTGCGCGGGCGCCGCGTAGGGAAACTCAAAGCGCAGGGGCAGGGTATCACCGCCGAGCAGCCCGGCCAGCGTATTGCGCATGGCGGCCGCGATGCATTCGAGACCGAAATGCTGTGGCAGATAGGTGCTCGCGGGTGCGGCGATGATGGTGAAGCGCCCGTCGTCCTCCTCGAAGGAGAGCTCAAGATCCGAGGCCAGCACGTGATAGTAGCGTCCGAGCAGCTCGACGACTTCTGCCACATCGCGACAGGTGAGAAAGGCCTGGCCCAGGACGGCGTGGGCGCCGAGATTCAACCGCTGGCCGAGTCGCAGGCCCAAGGCCGGATCGCCTGTGAGACGCAGGGCGCGGTCCACCAGAACGCGAAAATCCTCATCGCTGACCCGGGCCCCGACCGCGGCCACGCTGGCATCCGCAAGGGAGGTTTCCCTAAGCAACTCATCGCGCGCCACACCCGCTTCGCAGGCAAGCTCGATCAGGATGAGGGCATAGGCGGCTGGGGTTGAGTTGTTCACGGCGCCAGTTGGCCATAAATGACCGCAAAATGACAACACGCGACTCTGTTCACGCGTGTAAAGCCGATCGATAGTGCAAGCACGTTGCCAGCTGCAGCACGGAGAACCGCAAATGAAAATCCAGTGGGAAGAGCAGACGCCGCGCAAGATTCAGCACTATGCGGGCGCGGACTATCCGAAGGACAACCCGGATCTTGAAGACCTACTCACCAGCGAGCAGGTCGATCACGTTGCCGAGATTTTCAACACACCCCTTACCGGTGCTTACAACTGGGACTACGCCGTACAGGACGATCGCATCAAAAAGCTCTACGAGCTGGGTAAACAGCTGAACTGGGATCCGGAGATGGACATCGACTGGGACCGACCCTGGCCGGACGAACAGGTTGCACCGGAGCTGTACAACCTCCACGACTACGAGCCCTACCTGGCGATGGATGAGGCGCGACAGCGCGAGTTCTGGCTGCACATGAACGCCTGGGGATTGTCCCAGTTTCTCCACGGTGAGCAGGGTGCGCTTCTGGTCGCATCGCAGCTCTGCTCCTGCGCACCTACTTTCAACGCCAAGCTCTATGCGGCCTCGCAGACCTTCGATGAGGCACGACACGTGGAGGTGTTCAACAAGTATCTGCAGCAGCGCATCGGCCTTTCCTACCCGATCAATACGCACCTCAAAAGTATCATCGACAAAATCCTCACGGACCCGCGCTGGGACATGAAGTTCATTGGCATGCAGATCGTGATTGAGGGGCTCGCGCTCTCGGCGTTCAACACGACCCGCGAAACCACGCCCGACCCGGTGCTCAAAGACGTCGTCTACCTGGTTACCCGGGATGAAGCACGCCACGTCACCTTTGGTGTCAATTACCTCGAGGAATTCGTAACGACCCTGTCCGAGGAGGAGCGGGAGGAGCGAGCGCAGTTTGCCTACGAGGCCTGCGTGGTCAGTCGGGAGCGGCTGGTGGCGACGGACGTGTTCCGCCATTTCGGCTGGGATGTGGAAGACGCGCGGCAGAAGGTGTTGGAGGGCTTCGTCATGTCCACGTTCCGGAATCTCCTGTTCCAGCGTGTGATTCCCAATCTCAAGCGTATCGGACTGCTCACGGATCGGGTGCGACCGAAGTTCGAGGAGTTGGGCATCCTGGAGTTTGAGAACCTGGTTACCGATGGCGACATCGACTGGACGGCTCTCGAGCGGCCGCTGGATACGGGAGAGGCGCAGTCGCATGAGCAGAGCATGCTCGCGCAGTTCCACGAACGCCACGAGGCCGAGCTGGAGGGCATGAGGCCAGAGGCCGAGAGGCCCCAACAGGAGGTGGCTCAGGACGATCGAACGCCGCAGGCCGGAGGCTGCTGCTGACCGCGATCAGGATTGGCAGTCTGCAGGTATGGGGTACAAAAAAGCCGGCGTGGAGCCGGCTTTTTTTGCGGTGCCGAACGCATGATGCGTCCGGCCAGTTTCTTCCGAGTCAGGCGGCCAGGGCCTTGATCTGGGCATTCAGGCGGCTCTTGTGGCGGGCTGCCTTGTTCTTGTGAATGATGCCCTTGTCGGCCATGCGGTCGATCACCGGCACGGCTTTGCCATAGGCTTCGCGAGCCTGCTCGGCATCGCCGGTCTGAATCGCGGCAACCACGCGCTTGATGTTCGTACGCACCAGGGATCGCAGACTGGCGTTATGCGAGCGACGCTTTTCGGCTTGACGGGCACGCTTGCGCGCCTGGGGGGAGTTGGCCACGGCGGGCTCCTCTGAATGTCGTCTGAAATTTCGGAGCGCGGAGTCTGCCGATCGGAGGTCTTCCTGTCAAGCTCATTCGACCCGGAGCACTTCCGATTACAGGGGCTTTATGCCTCGGTAATCGTCCTCGCGAACCGTGCCGCATTTGCTGCGTTCGCTGGTGGGGAAACGCTCACTCCGCAAATACGGCACGGTTCGCTCAAGTACTCGCGAGGTTTTGGGCCGGAGGTTTGGAGCACTCGGGGCTGGCAGTGCGCAGGTGAGACGGGGCGTGTTGCGGAGCGCAGCGTCCCCCGCCTCAGCGGAGCGTAGCAATGCGCCCCGTCTCGCCGGGATGATCACCCCGGAGTCGGATTCATTCGCCGGTCATGAAGTCCAGCGTCAGAGCCGTGAGCGCCTTGACGCCAATAGGAAGCGCACGTTCGTCAGCATAGAACCGCGGCGAGTGGTTGGGATGCACGAGAGCGGGGTCGTCGGAGGCGACGCCGAGGCCGAAGAACAGGCCCGGTACTTCATTGGCGAAATAAGAGAAATCCTCGGCGCCGGTGATGGGGTTGGGTTCGATGAGACCCGGGCCGGCCACGCGGGCCAGGGTAGGCTTCATCTTGCTGTAGAGGTCGCTGTTGTTGCTGGTGACCGGGTAGCCCTTGGCGATCTCCACATCCGCCGTGGCGCCGGCGCTGGCGGCGATCTGCTCCGCTGTGTTGCGAATGCGCTGGTGAATGTCATCGCGCATGTCTTCATCAAAGCTGCGGATCGTGCCTTCGAGTTCCACCGTTTCCGGGATGATGTTGTTGCGCAGCCCGCCTTCGATGCGCCCGACGCTGATAATGGAGGGGGCCTGGGTGACATCCACCTGGCGTGAGGCAATGGTCTGCAATCCAAGCACGATCTGGCTGGCCGTGACGATCGGATCGACGCCGTTCCAGGGTACGGCGCCGTGGGTCTGGGTCCCGTTCACCGTGATGACGAAGCGGTCGGCCGCAGCCAGGAAACCTTCCGGGCGCGCGGCGATAACGCCGACCGGCATGGGAAAAACATGCAGACCAAAAACCACATCCGGTCGTGGATCGTCGAAGGCGCCTTCGCTAAGCATCTGCTTCGCGCCCCACTCCTCGGCGTCGAGGACGCCTTCCTCGGCCGGCTGGAAGAGGAACAGGACCGTTCCGGGCAGCTCGTCGCCCATGCCGGCCAGCACTTCAGCGACGCCCATGAGTATCGCCACGTGGTTGTCGTGACCGCAGGCGTGCATAACGCCCACGGTTTCGCCGTTGTACTCGGCGGTCACCTTGGAGGCGAAGGGCAGGTCAACCTGCTCCGTCACCGGAAGACCGTCCATATCCGCACGCAGAGCGACTACCGGGCCGTCGCCACCGCGCAGGACACCTACCACACCGGTCTTCGCAATCCCCGTTCGCACTTCCATGCCCAGCGCGCGCAGGTGCTCGGCTACCAATGCCGAGGTACGAAACTCCTGATTGCCAAGCTCCGGATTGGCGTGGATATCGCGGCGCCAGCTGATGACCTTGTCCATCACCGCGTCTATGGACTGCGCAACCACCGGCGTCAGAGCATCAGCGCTCTGCGTCTGCGCGAGCGCGGGAGCGCCCAGGATCACCGCAAGGGCCAGCGCGGCACCCAGGCTGGCTGAGCGGGCTGTTACTTTCTGATCCGGGATGCTTTGGGGCATGGTGGATTTCCTCACATGGTTACCGAATTCGTGTAAAAACGAAGCCCAGCTCAGTCCCTGTATCAACACCAAGGAGCGGGCATTCGCTTCCCAGGGGCGAAGCATAGAGCAGTTAAGAACAGGAGAGGAACTTGATCAGCAAGAGCAGCGGGCCCGGCGTCCCGGACGACGATGGCCGGGTCCTGGGCCTCGCGGGCTCGCCAAACTTCCGCGATGCCGGTGGCTACGCATGCCAGGACGGGGGCTCTGTGCGCCGAGGTTGCCTATTTCGCAGCGGACACCTGTCGTATCTGACTGCCGACGACCGGCAGCGCCTCGAATCGCTGGAACTTGAGCTGGTCGTGGACCTGCGGCGCGACGATGAACGCCGGCACGAACCCTCGAAGCTGCCCTCCCGGGCCCGGCTCATCGGTGCCACCATTACTCCTGGCAGCCAGGCCAGCGCTATCTATGCGGACTCAACGCGGCTCGGAGGTGTGGGGGCCATGTTCGAATTCATGCGCGAAATAAATCGGGAATTCGTCCGCTCGCAGAGTGATGCCTTCCGCGGCGTGTTCGCCGAGCTTCTGCAGGGCAACGAGCAACGCGTTCTCTTTCACTGCTCCGCGGGTAAGGATCGGACGGGGTTCGCGATCGCCATGCTGCAGCTCGCTCTTGGCGTCGCCATAACTGACATCGAAGCGGACTACCTGTTGTCGCGGCGCTACTTCGTTCCCCAGGATCACCTCGCCCGTTTGCGCGAAAAGTACAGGGTGAATCATCTCAGTGATCAAGATCTCATGCCGCTCCTCGGTACCGAGCTTGCCTACCTTCATGCGGCCCTGGGGGAGATCGATGCGGGCTGGGAGTCTCGCCGTGCGTATCTCGAGGAGGAGCTTGGCCTGGGTACCGCCGAGCGCCAGGAACTGCGCAGACGGTTCGTGGATGATGTCTAGGACCGTTTCGCGTTTATCGGTGCGCTATTGAATCGAGGGGCGGCAGCCGAAGGTTCAGAAAGCAAGGATGACAAACAGCCAGCCGATACCCGCCACCATCAGACTCTGCCCGGCTTTCTCCAGCCGGAAAAAAGCGTAGATATAGGCCACGGGCGGAAGCAGCGTGGCGAAGAGTCCCCAGGCGTAGTCATCCTGCCAGGCGGCAATGAGCAACAGGATCCAGCTGACCAACAGCAGGGCGACGCCGAAGGTCATGAGAACGGCGCTGGTGGGGTCCATGATTCTTTCCCGGAAAAAGAGCTGACGCGAGGGTATCAGATGCCGGTTTCGGCGTCTTTGCTGCGTGAACATTATGGAACCACCTGTGCTCCTTAGGGCGGCTCCGTGAGGGGGGCCATACCCAACGTAAGCCAGCTATGTTGAGGGCGGGCAGGCCAATCCATCATGCCGAAGTGGGCACCGCTCCACGCGCATTCGATTGGTGACGCTCAGATGCAATTTCGTTAAGGTGGGGCGCTTTTTTTTGGAGATCCGGGTGTCCGATCCCTTCGCCGCCATACGGCCCTTCAACGACGAAGAAGTGCGTCCCGCGATAGACAGTCTGCTCCGCTCGCCGGACTTCCTGTCCGCTTTACTGCGCCTTCGCCTCGGCGCCGGCGCGCGCCCCTTCGCCTGGTTGCTGCGCCCTGCCCTGGTTTATTACCTGCGTCGGCAGCTTCGCGATATTTCCGGGGTCGACGATCTGCAGATGTTCATAAAAAGCTACATCGAGCGCATGATCGACGGCACGACCGCAGGCCTCAGCGTTTCCGGACTGGAAGCACTGGACCCCACCCGGGCCTACCTGTTCATCAGCAATCACCGCGATATTACCCTCGACCCCGCGCTGACCAACTATTCCCTGCATCGCGCCCGCCATCGCACTCTACGCATAGCGATCGGAGACAACTTGCTCACGGAAAGCTGGGTTGCCGATCTCATGCGTCTCAACAAGAGCTTTGTCGTTCAGCGCTCGGCAAAGGGTCCCCGGGAGTTACTTGCGGCATCCAGGCTGCTTTCAAATTACATCCGCCATTCCGTACAGGTCGATAACGAACCCGTGTGGATTGCACAGCGAGAGGGGCGAGCCAAGGACGGTATCGATCGCACGGAGCCCGCGGTGATTAAGATGCTGTCGCTCAGCCGCGATCGGAAAAAGGAAGACTTCGGAGCGCACATTGCCGGTCTGCGCATCGTGCCCGTGACCATCAGCTATGAGCTGGATCCCTGCGATGCTCTCAAGGCGCACGAGCTGGCGGAGCGCGCGGCGACGGGCAGCTATGCCAAAGCCAATCGCGAGGACGTGGCCTCCATCGGGCAGGGTATTTCAGGCAGCAAGGGTCGAGTCCACGTGGCGTTCGGCACCCCGCTGGGGGCGGAACACCAGTCCCCGGATTCCGTAGCCGCCGCGATCGATGCCCAGATACTCATGCAGTATCGACTGCACCCGACCAACCTGTGGGCCTACCGGGAGCTTCACGGCGAGCCCGACCGGACTCTGGATACGCAGGACGGCAGCGTGAGTGAAGCCGAGTTCCGAGCGCGGATTGCGGCGATGCCGGCCAAGGATCGCCCCTTCGCGCTGGCCAGCTACGCCAACGCCCTGCGCAGCATGCTGGAGCTGTCGCAGACACAGTGACGCAGCTCAGGGACGCGGAGAAGGACGCAATACGCGAGGCCTACAACGCGACCATTGAGGCGCGCGGCCTCGTTCCGCGCTGGGGTCAGCGCCAGATGATTGCCGAGGTCGCCCGGGCTCTCGCCGCGATAGGAAGCTCGAGCGATGGCGCGGCCACTCCCGAATCAGACGACGAGCAGGAGGCGAACAAAGCCGCCGATGGGGGTTCACCGTCGACGGTGGCCGCTGCCGTGCCTGCCCCGATCGCTGTCATCGAAGCCGGTACAGGCACGGGGAAAACCATTGCCTACGTCATCCCCGCCCTGGTGCTGGCTCGCGCCCGCGGTAAGCGTCTGGTTATCGCCACGGCGACGGTCGCACTTCAGGAGCAGCTTCTACACAAGGATCTGCCGGACATTCACGCGGCTTCGGGCCTGGAGTTCGACTATGTCCTCGCCAAGGGCCGGCGCCGCTATCTCTGCCTGAGCCAGCTTGATCGGATCATGGCCCGGGACGGCGGCGGGCACACCATGGGCCTTTACCCCGACGAACTGGAGCCGGCGCTGGCCCGCGATGCCCTCGACAGCTACGGCGCGATGTTGGACGCCCTGGGGCGCGGTGACTGGGATGGTGATCGGGACAGCTGGCCTGCGCCCATCGAAGACGCGGACTGGTTCCCCGTCACGGCGGATCAGGGTCAGTGCACCGGGAGGCGATGCCCCAACATCAGTAATTGCAGCTTCTACCGCGCCCGGGACGGATTGCAGGATGCCGACATCATCGTGACCAATCACGACCTCGTGCTCTCCGATCTGGGTCTGGGCGGGGGAGCGATCCTGCCAACGCCCGAGGACAGCGTCTACGTTTTCGATGAAGGACATCACCTCCCCGACAAAGCGCTCGGGCACTTCGCCAGCTTTTGCAGACTGTCTTCCACGTTCAGCTGGCTGGACGACGCAAAGAAGTCGCTCGCCAAGGCCGCACCCCTGCTGGGATTGATTCCCGGGTCTAACGCGCTAATCGAGCCCATGCCCGAACTCTTTGACGACTGCGTGGCGGCGCTGGATCAGGCGGCCGAACAGGCTGTGGTTCTCCTCGATGCCCTGGAGCCGGGAGAGGAGCAGCTTCGCTTTCCCTCCGGTGTGATTCCCGAGGACCTGATGGCCAGCGCCGGCACCGCGGCAAGTCTCCTGGCGCGCCTGGCAGGTCGCTTCTCTACTATCGAGGCCGCACTCGACGATGCGGTCGGCGACGAGGATTTCGCCGCGCAGTGCGATGAGCTGGAAGCCTGGCAGATGGCCTTCGGCGGCAGCATGGTGCGAGCCGAGGGCGTGCTGGCTCTGTGGCGCGACTTCGCGGCGAACGCCGCGGAGGAAGATCCACCCCGGGCACGATGGCTGCGCCGGCGGGTTGATGACGATCCGCGCGCGATCGATTTTCATTGCAGTCATATCCTGGCCGCGGACATTCTTCGCGAGCAGCTCTGGGACCGCGCCGGGGGTGCGGTGCTTACGTCGGCGACCATGACGGCCCTGGGAAGCTTTGACCGCTTCATTACGCGTTCGGGTGTCCCCGACGACGCCCTCTTCAAGGTGGTCGCGAGTCCCTTCGCCCACGAGCGAGCTACGCTGCGGATTCCCGCGATGCGCAGCGAGGCGGGGCGGGCAAGCGAGCATACGGAAGAGCTCATTGAGCTTTTTCCAACACTCCTTGATGCGCAGGAGGGGAGCCTGGTCCTCTTCTCATCGCGGCGACAGATGAACGACGTCTACGATGGACTGCCCGGCGATTGGCAACAGCGCATCCTTCGGCAGGACGACTACAGCAAGCAGGAGATTCTGCGCCGTCACCGTAGCGCCATCGACGAGGATCGGGGCAGTGCAATCTTCGGACTGGCGAGTTTTGCGGAAGGCGTCGACCTCCCTGGTGCGTACTGCAAACACGTCGTCATTGCAAAGCTCCCGTTCTCCGTACCTGATGATCCCGTGGATGCCGCCCTTGCCGAATGGCTCGAAGCTAAGGGCCGCAACCCGTTCATGGAGATAAGCGTCCCCGACGCCGCGCTCCGCCTGGTCCAGGCCAGCGGCCGCCTGCTGCGCACCGAACAAGACAGCGGCCGTATCACGCTCCTGGATCGACGCATTCTTACCCGGCGTTACGGACGCGCGATCCTTGATTCTCTACCGCCTTTCGCTCGGGACTTCGCTTAGCTCTTTCTTGCAGCTTCCAGTGTTTGGGTGTGCGCGTAATTCCGGCGAGGCGCGGCGTATTGCTGCGTTTCGCTGGGGGGGGGACGCTTCACTCCGCAATACGCCGCACCTCGCCAGGCTTCTGTGAACCAGACTGCCATGCCGAACACACCGAACATAGACGTCAGCTCCGGGAATTACGCACCGACGGTAGCGGGGCGGGCCGCATTCACGTAGCGAGCGTCCCCCACCCCAGCGAGAGAAGTGAATGTGGCCCGCCCCGCGGCAATCGTGTCGATACCTCGCGGGCCAGATGAAGCTGTCCTATCTGTGTTCGTTCTGATTCCGCACCACAAAGGTGCAAATCTGACTTCGGTAAAAAAACCAGAGAATTATTCCGAATTTAATGCTTATACTTTCGCAAAGCTGCGGGTCGCTCTCTCGCCCCGCGGGTGTACATAACTCAAATAATGAATAAGAGGGTTCTCCATGACGCGTCCCGCGCCCCTGTTCCGTCGTTCGTTGATTGCCGCTTCCGTTAGCGCCGTCGTTTCTTCCGCCGCCTTCGCTCAAGAGCCACAGCTCGAGGAGGTGTTAATCACCGGTTCCTTCATCAAGGGGGCGAGCGAGAACGAGGCCAGTCCCGTGGAGGTCCTCGATACGGGTTACATCGCGAAGACGGGCGCCATAACCATCGGCGAACTCACCAACCGCCTGGCTGTGAGCTCTGGCGCCGAGAACAATCCGGACTCGTTCACCGCCGGTGAAACGCAGGGCACGTCAAATGTGAACCTGCGCGGCCTCGGCCTTACCTCGACGCTGGTTTTGATCAATGGCAAACGTCAGACAGTCGCTGCAGCCGTCGCAAACGACGGCAGCGTCTTCGTCGATACCAACACCGTGCCCCAGGCCGCGCTGGAGCGCGTCGAAATACTGAAAGAGGGCGCGACCGCAACCTACGGCTCCGACGCCATCGCCGGCGTGGTGAACTTCATCACGCGCGAAAACTTCCAGGGATTCGAGGTCTCCGGTGGTTACCAGACCACGACCGAAGGCAGCCAGGACACTATGGACGTGAACTTCGTAGGCGGCTTCAACTTGAGCGACAGCACCAATATTCTCTTGTCAGGTACGTTCCGCCAGCAGGATCCGCTGAGTTCGGCCGATCGCCCTTTCACGACCGAGAACGCGATCAGTACGTTGGGGCGCAGCTTCATCGCCATTGCACCGACTACCGGCACCGGTGCCTACGAAGGCACCTACTCTCCCGGTGAGAACATTCCTGATCCTGCCTGTCTGGATTCGGAGCTCGGTATCCTGGTCCCACAGGCTTCGGGTACGCGCTGCGGTTTTCTCTATGGACCGCGCTTTAACCTGATCAATGAAGAAGAGCAGACCCAGCTCTACGGCAACCTGACCCACGATTTCTCCAATGACGTGGCGATGACCATTGAGCTGGGCTGGACCAAGAACGAGGTACTGGATAATCCGCAGTCGCCGACCTATCCGAATCTGTCCTTCCCCCTGATTTTCCCGGGGCAGGCCGGCAGCCCCTTCGACCAGCCCGTAGTCTGGCTTGGCCGTCCCCTGGGCGCTGAAGCACCGTCGCCCTTTGCGCCGCGCGACAGCGAGACTATCCGCGCCTCCATCGACTTTGAAGGCAGCTTCGATTCGGGCTGGGACTGGTACGCGGCTCTGACCTATTCCGAGAACGACCGCAATGGGATTCAGCCGGATACGGTCACCTCGCGCTTGAACGATGCGATTGCCGGGGTGGGGGGTCCCAATGGCGACCTGACCTTCAACGTCTTTGACCCCACGCAGAACTCCCAGGAGCTCATCGACTTCATTTCAGACCAGCAGGAGACGAACCGAGTTACGGAAATGATCGTGGGCGACGTGGTCTTCAGCGGCGAACTCTTTGACCTGGATGCCGGCCCGGTCGCCGTGGCCTTTGGCGCCCAGTGGCGTGAAGAGAATTACGAGATCTCCTTCAACGAAATCGCCACCCAGCAGATTGCACCGGACACGGGATTCCCCATTCCCATCGATCTCATCTTCCTGGGTGGTGGCAGACCTATCGACGAGGGCCGCTCAACCTATGCCGTCTTCGCCGAGGCCAATATCCCACTCACCGATACGATCGAAGTGGATATCGCGGGCCGCTACGAGGAACTCGAGAGTGACAGCAGCTTCGATCCCAAGATCGCTGTCCGCTGGCAGGCCGCGGATTCCCTCGTACTTCGCGCCTCGGCCTCATCGGCCTTCCGCGAACCTTCCCTGCAGCAGTTTTTCTCTCAGGAGACGAACCTCGAAGGCCTCGTGGATCCGCTCAATCCCGGCGGTGCGCTGTTCGTTCGCGTGGATACGGTCGGAACGGAGGATCTCACGCCCGAGTCATCGACGAACTTCAACTTGGGTGCCATCTGGAGCCCCACGGATGACTTCGAAGTGCGGGTGGACTACTGGCGCTTCGACTACGAAGACGTGATTGTGGCGGAATCCGCCCAGGGCAAGCTCATCGCCGATCCCAACGGCCCGGCCATCAACCGGAGCGCTACCGGACAGCTGGCCGGCGTGCGCACCAATTTTATCAATGCGTCCACGGTCGAGACCGACGGCATCGACGTGGCCCTTGACTGGTTCGTGCCAACGAACAGCTTTGGTTTGTTTGGTTTCAACCTGACCGCAACGCATTTCCTCAGCTACGAGATTCCCTGCACCGGGGCGAACGCGCGCGGTTGCGACGGGCCCGGTGGCGTGGAGGATGTCGCCGGCTTCTTCAACTTCGACAACTTTGCGCGCTCGATTCCAGAGACCAAGATCAATGGCGTGATCGACTGGACCATGGGTGATCATTCCCTGGCTCTGCTCGGCTTTTACACCTCGGGCTACGAGACGACCCGAACCGTTGACCCGCGCGCGGCTTCCCTGGGCTACACTCAGGACATCGACTCCTGGTTTACGATGGATCTGCAGTACGCCTATAACTTCAATTTCGGTGACAACAGCGCGGTCGTGACCCTGGGCTCGAAGAACGTCTTCGATGAGCTTCCACCCCGCGCCTACGATGCGGCGAACTTCAGCTTCGATCCCAAGCACCATGATCCCCGGGGGCGGATGGTTTACGCGCGGGTCAAGATGAACTTCTGACCGTCGCGCACAGCTAGCGTACTTGGAAGCCGCGATCTTGATCGCGGCTTTTTTGTGCTCGCTCACGTCGCGCCGTGTCTTTCGAGATGCTCACGTAGCACCGTCGGTTGCCTTCGGAAGACGGTGAGGCAGGTGGCGGTGTCCTTTGGACTGCTCGCGTGCTTTGTTGGTTGGCTTCGGAAGACGGTGAGGCAGGTGGCGGTGTCCTTCGAGCTGCTCGCGTAGCTCCAGCTGGGCCTGCGCACTGTTGGAGGCACTCGACGGACGCTCGAAGGACACCGCCACCTACCTCCCCTCTGCCGTGCCAAGCCCGAGGCCACAGGCAGCTTAGTCACTGCCACACCTCGAAGCTGGGTGGCAGACCGGCGCCGGTCTGCTTGAGCGTCCGTCGAGCGCGCTGTTCAGAACAGAAGTGCCGATGGAGCTACGCGAGCAGCTCAAGTAGATCGGGGCCGGGCGGCCGAGCCCTGCTACAAGGTCCGTGAATGCGGGACGATTAGATCAGGCGTCGATGGAGCTACGCGAGCAGCTCAAGTAGATTGGGGCCGGGCTGCCAACGCCTGCTAAAGGGTGCGTAAGCAAGCGACGATCAGATCGAGGGACCAGGGAGCTACGCGAGCAGCTCGGGTAGAGCGGGGGTGGGCTGCCAAGCCCCGCTATGCAGTGCCCGGCGACAAGAAGATCCAGGGAGGTTTCGGTGAAGCACAAAAAAGCCCGCCAACTTAGGCTGGCGGGCTTTCGGGACCGACAGGCGGTAAGGCTTAGAAGTAGTAGTTCGCTTCGAAGCCCAGGGTAGCCGGCGTACTGAGTGGCGAGAACGTACCGCCCAGGGGAACGCCACCGAGGAGCGTCGGCAGCTGGGTGTCGCCACCGTGGCGTACCGCGTCGAGCAGGTTGCGACCGTAGAAAGACAGGATCCAGTTGCCATTCGCGGTGTGGAAGTCCATGGAGAAATCGAGGATTTCCTGGTCGAGAATGAAGCCGCGGTTGTCGTCGGTGTAGAACGTCTCGTCGCGATAGGAGTAGCTCAGACGGCTGGACAGATAGCCGAGATCGCCGACGTCGATGTCGTAGATCGCCGAAACGCTGTAGGTCAGCTCCGGTGCCCGGGGAAGGCCCAGGTTTTCATCCGCCCCGTCCACAACGCCGTCACCGTTCAGGTCGAAGCGTACATCCGTGTACTCCGCGTCGATAACGCCCACGGAGGCGAGGACGGTGAAGCTATCGGTGATCGCGAAGGTACCGTCGACCTCGATGCCCATGATGTCCGTGTCAGCCGTGTTTTGAATGAGCTGCAGAACACCGGCCGTTTCACTCGGCAGGTTGACCTCGCGCTGCTGGTCTTCAATCTGGGTGAAGTACGCAGACACGTTCAACTGACCTCGGGACCACTCGGACTTGTAGCCGATCTCCCAGGAGGTTACTTCTTCCTCATCGAAAGGCCCGGGACCGAACTCGTAGATGGGAAGCCCATCGGGGCCGGTGCCGATCGGAATCTCCGTGTTTCTCAGATTGTAACCCCCGGAGCGGTAGCCCTGGGTGACGCTTCCGTAAACGCGGGAGCCGTCGTTGATGTGGTACATGAAGCCCAGTTTCGGAGAGATGAACGACCAGGACTCGTCGTCTACAAAGTCAGCCACACACTCGACGGTGGCCGGCGCATACGACGGTCCGTTGGGCGAGCCGATGTAGCAGGCCGGGTTGGGCAGTGCGACGTTTGTGGAGCGGACATCCTTGTCTTCCTGCGTCCAGCGTATGCCGAAGGTCAGGGTGAGTTGGTCGGACAGGTCGTAGTCCGCCGAAGCGAATACACCCACACTTTCGACGTCCAGGTAGCCGCCGCCTTCCTGATTCAGGGCGGGAAGCGCGCCGCCGGTTGCGACACCGAGGAGTCGACGGTTTTCGTCGTAAGCCAGTTCACTCTCAAACAGATAGATACCCGTGGTCAGGTTCATACGGTCGTCCAAGAAAAGACCGTTGTAACGCAGCTCGTTGGACCACTGCTCGTAGGTTGAGAAAGTGTCCGAGTGGAAAAGCCAGATCGGCTGAGCGTCGATGTCTGCGTTTGTTAAGTTTTCCTGGTCGCGGATCGCGAAGATGTTGGTCACCGTGCCGCCGGCGACGTCCCAGTTGACCGTGAGGTTAAAGGTGTCGATCTCCAGCGTGCCGCTACCGGGCTCGTCGATGCTGAAGTCAAAGCTGTCGCGATCGAAGTTGATCGGCGTGCCCGGGATGCCATCGCCATTTGTATGCGTCTGCGCCGAGGGACCGTCGTTTTCGATGTCCTGGTACTCGTAGCGGGCGATGACTTCGAAGGTATCCGTAGGACGCCAGGCGACGACGGGGCGGATGATAGTCTGTTCGTAGGCACCGTGGTCACTGCCGTCAAAGCCGTTCACAAGCGCGCCCTGATCGTCGTTGTAGTAGACGGCGAGCTTGGCGGAGAGCGTGTCAGTGAGACCGCCGCTGATGGAGCCCTGCAGGATCGAGCTTGCGCCGCCGTCCTCGGGGAACTCATAGCTGGCGCGGGCATTGAACTCGAACTCTTCCGTCGGCACCTTCGTGTTGAGAAGCACGGCGCCTCCGGTCACGTTCCGACCGAAGAGTGTGCCCTGGGGGCCGCGCAGGACTTCCAAGCTCTGGATGTCGAAGTTATCGAAAACGACGCCGGTATTGGTGCCCAGGTAAACGCCGTCGATCACCACGCCGACCGCGGGATCGATCGATGGGATCGAGCTGTTGATGCCGATCCCGCGAATGGAGAAGTTCGCGTAGCCGCGGGATGTGCCGATCTCGTCAAGGACGACGCTCGGCATACTGACGGCCAGGTCGGTGAGGTTGCGCACCTTCAGGGCGTCGAGCTGATCCGAGTTGAAGGCGCTGATCGACAGCGGCACATCCTGGGAGGCCTCTTCGCGCTTACGTGCCGTTACGACGACTTCCTCAAGGAGTGCAGCACCGCTGGAGCGGCGTGGCTGGTCCTGGGCGATAGCGGAGAAGCTGCTGCCGGCGATAAGGGCGGCGACAGCGGTGGCGATGGGGGTACGGGCAGCAGCGAGGTGTGACTTGCCGGCAGTCATCTTGCGTGAGTTCATGGAGAGCATCCTTATATGGCGCTAAGGCGCCTGTTAATTGGTTGCTTTGGCGTGTTGCTTTAGCTTGCGTTTTTAGTGGTTTAGTAAAAGCACTACGATCGCTGCCCGGTTTGCATTCCTTTGCTGAGCAGTCCCGGTAAGAGTTCGGGGACGGCGCTCAGTCCTGGGCTTTGCGACGCTCTAGTGCTTTTGTTCCTTCGGGTATGCAACCCGGTCTTATCGTTATCCGATCACCCTGGCGTTGGTCTCGCCATGGTATTTACAACAAAAGTCTACCGACTTTGGTAGCACCCGGCCATCTCGGGGATTGGTACACTTTCACAAAATCATCTGTGCGGTTTTCGCCCTAATCCACTCACCGAACCACTAACTATTGCAGGTGCCTCAAACTGTCGACCACCGCAAAAGCAACACAAATCGCCGCCGTGCTGATTGACGTCGAGGCGGAGCTGCGCCGTCTGCGCCTGTGGGACGCCGAGGCTCCGGATGCCGCGGCCCTCGCTTCGGACCAGCCCTTCGCTATCGACACTCTCACGCTGCCGCAGTGGCTGCAGTTCATATTTCTTCCCAACATGTATCGCCTCATCGAGGACGACGCCGAACTGCCCCAGCGCTGCGGCATCGTTCCCATGGCCGAGGAATTCTTTCGCGGTACCCGGCTGGATCTGGACCGCCTTCTCACTGCCCTCGGTCAGATCGATGTTCTCCTGAGCGATGGGCAACCCGACTACGGCGTCGATTCATGACCCGCGCGTTTGTGTCCCGAATCCCGGTTCGCGGCGCTCCCGTGGCCGTTCAGAGCGTCAGTCGGTAGACGCGACAGGCCGTGCCGCTGAACAGCGCCTCCTTTTCATTTTCCGACGCCCCCGCGACGAGTTTTTTCATGGCGTTCCAGTAGACGCGGTACGACAGCGACAAGCGATCGACGGGAAAGTTGCTTTCAAACATGCAGCGCCCGGCGCCGAAGGTGTCGAGAGCGTGGCGGTACCAGTCTCCCTGGGCCTCCAGTACTTTATCGGTGTCTGGCGGCTGTGCGGCCGTATGCCAGCCGAAGCCGTTGTCTGGCATGGCGAGGCCGCCAAGCTTGAGCACCACGTTGTCGCAGCGGCTGAGTTCCTGTAGCTGAGTCTTCCATTCGCTAAAGAGCGAGTCTCGCTCCGAGGCCCAGGTCCCTACGCCCAGCGGCGTGCTGAAATGGTCGAGCACCATGAGCGTGTCGGGGCAGCGGTTTGCCAGGGTCAGGAAATCGCTGAGCTGGTAGTGATACTGCCAGGTATCGTAGCTGAGTCCCCGCGCTCCAAGGCGGCGAACACCGGCGCGGAAAGAGGATTGACCATAGAGATCCGCCGGGGCCGGTCCGGGGATGAACAGGTGTTCCCGATCCTGTTCGCGGGCGCTCGCTCCGGCGTGGCGAATGCCCTTGAAGAAATCACCCGCGAGGTCGACGTGCCGCTCGAGCAGTTCGTCCAGGATGGAGGACTCGCGCAGGTCAACGCGACCGACCATGCCCAGGATAGGCGCCGCACCGCGGATGCCTTTGGCACGTTCGGCCTGGGTGATGACGTACTCCGTCTCGCCCAGGGATTTCTCGTGCTCAGGACCGTCCTCGCGATAGGCAGCGCCGCATTCCATGAACACGCTGCCCACGATGTTGTGTCCGCTGCCCGTATCCCGGGCAAATTCGTCCACGTTGTACACATGCCCGAGCATGTCGGGCCACAGGTGATGGTGAGGGTCGACGATCGGCAGTTCCGGCTCGACGACTTCCTCCTCGACCTGCAGCAGCCAGCTGTCGTGGTCTTCGTGGAAGATGTTCATGGACGCGTGCCGCGAAGTACGTTCCGTTCTAGACGCGTTCCACAACCGTGGTGATGCCCTGGCCGAGACCGATACACATGGTCGACACGCCCAGAGTCAGATCGCGATCCTGCATGACCGTGAGCAGGGATCCGGTAATCCGCGTCCCCGAGCATCCGAAGGGGTGGCCGAGGGCGATGGCGCCGCCGTGCACGTTGACCTTCTCTTCCATGTCATCGAGGAGTTCCAGGTCCTTGAGGACTGGCAGGGCCTGAGCAGCGAAGGCTTCGTTGAGCTCCACCATTTCGATGTCCTTCATCGTCAGGCCGAGCCTCGATAGTGCTTTCTGCGTTGAGGGCACGGGGCCGTAGCCCATGATCGAAGGGTCGACGCCCGCCGTGGTCATGGCGTTGATCTTGGCGATAGGCTCGAGGCCGAGGGCCTGGGCCTTCTCCCCGGACATGAGCAGCATGGCCGAAGCGCCGTCGGAAATCTGCGAGGACTGGCCCGCGGTGACGGTGCCACCCTGCGGATTGAAGGCCGGCGGCAGGGACGCGAGGCCTTCCAGCGTGGTCTCCGGGCGGATCGTTTCGTCGGCGTCCACGGCGATCATGGCGCCGTTCTCGTCGTGACCCTCGACCGGGATAATCTCCCGGGCGAACTTGCCCTCCACCGTGGCCTTGTACGCAAGCTGGTGCGAGCGCAGGCCCATCTTGTCCTGGTCTTCGCGACTGATGCCGTGGAGCAGGGCGAGGTACTCGGCGGTCATGCCCATGCTTCCGGCGGCCTTCGCGACGTTCAGACCCATGCGCGGATTGATATCCACGTCGTCCATCATCGGCAGGTGGCCCAGATGTTCCACGCCGCCCACGAGATACACATCGCCGAGGCCGGCCTGGATGTTCGCTGCCGCGGTGTGTATGGCGGACATGGACGAACCGCAGAGCCGGTTGACGGTCTGGGCGGGGATGGTGAAGGGCAGTTGGGCACCCAGCACAATCAGGCGCGCGAGGTTCATGCCCTGCTCTCCGCGCTGCAGCACACAGCCCCAGATCAGGTCGTCGATCTCGTTGGGATCGAGCTTGTCGTTGCGCTCAAGGAGCCCCTTGATGACGGCCACGGAGAGGTCGTCGGCGCGCACATTGCGAAAGCAGCCCTTCTTGGAGCGGCCCATGGCGCTGCGGGCATAGTCGACGATGACCGCGTCTCTGGCATTCACACTCATCTCAATTCCTCCCGCGCTCAGTAGTAGGTTCTGCCGTCCGCCAGCATGGCCTGCATGCCGTCGGTCAGTTCATAGGTTTTGCCCAGGGGGGCGAGCTTTGCGGACTGCTCGGCGATCGCCGCCAGACCCACCGTGTCCATCCAGCGGAAGATGCCGCCGCGGAAGGGCGGGAAGCCGATGCCGTAGAGCAGGGCCAGGTCCGCCTCGGCGGCGGAGCCGACAATGCCTTCCTCGAGGCAGCGGGCCAGTTCGGTGCACATGGGCAGCATCATGCGGAAGGTGATCTCGTCCTTGTCGAAGTCGCGGCGCTCGGCCACGTGGGGCGCCAGGAGTGCGTAGGTTTCCTCATCGACGGTTTTCTTTGGCTTGCCGCGCTTGTCGGGCACGTAGGCGTAAAAGCCCTTGCCGTTTTTCTGCCCGAGCCGATCGTTGTCGAACATGAGCTCGGTGCCAGTCTTGAAATCCAGGGTCATGCGGTCCGGGAAGCCTTCGGCCATCACGCCGCCGGCGTGTACACCGGTATCGATGCCGACCACGTCCGTGAGGTAAGCCGGGCCCATGGGCCAGCCCCACTTCTCCATAACCTTGTCCACGGCCTGGAAGTCGGCGCCGTCGCGCAGGAGCTTCGAGAAGCCGTCGAAGTAGGGGAACAGCACGCGATTGACCAAGAAGCCCGGACAGTTGTTCACGACCACGGCCTTCTTGCCCATGCGGTTGGCGTAGGCCACGGTGCGCGCGATGGCCTCATCGGAGCTTTTCTCTCCGCGGATGACCTCGACCAGCGGCATGGCGTGCACCGGGTTGAAGAAGTGCATGCCGCAGAAGTTTTCCGGACGCTCCAGGGCTTCTGCCAGGAAGTCGATGGAGATCGTCGACGTATTCGAGGCAAGGATCGCATCGGGGCGAAGCTGCTTCTCGGTCTCGGCGAGCACCGCGTGCTTGACCTTGGGGTTCTCGACCACGGCCTCGACCACGATATCCATGTCCTCGAAGCCCTCGTAGGAGAGCTGGGGATCGATCGCGTTGAGCACGTCGCCCATGGCGTCGGGCGTCATGCGTCCGCGGGACACGCGCTTTGCGAGAAGTTTATTGGCTTCGGATAAACCCAGGTCGATGCCGGCCTGGTTGATGTCCTTCATCTTGATCGGTACGCCTTTGAGGGCGCTCTGGTAGGCGATGCCGCCGCCCATGATGCCGGCGCCCAGCACGGCGGCGCGTTCGATCTTTTTCTCCGCCTTTTTTTCCCAACCCTTGGCTTTCTTGGAAAGCAGCTGGTCATTCAGGAACACACCGACCAGCGCGGTCGCCACCGGCGTCGTCGCGAGTTCGGCGAAGCCTTCGGCTTCGACGGTCAGCGCCTCTTCCAGCGTCATGCTCCGGGCCTTTTCGATCACGTCGACGATTTTCACCGGCGCGGGGTAATGCTTGCCGGCCTGTTGCGCAACCATGGCCTTGATCGTAAAGAACGACATCATGGCCTCGGTATCGTTCAGAGGCAGCGGCGCGCTCTTGCTGTGGCGGCGCTTGTGCACATCAATCTTGCCGTCCATGGCTTGACCCAGAGTCGCCAGCGCGACGTCGCGGAGCTGCTCCGGGGCGGCTACCGCATCCACTGCGCCGGCTTTCAGGGCCGCGTCAGCGCGCTGCTCCTTGCCCGTCGCCATCCAGGTGACGGCTTCGTCGACGCCGATGAGGCGCGGCAGGCGCACCGTACCGCCCCAGCCGGGCAGGATGCCAAGCTTGCTCTCGGGAAGACCGATTTTCGCGGCGCTGCTCATCACGCGCAGATCGCAGGCAAGGCAGATCTCTAGGCCGCCGCCCATGGCAAAGCCGTTGATGACAGCGATCGTGGGGTAGGGAAGGTTCTGCAAACGATTGAGATTGTCGTTGTTCACCGCGGTGAATCCGGCGATGTCGTCGCCCGCCGAATCGAAAAGACTGGTGAACTCGGTGATGTCGGCGCCAACGATGAATACACCCTTGGCACTGGTCACCAGGAGCCCGCGGACGTCACTTTCCCCGGCCAGGGCGTCGAGTGCCTCCGTGAGAGAACCGACCGTAAGCTGGTCGAATTTGTTGACGGATTCGTTCTTCAGGTCGAAGCACAGCTCAACGATGCCGTCTTCATGACGCTCGAGGCTGAGGGCGTCGCTCTGGTAGATCATGCTGATTCCCCTGAGTCTGTTGCCGAGATGTTCCTGGCGGTTCGGATGGACCACAAGGCGGCGGCGCTGGGCGCTGCGAATCGCGGTGGCCTACTTGCGAGGGCGCGTATGATCCCCGCCCATGTGTTCACTGTCAATATCGCTCAGGCAGGCGCGAACGATACGCCGCACAGCGCTTCGGAGCGCCTCCAAAGCGCCGCTGCCAGACTTTCGTCGAGTACATGCGGCTTCACGCCACTGTGTTTGTCGGCTGCCTGGTCCGCGGGCAGGGCAATGTTGCAGTCCTCGCAATACACGCCGCCGAGGCCCGCAAGCAGCGGTGAGGTGGCGCACCACACCGACGTCGCCGCACCTTCCTCCACGCTCTTGAAGGCTGGATTCAGATTTCCGTGCTCGTCGTACCAACCCATGGCGGTCTGCTCTTCCATGCTGAGGTGGCGCTGCAGCGGTGTGCGAATACCGCCGGGGTGAACGGAAAACGCCCGCACACCCCGGGGTTTGCCAATGAGATCAAGGTGCAGCGCGAAGAGGGCGTTAGCGGACTTCGCCTGACCGTAGGCCAGCCATTTGTCGTAGTCGCGCTGCTCGAAATTCGGGTCCTCGACGTCGAGGCCATTAAGACGGTGACCGATCGACGACAGCACGACCACCCGGGCGCCGTCGGTGGCCAGCAGCAGGGGCCAGAGCCGGGCGGTGAGCTGGAAGTGGCCGAGGTGGTTGGTGGCGAACTGGAATTCATAGCCCCGCGCGTCCCGGTTCAGGGGGCAGGCCATTACCGCCGCATTGTTTACCAGGATGTCGAGGTGATCGATGTGCTCGGCGACCCGCGCCGCGAAGGCGTCGATACTCTCCGGAGACAGCAGATCCAGAGAGAGCACCTCAATCGCACCGGGAAGCCCGGCAAGCGTTTCGCGTGCCGCGTCCGGCCGACGGGCTCCGACGAGCACCCGCGCCCCCCTGGATGCGAGGGCTCTGACGGTCTCCGTGCCGATTCCGGAGTAGCCCCCCGTAACGACGACATTCTTGCCGGAAAGGTCTACCGGCTCTACGACCTCCATCGCGGTCGAGCGAGCCGCAAAGGGTGATGCGACGGGTTGCTGGGGAGAGGGCATGGTGAGGGCCTCAGTGCTTTTGGGGCCCCGGAGAATACGCCGGCCTAGGCGTCGGCGCTATCGTGCTCTGGGTCTTGAGGGGAGGAGTTGGATTGCGCGCCGTGGTCGCTTTTGCGATGGGAACGGCGGTGGAGCTTCAGATCCAGAAATATCTTTAGGCCAATCAGCACCAGGAGCAGGATCGTCGGCTGCCCAAGGCTTAGCACGGCAAACCCGCCCACGATAATGGCGATGTGCAGCGCAACGATTCGAAGATAGGGCGCTGCCATGAGCTTGTTCACGGTGGTATTGCGGTATTCCCCGCCGCCGAGAAAATTCATAGCGAAAGAGTAGCCGTGGCTGATGACGAGGCCGACAAAGGCCAGAATCCATGCGGATGGCGCTGTGGCGAACATCTGGCTGCAAACGGCCACGAGCAGTTCTATAAATATGAAAACAAAGGGCCAGGACAGATCGTTGAGGGCCGGTTCTGCGTCCAGCAGAAGGAGCAGGATGAACAGTCCGTGAACGGCGCAGAAGCCTCCGTAATGCATCACGAAGAATGCAGACGTGCCGAGTGCCCGGAGGCCGCCCACATAGAGCATCTTGGCGATGTTGTAGGCGCCGAGAATCAGGTTTTCGGACCAGTACAGCACGACAATGGCGCCCACATCCCAGCCCAGGAACAGCACGCCCAGCATCGGGAGTGCGTTGCTCACTATGAGCGCAAGCGCGCTTTTCTGGACGCCGTCGCGTTCCGCCTGTGAATTCTGCATCGAATATGCCCTCGGGACCTGATGGCGCAGTTGACCTACGCCTATCCGAAGGCTGTGCGTGGGGCTGACCCTCGGCGACCGAGAGCCTAGCTCAGGGGAAGGCGCCTGCGAAGCGGTACTGCTGGATTCAAGCCGTTATTGGTGTGACGGTCTGCAGGATTCACTGCGCCGCTGTCTGCCGGACTCTCTGCCGGGCTCTCCGCCGGACTGTCTGCGCGACTGTCCTTCGGACTCGCTCCGCGATTGTTGTTCGGACTCGCTCCGCGACTCGCCGATCTCCGTGCGGCTCTCTTTGAGGCTTTTTGAGGCTTTTTGAGGCTTTGCTACCGCGTGCGGCACAGCGCCTCACACAGCGCCCCATACAGCGCTCAAGTTGTCACGATCAGTGCAGTATGCGCCCGGGACGCATCGCTTCGCGGATTTCCGTGTCCTGGGTGATTTCCTGCTCTTCCACGTAGCTGCGCAGGCGCCCTACAACGCTGGTCATCACATCGATGGTCTGACTGATCTGATCGAGTGCTATGAGGATGTTTTCGTTGTCCGTGGGCTCTTGCTGATGCGAGTGCTTATCCGATTCGCTCTCTTTGTCGTCCATGGTGGTAACTCGTCCCTTGGTTTTGCCGTGAGCCTGATCGCGGGGGCGCCGCTTCGCTCTGTGTTTTCGCGCTGCGGTCTATGTGTTCTTGCGATGCCGCTTTCGACTGCCCAGGTTCATTTACGGTCCGGATCGCGGTCCGGTTTTTTTAACGATTTCTCTCCGATCCGGTTTGTAAAAAAGAGTCGCGCCGACGCTCCCTCGTTATATTCCCGGGTCGGCGCCCTGAGACGCTCCAGGGGTCACAGCCTGAAGCGATCTCAGAGGAGCTTGAGACACATCCCGGAGTCGGCCCCGCGCTCAATCCCAGGAGAGAGCCCCGCCGGTCTGGTACTCGATCACTCGCGTCTCGAAGAAGTTCTTCTCTTTGCGCAGGTCCATGATCTCGCTCATCCAGGGGAAGGGGTTCTGCACGCCCTTGAACTGCTCAGGCAGGCCGAGCTGCGCCAGGCGGCGATTGGCGATGAACTGCAGATACTCTTCCATCATCGCCGCGTTCATGCCCAGAACACCGCGCGGCATCGTGTCGCGGGCATACTCGATTTCCAGCTGCGTGCCCTCGAGGATCATCTGGATCGACTCCTGCTTGAACTCTTCGGTCCACAGCTGCGGATTCTCAAGTTTGATCTGGTTGATCACGTCGATGCCGAAGTTCAAATGCATGGACTCGTCGCGGAGGATGTACTGGAACTGCTCGGCAACGCCGGTCATCTTGTTGCGTCGGCCCATGGACAGAATCTGTGTAAACCCACAGTAGAAGAATATGCCTTCAGTCACAGCGTAGAAGCCGATGAGATTGCGCAGCAGTTCCTGATCGGCCTCGTGCGTGCCGGTCTTGAAGGTGGGGTCGGACAGCGAGTGCGTGTGGCTGAGACTCCAGGCTGCTTTGGCCGCTACCGAGGGTACCTCGCGGTACATGTTGAAGACCTCGCCCTCATCCATGCCCAGAGATTCGATGCAGTACTGGTAGGCATGCGTGTGAATGGCTTCCTCGAAGGCCTGGCGCAGCAGGTACTGACGGCACTCGGGATTGGTAATCAAGCGATAGATGGCGAGGACGAGGTTGTTCGCCACCAGAGAATCCGCGGTTGAAAAGTAGCCCAGACTGCGCAGCACGATGCGGCGCTCGTCGTCGGAGAGGCCCTCAGCGTTTTTCCAGGTCGCCACGTCGGCGGTCATGTTGACCTCCTGGGGCATCCAGTGGTTTGCACAGCCGTCTATGTATTTCTGCCACGCCCAGTCGTACTTGAAGGGCACAAGCTGATTGAGGTCGGCGCGGCAGTTGATCATCGCTTTCTCGTCGACCGATACCCGGGCCGCGCCCATCTCCAGCTCCTCGAGCCCCGGCGCAACGTCGAGCTGGCGCAGCTTCTCCGCGGCGGCCTCGATGTTGCTCAGCGCGTTGTCCGCGACGGCTGCCGGTGGGTCCTCCGCCTGCGACGTCGCCACCGGCGAATCCTGTGATGAGGCCGGCACGGCGGTGTCCCGGGCCGTCTCAGCCTCCGGCTGGATCGCCTCTTTCATCGCCTCTTTCATTGTGGCGTGCGTCGTGGCGTGCATCGTGGCGTGCACGGCGGCTTCCGCCGGGCCGGGACCGCCGGCCTTTGCCGGTTCGGCCGCGGTCGCCAGCTCTACCGCGGGCGCCTGGTCTGGCATCGCCTGTTCCGCGACCGCGGCGGCTACGGCGGGCTCCAGAGTCGCCGTCTCGGTATGGTCTTCGCTGTGATAGTCGTCCCAGTTCAGCATCGCATCACTCCTGAATTTTGCCCTTGCGCATTGGTTCCGTTTTTTCCACGGTTATCTGGTCTTGCTTGGTTTTTCAGCCTGCAGCGAACTACAGGCTGTGGTCTTGCTCGTTGCCGGGTTAGTGACCCGTGTTGTTGTATAAAACTGCGTAGCCCGCGCGTTGCTCCCGTTTGCGCTAAATCGCGCTCTTTAACGCCCGGCTGTATGCCACCGTTTCCGAGTCCAGGCGCTGGGCCCTACTGGCAGGCCTCGCAATCCGGATCGTCCAGCGAACAGGCCTGCGGTACCGGCGCGGGACCCGGCTCGGCGCTCGCCGCGACCGCGTTGAGCTGTCCGGTATCGATGGTCGACTTCTCCGTGCCCGTGGCCGCGAGGGAGCGCAGGTAATAAGTGGTTTTAAGGCCGCTGTACCAGGCCATGCGGTAGGTGATGTCCAGCTTCTTGCCGCTGGCGTTGTTGATATAGAGATTCAGGGACTGGGCCTGATCGATCCACTTCTGCCGGCGACTCGCGCACTCGACGATCCACTTCGGCTCGACCTCGAAGGCGGTAGCGTAAATTTGGCGCAGGTCCACCGGGACGCGCTCGATGGCCTGGACGCTGCCGTCGTAGTACTTGAGGTCGTTGACCATCACGCCGTCCCACAGACCGCGCTCCTTGAGGTCCTTGACCAGGTAGGGATTCACCACCGTGAATTCGCCGGACAGGTTCGACTTTACGTACAGGTTCTGATACGTCGGCTCGATGGACTGGGAGACGCCCGTGATGTTGGCGATCGTTGCCGTGGGCGCGATTGCCATGACGTTGGAATTGCGCATGCCGCGCTCTTTGACTCGCGTGCGCAGCTCATCCCAGGGCATCGTCATCGAGCGATCGACCTTGATGTAGTCGCCGCCGCGCTCTTGCTCCAGTATCTCCAGCGAGTCGATGGGCAGGATGCCGCGACTCCAGAGCGAACCCTCGTAGCTTGAGTAGGCGCCGCGCTCCACGGCAAGTTCACTCGAGGCATCGATCGCGTAGTAGCTGATCGCTTCCATGGAACGGTCGGCGAAGCCCACGGCCTCTTCCGAGCCATAGGCCATGTGCTGCTTGTAGAGCGAATCCTGGAATCCCATGATCCCAAGACCCACGGGGCGGTGCAGGAAGTTTGAGTTGCGCGCCGTGTCCACAGAGTAGTAGTTGATATCGATGACGTTATCGAGCATGCGAACCGCGGTGCGCACGGTCTTCTCGAGTTTCGCCACATCAAGGCCATCTGCGCCCACGTGCTGGGGCAGGTTGATCGAACCCAGATTGCACACGGCAATCTCTTCCGAGCTCGTGTTCAGCGTGATCTCCGTGCACAGGTTTGAAGAGTGCACCACGCCGGCGTGCTGCTGCGGGCTGCGCAGGTTGCAGGCATCCTTGAAGGTCATCCAGGGGTGGCCAGTTTCAAAGAGCATGCCTAGCATCTTGCGCCAGAGGTTTTGCGCCTTGACGGTCTTGTGCAGCTTGAGCTCGCCGCTGGCCGCCATGGCCTCATACTGCGTGTAGCGCTCTTCGAAGGCCTTACCGTAGAGATCGTGCAGGTCCGGCGCGTCGTTCGGGGAGAACAGGGTCCAGTCACCGTCATCGAAGACGCGCTTCATGAACAGGTCGGGAATCCAGTTGGCCGTATTCATATCGTGAGTGCGGCGGCGGTCATCGCCGGTGTTCTTGCGCAGCTCGACGAATTCCTCAATGTCGAGGTGCCAGGTTTCGAGGTAGGAACACACCGCCCCCTTGCGTTTCCCGCCCTGGTTTACGGCCACGGCGGTGTCGTTGACCACCTTGAGAAAGGGAACGACGCCCTGGGACTTGCCGTTGGTGCCCTTGATGTAGGAGCCCAGGGCGCGCACCGGAGTCCAGTCGTTGCCCAGACCGCCCGCAAACTTCGACAGCATGGCGTTGTCCTGGATCGCTCCGTAGATGCCATGCAGGTCATCGGGCACGGTGGTCAGATAGCAGGACGAGAGCTGCGGCCGCAGGGTGCCGGCGTTGAAGAGTGTGGGCGTTGAACTCATATAGTCGAAGGACGACAGCAGTCGGTAGAACTCGATGGCCCACTTCTCGCGCTCCTTCTCCTCGATCGCGAGTCCCATGGCGACGCGCATGAAGAACACCTGGGGAAGTTCAAATCGGACTTCATTGCTATGGATAAAGTAACGATCGTAGAGCGTCTGCAGGCCCAGATAGGTGAACTGCAGATCACGCTCGGGCATCAGAGCCGCGCCGATCTGGTCCAGATCGAACTCCGCCAGACGCGGGTCGAGGAGTTCCAGTTCTACCCCGCGCCGGACGTAGGCGGCGAGGGCCTGGGGGTAGAGCGTCGCCATATCCGCCTGGGTAGCGCTCTCAGCGACGTTCAGAAAGGACAGGGCTTCCGCGCGGAGGTTGTCGCAGAGCAGGCGCGCCGAGGCATAGGTGTAGTTGGGTTCCTGTTCAATCAGCGTGCGCGCCGTGATCACCAGGGAGGTGGACAGCTCGCCGGCGCTCACGCCGTCATACAGATTGCGCAGGGCCTCGTCGAGGATGCGGGATTCCGACACGTCCTCCAGCCCGGCACAGGCCTCGCTGACGATGACCTGCAGACGGTCGATGTCCAGCGGGGTGCGGCTGCCATCCGGTTGAACCACGTTGATGCGGTCCGCGACCTGCTGCGTCTCCTGCGATAGGGCGAGACGGGCGGCTCGCTTGGCGGCCTGCTGCTCCCGATAGATCACGTAGTCCCGGGCAATCTTGTGCTCTCCGGCACGCATCAGGGACAGTTCGACCTGGTCCTGAATGTCCTCTATGTGGATCGTGCCGCCAGAGGGCATGCGGCGTTTGAAGGTCGCGGTGACCTGCTCGGTGAGGCGCGCCACGGTTTCATGAATCCTGCTCGACGCGGCCGCCGTGCCGCCCTCCACGGCCAGGAAGGCCTTGGTGATCGCTACGGAAATTTTGCTCGCCTCGAAGGGAACGACGGTGCCATTGCGTTTAATGACCCTGAGTTGCCCGGGCGCCGTAACCGACAGATCGCCGCTTAGAGCGGCGGGTGTCGCGGTCTCTGGACTACGCCCCTCGCCAGCGGGTGTGATGTTTTGTTCCTGCGTGGATTGCATAGTCACTGTCCCTGGATTCCTGTACCCGATAGGCAGCCATTGTGGTCGCCCGCTTGGTCTTCTCTCCGCCGCCCGATGCCTTCCCCGATGCCTTCCCCGATGCCTTCTCCAGTGCAAACCCTTGCGCGTGGAATCAAAAACCTCCATCGCCATACCTGGGTTTGTGTCAGATCTGCATCTGGCCCGCTACGCCGGGCTTTGAGCAAAATTCAAGCGAGCACCAAACAGGCGCCGATCGTGCGCCGATCTGCTGCTTTCTTGCTTTAACTATCTGCTTTTGGGGTCCGGTTCCGCTGCTCTGCGCGGCGTTTGTTCTGCTGGTTTTTTTAAGTCGCCCATTATTCGCGGCGATCCTTTGCCCTTCACTGCTACCTCTCGCGCTGTTTCTCCGGTCTTCCTTGGATGACCCACGGCTGTTAACGCGTGCCAGACTGTCGACCAATCTTCTACCCTTCGACAACTGGCCGACAACCCATCTGGTCGCCAACCCATCTGGTCGACAACCCATGCGATTGCTACCATGCGATAACTATATGTAGGGTAGTGCCGCGCGGAGAACTACAAGATAAGGCGGTAAACTGGCGAAATCAAGCCGCTAAATTTGCGACTTTCCTGTGGATATTCTGTGTGCAGGGAGATTGTGGGTATTCACTAACCCCGCAGGGCTTCGATATATCGATGGTGACCCGTCGGGGCGCCGATAACGCGACGCCTCTTCACTTGGACCAATTTCTTCTAAAAGGCGGATCAAGTATTCCAGGCGCAGGTTGCGCGGCCTGTCTGCGTCGGCGCTCGTCGAGTACCAGCCATGGCTCTGAGCATTGCCGCGGGCGGGAATCGAAAACACGGCTTTCGCGATGGAGCGGGTATCAGCCTCTGAGAAGTCTTTCCAGGAGAGCCTTCTGCGCATGGAGGCGGTTCTCGGCCTCCTGCCAGATCACGGTATCGTTGCGTTCCATCAGTTCGGCGCTGATTTCCTCCCCGCGATGAGCGGGAAGGCAATGCATGTAGATTGCATCGGCCGCGGCCGCGTCGAGCAGCTCCGCATTGAGCTGGTAGGGGTGAAGCTCGGCTTCACGTCGCGCCTGCTCTTCTTCCTGCCCCATGGATGCCCAGACGTCGGTTACGAGAAGATCGGCCCCCTGAACCGCTTCTCGGGGATCGCGGTGAATGCTCACACGATCACCGTTTTTCTCGAGAAGCTCCGTAGCAGGCTCGAAGCCCTCCGGGCACGCCACGCGGAGTTCGAAATCAAACTGGCTAGCTGCATTGATGTAGGAATTGCACATGTTATTGCCATCCCCTAACCAGCACACGCGGCGACCGCGGATGCTGCCGCGTTGTTCCCGGTAGGTCTGCATGTCGGCGAGCAGCTGACAGGGGTGGTAGCTATCGGTGAGCGCATTGATCACCGGTACGCTGGAGCAGGCGGCGAAGCGCTCAACGATGTCGTGACCGTAGGTGCGGATCATGACGATATCGACCATTGAGGAGATCACGCGGGCGCTGTCCTCAATCGGCTCTCCCCGGCCGAGCTGCGTATCCTGGGGGGAGAGAAACATGGCGTGGCCACCGAGTTGCGCCATGCCCGTCTCGAAGGACACGCGCGTCCGCGTGGATGACTTTGCAAAGATCATCGCCAGCACATGCCCGGGAAACTGGGGCCCCTTCTCGCCGCGGCGCTGCATGGTTTTCAGTTCCATGGCACGGTCGATGAGGGCGTCCAGCTCCGACGCCGGAAAATCGAGCAGGGTCAGGAAATGCTGCATGGTTGTATCAGGCGGCTCCGGCCAGCCCTGCGTGCGTCTCCCACCATGCGTCGACGACGCCTGCGAGCGTCGATCCGTACTGGGCGGCCTGAAGTTCGGACATGACCAGCGGCGGCAGCAGGCGCAAAGTGCGTCCCGCGGTGACGTTAAGAAGCAGGCCGGCCTCCAGTGCCGCCATGACCATTTCGCCGCAATCGGCCGCCAGTTCGATGCCGATCATGAGGCCCGCTCGGCGGACCTCCGCTACCGCGTCGCCGTGCCTGAGCGTCGCCCTGAACTGGGTAACCAGCGTTTCACCCAGGGGCTCGGCGACGCTGGGCAGTGTCTCCCCCGCCAGCGTCTCCAGGACGGCGGTTGCCGCGGCACAGGCCAGGGGATTGCCTCCGTAGGTAGAGCCGTGATGTCCCGGGGCAAAGGTCTCGGCCGCGGCGCCACGGGCCAGGCAGGCGCCAATAGGAACGCCGTTGCCCAGAGCCTTGGCCGTGGTGACGATATCCGGAGTCACGCCGAGCTGCTGGTAATAGAAGTAACTTCCTGTACGGCCGTTGCCCGACTGAACCTCGTCGAAAATCAGTAGCCAGCCCCGCTCGGCGCAAAGCGCCGCGGCCGCCCGAAGGTACTCGGGCGACAGGGGGTGGATGCCGCTTTCTCCCTGTACCGGTTCAAGCATCAGCGCGGCGATGTCCTGGTTGCGTTCGGCGATGGCTTTCAGTGCCTCGATGTCGTTGCGAGGCGCACGGATGAAGCCGCTGACCAGAGGCTCAAAGCCCGCCTGTATCTTACGGTTGCCGCTGGCCGTCAGCGTCGCGAGCGTGCGACCGTGAAAGGCCCCTTCCAGGACCACTACCTGGGGGCGGTCAATGCCGCGATGGTGGGCGTGCAGGCGCGCCAGCTTGATCGCCGCTTCGTTGGCTTCGGCGCCCGAGTTGCTGAAGAACACCCGCTCCATGCGGGCTCGCGCGACCAGCATTTCGCCGGCCTGCTCCTGAGCATCGATACGGTAAATGTTGGAGCAGTGGAGGAAGCGATCGGCCTGTTCGCGGATCGCGGCGCTGACTCGCGGATGGGCGTGACCCAGGTTTGTGACGGCGATACCCGAGAGTCCGTCGAGATATTCGCGTCCTTCCGTATCGAAAATCAGCGGCCCCTCGCCATGCGTAAAACTGACCGGGAGCCGGGCATAGGTGTTCATCAGCACGGACATTGTCGTTACCTCTTCCTGATGCGCTTCCTTCTCCACCGCGCCTGGATTTCGGGTCCGTCTGGCGGCGCTGTGGGCTGGGATCCGCAGCACTGCCGCTGATGGCGGACAGGGCTGCTAATTCACTAACGAAAAAGGGCAGCGACGAGCTGCCCAATCCACCATCATAGCCCCCGCTGCGATGGCTGACAATTCGTCCGTGCCCCCGATTACGCTCCGGCACCGAACAGGAACCAGGTCGTCAAACGCCGCAATTTTTGCTGTTATCGCCGGCGCTCCGTTGCCGCGGCAAACGGCGCAGATCGGCGCTTGGGACTGACGTCGGGCAATAAACGTGGCCAGCGAGGCACTAAACCAAGTAAAATACTCAGGTTTTCTGATTCTGGAGACGTAAAGCCATGGATGTCATGGAGCAGATCAAGGAGCAGGTAGAGGGCAACCCGATCCTGCTGTACATGAAAGGTTCTCCCAACGCCCCTCAGTGCGGATTCTCCCAGCGTGTCGTGCAGGCGATGATGGCCTGTGGCCAGCGCTTCGCCTATGTCGACATACTCAGCCACCCCGAGATCCGCAGTAACCTCCCTACCTATGCCAACTGGCCGACGTTCCCGCAGCTCTGGGTCGACGGAGAACTGATTGGCGGCTGCGATATCGTTACCGACATGCATGAGAAAGGCGAGTTGGAACCGCTGTTGCGCGAGGCAGCAGACGCTGGGAGTGAGAGTCAGAGCGCCTGATTCGCGCTTTCGCCGCGGCCGCACGCTGCCCGCTCGCTGCGAAGGCACCCTGATGTACCGCTCTGCTTTCGTACAGACGCCGAAGGGGTGTTACGGGCGCTGGCGGCTGTCTGGTCCGGCTTCCGCTTACCCGTAAATAAGGCCGGGTCCGTCAGCGGCGCCGCTGTGTGCCGCTGACCCCCCGCCTTAGACGTTTGCCCGCCTTAAGCCGCTTCCGGCTTGACCGTATGCATGGCGGTCTGCAGGTAATTCTGGATACCGACCTTGTCGATCAGCCCCAGCTGCGTTTCGAGCCAGTCGATGTGTTCCTCTTCGGCATCCAGAATCGACATCGCCAGATCGCGGGACACGTAATCGCCAACCTCGGTGCAGTAGGCCACGGTTTCTTTCAGATCCACGTGGGCCTTGTGCTCAAGATCAAGGTCGCTCTGCAGCATCTCCTGGGTGTTCTGGCCGATCATCAGCTTGCCCAGATCCTGAAGGTTTGGCACACCCTCGAGGAAGAGAATCCGTTCCACCAGCGCATCGGCGTGTTTCATTTCGTCGATCGACTCGTGATACTCGTGATCCGCGAGTTCCTGTAGACCCCAGTCCTTGTACATTTTTGCGTGCAGAAAGTACTGGTTGATTGCCACCAGCTCGTTGCCGAGTATCCGGTTGAGCAGCTCGATAACCTTTGGATCGCCTTTCATCGCTTGTTCTCCTTCTTCAGTCTTGTCTTTGCATCGAGCCGGGTGCCGCGACGGCGTGTCCGGCCGCCGTTTTGCGGCGCGGGTTCAACGGCGTGGCATCAGCTTTCGCCGGGTTTCCGCTGTGGTGCCGACCCTGATTTTTCGGGCGCAAGTGTAATCACCCTGCTAGTACAAAGGCCAGCTAAATTGCTGAAAAGACAAATGAAAACTATTCTGAATCAATAACTTAGAGCTGATGACGGCAAGCCCGGGGGTACTCCGGAGACGGAGTCTCGCCGAACTGATCTCGCGCCGGCAGGTCGACAGAAAGCGTGCTCCTCACCGGCATGCGCGAGGGCGGGAAACAGGCTTGAATCAGGGACTTAGGAACCGCGTGGGCATGGGGGAGTGCTTACGGGACGCCTACCGCGGAGGCTGCGCGTCGCGTACAGGGAGCTGGCCACGGTGGCCCCGAATAAAGAAGAGAGGGTAGAAGGTGCCTGAGGAGGCGCGGTCGCGGGGCTTTAAGCCAGAGCGAAGTAGAGGGCTTCGTCGTGCTTTTGTCCAGGATGGCTTTCCTGGATCAGCTGCAATGCATGCTCGCTGCAGGTACCGCACTGACTGGCTACGCCGAGCGAGTCGTGCAGCTCCTCAACGGTTCTCGCCCCGTCGGCGATGGCACCGCGAATCTCATGGTCGGTGATGCCATTGCAGATACAAACGTACATTGCCTGGTCGAAATTTCACGTTCCTGACTTCGACTTCAAGGCTATTGTGAATGATAACAATTGTCAATTACTGAAGGACTTGATTGTTACTGCGGTCGCAGAATGTCGCAGCGAGCCAGCGGCTAACGAGAACTCGGAAGCCTCAGGGTTGTCCCATCAAAAGCCCGGACAAAAAACGCCGGGTTGCCCGCGCATCGAAGATGATCCGACGGCAGCCCCGACCGGACCCCCCGCTCAGGCGTTTTCCACGACGGCGGCGTGCAAAGCCTCACACAGGGCCTCGATCTCGCTGTCCTGGATGACAAAGGGCAGGCCGAGCTGAATCGTGTCGCCGCCGTAACGAACGTAGAAGCCCTTTTCCCACATCCGCATGACGATCTCGAAGGGCCGCCGCGTGGGATCGCCGTCCTTGGGTTCTAAGGTGAGGGCTGCGGCAAAGCCGTAATTGCGAATGTCGGACACATAGGGTGCGCCCTGCAGCGCGTGAACAGCCTCTTCAAGGAGCGGGGCTTTCGCGGCCACGCGGTCGTACAGCTTTTCTTCCTCAAGCAAATCGAAGTTTGCCAGGGCCGCGGCGCAGGCCGCCGGGTGCGCTGAGTAGGTATAGCCGTGAAAGAATTCGAGGAGGTGCTCGGGCGCGTCCTGGTTCATGAACGTGTCGTAGATCTCCTTGCGCGCGATCACGGCACCCATGGGTATGGCACCGTTGGTGATCTGCTTTGCGACGTTGATGATGTCCGGTACCACGCCGAAGGCATCCGAGCCCGTCACCGCGCCGGAGCGTCCGAACGCGGTGATGACTTCGTCGAAGATCAGCAGGATATTGTGCTGGGTGCAGATTTCCCGCAGACGCGGCAGGTAGCCGACCGGTGGTGGGAGAACGCCCGCTGACCCGGCCATGGGTTCAACGATCACGGCGGCGATGTTGCTCGCGTCGTGCAGCGCGATCAGTTCCAGCAGCTGGTCCGCGAGATGGGCGCCATGCTCGGGCATACCGCGCTGGAAGCGGTTTTCGGGAATCATGGTGTGCGACAGGTGGTCCGCTTCAATGCCCTGGCCGAACATCTTCCGGTTCGCCACAATCCCGCCTACGGAGATGCCGCCGAAGTTAACGCCGTGGTAGCCCTTGAGGCGGCCGATGAGACGCGTTTTGCTGGGGTGGCCCTTGAGGCGCCAGTAGGCGCGCGCCATTTTCAGGGATGTATCCGCGGACTCGGAACCCGAGCCGGTGAAGAAGGCGTAGTCGAGATCCTCGGGCATCATGTTGCGCAGGCGCTCGGCCAGCTGGAAGGACTTGGGCTGGGCGTATTGAAACGCGGGAGTGTAGTCCAGCGTACGGAGCTGCTGACTGACGGCGTCGGCAATTTCCACACGGTTGTGGCCGAGGCCGCAGGTCCAGAGTCCCGACAGGCCGTCCATGATGCGACGGCCACGTTCGTCGATGAAGTAGATGCCCTCGGCACCAACCAGTATGCGCGGGTCCTTCTTGAACTGGCGGTTCCCGGAATAGGCCATCCAGTGCGCGTCCAGACCGGCCGGGGTCACCCCAGTGCTGCCCGCGGCAGCGCTCTGTTGATTGCGTTGGTGATCAAGAGGATTGGAATAGCTGGTCATCGCGACTTTCCTCGGATTGCATCCTGCTGACGGTGATTGCCTGTGGGTAATTGCCCGTGGGTGATGGCCTCTGGCGGACTGCCCTGGGGCTCGCGCGCCGGAGTGATCGCCCTGGCGTGGCCCCGGGCTCGGCGGAAACGGTTGGGCCCGGAGTCCGATTCTGCACGGCTTACCGACACTTTCTTATTTCCGTATAGGGAGTGACATCCCCCGCGGGGGGGATTCGCTACGATCGAAGTATCTTAGCGAGGGAAAAAGCGTGCGCCACTATTCGCGGCAATACGACGCCATCGTTATCGGAGCCGGGCACAACGGCCTCGCCACCGCGGCATACCTGGCCCGCGGTGGTATGCGCGTCTGCGTTCTCGAGCGACGCGCCATCGTCGGGGGGGCGGCCGTAACCGAGGAGTTCCACCCGGGATACCGCAACTCGATTTTTTCCTACGTGGTCAGCCTGCTGCGTCCCGAGGTCGTGCGCGAGCTCGAGCTGGAGCGCTACGGCTATGAGCCCCTGCTCCTCGAGAACTCGTTGTACCTGAATTCACGCGGCGAGTACCTGCTGCTGAACGGGGACGAAGCGCACGACCGCGCCCAATTCGCCAAGTACTCGGCTACGGACTACGACGCCTATCTAGCCTTCGAGGACAGCGTCGAGCAGATCGGTGACATTCTGGCCAAACAGTGGCTGCGTGAACCGCCGAAGCTCGGCATGGACGGTATCGGGGACATCGTCTCCAGTCTGCGTCTGGGCCTGGATGTCTATCGTCTCGATGAGGACGCTCGCTGGCGTCTCATGCAGTTCTTTATCGGCGCCCCGGAGACGATCATCGATCGCTGGTTCGAGAGCCCGAAGATCAAGGCCATGGTGGCCGCTCACATCATGCCCGCCAACTACGCGCCGCTCACGCAGCCCGGCGCAAGTCTCGCTATGCTGCATCACGCCGTGGGGGAAATCGCCGGACGCAAGGGCGCCTGGGGCATCGTAAAGGGGGGCATGGGTGCGATCACCCGGGCCATGGCGGATTCGGCCCGGGAACACGGCGTCGAAATCCGCACCGACGCGGCGGTCGAGCAGATTGATGTCGAGGGGGGCGCTGTCTGCGGTGTGAGGCTCGCTGATGGCGAGCGGCTGGGTGCCCCGGTGGTGGCGGCGAACACGGATCCGAAGCTCACGCTCCTGAAACTGCTGGGGGAGGAGCATCTTCCCAGCGGCTTCGCCCGCGATATCTCGGCCTTCCGTCAGGAGTCGGCCTCCCTGCGCATGAATCTCGCTCTCTCAGGCCTGCCGGAATTTGCCGCCCTGCCGGGGAGCGAGGTCGGGCCCCAGCACCAGGCGAGTATTACGCTGATCGAGAGCGCCGCCCATCTGAACGAGGCCTATCAGAGCGCCCGCGCCGGCATTCCGGCTCGACCTCCGATTATCGAGGCGATCATTCCGAGTATCCTCGATCCTGATCTGACGAATCAGGACGGCCATCACGTCATGAGTCTGCTGTGCAAATACATGCCCTACGATCTGGCGGATGGAAAGGACTGGGACGCAGAGAAGCCGGAAGTTGTGGCCGGGATCCTGGATCACGTGGAGCGCTTCATTCCCAACCTGCGCTCGATACTCGTCGGGCATCAGTGCCACACGCCCCTGGATCTGGAGCGTGTGCTGGGCATGACTCGCGGTGACATCTGCCACGGACGCCTCGAGCCGGATCAGCTCTTCAGCATGCGTCCCCACCCCCAGGCGGCCCAGTACGCGACTCCCGTGCCCGGGCTCTACCTGTGCGGATCGGGTTCGCACCCCGGGGGGGGCGTGACCGGGGCACCGGGCCATAACGCGGCGCGGCGGATTCTCCGGGATCGCTGATGGCCGAGATCGTCGGAGGCGGTGCGAAGAAGGTTCTTTACACGCTAAAGACCGTTCGGCGTATGGGCCTGGCGAACTCGGCGAAGGCCCTGCGTTCGAAAAACGCCTGTAAAGCCTGCGGCCTCGGGATGGGCGGGCAGCGTGGCGGCATGACCAACGAGGCCGGCGAATTTCCCTCGGTCTGTAACAAGAGCGTGCAGGCCCAGTCAACGGACGTGCAAGCGCCCATTCCACCGGAATTCTTCGACCACCCGATCAGCGAGCTGCGTGAACTCTCGGCACGCGATCTCGAACACGCGGGACGTCTCGGGCGGCCCGTGTTCAAGGCGGCCGGCGAGGAGTACCTGCGCGAACTGAGCTGGGAAGACGCCATGGACGTCGCGGCAACGCGCATGGGCGACACGGAACCGGAGCGCGCTTTCTTCTATGCGTCGGGACGCTCCTCCAACGAATCGGGTTTCGTGCTTCAGATGCTCGCCCGGCTCTGGGGCACGAACAACGTCAACAACTGCTCCTACTACTGTCATCAGGCGACGGGCGTTGGCCTGGGATCGACGATCGGTACCGGTACCTCGACCGTTGAACTCGACGACCTGTCGCTCTGTGACACGATCTTCGTGATCGGAGCCAACCCCGCATCCAATCACCCGCGCTTTATCCACAAGCTGATCGCCTGCCGCGAGCGCGGCGGTGAGGTCGTCGTGATCAATCCGGCGCGGGAGCCCGGACTCGTGCGCTTTGCCGCGCCCAAGAGCGCGAAGTCCATGATCAGCGGTGGGACGGAGATCGCGTCGCGCTACGTGCAACCGAATATCGGCTCCGACATCGCCCTGTTCAAGGGCCTCGCCAAGGCCGTGCTGGAGACCGGCGGCGAAGACCGGGCGTTTATCGAACGCTACGTCGAGGGCTGGGATGACTTTGAAGCCGATATCGCGGCGACGGAGTGGGACCGCATCTGCAGCGCCACGGGGCTCTCCAGCAAGGAGTTTAAGGACCTCGCCGCCATCTACGCGCGCAGCGAAAATGCGGTGTTCGCCTGGGGCATGGGCATGACCCATCATCGCCACGGTTCGGAAAACGTCGAATACATTGCCAACGTGGCGCTGCTGCGGGGCATGGTGGGCAAGCGCGGTGCCGGCCTGCTTCCCCTGCGCGGTCACAGCAACGTCCAGGGCATCGGCACCATCGGCGTGAAGCCCGTGCTGGCGCGAGAGGTCTTCGATCGCCTTGAGTCCGAGCTTGGCGTGAGGCTGCCCGACTCCCGGGGTTATGACACGCTGGCCGCGCTGGAGGCTGCGGATCGCGGAGAAATCGATCTGGCGTTCATTGTGGGCGGAAATCTCTACGCGGCTACCCCCGACTCCGCCTGGACCAACCGCGCGATGGATCGTATCGGCATGCGCATCCATCTCACGACAACGCTCAACCAGGGGCATCTGCACGGCATCGCCGGGGACCTCCTGATCCTGCCCGTGGCGGCGCGGGACGAGGAGCAGCAGCCGACCACCCAGGAGTCCATGTTCAACTACGTACGCCTGAGCGACGGAGGGATTCTTCGCCTCCAAGACGCACGCTCGGAGGTCGCCATCCTCGCCCAACTTGGCGCGCGCCTGCTTCCCGATAGCCCGGTGGATTTTGCCAGCTACGCCAATCACGACACGGTACGCGAGGCCATCGCGCGCACCGTTCCCGGCATGGAGCAGCTCCGCGATATCAGCGTGGCCAAGGAAGAGTTCCATATTCGCGGGCGCCTGCTGCACGAACCCGTGTTCCATACTGAATCCGGCAAGGCCCGGTTCCGCGTCAGCTCCCTCCCCGAGGTCAATGCCGATCGGCAGCGTTTTCCCTTTCTGCTGGCCAGTATCCGCAGCGAGGGTCAGTTCAACAGCATCATTTACGAAGAGACGGACAGCTACCGCTATGGCGCCGATCGTTGGTCCGTCCTGGTATCCCCGGACGACCTGGAGCGCCTGGATCTCAAGGCCGGTGATCGCGTGGACCTGCATTCCGCGCACGGTCGGATGCTCGACCTGAAGATACAGCCCTTCGATCTGCCGCCCGGCAACCTGCTGGCGTACTACCCGGAGGCAAACTGCCTCACCGACCGGGAGCGTGACCCGCGCAGCCAGACCCCGCGCTTCAAATCCATCCCCGTGGCGTTGCGCGCCGCGACGGCGACGGGCACCTGACGGTGTTGCCTGTCCCGGCGAGAGAATCCAGCCTTCCGTGAGCACTGACAGCGCCGCCGCGTCCCGAACTTCGAGTTTCGACAACGGTCGATCCCTGAGTGCCGGGCTATACATGTCCATCGTTGGCTACAGCGTGCTGGCGGGTATTCCCGTGATCAGTACCGCGTGGTCAACGCTGCTTGGCTTTTCCGAATCCGAGGTTGGACGCGTCGCCGGCGCCGATCTCGGCGGCCTCTCGGCGGGGGCGGTACTGGCGGCCTTGCTGGTGGCGCGCTGGAACCGGCGCTTACTGGTCGTCCTCGCCATCGGGGGCGCGGTGGCCGCGAACGCCGCCTGTGTTTTTGTGCAGGATTACTCCGGTACGCTGGTGCTGCGTTTTATCGCCGGCACGGCCAGCGGTGTAGTTACGGGTATTGCCGTGGCAACCCTCGGCGGTCGCTCGAAGGCCGCCCGGGCCTTCAACTATCTACTGTTCTCCTTCGCCTTCGTGCAGGCCGCTGAGATGTACGTTCTCCCGCGTATGAGCATGGCCGGAATCTACATGGTGTTTGCCGCGAGCTACCTGCCGGCCTTGTTCATGCTGCGCTGGATTCCCGCTCATGCGGATCCGGTTCCTACACGTGTCCTGGCGCGGGAGAGGGCGCCGCGGCTTGCCCGCGGCGCAGAGGTTCCCAGGCTCGTTCCCTGGTTATGCCTGCTGGCCATGGCGCTGACCTATGTGAACATCGGTGCCTACTGGACCTACATTGAACTGGCGGCGGCCGACGCACAGCTCGACGGTGCATGGGTCGGCAGCGTGCTGGTGTGGGTCTCGTTCTTCAGCGTGCTTGGATGCTTCGTCGCCACGGTGATCAGCGATCGCTTCGGCCTGGCCCGTCCGCTTCTGGTGACGCTGCTTCTCCACGCCCTGGCGGCCGCTATGCTGGTTTCGGGTATTGATGAGCCGCGCTTTTTCATCAGTCTCTACGCGTTCAATTTTCTGTGGATCTTCATCGATGTGTACCAGATGGGGTCCATCGCCAACCTCGATGGCAGCGGGCGTTTCGCGTCCCTGATGCCGGCGGCCCAGGGCCTCGGTCAGATTGTCGGTCCGAACGTCGCCGCGTCCCTGCTGGCGTTCGGCGCGGGGTATGCGCAAGTTTTCTTGATGTGCGCCTGCGCTTCGCTGGCCGCCTTCGCAGTCTACGCCGTCGCCTACGCTCGCCTGCGCCGGGAAGCGCAGCCAGGGGCCGGCGACCTGGCAGGAGCAAGTTCATGACAGATCAATCACCGCCACGGAACCTGACAGAAGTAAGCGGCGACACGGAGTCTCGCACCGATGGCCCCGGCGGTATTAGCCGGCGCGATCTGATTCACGGCGTCGCCCTGGCCGGTCTCGGATCCATGCTGCCGTCCAGCGCGCTGGCCGACGCCGTCGAGGCGGCCAGCACAGCGCCGATCTATCCGCCGGCGAAAACCGGCCTGCGCGGGAACCACGACGGGTCCTGGGAGACGGCCCATCTCCTGGCGCGCCACGGCAAGAGCGAGTTCGGTCCGAGTCGAGCGGTGGATGGCGAGGCCTACGATCTCGTGGTGGTGGGTGGGGGGCTCAGCGGGCTTGCCGCAGCCTACTTCTATCGCGAGAAGAAGCCCGATGCGCGCATTCTTATACTCGATAATCACGACGACTTCGGCGGTCACGCAAAGCGCAACGAGTTCAGCGTCGGCGGGCGCACGCTCCTGGGCTACGGCGGATCGCAGACCATGCAGGAGCCGTCCGGCTACCCAGAGGTCGTTAAGCGACTGATGAAGGACATTGGCGTGAGCTTCGACGATTTCTACGAGGCCTACGACGAGGACTTCTATCGTCGCCACGACCTTGGTGCGGGGGTCTTTTTCAACCGGTCGGACTGGGGTGAGAGTCGCACCGTGCGCTTTGATCTAACAGGCTACGGCGACTATTTGCCTGTCGCCGCTTCGCGACTGAGTGCGGCTGAAGCGGTGCGATCCATGCCGCTTTCTTCCAGGGCTCAAGAGCAGCTGACCAGGGCGATCAGTGAGACGCGGGATCGCATCCCGAACGTACCGGAGGATGAGAAGGCCGATTACCTCTACGGCATTTCCTACCGCCGCTTCCTGGAGCAACACCTGGGAGTCACCGAACCCGAGCTGTTCCGGCTGTTTCAGGATATGACCTTCGAGCGGGGCCTGGGCTTCGAGAGTACTTCGGCGGGAAACGCGATGCTGTGGAATGCCCTTCCGGGAATTGGCGCCACGGGCCTGCCTTCTGGCTACGGCGAATTCGAGCCCTATATTCACCACTTCCCCGATGGGAACGCCTCGGTAGCCCGGCTCCTCGTGAAGGCGCTTATGCCACACATGAGCGATGCCGGAGACATGTACGAAATCCTTGGAGAGCGCTTTGATTACGCCCGCCTCGACGATGCGACGTCGAAGGTACGGCTGCGTCTTTCGAGTACGGCCGTCAACGTCCAGCATCTCGGTCCCGAGAGCTCCGCGAAGGAGGTCCAGGTGACCTACGTTCGCGACGGCGTGAGCGAGACCGTGCGCGCGGCGCACACGGTTCTGGCCTGCTATCACTCGATTGTTCCGTCCCTGTGCCCCGAGCTTCCGGCCGTACAGCGCGAGGCGATGGCTCAGCAGGTGAAAACACCCATCCTCTACACCAATGTGGCGCTGAGGAACTGGCATGCGTGGAAAGAAATGGGCCTGGCCGCGTTCTATTCCCCGACGGCCTATCACGCCACGGCGATGCTGGATTTTCCCGTGAGTTTCGGCGACTACAGCTTCGCCCGGTCTCCGGACGATCCCATCATGGTCCACATGGCCCGATTCCCCTATGGCCGCGGGCCGGGCCTGAGCAAACGGGAGCGACACCGGGCGGGGCGACACGAACTGCTCTCCACGCCCTATGCGGACATTGAGCGGAGCATTCGCGAGCAGCTTGGCGAAGCGCTTGCCGGCGGCGGCTTCAAGGCCGAGCGCGATATCGCTGGGATCACGGTGAACCGCTGGGCCCACGGGTACTCCTACGACTACGACTCGCTCGCTGATCCCATGTATGACGACTGGGACGATCCGCGCTATCCCCACGTGCAGGCGCGGCAGCCCTTCGGACGTATCGCGATCGCCAACTCCGATGCCGCGGCCAACGCGATGCTGGAGTCTGCGGTCGAAGAAGCGTATCGGGCGGTGCGGGAGTTGATTTAGCGATCCCGACAATTCGCTCGAAACCCGGTGCGTAGCAATCCGGCGGCCATACTGATGCAGGCTGTGTGTATCGTCGTCGCCCGGCGTCGTGAATGTGCTGGCGTGTGCTTCGCCCCGGTAATCAGCGAATCAGATCGTCATCCAGCATGACTTCCAGGCGCAGAGTGATGCCTGGATACCACTTTCGCTTTTCATCAACCTCATCCTGACGGAGGGCGAAGTTCGGCTCGAACTCATAGTACAGAAAGGGCCGCAGCCATTGGCGTCGGTAGCGTATGCCGAAGCGGAAGTCGGCGGTCCGTAGCTCGGGATCATCGCGGCCGCCCCAGGCGATGTAGTATTCGATGGCACTCGGAAATTTGCTGTGATCGGACAGCCACTCCCGGTAACTCAGGCGGTGGCGCCAGTCCCAGAAACCCTTGTCCTCGCGATAGCGGGCGCGACCCTTCCAGCGAAGCAGCGCTCCCTCCCCGATATAGCGATTTACGCCGAGCTCAGTGATGAGTCGGTGCCCGTCATCCGTGTGGTACTGGTAGCGCTGCGTGAAGCGATACCAGCTGTTGTTTGACAGGTCGTCCTGGTAGCGAAAGCGCACACCGGGAACGAGCGCGGGTCCGGAACCCGCACTCAGGGTTGCGTCGACACGCGAGCGTCGCTTGTTGGTGACATTGATCCGCAGCCCCGCCTCCTCCGAGCGTGACGCCGCATCGATACCCGCATCTTCCTCCGCGGCTGCCCCCGCGAAAACCAGGTCGACGCGCTTTGAGATCGCAGGCAGGTTGATCTGCCCCCGGAGACGGAGTTTTACGTCGTGGCCGTCCTTGCGGTCCCACTGGTCCGAGACAATCGCACGCACGAAGGTATCCACGCGCTCCGCGTCCTGCACGGCGGCACCAAAAAAGGAGTCGGTCCACTGGGCCAGGGCCTGAGCGCGGTTGGTGGCAATGGCGTGCTGGCGGTCGATCCAGCTCGGCAGGGCGTCTTCTTCGAGATCATCCATGCCGACATCGTCAGGGTCGATGTCTTCGCTTTCCAGCGTCGCCGTTTCATTCCGTGGCGCGGGCGGGTCTTCGCCACTCTCGGCGAGGTCGGCCCCGGTTGCCAGTAGCGCCAACAGCAACAGGGTGGGGAGCTGAACGTTCTGCGGGTGTGGCCTCAAAGCGACGGCATGCAGTGCGCGACGTGGTTGTAGAGCTTAGCACGCGCGGAATGGACGGTGACGTCTCGGGTTGCCCCGGCGGAGCCGGATCTCCGGGTTGGGCAGGCGCCTAGGCTAGCGGTCGGTAGCGCCGCCAGATCGTGAGCGTTGCAATCAGTCCCAGGGGAATGAACAAGGCTGCGGGGCCGAAGGCGATCCAGGGTTCCGCTTCTCCCCAGTTCAGCGCGTCGCCGGAGAGGATCGAGCCCGAGCCGCGCTGGTAGGGCTTCACGTAGAAGTGCAGCAGCAGGAAGGGCATGGTCAGGCCGTAGAGCACGAGCAGGGCAGGGGCGATAAGCGTGATGCGCGTGCGCCGCAGATCGCGGTCCTCGGTGGGTGTTTCGTGCAGGTGCGCCAGATACGCCTGCTCCGCTTCACTGGGTGCGTGACCGCGGGAGAAGAACCAGATCGTGATCATCCCGGCCAGCGTGCCCAGCAGCGCCGGCTCGAAGTAGCTCGCCAGGCCGATCACACCCAGGTAGTCGAGGCCCGCGGGAATAATGTTCGCCAGCAAGCCGACAACCATTCCCCAGAACGCGCCATCGGCCGTTATGCGCCTGCTCCACACGCTCATGAATCCCACCGGTCCCCAACTCGATGCGAAAACCGTGCCGATGAACAGCATGATCCAGAACACGTTGGGCGGCAGATAGAGGCTGAGAAAGAGAACGGTCACGCTCACTGCGCCCATCAAGATGCGGGTTGTCCCGAGGCGGACCGGGTCGCGATGGCTGAAGATGTCGTTGCTCAGGCTGAACCCCACGAGCGACAGGAACGTCGAGGCGGAGGACAGGGCGGCGGCGACGATGCCCGCCAGAAGCAGCGCGCCAAGAAAGGAGGGCACCAGGTTCTGCGCCGCCCACAGCATGACCGTCTCCGAGGGTTCGATGTCGGCCTTGGCGAGGTTGATAAAACCGCCTGCGCCGTAGATCAGTATTTGCATGAATATCACGGCAAAGCAGGCGTAGATCGCGGCGCGCAAAACTACGTGCTCGTTCTTTGCCATGAGATGGCGGCTCGATTGCCACGGACTCACGGCGTAGACGATGCTCCAGGCCAGATCGATGATGACCAGCCAGATGAGGAAGTCCATGGCCGTCGGCCACTCCGTGCCTTCGCCGATCGTGCCGTGCCAGGCCGTGAGGTCTCGCTTGAGGTTCTGCCGGGTCAATTCTTCGATGGTGGTCTGAAAGCCGCCGAAGCCATCGATGAGGTAGCCGACAAAAAATATGGTGGCGCCGCTGAACAGCAGGAACATGAGCGTATCGGTGATCACCACGCCCTTGGAGCCGGCGTACATGGTGAAGCCGGTATAGCTGATCCAGGCGAGAACCACGGCCGTGCCGTAATCCACGCCGGTCAGGTCCGAGATCAGGATCGCCGCCCCCTGGGTGACCACGAGGAGATAGCCGCCGAGGCCGAGGACAATCGTGATCCCGGCCATCTGCTGCACGCGGTGGCTGTTGAAGCGCTGGCCGAAGAAGTCGGCAACCGTGGGCGCGCGGCTTCGACGCAGAAACGTGCCGAAGAACAGCGCGCCGTAAACGTAGCCGGTAACGGCGATTCCCGGAAGCAGCAGATAGGGCCCGAGCTGGCCGTCGTAGGTGAACCCCGCCTCACCGAGAAAGATGGAGGTGCTGAATACACTGGCGACGAGCGTGCCGACAATAAGCAGGGTCGGTGAGCGCCGGCCGGCCACGAAATAGTCGTCGATGTTCTGGACCTTGCTGCCGGCCCAGCTGCCAATGGCGACGAACAGCAGCACGCTGACGGCGATGGTGGCCGCATAGATTGACATGGCGATTCAGTGCCGGGTCAGCACGGCGCTTTCATCGATCACGCAGAATGACCTGCGCGGCGTTGTGCCCGGGAAGCCCGCTGACTCCGCCGCCGGGGTGTGCGCCGGAACCGCAGAGATAGACGCCCCGGGTCGGCATGCGGTGATCGGCGAGACCCGGGATGGGGCGCATGGAATAGAACTGATCGAGATGCAGGGCTCCGTGAAAAATATCGCCGCCGACCATGCTCAGATCCCGCTCTATATCCAGCGGCGACTTGATCTGCCGACCGAGAATAGAAGCCTTGAAATTCGGCGCGTGAGCGTCGATGGCCTCGACGATGGAGTCGGCTACCGAGTCCTTCACCTCATCCCAGCATTGGCCATGGGGTAGCTCGCGCTGGAAATGCTGACAGAACAGGCTCGCCACGTGACCGCCCGGGGGGGCGAGGCTGTCGTCCTGAGTGCTCGGTACCTGCATGGAGATGATCGGCTTGCGCGTCCAGCCATCGGCCTTCGCCTCGCGATAGGCGTTTTGCATGTAGCCCAGGGAGGGGCAGAGTTCGATGGCGCCCTTGAAGTGGAAGTCTTCGTCCGCTGGCAGGCTGGAGAACCGTGGCAGTTCCGAGAGCGCCACGTTCATGCGGAAGGTGGCCGAGTGGCTGCGATAGGCGTCGATGCGGCGCTGTGCGTCTTCGGGCAGCTTGCCCTTATCAAGAAGCCTGGTGAGGAGCAGCTGGGGGTGAAGGTTGGCGGCGATGGTCCGGGCGTGAAACTCCCGACCGTCTTCCGTAACCACCCCGCGTGCGGCTCCGCCTTCTTCAATGATTCGTGCGACGCGAGCTTCGGTCTCGATCTGGACGCCGTGCGTGCGGGCGAAGCTCGCTATCGAGTCGGAGATCGCGCCCATGCCGCCTCGGGCAATGCCCCAGGCGCCTTCCCGGCCTTTCACTTCGCCGAAGGCGTGGTGCAGCAGGATATAGGCGGTGCCCGCCTGATAGGGGTCGGCAAAATTACCGATTACACCCTCGAAGCCCAGGAGTCCCTTGAGGGGAGCCCCTTCGAACCAGGCATCAAGGTGGTCGCCGAGCGATCGCGTCATCAGCTCCGAGAGGACGATCTGATGTTTGCTGTCGAGCTTCCGAAGCTGGTTGCCGCCTTTGAGGAGCGAGAGAACGTCGCGCCATCCTCCGCCAAAATTCGGTGGCGCCTGAGTCGCCAGGCTGCGCAGCGCGCGGGCGACGACGGCGATCTCATCCTCGAAAGCATCAATGCGCTCGGCGTCACGCTTCGAGAAACGAGCGATTTCTTTTCGCGACTGCTCGCCGTCGCGGGTGAGCTGCATGTGCCCATTTTCCAGCAGACTCAGGGAGCCCGCCGGGCGCTCCATGATTTCCAGGCCGTGCTGCTCGAGTTTCAGTTCGGTGATGATCTTCGGGTGCAGCAGGCTGATGGAGTAGGAATACACGGAATTGCGAAACCCGGGGTGAAACTCTTCCGTGAGGGCCGCGCCGCCGATAACCGATCGAGCCTCCAGCACGCGCACCGAAAGCCCTGCTTTCGCAAGGTACGCCGCACATACGAGACCATTGTGACCCGCGCCAATAACGATGACGTCGGATGAGCCTGCGTCGGCCATAGATCTGTCTCTGCTGATTTCAATCGAGTTTAGAAAGCCGCGATGACTCGAGCCTCCTAGCGGGAGGGCTAGGAAGCCCCTGTCTGAGCCCTTGCTGCACCATGCGCGCGCACTGACGGCAGCGCGCGAGCGTCGCCGCCGTTGCCATCTCCCATGCCACATAAAGCCAGCGAAGGAAGAAGCGACCCATGCCCGAAATCAGCGTTCAACATCAATGTGCATCACTTACTGACCTCGAGCCCTGCGAATCCTTCGGCGAGCCCGTTGGCCCCCTGCCCCGGCAGACGGATAAGGGCTTCTATAGCGAGGGTCCGATGATCACTGGGACCTGGGAGTGCGAACCGGGTGTTCTCGAGCTTGACCTCGATCTCACCGAGTTCTGCCATCTACTCGAGGGTCACTGGAAGTTCACTTCCGAGTCCGGTCAGGTTACGGAAGTAAAGGCCGGTGACAGCTGGGTTTTCCCGCGCGGCTGGAAAGGCAAGGCGGAAGTGATCGAGAAGGTCCGCAAGGTCTACATGATGATCCTGCCTGAGTAAAACCGGCACCAGTGCCTGGGATGGGGTCCGTGTTTCCGCCCCTGCCCGCCATCCGGTTGGACCAGGCGACCTGGGTGCTGCGTCAGATCGCGTCAAGCGCCTTGTAGTACGCCATGCCAACAGCGAGGGCCGGACGACGCAGGTACTTCCCGCCGGGGAACGGCATGTGATTGATGCGTGCCATGACCTCGAAGCGCTTCGATTCCTTGGCGATCATCTCCGCCGTGATGCGCGCCATCATGTGCGTGGGCGCGACGCCATGGCCGGAGTACGCCTGGATGTAGGCGACGTTGTCCGCGAGCCTTCCTAGCTGTGGCATGCGATTGAGGCCGATGCCGATCCAGCCGCTCCAGGCGTAATCTATGGCAATACCGGTAAGCTGCGGAAAGACCGCTTCCATCTTGCGACGCATGACACCCTCGAGATCTTTCGGCTCCATCCCCGTGTAATTCGAGAGGCCGCCGAAGAGCATGCGTTTGTCAGCCGACAGGCGAAAGTAGTCGAGCGCCGTGCGCGGATCGCAGACCGCGACATCCCCGGGCATGAGTTCCTGGACCAGCTCTTCCGATAGGGGCTGGGTAGCGATGATCGAACTCGACGAGGGCAGGATGCGACTCGCGAGCTTCGGTATAAGCCCGCCCATGTAGGCGTTCCCGGCAAAGACGACCTGTTTGGCGCTGACGCTGCCGTGCTCGGTGCGAACCCGAGGAGTTGGTCCCTGCTCCAGACCGGTAACGCGCGATTGTTCGAACAGGCGTCCGCCCAGGGTCTCGACGGCTCCCGCCTCTCCGATGCACAGGTTGAGCGGCTGGATGTGGCCATTGGCGGTATTGTGGAGCCCCCCGAGGTAGCGGTCCGATCCCACGTACTCTTTGAGCTCATAGCGATCGAGCAGCGTGTAGCTGTGGGGATTGCCAATGCTCTCCTCAAACTCTTTCCATTCGGCAAACTGCTTCATGTGGCGGGGCTTGAGGGCCACATCGCAGTAACCCCACTTGAGATCGCAGTCTATCTCGTAGGTCTCTACGCGCTCGCGGATGACGTCCCGCGCCTCGATGCCCATCTGGTAGATCGCGCGGACGCCTTCCTCGCCAATGCGCTTCACAAAGCGCTCGGGGTCGTGGCCAATGCCGCCGATGATCTGGCCGCCGTTGCGACCGCTGGCTCCCCAGCTGACGCGATTGGCCTCCAGAAGCACCACGTCGAAGCCCCGCTCGGCGAGTTCGAGGGCGGTGTTTACTCCGCTGAAGCCGCCGCCGACGACGACCACATCGCAGGCGATGTCATCCTCGAGGCGAGGATAGTCCGTCGTCCAGTTGGCGCTGGCGGCGTAATAGGATTGGGTGTGCTCGGAGTTTTCGTGGAGTGCGCGCAGTCCAAACATGCGGTGGTCCTCCTGATCGCTGGCCGGGCGGTGTAGTCGCTCTGCCGCCTATTCTCGGTTATGCGGGGCGCAGCATAAACGAAGCACAGGCCGCTTCGAATTCATCCCTACACGGCAGGTAGAGCTTTTCAGGCCCGCTTTTTAGGCTTTTTTCTGGTCTTTTCTCAGGGTCGTTTATGGACTTCGCTCGCCACGAGGAGCTCGATGCTTTCCTCGGCGCCAACCCCGATATCCAGCTCCTTGAAGTGCTCATGCCCGATATGAATGGCCTGCTGCGCTGCAAGCGCATCCAGCGGGCGGAGTTCGGAGCGCTCTTCAACGGCGGCTTCTCGGTGCCGCGCACCGTCCCCCTGCTGGGGATCCGCGGCGACATGTATGACGGTGTTTCCCAGAGTGAGATTGGGGGCGATCCCGACCAGCTGCTGCGGCCCCTGGCCGGGACCCTGGTTCGCGTTCCCTGGTATGAGTCCCCTGTCGCTCAGGTACTGACCAGCTATGCGGCGGCCGACAACGACGTTGAGTGGATCGACCCCCGCTCGCCTCTATTGTCCGTGTTGGAGCGCTATGCGAGTGACGGCCTGGCTCCGACGGTGGTCACGGAACTGGAGTTCTACCTGCTCGAAAGCGCTGGCGATTCCCGCCCGCGACCTCTACTGGGCCGCATCCCCGGGACCAATCTGCGTCAGCAGGGAATCCAGTACTGCATGCCCGACGATCTTTTCGACTGCGATGCATTCCTGAATGACGTACGCGAGGCCTGCGAGATTCAGCGCGTACCGCTCACCGCGATCCACAGCGAGTTCTCCCCGGGTCAGTGGGAGATCAACACGCATCATCAGAAAGATGCGGTGCTCGCCGGCGATCACGCGCTGCTGCTGCGCCGCCTCGTCAAGGGTGTGGCGCGGCGCCATGGGCTCGGTGCGACCTTCATGGCCAAACCGTTTGCGGATCTGGCCGGCAGCGGTATGCACATTCACGCAAGCGTCTACGACGCTGAGGGAAGCAATATCTTCGCCGACGATGAACCCGTGGATCCACCGCGTCTCACGCCAACCTTGCGCCACGCCGTGGCAGGCCTTGGCGACACCATTGATGAAGGCATGGCGGTGTTTGCGCCGAATCCGAATTCCTATCGCCGTTTCAAGGCCGGTGCGTTCGCGCCGTCCGGAGCGAGCTGGGGCTACGACCACCGCGAGGTCGCCTTGCGAATTCCACGGTCGTCGGAATCGAATCGACGTATCGAGCACAGAATTGCCGGCGCGGATGCCAATCCGCACCTGGTGCTGGCCGTCGTGCTGGCTGGGATCCACGCAGGCATGCAGCGCAAGCGCGACCCGGGGGAACCGGTTCCACGCGAGGCTGATCTGTCTGAGGACGTGACCACGCTGCCGACGCGCCTCGATCAGGCGCTACGCAAGTTTCGTGCGGGAACGGTGCTGCCCGCTTACCTTGGACAAACCTACGTTGACGCCTTCGCGGCGATCCGTAAGGGTGAGGACGACGACTATTTCGGGCAGGTTCCAGACCTCGACTACGAGTGGTACCTTCGCGCGATCTAGCACCCGCGGCAGACTCTTCTAGAGAGCCTTCTTCAAGGAGGCGAATCCGAGACAGTTGCCAAACCGCTCGTCACCGCGCTCGCATCGCCTGAGTCGGGCAGGCCCGACGGCGTCGTTACATCGCTGGCTGCGAGCGTCGATACTTGGCGGGGGTTTGTCCCGTGGCTTTTTTGAACGCCGTATAGAACGTAGACGTCGAATTGAAGCCGACGGACAGGGCGACATCCAGAATCGCCGGGAACTGACAGTCCTTCTGGCGCAGCATGCGAGCGGCTTCGGCCACGCGGAACTGGTTGATGTAGTCGAAGAAGCTCAGGTTGTGCCCTGCGTTGATCGCCTGGGAAAGGTGGTTGACGGAGCAGCCCAGGTTGGACGCCAGTCGAGGCAGGGATAGATCAGGATCGAGGAAGGTTTTTTCGTCCTCCATAGCGCGCTTCAGGGATGTCAGCAGCGTCGCCATAGCGTCTTCACCGAGGCCAGATTTGGCATAGCGTCTCCCCTTCGATCCTGGCCCGGGCGGGGCGGCGGGAAGGCGATAGTAGTCGCTGATCTGCTGGGCGACCTCCCCGTCAAGCTCGATGAACTCGGCACCTCCCCAGCCCGCTGCGTTCGAGCTGGGATCGCGGGGCACTACCCGGTACTGAAACGCGACGGTTTTCTCGTTGGTGAGCACGTCTCCCACGATCTCGTAGCGGTATTCATCGTTGCTGAAGTATTCGACAAGATGCTCAACCAGCGCCTCCCCGGCGAGGTGTTCCTGGCTCGCGCCATCAAAATATTTCCCATCGGTACTCAGGTGGCCGGCGACACCCGACGCATCCTGTGCATTCCAGGCGCTGAGATAGCTCTCAACGAACTGCTGCGGTGAGCCCATGCATTCCCTCCCACGCGTATTCGCAGGACTTAGCGAGATTCCAGACCTTTGTGGCCAGCCCTCGTGTCCAGTCCTTGTCTGGTTCTGTAGGGGATGCTACGAGCCTATCGGATCGGTGGATCAGCCTTGTTTTCAGTCGGGTTATTCACCGGGTCGGCGCGCAGCCTTCCAGCAGCGTCGCTGTCTTTGCCCGTATAGGGGCGAAAGTGCGTCGTTGTCCGTCCGGGCTACCGTAGATTCTTGAGACAACCAGGGCTCAGTTTGTGGCAACAGCCGACGCGCAACGCGAAATCGCCGGGCGGACGAGGGAGGTCGGGCGGTTCGCCGGTATCGACATCAGGCAGTGGATCAAGATTGTTGTCTACAGCCTGCTGCTGGTGAACTTTGTCCACTACCTGGGCAATGACATCAACGTCGCACGTCATACGGTTCACGATGGCTGGAAACTCCATGACTGGACGAGCGCCTTCGCCACCACGCTGGACGAGTCTGCCTGGTTCCTGCTGCTTTTACTCCTGGAGCTCGAGACTTACCTTCTCTCGGACGAGGCCTTTACCCGCGGTCGCGTGGTACTCATGCACGCGCTGCGGCTGGTGTGCTTCCTGGCGATCGGCCATACGGTGTTTGCTTTCGCCGACTATCTCCTGGAGCTGTCCAGATCCGTAGAGCACGTGGGGGTAGAGTTGTGCAGTTTTGCTGAGGCGGGCATTTCCTTCGCGCGAAATCTGGACTATGTGGAACTGGACGCCAGCAACTGCGCGCTGCTTTCCGATGACACGACCTTCTATCAATTTGCCCAGGGTCAGGCGCTTACGGATCGCGCGGGATGGCCCATCGAATGGCAGCTCGCCTGGGCCGATCTCGTGGAGGTGGTTGTCTGGCTTTTCATACTCGCCATGATCGAAGTCATGGTACGGCTGCAGGAGAAGGGCATCACCACCGGGTCGACGCTGCGCTTTGCGCAAACGTTCAACGCCGTCCTCTACGGCGTACTGTGGCTGCTTGCCGCCTACTGGGCTTTCCGCGGGCACTGGGTTTTCGCCTGGGATGAGGCATTGTGGATCCTGGGCTTCATGGCCATCGGCATGAATCTGTCGCAGTGGCGGGAGGAAATCGAGGCCCTGGCGGAAACTTAGCGACCGAATTCCCACTCCAGGTACAGCGCATTTACATTCGAACCGCCGTAGACGTTGCCGTAGATGTTGGCGCTGGCAAAAATCCCGGAGCGGTGGTGTACATAGAATCCAAAGAACAGGTTGCGCAGATCGTCCGCGCCGAGCACATCACCGACTGATACATCGACGCTGAATTCGAGGTAGTTGATCAGGTGGCTGGTGCGGCGGTTTTTCTCCTCGGCTTTTTGCTTTTCGATGGCGGGTACGCTGCCGGCATAGGATAGGCCCTCGGCAAAGCCGATGCGGGTCTCGATTTTGTCGGACCAGGGGAAGCGCCGGAAGATCGCTTTGTACGCCAACACGGCCTCCAGAAAGTCATCCTGTCGATTGTTTTCGTCGCGGTACGCAATGCCGCCGATCAGCCAGCCCTCGATGGGCAAGGTGAACAAGGTCTCCGTGATGTGACGTCCGCCGAAGACGCTGGCCAGGCGGGTGCCGCCCCCACCATCGCAGTTGAGGTTACCGCGGAGAATCTCATTGAATTTCGTCTCGGTCGTGCAGCCGTAGGCGCCGCGCAACGACGTAGGATTGGCATTGTTGGTGAAGAAGTTGAAATCCTCGCCACGCTTGGGCACGCGCAGATCGTTGAACTCATAGCGGTAGGCGACGTTGACGCTGGCCACGGCGTCCTCGGTGACGATCGGGCTGTCCACGATCTCGTCGTTGTAGCTGCGGTAGCCAAGGTTGGCGGTGAAGTGATGCTGGTCCCAGGCCGTGTAGCGTGCCCCAAGGCCTACTCCCCAGGCCGCGGTACCGCTTACGCGATAGGCCTCGCGCGTGTCCGTGGCTTCTTCCTCGCGGACGCCGAAGTAATAGTCCGCCTTTTCCGAGGACAGATAGCGGAATTCCGCCCAGGGTTCCAGCTGCCAGGGGCCGTGGCGATAGACCTTCGCCCAGCGCGCCCGGTACTCGCTACCGTTGTGCACGCTGTCGATGTCGTGGCGCAGCTGCAGGCCAAGTCGCCCGACGCGCGTCTTACGCGTAAGTTCGAGTCCGCCTTCGAGGGCGTTCTTGCGTTCCATGCCCTTCAGTGGGTCGTCTTCGTCGCGGACCTCGCCCGTATCACTGAAAAACGTATGGTCGTTGTAACCCTGGATGAAGTAGCTCCCGAAGATATCGAGCTGCCATCGCGCGTTGTCGATGGCGTGCCAACCGAAATCGGTGGTGTCCAGGAAGAAAGTCTCGCCGGTATAGACGAAGGAGGGCATGAAGTCCGTGCGATAGCTTTCGCCCGCGTAGATCGAATCCTGCCAGGTGTAGGCAAAGCCCAGGGACCAGTTTCCATTCCGGTCTTGTGGATCCAACTGGCGCGTCTCGTTAAAGCCTGCGGCCGCGTCGCAAACAAGCCCCAGGGCAATGGCCATAGTGACGACGGGGCGTTGCGTCATGCGAGAGCGCTCGGGAGCGTGGGACCTGCGAGGATGATCTCACGTTCACATCATCATTTTCACCGGCGGAGCGCGTATTGCGCCGTGGGAAGAGCGGGAGACATAGGTTTGCTGCGCGGGACAGGCACGTCGATGTGCTCTACAGTCCGGAGCCTGGAGCAAAGCTGGCAAGAACCGTATGCAGATAAATGGGTTGGCTCGGATCTTTAAGCGCCTGGTGGCGGCACTGCTGTTCTGTTCGCAAGCGTCCAGCGTGATCGCACAGGAAACATCCGCACATCACGGCGGCGAGTTCGAGCCCGGTCACGTGGTCGGCGTGTTTTTCGGCGAAACCACCGAAGAGCGCCGCGGCAACTTCACCCTGGGGCTGGAGTACGAGTACCGCCTGAGCGAGGCGTTCGGTGTCGGCCTGACCGCGGAACACATCGGCGGCGACTTCGACACCAACGTGTTCGTGTTGCCCGTGGCGCGGCACTACGGACCCTGGAAGGTGTACGCCGGCCCGGGCGTCGAGAGACGGGATGGGGATACCGAAGGGCTTGTTCGCGTCGGCGTCGAGTACGGGTTTCACCTGGGGGAGTACGAGATCTCACCGCAGATTGATTTCGACTGGGTCGACGGCGAGCGGCTCTTTGTCATCGGCGTCGTGTTCGCCAGGGAGTTGTAGCCAGCCTTCCGGCCGGCCCCGGCGTATGCCGTCGTCCGAGCGCTGTGCGAACGCTGCGGACGCCGCGAGACTACGTTTCGCCCGGCGGAGTCTTTCGCGCCCGGGGCGGTGTCCAGAACGGTTTGTCCTTGATCTCGCAGCGCGCAACCTTGTGGTGGTAGCGCAGTTCACGCTGGTAATAGATTTCCGCCCAGATATCGCCGCCCAGGGCATTGGTGTCGACCATGGCGAGGGCAATATTGGCTTTAACGGCCGGAGACCACATGCCGGACGTGACATAGCCGACCTCGTGATCGCATCCCTTGTTGCTGTAGAGAATGGAGCCGTCGGCGGGCTTGTTACCCTCGATATCGAGTTTGATCAGCTTGCGCGGCACACCTTCCTGCTGTTGCTTAAGGAGAGCGGTCCGGCCATTGAAATGCGGCTTCTTGAAGTCCACGAGCCAGGCCAGATCGAGCTCCAGGGGGGTCTGGTCGTACTCGAAGTTAACGGTCTTCAGGGCTTCATTGAATTCCATGTAGGGCATGATGAAGCCGGCTTCGAGGCGGGCCATGTTGGTGGCGGCTTCACCGTAGGGCTGGATACCGAAGTCTTCCCCCGCCGCGTATAGCGCATCCCACAGCGGCAGAGCCTGCTCTGGTTCGATCCATAGTTCGTAGCCCAGATCACCGGTAAAACCGGTTCGCGAGACCATGACTTCGCTGCCATTGAACGGAAGGTGCATGATGCCGAAGGGCTTGAGTTCCGCGATCGCTTCCAGGCCCATGCGCTTGAGCGTGGCGAAGCTCGTGGGTCCCTGCAGCGACAGGGCGGCGAGGTTCTCCGTGTGCTCGCTGATATCCAGGTTCTCAAAGCCCAGCGCCGCCTTGCGCAGCCACGCCATGCAGGGGCTGCCGCAGGTGAGCATGTAGCGCTCTTCGCCTAGGCGGAATATGGTTCCGTCGTCGATAAGGCGCCCGGTGTCGGTACACCAGCACACGTAAGTGACGCGGTTGACGCGCAGTTTGCTCACGTCCCGGGTCACCATGCGGTTGAGCATGGGCAGGGCGTCGGGACCCTCGATGATGTACTTCTGCATCGGACAGATGTCGTAGGTGCCGCAGGTATTGCGGATGCAGAAATATTCGTAGTCCGTGTCGTAGTAGTAGTCGGCGAACTTGAAGCCGTTCCACGAAGACCACGCATCGCGCAGATTCAGGGGCGCCTGACGCTCATGGAAATAGGAGAGCTTGAGCCGCTCGCCGGCGAAAGGATCGCTGGCGTCGTTGCGCAGGACATCGGTCTTACTCATCGTAAAAGTCATCCTCCGGCACGGTGTTCTTGCGGCCGAGATCGCGCAGGATTTCCCGGGCCGCGTTGGCGCCGCAGGCCGAGGATACGCCGCCGCCCGGATGCGTCGACGATCCACACATGTACATGTTCTTCAGCGGCATGCGGTACTGGCCGTAGCCGGGGAAGGGGCGGTTGAAAAGCAGCTGGTCGATGGTGAGTTCGCCCTGGAATATATTGCCCTCGGTCAGGCCGATTTCGTTCTCGATTTCGTGCGGCGTGCGGATTTCCGCGTGCACGACGAGATCCTTGAATCCCGGGGCATAGCGCTCGATCTTGTTGATGACCGTGGCGCCGAAGGCGTCGCGCTTTTCTGGCGTCCATTCACCGTCGGCGAGCGTCGGCGGGCAGTACTGGATGAAGGTGGACATCCAGTGGCACCCCGGCGGCGCGACGGTGGGCTCCCAGGCCGAGGGAATCACGGCTTCGATGAAGGGGTCATCCGACCAGCGGCCGCGCTTCCAGCAGTCGTAGGCCCGTTCCATGGTTTCCAGCGAACCGGTAAAGCCCTGGCCGCCGCGGTTGATGTAGCGATTGTCCGGCACGTTGTTGAACTTCGGCATACCAGACAGGGCGATGTTCACCTTGCCTGATGAGCCTCGGATCTTGAAGTTCTTGGCGCGCTCGTAGATGCCCTTGGGCAGGTCTTTCTTATCCATGACCTTGGTAAAGGTCCGCTTGGCATCCAGGTTGGACACAATGATATCGGCGTACAGCTCGTCGCCGTTCTCCAGCGCCACGCCGATGGTCTTGCGGTCCTTGACCAGAATTTTGTCCACACCGGCCTCGGTGCGGATTTCACCGCCGTGTTCCTTCAACGCACTGGCCAGGGCGTTGGAAATAGCACCCATGCCGCCGCGGGCCAACCCCCAGGCGCCAACGTTGCCGTCCACATCGCCCATGACATGGTGGAGGAGGATGTAGGCGGAACCCGGTGAATAGACACCGAGGGCCGTACCGATAATCCCGGGACTCGCCATGGCGGCCTTGATCAGCTCGTCCTCGAAGTAGTCTTCGAGGAAGTCCGCGGCACTCATGGTGAAAAAGCGGATGTATTCGTAGAGCTCGCGTTCGCCGAGGCCCCAGAACTGCTTAGCCAGCCACAGCATCTCCATGATGTCGCGCGGCTTGAAGGAACTGGGGTCCGGCGGCGTGCGCAGCAGGGTTTTGCGTATGAGCTGTGCGTAGCGCCCCAGATCGGCCTGGAAGCGCGACATGGCATCGGCGTCGTGGGGTGAGTGGCGACGCAGCTCGAGGTACGCCGCTTCTTCATCTGTGTAGTCGATAAGTGTGCGGTCACCGCTGTTGCTGAAGTTCACAGTACCGAGGTAGGGAACGAGCAGCAGGCCGTGCCGGGTGAGGTCAAGATCGCGGTGGATCGACTGGCGCATCATCGAGCACACGTAGGAGCAGCTCGAGTAGAACCAGCCCTCGTGCATCTCTCGCGTTACGGCGGCACCGCCGATGTAATCGTTCTTCTCGACAACCAGCACATCCAGGCCCGCTTTGGCGAGATAGGCCGCGGCGGTGAGGCCGTTGTGACCCGCACCGATGACGATTGCGTCATGATTCTTCACGCCAGGATCTCCCGTGCTGCATTGCGGCCGGGGTTGCCCGTGACGTCGCCGCCCGGATGACTGCCGGCCCCGCACAGGAACAGTCCGTCGATGGGCGTCCGGTACTGCGCGGCTTCATAGGTCGGACGCATCATCAAGAGCTGATCGATAGCGGGCTCGGCGTGATGCCAGTGGCCTCCGCTGACGTGGTACTGCTGCTGTAAGTCAGCCGGCGTAAGGAGCTCGGCGTGGAGCACCATCGATTCGATACCCGGTGCGTGGTGCTCAAGCTGCGCAAGCAGCGCCGTGATCAGGGACTCGCGCTTGGCGTCATCCCAACCTTCCTTCGGCTGCGCCGGGATGTACATCGCATTTGCGCAGAGCACGTGCTGCCCGGTCGGGGCGAGGCCGCTTTCGTGCATGGAGGGCAGAACGACTTCCATCACCGGTGACTTCGGGCAGTCCCCGTACTTCGCGTCGTCCCAAGCAAACTCAATGCTGTCCATGCTCTCGGCCAGGATCATGCGGCCATCGGCCCGCGCCAAGCCGGAAAACTGGGGCTCGTCTGAAAGCGCGAGGTTGAGTCTTGCCACGTAGCCATCGCTGCGCAGGCGGCGGATGCGGTTGGTGAATTCGATCTCCAGGTTGGCCGCGCCGACCAGCCGGAGGAAGGTTGTTTTTGGATCGGCGCTTGAGATTACGCGATCGGCGCTGAGAATCTCGCCATCGGCGAGTTCCACACCGGTACAGCTCTGCCCGTTTTCGCTGCCTTCGATGACAACGCGCTCGACGGCGGTCGCGAGTCTCGTCTCGACACCAGCGGCTTCGGCCGCCGAGGTCAGTGCCGCGATAAAGCCGCCCATGCCTCCGGCGGGCACGGCATGACGTCCGCCCTGGGCGCCCGCCATGCGATTGAGAAGCGTAAGGACCGCCTGGTTGGGCGATCGCGGCGCCATCTTGCTGCCGACCATGCCGTCCCAACACAGCGCAGCCTTCAGCGCTTCACTCTCGAAATGCTCATCGACGAGATCGCGCATGGGCAGCGTGGCGACGCGGAAGAACTCAAGCATGTCTGCCTTGCCCAGGAGCCGCAGCTTCATACCCATGTGGGCGAAGGTCATAAGCGATTGCTTCTCCGTGTCCCCGATGCGCGGCATGGTCTTTGACCAGAACGGTGCAAGCGCGCCCTGGAACGTCTGCAGCCTTTCGAGATACGCCGGATACGCTTCGGAGTCGGCCTCTCCGGCGCCCGTCAGAGTTTCGGCGCCAATGGTGATGGGGTCTTCGGAAGCTGACAGAGCCACCAGGTCCAGGGTAGACGCTGGTAGTTTGAAGCCGTAGTCCGCAAGGCGCAGGTCGCTGATGACTTCATCGGGGAGCGCGTACAGCGTGCTCGCAACGGGAGCGTGAAATCCCGGGTGAAACTCGCGATCGGCGGCGAGACCGCCCGGCTGCTCGTTGGCTTCGAGGACCAGCACCCGCTGTCCGATGCGAGCGAGCAGGGTGGCACAGACGAGGCCATTGTGGCCGGCGCCGATTACGATGCTGTCGTATTGACTCACGGAAAACCCGGATCACGAAGTGTTCCCGGACTCTAAGCGGGGCCTTTTGCGGGAACCACCGCGCCTATACGACGCGACAGGGATGCCTGCCGGCCGCGCGTTTTACGCCGTCGCGGGCCGCAGATCCACGCTGCAATCGTAGTAGCAGGCGCCACCGATGGCCGCTTCCTGGTGCCCCGGAATCAGCGCGTTGATCGTGCCCACGCCGCCGTCTTCGACTATCCAGGCACCTTTGGGCACATAGAGCGTGCCGCGGCGCACATCGGCGCTGAGGTGGGCCGGCAGCTGGATCTCACCGGCATCGTTGCTGAGCATGACTCGCTGCCCCTCTTCGATGCGGAGCGCGGCGGCATCTTCCGGGTTCACTTCGCAGCGGATGTCGGATTGCTGCGAATGCATGCCGCCGAAGGTGGAATTCACGCGCTGTTCCGAAGCGGGCGAGACCACGAGGAAGGCACGCCGCTCTTTCAGTGCTGTGAACTGCGGTACGCCCTGGCCGCAGTGCGCGTCCATCGCATCGCTGTACAACTCGATGCGTCCACTGGGCGTATCGATCACTCCGCCACGCAGCATGCTGTCCTCGGCGTGTGTCTGCATGTCCACAGCGCCCAGCAGGGCGCGATCGAGCAGCGTCGGGTCGTCTGTGGTCAGAGCCTGCCGGGCCAGGTCATTGTCCGAATCGCCGAAGCAGGGTTCGTCGAAGCCGAAGCGTCGGGCCAGTCGCCGAAACAGCTCCATATTGCTCAGCGCGTCACCCTGGGTCGGAATCACCGGCTGGGACCGTTGCAGGTAGCGGTGACCGTAGGCCTTGTAGAGATCGCCGTATTCGAAATGCGTGGGAGCGGGTAGGACCAGATCGCAGCACGCCATGGAGTCGGTCATGCTCACGTCGTGGCCAACGACGAACACGTCCTCGCTCAGAAGAGCCTCGCGCATGCGCCGTTGCTCCGGGTGCACGGCCACGGGATTGTGGTTGTACACCAGCAGCGCCCGCAGCGGGATGTCATCGCCGGGTTCCAGGACATAGCGCGGGATATCCATGACGTTGATCTTGCGCAGGTCTTGCGGAGCCAGGTCGGGTCGTGCCAGAGCGTCCCTGTCGGTCGGGAAGAATCGCGAGGTATCGCAGATGCCCGCGCCCAAGGGGCCGATGTTGCCGCTCAGCGCCATGAGGGAAAACGCACCGCGGATACCGGCGCTGCCGTTGCGATTCCGTTCTGGTGCGACGCCGATGCTCATGGCGGCGGGGCGAGTTGTCGACAGCAGTTCCGCGAAAGCTTCGATGCTCCCGGGATCAATGCCACAAAGCGAAGCGGCGCGCTCAAGCGGGAATTCTCGCGCGGCATTGAGGTAAGCCTCGGCACCGTGTACCTCGCGATCGACAAACTCACGGTCGATCGCGTCGCGACGTTCCAGGCAACGCGCCACGGCGTAGGCCAGCACAACGTCGGTGCCCGGCAGCAGGGGGATATGCAGGTCCGCGTCGCGGGCAATGCGTGTGCGCTTGGGGTCGACCACCACGAGCTTTGCGCCGGATTTCTGGGCATCGCGAATGATTTTCGTCGCGTGCAGGTTGCAGGTGGTAACGTTGTTGCCCCACACGATAATCAGCCGCGATGAGGACAGCTCCTCGAAGTCGATCCCGCCGGCATCACCGAAGACCGTTTCCCAGGCCGAACTCGAGGTGCCGGCGCAGAGTGTCGAAGAGTCGACGAGCGATGCGCCCAGGCGGTGGAAGAAGCGCTTGTCCATGCTGCCGCCAGCGAGCAGACCCATGGGTCCGCCATAGCTCAGCGGCGCGATGGCCTGGCTGCTCCAGCGCTCGATCACCTCACTGAAGCGCTCGTGGACCATGTCCAGAGCCTCGTCCCAGCCGATGGGACGGAAGTCATGGCCGGCCACTGTTTTATGTCGCAGCAGCGGCGTTTTTATGCGCAGCGGACCGTGCACCTGATCGGGGAAGGAATGGACAACCTTTGCGCAGAGTTTGCCCCGGGTGAAGGGATTGCTGTTGCCGCCGCGCACCGCCACGAGACGCTCTCCCTGCACCCGGGCCTCAAGGCTGCAGGTGTCGGCGCAGTCGAGGGGGCAAACGGTTTGACGCGACTCAAGGGCGTCGCCGGCCTTTACCTCGGGGAGAGGAGCTCGAGTATTCATGGCAATCGGACCTCGGGCAGTTGCTGGTGCCAGATCGGGTGCTGTGTTTCGACGCGGTGCTCGCTCAGCGGTCAGGAAAACACCACGGTTTTATTACCGTGCACGAGCACGCGCTGCTGCAAATGATAGCGCAGGCCCCGGGACAACACGCTGCTTTCCACATCCCGGCCGAGGCGAACTAGATCGTTCTTGGCGTAGCTGTGATCGACGCGCACCACATCCTGTTCGATGATCGGGCCCTCATCGAGGTCGGTGGTCACGTAGTGACATGTGGCTCCAATGAGCTTTACGCCCCGCTCGAAAGCCTTCTGATAGGGGTTTGCGCCTATGAATGAAGGCAGGAAACTGTGATGGATGAAGTACATCACCGGCTAAGGTGCCCTTCTTCTCAGCGGGCCCGCGCGGATTCGCCCTGCCAGGTGCCGTGGTACACAGGACCTTTACCCGCTGGAGGACTATCGATGCCTAGCTTTTTGTCTGAAATGAGCCCGAGCCGCACGCTGCGCGTTGTCGCGTACAGAACTGCTCTGTTCGCTGGCTTTGCGGCGCTGCTGGGTGCCTGCGGCAACGAATCTCCCGCGCCGGAATCCACCGCCGCTCCCCAGGACAACGCGGACTCCGCGGCGGAGCAGCTTGTCGACGCCGTTGAGGCTAATGTGAGCCCCGAGCAGCATCTGACTGAAGTCTTGGTGGCTCAGCCGCCGGAAGTTAAAGAGCGCTACAAGTGGCGCCACCCATCAGAGACCCTGGCGTTCTTCGGAGTTGAGCCAGGCATGACCGTGGTTGAGACCGATCCGGGGGCGGGCTGGTACACGAGGATCCTGATGCAGTATCTCGGTGAAGGCGGAACGCTGATTGGCGCCGACTACGCGATTGCTATGTATCCGTTGTTCAACTACTACAGCGATGAAGAGCTTGCGGCCAAGGCAAGCTGGGCGGAGCGCTGGCCAGCGGAGATGGGCGCGGGCGGGTCCGCGGGGGCGGCCCTCGCAGGTGCCAACATCGGAGCTATATCCGAGGCGCGGAACGGGACCGTAGACGTGTACCTGTTCGTACGTGTTCTCCACAACCTCGCTGATTTCGAGGAGGAGGGTGCATACCTGAGTGCTGCGCTCGCAGAGGCCTTTCGCGTACTGAAACCCGGTGGCGTGGTTGGTGTCGTCCAACACTGGAGTCCGGATGCGAACTCCGATGAATGGGCTTCCGGCGCAAACGGCTACCTGAAAAAGGACTTCGTTATTGCTCGCTTTGAGGACGCCGGTTTTACCCTCGACGGCGAATCGTCCGTTAATGAGAATCCCATGGATCAGCCGTCGGAGGATGAGTACGTCTGGCGACTCCCGCCTGCGTCGGAAGACCCGGAAGATCCGGAGCTTGCGGCAAAGTACCTCGCGATCGGAGAGTCCAATCGCATGACGCTGAAGTTTCGGAAACCCGCCGCGACATAATCAGCGGCTCAGCGGCCGTCAGATCGCTAGGACGTCGCCGACACGCGGTCCTGATTCTGGGCTACCGGGTCCGGGGCCGCTTTGGGCGACGCCGTAAGCAGCCAAACGCCAATGCCAATGCTGAGCAGAGACAAAAACGGTTCGAACGGCCAGTAGGGGAGCCACTGCTCAAGTTGTTGCGACCACAGGGGCGAGAGCAGCTGGCCGCTCACGGTCTCGTACCACAGACTGCCCGTGGCCGAGGCGACGATTCCAAGGACGATCAGGCCGAGGCCGAGGACTTGCAGCATTCGCGCGGGTCCGGCCTCTACTGCTGTGGTCCTGCGCGAGCGAGTCTTCCCCCAGGCCGCGATACGCGCCGAGAACACCAAAAACCCCGCCCAGTAGAAGACATGGTCGATGAACTCGGGATCGTCGTAGTAGTAGACGTTCCACCAGTAAACGCTGAACGCGTAGGCCCAGAGAAAGTAGACGCCGCTGCGGTGCAGCACTTTCCATTGCGCCGAACTCAGCGCTCGGCGGCCCAGGCTGAATGAGGTAAACACCATGGCCGCGAGGAGGATGTAGCCGCTGCTGCCTTCCAGTTCGTTGCGTAGGAGGTAGACGTCCGCGTAGTAATGCCCCCGATGAAGCTGGGTGAGTATGAAGATGAAGGCACCCTGCCAGGCCATAGCCAGGGCGAACACCAGTCCCACGTAGCGGCGGTTGCGCAGCAGCCAGCGGGTGCCTTCGCCGGGGAAGAGTTTCGGCAGCGCCGAAGCTGCCACGACCGCGTAGATGAACGGCACGGACCAGCGCACGGAGTAGGCGATCATGTGCGAGACGCCTTCAGCGGATCCGAGGTCCGCGCTCAGGGTCTCGAGGCTCATGGCGCCGAGCATGGGCACGCTTAACAGCCAGAACAGGGGCCATCCGTTTAGAACCGCCAGTCTGCTTATGGATTCAGCCATGCGCCGTGCTCCCCCTACCTGCATCTCGCTCCGCCTCAAGCTCCACGCTCTCACCACCCACGGGGAGTGTCTTTCGCCCGGATAGGCAGGGAAAACCCGAGCTCTCAGGTCTGCCTACACTGTGGCGCAGCCGAACATACCGATTGCTGCGAGATCCTTCGCAGCCGGTTCGGGAATCGAACAGACCAGCCAGTCGAGCGACCGTGCCCGGCGAGGAACCTGCCATGGCTCAAAGGCCAATCCTGCTGAAGTTGATGATCAATCTCATCTCTCTGCTGCCCTGGGCGGCTTCGCTTTTCGTGCAGTACTGGTTGGAAATAAACCACGTCTGGAAGCCGGAGATGCCGATGCGTGACGCTGCATCGCTGCTGTTACTGCTGGGCGGCATGGGCCTGTCATTCATTCTGCACTCCTACCTGACACGGCCCGGGCAAGCCGCATGAGCGTCGCACGGGTGCTGCACTGGTACCGTAAGAGTGCTCCAGGAGCCGGCGGATTTTTTCTGATCAGGTTGCGACACCGCCTATAGGCTAGGACGTTTTCACAAATCCACATAAATAATAGTTCTTCTTGAGCGGAAGGAACTGGAGGCCACTACTCGTGTCGAGTAATCCCAAAGCACCTTATTTGCACACCACGCTGGCCCTAGCGGTGGCGGCAGCCCTCGGGCCGGTCAGCCGGGAATCGGGTGCCCAATCGCTTGAAGAAACCGTAGTAACGGCGCGGCGACGCACGCAGGATGTGCAGGACGTTCCGCTTTACATCCAGACCATGGATGAGAAGGAACTGCGAGAGAGCATGGCCAAAGGGTTCGAGGACTACGCTCGGGACCTGACCAGCGTTGCCTTCGGAACCGCCGGACCCGGGGCGACCACGATCGTATTCCGGGGCGCTGTCTCCCAGCCCAGCGGCTTCGACCAGATCAGCTCCTCGACGCTGTACCTCGACGAAATCCCCATCACCCGCGACGGCCAGAATCCCGACGTCCGTCTTTACGACATCGAACGCCTCGAGGCGCTGTCCGGCCCGCAGCCGACGCTGTACGGAGCCGGTTCCCAGTCCGGCACGCTGAAGATCGTGACCAACAAGCCCGATACCGAGAGCAACAGCGGCTCGATCATGGTGGAAGGCGGCTACATAGAGGAGGGCGACCCCTCCTATAACGTCAGCGGCGTTGCCAACATCACCCTTATTCCGGACGAACTCGCGGTTCGCATCGTGGGTTTCCACGAGGAAGAGGGCGGCTACATTGACAACGTTCTGGGCAACACGCAGTTCTATTCGCCGGAAAGCGGTAGCGCCTACTACGTGCCGGGTAGCGTCGATCGCGACAACGCCGACCGTGTCGAGGACGACGTCAACGACTGGACCGTCCAGGGCGCGCGCGTCTATTTCCGCTGGCAGCCGAACGAGAACTGGACCATCGATGCCGGCATCATTTACCAGGACACGGAAAACGGACAGTTCGATTTCAACCCCGCGCTGGGCGACCTCAACACCCTGAAGTTCAAGGAAGAGGGCCGCAAAGATGAATGGTACAACCTGTCCCTGATCATCCAGGGTGATCTGGGCTTCGCCGACCTGACCATCGCCGGCGGCACCCATGAACGCAAGATCGACTACGATCTCGACTCCACCGCCTACATGACCCAGTACCGCGACAATGCCCTGGGGATCGCCGAGTACTACACGGGGATTCGTGAGTTTCTCGACTACTACACCTGCTACTACACCGCGGGCTGCTACAACTTTGTGAGCGCCTACGATTTCGGGGCCAACCCGACGGCCCGCATCTCCCTGAACCAGGAAATCTCTTCCTTCGCCCAGGAAATCCGCCTTGTGTCCAAGGACGATGGCTCCAATAAGTTCAACTGGCTGGTGGGCGCGTTCTACGAAGACAACAACAACGATTGGGACTACATCTCAACGGTCGACGACTTCGCGGAGAACGGTGGTCAGGGCGCCGTCTTTACCTACTACGGCGTTGAACCCACCAACGACTGGTTCGATCAGGGGTTCCGCCCGGAGCTGACCTACAACGGCCTGCCCGGAGGGCAGCTCAATGGTCAGCAACAGGACACGGACACCTTCGCCGTCTTTGCCGAGCTGAGTTACCGCATCACGGACAACATCCAGGTGTCCGGCGGAGGACGCTGGTTCGACATCGATCGCCGCGTCACGGAAAACTCCCTCTACGTCGGTGCGCCTTTTGATGCCTTCGACGTGACCGAAAACACCAAAGACTTCACACCGCGTTTCAACATCACCTGGACGCCGACCGACGACATCCTGCTCTACGCCACTTACTCGGAGGGCATGCGTCTGGGCGGACCCAATGGCGCCGTCACGCAGCGACCTGCCGCGGGGGCTCTGGGACTGCCGAACGCCTTCGGTCCCGATTTGTTGAAGAACCATGAGATAGGTGCGAAGGCGACATGGATGGACGGTCGTGTGCTCACCAATGCCACGTTCTTTGTCATGGACTGGGAGGATTATCAGCTCCTGACCTCCGTGCCCATTGCAGGTAATGCCACGCTCAATTCCGGCAACGCGTCCATCGACGGCTTTGAGGGTAGCTTCGCCTTCAAGGCGACCGACTATCTTGAGTTTTCTGTGGCCGCAACCTATCTCGACGCGACCATCGACCAAGATGTGACCTTTGCGGACGGTGCCGTGGTGGCGGCCGTCGCCGGCGACAAGCTGCCTGCCGTCCCCGAATGGAAGGTGTTCGCGAGTCTGCAGTACAGCGAGCCCCTGGCATTCTGGCCGGGTATGAACGGGACGGCCCGCTTCGACTACAACTTTGTGGATGAATCGGTAAACGGCACGAGCGCTTCGGTCGCGCTCTTCGGCGCAAGCACGGCACCGATATCCGTACAGCCGTCCTACGAGATTGGCTCGCTGTACTTCACCGTTGAGCCGGATCAGGGCAACTGGCAGGTGTGGCTTGGCATCGACAACCTCTGGGACGAGCGCCCTCTGACCTTCATCGCGCCGCGCTTCGGCGACGAACGCGCCTTTACCATTCGACCGCGCGAGGTCTCCCTGGGCATCTGGTACGGGTTCTGACCTTCGCGAGGCGAGCGACCACCGGCGAGGACGCGGGTCGCTTCGCTGCGTGTCCTGCATGACTAAGCCAGACCCCCGCTTCATCCGTACATAAGTTGGTCGGGCAGCGGACTGGATACGCCTGGTGGAAACAGTGCAGGACCTCTTGGCGCCGAAGCAGGCGTTTGACCGGGCTTCGGCCTTCATCCGGGCCGAAGCATATGCGTCGGCGGACGAAACCCTGGCCGCGGCTCTGGCGGCACACCCCAACGACCCCAATCTGTTGCGTATGCAGGGCATTTCCCTGGCTCGGCAGAAGCGTTTCGACGAGGCTGAAGCCAAGCTCACGCACGTGGTCCGCCTCGTTCCGGAACATGCAGGGGCCCACGAGGATCTCGCGGATGTGCAGCTCTCCCTGCGCAAGCTCGAGCCGGCACTTCAGTCTCTTCGAGCCGCCATCAAACACTCGCCGCAGCCCGCGCGCATTGAACAACGCCTCGCCCAACTCCTGAGCATCTCGGGTCAAAACCGCGAAGCCCAAAGCGTGCTGGAGGCCCAGCTCGAAGCCGATCCCCGGCGCAAGGCGATTGCCGAGGCCATGGAGCTGGCCAACGCGGGCAAGTTCAAGCAGGCAGAGAGCATCTATCGGGATATCCTGCGCAAAAACCCTGAGGACGTGGATGCCCTGCGGCTGCTCGGCGTTTCGCGGGTCAAGCGCGAACAATTCGATGAGGCCGCGGCCTGTTTCCGCCGCGCCGTTGAGCTGGCGCCGGATTTCCTGAAAGCGTGGATAAACCTGGGCGCGGCGCTCTCCGAACAGCAGAAGTTTGATGAGGCCGAAGCCGCCTTTCTGAAAGCCCTCGATCTGCAGCCCAATTCCCTGCATGTCCTTGAGCGCCTGGGAGTCAACGCGCTCAAGGCCAGCCGCCTGGAGGACTGTACCGACTGGCTGGAGCGGTCCCTGGCGATCAAGGCCGATTACTTTCCGTCGCTGCTGTGCCTGGGTCATGCGCTGAAGACTCTGGGTAAACAGGACGATGCCATCGATGCCTACCGGCGCTGCGCCGCGGCCAAGCCTACCTTTGGAGAGGCCTACTGGAGCCTGGCGAATCTGAAGACCTTTCGCTTCGACGACGACGAAGTCGCGGCGATGGAGCAGCACCTGGAGGCGGTCACCGATACCGCCAATGAAGACGATGCCGATGCCGAGATTGCTTTTGCCTTTACCCTCGGTAAGTCCTACGAAGATCGTAAGGACTATGCCCGGGCGTTCGACTATTACTATCGTGGAAACAGTAAGAAGCGCTTCCGGGTCAACTACGACCCGATCGAGTTCCAGGACAGCAACGATCGCATCATCGAAGTCTTTACCCGGGACTTTTTTGCCGAGCGCGAAGGCTGGGGGCACGACGACGGCTCGCCCATCCTGATTCTGGGCCTGCCCCGCTCGGGCTCCACGCTCCTCGAGCAGATCCTCGCCAGCCATTCCCAGGTCGAGGGCACGGCGGAGTTGCACTACCTGCTTCGCGCGGCGACCCATACGGGCATGAATCGCTCCGACGGCATTCGCTATCCGCAGGTGATGCATGAGCTCAAGGCGCATCATGTCCGTGGCATCGGGGAGGAGTACATCGAGAACACGCTGAAGCACCGCGGCGATCGGCCCTACTTCACGGACAAGATGCCGAACAACTTCACGGCCATCGGCTTCCTGCACACCATTCTGCCCAACGCCAAGGTGATCGACGCGCGGCGCCATCCCCTGGATTCCTGTCTCGGCACCTTCAAGCAGCTTTTTGCCAGCGGCCAGGTGTTCTCCTACGACCTCTACGATCTCGCGCACTACTACACCCAGTACATGCGCATGATGGATCACTGGAACGCGGTGCTGCCCGGGAAAGTGTTGACCTGTCACTACGAGGACACCGTCGCCGACCTTCGGACCCAGGCGCGGGCCATCGCCGCCCACTGTGGCCTGCCCTGGGAAGAGTCGATGCTCGAGTTCCACGCCAACACGCGTGCCGTTCGAACGGCGAGTTCGGAGCAGGTGCGCCAGCCGATCTATTCGAGCTCCGTTGCCCTCTGGCGCCGTTACGAGGATCAGTTGGAAGAGCTTATCGATTACCTGGAGCCGGTACTGCGGCGCCTGCCCGAGGGTCAGCGCCCCGACAGCCTGCGCTAGCGTTCAAGATCCGACGGGTAACCAAAAACGCGATCTGCACTCTCATAGCAGGCCTGCAAGCGTAGAAGGCACGTGCGCACATTCACCGCCGTATCGGTGAGCCACGCCGGCTAGCGATAGATCTGTTCTGAATCGAAGCGTGTGACCGTGGGATAGCCGTCGCGTATTTCCAGATGCAGCCGCTCGCGGGCCTTCATGGTGCCCTCGTAGCCGTCCCAGCGATAAGACTCCGTCAGGTAGACGTGCGCCGTGGCGCCGCTATCGGTCATCCGAATTTCGTGGATCACGTAGTCGGCGTCGATCGCTTCATAGCCCGCCAAAATGCTGTCATCAAATGCTCCGGAAGAGGGCTCGGGCTCGTTGGCGCGAAAGCTGAATTCCGTGGTTCCGTACCAGCGGCCGAAGTCCATGCGGTAGTGGAACAGCGCGTCGTCGGCGAAGTGGTCGTAAATTCGCTCCGTGTCGCTGGCTCGGTAACGCGCGTAATAGTCCTCCACGGTGCTGACCAACAGCGCCCGCTGTTCTTCCGTGAGCGTCGGGGCATCGACCCCTAACGGGTCGTCGGCCCTTCCATGGCCGTCCCCCGCCATGCCGGGCGTGCTGCCCATCCAGATCACCACCAGCGCCGTCATGGATAGCGGGACCAGCCAGCCCTGGGGTCCGGCGCGTCGATCGCCCGGCTGCCACTCCGGTGGAGCGATCCACGAGTGCAGGGCGTCGGCGTAGGTTGTTGACGCAAAGGATCGCCTCGCCAGGCGGCCGAAGCCGTGGAGCCACACCGTGAGGGGATTGTTGCTGTCGATGGGTTCGGTAATGCCGTAGGACACAGACTCCTGCTCCTCGGCGAAGGTTCCGAACAGGCGATCCCAGACGATGAAGACACCGCCGTAGTTCTTGTCGATGTAGGGCCTGTTGGTGCCATGGTGCACGCGGTGATGTGAAGGCGTATTGAAGATCGCCTCGATGGGGCGCGGGAGTCTGCCAATCACTTCCGTGTGCAGGATCGTCTGATAGAGCTGCACAAAGGCTTCACAGGCGAACACGACGATGGGGTCAAAGCCCGCGACCACCAGAGGCAGGTGGAACAGCAGCGGCCAGACACCGTCCATGGGTCCGAAGCGATAGGCCACGGAAATATTGAAGTAGGGCGAACTGTGGTGCACCGAGTGGGTCGCCCAGGCCATGCCCACGCGATGCGTGAAGCGGTGTTCCCAGTAGTAGGCAAAGTCACAGAGCACGACCAGGAGGGCCACGCTGACCGGGGTAACGGCAATCTCCGTGAACGCGAAATTCAGATAGGCCCAGTAGAAAATCGACAGGTAGGAGGCCGCTAGCAGGCCGTAGGTAAGGGCCAGAAACAGGCCAAAGGTAATAACGCTGGCGACGGAGTCCCCGACAATCTTCAGCGTCAGCCGTTTCTTCAGCGCCAGGCGCAGCATCTCCAGAGCGAAGAGAATGAGAAAGGCCAGGCTTCCCCAGGTGCCGAGCTGTGTCTCCAGGTCCGCGACCGACCGCGGTGAGAGGGCTGCGGTTAACCAGTCCATGAGAGTGTCTCCAGAAGACGATGGGCGGCCCGCTTCGAGTCACGGAAGAGTGTTGAGTCGCTGGACAGGGGCGCCATGCTGTCCGCATTGAGATAGAGCGCGACAATGCCGACAGCTACGGCGCGCGTCACCGCGAAATCTGCCTGGGGGTACTCAGCGACCAGTTCCTGCTCGGTCTGCTCGACGAAGCCGTTGTGCCAGTCCAGAAGCAGGCGCCGCAGCGGCGCTTGCTCCTGGGCGGCCGCCAGGAGCGCCTGGTGGAGCAGCACTTCGTGGCTGCCACTGGCGTACCTGGCGTCAAACAGCAGTTCGATCATGGCAGCGCAGCGACCTGAGTCAGGGAGGAGCGCCCGAAAAGCGTTTTCCGTTGCGGCTCCCTGACGCTCCAGCCGCTCCAGCAGGGCCCGCAGGAGATCGTCGCGATTTCCGACATTGTGATGGATCAGGGGGCGGGCGAGACCGGACTCATCGGCTACCCGCTGCAGTGTCGAGCCTTCGAGACCGAAACGCACGACGCAACGCTCGAAGGCATCGATGATCTCTTCGCGGCGTTGGTTTTTTTTGCTGGGTCGCGCCATGCCACTGCAGGTTAATTGACTGAATTGTCAAATTTAGAGGCGCCGCTATTTATTGTCAATTATGTAAATTAACAGTGACCCGGTGTTACGGCGGGCTGCGCTGATGTGCCTTCCGAGGAACCGCTTCCCGCCTAACGGCGGCGCCTGGCGTCAGTTCCGCATTCTCAAACGCTGGGCTTTGCAGCTTCCACCTCCGAAGTCGGCGGGCTAACGCTCCGGCCATGCATAGGGCCACAGCTCCAGCCCGTGAATAGCGTTGCGCACGTCCATGCTGAGATTCGCCACCGCCTGCGGCCGGGTTTCCGCAAGGTCATAGAGCGTGACCGTCGATGGAGAAGAACCCGCGGCGATTCGCTTGTCGTCGATGACGCACAGGCCGCGACCGAAACCCTGGCGGGCAACCCTGGAATCGTCGAGATCCGTGTGAAGGAGCTTGTGCGGCGCGTAGCGGGGTACGCGGTAGGCTTTGCGCGTCTCCGGGCTTTCGAAGCGCACCGCGTCCGCCTGCGTGTCGTTGAACAAGACGCCATCCAGGAAAGGCTGTGCGTTGTGCACGCCGGCGGGCAGCGTCGAGACGACGCTAAGGGACTCACCGTTAAATCGCAGTAGCGCCCGGGTTCGCATGCCGCTGATGTACATACCGCCCTGGTTGCAGTGGACGTTATTGAGATGGAGTTTGTTGAGCAGGAGTGGACCGTCCTCCGACCGTGGATCGAAGCGGCGCAGACCAAAGGCCGCTCCCTCCGACAAAACGCTCAAGCCCCAGTCGAACTCGCCGGATTCGAGGTTGAGCCCCACTACGCTGTCGTACCCCGTGGAGCAGATGAACAGGTGGTTTCCGTGAATGGAAATCTCGTGACAGTGCTTCAGGTATGGGTTTCTGAACGAGCCTGCGAGGTTGAAGCCCTGATCGAAGCGAAAGAGCTCGTCACTGGCGGCAATGAAAATATGCCCGTCGTGGAAGGCGATACCGCGCAGTCCCCGGTCCCAGCCTCTCCCGGACCAGTCGATATCCATCTTGTTCCAGTCCACGGGTTTAAGCAGGGCGCCGCTGTCTGTGTCCATCAGGTAGACGCCGCCGTGGCTCTCGCCCTGCTGGCTGCCGCGGACCACGGAGGTGGCGATGAGGGTTGTCATGACGATTCCCTGGACCCGCGCTTCGTTCGGACAGACATCGCGGCAGCGGGCGAGGTCGCCACGGATCGGATCATGTCTGTCAGGACTTGCTCCCGGGGATGTAGTCGAAGATGAAAGTGATGCGGTCTTCCCCGCCGCCGTTGATCACTCCGTGGCGCAGCTGGTTGTTTATCTCATAGGCCTTGCCGACCTCCAGCCGATGGGGCCGCCCATCGATCATGAAGCGGACCTTGCTGTTGGTGGTGATGGGCACGTGGATACGATGACTGTGGCGGAATGACTCGTGCGCATCGGTGTGCGGCGTGATCGTCGTTCCCGCTTTCAGCTTGGCCGCCATGGCGCGAATGATTGTCCCGCCGGGGGTGAAATGTTCGCCAATAATGCCGTGCATCAGCGGGATCGCCACATCCGCCAGGCGATCCCAGCTATGGCCTTTAATCACGTCGATGCTCGGCCAGTCGTCGTGATCACAGAAGATGAGAATGATCGACTCGGTGTTGTAGTGGACCTCCGCGTACTTCTTCTGGCGAAGCTGTTCTTCGCGCCAGACGGGTTCATCGAAGCCCAGAACCCGGGTGCGCAGTGCGTCGGTATCCAGGTCGCCCAGGTCGCGAAGGGGTTGGCCGATGTCCATAAGCGCGATCCTAGGGTATCGCGGGTTTTCTGGCCATGCCCGCGGCGGGGCGCCGCGTCAGCCGCGCTTGAATGTCAGGTAGGTCTTGCGGGCCGTTTCCAGGATCTCCCAGGTCCCGCGGCTGTTCTCGTCGAAGTAAACCGAATCAGCGGCGCGGATCTGGAAGATCGTACCGTCCTCGGAGCCGTAGCCATGCTCGTTGATGTATAGAACTGCACCCCCTGCCATAAGACTCGCACCGCTGTTCATACCGAAGTTCCCCTGATCACTTGAGCCGACGTTCCAGATACCGATGCGTGCCCTAACGCTCCTTCCCTATCGGGCGCGATGCGGGAGTGACGTTAGAGTTGTTTCATCGTCCGGGAAATAACACGTTGGGGGGTGCGCCCTGGTACACGAGGATGAATACACACAGGCCATGCTCTCTGCCATGGACCTGATCTGGGGCGAGGGTTTCATGGCGCCCGGAGGCATAGGCAACGTCGAGCAGATGGTTCGTGGGCTCGATCTTCACGATCGCGATGTCCTCGACATCGGCTGCGGCCAGGGCGAGCCCGCCTGCATTCTCGCCCGCGAACACGGCGCGCGTGTTGTGGGCACCGACCTGGAAGCACATCTCGTGGAAAGGGCGAGGAAGCGGGCCGCCGAGGCAGACCTGGACAGGCGCGTCAGCTTTTGCCTGGCGAAGCCCGGTCCTCTGGATTTCGTCGACGAAAGCTTCGACTGCATCGTCTGCAGTGGCGCGATGACCCAGATCGAAGACAAGCTGTCGATGCTTTGCGAGTGCCTGCGCGTACTGCGTCCAGGCGGAACGCTGAGCTGCTACGACTGGATGAAGCCGCCGGGACCTCTGAGCAAAGACATGCACTACTGGTTCGAACTGGAAGGTCTCACCTACGCGCTGCGCACCCCCGACGAGCACCTTGATCTGCTGCGCGATGCCGGCTTTTCACGCATCTCGCAGCGCGACAAGTCGGCCTGGTATCGGAAGGAAGCGGCCCGCGAGTACGAGCGGCTCCGGGGAGCATGGCGTGGGCGCCTCGAGGCCATTCTTGGCGCCGAGGAAACGGCGCACTTTATCGAGGACTGGCGGATGCTTGTACGTCTTTGCGAAAACGGTGAACTGCTGCAGGTGTACACGCAGGCCATTAAGGCAGGTTAAGCGACGCTAGCACCGCGGAAGCTGTGGCCTCCCAGGATCAGAGACGGTGAGATCGCCCGGGACCATCTGGAGTGAACCATTTTTCCGCGGACCCACCGGGACCGACAGCCCCGGTGCCTCGGGTATACTCTCTGCTCTCAGCCTTTCGCCACAAATCCGAAACCGACATGAACGCCGTTAGCCCAGCGGCAGACGTCACCGACGCTGCCGACACGATTGCCGAACAGATTCGTTCGCTTGCCCTCGATGCCCGCACGGCGTCACGCAAGCTCGCCGCTGCGAGCACCGAGCAGCGCAATAACGCGCTGCAGGAGGCCGCCGCCATCCTCGATAGCCGCCGCGCCGACCTGGCCGAGGCCAACGCCGCAGATGTGGCGCGGGCCCGGGAACGCGGCATCGACGCCGCCTTGCTGGATCGCCTCGAACTGACGCCACCCCGGGTAGACGCCATGCTTGACGGTCTTGCCCAGGTGGCAGCGCTTCCCGACCCCGTTGGTGCCGTGCGTGACCTGCATACCCGGCCCTCGGGTATCCGTCTCGGCAAAATGCGCGTACCCCTCGGCGTGATCGGCATCATCTACGAGTCGCGTCCCAACGTGACCGCCGATGCGGCCAGCCTGTGCCTGAAGTCCGGCAACGCGACAATCCTTCGCGGGGGATCCGAAGCGCTGAACTCCAACACCGTGATCGCGTCGGCTCTCTCCCGCGGCGTCAAGGCGGCGGGGCTTCCTGAATCCGCGGTGCAACTCGTCGCGACGCGGGACCGGGAGGCCGTGGGCGCGCTGCTCAGCCTTGAAGGACTCGTGGACGTGGTGATTCCCCGCGGCGGCAAGGGCCTGATCGAGCGCATCGTCCGCGACGCTCGGGTACCGGTCATCAAGCACCTCGACGGTGTATGTCATACCTATATCGACGCCGGCGCCGACAGCGATATGGCCCTCGCCATTGCCGTCAATGCCAAAACGCAGCGCTATGGCACCTGCAACACGATGGAAACGCTACTGGTCCACCGCGACGAGGCCGATGCCCTGCTCCCGCGCCTCGCGACGGCGTTCGCGGAAGCGGGAGTGGAACTGCGTGCCTGCGCCGCCAGTTTGAGCGCGCTTCCCGGCGCCGTGGCGGCGAGCGAAGAGGACTGGAGCACGGAGTATCTGGCGCCGGTGTTATCACTGCGAGTGGTCCAGGACCTGGACGAAGCCATCGAGCACATCAACCGCTACGGCTCGGGCCACACGGACGCCATCGTCACCCGGGACTACGAGCGCAGCCAGCGATTCCTGCGCGAGGTCGATTCGAGCTCCGTGATGGTGAACGCCTCAACGCGCTTTGCCGACGGCTTCGAGTACGGTCTCGGCGCCGAGATCGGCATCTCCACGGACAAGCTGCACGCCCGAGGGCCGGTCGGCCTCGAGGGCCTGACGTCGGAGAAGTACGTTGTTCTCGGCGAGGGACAGCTACGCCGTTGAGCGAAGCCCGCCTCGAAGGCGTCTATGGCGGCACCTTTAATCCCATTCACATGGGTCATCTGCGCTCGGCGCAGGAACTCTTTGACCATCTTCCCCTCGCCCATCTGCGTTTCGTTCCCGCAAAGCTGCCCCCTCATCGGGAGGAACCCGCGGTCAGTGCGGAGCATCGTGCCGCGATGGTGGAGGCGGCCCTAGCCGGCGATTCCCGGCTGAGCTGTGATCGACGCGAACTGGCGCGGGAGGGTCCTTCCTATACCGTTGACACCCTGACATCGCTGCGTCGCGAACTCGGCGCGGAGCAGCCCCTGGCGCTGGTCATGGGATGCGACGCGTTCCTCGGCCTGGACAGCTGGTATCGCTGGCACGACCTGGCAGAGCTGGCCCATATCGTGGTGATGGCCCGCCCGGGACAGGCGCTGCCTGAGACGGGAGCCCCGGCAAGGCTGCTGCGCGATCGCAAGATCGAGGCTGCTGGACTCATCGAAACTCCGTGTGGATCGGTCTGCACGCTGGAGCTGACACCCTGGCCTATATCATCCACGGAGATTCGTGCCCTGCTACAATCGGGTCAAAGGGCCGGAGCGCTGGTTCCCGAGGTCGTCGAGCGGTATTTGCGCGCCCGCGGTCTCTACGCCGCGGATCGTCCCGACTGAGGCAGTGCGGGACGAACAGGCGCACAGCACAAGCGCAATAAGCAGGTGCACAGAACGGGCGCAGGGAATAGGCGCAAAGAGTGGGCGCACAAAGTGGGCGCACAAAGTGGGCGCACAAGAGCAACGTGGGCCGACTAGCCGCTACGAAAGCGGTGGAGCAAGGACCCAAACCGGGCGCGGACCAGCCCATAGATAGCCGCGGGACGTCGCGGGACATATAGAAGGCAGCGATGCGAGATGACGCGACGCAAAGGTGACCAGGGCAGGAGTGAGGCCTATTTCATCGAGTGATTCACACAGCGCCGACGGCGCAATGCCCGAGGCTACCGACACACTGCTTGCCGGTGTCGAAGAGGCCCTTGCCGACCTCAAAGCCGTAAACTCCGTAACCATCGACGTCCATGAACTCAGCAACGTAATGGACTATCTGGTCATCTGCACCGGAACTTCCAATCGTCACGTTAAATCCCTGGCGGAGAACGTGGTAAAGATGGCCAAGGGCGCGGGGCAGCCGCCGCTTGGGATTGAAGGGCAGGATGCCGGTGAATGGGTGCTGGTGGACCTCGGCGACGTGGTTGTGCACGTGATGCTGCCCGCCACGCGAGATTTCTACGACCTCGAACGCCTCTGGACTACGGTACCGCCGGCCCCCGGATCGCCTTCGGAGCCCGGCGGCGCGAGTGTCGATGCGAGTAGCGGAATCAGCAGCGATGCAGCCGCGGACTGATGCGAGTCACGGTTCATTCCGTTGCCGGTCGCATGCCCGCCTGGGTCGACGATGCGGTCCAGGACTACGCGAAGCGTCTGCCGCGAGAGCTCCAGTTGTCGTGGCGGACCATCCCCGTACCCAAGCCCCAAGGGGGCGGCGCTGCGGCGCAGCGCGACCGGGAAGGTGAGGCTCTCCTGAAAGGGCTGCGCGACAGCGAACATTGCATTGCCCTCGACGGTCGCGGGAAATCCTGGACCACGGAAGAGCTGGCGGAGCAATTACGCGGCTGGCTCATGGGTGGCCGGCCCCTGAGTCTGCTCATCGGCGGTCCCGACGGGCTGTCGCCGGCCTGTCTCGCCGCCGCGAAGCAGCGCTGGTCCCTGGGACCGCTGACGCTGCCCCATCCCCTCGTGCGTGTCCTCCTGGTCGAGCAGCTCTACCGAGCCTGGACGATCACGATCGGGCATCCCTACCACCGCGCCTGACGGCTCCCGGTCGATTCGCTCATGGCGTCGCGCATTGCCCTCAAGGATCCACGGCGAGAGCAGCAGATTTTCACGGCCCGCACTGTGACCGCGCTTCTGGGCGTAGTGCTCATGCTCCTGGTGCTGCTGTCGCGCTACTACTCTCTGCAAATCAGCGAGTTCGAAACCTATCGCACGGCCTCGGAGCGCAATCGGGTGCAGCTGCAGCCCCTGCCGCCGAAACGCGGCCTGATCTACGATCGCAACGGCCTCCTTCTCGCCGATAACCGGCCGAGCTACACCCTGTCTCTGATTGTCGAGCGCGTCGACGATCTTGAAGCCACCCTGGATGCGCTGGCCGATCTGGTCGACATCAGTCCCGGTGATATCGACAGATTCGAAACCCGCAGGCTCCAGCGCAGGCCCTACGAACACGTACCGCTGCGTTTTCGTCTTGACGACCGGGAGCAGGCGCGCATCGCCGTCAACCGCCACCGCTTGCCCGGGGTGACCGTGGACGCGCAGCTGCAGCGGTATTACCCCTTTGGCGATCTCTTCGCGCACGCCATCGGCTATGTCGGCCGCATCAATGCCCGCGAGCTGGAGCGCATCGACGAGGCCAACTACCGCGGAACCTTCCACATTGGAAAGATCGGGGTTGAGCGTCGCTACGAAGATGACCTGCACGGCCGCGTTGGCTATCAGACCGTTGAGACCAATGCGCACGGGCGCGTTCTGCGCGTCCTCGAGCGCTTCGATCCCGTGCCCGGCCAGGACCTGATACTGCATCTCGACTATCGCCTGCAGCGCATTGCCCATGAGGCCCTGGAGGGTCGACGCGGTGCCGTTGTAGCGATCGATCCTTTGAGCGGCGGCGTGCTGGCACTCGTGAGCACACCGTCTTTCGACAGCAATCTGTTCGTGAACGGCATCAGCACGCGCGACTACTCCGCCTTGCGCGACTCCCCGGACGTTCCGCTGTTCAACCGCACGGTGCAGGGTCAGTATCCGCCCGGCTCGACGGTCAAGCCGGTGATGGCCCTGGCGGGTCTTGAGGGCGGGCTCATCGATCCGACGACCACGGTCCCCGATCCCGGCTGGTATCGCCTGCCCGGCGACCGGCGCCGCTACCGCGACTGGATCCTGCGCATTCGAGGCACCGGTCACGCACCGGAAGTGGACCTGAAAATGGCGATCGCCGAGTCCTGTGATGTGTACTTCTACGATCTCGCGCGACGCCTGGGCATCGACGGCATTCACGACTACCTGGCCAACTACGGGCTCGGCCTGCACACGGGGATCGACATCACGGCGGAACGTCCCGGTGTCCTGCCGTCCACGGCCTGGAAGCGATCCTCCCTCAACCAGCCCTGGTTTCCCGGAGAAACGCTGAGTGTCGGCATCGGTCAGGGCTACATGCTGACGACGCCGCTGCAGCTCGCGGTCATGACCTCCATCATCGCGACGCGCGGTGAGCGCCGCGAACCTCGGCTGGTCCAGACCATGGGCAATGAGAAGATGGAAGCGCCGCTTAAGCCGCCGGTCCTGGTGGATGGCGCCAACTGGGATGCCGTGGTGGAAGCGATGCGCGAGGTGGTGCACGGCGCCCGGGGCACAGCGAAAGCCATATCCCGGGGCATGGACTACGAGATGGCGGGGAAGACCGGCACGGCGCAGGTGATCGGCATCGCCCAGGACTCGGTCTACGACGAGGAGGCTATCGACGAGCGTCACCGCAACCACGGCCTCTTCGTCGCCTTCGCACCGCTGCAGGCGCCGACCATCGCCGTCGCCGTGATCGTGGAGAACGGCGGTGGAAGCAGCGCGGCCTACCCGATTGCGAGGACGGTGATCGATGCCTGGCTCGAGGGACAGACAGGCTGATGTCCGAATACGTCCGACAGATGCCCGATGCCGTGGGCCCGCTGACGCGACCGCCGCCCCTCGCGCGCCAGCTTCACGTCGATCCACCCCTGTTGTTCCTGCTCCTGGCGCTCACGGGCTATGGCCTCGTGGTGTTGTACAGCGCATCGGGGCAAAGCATGGCAGCTGTCGTGCGCCAGGGTCGTTTCTTCCTGATCGCCTACATCGCCATGTTTGCCGTGGCCCAGGTCAGCCCCGTGCGCTGGTCGCGCTGGTCGCCGTGGACCTATCTCTTGGGGGTGGGCCTGTTGCTGGCGGTCGCACTCTTTGGCGTGGGGGCCAAGGGCGCTCAGCGTTGGCTGAATCTCGGCGGATTCCGGTTTCAGCCGTCGGAGATCATGAAACTCGCCGTCCCCATGACGGTGGCCTGGTACCTCGGCAGCCGGCGCCTTCCGCCCAGCCCCAAGTACGTGCTTGCCTGCCTGCTGCTGATCGCCATCCCCTGCGGGCTCATCGTCAGACAGCCCGATCTTGGTACGTCGCTCCTGATTGCGGCGGCCGGACTCTTCGGCATCTTCATGGCCGGGATCGGCTGGCGCTTTATCGGTGGAACGGCCGTCTTCGCGGTAGCGTCGGCCTGGCCCGCCTGGCAGTTTCTCCTTGCCGACTATCAAAAGCAGCGCATCCTGACGCTGCTCAATCCGGAGAGTGACAAACTGGGGGCGGGCTGGAACATCATTCAGTCCAAGACCGCCATCGGCTCGGGCGGTTGGGCGGGGAAAGGCTGGACCCAGGGGACCCAGTCCCAGCTCGACTTTCTTCCCGAGAGTCACACCGATTTCATAATCGCCGTGCTCGCCGAGGAGTTTGGCCTGCGTGGCGTTCTGCTCCTCGTGCTGCTCTACGCTCTGATTTTGCTGCGTGCCTTCTGGATCGGCGTCCGTGCCCAGAGCAGCTACGGCCGAATTCTTTGCGGCAGCCTCACCCTGACTTTCTTCGTCTATATCTTTGTTAACATGGGCATGGTCGCGGGCCTGCTGCCCGTCGTGGGCGTACCGCTGCCTCTGGTCAGCGCCGGTGGAACGTCGGTGGTCACGCTGATGGCGGCGTTCGGTCTGCTCATGGCGGTCAGTACCGAGAAGCGAGTCATTGGTCAGTAGGTTTGATCGTTGCGATGGAGTGTCGCGATGGAGTGTCGCGATGGTGCACCGCGAAGGATCGTGGTAACAGATCTTGGCAACAGGTCGTGGCGTCTGATCGTAGCCATAGTTTGTAGCCATAGGTCGCCGTAATAGGCCCACCCGCGAGCACGTGATTCTGCCAGAGCCCCCACCAGGCCTTTCCGCGTTGTATCAATTGCCGGAGTCGTCCGCATGATCAATTCAGTGTGCATCGATGGCGCTGCGCGTCGTTTCCCTGCTGCGCTTTCGCTGCTGTTCGCTCTCTTCCTTTCCACTGCAGCAAACGCCGAATCCTATGCGGGGCATCCGGCCGCGGCTGAGTTCGTTGAGCGTATGGTCGAGGAGCACGGTTTTGCGCAGGAGGAGGTCGAGACGCTCATCGCCGGCGCCGAACGACAGCAGTCCATTCTCGACGCTATCGCCCGACCCGCAGAGAAGACCAAGGCCTGGTTTGAGTATCGACGCATCTTTTTGAATGACCGTCGCGAGCGCGAGGGCATTGAGTTTATGCGTGCGCACCGGGCCACCCTCGCCCGGGCTCAGGCTGAATCCGGCGTGCCGGCCGAGATTATCGTCGCGATCCTGGGCGTGGAGACCTACTACGGCCGTATCGCCGGGAGCTACCGGGTGCTCGATGCATTGACCACCCTCGCCTTTGATTACCCCCGGAGATCACCGTTTTTTACATCGGAGCTCGAAAATTTCCTGCTCCTCGCCCGTGAACAGGGTCTCGATCCGACCGTACTGAAAGGCTCCTATGCCGGGGCCATGGGCTACGGCCAGTTCATGCCCAGCAGCTACCGCGCCTACGCCGCGGACTTCGACGGTGACGGCGTGGCCGACATCTGGAACAACCCCGTCGATGCCATCGGCAGCGTTGCCAATTATCTGGCCCGCCATGGCTGGCGCGAAGGCGAGCCGGTCGTGAGTGCGGCGACGGTGGATGCCGGCGCCGAGGCCGCGCTATTCGACGGCACGCTAAAACCCGCCCGCAGCGTCGCCGATTTTGCCGCCGCCGGTGTGGTCGCCGAGCAGAGCCTCGATCCCGCGGCGCTCGCGACGGCCATGCGCTTTGAATTGGCCGATGGCTACGAACACTGGCTGGGTTTGCACAACCTCTACGTGATTACCCGCTACAACCACAGCGCCATGTACGCGATGAGCGTCTTCCAGCTCAGTCAGCGGATTGCCGCGGGCGCGGCTACATGAAGCCTTACCTGCCTTTGCTTCTGTGTCTTTTCGCCGCGGCCTGTTCCGGCCCGGAACCCCGTGTGGCCTGGGAGGGCGATGGAGCCCCGGCGACGGAGCTGAAGCCCGGCGACGTCATCGACGCGGTTCCGCGTCCCGATCCCATTCTTAGCGCAGGGAATACGTCGCCCTACGAAATTCAGGGCGTACGCTACGAAGTACTGCCCAGCGCCGCCGGTTACAGTGAAGAGGGCGTTGCCAGCTGGTACGGCACGAAGTTCCACGGCAAGCGCACGGCCAACGGCGAGATCTACGACCTCTACCTGGCCACGGCGGCGCATAAAAGCCTTCCCATACCGAGCTATGCCAGGGTGAAAAACCTCGCGAACGGTCGCGAAATTACCGTTCGTGTGAATGACCGCGGACCGTTTCACCCGGAGCGCCTTATCGATCTGAGCTATGCGGCGGCCATAAAGCTGGGCTTTGTAGACAAGGGGACGGCCAGGGTCCGCGTGCAATCGCTGGTCCTTGCAGGCGTCGACGACCGTCGCGACAGCACCTATGGCGAATATCGCTACCTTCAGCTTGGGGCCTTCGCCAGTATGACCGCCGCCGAGCATCTGCGGGAGAGCGTAGCGGAACTGGTCAGCGTGCCCGTCGAAATTACGCCGGTGGATGTGGGCGGGCGACGCCTGAGTCGGGTCCGCGTGGGTCCCATCGCGGACGGTGAACAGCTCCAGACCCTGCAGAACATGCTGGTGACGCGCGGCTATTCACCGGGACTCGCGCTGCCCTGAACTCGCTCTCCGCCGTCTTGCTGCGCAGCCGCGCCCCGTACTTCGTTTCACCGTCCCCGCGCTTGCGGTACCATTCCGCCGTCCACCTACTGACGTCGTTATTCCGCGCATGCCCTTGATTGTTCTGTCGCCCGGCCGGCGTCTGCGCCTGCTGTTGTGTCTTCTCCTGCTTCCCCTCGCTCTGCCCGTCGTCGCGCAGAGCATCGTACCGGCTCCTCCGGAAATCGCGGCCCGGGCTTTCCTTCTCATCGATGCGAAGACGGGCACCGTGCTGGCGGAAAAGAATGCCGACGAGCAGCTTCCCCCGGCCAGCCTGACCAAGCTCATGACCGGCTACGTCCTCGCTTCGGAAATCGCCGCCGGGCGGGTAACGCGCAGCGATGCTGTGACCGTAAGCCGCAACGCCTGGTCCCAGAATCCGGTGTTCAACGGTTCATCGCTCATGTGGATTGAGCCGCGCAAGCCGGTGACGATTGGCGAGCTCGAGCAGGGCATTGTGGTGTCCTCGGGCAACGATGCGACCGTAGCCGTCGCCGAGCACGTGGCCGGCAGTGAGGCGGCCTTCGCCGACCTCATGAACAAGCACGCCGCGGAGCTGGGTCTTGCCAGCAGCTACTTTATGAACAGTCACGGTCTGCCGCATCCCCAGCACCTGACCACGGCCCGTGATCTGGCGCAGCTTTCCGAGGCGATCATCACGCGCTACCCAGAGCACTATCGTATCTACAGCCAGCGCGAATACACCTACAACGACATCACCCAGTACAACCGCAATAGCCTGCTGGGAGAGGATCCCTCAGTGGATGGACTGAAGACGGGCTACACCCGCGAAGCCGGCTACGGCCTGGTCGCCTCCGCGGATCGTAACGGTATGCGCCTCATTTCCGTGGTTATGGGGACCGAGAGCACCCGGGCCCGCAAGCGAGAGACGCGCAGCCTCCTCAACTATGGGTTCCGATTTTATGAAACGGAAATCGCCGTTCGTGGCGCTGAAGAAATCGACAAGCCCCGGGTGTGGAAAGGCAAGTCGGACTATCTTTCGGCGGGCCTCGCCGAGGACATCGTGCTGACCCTACCGCGGGGCAAGCACGGCGACATTGAGCAGACTGTGCAGCTTGTGGACCCCATCAGCGCACCGCTGGAAGCCGGGGCGAGCATCGGTGAGCTTACTCTTACGCTGGATGGCGAGGTCCTGGAGCAGGTCTCCGTGGTGGCCCTGGAGCCCCTAGAAAGCGCCGGGTTCTTCGCCCGCCTCTGGGACGTGATCCTGATGTGGATCGCAAAGCTCTTCCGTGGCTGAGCTAATCGGTGGTCCCGAGCCGGGGGGCGAAGAGCCGCCCAAGATTGAGTTTCCCTGCGCCTATCCCGTTAAGGTGCTCGGCCGGCAGAGCGACGAGTTCAATAGCACCGTGCTCTCTGTTTTCGAGGCGCACGCTCCGGGCTTCGACGAGAGTACGGTCAGTGTGCGCGCCAGCAGCAAGGGACGCTTTGTCGCCCTTACAGTGACCATAACCGCGACCGGGCCGGAACAGCTCGATGCGCTGCACCGTGATCTCCTGGCGACGGGAATGGTCCAGATGGTGCTGTGAGCACCGCGCCCGCGCTGCGCGTGCGCCGCCTCGGCAACGACGCCGACTACGCCAGCACACTGGAAGCCATGCGTGCTTTCACGGACGGTCGAGATAAAACGACGCCCGATGAATTCTGGCTTCTTCAACATCCACCCGTGTTTACCCAGGGCGTTGCCGGGCGCGCCGAGCATCTGCTGGCGCCCGGAGATATCCCCGTAGTCAGCGTCGACCGCGGCGGACAGGTGACCTATCACGGTCCCGGGCAGTGGGTTCTCTATCTGCTCTTGGATCTCAGGCGCCGCGGCCTCGGTGTTCGCGCCCTGGTCACGCTTATCGAGCAGAGCCTCGTCGATACCCTGGCCACCTTCGGCATCAGTGCCGCAGCGGATCCATCGGCGCCCGGCGTCTACGTCGACGGCGCCAAAATCGCGGCCCTGGGACTGCGCGTGCGTCGCGGCTGCAGCTATCACGGGCTGTCCCTGAACGTCGACATGGATCTCGAGCCCTTCTCGCGGGTGAATCCCTGCGGATACGCGGGGCTTGAGGTCACGTCCATGCGGCAGCTTCTCGGTGACAGCTGTCCGTCCATGGACGTCGTTGCCGACCGGCTGATCGAGGCGCTGCGGGCGAGACTCGAAGCATAGCGATTCGCTTGTTCCCAGCCGGCAGTTTTGGTGCCGGCTTCCGGCGAGGCAGGGCGGGTTGCTGCACTCGCTAGTGGGGAAACGCTCGCTCCGCAAACACGGCCCGAGTCGCTCAAGGCCGCAGGTTCGCTGAGCGCATTGCCTCCTCCGGTTGTGATTGGCACTGCGCAGGCGTGACCGGAGGTGTTGCGGAGCGCAGCGTCCCCCACCCCAGCGGAGCGTAGCAATACCTCTGGTCTCGCCGGGATTTCGGCACCGCATCGAAAGTGTCGCGTTGGCAGATTGTGAGGAAACAGGGCGGGTTGCGGAGCGAGCGTTTCCCCACCAGCGAGCGCAGTAAACACGGCCCGGGTCGCGAGGACGATGGCAGCGTCGGACCGATTGCGGTCTGAACAGACCAGGGATGAGGTTTTGTGGCTCCCCAACCCATCAGCTATGATGCGCCGCCGTCGCGCCATGAGCGACGGATCTGCCTGTCACGGAACCCCATGAACGACTCAAGCACAGCCGCTGCCATCGCGCAGCGCCGAACCTTCGCCATCATCTCGCACCCGGATGCGGGCAAAACGACGATTACCGAGAAGCTGCTGCTCCTGGGACGGGCAATCAGCGTCGCCGGTAGCGTCAAGGGAAAGAAGGGTCCGCACGCGACTTCCGACTGGATGGGCATGGAGCAGGAACGGGGCATCTCCGTGACCTCCTCGGTGATGCAGTTCCCCTATCAGGAACGCGTGGTCAACCTGCTCGACACCCCGGGTCACGAGGACTTTTCTGAGGACACCTATCGCACTCTCACCGCGGTGGACTCGGCGCTGATGGTGATCGATGGCGCGAAGGGGGTGGAGGATCGGACGATCAAGCTCATGGCCGTATGCCGCCTGCGCGATACGCCGATCATCAGCTTCGTTAACAAGCTCGACCGTCCCATTCGCGATGCCATCGAACTGCTCGACGAAATCGAAGAAGTGCTCGACATACCCGCGGCGCCGATCAACTGGCCCATCGGCTCTGGCGATCAGTTCCGGGGAGTCTACAACCTGTACACCGACGTCATTCACTGCTTTGAGCGTGGCCACAATGCGGAGATCCATCCCGATACGCGCATCGAAGGTCTCGCCAGCGATGCCGCGCAGGAACTGCTGGGGGAGGACTACGACGACTTCTGCGAAGAGGTGGAGCTGGTACGCGGCGCAAGCCACACTTTCGATCGGGACGCGTTCCTGGCCGGACGACTCACGCCCGTGTTTTTCGGTACGGCACTGGCCAACTTTGGCGTTCGGGAAATGCTGGACGACTTCGTGGACTGGGCCCCTTCGCCCCAGCCTCGCGACACGACGCAGCGTCGGGTCGATGCCGGTGACGCGGGCTTCTCCGGCTTCGTGTTCAAGATCCAGGCGAACATGGATCCGCGCCACCGGGACCGCATCGCCTTCCTGCGGATTTGCTCCGGCGCGTATGAGAAGGGCATGAAAATGCATCATGCGCGCATCGGTAAGGACGTGCGGATCGCTGATGCGGTCACCTTCAAGGCCGGGGAACGCGTATTGGTGGAGGAGGCGCTGGCGGGCGACATCATCGGTCTGCACAATCACGGCACGATTCAGATTGGCGATACCTTTACCGAGGGCGAGGATCTTGCATTCACCGGGATCCCGCACTTCGCCCCGGAGCTGTTCCGCCGCATTCGCCTGCGCGACCCCATGAAGTCAAAGCAGCTGCAGAAAGGTTTGCAGCAGTTATCGGAGGAGGGGTCTACGCAGGTATTTGCGCCGCTTTCATCCACGGACCTGATCGTAGGTGCCGTGGGGCAACTGCAGTTTGACGTTGTCGCCTACCGGCTCAAGGATGAGTACAAGGTCGAAGCGATCTACGAGCCGGTGAACGTGTACACCGCGCGCTGGGTCTACTGCGATGACGAGCGCAAGCTTGAGGAGTTCCGCTCCAAGGCCGCGGATCAGCTGTCCATCGACGGCGGCGGCTACCTCAGCTACCTGGCGCCGACGCGGGTGAACCTGTCGCTCATGGAAGAGCGCTGGCCCGATGTCGAGTTCCGGGCCACGCGCGAGCACTGAGTATGCTGCGCGACGGAAGCCTGGCCATACGCTTTCGATTGGCCTAGAGCGGCGCAGGTACGGCTATAGAAGGGCTTCGATATCGCTGGCGATCGCCTTTGGCTTCGTCGTGGGCGCGTAGCGTTTGACCACTTCGCCGTCGCGATTGATCAGGAACTTGGTGAAATTCCACTTGATGCGGTTGCCGAGCGCGCCCGGCGCCGATTCACGCAGGTGTACGAAGAGCGGTTCGGCGTCGCTGCCATTAACGTCGATCTTTCCGAACATGGGGAAGGAGACGCCGTAGTTCAACTGGCAGAACTCCATGATCTCTTCGTTGCTTCCCGGATCCTGGGCGCCGAACTGGTTGCAGGGGAAACCGAGAACCGTGAAGCCCTGATCCTTGAACTGCTCGTGCAGCTCCTCGAGGCCCGCAAACTGAGGCGTGAAGCCGCATTTTGACGCCGTGTTGACGATCAAAAGGACCTGGCCACTGTAGTCCTCGAGAGATTTGGGTTTTCCACTGCCATCGGGTGGTGCGAAGCCGTATAGCGTTGAATTCATGCGTTGCTCCGTCGGCGTGCCAAAGCACGCCGCTCTACAGGTATGGAATAAACTCGGGCGGCGCGAAGGTCGCAGGCGCGCCGGGCGCGAGGCGATCAGCTCTGTAAGGGCTGCAGTTGCCATTGCTCGAGCAGCAGGGCGATGCGCTTGCGCTGCGAGCGCAAACAGTACTCCAACTCGCGGAAGCGGCTTCTTAGGGCCGCCTGTTCCCAGCGTCGCTGGAGCTGGGTACGGCCTTCTTCAATGGCGCCACCGAGTTGCTCCCGATGGCGCCCGTAGCGCTCGCTCTGGAGCTGCGTCCATTTGGCAATGGACTCGCCGAACAGCTGGTATTCGCGTTCGAGGATAGCCACCAGCGCCGGCTCCTCGCGATCCTGGGCCAGCTGCTGCGCCCGCTTGAACTGCATGTCCAGCAGCGCGCGCTGGATCTTGAAGTTGGGGACGCGCTGCAGTTTGCGGGCGAGCCCCAGGCGCTCAAGCGTCGCGATCATCCATTTGGTGGGATCCCACTGGTACCAGCGGATGCCGTTGCGATAGTCGGTCTGAAAGATATGGTGATAGTTGTGGTAGCCCTCCCCATAGGTAAGGAAGGCCAGTAAACCGTTGTCCCGGGCGCTGTTCGTGTCCGTGTAGGGCCGGGAACCCCAGTAGTGCGCGAGCGAGTTGATGAAGAAGGTCACGTGATGGTTGAGCACCAGGCGCAGCAGGCCCACGAGCAGCACCGTACCCACCACGTCGCCCAGGGCGAAGCCCAGCAGCAGCGGGAGGCCGAGGTTCATGAAGGTGGTGAGTGCCACGTAGTGCTTGTCCTGCCACACCACGATGGGGTCGCGGAGCAGGTCCTTCACGTTTGAGAAGTCCTCGTTATTGGTCGGATACTGGCGCAACATCCAGCCGATATGGCTGAACCACAAGCCCCGGCCGGCGGAATAGGGATCGCGTTCGTCGTTATCGACATGGCGGTGGTGCCTGCGGTGATCCGCAGCCCAGATCAGAATACTGTTCTGCAGCGCGCCGGCGCCCCAGAGCGCAAACCACAGACGCACGCTCCAATGCGCCTCGTAGGCCTTATGGGACCACAAACGGTGATAGCCGCCGGTAATGGACAGCCCGTTGAGGTACAGAAAGACTACGGCCCAGGCCCACTGCGCCGCGCTGAAACCCTGGGTGAAGCCCCAGAGCGGTACCAGGACAAGCGCCGCCAGCGGGAAGCCGAGGAATATGACGACATTGATGCCGATGAAGGGCGGTTTCGCGGCGGAGGCCTCGGATTGCGCGGCTTCACGGTCGACGGCGGGGCGTTCAGCAGCCTCGGCACCGGCAACCGCTTTTTCAGCGCTTAGGTTTTCTTTGTTGGGGTTCATATTTGGGCATCAAGCGACCGGACAGCCTGTTATGGTAACGGTATTCCCCGGGAACTGCTCTCCCGCTCTGGTCGAGGCCGGTTGGGCCGAAGGCGGCGCAGTGGCGTAAGCTGGTGCGATCCTTTGCCTGGCGGGCGCTTCCGGGCATGCCGCATTCTGAGAACAATCGATGAGCACACCGGTTTTCCTGCAAGGCTCCACCCTGCGCCACGTCCTCGTGATGACGGGTGCGGCGACCACGGGCCTCGTCGCTATGTTTGCCGTCGACGTGGTCGACATGTATTTCATCACGCTGCTGGGCGAGCAGCAGCTGGTGGCGGCGGTGGGCTTCTCCGGCACGTTGCTCTACTTTCTTCTCTCGCTGGGTATCGGGCTGCAAATCGCCCTTGGAGCGCTCGTCGCCCGGGCGGAAGGGCGGGGAGACCGCCCCGGAGCCGGTGAGTACTGCAGCTCCGTGCTCATTCTCAATGGCATCGTTGCGATCTTCCTCACAGCTTTGACCTGGTGGAATCTGCCGGAGTTGCTCGGCCTGCTGGGCGCTGAAGGCCAAACGCTGAGCTACGCGCTGAGTTACACCTACATCCAGCTGCCCGCCATACCCGTGATGGTTCTTGGCATGAGTCTGGCGTCCGGGATGCGGGCCGTGGGCGATGCTCGACGCAGTATGCTCGCTACGCTCTACGGCGCCCTTGTGAACGCTGTGCTCGATCCCCTCTTTATCTTCCAGTTCGGCTGGGGGATCGAGGGTGCTGCCTGGGCGTCTGTTGCCTCACGCATCGTCGTATTCAGCTACGCGGCACGCATTCTTTTCGCACACCACCGCCTACCCCGTGCCGTTGCCGTGGGCATCTTCCGCCGCCACGTGCCGGCCATCCTGGTGATCGCGCTGCCCGCCGTGCTGACGAATCTGGCCACACCGCTCGGCGGCAGCATTGTGTTGCGCATCATGTCGGAGTTCGGCGACAGCGCGGTGGCCGCGATCGCGGTCATGGCAAGGCTTGCCCCGCTGGCGTTCGCGGCGGTATTCGCCGTCTCCGGCGCCATCGGGCCCATCGTTGCGCAGAACGCCGGCGCCAATCGCTATGACCGGGTGCGCCAGGCGCTGCTCGATGCATCGCTCTTTATCGCAGCCTATGTTGCGGCGATCTGGTTGCTGCTTTATCTCTGCCTCGACTTCATCATTACGGGTTTCACAGCGAGTGAGACCGCGGCAGAGTTGCTGCGCTTCTATATCCACTTTCTTGTCGGCGCCTTCGCACTCAATGGCCTTTTATTCGTCGCCAATGCCAGCTTCAACAATCTCGGGCGCGCGTACCTGGCCACTCTGTTCAATTACGCGAAGGTGCTGCTCGGTATTGTTCCTGCCGCTTACATCGGCGCGCAGTTCTACGGAGCGCGGGGTGTGATGGTTGGTGAGGCCCTGGGCATGGCCCTCTTTGGCGTTATCGGCATGCTGACCGCTCTCGGCCTCGTGCGCCGCCTGCAGCAGGATTACTCGCCGATCGATGTGATTCCACAACCTACTGCGGCCGCGCAGGAGCCAGCAGAAGCAGCAACGGATGGTGATCCGACATCTGTGTCGGTACCGCCGTCGCGCTAAGTGTTTCAAAACCGCGCAGCAGTACCCCATCAACGGGCCGCCCAAGGTGGCGGCTGCGCCAGTCTGGCTGAAAATTTGCCACGCTGAGCCCGTTTGCGTCCGCGAACTGGCGCAAAGCGGTCTCGCGCTTTCCGTTCCAGTTATTGAAGTCACCCGCCACGATTGCCGGGCCGCCGTGGCTGCGCAGCAGCATCGAAACCGCGTCAAGCTGGGCGGCGTAGGCGCCCACGCCCAGCGTGAAATTAACGGCGTGGAGATTGACGAGGAGCAGTCCCTGCCTGCCCACGGCATGTCGCGTAGCCAGCACGATTTTCGGACTGCGCAGCCAGGGCTCGGTGAAACTGAGCCTGCATTCGAGGTGCGCGTGATACACGCTGCGTAGCTCTACACCGCTTTGTTCCCTGCCGAAAGCGTATCCATCCCCGAAGTAGCGCAGACCTGGAAAGGACGGGTGCGGAGCGACACTGCGCAAAGCCTCCTGGAGAAACACGAAGTCGGTGTTGGTGCTAAGGCGTTCCAGGAGTTCGCGGGAGCCGTCCCGGCCATACTTCATGGTGTTCCAACTCAGGATACGCAGGGTGTCCGGGGTATCACCGACCGCGGGCGGCGGGGGTTCGCGCAAGGCTTCGCTGCAGGCGTCGGGATCGTCGAGCACCTTCAATGCTTCGGCTGCGGCGAGAGCACTGTCCGAGATCGCCATCCCGAGCACGACCAGCGCCGGAACGCAAAGCCGGGAAGCGCGGCGAAAAGTAAAGAGCATCCGGGCAGTATAGGTGCCACCGCGACCGAGGATGGCTTTGCTCAGAGCGTTTCGACGTACGCGTGATACTCCAGGCTCGTGATGTGTCGCTCGAACTCCGCCAGTTCCTGAGTCTTGGTCATTACAAAGCTGTGCTGGAGTTCCGCCCCGAGGGAGTTGGTGATGAAGTCTGACTCGCGGAAAAGGCGAAGTGCCTCCTGCATATACAGGGGTAGCGTGGGCTTCCTTATCCGGTACCCGTCTCCGCTGACCGGTTCGTCGGGGAAGAGTCCGCGCTCGATCCCGTCCAGGGCGGCGGCAAGTATTGCTGCGATAGCCAGATAGGGGTTAGCGTCCGCACCGGCGACGCGGTGCTCAAAGCGCCGCGAATGGGGACCGCCGGCCGGAACGCGAACAGCCACCGTACGGTTTTCGTAGCCCCAGTTCGGCGTTACGGGAGCGTGAGTTCCTTTCTGAAAGCGCCGATAGGCGTTGAAGCTCGGTGCAAAAATAGCGAAGGATGCCGGCATGTGCTGCAGGCAACCAGCGATGGCTGAGCGCAGTTCATTGCTCCCGGCGTCACTGCCGTCGTCGAAAAGATTGTCGCCGTTTTCGTCGACCACGGAGCAGTGGATATGCATTCCGTTGCCGGCTTCGCCTTCAAAGGGTTTGGGCATGAAACTCGCGACGAGATCGTGTTGGCGCGCGATCTCCTTGATCACGCGCTTCATCATTATGATCTGCCGTGCCGCGAGCACCGGACTGTCCACGTGACACATGTTTATCTCGTACTGCGACGGTGCAGATTCCTTCACGACACCGTCGAAGGGCAGGCCCTGTATCTGGCAGGCACGATGGATTTGTTCCAGCATGAGATGGTTCCGCTGGAGTACGTCGAGCCCGTAGAGGTTTCCGCCAATGGGTTGGCCGCGGTAGGGATTGGCCTGACTGTGGCGAGGACGCTTTCCGTCCCACTGCACCAGGCTGAACTCAAGTTCTGCGGCTACCACCGGTCGCCAGCCCAGCGCGTGGTAGCGTCCAACCACCTTTTTCAATACCTGCCTTGCGTCCCCCAGGAATGGGGTTCCGTCAGCGTCGAACATGGTGAGCATGAGCTGACCGTGGCGACCCTGGGGAGACCAGGGTGTCGGCAGAAGAGAGCCTTCAATAGGTAGGCACACCCCGTCGTCATCTCCGGAAGCGAAGACGAGTTCCTCGACGTCACGGCCAAAGATATCGAGGCTAAGGGCTGTTTTGGGAAACTTCAGTTCGCCTTTGTAAACCTTGGCGAGTTTGTCCCGGGGCAGCCACTTTCCGCGAAGAATGCCGTTCGCATCAGGAAGCAAGGCTTCGATCATCCTGACTTCCGGATGCGCACGAAGAAACCAGTCGACTTCCAGCGCCATGGGACGGTCCGCACGGACGCTCTGCGCCCGCAATTTCACCCGTTCGTAGTAGTGCGGCGAACTATCGGCGCTGTACACCTTTGCGGCAATGCCCCGCTTAGGGCACGCCAGAAGCTCAAGCTGGAGCCATGTAAATCTTCAGCGGGTCCTCACCGCCGGCTTCGCCGAGGCATGACATGGCATTGAGGAAGAGGGAGAAGAGGTCGGTCTGGGAGCTGACGTCGAGTTTCCGATAGATACTCTTGCGATGACGTCTCACCGTTTCGCGGGCAATACCAAGACGGCTCGCCGTGGTATCCGTACCGTAGCCACGCAGCATCAGCTCCAGGACATCCTTTTCCCGGGGAGAAAGAAGCGATGCTCCGAAGGTCCGGAAGGCGAGATCGATCTGGTGATTAATGCCGGGCTGGATAAGGTTGTCTACCGCGAAGCTTTCGTAGGTGCTGTGCTTGCGCAGGAGTTCAGACACCGGGTCTGCGAAGCTGTAGAGCAATTCGTACTCTTCCTCGCTGAACGGCCCCTGATCGGGAAGGCGCATCATGGACAGGTTCAGCACGTTGCCACCGGGCAGCTGCGCAAGGTAGATCGCCTCATCTACGGTGCCGGTGTGCGCATAATAATCCTGGTAATAGGAGGAGCTCTCAAGGCGTCCCGAAGTCATATTCGAGAGCATGTAAAACCGATTCTTCGGTCGATTGATCGAGGCGAGAAAAAAAGGATCTTCCCGGTACGGGCCGTCCAGATACTGGTCGATCTGGGAATGCTGCGCTTCCTTGGGAATCTCGTGGTACAGAACTCTCGGTGGTAGTTCTCGGTGATAGAGCCAGACCTGTGGGTAGGAGATGGCGATGCGTTTCTTCACGGCGGCGACCACCGTTGGGAACAGTTTCTCGGTGCCGAGCGCGCCGATAGATCGGGCCAGATCGTGATTCCAGGCGCTGAGCTTCTTGAGTTCGTTCACGCTCTTATTCTATCCACCTCGTGGACAGCTGATTGGAGGAGAGTGTGTCGATCCACCCGCTGCTGTCAATCCGCGTGAGGGGGCTAGCGAGACCAGTCCAGGGGCTCATTGCGCCAGTGTTCGCGCCAGGCCCGGGCGACACGGTCGCTGTACACGCGACTTCCGGAGCTGCCGTTGTAGGCGGCGAGCGCCTCATGCAGGGCGCCGTCCTCGCGTTCCAGGTAGTACTGAAGAATTCGGCAGCCATAGGCCAGGTTGGTCTTGTTGTTGGTGAGATTGTCGCTGCTTCGGCCGATCTCGTTTTTCCAAAACGGCATCACCTGCATCAGGCCCTGGGCGCCCACTCGCGATACGGCAAAGCGGTCGAAGGCCGACTCAACTTCGATGAGCGCAAGAACCAGCTCTGGCGATAGTCCGGCCTGCGTGGCGGCACTGTGAACCTGATTCAAGAGGGCTACGCGCTCGGTTGGCGCGTCAAGGTAGCGGGCCAGGCGTCCGTCCATGAGTACGAGCCAGGCCTCCGCAGCGTAGCGATCGCTGAAGCCCGACGTCGATGCGATGTTGTCGCTCAGGAAGCGTCGCAGAGCGGCGCGATCGTCGCCAGTGCCCGGTGTATCGGATGACTGCCCCAGAGCGCTCATGGACAGAATCGCGGCGATTACCACCGTACCGACCGAAGCGTAGGCCCCGCCGCGAGGTCCGCCACCGGATGCGGCTTGCGGGCGTGCCGACCTAGCTCTCACCGCCCAGTTGTCCTCGCAGAAACTCCATTGCGCCGGCCAGGGGCACGCGCTGTGCTTCGCTCTGATGGCGCGCCTGGTACTCGATTTCGCCGTCGCCAAGGGCGCGGTCGCCGATGGTGATGCGATGCGCAACGCCGAGGAGTTCCATGTCGGCAAACTTCACGCCGGGACGCTCATTGCGATCATCAAGAAGCACATCAATTCCTACGCTGCGGCACTGCTCGTAAAGGGCTTCCGCCGCTTCGGCGACGGCAGCGGACTTCTGCATGTTGATCGGTACGATGGCGAGCTCGAAGGGAGCCATCGCGTCCGGCCAGATAATGCCCCGCTCATCGTGGTTCTGCTCGATGGCGGCGGCCACGATGCGACTCACACCGATTCCGTAGCAGCCCATGAACAGGGTACAGGCGCGGCCGTTCTCGTCGAGAACTTCGGCCTTCATCGCCTCGCTATACTTGGTTCCAAGCTGGAAAATGTGTCCGACTTCGATGCCGCGGCGGATCTGAAGCTGCCCCTGGCCGTCGGGACTGGGGTCTCCGACAACGACATTGCGGAGGTCCGCGCAGCTGAAGTCCGTGACGTCGCGATCCCAGTTCACGCCCAGGAGGTGTTCCCCTTCCCGGTTCGCGCCGCAAACAAAGTCCGCGAGGGTTGCGGCGGCGAAATCCACGACAATCGGTATCGCAAGCTCAACGGGGCCAATGGAGCCCGTCGGCGCCCCAGCGGCGGTCTTGGCCTCGTCCTCAGAGACGAAGCGCAGCGGTGCTGCCACGTGGGGGTGCTTCTCCGCCTTTATTGCGTTCAGGCTGTGATCACCGCGGAGCACGAGCGCGACTACCTCGTGCTCGCTGCCTTCAACCAGCAGCGTCTTAACGCCGCGCTCCGTGGGCAGCGTCAGGAAGCTGCTCAGGTCCGCGATGGTTTTTACGCCGGGGGTGGCAACGCTGCGCAGATCCTCCGTTGCCGCGGGACGCTGATCGCGCGTATCCGGCGCGGCGGCCAGTTCAACGTTTGCCGCGAAAGGTCCGCTATCGCTGAAGGCAATTGCGTCTTCTCCGGAATCCGCCAGAACATGAAATTCGTGGGATGTACTGCCCCCGATACTTCCCGAATCCGCCATGACCGGACGAAAGTCCAGGCCGAGCCGCTCAAACACACGTGTATACGCCTGGTGCATCTGCTCATAGGTGTTCTGCAGGCACTCGGTGCTGGTGTGGAAGGAGTAGGCATCCTTCATTAGGAATTCCCGCGCACGCATAACGCCGAAGCGCGGTCGGATCTCGTCGCGTACCTTGTTCTGAATTTGATAAAGGTTCAGCGGCAGCTGTCGATAGCTGCTGATTTCGCTGCGCACGATGTCGGTGATGACTTCCTCGTGCGTGGGCCCGAGACAGAAATCCCGCTCGTGGCGGTCGCGGATGCGAAGGAGCTCGGGACCGTATTGTTCCCAGCGCCCGGATTCTTGCCAAAGCTCGCCAGGTTGAACCATTGGCATGGCGAGTTCCAGGGCGCCGGCTGCTTCCACTTCCTCCCTGACGATCCGTTCGACGCGGCGGAGCACGCGCAGACCGACCGGCATCCAGGTGTACAGACCCGCCGACAGCTTGCGTATGAGCCCCGCCCGTAGCATCAGCTGGTGGCTGACGATCTCGGCGTCAGCGGGGGTTTCTTTATGAGTGGTGATCAGAAACGAACTGCAGCGCATGCGAAAAACCGGGCGTTCCAAGGTGGGCGCAGTTTACGCCCAAACGGCGGCGGATACAGCGCCGGAGTCCGTTTCACGCCGCCCGGGCCTTAAAAAGCAGGGTTTTTTTGCCTCAGGCCGCGAAAAACGCTTGTATTACAGCGTTATCTGCATTAATTTTTGCACCAGCTGCGTTTGAGCCTATTTTTCTCGATGTTTTGATGGCTACAGCGCAGTCGTCCTGATCAGGCAGCTTCGCCAATGCGGCACGGCGAAGTGGGCAAGGAAGCACGCCGGTAGGCAAGTAAGCCGGGCAGGGCAAGTACCCAGGTCTATAACTGGAAACCAAAGGGGGTACGAGACGAAACAAAACGAACGGTAGCTCTGCCGGTCATCGTCGACCCCGCTTCCTCACGCAGTCCGGGCTAACGAATCCCACCGATTTGTTGTCTGTTTGCCTGCGGCAAGACGTCTGTCGCTTTGCTGTCTGCTGCCCTTCATTGCTTCGTCATCGCTGCCCTCGCAGATACAAGCAACTCCATTTCATTGTGAAACAACTCTTCGTGAATCAACTGGTCGTGAATCAACTGGTCGTGAAACAACTGCTCGCGAAGCAAGTCCTCACGAATCAACCCCTCACGAAACAACTAAGGAAGGTCAGACATCATGGCGACACGTAAGGCGGCAAAGAAGGCTCCTGCGAAAAAAGCAGCGAAGAAAGCTCCGGCTAAGAAGGCTCCGGCCAAGGCTGCAGCTCCGGCTAAGAAGATCCCGACGATTAAGGACAAGATGACCAAGACCCAGATCCTGGCTACCCTGTCCGAAAGCACGGGCCTGACCAAGAAGCAGGTTGGCGATGTAATCGACGGCCTTGAAACGCTCATCGAGGGCAGCATCAAGAAGCGCGCGATCGGCGAGTTCACGCTCCCTGGCCTCATGAAGATCACGACGGTGAAGAAGCCGGCTGTGAAGGCACGTAAGGGCATCAACCCCTTCACCGGTGAAGAGACCATGTTCAAGGCCAAGCCAGCGAGCGTTGCGGTCAAGGTTCGTCCGCTGAAGAAGATGAAGGAATTCGCCCAGTAAGAGGCGAAGCACGCGGAGCCGCCGGGCGTTCTGCTCCCGGCGCGCATCCGCCCCAGTACTGCATCGGGAGCGCTCAGGCGCCTCGCTTGTGGTGTCCCGGTCGCGAAGACTGCCCTTCCGGCCGGGAGATGCTGGAATCGACGAGAGCGCCACAGGCTTCGGTCGTGGCGCTCTTTTGTTTTTCGGCGCGCTCCGTTTTTGCTGGCAGTGCGCTTTGTTCAGCGGGTGGCGTTGTTTGTTGCTGGTGTTGCCCCGAGTTGCTTGCTGAATAGCGATGTCTGCGGCCCTCGCCCTGGGCGCTGCCTGCGAACTGTGTTTCGCGATCGCTGACGAGGGCAAGCTACGGCTGCGATTGCGGGCGGCGACTACGGCCACCACGCCCTTTGGCTAGACGGCCGGGCTGCGGTAAACTCCCGCGCCGATTTTTACAAGCCATGGCGGAAGACGACCCGCCGAACGGACGTCCTAAATCGCCCAGGTACCACTAACCCGAGTCCCGCGACTCCCCAATCAGCTTACTGACGGTCCAGCTCATGCCGATCTACGAATACCAGTGCACCGCCTGTGGCGCGTTGCACGAGGCCCTGCAGAAAATCAGTGACGACCCCCTGGTGGACTGCCCGGCGTGTGGCAATGCCACGCTGCGCAAGAAAATTTCAGCGGTAGCGTTCCGCCTGAAGGGCGGCGGCTGGTACGAAACGGACTTCAAGAGCGGCAACAAGAAGAACCTGGCCGGCGACGAAGGCGGCTCCAAGGGGGGTGACGGCGATGGCAAGGGCGACGGTAAGAGCGACGGCAAGAAAGCAGACGGCGCCGCCAAGACCGCCGAAGGCTCCGCCAGCGGCAGCACGAGCGACAACAAAGCCGCATCGAGCAAACCCGCCAGCGATTCCAGCGCGGCCTGATCCAGCAACTACCTGACGCGAGATAGAGATCCATGCGCAGCCACTACTGCGGCCTCCTTAGAAGTGCCCAAATCGATGAGACGGTCACCCTCTGTGGTTGGGTAGACCGTCGCCGCGACCACGGTGGCGTCATTTTCCTGGATCTTCGCGATCGCGAGGGTGTCGTTCAGGTCGTCTTCGATCCGGACACGGAAGAGCACTTCCACACCGCGGACCGAGTGCGGAGCGAGTACGTGCTCATGGTGCGCGGGCGCGTGCGGGCGCGCGGTGAGGGCACGGTCAACCCGGCCATGGCGACGGGTGAGATCGAGGTGCTTGGGAAGGAGATTGAAGTACTGAATACGGCCGCCACGCCCCCCTTCCAGCTCGATGAACACACCGCCGTCGGCGAGGAAGTGCGGCTCCGCTACCGCTACATGGATCTGCGCCGACCGGAGATGCAGAACCGTCTTCGCCTGCGCTCACAGATTACCAGCGCGGTGCGCCGTTTCCTGGACGACGAGGGTTTCCTGGACATAGAGACCCCGATCCTGACCCGGGCCACACCGGAGGGCGCCCGGGATTACCTGGTGCCGAGTCGTACGCATCCCGGGCAGTTTTTTGCCCTTCCGCAGTCTCCCCAACTGTTCAAGCAGCTGCTCATGGTCTCGGGCTTCGATCGCTACTACCAGATCGCCAAGTGCTTCCGCGACGAGGACCTGCGCGCCGATCGCCAGCCGGAGTTCACCCAGATCGACATCGAGACGACTTTCCTCGATGAAGCCGCGATCATGGATATCACCGAGCGCATGGTTCGGCAGGTGTTTGCGGAGGTTCTCGACATCGAACTTCCGGCTTTCCCACACATGAGCTGGGCCGAGGCCATGGAGCGCTATGGCTCCGATAAGCCGGACCTGCGCATTCCCCTTGAGCTGGTCTCCGTCGACGACCTCATGCAGCGTGTCGACTTCAAGGTGTTTCGCGGTCCGGCGGACGATCCCTTTGGTCGCGTGGCGGCGCTGCGCGTGCCTGGCGGCTCGTCGATTTCGAGGAAGGAAATCGACGACTACACGCGCTATGTGAGCAATTATGGAGCGCGCGGTCTCGCCTGGATCAAGGTCAATGACCTCGGCGCCGGTGTCGAAGGTCTGCAGTCGCCGATCCTGAAGTTCATGCCCGAGGAAGTTGTCAGCGAGATGATGGCGCGTCTCGAAGCTGCCGACGGCGACATTATCTTCTTCGGTGCCGATCGCGAGTCCGTGGTCAACGAATCCCTCGGCGCGCTGCGAGTTAAGGTTGCTACGGATCAGGGCATGGTGGCCGATCGCTGGGCGCCGCTGTGGGTGGTCGATTTCCCGATGTTTGAAAGCGACGGGGAGAACGGCTGGACGCCGCTCCATCACCCCTTCACATCCCCCGCCTGCGACGCCGCTGCGCTGAGTGCCAACCCTCGCGAAGCGCTCTCGCGGGCCTACGACATGGTCTTGAACGGCACCGAGCTTGGCGGCGGGAGCATACGTATCCACCGGCGGGAAGTGCAGGAAGCGGTGTTCGACATCCTCGGTATCGCGCCGGAAGAGGCGCGCGAGAAGTTCGGATTTCTGCTCGACGCGCTCAAGTACGGTGCACCGCCCCACGGTGGCCTGGCCTTCGGCCTGGACCGGCTGGTGATGCTGATGGCGGGAGCGTCTTCCATCCGCGACGTTATCGCGTTCCCCAAGACGCAGACCGCGGCCTGCGTAATGACGGACGCTCCCGGCCAGGTAGCAGCCGCGCAGTTGCGCGAACTGCACATACGCCCGCGGGAGGAAGGGAAGGCCGAGGGCGGTAGCGGCGGCTAGCAGCGGACCGGCTCGGATTCAGGAGAGGTCCGCTGCATAGACAGCCAATAAGAAAGGGGGCCACCGCAGGGCTACCCGTAGGAGAAAGACGGCATGGCCGGTCACAGTAAATGGGCGAACATCAAGCATCGCAAGGCGGCGCAGGACGCCAAGCGCGGCAAGGTCTTCACCAAGCTCATCCGCGAACTTGTTGTGGCGGCCAAACAGGGCGGTCCCGCCGTCGAAGACAATCCGCGCCTGCGCGCTGCCGTGGACAAGGCGCTTGGCGCCAACATGACCCGCGACACCATCGACCGCGCCGTGGCGCGAGGCGCCGGCACGAATGAAGCCGACAACGTTGAAGAGCTGACCTATGAAGGCTACGCACCCGGCGGCGTGGCGATCCTCGTCGAGGTCATGACCGACAATCGCAATCGCACCGTCGCGGAAGTGCGTCACGCCTTCAGCAAGCGCGGCGGAAACCTTGGCACCGATGGCTCCGTCGCCTACCTTTTTACCCGCAAGGGCCAGCTCGCCTTCGCACCGGGAACAGACGAAGAGCAGCTCATGGATGTCGCGCTGGAGGCGGGGGCGGAGGACATCGAAGCGACCGCCGACGGAAGCATCGAGGTCACCACCGCCTGGGAAGACTTCTCCGCCGTCAAAGCGGCGCTCGAGGAGGCGGGACTTGCCGCTGAGTCCGGTGAGGTGACGATGATCGCCTCGACGACCGTGCCCGTGGACCTAAGCGGAGCCGAGAGCGTCATAGGCCTTGTTGACGCCCTCGAGGATCTCGATGACGTGCAGAACGTGTACTCCAACGTCGACATTCCCGAAGACGTTATTGCCCAGCTATCCTGATATTTCCGGTGGCAGCGATCCCGGAACCCCCGGGCCGTAACGCTGGAAACCCTGTATGTTTATACATACCATGGGGCCTGCTCAAGCAGGGACCGTGAGGCAGGCCTTCGCGTATGGCCATTATCCTCGGCATCGATCCGGGATCACAGAAAACCGGGTTCGGCATCATCGACACCGACACAGCAAAGGGTCGCTGTCAGCACCGCTACATCACCAGCGGAGTGATTCGCCTGCCGCGGGAGCCGCTTCCCGAGCGGCTGCGGATCATCGCGGATGCGGTGGCGCAGCTGGTGGACGAGCACCAACCTTCGGAACTCTCCGTGGAGCAGGTGTTTCTCGCGCGCTCGGCAGACGCCGCCCTCAAACTGGGCCAGGCTCGCGGTGCGGCAATTGTTCCCTGTGTCACCCGGGGGCTTGCCGTGAGCGAGTATTCAGCGCGAACCATCAAGCAGTCCGTGGTCGGCACCGGCGCCGCGGACAAAAACCAAGTGCAGCACATGGTGCGGGTACTGCTCGGTCTCCCGGATTCCCCGCAGGAGGATGCCGCCGACGCGCTGGCGGCGGCCCTGTGCCACGCCCATATGCGTCAGGGTCTTGCCAGCCTTGCCGGTGTCACGGGGGTTACCAGGACGAGCTCGATGCGCCGGCGTCGCCTGCGCTGATGGAATTTTTGTCATGATCGGTCGTATCTCGGGCACGCTGCTGCAAAAGCAGCCCCCGGAAATCCTCGTCGATGTGGGCGGTGTGGGCTATGAAATACAGGTGCCCATGACCACGCTCTTTCAGCTTCCGGCTATCGGTGAGTCCGTGTCTCTGGTGACGCACCACGCCGTACGGGAAGACGCACACTTGCTCTATGGTTTTGCCGACAACCGTGATCGCCAGCTGTTTCGCCACTTGATCCGGGTGAGCGGCGTGGGTCCCAAGCTTGCACTGACGATCCTCTCCGGCATGGACAGCGACAGCTTCGCCCGCGCGGTACAAAACGGAGACGTAAAGAGTCTGGTGGCACTGCCCGGCGTCGGGCGTAAAACCGCCGAGCGACTGCTGGTCGAGATGCGCGACCGCCTGGCGAGCTGGCTCGATGACCTGAAGGGCGTTACATCCGCGAATCCGGCAGCGCCCGCGGCGCCGGACAAACTGCGCGACGCCGAGGACGCCCTTATCGCCCTGGGCTACAAGCCGACCGAGGCCGCTCGTCTCGTGGCGGCCGTGGATCGCGACGATATTGACGACAGCGAAGAGTTGATCCGTCTTGCGCTGCGCTCGACGGTCCGATCGTAGTGATAGAAACGGATCGCCTTATCGACGGTGGTGCGGGCAGTGGCGATGAGGCGCAGGATCGAGCGGTCCGGCCCAAGCGCCTTGCCGAGTACATCGGCCAGCGCGTTGTACGAGAGCAGATGGAGATCTTCCTCGCCGCGGCGAAGGGTCGGGGGGAACCCCTGGACCACACGTTGATCTTCGGTCCGCCGGGTCTGGGGAAGACGACGCTCGCCAGCATCATCGCCAATGAGATGGGCGTTTCCCTGAAGACGACCTCCGGGCCCGTGCTCGAGAAAGCCGGCGATATAGCGGCGCTCATGACCAATCTTGAGCCCGGCGACGTGCTGTTCATCGACGAGATCCATCGCCTGAGCCCCTACGTCGAAGAGGTTCTATACCCGGCGATGGAGGACTACCAGCTCGACATCATGATTGGCGAAGGGCCGGCGGCGCGCTCCATCAAGCTGGATCTGCCTCCCTTCACCCTTGTGGGGGCCACGACCCGGGCCGGCCTCCTGACCTCTCCGCTGCGCGATCGCTTCGGCATCGTGCAGCGTCTTGAGTTCTACGATGTCGATGATCTTGCCGAGATTGTGGACCGCTCCGCGCGGATTCTTTCCATTCCCATGGATGGCGCCGGCGCTCGGGAGATCGCCCGGCGTTCGCGGGGTACGCCGCGTATCGCCAACCGGCTCTTGCGCCGGGTTCGGGACTTTGCGGAAGTGCGCGGCGATGGCCGGGTCAACGCCGACGTGGCGGATCGCGCCCTGGATATGCTTTCGGTCGACGCCCGGGGCTTCGATCACCTGGATCGTCGCCTTCTGCTGACCATGATCGAAAAGTTCGACGGGGGGCCCGTCGGTGTCGAAAGCCTTGCGGCCGCCATCTCGGAAGAGCGTGGCACCATCGAAGACGTGCTTGAGCCGTTCCTGATTCAACAGGGTTTCGTGCTGCGCACGCCCCGGGGTCGCACCGTGACTCGTCTCGCCTACGCCCACTTTGGCCTTGAGCTGCCAGCGGGAATGACAGCTCCGGCCACACCGCAGAGTAAGCTGCCCCTGGGCGATGAAGAGTCGTGAGCCCCGTTAGCGGAGTTTTCCCGTGAGTCTGCCCCGATGACGGAATTTTCCCTGCCAATCCGCGTCTACATCGAAGACACGGACGCGGGCGGTATCGTCTACTACGTGAACTACCTGAAGTTCATCGAGCGGGCGCGGACCGAGTACATGCGCAGTCTGGGGTTGCCCCGGGAGGCCGTGTTCAATAGCGAAATGATGTTCGTCGTGGCCCATGTTGCGGTCAACTACCGGGCCCCGGCGCGCCTGGATGACGAATTGCAGGCGACGGCGAGTCTGACGGAAATGCGCGGAGCTTCGCTGAGCCTCGCTCAGGCGGTGCGGCGCGAAGGAGAGGAACTGATGACGGCAAGCGTTCAGCTCGCCTGCGTCAGCCCGGCGAGTCTCACACCCCGTCGCATCCCGCGAGACATGCTTGCTAAACTGCGCGCCGCGCGAAACCCCAGCGGAGCCTGAATGGACGAACAACTCAGCCTTATCGACCTGATCCTCAACGCGGGTCCCGTCGTCAAGGTGGTCATGGCTATGCTGCTGGCAGCCTCGGTCGCTTCCTGGTTCATGATCGTGCAGCGAATCCTCTATTTTCGCAGCGCAAATGCCGAAATGATCGACTTCGAGGACCACTTCTGGTCCGGGGTCGACCTTGCCGAGGTGTACCGGGAAGGCAACGAGCGCGCTGCTGACGGCACCCTCATCATCGGCATGGAAGGGGTCTTTCGCGCCGGCTTCAAGGAATTTTCCCGGCTCGCCCAGCAATCCGATATGGATGCGGATGCGCTCCTCGAAGGTGCGCGCCGCGGCATGCGCGTGGCCATGCTGCGGGAAGAGGAGCGTCTCGAAAAGCACCTGCCGTTCCTGGCCACTGTGGGCTCCACGAGCCCCTACGTGGGACTGTTCGGTACGGTGTGGGGGATCATGCATTCCTTCCGGGGCCTGGCGAACAGTTCCCAGGCGACGCTGGCCACGGTCGCGCCGGGTATCTCCGAAGCCCTGGTGGCAACGGCCATGGGGCTGTTTGCCGCTATTCCGGCGGTCATGGCGTACAACCGTTTCGCCGCCCGGGTGGACGTATTCGGAAAGCGCTACGACACCTTCGTCGACGAGTTCTCCAGCATCCTGGGTCGTCAGGCTTATGCGCTGCAGTCGAAGCGGCGCGGGAGCGCCAGCTGATGCGTCAGCGCGCCCGCTTTCGCCCCATGGCGGAGATCAACGTCGTTCCCTATATCGACGTCATGCTCGTGCTGCTGATCATCTTCATGGTGACCGCTCCCATGCTGATGCAGGGAGTCAAGGTGGAACTGCCCCAGGCCCAGACCGAGCCGGTGGACAACCAGGACAGCGAGCCGGTGATCGTGTCGATCGATGCCGGCGGTCAGCTGTATCTCAACCTTGGTGCTCAGGAAGACCAGGTCCTGTCTCTTGCGACGGTGCAGCAGCGCGTTAGCGCCGTGATTCGCCGCAGTCCCGGCAAGCCCGTGCTGGTGTGGGGCGACAAGGCTGTCCCTTACGGTGAAGTGGTCAGCCTGATGGCGGCGCTCCAGGAGGCTGGCGCGACGGGGGTGGGCCTGGTAACCGAGGATCCACGCTGATGCGCGATTGGTACGCGCTCGGTCAGCTCACGCTCCTGCCCCTGGCGGGCACGCTGCTCCTGCACCTGTTTATCGTTTTTGTAATGGTGGTGCGTTGGCAACCGGACTCAGAGGCCCGGACCATCGAAGCCCGCGTGTTACCTCCCAAGGCCATCAATGCCACGCTCATTGATGCGGCTTCCCTGAAGCCAAAAAAGAAAGCATCGCCAAAGCCCGCGCCGCGTCGGACACCCCCCAAGACAGCGCCGCAGCCGGCGAAGAGCACCCCCGCGCAGACCGCGCCCTCGCCGCCTCGCAGTGAAACGGCGACGAAGCCGGCGCCCTCTCGTGCGCAGCCCCGGCCCGCGCCCAAACCCGAGCCCCGCATCAGTGCCGAAGAACTCGCCGCCCTGAGCCGTGCCGAGTTCGCGGACGCCGTGGCGGCGGAGGATTCGCTCAGCGTTACGGTCACCGCCGAGGAGATGTCCGCGAGCTACGCCGCACTTATCCGCGACACAGTGGTCAATTACTGGAGTCGGCCGCCAAGCGCACGCAATGGTATGGAAGCGCTGCTGGCCATCCAGCTGGTTCCCACGGGCGAAATCGTCTCGGTGACCGTGCTGAGCTCCAGTGGCAGCGCGGCCTTTGACCGTTCGGCCATCAATGCGGTGGAAAAAGCCGGCAGTTTCCCGGAATTGCGCAACCTGCCGCCGCGAAAGTTTGAGCAGGATTTCCGGCGTTTTCAGCTACTTTTCAGGCCCGAGGACCTACGTTACTGATGAGTTTTTCTCGCACACTGCGCAGCGCGGTCCCGGTCGTGCTCTTTTCACTGCTTCTGCTGATCGGTGCATCCGCCCGGGCGCAGCTCCAAATCGTGATTACGCAGGGAGTGGATGATCCTACGCCGATCGCGATCGTTCCCTTTGCCTGGGAAGGGGACGGAACAGCTCCTGAGGACCTCGCGCAGGTGGTGCAGGACGACTTTGCGCGCAGCGGCCAGTTTGAGCCCGTGCCCAGGGCCGACATGCTGGGTTTTCCGAGTCGCGAGGAAGACGTTTTCTATCGCGACTGGCGGGCTATTCAGAGCGAGTACGTGCTAATCGGCCGCGTGAGCGGAGAGGGAGCGAGTCTTACTGCGCGCTACGAACTCTACGATGTCCTGCGCCAGTCACGTATCGCGGAAGGTGACATCACCATGCCCGTCGGGGAGGCGCGCATGCTCGCGCACCGTGTTTCGGATGCGATCTACGAAAAGCTCACGGGAATCACCGGCGCTTTTGCCACGCGGCTCATCTATGTGTCGGTGACGCGCAACCCCACCGGGAAGGACTACTACCGCCTGACGCTTGCCGATGCCGATGGTGCGCGGCCTATCGTGCTCCTCGAGTCCCGAGAGCCGATCATGTCGCCGAGCTGGTCCCCGGACGGCAAGCAGGTCGCCTACGTGTCTTTCGAGACGGACCGACCGGCCATTTTTCGGCAGGTATTGGCCACGGGCGAGCGTGAGCAGCTTACGAATTTTCGCGGCCTGAACAGCTCCCCCGCCTGGTCTCCCGATGGCAATTCGATCGCCATGGTGCTGTCCAAGGACGGCTCTCCGGACATCTACCTCATGGACGTGGCGAGTCGTCGCCTGACGAGGGTTACCCGGCACTACGCCATCGACACGGAGCCGAGTTGGATGCCCGACGGCGGGTCGTTCCTCTTTACCTCGGACCGCGGCGGACGCCCCCAGATTTATCGCTACGATCTGCGCACGGGTCTCACCGAGCGCATTACCTTCGAAGGGGCCTACAACGCCCGCGCCCGGGTCGCCCAGGACGGGCGTAACGTGGTGCTCGTCCATCAGCGCGACGGCCAGTTCCAGATTGCGATTCACGACCTCGTAACGCGCCGTTTGCAGGTACTTACCAGCACCGAGCTGGATGAAAGCCCGAGTATCGCACCCAATGGTTCCATGGTATTGTACGCGACCAAATTCGGTGACCGCGGCATTCTGTCCGCAGTGTCGGTCGATGGGGGCGTCAAATTCCGTTTGCCATCGCGCAGCGGAGATGTACGCGAACCGGCCTGGTCACCCTACGTGAATTACTGAACCGGCTGTTTTCGGGCTTTCATGCGGCCTGGATTAGTCGGTTGTTCGGCAGGAAGGTCTCCATGCAGGATCGCCTCGCCGACACGCGTTGTGGGCGCGCTGATTCATGGAGTCCCGTGTTCGGACTCCGGGGTTGCACGGCCACGGCGCAAACGGGCGCGCAACGTTGCCCTGCGGTGGTAACGCTGGCTGGTCCGGTAATCCGGAAGCCGAGTGGCGACTGCGGGGATGATAGAGAGAACAAAAACGTCTGATGCTCAGGACGCTCAGGATGCTCACAAAAACGGTTCGAGACAGGAACCCGGCGGGACGTCTAAAAATATAGATAAACACAGCAGTTTCGGATAGCAATCCCGCGCCAGGTCTGAGCGCGGAGCCTAACCAGGATCATCAAAGCAAGTCTAAACACCAAGGGAATGACGTCATGAAGCAATACTCCGTCGCCGGAAAAGCCCTCACTTTGGCCTTCGCCTCAGTGCTTCTCGCGGCCTGTGCCGGGAGTCCACAGGACGACACTACAGACACTGACGCGGCTCGCGATGCCGAAATCGCGGCCCAGGAAGAAGCCGCTCGCGAGGCCGCACGCCGCGCCGAGGAGGAAGCCGCTGCGGCCCAACTCCAACTCGAGCAGTCCGCCATGGCTGCCGGCACCGTGTTCTACTTCGACTTCGACAGCTCTGTGCTCAAGCCCGCCGCGCAGATGGCTCTGGACGCTCACATCGCCCTGCTCAAGACCAACGATCGCAGTGTGCGCCTGGACGGTCACACGGACGAGCGTGGTACACGTGACTACAACATGGCCCTTGGCGAGCGTCGCGCGAACGCGGTTCGCGACTATATGGTCGTGAACGGCATCGCCAGCTACCGTATCGAGACGGTGAGCTACGGCGAGGAGCAGCCCGTGGCCTACGGCAGTGGCGAGGCGAACTGGTCGCAGAACCGACGCGTCGAGCTGAAGTAAACGCGATTGTCCGGGGGAGAGCAGTCAATGCCCCGATCAAAGCCCCGAACACTACGGCATCACCTCATCGGGCTGACCATAGCGGTCAGCCCGATTGCGTTGGCACCTGCCTCGGCATTGGCGCAGGATTACATCGACGTTGAGGCAGAGCGGCGTGCCGAGCAGGCGGGGCAACCAGGACCTGCGGGCGGCGCCGTCAGCTACGGTGTGGGTAATGCGCCACCGCCGCCGACCTCCACGCTGCCACCCCCGGCGGCACCGACCGCGGACAATGTCGGCGGTCTGTTCAACCAGGTGCAACAGCTCCAGCAGGAAGTGATGCGCCTTAACGGCATCGTCGAACAGCAGGCCTACGAGTTGCGACAGCTCAAGGAACAAAGCCTTGAGCGCTACCTGGAGCTCGATCAGCGTCTGGCGAGCGGTGCAGTAGCACCAGGTGGTGCCGCACCGGCCGGAACTGAGGCAGGGCCCGGTCTCACGGCCTCGACACCGTCGCTTCCCTCGGGCGCCCTTACGGCAACGAACAGCGTCGCCGAACAACCGGGGGAAAGCGAGGCCTATCGCGCCGCCTATGCCCTCGTCCGCGGCCAGGAGTTCGATCGCGCCGTGCCGGCGTTCACGACGTTTCTGCAGAACTACCCGGATGGACGCTACGCGCCGAATGCCCACTACTGGCTTGGCGAGCTCTACCTGGTTATCGAGCCGGCGGATCCCGAAGCCGCTCGCCAGGCCTTCACACTGCTGCTGAACGAGTACCCCCAGGACGCCAAGGTGCCCGATGCGTTATACAAGCTGGGTCGTGTTCAGTACATCAAGGGCAACAGCCAGCGCGCGCGAGAGTACCTTGAGCGCGTAATGCGCGAGTATCCGGACAGCAGCGCCGCTCGCCTCGCTGGCGACTTCATCGACCAGAATTTGTAGCCGCACGCATATGACGGCGCCGGCCTATCAGCCTCTGACTCCGGTGGCAGTGGAAAGTCTGCGCATCACCGAAATCTTCTATTCTCTGCAGGGTGAAGCCCGCACGGTGGGTCTGCCGACGGTGTTTGTGCGGCTCACGGGCTGCCCGCTGCGCTGCGTGTATTGCGATACGGCCTATGCGTTCCAGGGCGGCGAAATCCTGACCCTGGAGGAGATTGAAACGCAGGTCGCCGCGTTCACTCCGGCGTATGTGACAGTCACCGGCGGAGAGCCGCTGGCGCAGCCGAACTGCCTGCCCCTGCTAACGCGGCTCTGTGACTCCGGTTACGAAGTTTCCCTGGAGACCAGTGGTGCCATGTCCGTGGCCGAGGTGGATCCACGCGTAGTGAAGGTTCTGGACCTAAAGACGCCTGCCTCGGGCGAAGTCACGCGCAATGACTACGGCAACATCGCCCATCTCACGCCTCGTGATCAGGTGAAGTTCGTGATCTGTGATCGCGCCGACTACGAGTGGGCGCGCTTCAAGATCGATGAGTTAGGACTCGTCGGACGAGTGTCCGACCTGTTGTTTTCCCCAAGTCACGGCGAGCTCGAACCGGCCAGTCTCGCCGAGTGGATTCTCGAGGACCGCCTTCCCGTGCGTCTGCAGCTGCAGTTGCACAAGCTCCTCTGGAACGACGAGCCGGGACACTAGAGTGGAGCAGGAGATTTCGGCCACGGCAGCAGATGCTTCCCAGCGAAAGGCCGTGGTGCTTGTCTCCGGCGGCCTCGACTCGACGACGGTGCTCGCCCTGGCGCGACGCGACGGCTACCGCTGCTTCGGCCTCAGCTTTGACTACGGGCAGCGGCATCGCGCGGAGCTCAACGCCGCGGAGCGTATCTCAGCGGCTTACCCGGACGTCGTGCACAAGGTCGTACGCCTCAATCTCGATTCCATCGGCGGTTCCGCGCTGACCGACGACGACATCGCCGTTCCCGAAGAGGCCAGCGAGGGCATCCCCGTCACCTATGTGCCGGCGCGCAATACCGTGTTTCTATCCATAGCATTGGGTTGGGCCGAGGTACTGGATGCGAGCGATATCTTCATTGGGGTGAATGCCGTGGACTATTCCGGTTACCCGGATTGTCGACCGGCGTTCATCGACGCCTTCACGGACCTTGCCAACGTGGCGACGAAGGCGGCTGTGGAAGGCCGACGCCTGCGCGTGCATACACCGCTCATGCAGATGGGCAAGGACGACATCGTCAGGCTGGGCACGGAGCTGGGCGTCGACTATGGCGAGACCGTATCTTGCTACCAGGCCACGGACGCTGGACTGGCCTGCGGGCGCTGCGATGCCTGCCGTCTGCGACGCGAGGGTTTTGAGCGTGCTGGGCTACCCGACCCCACGCGCTACGTCACCTATGAGGGAGCCGTATCGACGGCAAATTAGCGCGAACGCCGGTTCACCGCTCTACGACGCTCGCAGGCTACGCGAACACAAACCAGGAGGAATGCCGACGTGAAGTACCTGCCCGCCCTGATCCTGCTGCTGTCCGCCTCAACGGGCGCGGCCGAGGTAAGCCATCTCAACCGCGATGCCGCTCTGGAAGCCGGACTGCCCTTTTCTGAGGCCGTACGCGTGGACGACACGCTCTATCTCTCCGGTGAAGTGGGCAGAAAGCCCTTCGCCACCGAGGTCGTACCCGGCGGAATCGAAGCCGAGGCGCGGCAGATCATGGAGAACATCAGCGGCCTACTTGAGGTCAACGGCCTGGGACTCAAAAACGTGGTCAAGTGCACCGTGATGCTTGCCGACATCAAGGAGTGGCCCGCGTTCAACGCTGTATACGTAGAGTATTTTAGCGCTCCCTATCCGGCGCGTAGCGCTTTCGCGGCTTCGGGGCTGGCCCTGGGAGCGAGTGTCGAGGTCGAGTGCATCGCGGCTTATCCCGATTGAGCATCGCCCGGAATCCCGGTTTGGTTGAGCGTACACTCTTCGCTTGAGTTTTGTCGCCAGACGCGTATTATGCGCGCCTCTCAACGGGCCGTTAGCTCAGTTGGTAGAGCAGTTGGCTTTTAACCAATTGGTCGCTGGTTCGAGCCCAGCACGGCCCACCAAACATTCATCAAGATAAAGAAGGGTTACGTCGGCTATCGAGACTACTGGGTCGCTGACTCTTCTCTTGTTTCGTCCTTCGCTTCCGACACTTTTTCAGGAATCCTGCGTATAGCGCCGTATGATGGTGAGTGCCGGGGTCTGGGCAACGCCCCAGGCAGTGATCTCCGCCGCCGCGGCGAGCACCTCCCTCAGTTCTCTCGACGAGTAGTGGGTGGCGATGAGGTCCTTGCGCGGATGGCGCAGCAGCCGATCCTGCTTACCCCACCACAGTGGGTCGGGCTGCGCCTGTCGGCCGGCCAGCGAGAGCCGCGCCAAGCAAGGCGCGATTTATGCCTTAGGAAGTGCTGTGATTCGCTCGCGATCCGTGTCGAGCTAGAAGCGATGGGTGCTTCTGTCAGGAATACAGCAGACCGTTCACACCAAAAGTGCTTTTGTACATCTTGATATCCTCGGCGTACATGCTTCCAACGAGTTCTATGATCTCGTCATTGAACAGACTTGAATGGCTAGGGCATTCGCCATTTTGCATCATGCGCCGGATATCAAGGGATGAGGCTTTGTGAAGCTCAGAGTCTTCCACCAGCGTGAATCTATTGGTGCCATGCAAGGTCAATCCGCGCGCGTCAACTACTTCAAGATCGACCTTAGCCTTCAGCGCCTTTCTTGCTTTGGAGAACTCCTCCACGCAAAAGTAGTCGTCGTAATCCTTATAAACCAGGAACTCCACCTGAGGGCGCCAATGTTGATCGTTCCGTAGAGCTCGATTATTGTGCAGCGCAATAACGAATTCATGGAAAGACAACTCGCTTACGGTTGTGTCCGGCTTACGCTTGCCGAGTATGGACTTGAAATTTGTTGGCGACTTTTTGACTTCTTGAAAAGTTCTATCGATAAACTTTTGACTCGTTTCTTCTCCTACGACTTTATCAAGATAAACGCTTGCCAGCCGGGAGTAGGGGCATCGGAGAATAACAAAGGTATAGGAGGCGGTTACCAGGGAGAAAAGATCCGCCGAGAAAGTGAGGTTGTTCTTGTGTATCCACTTGAAATCGTCGGTTGTGGCGAGGCAGTTATTGTAGAGCGCGAGCGATAGTCTCATGGTAGAGCAGGCGTTCTTGGGTATGAAGCTGTAAATTGCATTCGACTTATATAGTCTCAATGCCTTCTCTTGAGCAAAAACATGTTGCTGGTTTTTTGAAAGCTTGCAATAGTCGGCCGAGGACCAGCGAAGTTTTCTGCTCATCGAGTTATTCCCGCTTAGGAGTTTTTCTGCATAAACGGCAGATGATAACACAGGCACGTTTCTTCATCGGTTTACCCCGTCTTCCTTCTCTGAAAGGAACGCGGGGCTCTTTGCGGTGCTCGTGGCGCTCGCCAGGCAGCGCCTGTTTCGTCCAATATCAAGCACACGATATCTTCGATAGATAGCTGAAAATATCGAGCGTCGACTTAGACTATGGAGCGTAGCGGAGTTTGCTGGTGTCGGGAGGGGTTTGCTGCCTTATGTAACTGGAACGGCCAGACCGTATCAGGGGTTTGTCAGTCCCGAGTTACTGCGAATCATCATATCGCGCAAGCTGTCACGGCTCTTCAACTGATACGCTGAATTCGTTTTATTGCTCAATATCTTGCTATGTCGCTCTTGTGGAACCGTTACGACTTGTTCAACGCGCTTGAGCGGGGAGTCAACCTGACCCGCTACCACGGCATTTCAAGAATAGAAACATAGCTAGCCGTTTGAGAAACGAATGATGATGCAGGTCTAAAATCAGAGGCGTTCCAGGCTCCATTCCCGCGCTCTTATTGGTCATCCTGATGTCAAAAGGTATCTGGATTGACGCGCATAATCCGTTGTCGTTCGCGAAGTTCATACTTCCTGCGTGCAGCCTACATATAGTTGCCACAAGCGACAGACCCAGTCCGGTGCCGCTTGATCTCCGGTTCTTGCAATATGGTTGTCTCCCATACCGGTTCGACATCACCATGTGCGGTGATTCACTGGGTCGTTACAGTTGTTCGAGCGGCACACACGGCTTAGAAGGGCCTGGCAATATGTAGTATTGTCAGTGCTTCGTTTTTAGGTCTACAAGGCCAAGGATGTCTACCCAGAAGTTCGAACGCCTGCACAGTAATCTCAAAGTCCTTTTTATCGCAGTTATCCTGATTCTCGGATATACGCGCACGGCCATGGCGCAGCAAAGTGTATTCGACGGCATTGATCTGACTACGGCGCCGATTTATCTCTCATCGCGCTTCTTTGCTCCGGGCGGGACAATCGCCAGCGAAGATCGCTTGCTGGCCTTCAGGTCTACATCGACCTACCGCTTTGAGCCCGATGGCTCCGGGTCTCGAAACTTGTTCGATAATTTTGCGCCTCGTCGCGAAGCCTTCAGCTGGTCCGTGGTTGATGAGCAGGCGAGCGCTGTTCTGCTGTCTTTTGATGATGGTGTGAGCGGTATATCCAGCGCCGTGGAGTTCCTGCCGTTTTTCAGCGCCAATCCTTTTCCGGGCGAACGCGAAGCATTTATCAAAAAGTGGGGGCAGCAGGTTCTTGATCAGCTCGAGAGTGTTGAGTTTTTGTTTCCCGCGCTCCAGATCGAAGTACAGCGCAGGATCATCGACATCCGAATCGTCAAGCAAGCTAAAGGTATCTGGACGCTAACTACAACTTCCATCGATACAATGCTGATACCGCAGGAAGCTTTGAATGCCATCTCGGGTGGATGGCAAGGCGACACCAGCCCAACTTCGTCTGTGATTGTCGACGAGCTGGACTTCGACTGGGAGCGGTACGACGATACGCTCTTTTCGGGGTATATAGCGCAGGATTTTGATGGTGCCTGGGCGTTACCTGTGTACCTGGACGATCCAGCCTCGGCTCCGCTTCCCACCAACCGCAATATTCGGTTCTTCGAAGAAAAGCTCGAGTTTGATCTGAATGGTTTCGCGGTCGGCAGTTACTCCGGGAAGACCTACAGTTGGTCTCTGAGCGGAGCCGAGCTAGTCCTCGTCAATGGTACTGAAACTTTCACCTACCGACTGCTCGATGAGAACCTGGGAATAAAACTACTGTCGTTGGTCTACACCTCGGATACGAATCCGGTGGGATTGCAACTGATTGGTCGAGGCGCCAGATTCGAAACATCCGGACAGACATTCGCGCAGAATCCTGAGACTCAACTTCCGCACTATTATCAGTCGGTTTTCGGAGTAACGCTAACTGGCTCAGGTGAAGAACTTGCTTGTGAAAATGTAGGCGGATGGTTTTTCGGTGATGACGGTACGGTCCGTCAGGTGTTTTGCCGTGGAGAAGCGGGCGAACAGAGTTTACTGCTACAGAGTCCCGCGATCGTCGAGAGACTTGCTGAGCAGCTCACGTTTCGGGAATTGAGGAGCTCATCCGAGCGTCGTCGTATCTGGCAGATCCTGTTTCCCATCGGCACAGAATTCGTCGCCGTTGTTGAGCGCGCCGATTCTGCCTTCGACTTTGCTGGGATGGGAGGCCCCCTCGCGCCAGAAGACTTTTTTGAGCTGATCGCGCCGCGAGTTGCCGTTTTCAAGATTCTTGATTTGTCTCTGGTCGGTGCACCCTGGGACGGCGCGGACATAGATGAAGATGGGCTCACAAACGCCGAAGAGGATAGTGCGGGTACCAGCTACACCTTAAGCGACTCTGACGGCGACGGCCTTTCCGATTTTGAGGAACTGGAACTGGGAAGTGACCCAAACGGTATCGATTCGGACGGAGACGGTTTATCGGATGCGGAAGAGGTCGCAGACGGCAGCGATCCCACGGATGCATCCGATCCGAGCAGTGGGTTAAACCTCATCCTTATAGAAGCCGCCAAGGAGCGCGGTAGCAGCCAGTAAATGATGTGATCGGCGAAGCGCAAGGTTTCGACGACTCAAGGTGGGGTCGAATACCAGCCCCGGCGGCGCCAAAACTGTCGGCCTATACGCCGAGTTCCTCGGGTCTCGGCATAGGCGCATCGGATAGCAGCAACACATCGTTGAGACGGGGTGCGCCGCGCATTTGCAGGCAACGCAGGATGCACGCGCGCGATTGTGAAGACTGCGAGTCCAGCAGTGGTCGGATCGATGAGTTCAGAAGCGTGGCGACGCTAGCGGGAGACGTGAGCGACGAGCAGCACAAGCGCGTGCTTAAGGTCGCTGATTAGTGTCCAGTGCACCGTACGCTCCATAGCTAGGTCAAAGTGAGGGCGGTGCTGGAGCAGCCTGCCGGAAACACCGGCGATGGCTATCGTTGATGCGCAGGGCTCAGCGCCTATCGAGCGCCCTGAGCACGAAGCATAAAAAACCCGTTGGTAAAATCCGAGAGCGGCGCCCAGGCCCCGGAGGTGCACTCGTCAGCCCGTATCCAGCTTTTGTCAATGCCGCTAGTCGGGGTGTTATCGAATCGCGGCAACACCTCGATGACATCCAGGATCGTGTACTCCAATCCGACAAAGAACGACGGCGGGAGAAACAGAAGCTCCGGCGGCAAAGGCCATTCGTTGAACTGATCGTTGCCAACCTGGCTGAACGCAATCGACGGTGCCCGCCCGATTAGTGACGCGTCCGCTGGGTCACCGTCACCATTGGGATCGTCATATATGACAAAGTTGAGCGAGGTCGGGTTCAACACGCTGGCCGTGGTATCGCCGTCTCTGCCCATGGCGAATTGAAAGCGCGACAGGTAAACCGGAGAGTCAGAATCGCGGTTAAAGTGATTGACCCAAGAGATCTCAGCGCCCACGAACCCACAGCCGATAGCGGAGGCGCCGACTCCGCTGTCGTGGCGATAGTTGATAGGCGCGTCGGCGTCCCGCAGCGCGGCAGCCAATACCTGAAGCGATAATCCCGAGGAAACATCGCCGAATGTCGGGATATTCGGCCTGGGCAGCGTCTCGTCGACGATACCGTCGCCGATAATCTCGATGCCTATGATCAACGGCGTGTCTTCTTCCTGCTCCGTCGTGGGAACAATCTGGGAGGTCCAGCGGGAAACATCGTCGGGTAACAGGCCGGCCTCGTCGAGGAATTGTGATTCATCAGACGAAAAACCGCCCGAAGCGATGCGCTCGAGCTCAGACTGCGCGCTTTGGCTGTCGAAGCCCGGATCATCAACATCCAAAGCGTCAAACAAATCAGGGATGGACGAAATCCAGTGACCGACATTGCTCGCGCGCTGCGCATAGTCAGTTCGTGCGAGCCCCAGTTGCTCCAGCTGCATATCCATCCATTCGCTATCGCCAGCGGCTGACGCCGCCGTAAACCGCTGCTGCGCGGCGACGTAGTTTCTGGAAGCGGCTTCCAAACCCTGCAGTTCCTGAAGTACGCCGGTCATAAACGCATTTAGAGAAGCATCAGGCGTATCGCTGACGACAATCGGTGTGTAAGAAAAGCTGTCTATTGTCCGGAAGTCGATTCCGTTGATGCTCTGGGACTGGGACGAGGCCTGGTACATAGCATGCGCTTTGAACACAAATTCCGTTACCGCTATCACCGCGCCGACGTAGGTCAGCAGAGCGAACGATAAGGGCCCCGATGCTACCGCTGCGAGCCGGACGATCGAGTTGAACGCGAGCGCACCCTGCGCGGCGAACCAGATTCTCTCAACGGTGGGATTATCGGTGACCTGAAAGGTATCGAGCGCCGTACCGAATGCCAGGACGGCAATGCAGGAACCTATACCGCGTGCCGTTGGCTCGGCAGTTCTGCCACACACACTGGTCCCAAGAAGCCCCGCGAGTACACCGCGTTTTTCCTCCTCGCGTTCTCGAACATAGCGGGCGTACTCGTCGCTGGATATCCACTCTTCGCGCAACGCGTAGTTGGCGGTGACGTTGCCACCTTGATAGAAGCCGTCGCCATCGAAGTCCGCGCCGGCGAAATGCTGCGTGAAGCGGGAAATGTAAGTGGGATTTTCCCGTGGACTCCGGAATAGACTCGTGTCCTGGTTGCGGCCACAGACACTCGCGTTGGCCGCGTAGCGGCCTTCGCAGTCCGCAATGGCAGCGGCGATCCGTTCCTCGGCGTCCGCCTGCTGTTGCGCCGTCAGGCTGCGAGTGTAGGAGAACGGCTCCGGCGCTGGTTGCGACGTAAAGCTTCGCCAACGGTTTGCGTATGAAGGGTTGCTGGCGCAAACAAGGCTTGCGGCCAGGACACAGCCAAGAAGAGGTCGTGACGCGAGGCGGTCCCGCATATGCAAGGGCTTGCGTTCTATCGTATTCATCGGGAACGGCGCAATCAGAGTCTGTGCGTTCACGCTGTATGTCAATGCTGCACGAAGTTAAACGGCGAACATACACGATCGTCAGCAGCGATTGTATGGGCCCGCGCCGTGACCCTTGCCGCAGGTAACGTAGATAGCAAAAGCAGCCCGACCGGCCCGCGACGAAGTTCTTGCTGTTCTCGTAGATGAATCTCACGCACGTTCGCGCGGCCACTGCTTGAGTCCGGTTTTGGTGCCTGGATGTCTGGGTTCAGGGACCCGTCATTCATCCGTCGGCCCTCAAGCGACCGCATGCTGTCTGCAGCGGAGTTCGACTTCCAAAGAAAAGCCCGCCGATGCGGCTCTACGTCAGAACACCTGGTAACGTGCTTCGGCTTCGCCCCAGGTCTCTGAGGCCGGGCGACCTTCTGCATGAAATTTCGGTCACCAATGAGAGGAATACTGCTATGCACGGGCCGCCCACGCCCTCACGAACTAGCTCTGTTCCGACCACAGGCAACGGACTATTCCGAGGATCTGGGTGCTGCGCTACGAGCTACTCACCCAGATCAATCAACTGCACCGCGTACCGATCAATGACGCCTTCGCCCTGCAGCATCACAATCGCCCGGCTGCCGTCATCGGTGAAGAAAACATGAGTGGCGTCTGCGTTTGCGCCGCCGGTAGCGGTGGGAATACTCGCGAGAGGTCGCGATTCGATAAGGTTGAAAAACTGATCGCTGTACATCAGCAGCTTACCGGCGAATTCCGCAGTCGCATTCTGGCTGGGCACCATGGCCCAGGTGTCGATCTCGGTGCTGTGGTCGGCCCACTGCACGCGTAATCCGTTATCAACTCCGCCGGAGTAGGTCATATCCAGGTTGGGGTCGCTGCTTAGATTGAACGTATTGCCGCCTGCCACCACGGCGCGATCACCGTCTTCACTGATCCAGATGTTGCCGCCGATGTAATAATCCCCGTGATAGGGCGAATCGCCGATGGACGTGGGCGGAAATGTACTTACGTCCCACTTCTCAAAATCTGAAGGAGACAAGCCGGTGTCCGCTCCGTACACCCAATTCTCAATGGGATGCATGCGAATCCGGGTGCCTGCTCGCGCACCCCGGAGTGAAGAAACCTCGTCGGTAGCGAAATTCAGTGAAATCAGGTTTGACCACTGATCCCTGTTGGGCACCAGGTGAGCAACGTTATCGTGATCGAGCACTATGTCGCCCCAGTCTTCCGCATTGTCCTGCGTGTCCAGCAGGCTAAGGTTGGTCAAACTGATCAGCGAAGCGGACGCCGCGTGTGATACCACCGCGAATTCACCATCCGGCGACAGGCCGACGCGATAGCCGGGCAGGGGCAATTCAAGCTGCCGCTCCGACAGGTCGCTCAAACTGACTACGCGCAGCGTCAATTCGTCGACAAGGACCAGAGCATTCAGACTCTTGCTGTATTCCACATCACTGAGTTCGCCTTCGAGTCTGTGCACCAGATCAGCGTCCAGCGCAAACGCGTTCACCGTAGCGCGAACGACCGGGCTGTTTCTGACGCCATCGTAGACCTGCAGCTCGAACTCATAGGTACCCGGAGCGTCCGGTGTGAATGCTACGGTTGCTCCGCGTTGGCTCGACAACTCAAGCACCGAGCCGTCCGGCCGCCCAACAATACGCCACAGGTAACTGAGGGGCTCGTCTTCGGGGTCTGAACTGGTCCTAGCGTCGAGCTGCACGGGTGTGCCCTGGCGGACACTGGTATACCGCTGTACCCGCGCCGTCGGTGCCAAATTTGCCCCGTCGGAGGAGGGTGTCCGGCTGACCAGCAACGCATAAGCCTGTAGATTGTCCGCGTTGTCCACGGCGAGAACGAAGTGCCTGGCGCTGTCCGATTGGCCGAACACGAACATCGCCGTCCACCGCGAGCTATCGAGACCTTGCCGATAAGGGGTGTAGTAGCGCGCGCGCTCAACGCCATTCACGGCATCTACTGTTCGGACCGAATCCACCCCCTCATCATTCCACCCCGAAGCGCGATCAATGATCAGCCACTCGTCGTTGAAGCCGTTCACACTGGCATGGTGTATCTGTGTCGAAACACCCTCTGGCAGCTGCATAGCGAAGGTCAGATCCGATTCTTGAAAGCCTGTGGTTCGCACGACGACGCGGCAACGGCTCAAAGCTATCTCGCCCGCAGGATGCATCCACAAGTCACCGCAGAACGGAAAATCTCCGTGGTACGGTGAGTCGTAAGCCGAACTCAGGGAGTTATCCACTGGATCGATATCATAGCGTTCCAGATCGCTCGGGCTGACACCGTTGTTCGCCCCGTAGATTCGGTCGCCAGACGTATGTAGTTTGGCCCGGGTGTTGCCGCGAATCCTTCCGGTGCCGGTAATGACCTGACCCGTGCTCGTGTCAATGCTGGTGGTGTTGAACCGCCATCCACTGTCGTGGAAAACGTGTGCGATTCCTTTCGTGTCCAGCACTATATCCAGAATGTCGGCTGCGACCGGGTACGTACTAAGGACATCACCGCTATCGAGGTTGACATGACTGACCCAGCCATCATGCCCAACGGCGGCGAATCCGCCGTCCGGACTCACGGACACCGCCTGACCGTCCAGAGGAAGTTGAATCACTGACTGTTGGCCGTCGGGAGTGATGACACTCAGATTTCTACCGAGCAGCGTGACGATCCGCTCGTTCATCGGATCAAATTCAGCATCATCAAACCCGGTGGTGAGCGGGAATGTTGTATAGAGAATGACTTCAAACGGGTCCAGATCAAAGTAGGCTGACTCGCTGCCGTGACTGACTGTCAGGCGAAGCGCATAGGTGCCCGGTTGATCGAAAACCACTTCTATCTGAGGGTCGGTCCCCAGCGTTGGCTCCAGACCGGAATCGAGGGGCTGCTCAAGCAGCGACCAATGGTAGGTGAACGGCAGGTCGTCCGGGTGATAGCTGGCAGAACCATCGAACGTGAACGGTAGGCCCACAACGGGCTCAGTTTCCATTGGAGTAACAATCGGTACGGGCGGAGGCTTCGTGACCTCGACCCAGGCTGTTTCTACAGTCTGATTGCCCTCCGCGTCGGAAACTGTCAATTTGAGGGCGTACAGTCCCGGGAGTATAAATGTGATGGACGGCCTGGCCGTGTCCGCGTCGACAAACTCAACCTGGCTGCCAGCGGGTTGAGATGTCACTGTCCATTCAAATCGCTGCCACGGGTCGCCGGAAGGACTGACGGCGTTAGAGGCGTCAAACCACAGCGTGTCGCCGGCAACTACGGTGATATCGATGTCGGGCTTCTCGACAACCGACTCTTCCTCTTCGACAACCGACTCTTCTGCGCCCCGAAGAATGAACAATAGGGCAGCATGCTGTTGGGGAGTTAGTTGTTTCCCGGCGCCAGTGGAACCTGGGACGACTCCAATCCAAAACACCAGCAGCATCATCACAGAAATACATCGACTAGAAATTGACACGCGGAGCCGCCTTAAAACCGGAATTTGAGCTGGATGGTATGAGAAAAAAGCCAGTAAGGTCAGATTGAATAGCTCGAATAAACCGCGATTAAAACACGATCAACGAGAGCAGAAGCTTTGAATATGCGAAATCCTTGATTGTCGACAATAAATCGAGCATGAAAGAACAGCTGCGGGACTGCAGGTATAGAAGACGGCGTGGAACTTGCTAAAACAACGGTAGAACTGAGCCCGACTCTGTAGGATCTCCACCATATTAATCACCTACGCCGATTTTCTGGTGTTAAGTAGGGACGCTTCGGTTTAATTGGCCGAACTTAAGCAATTCGTTTGAGCCTTTAAGTATTTTTGTTTAAGCATGCTTCCCCGCTAAAGATTTGAGAGTTTTTGGCGGCATGGGCTCCGTTTCTTGCAATCCGGGGAACGGTTGATGAAGCCCAAGGCATTTATCGCCTCGCTGCGCTAGCACCCGCGGCGCTAGCAAAAGTGACTAATTGATGATGACGGCCCCGCACTGCCTGATTTCATTGACCGAAAACGTCTTCAGGTTCGCATGGCGGACCCAATGCAGTGGGACCGCTTCGAGACACATTGGAGTGCGCTGCGCGGCGATGCCGGCGGACAGATGGCCAGCTCTAGCGGGCGCGTAGCCGGACTGTTGATACTCAAACGACTGTTGATACTCAAACACATTGAGGCGCTTTCGAATTAGCGCCGCTTAGAGCTGGGTAAGAGACCCGTATCACCCGTACTTCTGCCGCGAACCGCATTTCCAGCACCGTCCGCCGGCCGACCTGGCGTCGATCAATGATAAGCTCCGGTGATTCACTCTACGTAGGTGTTGGGTCGAGCGCAAACCTCTCACCAACGGACTGACCAAATGTCTGGCCAAAAGTGTCAAATTTTTTAACTATGACACGATCAGAATCGTGTAGCTCTTTTGTAATAGGCTGAGAATCCTCACGTTTAACGTGTTGAAACGACGATTGCGCGCTCAAATCAGATCCGCTTCAAAAATCGAGAGTCACGCTATGCACCAGGTTACTCGTGCTCTCTGGTTCCTGGTATTAGCACCGATGGGCTTAAACGCCTCCCTAACGAAATTTTACTCATCAGATAGCCCGGAAATCTGGTTCGTTCGATAGCCACAACCGAATCTTTAGGCGCGCACTAGCGTTGTCCGCTGGTGTTGCCGTCGACTGTTGACTTATAGGCCACACGGTACGCATCCATGTGTCCTGACGGTACTGGGAAGGGGTTTGATTTCTGCCACTTTGCTATCGGCGAAACGTTGCGCGGCGGGAGTATTGGCAAGCATGCTGATAGCGAGAGCTGCTCCACTAGTGATGCGACTCCTTGCATTACGTTTCGCGGGCAGCCTGATCAACTGTCGGTGCCATCTCGAGGAACGGCTGCACGTTTCACCACCGCCTCACGTCAGCTCCGTTTTCTGGCGACCGACTTCTTCTTGCCCGCCGGCCGTGCCCGCCTGACGCTGGACTTGGCGCCTCTACTTGTGCTGCTGCGCGATTTGGTCCCTTTGCTGGTTTCGGTCTTCGCTTTTGCGCCGGACTTAGTTTTCGTCTTTGCCTTTGCCTTTGTCTTTGCGATTGCCTTGGTCTTAGTCCCGGCCTTGGAACTGGCCTTCGACGGAGAACGTTTCCGTGATGGCCGGGACTTCAGTCCCGCGGCGTCTTCCAGTTCCTGCAGGGCATCTTCCATGTAGTCGATGAGACGCTGCACCTGCGGAACGCTGCGGCGGCAGGCGATGATGCCGAAATCAACCTGGTCGGCGTAGCTGACGAGCGTGATGTTGAGCGCCATACCGTCAGTAATTATCGACAGAGGGTAAGACCCGTCCATGCGAGCACCGTTCCAGTACATCGTGTCGCGCATGCCCGGTACGTTTGAGATCGTAAGATTGTAGGGCGGCAGGCGCGTGATCATTCCTAGAGGCATGAGCAACATGGACGGCGCGGACATGGCAAAGGTGAGCAGCTCGATTTCCCTGGCCGACATGCCGGCATAGTTGGCTTTGCCGGCTTCCACGGAGGCCTTTATCGCTCTGAAACGTTTGATAGGATCGGCGATAGTTGTGCACAGATCAGCGCTTATGCCGGCAACGGCGTTACCGGAATCCACATCGCCTTCTTCGCGCAGGGACACGGGTACGAGCGTTTTCAGCGAATCCTTCGGCAGTTCACTGTGGTTGAGCATGTACTGGCGCAGCCCTCCGGCGCACATGGCCAGCACGGTGTCATTGAAGGTGGCGTCGTAGGCCCTGCCCACCGCCCGGATGCGTGCAAAGGGCCAGGTCTGGGCCACGAAGCGGCGCGCGCCGTCAATCTTTCCGTTCAGGGAACTGCGTGGGACCCGGACGTGGGGCAGAGACAGATCACTCCGGCGCCCGGCCAGGGCCCCGGCAATATTCTTGAGTGCATTGAATGCGTTGGCGCCGCTGCCGTAGGTCGACTTAAGAACATCGGCCACGGTACGTACCTCAGCATCCGCGTATTCGGGCTTTTTGCCGGCCTTGAGCGCCTGCTTGTAAGCCTTCCAGGAATTCAGGGACAGGGGTGATTCGCTGCGGATTCGATCAGGGTCAGACGACAGCATGCTGCGGGTGACGTGTATGGAGCGGGCGCCGTCCACGGCCGCGTGATGGGTCTTAGTGAAGATAGCGAACTGGCGATTTTCCAGACCCTCGATCAGGTGCATCTCCCACAGCGGGCGGGTGCGCTCCAGCAGGGTTCCGTGAAGACGACTGACCAGAGTGAAGAGTTCGCGGTAGCGGCCAGGTCGGGGCAGCGCCGAGTGTCGGACGTGGTAATCGAGGTCGAGAGCCGGATCGGCTTCCCAGTAGGTGTTGCCTGCAAGGCCCAGGCGACCTGTTTTCAGGCGATCACCAAAGGGTGGAAGCAGGGCGTCTGCGTCCTTCAAATTGTCAGCAATGCCAAGGAGGAACCCTGTCTCGTCGGCGCCATCGGGGAGCGTGAAGAGACTGACACCCGCCACGTGCATAGGCATTTCGCGGCTCTCACTGAGCAGGAAGCCCTTGTCGACCATGGACAGTTTTTTCATCGTTATCTCCAGGCGGTCCTTGGGGAGTCAAGAGGTGGTAAGACCCCTGATGCTCCGTTTGAGCGCTATCCTAGACCCTCTTGCAGCCGGGGTGTGTTTCAATCACGTGGGCAGCGCTGATGCTCTGATCGCACAGGCATCCGGGAGTCCTGGATCCTGCGTTAAAAACCGAGCTTCTCCAGGCTCGACCTGATCGATATACGTAAACGATCATCCTCCAGCGGGAAGGCTTTAAAGAAGTACTCCTGATTGGCACCGGCTTGTCGCTTCACCGCAATCCGCGCCCATTTCTCGGCACCCGCCGTGTCACCATCCAGCTGATGCGCGGCCGCAGCGATCATCGCGATCAATCCATGAGCACCAGGCGCTGAAGCCGCCTTGGCGGATAAGTCTGCGGCCGTCGCATAGTCCTCGAAACCCATTTGGTTGAACGCCCGCACCCCGAGCATCCCATAGCGGAAAGGGTCGAGGGGGCTCAACTGGAGGGCCTGCACAACCCGATGTTCTGAGTTCTCAAAGTCGCCCAGGATCGCGTCCGACCATGACAGAGCGTACTGTGCACTCGCTGAACTCGGGCTGAGTAACGTTGCCCTTTCGAGCCAGCCCTGGCTCGACACGACATCATCCTTCAACCAGTGCACGCGCCCCATCACAAAGCTCACGAAAGGGTCCTGATTGTCCAGCGCAAGCGACCGCTCCGCGTGTAAACGAGCGAGGGCAATTTCCTCAGACTTGGCACTGGAGACGCTTTGGAACGCTAATTGAAAGTGTGCGGCTGACAACGCCGCATGGGCACGCGCGAAGTGTGGTTCGAGTTCTATGGCTCTATGAAAGTAATCGCGTGCAACAGCGAGCTCGGTGGGTGTAAACCGATTGAGATGCTGCAGACCCAGATGATAAACCTGCCAGGTCGTAAGAGCGGAAGGGTCAGAAAGCCGCGCAAGCCCGGCCTCGTGAACCGGTATCTCCAGTTCGAGAGCGGTCAGCACCGCATCATTCAGGGTCCGTCGCAGGTCCGCAAACTTAGCCATCGGCCGCTCGTAACAGTCGGACCAGATTACAGTTTCGGATTCCAGATCGGAGAGTTCGGTTGCGAGCTCAAGTCGACCACGATCGACCCTTAACTCACCACTGACGCCGTACCTGGCACCGAGAGAACGGCGCACCACGGAGGGTGACGATGTAAAGGACCTGAACTCAGACACGGATCCTCGGGCAATGATCCTCAGCCACTTGATGCGTGCGAGTTCGTTGATCAGGTCACTGTGCATAGCCGCTGCAGCGAGCGCAGCGTCCGGTGTGCCCGGTAAGACCGCAAAGGGTAAAACGGCCAGGGTAGGCATTCCCCTATTGAGGCTGGCACCCGATCTCTCGATGTCGATCTCAGATCGCGCCGGCGCGGATGACGACGGGAGCACCTCATCGGAACGGACCTCCGCGACAAATCGGAAACCGCGCTTCGGCACTGTACGAATAAAGCGCTGATTCTTACCGTCATCCCCAAGCGCACGGCGAAGCCTTTTGACACGGCTGGAAATGGCTGAGTCGGAAACCAGGCGCCCCGCTCCCGTGGCGTCGATCAGTTCATCACGGGTAATCAGTCGACCTGGCCTGCTCAAAAACACCATCAACAGTTCGGCGACCTGGGGTTCAAGCGGTAGCGGGATGCCGTTCTTCAGCAGTACGCCGTCGGTGACATCTAAAGAAAACTCTTCGAAAAAGATCATCGGACGACCGAAGCCAGCTACTGGAGTTGCCAAGTCACGCAATGGCCACGATTTCGCCACGTTTTCGACAAGCACGCAAACCCTGGGACACCTAGATTCTTCTCACCGGCGGGACACACTCGACGGACAATCCAACAAAGGAGCAACACAATGCCACTGGTAACAATTGACGTAATCAAGGATGTATTCAGCAAGGAGCAGAAAGAGGCACTCATCGAAGGCGTTACGGAAGCCATGATCGCGGTTGAGGGCGAAGGCATGCGGCCGGTCACCTGGGTGAAGATCCATGAAGTGGAGAGTCGAGACTGGGCAATCGGCGGCAATCTGCTCGACGTAAGCGCAGTCCATAACCTGGCCAAGGGGGAGGCCGCCTGACTCTGATTGCCAGCGATTCACCAGCCTGTCCGGGGGGATTGGTTTCCAGCCAACCCCCTTTATCGGGTCGAAATTCTTCGGTGAAAACAGCGCTCGGGGTTTGCCGCGCCCGAGAGACCAAGCTGGGTTGTTTGCAGTAACAAGCGACGCGCCCGCAAGAGCTCACACGAACGCTTCGCGGTGCTCGAACGCTGGTTCAGGAGGTTGACCGGTCAAAGGTACAACCACTTCAGACCCCACGGTGGAAAGCCGGCGAGGGCCGCAGTGATCTTCATCCGCCTCTTGGCGATCGAGCCCCAAACGGTTATCCGTTTTGGCGGGACGTTCGGTGCGGTTCTATACTCCCGCGCTAACACCACGGTGCTATCCCGAATGCTGCTGCCCGCTTGAACACAACGCCCAAGCATCCCGCCACTAAAGAAACTCGGCTGCACAGTCAGTCTGCGGCTCTGCGCGAGGTGGCGGTCAAGCTCTGGTGGCGCGCAACCTCGCCACGCCCGGTTCGTCTGCTTCGCGCCGCTCTGGCAATGCTCGCCATGCTTTCCATCGCGTGGAGCCTGATCACCGCTTCTCGTGTATTCCTTCAGTCTTCGGCTGTCCCGTCGCGAGACGCCAGGATCGGCATTGCCCCCGACCGGGTGGCCGGCACCGGGCAGCGCCCGCAAATCGACATCAACGTTCTGAGCCGCTCCCCCCTGTTCGGCACGCCTGGAAGTAGCGCCGAGGAAACCGCGCTACGGGAACGACTTGCCCGACTCGAAGCCGAAGCCCAGGCGCTGGCCGACATAGAGGACAACGCAGAAGAATCCCGGTTGCCGCTACTCCTCGTGGGCCTGTTCTATACGGCGGACATCGCCACGGATCGCGCGGTGATCGAGTCCTCGCAAACACAGGCACAATACTCCGCGGGCGATGAGTTGCCGCTCGGCGGCGATGTATCCGTGGCAAAGATCCTGGCCGACCGCGTCATCCTCGACAACGGTGGTCGCTATGAGTTTCTGCCCCTGTATGACGACAGTGGTCGTATAACCAGCCAGGCAAGTCTGGACCGCACGGCCGACGCCGCCGCGGAAAGAGGTCGTCAAGCTGAACTGGACGCCCGCAACCGCCGCATTCGCGAACTGGCGTCCGTTCAGCGTCGCGGCGCGGTATCAGCGGACGATCCACTGTCGAGCGTCATAAACATCGAGGCCGCTTCCAGCGATGGCGCTCTCATCGGTTATCGTGTCAGTCCTGCCCGGGACAGCGCCCGCCTGGAAGCACTGGGCTTTCGCGACGGCGACATCATCGTCTCCGTGAACGGTACGTCACTGGACAACCCTTCCCAAGGCTCGCGGCTCAGCCGGGCGCTTCGCTCTGGTGGGAGTACTCGCTATGGCATCCTGCGCGACGGAGAAGAGATGTCGCTGACGCTACGCGGAACCCGGTCTCTCGCTCAGTAGCCCCTTTCCCCGCCGACGGTGCGAACGATCGCTCGGCACGGCGTCCAGGACGCGTACCCAAAAACAGCGCGGGAGGGCGAGGCCTACTTCTACTGCGAGCAGCCTTCCGCAATGAAAAGGGGCCCCTTGGGGCCCCAAAACGCAGACAGTAGCGGTGTAAGCCGGCGCCAGGGCCGGCGTGTGTTCACTTCACCGAGAAGAGCAACGCCTCCGATTCCTCTGTGGCACCGCCGTGGTTTGCGGCACCGCGATCGCCGTTGGTGATCATCAGGACCCCAAACTCAGGCGTGTTTCCGGGGAACAGGCCCAGGTCAAAGGTGAGGATCTCCGTACTTTCTCCGCCGGGGATATCTTCCGGCAGTGCGAAGTACTGCTCAGCGAACGGAGTAATAGTGACCGGACCAAGCTCGTCGCCCGGTCCCCCGAAGTAGACATCCTGAGCGAGGACTGAGACGTCGACGTTTGTGGTGAACAGGTCCGCCCCAGTCAGACCCACCTGCTCAGCGCAGACGCGCAGTACGGTGTTGCCCGTGTTCGTCGAGTGCTCTGCGAAGAAAAATGCCCCAAGCGTCTCCGCTTCTACGTCAAGCACCCAGGCCAGCTGGCGACCGTCGGAGATAGTGTCCGGTCCGGAGAAATCGCGGTTCAGGATCACATAGTCGACTTCACCGTCGCGATCGATGTCGAGGCCCACCTGGTGGCTGACCGGCAACAAGTGCTGCTGGCGCTCCCAGGTAGTAATCGCAAATTCCCAGACGAACGACGGTTCTGACAGACAAAAGTTAGGCCCTACGGGGACGGTATTTACCCCCACCGCACGGATATCCGGCGTTGGAGATTGTTGACCGAGTTCCCCCTCCGGCAGGTCTCCGCTCACCGCGATGACCGAGTAAGCGTCGATCTGCGCCGTGCCGACCCCGCGGTTGTCCAGCGCGATCAGAGCCAGTCCGTCCTCGAACTTCAATTCGCCATTCGGCTTGCCGCCTTTCTCGGCTTCCCCGCCCTGGCCTTTGCCATGGAACTTCTTCCGATTGCCGGTCACGTAAACATCCGCGGCCTTGCGCGGGAGTACGTGCCAGGGCACGTGTACGCTGCTTTCTCCCGAACTGACAATCACATAGCCGTCAAACTCCTGCGCCGTAAGCGAGTCCGGGTCTGCGCCCGCAATACCGGAGTTCATGGTGTTGCCGCCGAGGAGATCACCGTGAATCTCCATCTCGATCGACACTTTTCTGGTCTTGGGCTCTTTGCCAGGCTTCGTAGCGCCTACGGTGACAGGATTCGGCTGTTTAAAGGTAACAGCACCGCTCGCTTCGTCGTCCGCGTAGCGGTAGACGATTTCGACGTTGTAGTCCCTCTTTTCGTTGGCATAGTTGGCAATGATGAGTTCCTTCCTCAACTTGGCCGTGCCGACAACGTCGATAAAACCAAAGCTCAACGTGCCGTTGCCATTCGCCCCGTCCCATGCCGCCGTCGTGGCTGTGATCGCCCAGTCGGCACGAACTTCACCGCCACCGATGCGCGTAATCGGCGCGAGTCCGGTGAAGGAGTCCGTATCGATGTTCGTTTCGCCGTTGTTGATCAGTCGCGCTTTCGCCTCGAGGGGCGAGAGCATGGGCTCGGATTCCAGCAGCAACGCAGCTACTCCCGAGGCCATGGGGGCGGCCCCGGAAGTTCCGCCAAAGGGACCGGTGCCCACACCCGAGCCGGCGATCGCGGATACGGAAGCTCCCGGCGCACCGATTTCCGGCTTGATGAGCGTATCGACCTCGTGCTGCGGACCGCGAGATGAGCTGCCGACCATCGTGCCGATCAGCGGCAGTCCACCGCTCGGATCAACGGAAGCCAGGGAACCAACCTGTGCCATCATCGCGTTGGAGTCCGCCTGACTCACCATGTAGCCCGGGATCGTGATGGGACCGTCTCCACCGTCACCGCCAGAGAACGGATCGCCGGGGGCAATGAGGCCGATGATACCGATGACAGCGCCAGCGTCCTGCACGTTCTTGATCTTGAGGGTGAAGTTACAGGCGCCACGATCGATCAGCACAACCAGTCCGGTCAGACTGCCGGGCGCGAATGGGGCGCAACCGTTGAGGTTGCCACCGGCTCCATCACCGTACTGCAGTGATCCGTCCGTAATCCCGTCCGGGGCCGTTGACCAGGGCTGGAACACGGCGGGATAGTCCGTACCTTCCACGTTCACGAACGGCAACTCAGCCGAGGGCACCTGCGTTTGAGCAACGGAGAGGGCGGTACTCGCACTGGCCGGCGTTCCGTTGGCGTAAGGCTTGTCGCTGCTGTTGCCCGCGGAAGCCACCGTGAGCACGCCCACCGCAGTCGCATTGTCTACCGCCGCGGCAAGATCGTCGTCGAAGGCCTGACCGTACAACGAACCCAGAGACATGTTATTGATGTCCACGTGGTCGGAGGTATCGCCATCCCCGTTCGGGTCGACGATGAATTCCATGCCCTGGATCAGGGCAATACCGGAACAGGCCGAGTCTACGGCGGAACACACCTTCACTGCGTAGAGATCGACCCCTGGGGCCACGCCCTTTGCCCCCGCGATGATGTCGGCGACGTGGGTTCCATGGCCTTCAAAGTCGAGGGGATCAGGGTCGGGGCTCAGGGGACCGTCGCGCCCTTCCGGGCCGCTTGGCCAGGTTTCGCCAACGAAGTCGAAGCCACCCACGACTTTGGCTGTGGGAAAGGTTCCCGGCTCGATGATGTCGCGATCATTGGCCGCGTATTCCACCGGATCGCCCGATCCGCCCAGGTCGGCGTGCAGGTAATCGATGCCACTGTCCAGCACGGCCACGGTCACGCCGCTACCGTCCAGTCCGGCGTCCTGCACGGCGGCCGCGCCGATGTAGGGAACGGTTTCCGAAAGCTCGAGCTCGTAGTTACCGACGCGATGGACGCTGAACACTTCCGGGTCCTCGCGCAGCGCATCGATCTGTGAAGCCTTTACGTCAAGAAATACCGAGTTGAGTACGACCTGCGTGGAGGCCAGTTCTTTATTGCCGGGTGCAAGCTGATCCGCTCGTGCCATGAATGCGGACTGCCGAGCCTTGAGCGCTTCTTTTCTCGCCTGTTGGCCGGCGGTCGACTGGTCGAAATGCCGCGTTACCGGGTCGCCCTTGAGGCGGACAATCACCTTGATCCGCTCATTGGCGCGGGCGGCGAGCACGCTGTCGACGGAATCCACAGACTGGATCAGGAGCGGTGAATCGAGCTTGTTGGTCGTGACCGAGTTTGGAATCGTTCCTGCCCCGCGTATCTCGAACCTGTCGGCAGCGGCACCCAGGCCCGGTGCAAGCAGCATCAGGCCAAGTGCCAAACCCTGGCACAGTCGAGACTTTTCGCCCCTGGCGTCGCTCCTTTTCACGCTGCCGAGCCGTCGCACGGCAGCTCGCTCACGCACCCGTAGATGCGACATTCCCTTGTAATTACGCATGCTAAGTTCCCCTGGTCTCGTTGGTCGGCTGTGGAACAGCCCTGGATTGCGCTCAAACGAAGCACCGTGGAGTGCCGGGTCTGGCGCCTTTAATAGTTATTAAAAAATGTGACCCAATTCACACTTTCCGCTAGAGCCTAAACGAACTGTGTGGATCGACCAAAGTACGGATTGTGGGGATTGATAACGTTAATTGTTGGCACTTTTCGCGCCATTTTTAGAATGCTTGCCTTCGATGCGCCGAAAAAACGAGAGTTTATGCCTATTTGAAAGTCCCTATTTACGCACTTGGGTTGGCTGGTTTTGAACCCGGCCGAGATCGACGCGTTTGGGAATCGCTTCGCAATGCCGAACGCGCACGACGCGAGATCCGATGGGACAGTGTCATATTGCGATGCGAGGAAACTCTCCGTTAGCGGACTCGTAGTCCTCGACCGGGAACTGAAAGAAGCCCTGTTTGCCGCGAAACATCACGCGGTCTGAGCGCACCTGCGATATCCATAGTCGCTGATTCACGGGCTCGCTAGCGAAAACGTCTTCGTCGAAGACGGCGACATTTTTTCCCGCGCCTCTGGCCGACTGAAAAACCAGCATCTGTGCGTTCGCATCGCGAGCCTGTTGCCCGATCCGGTGAGTGAGGGCATAGCTTTCCACGGACGCAAGGTCATCACTCATACCGGCGTAGCCTTGCGAACACAGGTCCACAGACCGTTCCGCGGCCAGTTCGACCGCAAACATCGTGTGCTCACAGCCGAGCGGCCTGGGCGGTGGCTCGGCCATGTCGAAGAGCAACTTGAGACGGTAGTAGCCGCACTCCCGTAGGCAGGTTTCGCTATCGAGCGACCCATAGAAGATCCAGCGATCATGGGGAGTGCCAAAGCGACTGCCGTAGTCCAGTGGTGGATAGCGAAACGGTGTGCCCAGGAGATAGTGGATGCGGCCATTGAGCAGGCCGGGCTTGCTGCGCTCCAGCAACTCTTCAAGCATCTGCTGCTCGATCAGGTCCTCGGTGATGCGTGTGGTCGCGGAGTCTTCCTGCCGCTCGACAATTCGCTCAACCGAAGTATCGAATCGTCCAAAGATGATCTCCGGGAGTGTAGTCACCCCTTCCCGCGTATCGCATCAAGGTAGGTGCAGACAGCCACCATGCCCTGAATATCGTGCAGTTGTTCAGCGGGTATACCGTGCGTTCCCAGGTTATCGGTGCGCAGAAAGTGGCGCATGTTGTCCCGATCCCCGCCCATCAACGCAAACAGCGAGCGATAGATGCGGATGAACATCAGCGCAAGCTCCCCCGCCTTGCTTTCGGGGTCTATGCCGTTGCGGTGAATAGTGGTGCGATCACGCCCGATGATGGCGCCGATGTCCGCCTTGCTCACGCCCAGTTCTTCGGCCGCCGCCAACAAGCTGCGGCCGAGTACCGCGGATGGTTCAGGATGAGGCACGTTTTTCATAGTCGAAGTATATGCAGAAGCACAAATTCTGCAATGTTTGTGCATATGCACAGTTGGTGGCTTGCCCAGCGCAGGCCCTGGACCCAGACGACATGGAGGCGCGGCGGCTGCGGCGGGATTTCAGGTACCCAAGGGAGCCCCTCCCGGTGCCGCACATGGCCCAGGCCGGCCGCAGCGCGCTTTACGTTGAAACGACGACCCGCTGCGATGAGCCGTATTTACAGCGTCAGCGGGCGTCCACTACCTTTAGAGGAGCAAGTCGGATGAGACTGTCGCCCTACGAGTGGGGTAAGTGGGGTAAGTGGGGTAAGTGGGGTAAGTGGGGTAAGTGGGGAAAGTGGGGTAAGTCAGGAAAGTGAGGAGACTAAGGAGATTGATGAGCATGGCCCGCGTTTTGATTATGGCAGTCGGTTTCGTTTTTCTGCTTATCGGCTTTATCGGGGTCCTGACGCCGATTCCCTTCGGTCTGGTGTTTCTCCTTCTGGCCCTGCTTATGCTGATTCCGACGACGCCCGGCGTCGCCCGGCTGGTGCAGCGCGCACGCCGCCGGTCATCACGCTTCGATCAACTGATGATCCTCGCCATTCGCAAATCCCCCGCCCCGTACCGGCGCATCCTGAGGCGTACGGACGTCGACCCCTACGCCATAAACTGAAGTCCGTCGTTCCGGGCTGACAGTACCCACACATTAGAGCGGGGTAGGCTGGCGAGGGTGGCCCCTTCGCGGCGCACGGCCCTGCTTTAAAGGGGCACAGTTCCTGCCCGTCATGGCATCAGTGGCTCAATTCGGAACGGATCAAAACTCGTAGGCGATTGACCCGATCAAGGTGCGTGGCCGCGACGTGCCAACGCGGATGGCCGCAAATACGTCCGGTGTGACGCTTCCCTGGGTAAGCAGGTAGTCCTCGTCGAAAAGGTTGATGGCGTTGAGCTGTGCCTTCCAGCGGTCACGGCTGTAGTAGACCATGGCACCCACCTCTACCCAGCTGTCATAGACGGCCCGGTTTTCCCCGCTCGCGAAAACCTCGTCCTGGTAGTTGAGAGAACCACCGAAGCCGAACTGGCCGCCCGCCAGCGGAATCTCGTAAAAGGACGCCAGGTTGACGGCGTGTTCCGGAATGCCCGGTAACGTTACCCCGTCCTGGAAGCCGAACTGCAATGGACCGAAGACAAACGTCGTCCCTCCGTCCAACACCTCGTTGTCGATAAAGGAGTAACCGGCCTGGATGCGCCACGCGTCGGTGATGCGCCCAACGACCTCGACCTCAAAACCACGCGATCTGTATTCGCCGATGTTCCCGAAGCGTTGTTCCACGGGCGGTGCCTGCGGGTTCACGAGGAACGAGACGCCTTCTTCGACAACGTCGTAGATCGTGCCTGTGACAAGCAATTGATCGCCGTTCGGCTGCCACTTGATTCCCAGTTCCCAGGAGGTGGAGGTGGCGGGGTCGATGGTTTGATCGTTGAGGCCCTGACGCCCCCCGGAGGAGGTATAGCCCTCGGCGTAGCTCAGAAAGGTCGAGAGTTCGTCGTTGAAGGAGTAGACGATGCCGCCGCGGAAACTCAGGTCATCGTCCTCAAAGTCCGAGAGGTTGTCCTTGTATTCGGAGTAGCGAAAACCCGCCAGAACGGCCCAGTGCTCATTGATGGTGATGTAGTCGAGGACGTTTATACCGGTTTCATCGAAATCCGCGCGGGTACCGGAGCCGCTATCCATAAAGTTGAGCAGCGACGCGGGGTCATCCGTGATCGCCGCGGGATTGTTGACCGCGTAGGTGCCCGTGACAATGTTGTGGAACACCGTGTCGGCACTGACAACTCCCTGGCCGTTCACCTCGGATTGCTCGAAGGTGTACGACGCCAGAATCTGGTGCTCCACATCGCCGGGCCCGATGAGATCGATAAAATTCTTGAACGTGTACTGCTGCACGGTGCCCGTTGAATCAGCTGAGTTCGCCGTGATCAGCACGGTGTTCGCGAGGGCCGTTCCCTCGGCGCCGATGAGGCTGAAGGTCGGCGGTATGGGGCCGTTGTTCGTGTCGAAAAACAGCTTGTCGTTTTCCGTTTCCTGGATCGTTGCCTCAATGCGCCAGTTGGGAAGGACCTGGTAGTCCGCAAGGGCATAGATGCGGGTGGATTCGGCGACGGAGCGGTCGTTGAAATCTGGGATGCCGTAGAACTGGTCGACGTCCTGATTAGGGCCGTAGAAGTACCCACCCACAAGGTCCCCGTCGAGTACCTGTCCGCGATCTTGGGTATAGTCATCGTCGATGTACTCGACCCCCAGTACAACCGAGCCCTTGTCGCCGGACCAGGATACGCTCGGGTTAACGAGCAACCGCTCGCGAGACGTATGATCGCGGAAGCTCTTTGAATCCTCGTAGGTACCGACGACGCGATAGGCGAAGGGTCCGCCGTCCGTAAACGCGCCCGTCGTATCCAGCTCCAGCTTGTAGAAATCGTAGCTCCCGGCGAGGACTTCAATGGTTGTCGAGCGACGCGCTTCGGGGCGCTTGGTCACGTAGTTGATCAGTCCCCCGGGGCCACCTTCACCGTAGAGCAGGGCCGAGGGGCCCTTGAGCACTTCGATGCGTTCGAGATTCGCAGGCTCAGTGGAGGGTAGACTCGCGACGTTCAGGCCGTTGGCAATAGGGGCGCCGTCTTTGAAGGTGGTGGCTCCAAAGCCGCGAATCAGGACACTCTCACCGCCGCCGTTGCCCGTCTTCAGGCGCGTAACCCCCGCCACGTTGCGCAACGCCTCGTCAATATTGTTTACCTGCAGATCCTGCAGAAGGTCCTGGCTGATCACGCTCACCGACGCCGGGGTCTTCAGGATGTCGAGGCCAAGCTGGAAGGCGTCCGCTCGCGTCGGGTCGTATTCGCGGTAGTGCGCACGCACGATGACTTCTTCAACGACATCTTCGCCGGCCGGTGCTTCGTCGTTGTTGCTCGCGGATTCTTCACTTTGCTGCGCGAGAGCTAGCGGGCAGGTTGCGAGAGCAATCGCCAGTCCAAGGAGTGATCTTCGCGCGTCGGGAGCGTAGCGAGCCATGTTCAAGGGTCCTGAAGCCTGAGGGAGAGCCAGCGTGCGTACGGCCGCCGCTGCGCTGACGCGCAGCATTCTAAATGTTACTGAGTCGCATTTGTATGATTATTTGCTGGACTGTACCCGTTGCAGGATGCGGGTAGTTCGCTCTCGATCACGGCTCTGGGCGTAAGGCTTTCATTCCGCGGTGGCCCCGTATTGCCGTAATTCGATGCAAATCACCGGACCCGGTGGGTCACTCAACCTGCCACCCATGCCAGGGCGGGCAGATCAACGATTTCCGGGTGTTTTGGTCCAGTGATTCGCTGAAATGATGCGGGTTAGCGGAACAGAACGGTTTCTAGGGTGGCGGTGGCTCAAAGGGGAGCAACTCCGCCGAACCGGTCACGTTGACCGGATTGCCTGAGTCATCCACTCCGTTGAAGATGTATTCAACCCGAGCCCTACCATTGATGGAGTCCCGGTGACATATTTCGCCGCACAGAGCGCCATTGGGCTCGAGACGATTACTTTCCGGGCTGTCACAATTGTCAAAGAAGGAGCTGAGTGGAACGGGGAAGCTGCCGTCCAATTGCCCGTCAGAGCGGTAGTACTGGACCAGGAACGTTTCTTCAAAATCTACGCCGGCGCCACCAAGCTCGCTCATGGTCACGAAATGACCCCAGTCGTCTTCCGATGCGAGCGGGCAGAAGTCCGGCCCATTTCCGTATGGCACGGTTTCCGGATCCAGCGAGAGCTCTACGTTCGCGGCGGGCGCCTGCGCCTTGAGTGCCGCCCAGAGCACGGCGATGCCCAGTCCTTCGGTGAGGTCCTCTTCGGGGTCGGACGACTCGGTCGATGTACCGTGTGCGGAGAAAAGCAGCGTCGCGCACAGCATGAACGCGCGCCATGCACGCAAGGTATGTTCCTGTTTCCTTGACGTCAGTTTGGTCTTCACTGTGGGCTACCTTCCGCCGATGAGCACACACAACTAACGGCTCAAAATTATAGCGAGCGACGCGCGGCACAACCTGTGCCTTCGTCACACTGTGGAAAAGTAAATAATTACGAAATCCGCCCGAACGCCCATTCTATGATGGACTGGACAGTATTCTATGCTGCCCCCCAACCTTTGCTCAAGCGGGCCGGATCGTTGAGCGGCTCGTCCGTAACGTTAGACATTCGGGCGCTCCTCGAGGCACACCCGAAGCGGTCCAGACGACTCGTCGTGTTTGAGCTGCGAGCCGCTTATCAGCCCGATGCGCTGCGTAGGTCGGTCCGCGCGCCGGTTTCTGCATCTGCGCCGACCAGTATTCCTGCCATCGCGATGTTAAGTCGCAAGATTAAGTCGCTACGTAGGGCGCTACCTAGGCCGCTACGTAGCCAGCGGCGATACCGAGGCCGCAAGCGCAGCAGTACCTACGGGCGATATGCTCATTCAGGGACGTACTCAAGTATGTCTCCGGGCTGGCACTCCAGTACGTCGCAAATACGGCCCAGCGTCGAGAAACGAACCCCTTTCACCTTGCCCGTGCGCAGGAGCGAAAGGTTCTGCTCCGTCACGCCCACGGCCGCCGCAAGCTCCTTCCCACGGACTTTCCGCTTGGCCAGCATGACGTCAAGGTGCATAACAATGGGCATTGGGCCGGCCTAAATGAATTGCTGATTTTCCTGCTGGATTGCAACGCCCCTCACGAGCATGTCGCTGATCACCCATAAGATCATCGCCAGCAGGACGACCTGAAGCTCGGAACTGCCGATGGCGATGGAGAGCATTTTCTCTCCCGGCGCATGGTTCCAGGACAAGAGAACACTCGCCAGGGAGTGGTACACAGGCGCCGCTATTGCCTGCATAAAAAGAAACACCGAGAACAGCCGCAGGTCCTTGCTGTTCGACACATCAAAGAATTTGCCGCGTGCGAAATTCAGGAACGCCCGGCGCAGAAAAAAGAGCCCCGTCAGACCGATGGCGACATTGATGGCTGTCAGCAACAACAGGCTGTACCACTGAGCTGTGGTGACCGTCTCCCAGCGTATGGCCATGTGTAAATCGTTCTGAGCCAGTCTGGCGAAGGCCTGAACATCAACCAGGCAATAGAGCATGACGCCGCTGCCCGCAACAAATGCCGCCACGCAGCCCCAGACCACCAGGATCGAGAAGTAGCGAGCCATGATCACTTCCTTGACATCATCTAATCACAGCAATAAATTATTGTTTTATTTTAATAACGTCAAGAGGAATTTGATGAACATTCGCAGCACACGATTCGCCCTGTTGGGCCCGCTCGCCGCGTTTCTGCTCGTCACTCGTGACGCGTCGGCACTGACCACAGACGAATTCTTTCGGATCTGCGAAATGGGCGAAGCCTCCTGCAGCGAAAATCCGCTGCTCAACGCCTACGTGGGGGGAGCGTTAGATCTCATCGCGAGCCTCGACGAAGGCACCGACTATCTTCAGCCGGTCTATTGCACGGATCCGAGAACACTCTTCAAAATCCCGGCTATCGTTGAGTACATGGAGCAAAACCGGCACGAGTACGCAAAGCGCAACGCCATGATATTGCTGATCAGGTATCTTGAAGAAAACGGTCGGTGTTAATCGAATGCATGACGGGGGAAGACGCCCTGCTATGAATCAGGGGGGACGATCTCTCGTCATCGAAGCTAGAGGGGCTGATCGCCATACGGACACCCGACACGAGATGTAAACTGGAGTTGGCCGAGCCGACGAAGCGGGCCCAGGTGCAAACTAGCTAACGCCGAGCTGGGGCTGAGGTGGGGCTGAGGTGGGGCTGAGGTGAAAAGTACAGCCAACCGGCCTCGTCGATACTCGTAACAACAAGCAGCGGCAGCGTGCCGAGCCTGCAGGAGTCGCTAGCCACGGACCGGAAACTGACTATGAACGAGCCCAAGCGCCAGCGTTCCCACGGAACGTCTTCCGACGCGCAGGCTCGTTCCATGCAGCAGCTGTTTGATGACGCGGCACACAACGAGAAGGTTCTGCGCCGCTATCAGCAGTTCGAGCTGGAGCTGTTGTCGGCCGATAGCCTTGAAGAACTCCTGACGACGCTTCTGAAAACGAGCAAGAAAATTTTCCACCTCGCGGCCATCGAACTCTGGCTCCACGATCCGCAAAGTTCGCTGGGTGAACTCTTTCCCGAGCCCTTCCAGGCTCATCCCTCGGTCGGCTTCCTCAAAAACGATCGGACCTTCCAACGGCTGTACCCCGACTCGATCGGCGTGCGGCTTGTGTCTATACAGGAGATCAATCCTCTACCGGTCTTCAAGGGCCAGGGATTGCGCTCCGCAGCCCTGTTACCGCTGCATCGGAAGGGGGCTTTTGTGGGCAGCATGCATCTGGGTGCTCGGGAGGCGCAGCGTTTTACCGGGGAAAAGTCGACGGAGTTCATCTCGCACATGGCGTCCATCGTAGCGGTGTGCATTGAAAACGCCTTGAACCAGGAACGCTTGCGTCTACTCTCGCTGATGGATCCCCTCACCAAGGTGAGAAACCGACGCGGATTTCACAGTGGTCTTGAAACGGAGATCTCCCGCGCGAGCCGAAGCCGGGACCCGCTGTGTCTGCTGTTCGTAGACCTGGACCACTTCAAGGCCATAAACGATAGCCACGGTCACCCCGCAGGCGACAAGGTGCTTCGCGTTGTCGCGCAGTTCTTTCGCGAGACGCTGCGCAAAGTCGATCATGTATGTCGCTATGGCGGTGAGGAGTTCGCGCTGGTGCTACCCAACTGTGGAAAAGAACTCGCCATGGAGATCGCCGAACGCCTGCGCAGCCGCGTGAGTCAGCTACCCATTGATATTGGCGATGAGGACAGCACCGTAAGCATTTCGGTCACGCTGTCGATGGGCGTCTGCTGCTGGCAGCCCACGCGGCGCATCGACGAGAAAGAGCAGTTGGAGCTGGCCACGTCCCTGATCAATCGCTCGGATCAGGGTGTGTATGAATCCAAGGAAAAGGGACGCGATAAAGTTTCCTATGTGCCGCTTCACGCGGGCTGAGTCCATTTCACAAACCGGGGATCCCGCGACCTCCGCGAAATGTTGATCCCGGGCGCACCCGCGGCGGCGTTCACCCGCCGTTCTCGTTTCGAATCGTCAGCAGTCGAAAGCCCAGGTAGATCAGGCTGACGCCGGACAGCCCCCGGATCGTCCGCCAGACCGACCCGCTTGAAATCCAGCGACTGATCCCGGACAGGCCAAGCACCACCAGTCCGTACCAGCTGACCGCCAGGACAGCGTGTACGGCGCCGAAAAGCATGCCCTGGAGCAGTAGGGGCGCGCCCGCGGTCTCAAGAAACTGCGGAAAGATCGCCAGATAGAACACCGCCAGTTTGGGATTCAGAGCGTTCGTCAGGAAGCCTTCCCGGAAGCTCACTCGCAAGGCGAGTGAAGGGGTTCGAGGCGCCGGGTTTAGGAGCTCAGGTACCGCGATCGCCTCGCCGTCTCCGAACGCCTTGAACGCCCTCACACCGAGCCATATCAGGTAGAGCGCGCCGAGGAGTTTAAGCGTCGCGAAGCCCAGGGGAGAGGAGAGCATCACGGTCCCGATGCCGAGCACCGATAGAACGGCGTGAGTGATGATTGCGACGGCAAAACCCAGAATCGCCGCGAATCCCGAGCGCATGCCGTGCACCGGCGTATTTCTCAGAAGCAGGAACAGATTGGGTCCCGGTGAAGTGATCAGCAGTACTACGATCGCCGCAAATGCGAAGAGCTTATCGGCTGATAACACGCTAGCGAAGCCGTGGGGCCGAGAGCCCGGGCCAGACGTCCCGGAGAAACACGGTGTAATCCGTCGCGGCAAATTCGGGTCCGTGAGGGTAAAGCAAGGTGCTGACGAAGCCCCGGTGGTAGGTGGAGTGGTTGACCAGGTGAAGCAGGATATCTTCACGAGACATCTGGCCATCTCCGCCCCCGACAAACTCGAAGCTGATCTTTTCACTGAGGGTGCAATCGGACCATTCACCCGCGAAGGCTACGAATCGCTCGTTGAGTGCACGCAGGCGCGCCGCCACCTCGGCGAAGGGCGGCGACGGGTGTCGGGTTCGCGCGGTATGCGGGTGCGTGACTCCGGTCAGGTGGGCGAGGAAAATCTCGGCCACGACGAGGGTGTGGTCGAAGGTGCCGCGAATGGAGGAAAAGAGAGCGGTGCGAGGAGCAGAAAGATCGCTGGGCGGCAGTCGCTCGGCGTTGCGCAGCATCGCATCGTCAGCCCAGCGCATGTAATGCGTCATTCGGTGTACGGGAGAACAGGTCGGCATACTCGGCTCCTTGCGACACCAATGTAAGCACGACTATATTGTTCCGAGCAATAATTATATTGATCTCGGAGCAATATGCAGGTGAAGCCGTTTGTGCAGATCGCCGATCACTTGGCTCAACGCATCGCAAGTGGAAAACTACCCCTTGGGACGCGTCTTCCTCCGCAGCGCCGATTTGCCGTGGAGGAGGGTATCGCCGTCTCTACCGCCAGTCGGGTATATGAGGAACTGAAGAGGCGCGGCCTGGTATCCGGAGAGGTGGGGCGCGGCACCTACGTGTGCAATCGCTTTGCGCCCCTGGCGCCGTCTGTGCAGGAGCCGGCGACCGCCGGCATCGATCTGGAAATCATGTTTCGCCTCGGCCCCGAGGCCAGGGAAGCGATTGCCTCATCGACTCGGCGATTCTTCGCGCAGCACCTGAGTCCTGCCGCTTTTGCGCCGCCGTCCCTACGTTTCGGTCGCTCGGTCCGCGCGGCGCTGGCGCGGATGACGAGTGTCGGTGAGTATGCTCCCGATCCTGAAAACCTGCTTCTGGCCGGTAACGGGAAGCAGGCGATCGCCGCGGCATTTTCCGCGCTCGCGGTTCGCGGAGGGCGGATTGCGGTGGAATCGCTGACCTACCCCTTTGCGATCTCCGCTGCACGCATGCTGGGTATCGAACTGGTGCCGCTGGCGGTCGACGATGAAGGCGTGGTGCCGCGGGCGCTCCAGGACGCCGCGGCGCGGGGTCTCGATGGGGTCTACCTGCAGCCAACTCTCCAGAGTCCACTGGTGCGCACTATGTCAGCGCAGCGTCGATCCCGGATCGCGGAGCTCCTGGAAGATCTGAATCTTGTTGCTATCGAGGACCGGGTTTACGGATTTCTGCGGCCGGCGACCCCACTTGCCTGCTACGCTCTGGACCGGGTGATCCAGGTCGACAGTCTGTCGAAGCGCCTGATGCCCGGTATTTCGCTGGGGCTGATTATCGCGCCGGAGCGGCTGAAAGAGCCCGTTGCCGCCGCGGTGCAGCGCGGCGGCTGGATGGCGCCATCACTTTCTGCCGCCCTCGCTGAGTTCTGGATTGAAGAAGGCGTGGTGGCCTCTGTCGAGGAAATGAAGCGTCGGGAAGCCGAAGAAATGTTCAGCATCGCGGCGGAGGCTTTTCAGGGCCTGGATTATCACAGCGCGCCCGAAGCCTTGCATGCCTGGCTCGAACTTCCGAGTGGATGGCGGGCGGAAGCCTTTACCGCCGCGTGCGCGGAACTCGGCATCGCCGTAGCTCCGGGTCGCGCTTTCGCCGTGACCGAGGGCGTGGCGCCCTCAGGCGTGAGGATCGCGTACTCGGCACCGGATGTTCCAACCTGGACCTTCGCCATCCAGGAGGTGGCTCGCCTGGCTAATCAGCCGCCCCCAGCATCTTCACACCCCGTTCTCTCACCATCGCGTTGATCCTGGGCAGGCTCTCGGCGAGCAGTCTGTCCAGGGCCTGAAGCTCGGCGTCGATCTGGGCTGAGACCTCGCGACGGTAGGCATCGCCCTGGTCCGTCGGTGCAAAGTCGCCTGCCGATTCGTGCGTGGCCAGATAGGCGAGACGGTTGTTGAGCTTGATCCCGAAGTTCAACGGATCCTGGCGAGCCTCATTGCGGGTCTCGTGCAGGTTGTTCTCGATCACGCTGGCGGCGTCGCGCAGTCCTTTTATGGCTTCCAGCAGTGCCTCGGCATTGGGCTGGCCGTCGACTTTGGCCTCCAGGTAGGCGAGATCCTCGTACAGCTTGCGAATGTCGATCACCGCCTGGTGCGCTTCGGAGAGCTTGTCGCGTACCTGGATCAGGAAGGCGAACTGCGCCTGCAGGTCAGCGAGGGTGCTCTCGGCCCGGGGATCCATGAGAATCTCGAATTCCTGCTCAACACTCTCGCCGTTCATCGTCAGGCGCGCGCGGTAGGATCCCGGCACGGCCACCGGTCCCTTGGTGTTTGCGGAGTACAGGACGAGGCCGTCGAAGGATACGGCGTCGGGATAGCGCATATCCCAGATAAACTGGTTGGCGCCGCGCTCGACTTCGAGCTTGTCGTCCTCGTCTTCGGCGCTGCTTGTGAACTGCTTCACCGGTGACCCATCCGCTTCGAGGATCTCCAGGCTGACCACATCGTCGTCGCCTAGATCCTGATTAAGCGTGAAATAGAACATCACGCCCAGGGGATGGTTTTCTCCTTCCAGCAGGGGATCGCGTTTTCCGCGACCGCTCTGTCGCATGCGATAGCTGGGTTTGGGTTGGTACAGGTGAAAGTTCGCGGCGGCGATGTCGTCGCTGAGCTGATGCAGCGGAGTAAGATCATCGATGATCCAAAAGCTGCGGCCCTGGGTGGCAACAATCAGGTTCAGATCGCGAACCTGCAAGTCCGTTATCGGCACCTCCGGCAGATTGAGCTGAAACGGCTGCCAGCTCATGCCGTCGTCGAAGGACAGGTACATGCCGTACTCGGTTCCCGCGTAGAGCAGCCCGGCGCGCTCCGGATCGGCCCGCAGTACGCGGGTGAAATGTGGAGCCTCGATGCCGTTGGTAATCCGGGTCCAGGTCTTGCCGTAGTCCATCGTCTTATACATGTACGGTGCGAAATCGCCGGTCTTGTACAGCGTGCCCGCGACGTAGGCGCCGCCCTCTTGCGTCGGGTGGATATCGATAGAGTTCCACATGAGCAGCCTTGGGGCTTGTGGGGGCGTCACGTTGGTCCAGGTAGTGCCACCGTCCCGGGTAATGTGGAGCAGCCCGTCGTCGGAGCCTGTCCAAAGCACACCCTCCTCGTAGGGGCTCTCGTTCGCCGTGAGAATCGTGGCGTAGAACTCCACCCCCGTGTTGTCCTGCGTGATGGGTCCCCCGGAAGACACCAGGGTTTCCGGAATGGCACGGGTCAGATCGGGGCTGATGGTCTGCCAGTCCTGACCCTCGGTCCTGGAGACGTGGACGCGATGCGAGAACGCGTACAGCCTGTCTGGATCATGGTGGGAGAAGAAGGTCGGGAAATTCCAGTTGAAACGGTACTTCATGACCTCGACGCCGGAGCCCGCGGGATTCAGGGGCCAGACGTTGATGGCTCGCCGCTGGGCGTTGCCGTGGTTGTAGCGGTAGAGGTAACCCTTGTAGTTGCCGCCGTAGATCACGTCGTTATTGTCGGGATCGATGGCGTGGTATGCGCTCTCGCCTCCGGCGGTGACTTCCCAGTCCCGCTCCGTGATCGCGATACCGTCGGAGCGGTGGGAAATACGGATCGACGAGTTGTCCTGCTGCGCGCCGTAGATGCGATAGGGAAAGTGATCGTCGGTAGCGATGCGATAAAACTGCGCCGTGGGCTGGTTGTGGTACGTCGTCCAGCTGTCTCCGCCGTCTGTGGAGACCTGCGCTCCGCCATCGTCGCCGATGATCATGCGGTTGTTGTCGTCCGGGTCGATCCATAGATCGTGGTGGTCGCCATGCGGTGCCACGTGCAGGCTGAAGCTTTTGCCCCCGTCCGTTGAGACCGCGTAGGACACGTTCATCACGTACACCTTATTTTCGTCCTGGGAGTCCGCGATGATCCGTGTGTAGTACCAGGCGCGGGAACGCAGGGCGCGGTCGCTGTTGATCTTCTCCCAGCTCTTGCCCGCGTCGTCAGAGCGGTACACGCCCCCATCCTCGGCTTCGATGAGGGCCCAGACGCGGTCGGGATTCGCCGGCGACACCGTCACGCCGATGATCCCGCGGGGCGCGGCCGGCATGTTGGGCAGATCGGTCAGCTTTTCCCAGGTCGCTCCCGAGTCCGAGCTTTTCCAAAGATCGGAACCCGGTCCGCCGCTGGAGAAGCTGTGCGGCGTGCGCCGGACGTTCCAGGTGCTGGCATAGATGATGCGCGGATTGCCCGGCTCGAAGACGAGATCCACGGCGCCGGCATCTTCGTTGGCGTAGAGCACCTTCGTCCAGGTCGCCCCGCCGTCTTCGCTCTTGTACACACCCCGGGCCTCGCCGGGCTGCCAGAGGTCGCCCATGGCCGCGACGTACACAATGTCCGGATTGCTCGGATGAACGCGGATACGACCGATGTGGTGCGTGTCTTCCAGGCCGATAAAGGTCCAGGTCTTACCGCCGTCAGTGGACTTCCATACGCCGAAATTGGACGAGACGTTGCCGCGCACGGTTTTCTCGCCGAGACCCGCATAGACCACATTCGGATCGGACTCGGAAACGGCAACGGAGCCAACAGAGCCGCCGAAGTAGCCATCGGAGACGTTGCGCCACTTGCTGCCGCCGTCAACCGACTTCCAGACACCGCTGCCGGAGGAGCCGAAGTAATAGGTACCGCGGTCTCCGGGTACGCCGGTCACCGTGCCGGAGCGCCCGCCCCGGTAGGGGCCCACAAGGCGGTAGGCCATGGCATCGTAGAGCGCCGCATCGTAAGTGACCGCGCTTGTCCCCTCGTGATGCCTCGCGGAGGTGCTCTGGGCAAAGAGCACCAGGACGGGCAACACAAGAGCGCCCAGGGCGAATGCAAAGGCGTGATTCTTCTTCATATTTGGATTCCAGCCATTGAATGGTGACGGGCAGGGTGTAAACACTGCGTGAGAGCCAGGGGCGGAGACTAGAAGAGTTCGAAGCGACAGTGAAGCAGTCTCACCGAATTTTTCGCGCGAGGCGGTTTCTGAACAATTCGCCGCCGCCGGTCAAACGAGCTGCCCGAACCCGGCCGAATACGGCACAATGCCTGCGCGCTGTTCACGTGCTGGTCCGTGCATGAGCCCGGTCGTCGAGTCGCCCTGGGCGTCGGGAGACACGATGAGACGATTGGCACGGCCCGCACCGGAAGACACCAAACGACAAGAAAGCAGGAGCCCCCCGATGACAAAGCGATCCCGTTCGCGCTCGTTCTTCTCCTCGTTCCTCGCTCTGGGCGCGCTGCTTGCCTTCCCCGGCCAGCAAGCGGCTGCGGCGAGCTTCGAGCTCGTTCTGCCGCAAAGCGCGCCCGAGGAAAGTTACGACGGCCGCCTGATCCTGATCATCGCCACCAGCGATGAGAAGGAGCCCCGCGACCAGGTGAATGCCGACTTCGATGCCGCACAGATTTTCGGGATCAACGTGGACGCCTGGCGTCGTGGCGAGACGGCGCGGATCGACGACCAGGCGCTTGGCTTCCCCGCCGTATCGCTCGATGCGGTTCCCGCCGGCGACTACTGGGTTCAGGCCGTGTTGCACAAATACGACACCTTCAACCTCGCCAACGGGAAAACCGTCAAGCTGCCCGCAGCCCGCGGCGCGGGTCAGAACTGGCGTAAGGAGCCGGGCAACCTGTACAGCGAGCCCATGAAACTGAGCTTTGACCCCAGTGACAGCTCCGTTACGCGCATCGAGCTGTCCGAGGTAAACCCGGTAATAGAGGAACCCGAAGACACGACCTATATTCGTCACCTCAAGATTCGCAGCGAGCTGCTGTCGGAATTCTGGGGCACGGACGTCTATCTGCGGGCGCACGTTCTGGTCCCCCATGGCTTCGATGACCACCCGGACGCGAGATTCCCGCTGGCGATATTCCACGGACACTTCCCCGCGGACTTCGGTGGCTTCAGCACCACACCACCTGATCCCGAGGTCGAGTGCGAATACAGCAAGCGCTTCTCCCTCGACTGCTACAACCGCATCCAGGATCAGGAAGCCTACGATTTTTACCAGTACTGGATCTCGGACGACGCGCCGCGCATGCTGATTGTGGAGATCGACCACAGCAACCCCTACTACGACGACAGCTACGCGGTTAACTCGGAAAACATCGGTCCCTACGGCGACGCGATTACCTACGAGCTGGTCCCGGCGATCGAGGAAGCCTTCCAGGGCATTGGCGAGGGCTGGGCGCGTTTCGTCTATGGCGGCTCCACCGGCGGCTGGGAGGCTCTGGCCGTACAGGTGAAGTACCCGGACGAATACAACGGCGCCTTCGCTGCCTGTCCGGACCCCATCGACTTCGGGCAGTTCATGACGGTCAACCTCTACGAGGACCGCAATGCGTACTACCGTGAGGCGGCCTTTACGCGCATAGAGCGGCCGGCCCGGCGCGACTACCTGGGCCACATCTCCCGCTACATGGAGGGCGAGAATCGCTGGGAACTGGTGCTCGGCGACAAGACCCGCTCCGGCCAGCAGTGGGACGTGTGGGAAGCGGTGTTCTCTCCGAACGGTGACGACGGCTACCCGCAGCGCATCTGGGACAAGCGCACGGGTGTCATCGATCCGGAAGTCGCCGCGTACTGGCGCGAAAACTACGACCTGCGCTACATCATGGAGCGGGACTGGGCGACGCTTGGGCCGAAGCTGCGGGGCAAGATCCATATCTACACCGGCGATATGGATAACTATTATCTGAATAACGCCGTGTATCTCACGGAAGACTTCCTCGAGTCGGCGACCCCGGCCTACGAAGGGGTAGTCGACTACGGCGATCGTGCCGAGCACTGCTGGAACGGCGATCATGAGAATTCCAACGCCATTTCGCGCCTGCGCTACAACACTTTCTACGTGCCGCGTATCCTCGAGCTGATCGAGGCCCATGCGCCCGAAGGCGCCGACCTGCGCAGCTGGCGCTACTAGGCACCACGAGGCCGTACAACAGGGCGGTGCCGGGCGATGCCGGCCGCTGTTAATGGTCGGCTCTCGCCCCCCCGCCCAAATCTTCAGCGGTGGCAAGTCAGCTCGCCATCGCCTCACCCAGGAGAGTTCCCGATGACCGAATACTCACGTCGCGCGCTGTTACGCGGTGGCGCTGCCCTTGCGGCCGCGGCACCCGCGCTTTCCTCCGTCTCTGTGCAGGCTGCCGCCGCGGTTTCCCCGAACGCCGGCAATCCGGCGCTGGACGCTCTGTCCTCCATGACGGGCGATGCCCGCTTTATCACGGACGAAGAGCGAGCGCAGCGCCGAGCCAAGCTCAGCGGACTGCTCGCCGAGAACGGCGCCTACGCCGCTCTGATTGAGGGTGGCTCGAGCCTGGATTACTTCACCGGGGTGAAGTGGTACCTGAGCGAACGCATCACCGCGGCGGTGATCACCGCCGACGGCGGACTCACGTTCATAACGCCGGCGTTCGAAGAATCGCGGCTCAGTGAGATGGCGGGAGCGGCGGATGAGATCCTCACCTGGGAAGAGGATCAGGATCCCTACGTCATGCTCGCCGCGTGGCTGCGGAAGAACAGCCCCAAGGCTGGAACCGTGGCCCTCGACGAGGCCGTACGCTATTTCGTGGCCTTCCGCCTCGGCGAGGCGGCGAAGGACTGGACCATCCGCTCCGCCGCGCCGGAGGTCAACGGATGTCGCGTGTTTAAGACGGCGAGCGAGATCGCGCTCATGAAGAAGGCCAGCGCCATCACCATCGCGGCCTATCGCGCGGTCTACCCGCTGATCGAGAAAGGCATGTCGGGTCCGGATATCTCCGCCCTGATGAAAGATGCGCAGACGCGGCTTGGGGGCGAGCGGCCGGCCGGTGGCGCCCAGGTCGATAAGGGGAGTGCGCTTCCCCACGGCTCCCGCGAGCCCGAGTACGTGCGTGATGGCAGCGTGGTACTCATGGATTTTGGCTGCGGCGTGGACGGCTACCGGTCCGATATCTCGCGGACTTTCGTGGTGGGCGAGCCTACCCGGGAACAACGACGCGTTTGGGACCTGGTGCGCCGCGGACAGGATCTGGCCTTTGCCACGGCAAAGCCGGGCGTGCCCGCCGGGCAGGTCGACGCCGCGGTGCGTGCCCTGTACGAAGATGAGGGCTTCGGGCCCGGCTTCCAGGTCCCGGGCCTGTCGCACCGGCTGGGTCACGGAATTGGTCTCGACGTCCACGAGCCGATCAACTTTGTGGGGAACGAAAAGACGCCCCTGCAGCCCGGCATGTGCTTTTCCAACGAGCCCGGCATCTACATCCCGGGAAGCTACGGGGTGAGGGTTGAAGACTGCATCTACATCACCGAAAGCGGCGCGGGTTGGTTCTCCCAGCCGCCGCCTTCCATCGAACGGCCCATGGGCTGAGCAGCGTCATGTCCGCCGTTCTCACGACTTCCCGGCGCCTGGCGGTCCTGACGATGCTACTGCTCGCGTCGTTCATGTCATTCGTCGCGTTCCCGGCGACGGCGCCTGGGCCGGTTTTCTCCATATCGCTGCCGGCGGATTTCGATGGAGAAGCACTCGATGGCCGCCTGCTGCTGTTCATCTCGAACAACGACGACGCCGAACCGAGATTTCAGGTATCCAACGGCCCCGGTACGCAGCTCGTGTTCGGCGTAGATGTGAATGGCTGGCAGGGGGAGGCCGTCACGATCGATGCAAGCGCCGCGGGTTATCCGCTAAGGTCCTTGGCGGAGATTCCGCCCGGGCGCTACCGCGCGCAGGCCCTGCTCAATCGCTATGAATTGTTCTCGCTCGCGGACGGACGGGAGCTACTCCTGCCTCCGGACAAGGGAGAGGGGCAACTGCTGGAGCGAAAGCCGGGGAACCTCTACTCCGAGCCTGTGTGGTTGGAGCTTGGGTCAGAACGCACGGACGCGGTAACGGTGACGCTCGATCAGGAAATACCCCCGATCGAGCCGCCCGAGGACACGCGCTACGTAAAGCACATTCGCATGAAGAGCGAGCTGCTGTCGGAGTTCTGGGGACGGCCGACCTATCTTGGCGCGCATGTGCTCTTGCCCGAAGGTTTCGACGAGCACCCGGAGGCGCGCTATCCACTGGTGATTTCTCACGGCCATTTCCCCAAGGACTTCAGCGGCTTTCGTGAAACACCGCCTGACGAAGACCTGGAATGCGAATACAGCGAGCGCTTCGATCTGCCCTGCTACAACCGCACGGTGCAGGAGCATGCCTGGACCTTCTACCAGGAGTGGACCGGGCCAGACTTCCCGCGCATGCTCATCGTGCAGATCCAGCACCCCACGCCGTACTTCGATGATTCCTACGCGGTGAACTCGGCAAACATGGGGCCCTACGGTGACGCGATCACCTACGAGCTCCTGCCGTACATCGAGGAACAGTTCCGGGGCATTGGTGAAGGTTGGGCGCGCTTCCTTTACGGCGGCTCCACTGGCGGCTGGATTGCATTGGCCGTGCAGACGTTTTATCCGGACGAATACAACGGCGCCTTCGCCGCCTGTCCCGATCCCATCGATTTTCGGGCCTATGCCCTGGTCAATATCTACGAGGACGAAAACGCCTACTTCCTCGAGGGTGACTGGAAACGCATCGAACGTCCGCGCAGTCGGACAACGCTGGGCCAGGTAACGACAACGCTCCGGCAGGTGCAGCAGAAAGAGCACGTGCTGGGCACACGAGGCCGCTCCGGGGGGCAGCGGGATATCTGGACAACGCTTTTCGGTCCGGTCGGCGACGACGGCTACCCTCAGCATCTCTGGGACCGCGAAAGCGGAGTTATCGATCCGGAGATCGCGGCCTACTGGCGCGAGCACTACGATCTGCGACATATCCTGGAGCGCGACTGGGAAACGCTTGGTCCGAAGCTCCAGGGCAAGATCCATCTCTACGTGGGTGAGATGGACAACTCCTATCTGAACAATGCGGTGTACCTAATGGAGGAGTTTCTGGAGAGTACTCGCGATCCGTACTACGACGGGCTCGTCGATTATGAACCCCGGGCCGGGCACTGCTGGAATGGAGACCACGAGCGTCCCAATGCGCTGTCGCGGCTGCGTTATCACCAGATGTATGTGCCGCTTATTCTGAAGCGGATCGAGAATTCCGCCCCGGAGGACGCGGATCTGGAAAGTTGGCGCTACTGATTCAGCCTGGAATTCGCGCTGACGTCGACCAGACGCCAGCGGCGCGGTGGGTTGCTCAAAGAGTAAGCAAGAGAGTTGCTTAAAGAGTCGTCAAAGCAAGCCGCGTGCGACTCATGGGTCCACGCGGATTCTCGGGTCGAGCGGCTTTTCCGGACAGGCGGCGCTCACGATGGTGTACTTGTACTCGGCCGCCGGCGCTTTGGCGCTGATCATCTCGCGCAGATTGCTACCCCGGGAGCGCGGAGCTTTGTCATCCAGCGGACTGAACACAATACTGAAAGGAACCTTGGCTTGCTCACCCTCGGCATCGACACCACGCCAGGTAACGAAGTCTCTTCGCCGCACGACGATAACTTCTTCACTCACTTTCACGGGGCACCCTTCAGCGTCGAAGACAATGCTCGCTTCCAGGGCCTGAGCGTCGAACGCCTGCTCGTCTTTTGATTTGCCGCATGCACTCAGCGCGATCGACATTGTAAAAATCAGTACAGCATGCGCACTCGCTTTGATCATGGTCTCAATCTCTGAAGCCCGGGTTATCCGTCCAGTATACCTCTCGCTACCGAGAGAGCTACAGCCAACGCTAGGAATCGCTGAGATATGCAGGCTAGATCGGCGCGATCAGCTGATCGAAAGACTGCAGTCCTTTCAGAGACGAAAACCCCACGTCGAGTCCCACGAGTTTCGGCGCGTAACCGAGCCCCACCGCCTTCTTTAGCATCGCGAGGGCATTGGCCTGTTCCCCGAGAGTCGCATAGGCCAGGGCGCAGTTGTAGTGTACGTACATGTCTTCCGGCGCCAGCTCGAGGGCCTTCTCCAGCGACTCCAACGCAGCTTCGCGTTCAGCCAGGCGTGCCTGATAATGGGCAAGTAGCGCAAGGGTCTGAGCGTCCAGCGGGTTGATCTGTAAACGCTCCATGGCCAGACGAACGGCCTTTGCATAAGTCGGTGCCGCCAGTTCATGGGTATTCCCTTCGGAGGAATAGTAAGCGTCGCCCAGGGCACCCCAGTTTTCGTAGTTGTCCGGTGAGAGACCCACCGCCTGCTGGTACATTTCAATCGCTTCTTCATAGCGACCCAGGAAAAACAGGGTAGAGCCGCTGTTTGCGTAGGCGAGAGCGTTGGGCTCCAGATCAAGCGAATGCGCGAAGGCTTCGGCGGCCTTGTCGAAGTTTCCAAGTAGGTAATGCGTCGCCGCAAGCCCATTGAATGCCTTCGCGTGGTCGGGAACCATCGAAGTCACGTGCTCATAGTAGGGAATCGCTTCATCGAAACGGCCAAGACTGTAAAGCATGCCGCCCAGCCCCATATAGGCAGGCCAGTAGTTGGGATGCGCCTGGATGGCACTCAAGTAAGTGGATTCCGCGTTTCCAACGCGACCGTCCAGTTTGTAATTCCGAGCCATTCCCAAAAGGGCGGCGGAATTGCTGGCATCCAGGTGTAATGCCTGGGAAAACTGGTTTTCGGCTTCCTCGAGCCGACCGGAGACCTGATACAGATTGCCAAGAGCCGTAAATACGGCCGGCGCATCTCCCGACAGCGAAAGCGCGACACCACAGGTTGTTTCACCGGCTGCAAAATCGTCCGGGTTGAAGCCGCGCCGGTAGCGCTCCAGGTGCGCATCACAAAGCCCAGCCCAGGCATTGGCATAGCCTTCATCCAGACTGGTGGCCCGGGTGAACAGCGTAATCGCGTTGCTGAGACCTTCGGGCCCCGGTGACGAACGCAAATACTCCCGGCCCCGCAGATAAAAGTCATAGGCGTCCGGATCCAGTTCGGGCCGGTCCTCCAGAATCTGTTGCGAGCGTTCAGAGAGCATCAGCTCAAGATTTCCGACCACCTGTCGCGCCACGTCGTCCTGAATGCGGAAACTGTCGTCATAGGCACGATCGAAGGCTTCGGACCACAGGCGGAAACCCGAGTCCGTATCCACAAGCTGTGCCGTGACGCGCACGCGGCCCTCGGCGCGGCGTACGCTGCCCTCCAGTACGTGGCTCACGGCGAGCTTCCTGCCGACCTCGCGCAAATCGACATCCTGGCCCCGGTAGTAGAACGACGAGCTTCGTGCCGCCACATCCAGTTCCCCGAGGCTGGACAGCAAATTGAGAATCTCCTCGGCCACACCGTCGGCGAGATAGTCCGCGCTTGGATCGTCCGACAGGTTGGCGAAGGGCATGACGGCAATGGCGGGCCTTTCATTGGTGACGTCCGACCCCCCCTCGCCGAAGAGCCCGCGCCCGGTCGTCGACAGCCGTTCCATGTACAGATAGCCCACCAGCAGCGCCAGCGTCGCTACCACCGAAATCTCCACCACCCGCGCCGGTGTGAGCAGGATAGAGCCGTCTTCGGATACGGCGTCCGTTTCCGCGATGCCGGCGGCGGTGAGATCGAAGAGCCAGGCGAGGCAGAGCGCGATGGGAAAGCCGATGGCGGCGGCCATGAGCAGGCTCGATATCGCCCAGTCGGGAAGGCCAACGAGGGGAAACGCGACATCCGCGACCTGCAGCAGCGCCCAGCAGCCCGCCAGGTAGAAGGCCGCTACGCGATATACACCCCGTGTTTTCAGATCCGCCAGGAAGCGACGAATGTCCATCGCAGCCAGTTCCGCAAAACGAACGTGACCAGTCTAGCTTGCGAGCATAGGGATGACGATGTGTATGACGGCTTACCGTGATGAAGCTTTTAGCAACACGTGAGAATTCCGTGATAACTCGGACACGGGTCTTTCCAACAATGCGGGCTCCCATCAATCATGAAGGACACCCCGATGAAAAAGCTTCTCGCACCCCTGTCGCTGGCAGCCGCCGTCGCGGCGCCGGCCCAGGCCGTCGACTTCGATGTGGCAATCACAAACCTGACCCGTGGCAGCTACTTCACGCCGTTCCTGGTTACGGCTCACGCTGACAGCGCGGCGCTTTTCACGACCGGCCAGCCGGCCAGCGCCAATCTGGCGGCCATGGCTGAGGGCGGCGATATCTCGGGGCTTGCAGCGGACGTCGCGGCATTGAACGCCACGACCGTGGAAAATCCGGCGGGGGGGCTGCTCGGGCCCGGCGAGTCGACCACGGCGAGCCTGAATACCGACGACGCCCCGGACAACACGCGTCTTTCCATCGTCGCGATGATCCTGCCGAGCAACGACGGTTTTATGGGTCTCAATGCGATCGAAATACCGACCATGCCCGGCACTTATGTTTACAACGTCAATGCCTACGATTCAGGCTCCGAGGCGAACGACGAAGTGCAGGGTAGCGGTGCACCTGGTGAGGCCGGTTTCCCCGCACCTCCCCCGGTAGCGGCCAGCAGCGGCACCGGCGGCACTGGTGTTCCCACCGTTGCGGAGGGCTTTGTGCATATCCACCGCAATGTTCTTGGTGACGACGACCTCAGCGGAGGCATGAGCGATATCGTCAACACCGTGCATCGCTGGCTGAACCCGGTGGTTCGCGTCGTTGTGACCGTCAACTAAGGAGGTCGAGAGATGCAACGCGTTCTGATAACAGCAGCAGCCGTCTGCCTGTTGGCGGCCTGTGGCGACAGTAGTATCAGCCAGCCGGACACCACGCCCCCCGATACGGCGACGCCGCCGCCGGACCCCATCACTCCGGCGAGCTTCGACGTCAGCGCTACAAACCTGACTCTCGGCCAGCCGCTTTCGCCTCTGGCCGTGTTGATTCACGACAGCGGCCAGGCCGTCTTCCGCATCGGCGAAACCGCGTCGGCGGGCCTCGAGCTTCTTGCCGAAGGGGGTGACAACAGTGGCCTCCTCGACGAAATCGACGGGGCGGCGGAAGCCAGCGGCGGCGGCCCCATCGGTCCCGGTGGCAGTGAGACGCTCACGCTTGAGCTGGCCGATGACCAGACCGATGGCCTTTCCCTGTCCGTCATCAGCATGCTCGTGAACACCAACGACGCGATCACGGGTCTCAACGGTATTCCCCTGGCCGATATGGCCGTGGGCGACAGCATGACCTACTCCGCCGTGGCCTACGACGCCGGCACCGAAGCGAACAATGAACTCGCGGGTACGATCCCCGGTCCCGCCGATGGCGGTGAAGGGTTCAATGCGATGCGCGACGATGTCGGGGATTTCGTTACTATGCATCCGGGCGTTGTGACCGCTGACGACGGTTTGTCACTGTCGGTGCTCAATCAGATGCATCGCTTCGACAACCCCGTGATCCGCATCACCGTCACGCGCACGCAGTGAATCGGCGCGACGGAACCAATCCTGATCCGCGCGCTCTACAAGAGTTCTTTCGAATAGAACCGGAGGTTGCCGTGGATCAGGAATCCTCCCCTTCGTCCCGTCCCCGCATTCTGCTGGTTGAAGACGATCCGGATATCGCGCGGCTGGTCGCTCTGCACCTGGGAGAGCTCGACCTGGAAGTGGAGCACTGCGACCGCGGTGACCTCGCCCTGGATCGAGCGCTGCGGGAAGATTGGTCATTGCTCATGCTGGACCTGCGCCTTCCCGGCATGGATGGTCTGGAAATCTGTCGTCGCGTCCGGGAAAGCGGGATGCGCACGCCGGTGCTCATGCTCACCTCTAAATCCAGCGAGCTCGATCGCGTCCTCGGCCTTGAGCTGGGCGCCGATGACTACGTCACCAAGCCCTTCAGTCCCCTTGAACTCGTAGCTCGGGTGAAGGCGATACTGCGCCGCGTAGACATGGATGCTTCGCCCGCGGCGGTGAGCGAGCAAAATCTCGACTGCGGCGCGATATCGATCGATACGCGCGACCACCGTGTTACGGTCCATGGTCGCGAGGTGGAGCTGACGGCCCGGGAGTTTGATCTGCTCCTGCATTTCGCCCGCCAACCCGGGAGGGTGTTCCGTCGCACGGAACTCCTCGACGAAGTCTGGGGCTATGGCCACGACGGCTACGAACATACGGTGAACTCACACATCAATCGCCTGCGCGCCAAGATCGAGGACGAACCGGGTGATCCCCAGCGTATCGTTACGGTCTGGGGTGTGGGCTACAAGTTCCAGGCGACGGTTTAAGCGTGTTCAAACGTCTTTACACACGGCTGGCGGTGGTCACCTGTCTGCTGTTCATCATCATGGGCGGCGCGCTGGTGTACATCACGGCGGCGACCAGCGAACTCCACACGCTTGAGGTCACACAGCGGGTGAACCGCGAGATCGCGATCCACGCGGCCGAGGACATGCCGCTGCTCGATGAACAGGGCGTCAACGAGCAGGCGATCCAGGATCTCATGCACCACGTGATGTTCATCAACCCGATCGTTGAGGTCTATCTTCTCGATACCGACGGTCGGGTGCTCTCCCATGCCCTGCCATATGGAACGGTACTGCGCGATCGTGTGGATATGCAGCCCCTGCACTCTTTTCTTGACGGCGAAGCGGCGCTGCCTATCTTCGGTGACGATCCTCGCAGCCGTACGGAGCAAAAGGTGTTTTCCGTGTCCCCGATCTTGGAGAACGGAGAAACGGCGGCCTACGTGTATACCGTCCTCAATGGCGCCGCGGTCGATGGCATCAACGGGGCACTCTCTGAAAGCTACAACCTGCGCATGGGTCTGCTCACCATCATCGGCAGCCTGCTCGTTGCCCTGCTTGCCGGTATCGGCGTGTTCTTCCTGCTCACCCGCCGCCTCAAGGTGCTTGCCGATGCCGTGCGTACCTACCGCGAAGGTAGCTACCAGGAGCGTATGGAGTTACCGATCCGACAGCCGGTACGAGACGAACTCGACGAGCTCATGACCGCCGTCGGCGATATGAGTCAGCGCATTGACCAGCAGTTTTCCGCGCAGCAGGAGATCGATCGTAATCGCCGCGATCTTATAGCCAATGTGTCTCACGACCTGCGTACCCCCATCGCGTCGATCCAGGGGTACTTAGAGACCGTGTTGCTCAAGGACCTGGACAACGATGAGCGGCGCGAATACCTCGAGACAGCGCACAAACACTGCCGGCGCCTCAACGAGCTCATTGGCGAACTCTTCGAACTGTCCCGTCTGGAATCACGAACCCTTGAGCCGGACTGGGAGGCTTTTCCCGTAATGGAGCTGATTCAGGACATCGTCCACGAACACGAGCTCATGGCCCGGGAAAAGAACATCTCGCTTACGGCCAGCAGCGCCGATATGGGCGCCTTCGTGTATGCCGATATGGCGATGATTCACCGGGTGCTCGAAAACCTGATCCGCAACGCCCTGCGCCATACGCCCCAGGGCGGTGAGATCGCGATCAATGTGCGTTCCGAGGCGGAGGGCGTTCGCGTCGAGGTTGTGGACAACGGCGAGGGTATTGCGAGTCACGAGATTCCGCACATCTTCGACCGCTTCTATCGTCCCGATACGGAGAAGCCCGACTCGGGCCACGGTCTCGGTCTTGCCATTGTGAAGCGCATCGTTGAGCTGCATCGGTCCACGGTGGCCGTGCGCAGTGCCCTGCACGAAGGGACTTCCTTCAGTTTCTGTCTGCCCCAGCCGGCCTGAGTACCGTCGGGTGCAATCGCGACGCACCCGCGCACCGATCTCTGGCCGCGGCGAGGGGCTCCAACGATCAGGAGACCGGAGCCTACTGAGCCCCGCTTCGGGGCGTTGATGTCAATCCGCGTAACGCCCCGGGGAAACACCAAAGGTTCGATGGAAAACGGCGGCGAATGCGCTCGTGCTCTCGTAACCGACTCTGCTTGCAGCGATGTTGACCGGTGTACCCGTAAGGAGCATCGAAAGCGCTTCCTGAAGTCGCACCTGCTGACGCCACAGACTCAGACTCATGCCGGTTTCCTGCCTGAAGTGTCTCGTAAAGCTTCGTCTGCTCATTCCGGCGATACGCGCAAAGTCGTCAATGGTTCGCTTGTCGGCCGGGGTATTCACAATCAGGTTACAAACACGCAGGAGCTTCGCGTCGTGGGGAAGGGGGGTCATACATGGAACGGTCTGGGCAGAAGCGAGCTCCATCAGGAATAGCTCGGATACTTTTTGATTTCGCAGGGTGTCGGCCGGTTCAGCGTTCGACTCCGTGATCTCCAGGATCAAAGCGCGCAGAAAGGGGCGGACTTCAAAAACGTGACAGGTGGACTCGCGCGATGCGGCATCGGGGTCGATATAGACCGTTCGCAGCGACACGGGTCCTCGGCAGGAAACCGCGTGCTCGACACCGGCCGGTATCCATAGCGCTCGCTGCGGCGGCAGCACAATGGCCGTGTTCGTCGCGATAACAGACATCACGCCGGTACAAGCAAAGAGCAGTTGGACGCGTTCGTGGCTGTGTCGTGGGTCCTCAAACCCATCGTGGTACTCATCGGCAAGTCCCACCACGGTGCCGAAGGTGAAATCCAGATCCTTTGATCGTTTCATTCTCCGATTGCCCCCGTGCTACGCCGGTGCCTGGCTGCGCAGGTCGCCAACCTGTTCGTGCTCGATGGAGCGTATGGCGAAGCTCAGGAACCTGACCAACTGCTTGCGCTGACCCTCGGGCGAGGGATCGCCACAATGGCCCGATCGAAAGTCGATCTGCGCCAGTATCGGTGCGTCACCCTGGTTCAGGTCGCGCGCTTTGGCGGCGAATTTCAGCGGTTCCCAGAAGGCGACCCGATCGTCCAGGACGCCCCCGGTCGCCAGGAGCGCTGGAAACTTCGCCGGCTTCAGAGCGTCGTAGGGGGAGTAGCTGGCCATGTACCGATAGTCTTCCTCGACTCTCGGGTCTCCCCAGTTTGCGAAGGGAGTGGAGCCAAGCGGATGGTTCTGCCAGTCATCGAGCGTGTTCAGAACATCGACGAACGGCGACTGCGCAATGACCGCGGCCCACAAATGGGGATGGGTGGCAAACACGGCGCCCGTAAGCAGACCTCCCGCGGACATCCCGTGGGCTACGATGTTTCGTTCGCTCGCCATGCCGTATGTGATAAGCGTTTGGGCACAGGTCGTGAAATCGCTGAAGGTAAGTTTCTTTCCGCGTTTGAGTGTGGGGCGCCACCACTGGGAGCCGCGCTCTCCGCCGCCGCGCACGTGAGCGATCGCAAAGGTCCAGCCGCGCTCAATCAACGCGATGGCTTCGGGTCGAAAGCTGGCTTCCACAGGATCGCCGTAAGCGCCATAGGCCAGGAGGTAAAGGGGCTGCCTCGGAACGGGAGGACTGTCTTTGCGGCTCAGTAGCGTGACCGGTATCCGCGCGCCATCGGCGGCCGGGATTTCCAATCGGGTCAATTGCAGGTGCTGACGGGTAATTCCTTTTGCATCGTCGTCCGGTAGCACCGCTGTGCTTTGACCGTCCGAAAACGAGGCCCGTAACAGGGTGGGCGGGCGTATCGGTGAGCTGAATTGGTAGCACAAATAGTCGCTCTCATAGTCCTGCCGGGGTGGCACGGACAGCGAATAGGCCGCGTCGGGAAAGTCCAGCACCTGCTCTCGTCCATCGGCTGTCATCAGCACAAGCGTGGGCTTCGCATCGCGCCATTCGTACCGCACGAGCGCATTGCGGAATGGCGTTATGCCGGTGATGTAGCGGCCGAGTTTGTGCGAGACCAAGGTGCGCCAGTTGTTTTTTCCGGGATCGTCGACAGGTGCGGCGACGAGCTTGTAGTCCTCGGCACCATTGATGTTGGTTCGTATGACGAACTCATTGCGCCAGTGCTCAACTTCATAGTCGTGACAGCTGGACAGGGGTTCGATGATCGACGGCGGAGCGCTGGGCTTCCCGGCGGGAATGAACCAGGTTTCCGACTGGTCGCTATTGAGACGCCGGATGAACACGAAGTCACCGGAGTGGGACGTCTTCAGTCCGATAAACAGCGACGTGCTGTCACTTTCAAAACACTTGAGGTCCGCCGTGTCGCCCACTTTTCGCCGCCACACGCAGTTGGACCGGCCTTTATCATCCTGACCGACCCAGAATAAGTGTCTCCCCGACTTATCGAAGGCAAAGCTGCCGTGACAGTTCTCGACGTCGTCGAGCAGGACATCGCCGCTTTTGGCGCAGCAGACGGTGATGGTGTAAGCACCCGAACCGCGTTTGTCGACAGCCCAGCCAATCACTGAGCGATCCGGGCTGTATTGCGGACCTTCCCAACTCAGCTTGGCGACGGGGTTCTTCTTCCGTTCCTCCGCCATATCGAGGAGGACGAGTTCTTGTCCGGTACGGAGATCTCGACGCCCAAGGACACGCTCGCCCCGCTCACTGTTTCGATCAAAGTAGAACACGTCGCCAACTACCGCGCCGCTTTCGACGTTCGCGCTCTCCTGAAGTGCGATCAGTCGCTGTTCTATCGCCCGCGAGAGGGCATCCGACTCGTCGAAGAATCCGGCCGCGTAGGCGTTTTCTGCGCTGATCGCATCTTTGATTTCGGCATCGAGAGACGAAGGATCCGCAAGAACCGCCTGCCAATCGCCTGGCTTCATCCAGGCGTAGTGGTCTTCGCGTCGCAGACCGAATCTGCACACCTGATGCAGGTCCTGGCGGTGGGCGGGCCGGGGCGGTCGGGGATTTCCCAAGGGAAGCGTCTACCTCAAGTTTTTGGTGGCCTGGGTTTCAACGCCGTAGAGCGGGCGGGAGCTCTCCTTCGCCCGGCGAAGGCACAACGGTACTAGGCCTTCGCAGATCCTGCGGACCTCTCTTCCGCTTTGGCCCATTAAAGCAAAACAATTGCCCAATAGAGTGCGCCACGCGCGCCGCCCACCTATTACACTGTAAGTGAGAATCATTCTCAAGGCTACTTAACCCGGGCTACTCCCTGGTCGCTCCGGGGCCTCGAATCCCACGGTGATGCATCGAACGATGCATCGCGAACGGGCCCGGTTTTGCGCGCATTCATCCTGTTCAGTGACGCTGAGGGGTCAAAGATCATGAAATTCCAACGCAACGTGAAGGCATCGCTTATGGCGGGCAGCGCCGCGGCGTTGCTCGTCTATGGACCAACGGCCGCGGGCCAGGACAGGGCGGAAGCCGACACCGTCGAGACGATTCGGGTTATTGAGTCCATCATCGTTACCGCGAAGGCCTATGTCCCCGAAGAGAACGTTACGGCGAACAAGGCAAACATACCGCTGATCCAGACCCCCCAGTCTGTCTCGGTCATCACCCGTGATCAGATTGACCTCCTCGGATTTGTTGATCTGCAGCAGGCCACGCGCTACACCGCGGGCATCGCCAGCGAGAACTACGGCCCCGATCTTCGCTTCGACTTCCTGACCTCCCGCGGCTTCGTCCCCAAGCAATACATCAATGGCGTCGTAGCGCCATCATCAACCACCATCGCGGCGACGGGCATCGATCTCTATGCGTTTGAATCAGTGGAGATATTGAAGGGGCCATCATCCAGCCTGTACGGCAACGCACCGCCCGGAGGCATCTACAATCAGACGACGCGCCGCGTCAGCGACGAGTTGCGCGGCGAGCTCCGGGCGCGCGTCGGTACGGACAGCTTCAACGAAGTGGCCGGCACGGTCACCGGCGCTATTACCGACAGCCTTTCGGGCCGGATCACCGCACTCTACCGGGATCAGGAGTCCTACCGCGACTTCGTCGACTCCGAGCGCGTCCTGATTGCACCGGCGCTGAAAATCGACCTGGGCGACGACACCGTTCTGAACCTCGAGGCGCTTTATCAGGCCGATGAGGTGAACGGCGAGTTCAACGGGTTCCTGCCGGTGGAGGGCGTACTGCTCCCGAACCCGAATGGCAATACGCCGACCAACGTCAACATTGGGGACCCGGACAATTTCTTTGACCGCGATCAGTACGCTTTCGGAGGCGAGTTCTCGCACCGCTTCAGCCCGGATCTGCGCTTTGTGAGCAACTTCCGCTATGCCGACTACGAGGAGCGGACGCCGCAAAACGTGTATGCCGGGGGCGGTTTTGCCAACACCACGGATCCCTCACAGCCAAGCTATTTCAATACGCTGAACCGGTTCAATTTTACCTACGCGGAAGACGTCACCGCACTGTCTGTGGATTCGCGCTTCGACGGAGTGTTTGACGTCGCCGGCATCGAGCACCAGGTGATCGTCGGGCTGGATTATCGCGATGTGGACAACGTGGCGGACTTTGGGTTTTTCTTCGACCCACAGCCCATCGACCTTTTCGATCCGGTGTTCACGCCGGTGCCGCAACCCGCCGATCCCTATCCCACGGCATTCAACGATCAGACCCTTGAGCAGGTCGGCATCTATGCCCAGGATCACATCGAACTGGGGAAACTGTTTGTGACCATTGGTCTGCGTCACGACTGGGTCGAGATTGAAAATGCGCTGTCCTCGATCAGCACGGACCAGGACGCGTTTACTTATCGCCTAGGGCTGAACTACGTCACCGACAGCGGTCTGTCCCCCTATGCGAGTTACTCGACTTCTTTTGAGCCGCTGCTGGGTACGGACTCTCTCACCGGGCAGGAATTTGATCCCAGCGAAGGCGAGCAACTGGAACTCGGAATCAAGTACGACGGCCGCAATCTCGCTGAGTCTGTGGATGTTTTTGCAAGCGCGTCGCTGTTTAGGATCACTCAGTCGGACATTGTTTCCTTCGGCGCTGGCACAACGCCTGTGTTTGGCACGCAGTCGGGGGAGGTTGAGGTGCAGGGGATCGAACTGGAATTCGTCGCCCGCATCGATGACCGAATTTCCTTGAACGCCGCGTACAGCTACACCGATAGCGAAGTGACGGAAAATGAGAACAATCCCCTGGAGGTGGGCGAGCCCCTGCCGGTCACGCCGGAGCACAAGGTCGCGCTCTTCGCGAACTATAACTTCCAGAAAGGCATGTTCGCCGGTCTCGGAATCGGTCTGGGAGTGCGCTACGTGTCCGAGAGTGCGGGCAGTCTCCCGGGGCCCTTCAACCCCGTGGTGTTCGACGGTGAAGACCCGGTACTTCTGGACGCTATTCTCAGCTACGATTTGCCGCAATGGCGACTGCTGCTCAATGCATCCAACTTGACCGATGAGCGCTACGGCGCCCGCTGCGCCAGTGCCACGGGCTGCAACTTCGGTGCCCCTCGCCAGGTGATTGGGACTCTGCAATACCGGTTTTAGGGGCTTCCGGGGAGCGTCGAGGCGCTAGCGCGCGGCACCCGGGTTCGTTTGTGATCTCGGATATCACGATCACGATGGCCACGGGTTCACGACCACCACGGGTTACATGGTTTGATCTCGCAAGCGCAACCCGCAGATTCCCCAGACCCTGATTTGGCGCCGGAATTGGCGCCCGACATGGCATCCGACTTGGCGCCTGAACGTTGGACGCCGCGGGCGTTCTACACCATCGTGGTGCTGGGCCTGTGCGCGGGCACGCAAATGAGCGACCAGGGCATCCAGAGCCTTTCCCTGTCGTCTATCCAATCCAGTTTCGGGGTGAGCGACGCCGCTCTGGGGGCGGTGCAGGGGATTGCCGGCTTCCTGGTCGGCAGCCTGCTGGCGATTCCCCTTGCGCGTCTGGTCGACCGGTTTTCGCGCAAACGCATTCTGCTCTGCCTGATCGTTACGGCGGCGTCCATGATGGTGGTCAGCGCCCTGGCTCCAAGCTTTGCTCTTTTTTTCCTGGGCCGTTCGTCCTCTGGCATCCTCGAATTCGCGATGATCCCGCTGGTTTATTCGATGATCCCGGACCTCGCGCCGGAGCGGGATCGGGTGCTCGCCAATCTCGGCTTTGCGGCCATCATGGCCGCCGGCGCAAGCGGTGGTGTCTATTTCGGCGGAGACATTCTCCGCGCCGCCGAGCAATGGATTCCCCTGCCCCTGGAGCCCTGGCGCAAGGGGTTTTTGCTCCTGTCTGCCTCGGGCCTGCCCCTTCTTCTGCTCGGTCTTGCAACGCTGGATCCGCCAAGGTATCTCGGCATGCACGACCGTTGGTCGTCGGCGTCTCTGGGAGCTTTTGTGCGGCGCCGCTGGAAGCTGCTGGCTCTATTTATGGGCGTAGCCGGATCGATGCTCATTGCCGTGCAGGCTCTGAGCCAGCTGATCGCGCTGGCGATGGAGCGACGCTTTGACGCCGAGCTAACAGTCATTGGCCGGGCCCTGGGCGTCATCCTGCTGGTTGTCAGCGCCGGCAGTATTCCCATGGCGGGCGTACTCGACCGGTTGCTTGGTCGATCTCTAGGCTACGCTTCACGCCCAGCGGTAATGGCTTTGGGTGCCCTCACGGCTCTGCCGGCGTCCGTGCTACTGGTTTCCACCTCCGACCTTGACCAGGCGTTCACCGCGGTCGGCGCATTTCTGCTGGTTACGGCCACCGCAAATTCCCTGGTTCCAACGATGCTTCAGGATGTTATACCCGCGCCTCTTCGAGCGCGGGGATTCGCCGTGTGGAGCTTTCTGGTCTCGGTTTTTTCGGCACTGGGGCCGTTGATCGCAGGTGTTCTATCCGAGTCCGTCTTTAACAGAAACTTACTCCAGGCCATCACTTACACGGTGATACCAGCGCTGGTGCTATCCGCAGGTCTGGCCGTGACGCTGGTACTCATGACACTACGGGAAAGGAGAGTCGAAGTAGGTGTTTGAATATTCGTTTGGCTCTCGATTAGGTCTCGGAGCTGAATGGATAGACAGCGGCACCCCGCGCCGGGGCCGCTGATGTTCGCCGCAACCGACGCGAGGCTTGGCCCGGCAATGAAGACGCGCCAGACCGGCTTTAAATGCAGCCCGGAGATGCGGATGATCAGGCCCGCGTCCTCACCGAACCTCCCTGATAGGCGCCAAAACGATTCACCGGGGACCAGTCGGGTTGGATCGGAGGGAGGGCCGGCGCAGCGACTCCGAGCTCGCCGCTGCTGTACACAATGCGACCGCCGACGATGGTCAGTTCGCTTTCGATGTGGCGAAGATCTTCATCGTCGACTTTCATGTAGGGAGCGTTGAGCACCGCCAGATCAGCAAACTGCCCCGGGCGCAGCCGGCCTTTGAGACGCTCCTCCTGGCTTACCCAGGCCGAACCCACGGTGTGATGGAACAGCGCCTCTTCGCGGGACAGACGCTGCTCGGGACCGTGCAATTCTGTCCCCCCGATGCTGCGGCCTGTAGTGGCCCAGTAGAGCGTGGGCCAGGGATTGTAGCTGGATACACGAGTCGCATCGGAGCCGAGGCCGAGGGGCACGCCGGCGGCGATCACGTCTCGCAGGGGCGGGGCACGCCGGGTTGCCGCTTCGCCGTAGCGCTCAAGGAAGTATTCCCCCGCATAGGCCATGCGCGACTGCATGGCCATTCCCGCGCCGAGCATCTTCAGACGCGCGAGGGTCGGGCGCTGCAGGGTCTCGCCATGATCGATGACGAAGCGAATACCGCCGAAGCCCAGGCGACCCTGCTGCACCTCCAGACCGTGCGCCTCTTCGAAGACGTCGAGGATATGGTTGATGGACTCGTCGTAGGTCGCATGGATACGCAGCGGCCACTGGTTTTCCAGCAGGTGGCGGGTAACCGCGAGGAGGTCCTTGCGCCACGTGGGCCGCGTTGTGATGTCCGGCTGCGGGGCGAGGAAGTTCTCGTAGTCCCCTGCGGACCACGCGAGGAACTCGCCGCCACCGCGCACCACATAGGCGTTCATGAGTTCTTCAGCGCGATTCACGTTTACCTGCCAGTCTTGCGTCCAGCGTTGAAACTCCTCGAGTTCGCGTCCCTTCTTCTGCGGGAACAGGTACTTCGAGATGCGCAGAGACAGCTCGCCGGATTCCGCCAGGGCTGTGGAGCCGGCATAGTCCTCGGGAAAATGGTGTCCGCCGCCTCCGGCGTCGATGACGCTGGTGAGCCCGAAGCGATTGAGTTCGCGGTAGTAGTGGCGTGTGGATATGGCCTGGTCTACGGCCGCCATGGGCGGCAGGGCACCGATGGTGGCGTAGAGCAGATCCGGGTTGGGACTGGCTTCGATGATGGCGCCACCGTCGGGCGTGAAGCGATAGCCCGTGCCCGGCGGGGTTTCCATGTCCGGGGTCAGACCGCGCGCCTGAACGGCCGCCCTGTTCAGCATGCCCTGGCTGTACAGGAAGAGCACATAGACGGGGGTATCGGGTGCTGCTGCCGTGAGTTCCGCGGGTGTCGGCATGCGCTGTTCCCTGAACTGGTAGGGCGACCAGCCGCCGATTACGCGAACCCATTGCCCATCGGGGGTGCGCGCCGCCTGCTCTCGAATCATGGCCAGGCCCCGCTCCAGCGAGTCGAGGCCGTCCCAACGCAATTCCGTGGCGAAGAATCGGCCAGCCCGGGTCGGGTGTTGGTGGCTGTCATTGAGTCCAGGGATCACCGTGCGGCCACCAAGGTCTATAACCTGGGTATCCCGATCTACCGTGCCGAGGATATCCGGGTCCGATCCAAGGGCTTCCACGATGCCACCGCGAAGCGAGATAGCGGAAACCCGGGGCCGTGCCGGATCCTGGGTGATGATCTCACCGCTGTGCAGCACGATCCGTCCCGTATCGAAGGCGAACGCTGACGCGGTCCGACCCAGCGCGCCGGCACTGAGTCCCATGCCGGCGAGGCCCAGCAGGGCGCGCCGGGTGATCACGGATTGATTGCTGCGATTGCTCATAAGACTTATTTCCTGTGTGACGGCGTAGCGCTAAAACGCGTACTCCAGGCTGAATTCGGTGAATAGGGCGTTGTCCGATGGGCCGGTGTCTTCGATGAATGCGCCCGGATGGGAGTAGGTCATGACAAAGCCGAGGAACAGCTTTTCTGTCGCCTCCCACTCGATCGAAGCGGAGAACGCCGTGCTCACGAGACGCTTGCGGGAGTCCTGGGGCAGCCGCACGATGTTGCCCGGCGGGCCGTACACGCCATCGTTTAGTTCGTTACGCCAGAACCAGTTCAGGTCCATGGAGATAACAATATCCTCACGCGGCTGAAGTCCCAGATAGGGATTGACGTTGTAAAAGTTTGAGGGACCGATCTGGGCAATCTCGGAGAAGTAGCTACCCCGGGGATAGAGGGCGTCGAAGGTCTCCAGGCGACCGTCGTCCCTGGCGCTGTCGCCGGAAGAGACATTGGCCGACAGCATGATGGACGGAGACCAGAGAGCATCGAAGCGGTATCCCGTGTTGGTAGCCAGCGTCCACGCGCGTATGTCGCTGTCTCCGTGTTCGCCAAACTGCAAAGCCGCTTCCCAGTTCCAGAACAGCGGTCCTGCGTCACCAAAGACGCGTGTGCCTACGGTGTGCCGTCGCTGATTCGCCGTTCCTTCGATAGTCGGGCGCTCATCACGCCGCGACCACAGGTAGTAGGCGTCTATGCTCGTAAGAGCCGTGCGGCCAGTTGCGTAGACTCCGGCCAGGGAACGTCCACTGCTGCTCTCGTCGTTGAAGGTTCCGCGCGGTTCAACCACGACTTCCTGCGCGTAGAGAGTGTCGACAACCCAGTCCCCATGGGTCTGGGTCAGACGCAGGGAATCGAAGGTTCGCCGCACATTGGTGCCATCGCGCCAGCCAACCAAACGTTGGGACCCGAATTTGAGTTCCTCGCGACCGATGCGCAGCGTTGCATCGCCCAGGGAAAGATCGACGTAGGCTTCCTGGATCGCGAGGCGGTTTTCCTCGATCGGTGACGACTCGATACCGTCGGAGAGCGCGCTCAGTAGGGTCAGCTTGCCGCTCGCGTTCTCGCCCTCCCAGTAGGTATTGAGCAGCAAACGCTGCGTCCAGAACCAGCCGGCGTCGCTGCTGTCGGCGTCCCATTCTAGAGCGGAGAGATAGGTCGCACGCTCGCGAAGAGAGACGTCGAACTCAAGGCCAGGGGCCTCGGCGGCTCGCCCGCTGGGCGAACTCGGCGGCGTCAGCCAAAAGATTGCCCCGAGCATCGCCGGCACCAGCGCGCGTACGGTCACGGTTCCTGGCCCTGGAATGCGGATCGTCTACTGCTTGATGAACTCGGACTGCACATCGATTTCGATGTCGTCTCCCAGGGCGCTACCCGAAAGGAAATCAAGACCAAAGGCAGTGCGATCGACCACGCCGGAGGCATGAACGCCAATCGCCGGTGCCGCCCTTGCGCGGCTCGCTCAGGCGGCGACCGGGTCCTCGACGGGTCCGTGCTCCACACGCTCCGGCGCCTTGTGCACCATCGTGTAGGCGTAGTCCACGCCCATGCCGTAGGCACCAAAGTGCTCCCGCACAATGTCCATGCAGCCGTCGTAGGTGTCGCGGCGCGCCCAGTCCCGCTGCCACTCGAGCATCGTCTGCAGCGTGGTCATGGGCACGACGCCGGCCTGCACCATGCGGTCCATGGAGTACTTGTGGGCGTCTTCAGACACGTCACCGGAGGCATCGGCGACCATGAAGATGTTGTAGCCGCCTTCCTCCATGGCGGCGAAGGCGAAGCCGTTATTGCATACGCCGGTCCACAGGCCGGCGACGATCACGTTCTTCTGGCCGTTGGCAGCCAGCGCGTCGCGGACCTTCTGGTCGTCCCAGGAGTTCATGGAGGTGCGCTCCAGGAGCGCTTTGTCGGGGAAGACGGCGAGGATCTCGGGGTAGGTGTAGCCGGAGAACGCCGCGGTCTCCACGGTGGTGATGGTGGTGGGGATGTTGTAGAGCCTGGCGGCCTTGGCGAGGGCGACCACGTTGTTCTTGAGGGTCTGGCGGTCGATGGACTGCACGCCGAAGGCCATCTGCGGCTGGTGATCGATGATGATCAGCTGGCAGTTATCCGGGGTGAGCAGGGTGGGTTCTTTCACGGGGGACTCTCCTTGATTGTTGCTCCGGCGCGGAGCGATGAACGGCAGACGCCAGGTCTCGAAAAGATGCGATGGACCTCCAGGCCAGCTGCCCGATCGCCACATCGCGTTGAACATATGCTGCGCCAACGATGGGCCGCTGACACGCTATTAGTTCTTCACTTTGGCTTAGCTGGGCTTAATCGGTCGACGCGAAAGAAAAGCTAAGGCAAGGAGCAATTCTTTTAGATTGTCTCCGGCGGAGCGCCGGTGAAGACTTTCGGGCGCCCGTAAAGGTGGAGAGGGAGCCGCTACCGTGCCAGAGGTCGTCATCCACAATGCTCGAATCACGACACTCGAATCTTCGGCCCGAGAGCCCACCGCGATCGCGGTGAAAGACGGGAAGGTTCTTGCGGTCGGCACGGACGCGGAAATCATGAAGCTGCGCCGCGAGGACACCCGGATTATCGACGCCGGAAAACGTCGGCTTATCCCGGGACTTAACGACAGCCACACGCACCTGATCCGCGGTGGACTCTCCTACAACATGGAGTTGCGCTGGGAGAATGTCGGCAGCGTCTCCGACGCCCTGGAAATGCTGCGCATTCAGGCCGAACGTACCCCGGCGCCGCAGTGGGTCCGCGTGGTCGGCGGCTGGTCGGAATACCAGTTTGCCGAGCGCCGTCAGCCGACACTCGAGGAGATCAATCGCGCAGCGCCGGATACGCCGGTTTTCATCCTTCATCTCTACTCCAGCGCTCTATTGAATCGTGCGGCGCTGCGCGTCCTTGGCATCGACAGCAACACGCCCAATCCCCCGGGCGGTGAAATCCGCAAAGATCCGGACGGCAATCCCACCGGCCTGCTGCTGGCAAGACCATCGGCGCTGATCCTTTACTCGACGCTCGCGCAGGGCCCGAAACTGCCGCTTGAGGACCAGATCAATTCGACGCGCCACTTCATGCGCGAGCTCAACCGACTGGGCATTACATCGGTGAACGATGCCGGCGGTGGCGGCCAGAACTACCCGGAAGACTATGAGGTCATCCAGCGTCTTCACGAAGACGGACAGCTCACCGTTCGTATCGCCTACAACCTCTTTGCCCAGAAAGCGGGAGAAGAACTCAACGACTACGAACGCTGGGTGCGGATGACTTCTCCGGGGACCGGGGACGCTATGCTGCGTATGAACGGTGCCGGGGAAAACCTTGCCTGGTCCGCGGCCGATTTTGAAAACTTTCTGGAGCCCCGGCCTGACCTAGCACCGACCATGGAGTCGGAGCTTGAGGCCGTGGTGGAATTGCTGGCGGAAAACGAGTGGCCGTTCCGCATCCACGCTACCTACGATGAATCCATTGATCGCTTTCTGTCGGTTTTTGAGCGCGTCAATGGAAGCACGCCGTTCAAGACCCGTTTCATCATCGATCACGCGGAGACCATCAGCTCCCGCAACATCGACCGTGTGCGGGCCCTGGGCGGCGGCATTGCGACGCAGCACCGTATGGCTTTCCAGGGCGAGTACTTTGTCGATCGCTACGGACCGAACGCGGCGGCTGCAACACCACCGATTCGGGAGATGCTGGACCGCGGAGTCCCCGTGGGCGGCGGCACCGACGCCACGCGCGTAGCCAGCTACGATCCCTGGGTGGCGATCTACTGGTTGACCACCGGCCGCACTCTCGGCGGCCTGCCTCTATTTGACGAGGCCAACTGCCTGTCCCGGGAAGAGGCCCTGGCGATATGGACCGAGGGTTCGGCCTGGTTTTCCGGTGAGTCCGACGTCAAGGGCAAGCTCGCCCCCGGTATGTACGCTGACCTCGCCCTGCTTTCGGCCGACATGATGACCATAGATGAGGAGAACCTGAGACACGTCACCTCGGTACTCACTATGGTCGGCGGCAAAGTCGTTTACGGCAGCGATGAGTTCGCGGACCTGGATTCGCCTCCGCCCCCGGCCAGTCCCGACTGGTCGGTCAATCGCGCGTTTCCCAGCCCTGCGGAACGACCGCGGCCTGTCCAGCACCGAAGCTGCTCCGAAGCCTGCACGTCCGCGTGTTCGCTGCACGGTCACCACCACCACATCGCCTGGAACAACCCAATTCCGGTCGCGGACAAGAAAGCGTTCTGGGGCGCCCTGGGTTGCTCCTGTTTTGCGTTCTAGAAGCTGAGCCTGCGCCTGCCACTCACCATGTACTAACGGAAGACAATGCAATGAATGTGAAGACGTACCTCGGTTTTCTTCTGGCATTTGCCCTGGGAGCGCTGTGCGCACTCCTCAAGCTTCCGCTGCCGGCGCCGCCGGTGCTTATCGGTGCGCTCCTGGTCGTATCGATGACCCTGGGCTACAGCTTCGTGGATCGAATCGCAAGCCAGCGTGCCTGCGCGAACAAACAGCACTGCGGAGGGCCTACGGGCTAAGCACATGGAACTGCTGTCGTTAAATGAAATCGCCGGACTGGGTATGGGCCTGACGCTCGGCGCCGTCTGTCGCTGGTTTGACCTGCCGCTTCCGGCTCCTCCGCAACTGAGCGGCGCTCTCCTCGTGGTGTTCATGACATCGGGTTTTCTCGTCACCGGAGGATTCCTGTAAACGATCTCACTCCCTACTCCGTCGCTGAAACGCCATGAGAACCTGACGCCTTCCCTGGAAGATCCATATCGGATTGACGGCCACCTGATCATGGCTCTGGGGCTCAACTACCGAGCGGTCTAGAAACCGGGTAAATCTGAAACCCGCGCGACACGCGTACATCATCTGTGGCCAGCTGGTCGCCGTGTCTCAACGATCTCTGGAATTCTCGGAGAGGGTCTGAGCGTTGCAGGAGGAAGATTCGCTGCAGCGTGCAAGGTCCGGCGAGAGACCAAACAAGCAACTCGCGAGGCGATAGCTGATTCATAGCGGATCTGGTCGCCGGGCCCTGAGCTATGGCGGCGTGCTCCTGGCCATTCCGATGCATGACCCTGGGAGCGTCTCGCTTTGGCCTCTGCCGGTAAACTCCAGAAAGTCTCACCATTGACTGGCGATCAGCGTTTGCCACCACTGAACGCTCTTCGGGCCTTCGAGGCTGCCGCCAGACTGGAATCGATCAAGCTCGCCGGGGAAGAACTGTGCGTTACCCCCGCGGCGGTAAGCCAACACATCAGAAAGCTTGAAGACAGCCTGGGCGTCGAACTGTTTATTCGCGAGCACAATCAAATCGTGCTCACAGCAAACGGAAAGGCGCTCAGCGACTGTATGACGTCGGCGATCCGCGACATGCGCTCTACCATTCGAGGCATTCGCGGTCGCAGCACGAAGAACGATCTGAGGGTCACGTCGGCTCCCATGTTCTTCAACAAGTTCATCGGACCGCGTTTGTGGGAGTTCAAGCGTCTGAACCCGGATATCAACCTTGAATTTGAACTCGGCCTGGATCCCCAGCTCTTCTATCAGAAGGAAGCGGTGATCGGGCTGGTTTTGCCTACCGCGGATGTGCCCGGCACAGACTGCTCCGACAGCTACTGGGAGTATCAGGCACCGATGGCATCTCCCGAATACCTGCGCAAACACAGAATAGAAAGACCGGAAGATCTGTCCCGGGCCGTACTCCTCGAGCGCGAGTACCCGTCAACCATGCCGGGGATTCCGTTGTGGCGGGACTGGTTTGCGGCGGCCCGAGTTCCGCTCTCGGCCAATCAGGAAGTCATGAGCTTCGGCCCTCACTACGAGCAGATTTACGACGCCGCCCTCAACGACATCGGTGTGTTTCTCGGTGGGGTCGGTGTGACATCCAAGCTTCTGCAGTCGGGTCGTCTGGTGTGCCCCTTTGGACCGCTCATGCCTCAGGGCACCGGTGTGAAGATGGTCTGGAGTCGAACAATCTCCGCCAACTCAGCGGCCGTAAGGTTCCGGGACTGGCTCATGCGGGAGATGGACGAAGTCGCGCAGAACATGCTGAACCGGGAACTCCAGTACTCCACGGGCTAGCGCCTGGATTCGACGCGTTGAGTTCCCTGGTGCGGTCGCGCAGCGCCGCCGGCTGCTGGCGGTTAGCGACAGAGCCATACCGATTTAGCGCAGCTAATACGCGGCAAAGAATAACTCGCGTGCAAGCGCATATCGTCTGACCGAGCATGGTCTTGCAGTTGAGGTCGCGATGCTTCGACAGGGCGGCCTTCGAAACTTCCTTCAAGCGTTCTAAAGGACCGTCGCGCGATGTCTTTCTATTCCTTCATCAGTTCCACGCCAACGTCTGAAGACTGGATTCCGAGCTACGTGGAATCCGTTGCTGCTATCGTCGCCAGACACGGAGGCAAATACCTCGCGCGCACCATGAACTTTGAGCGTCTTGAGGGGACTGGAGACGACCCCGCGGCCTTTGTTGTCATTGAATGGCCCAGCAGGGAAGCCGGTCTCGCATTTATGAACGACCCGGAGTACGCGCCCTTTCTCGAGGCGCGCTTGGCGGGCTCGGTCAGCCATCATTTCCTGATTGATGGCAACGATGAGCTTGCTGGGTGAGGCGAGTAACCAGGGCGCCTTTACCCGGCTTCCAGTGTGAAGAGGATGGCGCCGGTTGGCTTTCTCCTATGGACTGCCATCCCCGATAGGCTCCACGCTAGTCAGGACTATCCCCGCAGGTCGCGACAAGTTGATCTTTTACAGAGCGGCTGAGGGCGTCAAAGTTCGCGCGATGTGCGGCAACGACGGCCGCGAGCTGCTCGCTTCGCACAGGGCTTGTGAGAGTGCCCCCTGACGCTGTGGACTTGGCCTCGCAGGTGATCGTTGAGACAACGTACAGAACCGCTTCGTCGCCGCTCGCTGCGCGCCGCGTATACAGCTCTCGAAGTTCCAGATCCAGCGTGGCATCAACCGCGTTTGTGTTTCCTGCGATTACAATTCCTGTGGCCCGCTCCAAGGCAAGACCAAGGTAGTTCGCTACGATCACGGATGCACTGTCGGTCCAGCGCGCGCTTGCATACTCCTTGAGCTGACCGGTCGATTCAAGGTGCAGCAGCTCGCGGCGATCCATGCCCCTCGGTGCCGAAATCGCGATGCTCGGTGCCACGCGCTTCAGGCGAGGATCCTGTGTCAATACCGTCGGCTCCGGAAACAGCCAGTACTCGCGCAGCGGCGCTTCTTCACTCGTCAAAATGCCGCTGCAGCCGCCCAGTGTAGCGATGAGGACAATAGAACAGAGACGTAGCTTCATGGGTCCACCACCTTCTGATCGAGCTGGCTCCGATATAGGATCCGCGACGGATTTCGTTCGAGGCGATCCGCAAAACGCTCGATCGCGCTCAGGGTGCTGCGAGTTTCGTCAACCAGCTCCGGAAGCTGGGCCAGGCCTTCGCTTGCGGCCCGGTCCAGGGTTTCTTCATGGGCCTCGAGCCAGGCGCGCAGCTGCGTCGACGCCTCGGCGAGGTCGCGCGTTCCGTTGCGCAGCTGTTCGGCGGTCGCCTCAAACTGCGGCGCAAGGCTCACGGCAAGGCCGTCGATGCGCTCCGCGATGCGGTCAGCGCGGCTCAGGAAGCGACTCAGGTCCTGTGGGATGGCGGCGAGATTCTGCTCCTGTTCGGCCACGGCCGCGCTCACCCGGGCGAGGTTTTCCAGCGTATTTTCGAGACGCGCCAGGTTGTCATCGCTGAGCAAAGCGTTGGCGCGTTCGAGCAGCTCCCTCATGCTGCTGCCGAGACCCGGGCCCTCGGCGAGCAGCGCCGTAAGGCCTGAATCACGCGTGGGGATGGTCATGGCGTCCTCGCCTTCCCGGGCGATCGGAATGGCATCGCCACCGGCGTCATCACTGAGGTTAATCACGGCGAGGCCCGTGACGCCCTGGTAGGCGAGGCTCGCAAAGGTGGCCTGGCTGACGGGGGTACTGCGATCGATGTCAATCAGCACCTCAACGCCCGTGCGCTCCGAACGGGTCAGCCTTATGGAGTGAACGCTGCCCACGGTAACGCCAAGGTAGTTCACGTCGGCGCCGACGCTGAGGCCACTCGTATCGCGGTAGAACAGCAGGCGATAGTGCGAGGGGTTGTCGTCGACGTGCTCGCCGCCAAGCTGCAGGGCGAGACCGATCCCCGCGGCCAGCGTGCCGAGCACAAATAGGCCGACGACGAAATAGTTGCCCTGCTTACCCATGTTCAGCGACTCCCGAATTGGCGGCTTCCAGCGCCGCCGCGTCAATGCTGCTGGCGTTTGCCCGCCGGGCGCGCGGGCCCCCAAAGTAGCGCGCGATCCAGGGGTGATCGTAGCGGCTGATCTCTTCGGCTGTGCCCACCACGATGCGTTTGTCGACCAGCACGGCGATGCGATCGCAGATGCCGTACAGCGAGTCCACATCGTGGGTGATCATGACCACGGTGAGGTCGAGGCTGGTCTGCAGGTAGCGCACGAGTTCGTCGAACTCGGTGGCGGCGATGGGGTCCAGGCCCGCGGTCGGTTCGTCGAGAAACAGGATTTTCGGCTCCCGCGCCAGGGCCCGGGCCAGGGCCGCGCGCTTCACCATCCCGCCGGAGAGCTCCGCCGGGTACTTGTCCCCGGCGATATCCGGAAGCCCCGTCATGCGCAGCTTCAGCATGGCGAGATCGCGGCGCGTCGCCGCGTCCATGGAGGAGTGAATCGCCATGGGAAGCTCCACGTTCTCGCGCACGGTGAGACCGGAGAGCAGCGCGCCGGACTGGAACAGCACACCCCAGCAGGTGTCGCTGCTCGACTCGTGATAGTTAACCGCTCGGCCCATGACTTCGACGGAACCGGCGGTGAAGCGATGCAGCCCAAGCATCGAGCGCAGCAATACGGACTTGCCGGTTCCCGAGCCGCCGACGATGCCCAGCACCTCGCCGCGGCGGACGCTCAGGTTGAGCCCGTCGTGGACGCGCTGCGCACCGAAGGCATTTACGAGATTCCGCACTTCGATCACGGTGTCGCTCACAGGCCGTACCGCGCGAAAATCACAGTAAAGACTCCGTCGGCGAGGACGATGAGGAAGATCGCCTGCACCACGGCGACGGTGGTCATGCGCCCCAGCTCTTCGGCCGAGGACTCCACCTGCATGCCCCGCAGCGTGGCCACTGCTCCGATGAGCAGGGCGAAGACCGGCGCTTTTGAGAGACCGACCAGCAGCGTGCTCAGGTCGGCGGCGTCGGTCAGGCGCTGTAGGAAAAGCGAAGTGGACATATCGAGCAATGTCGAGCACACGACCCAGCCACCGGCGAGGCCGGCCACATTGGCGACGATGGTCAGGAGCGGCAGCGCCAGGACCAGCGCCAGCACCCGGGGCGCGATCAGAATCCGGTTTGGATTCAGGCCCATAACCCGCAGCGCATCGGTCTCCTGATTGAGATTCATGACGCCGAGGGAGGCGGCGAAGGCGCTTCCCGAGCGACCGGCGACCATGATGGCCGCCATGACGACCCCCATCTCGCGCAGCACGGAGATTGCCACGAGGTCCACCACGAATACCGTGGCCCCGAATTGCTTGAGCTGCAAGGCGCCCTGGTAGGCCATCACCAGGCCCATGAGAAAACCGATCAGGGCGACCACGGGCACGGCCTGGAGACCGCTGATCTGAAGTTGACGAAGCGTTTCCCGCAGAGCGAGTTTGCCGGGGCTGCGAACGCCCTCGAAGATCGCCGCGCTGATGGCGCCGATATCGTCGATCCAGCGCGTCAGGGACTTGCCCAGCTGCTGGATGCCGACCGTGAGGGCCGGGCCGGTGCCTGGTGTGGAGCTATCTTCGGAATCCGCTTCGGCGGTCCGCTGAATCTGCTCCAGGAACTTGAAGTGCGCGGCCTTGAAGCCCTTGAAGTCGGTCTCAACACCGCCTTCACGGAGGCTTTCGGAGCGACGATAGAGTACCCAGGCGCCGGCGATGTCGATGTTCTCCAGACCGCCGCAGCGAAACAGTACGCTGTCAGCGCCGGCCGGACTGACCTGCGTCAGGGCTTCTTCGAGCGCGGGCACGTTTTCAAAGGTCCAGTCGCGCTTCAGGCTGATGGTCTGCAGTTCCGGCGCGGTCTCGACCTCGAAGTAGGGGCAGGGTGCGGCTGCGGTCATAGAGTCATCCGGCGTTGCTGGAGGGCCAGGGCGGTGAACGTTGTGCTGGCCCACCCAGCTATTCTCGCAGCTGCGCCTACACGTCCGCCAGCCAGTGCCTTACGTGGCGCGAGGCTTCGTCAGCCAGGAGGGCGGAGATACGTTCCTGGAGCTGCCGGTCGGCCTCGGAAACGCGTTCGTGCTGCCGCAGGTGTTCTTCCCAACTGCTCACCAGGAACCACTCCAGCCACAGTGTGGCTTCATCGCTGGCGCGATGCAGTCCCCACTCGTAGGCGCCGTCACGGAAGCGCTCACCGCGCAGTTTGCGCATAAGACTGCGAAAGGCGGCTGTGTTTTCTGGCGGTACGCGATACTCGATACTGATCATCACGGGGCCGTCGGCATCCTCAGGCCCCAGCACCATAGCCGGCGCCGGCCAGTGCATGGACGGTGTCAGATCGAGTCCTTCGGCCGCACCGAGGCGGATGTGGCGCGTTACCAGTGCCAGAAGAGCCAGCAATAACCCCGCCGCTGTCATGGCTTCGCCCACGCCGAACCATTGCGCAACCTGCCCCCAGCACAGAGATCCAACGGTCATGGAGCCAAAGAACGCCATCATGAAGATTGACAGTCCCCGCGCCCGCACCCAGGCGGGCAGCGCCGTTTGTGCGGAGAAGTTGAAGCTGGTCAGCGAAGCGATCCACGCCGTTCCGGCGAGAAAACAGCAGCAGAGCACTGCGATCCTGCCCTGGGCCATCCCAAGCAGGGGCAGGGTCAGCGCCATCAATCCGGCCGAGGCCAGGGCCAGCGCATTGCTGTCCCAGCGCTCCCGAAGCTTGGGCAAAACGAGAGCGCCGGCAACGGCCCCGGCTCCAACGCTTGCGGTCATGGCCCCGAATACGGATGCGCCGGAGTCGGGGAGCGCACGGGCGATCACGGGTATCAGCGCCCACAGTGCACTCGCCGGGAAGAAAAACGCGGCGGCGCGCAGGATGGTTTCCTTGAGCGGATCGTTGTGGAGCGCGTGGCGCAGTCCCGTGCCGATAGCCGTCAGAATCGGCTCGGGAGGTCCCGACCTGTGCGGTGCAGGCTTGCGCCGCCAGAGAAGAAGGACCGCGACGACCACAAGATAGGTCGCGGCATTGACCATGAACGGGGCCGCCATGGAAATGCCGGCAATCATGAAGCCGGCCACCGCCGGACCAATGGCCCGACTGATGTTGATCCCCAGGGAGTTCAGGGCGATGGCGCTGCGCAGGCGCTCGCGCTCCACCAGTTCCGGCATGAGCGCCTGCCAGGCCGGCGCGGAGAAGGCCGCACCGCTGCCAATCAGGAAGGTGAAGATGACCAGCGTGAGCGGTGTCACCCGGTCTGCCGCCACGAGCAGGGCGAAGAGGAAAACCAGCAGCGCCAGCCCCGTATTGACGATGATCAGGAAACGACGCTTGTCGGCCCGGTCCGCCAGGGCCCCGGCGAGGAGGGCGAAAAGAAAAATCGGAAAGGTGTTGGCCGTCTGTACCAGCGCCACGATGGCCGGGCTGGGCGTGAGAGACGTCATCAACCAGCCCGCCGCCGTTTCGTGCATCCAGCCGCCCGTCGCCGAGACGAGCATAGCAAGCCAAAGCGATGCAAAGAGTGGTTGCGCCAGCGGCGCCCACAGGCTGCCCGTCTCATTCTCGGGTGATGTTTTCTCGGCCACTGGCGTCGATGCCCGGGGGAAGAGCGGGATTTCGGGTTCAGGTGACGGCCGTTCAGGCCCCGACCGGTACGTCGAAAATCAGGACCTCGGCGTCGTTTGCGTCTTTGAGTTCAATGGCGTTCACGTCGAGGAGGGCAAGTCCATCGCCGGCCCCCAGGGCCTGGCCATTGACTCGCAGCGTGCCGCGTACAAGCTGAGTCCAGGCCGCCCGCTCTGCGCGGAGTGGCGTGGTGACAGCGTCGTCGGTGTCCAGCAGAGTCGAGTAGATATTCACGTCCTGCGCGAGCGAGACGGAGCCGAGCCGTCCCTCGCGCGAGGCCAGGAGTTGCAGCTGACCTTCGCGATCCTGCAGCGGGAAATGACGCTGTTCGTAGCCCGGCGCGATACCCGCTTCCTCGGGGATGACCCAGATCTGCAGAAAGTGGACCGGATCCGTTTTGGAAGCGTTGTACTCGCTGTGTGTCACGCCCGTGCCCGCGGACATGCGCTGCATATCGCCCGGGCGGATGATCGAGCCATTGCCCATATCGTCCTTGTGCTCGAGTTCGCCTTCGATTACGTAGGACAGGATCTCCATATCGCTGTGGCCGTGCGCACTGAAGCCCTTGCCCGGTTCCACGCGATCCTCATTGATGACGCGCAGCACGCCAAAGCCCATATGTCGCGAGTCGAAGTAGCGGCCGAAGGAAAAGGTGTGCGCGCTCTTGAGCCAGCCGAAGTCGGCGGCGCCACGATCTTCTGATCTTCTGAGACTGGTCTTCATTTCGGCTTTCACCCGCGATTAATCGCAGATTCGACTTGCTTCGTATGTCCCCTATGCTGCCCGAGCATGTGCGCGTTGACACACGAGTAGTTCTTCGCATCGGCTTAGCTCCGCTTAACCGTGGCTATCACCGGCTCAGCGATCCCTTCGGCGTGAGCCCGGTGTCCGAGCCGCCGGACCGGTGCCCGCTCAGCGTCTGCCGCCAACGCCTGACGATGGAACCCGACCATGCCGAAAAGACGACTTCCCCCGATGAACGCTCTGCGCGCCTTCGAAGCCGTGGCCCGAAGGGGCTCGGTCAAGGAAGCATCGGAAGAGCTGTTTGTTACGCCGGCCGCGGTCAGCCAGCAGCTGCGCAAGCTTGAGGATGACCTCGGCGTTACGCTCTTCGTGAGGCGCAATCGGGAGCTGGAGCCCACGCGGGAGGGACTGAGGTTAAAGAAGGGTCTCGCTAGCGCCTTCTCCCAGATTCGCCAGGTGACGGATGCGATTCGCCCCCGGAGTCAGGAAAATTGCATCGTCGTGGCCTGTGATCCGCCCTTCGCATCCAAGTTTCTGGCGCCGCGGCTTAGCAGCTTCCTTGAGCAGAATCGGGAGCTGGACGTGCGCGTGGTTTCCGATTTCGACACCGTTGATCACGACGAAAGCAATGTGGACGTGGGTATCCACCTTGCCGCCACCCCGCCGCCGGACCTCTTCAGCGAGGCGCTGGGCGAGGAACAGCTTCTGCCCTTATCTTCCAGCGCCTACGCGATGAGGCGGGATCTCAGCTCGCCCCCGGATATCAGCTCCGCCGTGCTGCTCGACAACGAGCACCCGGGAGAGCGAGGTTTCTCCTCAACCTGGGACGAGTGGATGGTGACGCTGGGTCTGCAGCGCTCCCGCGGTCAGCGGGTGATTGATTTTGGTCGCAATGCGGACCAGGCCATGGACGCGGCCATCGCCGGAGCGGGGGTGGTGCTAGGCAGGTCCGTATTGGCGCACCACGACGTCGTGGAGGGCCGGCTGGTCTGCCCCTTCGGTCCCCTGCTGAGCACCGGTCTGTACTACTTCCTCTCGCACCGCGCCTACGCCTTCCCACCGACGGCGATCGAGTCCTTCGGGGCGTGGCTTCGTTACGAAATGCGTAGCGTGCAGGCGCTGGAGTCCAAGCTGCTCGGTATCCGGCCGCCGTCACTGCTGGATTCAGGGTTCCCGACGGTGCTTCACTAGGGAGACGCCGCCTGGCGTTCGCGGCTCCGCCGGAGCCCTTCGAGCCGGCCCCGCGTCTCAGAAATCTTCGCCGAGATCGTCCTCGAAATCGCCGAAGTCTCCGAAGCTCTCAAGTTCGACATCCTCTCCCAGGGTTACCCTCCGGCGCTGGAGGTAGGCATCGCGCATGAAGATGTAGCGGTCGCCGGTCACGAGGTCGTCCATGCTGAGCAGCTGGGAGCGCGTGTGCACCACGGCCGTGCCCCAGATCGCGGCGCTGACTTCAGTCGACTCGATATGCGCGGGTACCGACAGCACGGCCGCGTCTACTGCGAAGCCCGCCCCGTCGCGCAGGGTACTCGGGCCGATAATGGGGATCATGATGAACGGTCCGGAGGGCATCCCCCAGGTGGCGAGGGTCTGGCCGAAGTCGGCGTAGGAGGAATCGATGCCGCCGGCGGTGGCGACGTCGATGGTGCCGGCAAGCCCCAGAGTGGAGTTGAAGGCGAAGCGGCTGGCGTTGGCCGCCGCATCATCCCACCGGCCCTGGAAGAAAGCATTTATGGCGTAGTTCACGTCGCGCAGATTGCGCAGGGCATTGCCCACGCCGCGGCGCACGAAGCCGGGGGCGAGATCTGTGTAGGTATCCGCCAGGGGGCGCAGCAACCAGCGGTCCGTGGTGTCGTTAAAGGCGAATACACCGCGGTTGATAGACTCCAGCGGATCGTCTTCCCCGTTTTCGGGCGTCGCGCCCAAGGCGGTCGATAGTGCCAGGGACAGTCCAAGCAGTAGGGACGGCGCGCGGCGCGGACGGCGGCACTTGCTTTGCGTCATTTCAAATTCTCCCTCTCTTGACCGGGCCAGGATGACTGCACCGGTGACGGCGTGACTGCAGCATGCGTCCGCCGCCGGGTCCGGTCACGCGATTAGTTCTTCTCGTCACCTTAGCTAAGCTAATCCGGGGAACGGGTGCGTCGGCGCGTCGTCACGATTGGCGGTGCAGCCTCGATCAACGATCCAAACCCGGACGCTCTTCCCTTCGAGTGCGCCTTGAAGGCGTGCGACTGCACTGATTCATCACACATAGCGTACATACGCGCTGAAAGGGCTTTTGGCCCCGGAACAAGAGTGCATTCTGATGGCTATGTCACAAATTGCCGCGACCACCGGCGAGGGCACATCCGATCAGCGTCTGCCGCCGCTGAACTGGCTGCGCGCCTTTGAGTCGGTAGCTCGTTTGGGCTCCATGAAGCGTGCGGCGGAGGAGCTTTTTGTGACCCCGGCCGCGGTAAGCCAGCAGGTTAAGAAGCTTGAGGACAATCTTGGCGTGGATCTGCTGCTCCGGGAGCACCGCAAGGTCAGCCTGACCCCGGAGGGCCGCAAGCTCCGCGATGGCCTCACCGAGTCGCTGCAGCTCATGCGGACAACCGTGGGACGCGTTCGCACGATCGGCACCAGTGACAACTGCCTCACCGTGGCCTGCGGACCGCCCTTCGCGGCCAAGTGGCTGGCTCCAAAGCTGTCTGGCTTCATCGAAGCCCACCCGCACCTCAGCGTGCGCCTCGAAGCGAGCTTTGATCGCGTCGACTACTACGAATCGCGGATCGATATCGGTGTGCGTTTGTGGACCGGGGTCAATGAGGGCATGGACACGATCCTCCTCGGCGAAGAAGTTCTGTTGCCGCTGGCGTCGCCGAAGTACCTCACGGAGCACGATATCCGGGAGCCCGCCGATGTCTTTAAGGCGACGTTGATATCCGACGGTCACGGCGTGGTCATGCCCGACGCACCGGACTGGGACGAATGGTTCGAAGCGGCCTACCTGGCGCAGCCGTCGGCCCTGCGGCGCATCAACTTTGGCGACAATGTGGACCAGGCCCTCGATGCCGCGGTGCACGGGGTCGGCATGGTGCTGGGGCGCAAAACCCTGGCGCACGACGATCTGCAAACGGGTCGCCTTGTATGTCCCTTTGGTCCCGAGGTGTCTCTCGGCCGACGTTGGCAGGTCGTGCGTCCGCGGGGCGACAGCCGCGCGGACTACATCGATGTGTTCGAGGAGTGGCTCGTGGCCGAGCTCAAGGACACGCTCGAGGGCTAGATATCATGGCTTACGGACGTATTGATGGCAGGCCCTGATGTCTTGCCATCCGGCGCCGATCGGTTTCTGTTTACCCGGCCTCGCGTCATATAGGCCCGAACGTTCACCGCGTACTCTACGGCTACGCGCCCACGAGCTGCCGAGCCGCTGCGCCCGAACTCGCGAACCAGCGAAATTCATCGACGGCTTCCGGAAGGCCAGGTTCGGCGAGGGCGGCTTCGCAGTGCTGGAGAGGCGCTCCGGCGCTGAGAATCTCTCGCGCTGTGTTCATGGTGGCATCGAGATTGGGTACGGCAGCGCTTTGGGCCGAGGGGGATTGAGGCTGGGCACGCAGGAGCTCGGTGATTAGTACGGGCTCGTGAGTCGCCGCATCGCGGTGCCGCCAGATTCCGCGACTCGGGTCCAGGCCGTAGGAGGGGAGCAGACGCCACCCATGCTCGGCAACGAGGCTCAGGGCCTGCAGCAGGTAGTCGATCTCATCGTTGCGCGCGGCAAAGTGCAGATTGATGCGCACCCATCCCGGTTTCAGACAGTCGTACCCGCGCTCGACCAGCGCATCCAGGGATTCGGAGGTGGAGCGGTCAATGCCGAGCAGGTCATGACCGTAAGGGCCTGCACAGGAACAGCCGCCGCGAGCCTGGATTCCAAACAGGTCGTTCAACAAAGCCGTCACAAAGCCGTGGTGCAGATCGCGATGGCCGTGACGAAAACGCAGGGAGAAGATGCCCAGGCGTCGTTCGCTGTCCGGACCGAGTACCTCGATTTCGCTGACTTGCGCGAAATGTGCCAGCGCGCGGCGTACGAGCTGATGCTCGATGGCCTCGATGCGCTCCGCGCCCATGCCATCCTTCAATGCAAACACGGCGCCGGCGCGAATGGCCTCGACGATGGCCGGGGTACCGCCTTCCTCACGCCGCTCCAGGTTTTCTACATAGCGGTGCGAGTCTGGCGACACATAGCTGACAGTGCCCCCTCCCACTACGGCCGGGACGCGGTTGGAAAGCAGGGCCTCCTTTACGACAAGCACGCCGGGTGTTCCCGGCCCACCCACGAACTTGTGCGGAGAGATAAACACGGCATCCATGGCCGCGCCGTCGCGGTTCACGTCAATCGCGACATAGGGCCCGGCGGCGGCGTAGTCCCAGAAAGCCAGGGCGCCGGCGCTCTTTAGCATCGCGGTGATCGCCGCCACGTCGCTCTTTACGCCGGTGACATTGGACGCGGCGGAGAAAGAGCCGATGAGTATGGGCCTATCACGGTGTGCCTCGAGGCCCGCGCGAAGGGCGGTCTGATCGATCTGCCCGTCGTCATCGAGACGTATGCGCACGACTTCTGCTATGGATTCGCGCCAGGGCAATTCGTTGGAATGGTGCTCGTAGGGGCCGACGAAAACGACGGGGCGCTGTGCCTCGGGGATACGCTCCAGGAGCGCATAGCGTTCGTCCAGGAGCGCCGGCAGGCGCAGGCCAAGAATATCGATAAGGCGATTGATCGCTCCCGTCGCGCCGGCGCCGCAGAACAGCACTTTGTCTTGCTGGGTTCCGTTGACCGAACGACGCACGGCGGCCCGGGCCGCCTCCCGAAGCCCATTGGTACGCGATCCCGTGTAAGACGCTTCGCTGTGTGTATTGGCGTAGGAAGGCAGTACCTGCGAGCGAATGTTGTCCTCTATGAAGGAAAGAGCGCGGCCCGAGGCCGTGTAGTCCGCGTATATCAGCGGGCGCGTGCCAAAGGGCGTTTGGAACGCGCTTCGCTGCGACCGAAGATCATCGCGAACGCGGTCCAGAAGATCGCGGCACGGGGCCGCTGCATTCGCCGTGTCTGCAAGATTGGGCTCATGCGGTTTCGTCGCCGGGCTCTGGAATTTACCGGTAAGCGGGCTCAACGCTCGAAGTCGGCGAAGCGTCGGAAGGCGGTGGGGGATAGCGGGGCGCATTGATCGCAATCTCAGGTCAAGGTACTTGGGGAAGCTTACACAGGCCCGTGGCGGACATTGTCCGTATTTGAGGAGCGAAATGCCGATATGGCGCGACAAACGTTGCGCGAATCCGAAATTGACGCCAGTATTGTCGCGTCTTAACCCGAAGCCCGAACCCCGCCTTATGCTCGATTCCTCCGATCGACGCATCCTCGACGCCCTGCAATCGGATGCTTCCCTGTCGCTCGCCGATCTTTCGGAGCGACTGAATCTATCCCGCTCTGCCTGCGGGCGTCGTTTGCAGCGTCTCGAAGCGGAAGGCTATATCCGCGCCCGGGTCGCCTTGCTCGATGCCGCGCGTCTAGGACTGCCGTTGACCGTGTTTATCTCGATCAAGACCAACGAGCACAACGCCGAGTGGGCCGAGCGTTTCCAGGCCGTCGTAGAGCGCCTGCCCGGCGTTCTCGAAGTGCACCGCCTGGCGGGCGAGGTCGACTATCTGATCAAAGCCGTGGTCGCCGATATGGCGGGTTACGACAGCCTCTACCAGCAACTTATCGAAGCCCGAATGACCGACGTCAGCGCGGCGTTCGTCATGGAAGAGATCAAGAACACCGCGGCCCTCCCAATCCTTTCCTGATCTCCTCTGTTGGCGCTCCGGGAACGAGTGGCAACGACTCGGTCATCCCGGCGTCACCGTTTGTTCTTCAAAACGTCACCCCCGCGACACGCGCACTTCACACGCGGCGCTTGAAATGGGCGCCGCGCAAGGTTAGCTCAGGCGAGGGACATCGCCGGCACCCCTGCGCATCTGCGGGACACGAAACCGCCAGTTTCCGAGCCGGAACACTGGCCGTGCAAGCGTCGTCATTCGAGGGGTGAAAAATGCAAACAGTTTGGAGCGCGCGACCGCGTCTGGTCGCGGCGGTAGCAAGTGTGAGCGCCGTTCTCGCCGGGGCCGAAACCCGCGCGCAGGACGCCGCGCCGGTCATCGAAGAAGTCTTTGTGACCGCTACGAGCACGGTATTCGGCAACAACCGGGTGACCGAGTCCATGAAGGCACAGCAGTCGCCCATCACCAGCGTCAACGCTCTGATCGATAACCTGCCGGGCGTCTCTGTTCAGGAGGGCGATACCTACGGCTTCGACGACTGGTCCACAACAATCGCCGTACGCGGGTTCCAGAACAGCCTGTCGGAGCAGCAGATCGGTACGACCATCGACGGTATACCCAACGGGAACTCGAACTACGGTGGAGGCGCCAAGGCGAACCGCTATGTCGATACAGCCAACATTGAAACCATCACCGTTTCCCAGGGTACGGCGGACATCGCCTCCCGCTCCCTCGAAGCCCTCGGCGGGACCATCGACTACCAGACCGCCAATCCCCTGAGCGAAACACGCGTCATGGCCCAGGCGGCCATCGGCGAATTCGACGCGGAGCGTTACTACCTGCGCTTCGATACCGGCACCTTCGCCGGGAACACCCGCGCCTGGCTGAGTGCCTCGCATCAGAACGCGAGTGACTGGATCAACGGCGCCGCCGAGAACGAGCGTGACCACTTCGCGGCCAAGCTCGTATCCGAGTTCGATCGCGCGGTAGTCACGGCGTATGTCTCCTACGACGACATTCACGAAGACAACTATCAGCGGCTGTTCACGCCGGAAGAATTTGCGAGCAACGCTTCCTGGGATCGTCTGACCGACATCTGGACCGGCATTCCCTTCGTCGATCAGGTGTTCCGCGAGGGCTGGTCGACGCTGCGGGAGAACACGTTGGGCTATGTGACCGCTGACTTTGAAGTCTCCGAAGGTCTCAACCTCAAAGCCGGTGCCTACTACCACGACAACGAAGGCCGCGGTGACTGGATTCCGCCCTATCTGCTCGATGTGGTCGACGACCAGGGCGGGCCAGAGTCCGAGGCGACGGGTAACGCCAGCGTCAATGGAGGGCCCAGCTTCGGTCGCATATTCTTCGTCGACGGGAACGGTCAGGCGCTCAGCCCCGCCGAGGGCTGCGTGTCTTCGATTACCTTCCCCTACGGCGGTGCGGGGCCCGAGTACGATCCCGCCTGTTATCCCGCCGGCGCCATCGCCGTACAGTCCTATCGTCATACCAACTATGCCAAAGAGCGGGCGGGCTTCATGCTCGACGGTGACTGGGCTGCGGATTTCGGCAACGCGAGCAATACCGTCCGTGGAGGTATCTGGTACGAAGACCAGACCCGGGACGAGACGCGTACCTGGCAGAAGATCACCGACACGCGCGTGGGCATTGAGTTCAACGCCGAGCCCTACTGGACGCAGTACGATCGCAGCTATCCCCAGGAGGTCCTCAAGTGGTACCTGGAGGATACGGTGGACATTGCTGGGTTTTCCTTCACTGCGGGTGTGAAGCAGTTCCTGGTGGACGTCGAGCGGCAGGACAACTTTGGCGACAGCTCGAATATCGCCATTGACTCGGATTCCGACGTCCTATTCTCGGGAGGCGTGCTCTGGCAGACACCCATCGACGGACTTGAGGCCTTCGCAGGCTATGCGGAGAACTTCAAAGCGATCTCCGACGTCATACTTGAGCGTCCCGAATCGGAGCTTGATGACCTCGAGCCCGAAACGGCGGAAAACATCGAGGTCGGTCTGCGCTATCGCGGTGATCGCGTGTTCCTCACGGCAACCTACTACGACACCGATTTCAGCAATCGCATTATCTTCCTGTCTCCGGAGAGTGCGGCCGGCCCCAACTACGACATCGGCACCGACGGCACGTACTTCAATGCCGGGGGTATTGAGTCGAATGGCTTCGAGCTTACGGCCGATATCCGGCTGACGGACAACTTCTCCCTTTACTCGGCCTATACCTATACCGATTCAACCTATGTCGGTACGGGTGATTCGCAGGTGGACGCGGAGCTTGGCATAACCCCTGGTAACGACGTTACGGGCATCCCCGACCAGCAGTTCGTCGTGTCCCTGGATTGGGCCAGCGGTCCGTTCATGGCCGGCATCAGCGGCAAGTACACCGGCGATCGTCCGGTTCGTCTCGACAACAGCTGGATCGCCGAGTCCTACACGACCGCGGATATCTACCTGACCATGGTCGGCGAGACGGCCATGGCAAGCATCGATGGCTGGAATATCACGCTGCTTGTGAACAATGCTTTCGATGAGAGCTACCTCGGTGCCATCGCCGGAGAGGGTGCCTGGATCGGTGCGCCACGGACCGTCTCGGCGTCGTTTACGCTGAACTTCTGAGTACCGCACGAAGCTGATATACCGGCGCCGGAGGGCGCCGTTTTTCTGGAGATCTCCTATGCATGTCAGCAGTTCCCGTCGCCGGGCGATCGCTGGAATGTCGGGCACCTTGCTCCTTCCGCTCCGAGCACGGACCGCCGCAGTCCATGTTCGGGAGGATTCGACATTTGCCGACGGTGTCGCCCGCGCTGACTACATCGCCGTATCCACCGTCCTGAGCACCGATTACAGCGTCTCCGTGTTGGACAGCGCCGTGATCGAGCGCGCCCACGGGCGGCTGAGCTATCGAGATCGGAGCTAGCCGGGGTCGCAGACGCCTTCATTGGTCTTCCGCTGGGCCTACCTCACTGAGCGCAAGCCGCGCATTGCGTTACCCTTTTGTTGTGCGCAATCCCAGGGAAACACTTACCAACAGCCGAGGGGCTGGCTTGTCACTACGAGATACGCGGCGCAAATCCGGATCACGAAGATGTCTTCGATGACGACGCTTGAAGTCGTCGCACGCTACTTCGATTTGCTGTTCTTCATTGGCGTCGTCGTGATCGTACTGAGCGGTGTGCTGGGTATTCACGCCTTTCGCCGCAAGCGACTGTTGCGCGGCTTGAGTTGGTTGGCCCTTGGCATCCCCGTTGCTTTCCTGTGTTTGGTGGTGCCCAAGCGTGCTGCGCTGGCGGCGGTTCTGAACCTCGGGAGTGACCAGCGGGTGTCGATAGAACTCTCGTCAGGGGATGACCAATACTGGGTGCCCATCGACACCAACCTGCTCCTGGGTGCCAGGCGGTACCGACCGGACTTCGGTTCGGAGCCTACAAATGTGGGCTACCGGCTGCGGGTCTGTGATCGCGATGTCGGCGATTGCGTGCTCTTCGTTCTGCAGCGCGATTCGCGAGGGGGCGATCTGCACTGGCTCATGCTTGCAGGTCGCAAGGAGAAGCTGATTCCGCTTGGTTTTCTGCCCTTGAACGCGGCTCCGTAAGGCCGGTCATCGCATTGCGCTACCCTTGTGTTTTTCGAATCCACAGGGCTACACGTGCTGACCGCCAAGGGGCTGGCTTACCACTACGAGGAAGGCGGCGGCGAACACCTTCTCTTCGAGAACCTGGATATCTCGCTGGAGGCGGGCGAGCGCGTTGCCCTCGTGGGTGCGAGCGGCTGCGGCAAGTCGACGCTGCTCAACCTACTCGGCGCGATCGACAGCCCCAGCGCGGGAAGCATCTGTTTCGATTCCCACGATATCGCCCGCCTGCCCGAACCCGAGCGCACTCTGTTCCGTCGCCGCAATCTGGGCTTTGTTTACCAGCGCTTTCTGCTCGTACCCACCTTGACCGTGGCGGAAAACGTACGCCTGCCTCTCGATCTCCTGGAAGTTCCGACTGCGGAAGCGCTCGCAAAGACGCGGGCGGCGCTCGCCGAAGTCGGTCTGGACGCGCGCGCTGACAGCTTCCCCGACCGCCTGTCCGGTGGCGAACAACAGCGTGTCGCGATTGCCCGCGCGTTGATCCATCGACCGCAGCTGGTGTTGGCCGACGAGCCCACGGGCAGCCTGGATAGCCAGACCGCGGAGCCGGTGCTGGAGCTCTTGCTGGCGCAGGCGAAGCGCAATGACGGCGCCCTGCTGCTGGTCACGCACAGCGAAGACGTTGCGCGCCGCGCCGATCGGGTGCTGCTCTTTGAGCAAGGCTGCGTGAGGGAGCGGTGAGAAGGAACCGCGCCCTTTTGCGAGCGAGCCTGCGCTTTTACCGGCAGCATCCGCTGCAGCTCGCTTTGACGCTGTTGGGGATTGCCCTCGGCGCCGCCGTGATTGTCGCCGTGGCCCTCGCCACGCGGGCCGCGGCGGTGTCCTTTGATCGTTCCCTCGATGTGTTGGCAGGCCCCATGACCCACGAGATCCGGGCCCACGAAGGCGTCGTGGACGAGAACCTCTATCGATGGTTGCGCGTCGACCGCGGCCTGCGTGACGTGGTCCCGGTGGTCAGGCTTCGCGTGACTGTCGACGGAAGCTCTGTGGACCTTGTGGGCACTGACCCCTTCGCCCTGATCGCGCGCGACGATGCGCCCCCCGCCGCGGGCAACGCCCTCGCCGCGCTGCTTACAGAGGCCGGCGCCGTGCAGATCCCGGTCGCTATCGCGGAGCGCTTCGGTCTGGTGGAAGGCGAGCCGATCGAGGCGAGCGTCGCGGGACGCGCGGTCGCGTTGAATCCGGTCGCTATCTTCGAAAGCGCCGAGGGCGAGTGGTTTGGCAACACGCTGCTCGCCGACATCTCCACAGCTCAGCACCTGGGCGGTCGCCGCGGTGAGCTCGACAGCATCCAGCTCAGGCTTTCCGCGGCCGGGGCGGCGGACCTCGCGGCGCAGCTACCGGATGCCGTTGAACTGCGCGCCTTCGACGACCAGCGCCAGACCTTCGATGACATGACGCGCGCGTTTCGTACCAACCTGACGGCCATGAGCCTCCTCGCGGTGCTCGTTGGCGCGTTCCTGGTCTACAACGCCATGTCCTTCGCTGTCGTCCAGCGTACGCCGAGCTTTGCGGTACTGCGCATGCTGGGAACGCTGCCCAGGGACCTGTTTCGCCTGCTGCTGATCGAGGCGTTGGGACTCGGTCTGATCGGTGGGTTGCTGGGGCTGATGCTGGGCACGGTCCTGGGCCAGGGACTGCTGGTGCTGGTGACCCGTACCGTGTCGGACCTGTTCGTCAGTGTCGATGCGCTGCGGCCCGATTTCTCCCTAGGCCAACTGCTCCTGGCACTTTCGGTGACCCTGGCGGCCGTGCTCCTCGCAACTCTGGCGCCGGCACGGGCCGCCGCCCGGACGGCACCAGCGGCGCTGGAGCGCGAATCCCGGGCTCAGAGCGGCCCGTCAGCGCGTCGGCTCCTGCTGCCCGGCCTGCTCCTGGTGCTTGCCTGCCCGATTGTTATTGTGGTGAGCGAACAGTCACTGCTCGCGGCGTTCGTGGGACTCTTCCTGCTGGTCGCCGGCTACGCGCTGCTATGCCCGCTGGCCCTGCGTCTCAGTCTTGCCGCGCTGGTTCACGGCGGTGCGCGCGTGGGTGGCACGGCCCTGCAGCTCAGTCTGCGCGGCGTACAGAGCGCGCTGCCGCGCACCGGGCCCGCGCTCGTGGCCCTGGCCGTAGCCGTGTCCGCTACCGTTGGGGTGGCGATCATGATCGGCTCCTTCCGCATCAGCGTTGCTGACTGGCTCGGGGACACGCTGCAGGGTGACCTGTATGTCTATCTCGACGCCGAGGGAGCGCGTCTCGATCCCGCATGGCAGGCGAGCCTCGAAGGTCTCCCCGGAGTAAGCAGCGCCGCGGCAGCGCGCGTACGAACCCTGAGTATCGACGGTGAATCCATGCGCGTACTCGCGCTCGATCGCCTGGCGGCAAAGGTGCGCAGCTTCGACATCGTGGCAGGACCCGAGGATGCCGGGCAGCGCATGCTGGAAGATGGGCACGGCATCCTGGTGTCCGAACCGCTGGCCCGGCGACGCGGCCTGTCGCTTGGCGATGCGCTGATGCTCGCCACCCCTCGGGGTGCCGTGGAACTGACGCTGAGGGGCGTGTACCGGGATTACGCCAGCTCCTACGGGGGCGCCGTCGTTGCCCAGGATGTATTCGCACGCTATTTCAGCGACCAGGATCTTTCCTCGCTGGCTCTGCGTCTGGATGCCAGCGCCGATGCGGCTGCGCTGCAGCAACAGATCCGGGATCTCGGCGCGGCGGAAGGCCTGGATCTGGTTGTGGTCTCGAATCGATCGATCCGCGAGCGCTCCCTGGAGATTTTCGATCGCACGTTCCTCATAACCGACGTCCTGCGCGCCCTGGTCGTGGTGGTCGCCTTCGTTGGCATCCTCAGCGCCTTGCTCGCGCTTTTTCTTGAGCGGCGTCGCGAGTTCGCCGTTCTCCGTGCGACCGGTCTGACGCCCCGGCAGCTATTTGCATTGGTGCTGCGGCAGGCCGCGCTGAGCGGCGTCCTGGCCGGCCTGCTTGCCCTGCCCCTGGGCGCGGCCATGTCTGTGCTGCTGATCGATGTGATCAATCGCCGCTCCTTCGGCTGGACCCTGCAGATGCACTTCGACCTGCAGGTCGTGCTCCACGCCATGCTGCTCTCCGTCGCGGCGGCGGCCATGGCCGCGGTGCTGCCCGCGCGGAGGCTCGCTGCCAGCGACCTGCGCGACGCGCTCTACGATCCCTGATGCGACTGGTCCTCATTCTGCTGTTGCTCGGCGTTTACGGATGCAGTCGCGATTCGGCGACCGGCATCGACGTTGCTGATGCGCTGGGTGGCGTGCCCGAGACGGGCTTCGCCCGGGCGATGGAGCCGCGGACTTTCAGCTTTCCCGAAGATCACTATTCGCATCCTGACTACCGGAATGAGTGGTGGTATCTGACCGGGCAGCTCGAGGACGAAAACGGCGCACGCTTCGGTTATCAACTCACGTTCTTCCGTATCGCTCTGGCGCCGAAGGCCACGGTGCGCGACTCAGCCTGGGCTACGCGCCAGCTCTGGATGGCGCACGCGGCGCTCAGCGATATCGATGCGCAGGAGCATCGGCACGAGCAGCGCTTCGCCCGTGCTGCGCTCGGCCTCGCCGGGCAGTCCCGTTCTCCCTTTCGTGTGTGGCTGGAGGACTGGACTCTGGTCGGCGGAGAAGACGGTGAGTTCCCCTGGACGCTGGAGGTGGAGAGCGACGACTTCTCCCTGGCGCTGACGCTGACGCCGGAGCGTGCACCCGTGCTACAGGGCAAGGATGGTCTGAGTCAGAAAAGCGCCGAGGCCGGCAACGCGTCCTACTACTACTCGATCACGCGCCTCGAGACCGCCGGCGAGCTGCGTAGCGGAGATCTCATCCACGCCGTGGACGGTCGTTCATGGCTGGATCGAGAGTGGAGCACGAGCGCCCTGGGGGACGATCAGATCGGCTGGGACTGGTTCTCGCTGCAGCTTTCCAGCGGTGCGGATCTCATGCTCTACCGGCTACGCGAGCGCGCCGGAGGCACGGATCCGCACAGTGCGGGCTCGATCCTGTCTGCTGACGACCGACGGATCGGTCTCGGTGCCGGGGATTTCGAACTCGACGCACTGCGCTGGTGGACATCGCCTGACGGTGCGCGCTACCCGGTGGCCTGGCGCCTGCGTGTCCCCGGCGAGGAGTTGGACCTGCGCGTTGAAGCCCTGCTCGATGACCAGGAAATGCGCACCAGCGTCAGCTACTGGGAGGGTGCGGTCGGTGTATGGCCCTTTGCGGGGGGTGAGAGCATCGGTCGCGGCTATCTCGAGATGACCGGTTACTAGGCAGTGTTATCAGGCCCTAGCCGGGAGTCGCTCGCGGGACGGGCCGGTTCCGCACCGGTTCGCGGCGGATCAGACCCTGCCGCGCCCGGTATCGACCTGATCGGCACCGGCCCATCGTGAGACACTCGTGGCTCCGAATGAGCGGCGAGCGCCCATGATGCTGAACTCTTCCCGACTGCTTTGTGTTGTGATGCTTGTCACCGGCGGGCTGTTTGCCCAGGCCGCGGACTACGATGTGCTGATCCGCGGCGGGACGGTCTACGACGGCACGGGGGGGCCACCCTACCGCGCAGACGTAGCGATCCGCGGAGACCGGGTGGCGGCTGTGGGAGACCTGGGTGATGCGACGGCCGAGCTGTCGGTGGATGCGCAGGGCATGGCCGTTTCGCCCGGGTTCTTTAACCTGCTCAGCCATGCTCACCTCTCGCTCCTCAAGGATGGACGCGCCCTGAGCGACGTGAAGCAGGGCGTCACCTTCGAGGTTCTCAGTGAGGTTTCCCTCAGTCCGATCACCGCAACAACCGCTGAGCACTTCAAACAGTCCTACGGTGAAAACGAGATCGACTTCGCCTGGCGCAGCCTGGGCGACTACCTGACGCGCGTGGAGGCCAGCGGCGTAGCGCCGAATTTCGCGACCTTCGTGTCGTCGGCGACCGTGCGCATAAACACTCTCGGCGCCGATGATGTAGATCCGAACGCCGACCAGCTCGAGGCCATGAAGGCACAGGTGGATGCGGCCATGCGCGATGGTGCCCTGGGTCTGACTTCGGCGCTGATCTACGCCCCCGGGACCTTCGCTGAGACCGGTGAACTCGTGGAACTGGCCAAGGTGGCTGCGCGCCACGGAGGAATCTACACCGCCCATATGCGCAGCGAGGGCAATGGACTGCTTGAGGCCATCGACGAGATGCTGCTCATCGGGCGCGAGGCAGGCATCCCGATAAAAATCCATCACCTCAAGGCCGGTGGCCAGCCTAACTGGCCAAAGATGGAAAAGGCCATCGGCATGATCAACGCCTACGCTGACGAGGGGCGGCCGATTACGGCAGACATGTACACCTACATCGCGGGCGCTACGGGCCTCGACGCGTCCATGCCGACCTGGGTGCAGGCGGGGGGTTACCGCGCCTGGGCCGAGCGACTTGCCGATCCCGGCATCCGCGCTCGCGTCAAGGCCGAGATGGCGACCAACGCCGAGGACTGGGAAAACCTGGGCTACTTCGCGGGGCCGGAAGGTATGCTTCTCATCGGCTTTCGCAATACGGCTCTGCGCGAAAAGTACGCCGGTAAAACGCTGGCGGCTATCGCCGCCGAGCGCGGCCAGGACCCGCGCGACACGATCATCGACCTGGTCATCGAAGACGGTTCGCGCGTCGGCACGGTCTATTTCCTGATGTCCGAGGACAACCTGCGCAAGCAGCTTCGCCAGCCCTGGATGATGTTCGGCTCCGATGCGCAGGCGCCGGCCGCCGAAGAGCCGTGGATTGAAAGGAGCGTTCACCCGCGGACCTACGGCAACGTGGCAAGGCTCCTGGGCAAGTACGTCCGGGAAGACGGGGTCATCAGTCTCGAGGAGGCCGTCCGGCGCCTCACGCTTCTGCCCGCCCAGACGCTCAGCATCCCCGAACGGGGACGGCTGGCACCGGGATACTTCGCTGACATCGCGGTTTTTGATCCGGACACCGTCGGCGATCTCGCGACCTTTGAAGACCCCCATCGTTACGCGGTTGGAGTTCGACACGTGCTCGTTAACGGAACGCTGGTGCTGGCGGACGGGGAGCACACGGGCGCGACACCGGGGCGAGCGGTGCGGGGTCCGGGCTGGACCCGGCCCTGACTCCCCCATGCGAGCCTGCGGGCTGGATCGACAGGCGACAGCCTTTTTGCTACTTGTTAGCGCGCCAGTGAAACACGGGAACCCGCCGGCTGTGCCTGACGCAAGCCGGCCTGACACCACGCCACCCCGAAACCCGACGCCGAGGACTTCAATCCCATGTTCCGATCACGCCTACTGCTCATCGCCCTGTCTTACGCTCTCGCCATCGAAGCCCCCCTCGCGCAGGCCGCCGAAAAGAACAGCGCGGCGGTTCTCGCCGCCCTTGACGCCCGCGCCGAGGAGTACCGGACAATGGCGCACAAGCTCTGGGAGAACCCTGAACTTGGCTACCTGGAAGTGGAAAGTGTCGAGACGCTGAAGTCCGCCCTGGCGAGCGAGGGGTTTGAGATCGAAAGCGGCGTTGCCGGTATCCCCACGGCGTTTGTTGCCACCTACGGCAGCGGCGGTCCGGTGATTGGCATTCTCGGCGAGTACGACGCGCTTCCGGGCATGTCGCAATCGGCGGTGCCCTACGAACAGCCCCGGGAGGCGGGTGGCGCCGGCCACGCTTGTGGTCACCATCTCTTCGGTACAGCATCGCTGGCCGCCGCGGTGGCGACGAAGGACTGGCTGCGGGAAAGCGGCACACCGGGCACCGTGCGATTCTATGGAACGCCAGCGGAAGAGGGCGGCTCGGGCAAGGTCTACATGGTCCGCGCCGGCCTGTTCGATGATGTCGACGCGGTGATCAGCTGGCATTCGGCCGGTTCGAATACCGCAAACCCGGGGACCAATCTGGCGACAATCTCGGGCAAGTTTCGCTTCACCGGCAACTCGGCACACGCCGCCGCGGCTCCCGAGCGAGGCCGTTCCGCGCTCGATGGCGTGGAGGCCATGAATCTTATGGTCAACATGTTGCGCGAGCACACGACGGAACCCACCCGTATCCACTACGTCATCACCGCCGGCGGAAATGCGCCAAACATCGTTCCCAAGTTCGCCGAGGTGTACTACGTGGTCCGCCACGAGGAGGTCGATGAGGTGCGCTCGGTCTGGGCGCGGGTGGTAAAGACGGCCGAGGCTGCGGCTCTGGGCACGGAAACCAGCATGGAATACGAACTCATCGGCGGCACCTATCCGCGCCTGCCCAACGAAGCCCTCGCCAGCGCCCTGCACGCCAACCTGACGACCGTCGGAGGCGTGGAGTACACCGAGGAGGAACGAGAGTTTGCCCGCGGGATTCAGGCCACGCTCGGTGAGAATCTGCCGCCCATCGACAGCGCCGCCCAGGTCCAGCCCATGAAGTTCACCCGCGGCAAGGCCTCCGCGGACACCGGCGACGTGAGCTGGACCGTTCCCATGGCGGCCATGCGCGCGGCCACCTGGGTGCCCGGCACGCCGGCGCACAGCTGGCAGGCCGTCGCCGCTGGCGGCATGTCGATCGGCTACAAGGGCATGATGGTGGCCGCGAAAACGCTCACGCTTACGGCGATCGATCTGTACACCACCCCTGAGCTGCTCGCGGCGGCAAAAGCGGAGTTTGCGGAGCGTATAGGCCCGGATTTTCGCTACGTGGCGCTGCTGGGCGATCGAGAGCCTGCGCTCGATTACCGGAAATAGCGGGTACAGAAACTGAGCTGCGGCGTGCCTATTTTGCGGGCTGAATGGTATGCTCAGCGTCCCGTCTAGTCATGTGCCACTCTCCCTATACTCATGAATGAGCCCCTCAAGGCCCGCTTGGCCGTCCCGCGTCCGCAGCTGCTGCTGTTGATGGCGTACTGCGTTGCCCTGCCGGCTCTCGGCGGCCCGGCTTTCCCTGGCGCCATGAGCGTCACGGATTCGGGTGCGACGCACCGGCTCGCGCTCACCGGTGAGGCGGCGCGCGTGTTCCTGGTGTTCACGGTCTACGAAATGGCGCATTACCAGGAGCTGGACCAAGAGCTGGATGAGCGCGGCGAGGTGCTTCGCCAGACTCTGGCGCCCGGCGATGTGGTGACCGACGGTCCCGCCAAAGCGATTGCGATCCGTTTTACGCGCAACCTCTCCCGTGATCGCATTCGCACGGAGTTTGAAAAAACCATCCGGCGCAACGCCAGAAGTGAATGGCTGGACCGCGCCGCGCCGACCATCGACGCATTCCTCGGCGCCATCGACCGCGACGCGAAGGCCGACGATCAAGTCGTCTATTACTGGCTCGAGGGTGGGCACGTGATCGCGGAATTCAACGGCGAGCAGTTTTTTGACGTCGCCGATGCGGACTTCGCCAAGCTCATCTGGTCGATCTGGTTCGGTGAGAACCCGGTCTGTGACAGCGAAGCGCTACTGTCACGCTCCGGTATCGAGGTGGATAACTGATGGGCGCGCAGGCCCGGCGAGCGTGCGTCTAGGTGGGTGTTGCGCATCCCGAAACCCTCGCCTTTCACTCCCTGCCACTGATTCACTTCGGCGACGGAGCGTCGCTGCGCAAGGCAATTTCCGAACGTCGAGCCGTGGTTGTTCGCGATCTGGCCCAGGATTGGCCGGCGCTCAAGCGCTGGAACCCGAAACAGCTCGCCGAGCGCTTCGGCGAGCGCACAGTGCGCGTGTATGACGCCAGCTTCGGTACCCCCGGGAAGAATTACATGGGCAGTATCGATACCATGAGCTTCGCGGCCTATCTCGAAGCGACGCAGGACCAGGGTCGCGATTTACGTATGTTCCTTTACAACCTCGCCCGACAGATTCCCGAACTCCTCGACGATGTGCTTCTGCCTGATGTGGGGCTCAAATTCTCCCGACGTTTCGTGTTCAGTTTTTTCGGCTGTCGCGGCAGCACCACACCCCTGCACTACGACATCGACATGGGCGACGTACTGCACACGGTGATTCGCGGACGTCGGCGCATCCGGCTTTTTGCGCCCCAGGCGTCACCGGCGCTCTACCGCCACCCCTGTACCGTGCGGAGCTATATCGACCTCGATGCCCCCGACTTCGGCCGCTTTCCGGCGCTGCGCGGCGCGCAGGCGTTTGAAGTGGTGCTCGAAGCCGGACAGACGCTCTACATGCCCAGCGGCTGGTGGCACGAATTTCACTACCTGGACGCGGGTATCGGCGTTTCGCTGCGCGCATCGTCGCCGCGCTGGACCGAGAGGCTGCAGGGTGCATTGAACCTGCTCGTGGCTTCTCCCCTGGACCGCGTGGCCAATCGCCTTGCCCCGAAACGCTGGTTTGACTGGAAAACGAAACGGGCAGATCAACGCGCTGAGGCGCTCGAGTCAGCTACGCCTGGCAGCAAACAGGGCTCCGCATCATGAAAGCCGAGAAGGGCGTACTTGAGCACGCACGTTTTCGTATTCCTTACCGGCGCTATGGAAACTCCCCGCGCGTACTGCTATGCGTGAGCGGCGTGCTGCAGACCATGGCCGTCTGGCGGGCGGTGGCGAAGCGTTTCTCCAAGCACTTCTCCGTGATCATATTCGACATGCCCGGCGTCGGCCGCTCCGAGATTGTCTCCGGCAGCGCCCACGTTACCGTCCAGGAGCAGCTGGACGTTGTCGACGCCCTGATCGCCCGCGCGGAGCCGGGAGAAGACCTCACAATCGCAGGGAGTTCCTGGGGGACGGCAATCGCGGCCGGTTACGCCTCGCAGAAACCGGACGCCGTGCAGCAGCTCGTTCTCTCTAGCTTCGGCATGAAGCCTAATGCCGTCATGGCGGACATCATCGTTCGCGCGGAAGCACTCTATGAGTCCGGCAACTATGCCGACGGCGCCGATCTTATCGTCGAGATGTTCGGCCAGCAGATCGGACCGTTCTACAAGCGCCAGATAGAGGAGCAGTTCGCCAGCCTCAGCGACACCAGCGCCGAGGCCTTTTATTTGCATTGCCGCAACATTCTCAAGCTCGGTCACCTGAAGGACACGATCGACCTGACGCGCATTCGTGCCCGCACGCTGATCGTCAACGGCGCCGAGGATCGCATAATCGATCTCGAGGACATGGAGCTGGCTGAGCAGCTGATACCGGACTGCACCTGCCTGCTCGTTGAAGGCGTCGGCCACTTCCTCCACTTCGAGCGCCCGGAAGTGCTCGATGACTATGAGACTTTCATGGTCCGGCCGACCACAGCATCGGCGGTCGCCTGAATCCGTTCGTCCGGGCCCGGGCCAACTGTCGAATTCCACAGCCAAGGCGCTGTAGCTTTCACTCTTTGCTGAGGGCGGCGGCGCTCTCCTCGCAGCATCCAAACAGCGCATCCAATGGACGACGGGTCTAACGAGCGCATTCTTATTGCCGGCGCCGGCCTAAGCGGGCTCTACGCCGCGCTGCTGCTGCGTCAAAGCGGTCAGCAGGTCACCGTCGTTGAGGCGCGCGACCGCATCGGCGGGCGCGCTTACAGTGTTCCCGTTTCCGTGGAGCAAGGCGCTAGGGCCCTCGCTGGTTCGCGCCCCGGCGTCGATCTTGGGCCAGCCTGGCTTTGGCCGAGTTATCAGCCGCGGGCTCGAGCGCTCCTCGACGAACTCGGAATCGCCACCCTAGAGCAATGGGAGACCGGACGTTTTCTCTACCAGGATCAGCTCGGAACTGTCCGCGGCGTCGACTATCCGAAACGCTATGCCGATACGGTGCGCCTACGCGGTGGAATGCAGACCCTGGCTCAGCGTCTACACGGCGAGGTGCCGGATCTCGACCTGCGTTTGCAAACTGAAGTCGTGGCCGTGTCGATTGACGAACACGGTGTAGAGCTACGCGCAGCCTGCGGCACCGTTCTTCGAGGGCGAGCGCTTATCGTCGCCGTACCTCCGGCGATCGCCTCCCGCTGGAGCTTCGCTCCCGTCCTTGCGCAGGACCTGCTCGACGCCATGCGTCGCTGGCCCACCTGGATGGCGGGGCAGGCCAAGTTCGTCGCGGTCTACGACCGGGCGTTCTGGCGCGAGGCGGGTTGCTCCGGAAGTGCCGTCAGCCATCTGGGCCCGATGATGGAAATCAATGACCACAGCGATCCGGAGAGCGGCCTGTCAGCGCTCTTCGGATTTCTGGGTATTTCCGTAGAACAGCGACGCCGTACGACGGGTGAGGCGCTCACGGCGAGCTGTATCGAGCAGCTCGTCGCGCTGTTTGGCAGCGCTGCGGCGAAGCCGCGGGAGCAATGGCTCATGGACTGGGCCACGGAGCCGTTTACGACGACGGACTTCGACCTGAATCGGGGCTCGGGTCATCCGCCCTACGCGGAGCCGGCTCTGCGCCGTTCGTATTTTGGAGGACGGCTGCTCTTCGCGGGCGCGGAAGCGGCCGCTGAGCACGGCGGCCTGGTCGAAGGGGCGCTGCTCGCCGCCGAGACCGCTGTGGAACAGCTGCTCGGCGGCGGGTCACAGCCACCGGATGGTGCGGATGTCAGCCGGGTTCAGAATCGATAGCTCGCCTGCAGTGCATAGGAGCGTCGGCGCTCCGTGGAGGCAAAGCCATTTCCCGGAACCAGCGGCTGATCGTTGCTGTTGCCACTGATCAGCTCGTCCGTGAGATTCTTGCCCACGAGCGCCACGTCCCACACGCCGTCCTGGCGCCCGAGGCTGAAGCGGACGTCGTACATGGTGTAGGCGTCCTGGATCGCGTAGATCGGGTCCAGATCCGCGGCCACGAAGAACTCGTCCGAATAGTTCACGTTGAACGTGGCGCGGGCTTCGAGGGTGTTTCCGACCGGCATCCGGTAGTCAATGTTCACGTTGTAAGCCCATTCCGGAGAAAACAGATTGGTGTCGCCGGTGGCATCGCGTGACGCGTCGGGCTGATCCCGATTGATGCAGTTGCCGCGGTCCACGGGCTCCGTTCCCGTCACGGTCCAGCACGGCGCATTCGGGAAGTCGGTGTAGGCCGCATCGAGATAGGTTCCCGCGAGGCTGATCACGAGGCCGTCCAGGGGAGACCACTGCAGGTCCATTTCTATACCCTTGGACTCGACTTCCGCGGCGTTCTGAACAAAGAAGGCCGTGGCGCCGTCGAAGATGCTGACCTGGTAGTCCTCAACGGTCGACATAAACGCCGTGGCGTTAAGAGTCATCATCCCGTCCAGGAGCGAGGTCTTTACGCCGATCTCGTAGTTGATTGCCGTTTCTTCTTCGTACTCGAAGAAGGGGCTGTCATTGGTCTGCAGGAAGCGACCGTCGAAGCCGCCACCCTTGGTGCCGGTGGACACTGTCCCGAACACCAGGGTGTCGATTCCGAGATCCTGTTCCAGGGTAACGATCCAGTTCACGTCGGTCTCGTCCCGGGTGCGATTGCGAATATCGTGTTCGAAGGTGCCGAGCAGGCCCCCGAAGATACCTTCGGATATCGCCACGAACGGTGTTCCGGCGAAATCCGAAAGGAAGCGGTCGTACTCTTCGGCAGAGGTGCCGTAGGCCGCCGAGCCCGGCGGCAGGCCGGCGCCGGCGCTGTAATCCCAGCCTCCGGTGAATCGCTTGTCGAGAAAGTGGCTCGCGGTCTTGGACTCATCGAAGTAGCGCAGACCGACGGTCAGGCGCGTGGTGTCCGTGAAGTTGTAGGTTCCGGAGCCAAACACCGCCCACATGTCCTGATCCTGGACCATGCCGTAGTCGCGCGTAAGGTTGGGGGTGATGGCCGCCGGAGCGCCGAGGAGCGGTGAAGCGAGGGACGTTCCAAAGCCCTCGATGGAGCGGTAGTCGAGTTCGCTCTCGTGATAGTAGAACCCCGCGATCCAGTCGAACTTCTGGCCTCCGGGAGACGCGATACGGATTTCCTGGCTGAACTGGTCATAGTCTTCGGTCGCGTCCACCTGAATGAGGGGTATGGCGGCGAAGTCGCAGTCGCAGATATCGCGGTAGGAGTAGCTGGCGTATCCCGTGATCGCCGTGAGCGTGTAATCGCCGATGGCCCAGTCGATGGTCAGCGTACCGAGATCCATCTCGTTGTCGCTGAGTTCGGGTTTGTCCGGGAAGCCCGGGAGGCCGGCGTATTCCGGTACGACCGTGCCCAGGACTGCGCCGCCGTCGTTGTCCACCGCGCGCTCGTCGTCGTAGCGCTCGAGGCCGCTACCGCCGGAGCCTGCGGCGACGAGCGCCTGGTTCAGACCCCCAAAGGCGATACCCGTGCCCGTCGGGTCGTTGACCGTGAGCTGAGTGAACTGCTGGACCTGCTCGAATTCACTGCGCTCCCACTTGCCGGTCACGGTCAGGTTGGGGGTCGCGTCCCAGGCAAGCTGGCCGCGGAAGGTGCGGTCTTCGCGCTCTGGGCCTTCCTCGCCGGTCAGAATGTTGTCCAGATAACCGTCGATCTGATAGCCGCGAACCGCCAGGCGTCCGGACAGGTTGTCCGTGATCGGGCCGGAAATCACCCCGGTGATCTCCTGTTCGCCGTACTGGCCATAGAGCGCCGAGATCGAGCCCTCCAGCTCATCCGAGGGCTTGGCCGTGATTACGTGGATTGCACCACCGATGGTGTTCTTGCCGAAGAAAATACTCTGAGGGCCGCGAAGCACTTCAACGCGGTCAAGATCCATGAACGGTGCCCGCGCCAGCTGATGCCTGCCCATGTAAACACCGTCGTGAAACATCGCCACGGAGAGCTCGATGCCCTGGTTGACGCCGGCCGTTCCAATTCCGCGGATGAAGATGAAGTTGCCGATGGGGCTTTGGGAAATCGTAACGGCGGGGATGTCCACGGTGAATTCGGAGCTGCGCCCGATACCCATTTCCTGGATATCCTCGCCGCTCTTGGAGAGCATCGAAATGGCAACGTCCTGCATGCTTTCGGCACGCCGCGTTGCGGTTACCGTGACTTCTTCGAGCTGTGCCTGGGCGAGGTCGGTTCCGGCGAGCAGGGCGCTGGCAACGGCAGCGCTCAGGATGCCGGGCTTCGGCATTCCTTTCTTGTGATGCGACATGAATTCCTCCGCGGTGCGAACATTATTGTTAGTCGGGTACACCCAGATGATGTACGGGTACTTGGCCCCAAGTGGACTAGTGCCCCAGCTGACCGATTCGTGCAGCGATTGGACAAGTTTCCGGCCGGCTCTGATGGTGGTTTCAAGCGTCGAGATACCTAGCCAGGTATCCGCACTTTGCGTTTGGACGCGCCATCACCAACATCACGCCAGGCTTAGTTCACGGCCCTTAAGAGCGCGAAGCCCGCCCAAATCTCGAATGCGGAGTTTCGAGGGGTGCGTCATACCTAGTTTATTCAACTAAATGGTTGAATATTCCGACGCGGCCACTATACTCAACCACATGGTTAAACGTGAGCCGGATCTGGACCTGATCTTCAAGGCGTTGGCAGACCCGACCCGCCGCGCAATCCTAGCGTCTCTAAAGGCCGGGGATCGTTCGGTGAGCGATCTCGCTGCCCCGCACGCCATGTCCCTTGCCGGCGCGTCCAAACATATCGGCGTACTCGAACGGGCGGGGCTCCTGTCGCGAGAGCGGAAAGGGCGCGAGTTTCGCTGCCGCCTCGAGGCAGAAGCGCTGCGATGCGCGGAAGCGTGGCTGCAGTCCTACGCCGACCTTTGGAATGAACGCCTTGACCGTCTGGATGAGTTGCTGATGGCGGAGCTGGCTGCGGGCAATAAGGAAGACTAAGGGAGCAAAAAGCGCGATGAACGATACGTTGATGGATGACAAGGCAGTCATGACCGGGCCCATGCGCCTGGAAATCAAGCGGATCCTGAATGGACCGATCGATCGCGTCTGGGAATATCTGACGGACGGGGAATTGCGCAAAGAGTGGTTCTGTGGAGGAACCACGGGCTCTCAGCCCGGCGAACCCATCGTGTTCGACTTTGACCACCGGCGCCTGTCGGAGCAGGGACCGCCCGACAAGTACGCGGACAGCAATGTCGCTCAGATGAGCGGACAGATTCTAGTGTATGAACGGCCGCACAAGCTCAAGTTCACCTGGGACGAAATGCACGTCGAAGGCGTTTCGACGGTAACCGTGCTGCTCAAGGATCTGGGTGAGAGGACCGAATTGCATCTGATTCACGAAGATCTAGTCCCGCGTATTCAGCCGGGGGTGAGGGCCGGGTGGCACGCTCACCTGGATCTGCTTCTCGATCTCCTTGATTCCACCCCGCGTCGTGATTTCTGGGTTTACTTCAATGCGCTGGAGACCCACTACGAAGCTGAGTCCTCCGCAACGTGAGTGCCGAGCCGGGGCTGCGACGCTAAAACGGGATCAGGGTGTAGCCCTCATCCTGCAGGCGTATGTGCGCGCCCATGGCAGACAGGGCCACGGTAGCGCTTGGGCTGATGCTATCCAGTGAGTAGCCGCGACCTGCGGCGGTCTGCGAGCAAAGATAGACTTTGACGCCGGCCTCTTCGAGGGCCGAGAGCAGGCCCGTATTCGGGTTGGCCATACCGAAGCGCTCCCGGTAGGCCTCATCGCTGAGTAGGTCGCGAATGGCCGGTCCATGGACAACCACCGCGACGTCCATATTCTCTGCCGGCATACCCGCCTGTGCCTGCATATTCAGCAGCCGGGCGACAGCTTCGATATGGCGGTTCATTTCTCCCGGCTTCCCGGCGGCGCTTACAACGTCCTTGACGATCTTGTAGCTGCGCTCGTTGTCCATGGCAAAGGCGTCCGGGGGCGCCGCCATCACCGGCCCATACTCCTCAATGATGGGGCCCATCTTTGCCCCGGCCGGGTACTGAGCGGCGGCAAGACTGGAGGCGAGGACCATGCCCATCGTGGTGACTACGCGGGAGAATCTCACGACACCACGCCTCGCCAGGATTGCCGGCCTGACGCCAAATCGCGCGGACGAGCGTGCTCCGCTGGACCGATTCCGGGAGAAAGATCGCAAAAGCATCGGTACAACCTGCTGAGTGTTTGAGGTCCAATCATCGCAGACGCGACGCGGCGCTTCCATGGTCAGGATGGCGGTTCAGGGCTTGCCGTCTCCATCGGTGCGCAGACGGATGACATCCGGTCTTTGATCCGGCGTTTCTCCCGTGTTGGCGTAGTTGGCGCGTAAGTCCGCTATCGTTGGTGAAGCATGCCGGTTCTGTCCCGGGCCGTGCGCCATTAGTCTGGAAGACCTCCTAGAACGTACCCTCCGCATGGCTTCTCGCAGTTCCACAGCGCGCTCAAAAACCGATGTCTCCGGCGCCGCGGCGATGCCCGAGGATCTGTTTCACCCCTGTACCCGACAGTGGTTTACCGAAGCCTTCGCCAGCCCTACACGCGTGCAGCTTCAGAGCTGGCCGAGCCTCTTTCGCGAGGAGAGTGCACTGCTGCTCGCGCCCACCGGCTCGGGTAAAACGCTCGCTGCTTTTCTCGCCGCTATCGACCGGCTCGTGTTCTCCCGGGAGGACGGCTCTGCGGCGCCGCGAGCGGGCGTCAAGGTTCTGTACATATCGCCGCTCAAGGCCCTGGGCGTAGACGTCGATCGAAACCTGCGCGCACCGCTGGCCGGCATTTCCGCCGTCGCCGCGCGGGAGGGTATCGCGCATCGCGAAGTAAGCGTGGCGATCCGCAGCGGCGATACGGAGTCGCGGGAACGGTCGCGCATGCTGCGCCACCCCCCGGATCTGCTCATCACAACGCCGGAATCGCTGTATCTCATGCTCACTTCGAAAGCGCGGGACATCCTCGCCAGCGTCGAGACGGTGATCATCGATGAAATTCACACCATGGTGTCGACCAAGCGCGGCGCCCATCTCTTCCTGTCTCTGGAGCGCCTTGAGCGGCTGACGCGCGACGGAACACCCGCGCCACAGGCGATCCAGCGTATCGGCCTGTCGGCAACGCAGCGACCGCTCGAAGAGGTCGCCCGCCTCCTCGGCGGCTACGAAGAGGACGCGCACGACGCTCGACCTTCCGAGCGGCCCGTGAACATCGTCGACGCGTCGGAAAAGCGCCCCTTTGAACTCACCATCTGTATGCCCCTGGGCGACCAGATGGACAAAACCGCGGACGAGTTCAACGTCGTGGGCAACGCCGCGACATCTCCCGTGCCCGCATCCATCTGGCCGGCGATCTATCCCCGGCTGGTGAGTCTGATCCGCGAGCATCGCTCCACGATGGTGTTTGTGAACAGCCGTCGTCTTGCGGAGCGCCTCGCCGCGGCGATCAACGACACCGCCGAAGAAGACCTCGCTCGCGCTCACCATGGGTCCATGTCCAAGGATACGCGGGCGGATGTGGAAGACCGCCTCAAGCGCGGGGATCTGCGGGCGCTCGTGGCGACGTCGTCCATGGAGCTCGGCATTGACATGGGCGCTGTAGACCTCGTGATCCAGGTCGAGGCGCCGCCGTCGATTGCTTCCGGGCTGCAGCGCATCGGTCGCGCGGGCCACGGCGTCGGTGAGATCTCCAAGGGAATAGTGTTTCCCAAATACCGGGGTGACCTGCTTTCGGCGGCGGCGGCCTCGAAGGAGATGCTTACCGGTCACGTGGAGGCGTCGGCCTACCCCCGCAACCCGCTCGATGTGCTCGCTCAGCAGATCGTCGCCATGGTGGCGATCGAGGACTTTGAGGTCGACGACCTGTACCGCACGGTTCGCGGCGCCGCCCCCTTTGCCGATCTGCCGCGCTCATCCTTCGACGAAGTACTCAACCTGCTTTCCGGACGCTATCCCAGCGACGATTTCGCCGGACTCCGGGCACGCATTACCTGGGATCGCATAAACGACCGACTGACCCCCCGCCGCGGCGCCCAGCGCACCGCGATCCTCAATGCCGGTACGATCCCCGATCGCGGCCTTTACGGGGTTTTTCTGCTCACCGGCGGAGACAGCAAAAGCCGCGTCGGCGAGCTCGACGAAGAAATGGTCTTCGAACTCCAGGCTGGCGAGGTGTTCCGCCTGGGCGCCTCCATGTGGCGGGCCCTGGAGATCTCCAAGGACCAGGTGCTGGTGGAGCCGGCGCCGGGCGAGCAGGGCAAGATGCCCTTCTGGCGCGGCGACGGCGTGGGCCGCCCCCTTGAGTTTGGTCGCGCCATCGGAAAACTGACGCGATCCCTGTCCCGCGCCCCGCGCAAGGACGCGCTGCGCCAGCTGACGGACGAGCATGCCCTGGAGGCCGAGGCCGCGGAGATTCTCTACGAGTACGTGCAGGATCAGTTCGAGGTGGCGGGGGAGGTGCCTTCCGACGAGCACATACTCATCGAGAGCTTCGTCGACGAGGTGGGCGACTGGCGCGTGGTACTGCAATCGCCCTTCGGGGCTCGCGTGCACGCGCCCTGGGCCATGACCGCCGCGGCGCAGCTGCGCGAACGCTGCGGTGAAATCGACGTGGTCTGGTGTGACGACGGCATCGTCTTCCGTCTGCCGGAATCCGACGCGCCGCCGCAGGCGGAATGGTTCCTTCCCGACCCCGAGTCCGTTGAAGAAGACGTTATCCGGGCCCTCACGGACACGTCTATGTTTGCCGCGCGCTTCCGCGAAAACGCCGCTCGCGCCCTGCTCCTGCCGCGACGTTTTCCGGGACAGCGCACGCCGCTCTGGCTGCAGCGGCGCAAATCCGCGGACCTCATGAGTGCGGCCTCGCGCTTTCCGAAGTTTCCCATGATCCTGGAGACCTATCGCGAGTGCCTGAGCGATGTGTTTGATCTCGCGGGATTGACCGAGATCCTGGAGGCCCTGCGCAGTCGCCGCATTCGCGTGCACGAGTTCGTCAGCGACTCAGCATCTCCCTTCGCCCAGACCGTGCTGTTCGACTTTACCGCCAGCTTCATCTACGACGCGGACGCGCCCCTCGCCGAGCGCCGGGCCCAGGTTCTGTCCCTGGATCACGCGCAGCTCAAGGAACTCCTCGGCAGCGCCGACTACCGCGAGCTTCTCGACGCCGAGGCGATTGCCGCCGTGGCCCTCAAGTGCCAGCGGCTGGACCGGCCCTTCCTCAAGGACGCGGATGACGTTCACGATCTGCTTCTGGCCCTCGGTGATCTCGACGGCGGTGAACTCGCCGATCGTGCGCTGCCCGAATTTCGCGAGGCCTTGGCTGAGGCTCTCGATGGTCTCGTTGAGCAACGCCGCGTACTGGAGGTGCGCATCGCCGGGACGCCGCGCTATATCGCCGTCGAGGATGCGGCCCGCTATCGCGATGCGCTGGGCACCGTCCTGCCCATGGGCATACCGGCCGTGCTGCTTGAGCCCGCCGAGGCGCCGCTGCGCAACCTGTTATCGCGTTACCTGCGCAGTCACGGTCCCTTTCTCATACAGGATGTGGCCGCGCGCTTCGGCGCCGGTGTCGACACGGTCCGCGGCGTGCTGAACGAGCTTGCGGCGGCGGGACGTGCCCTGGAAGGAGGCTTCACGCCGGGGGGAGCCGAGCGCGAGTGGGTTGATGCCGACGTGCTGAAGCTCATCAAGCGTCGCTCCCTGGCCGGCTGGCGGCAACAGATTGAGGCTGTGGATCATCGCCAGTTCGCCGCCTTCGTCTGCGACTGGCAGGCCGTAAGTAAACGACGCCGGGGCGTGGACGGTCTCTTTGAGGCCATCGAGCAGTTGCAGGGCGTGCCGCTGCCTGCCTCGGTGCTGGAGAGCGAGATTCTTCCGGCCCGCGTCGAAGGCTACCGCGAAGGCCAGATCAACGAGCTGTTTGTCGCCGGTGATGTGCTGTGGCGGGGGCTGGAGTCCATCGGGAGCCAGGATGGCCGGATTGCGCTCTATCTGACGGAGAACTATCCCCTGCTCGCGCCGCCGGCTGCCGCCATCGAAGCGGAGCTGCCCCTTCGTATCCACGAATTCCTGAAAGCCAACCCCGCGCCCTTCTTCGACGATATCGTCGCCGGCATCGGCGGTTTTCCGAACGACGTGCTCGAGGCGCTCTGGGATCTTGTCTGGAGTGGTCACGTCGGGAACGACAGTCTCGCGCCTCTGCGCGCGCGGTTGGGCGTTCGCGCGGAGCGGCGCGGATCGCGCAGTGGCTCACGAGCCGGTTCGAGGCGGGGTCGCCGCTCGCCCACGCGGTCGAGCTACGCCCGCGCGCCGCGCCTGCCCGGAAGCGAAGGCCGCTGGACGCTTTTCGATCGCGCGATCTGGGAAGAGCCGAGCCCCGAGGAGGCCCGCACGGCGCAGGTGCAGCAGCTATTGGAGCGCTACGGCATCCTGGTGAAGGAGGCGCTGTCCCGCGAGGGGGTGAGCGGCGGCTTTGCGGCGATCTATCCGGTGTTGAAGGCGATGGAGGAGGCCGGGCGCCTGCGCCGTGGCTACTTCGTGGAGGGTCTGGGCGCGAGTCAGTTTGCCGTGCCGGGGGCGGAAGATCGCTTGCGCGCCCCGGCGGAATCCGATGCCGCCCTGGTGCTTGCGGCCACCGATCCGGCCAATGCCTACGGTCACCTCCTGCCCTGGCCGGAGCGCGAGATCGGGCGCTGCGCCCGGGTTGCCGGTGCCCGGGTGATTGTTCACCAGGGTGCGCTGGTCGCCTTCATCAACAAGGGCGGCGACCAGGTGACCACCTTCCTGGGTGAGGATGAGCCCGAACGCGGCAACGCCGTTGCCATGCTGATCGACGGCCTGCGCCGTCTTGCCCGGGGTCGACGCAATCTGCATATCGCCCGCTTCGATGGCGAGGAGCGCGCCGAAGAGCGTCTGCACCGCGCCCTGATCGAGGCCGGTTTCCAGCACGGCTACCGGGGCTACTCCTACAAGAGCGACGTGGTCGACCTGCGTGCCTGAGGGAGACACGCTGCATCGCGTGGCGCAGCAGATTTCCACGCAGATCGTCGGCAAGCGCATCGAGGCCGCGCGGGCACGCGCCGAACTGCGCCGGGCAACCGAGCTGGAGGGGCAATGTCTGGAAAAGGCGGAGGCGCGGGGCAAGCACCTGCTCCTCGATTTCGACAACGCTCTGAGCGTGCATTCGCATCTGGGCATGACTGGTTCCTGGCACATCTATCCGCGCGGCGAGCGCTGGAAGAAGCCGGCGCAGCGAGCCGCCCTGGCGCTGCGGTTTGAGACGCACGACCTGGTCTGCTTCAGTCCCAGGCTCATTGAGCTGGATACGACCCGGCGCATCCGCCGCAACCGTTTTGTCGAAAGTCTCGGTCCCGACCTTCTCGCCGAGAGTTTCGATGAGGCGGCGGCGCTGCGCCGCCTGAAGCGCCACGCGCACCTGCCCCTGGGTGAGGCGCTGATGGCGCAGCAGCTCGTGGCCGGTATAGGCAATGTCTACAAGTCGGAGGTGCTGTTCATGAACCGGCTGAATCCCTTCGCGCCGGTGTCCAGCGTCGACGACGAAGCGCTGCTTGAGTGTCTGCGCAGTACGCGGCGCTTCATGCGCCGCAATCTCGAGGGTCTCAGGCGCAAGTTTCGCGGCAGCACCCTGGGCGACCGGCTGTGGGTCTATCGCCGCCGCGGCATGCCATGCCTGGAGTGCGGCACGCTGATCGACATGCGCCGGCAGGGTGAGGCGGCGCGCTCGACCTACTTCTGCCCTCACTGCCAGGGGGTGACACCGTGAATCCCGAGCTTGTCTGGTTCAAGCGTGATCTACGCGTGGCCGATCACTCTCCCCTTGTCGCCGCGGCGAGGCAGGGACCGGTGATCTGCGTGTACATCTACGAACCGGAGCTCCTGGAAGCCGAGGACTGCTCACGACGCCATCTGTTGTTCATCAATGACTCGCTCCGGGACCTGGCCGCGAAACTCGAGAACCTGGGTGGCCGTCTGCTGCTGCGCCGGGGTGAGGCCGTGGCTGAGCTCGAAAAGATTCGTGCCGACACCGGCTTCGCACGCATACGGGTACACCAGGAGACGACCAACGCCATCGCTTTTGCCCGGGATCGGCGAGTACTGGACTGGGCATCGCTAAAAGGTGTCGATGTGGTGGAGTACCGCCAGCAGGGCGTTGTACGAAAACTCGAGCAGCGTGACGGCTGGGGCGACCAGTGGCAGGGATTCGTGCAGTCGCCTCTGGTAGCGGAGCCCCGGCGGATTGAAGACGGCGCAAGGGCGCTGGCCGGTGTCGACATTCAGTCGCCGGAATCCTTCGGTCTCGAGGACGATGGACTCACGGAGCGCCAGCCCGGTGGTGAAACGGAAGGTCAGCGCGTTCTGCTGAGCTTCCTGAAGGATCGTTCGGCCGGCTACGTCCAGGGGCTGTCGTCACCGCTCAGTGCCTGGGAGGCGTGTTCACGACTCAGTCCGTACCTTACCTACGGCAACCTTTCCCTGCGCGGCGTCTATCAGCGCGCCGCGGCCCGACGTCGGGACCTGCAGCGCCAGCGCGGCGTGAAGGATGTGCAGGCAAAGGCGCTGACGGCGTTCCAGGAACGCCTGGCCTGGCACTGCCACTTCATGCAGAAGCTCGAAGATGAACCGCGCATTGAATTCGAGAACATGAACCCGGCGTTCAACGGACTTCGAGAAAACGAGTTCAACGAGGACTACTACGCGGCCTGGACCGCCGGTCGCACCGGCTATCCCATGGTCGATGCCTGCATGCGCGCGCTGGTAGCCACGGGCTGGATCAACTTCCGCATGCGCGCGATGCTTATTTCCTTTGCGGCCCACCATCTGTGGTTGCACTGGCGCCGTCCGGCGTTGCATCTGGCGCGGCTGTTTGTTGACTACGAGCCCGGTATTCACTACTCGCAGATTCAGATGCAGGCTGCCACCGACGGTATCTCAACGCTGCGTATTTACTCGCCGGCGAAGCAGATTCTGGACCATGACCCCGAGGGTCGCTTTGTCCGGCGCTGGGTGCCCGAACTGGCGCAGGTTCCCGCGGAACACATCGCGGAGCCGCAGCTGATGCCACGTCTGCTGCAGGAAGGCTTTGGCTGCGTGATCGGACGCGACTATCCGGCACCGATCGTTGATCACCTCACGGCTTATGGAGAAGCGCAGCGGAAGCTTCGCGCCGCTCGCCGTGAGGCCAAACAGAGCGGCGCGTCGGCGCAGGTCTTCGAGCGCCACGGTTCGCGGCGGCGCAGCCGCATGAGATCCGCGAAGCGAACTCGCCGCGCATGATGGATTCCGCCACCCCGATGGAGCCGCCCGGATGAACGTTCCGGCCTCCCCGGGGGGGGATTCGTCGCGATACACTGAAGGTTCCGCAGCAGGGGCCACCGCCAGGTCAGTCGGTCGTGTGCCCCGGGACAACAAAGCAGGTGGGACCTTATGCCCTCAGTCAGAGCCATCGTTTGCATAGCTTCGGCGATCCTCTCGTTCACGCTTTCGCGAGCGACTTTCGCTCAAGACTCACCCTGGGTCCCGGAGAATTTCGTGATTCCGACCGTATTGGAGAACGAGCACTTCCGGCTGCGCACCCTTACGGTGAACGACGTGGTAAAAGACTACGACGCCGTCATGTCCAGCTGGGACCACCTGCAGGGCGTCTTTGGACCGAACAGCGACTGGCCCCAGGCTGACCTGTCCCTGGAGCAGGACCTCATTGACCTGGGCTGGCACCAGAAAGAGTTTCAAATTCGCTCGTCGTTCACCTATACAGTCGTGTCCCTCGACGAGGAGCGCGTCCTCGGCTGTGTGTACATCTTCCCGACAACCCGCGGTGACTTTGACGCCAGCGTCACCATGTGGGTGCGCGCGGATGTTGTTGACGACGGTTACGACGCGAAGCTCTACCAGACCGTGATGGAGTGGATAGCGGCGGACTGGCCCTTCAAGAAAGCGGCTTACCCGGGTCGGGATGTGTCATGGGAGGATTGGGGATCCCTGGAATAAACGGCTGAAGCGTGCGATCAGCCGTTGACCAAAAATAGCTGATTCGGCGTGACCACGCACGGGAAGCGGAATGCGCTGATCAGAGCCGTTGATTCATCGAAGCGTCAACAGATCCCGTGCGGTGTCTCACAACAGGTATCTCGGGCCCTATCGCTCTGGCAATACTTGGGTTAAATCTCGCAAATCCGGCGGCACGGGGCGTGGATCAGTGTTTGTTTTTGCCTACATGAAAACCGATGTGATGCAGGTTTTTCCCTCTCGATGATGAGACTGTTTCTTGCCCTTTTGGCAATCGTCCTGCTTCTGAGCCCACTGTGGCTTACGGCACTTGTCCTTGACTCTTCTCCAAGAGTTGCAGAGACGACGTCACTGGGCATCGACGATGTAGAAAACGCCAGGAGACTGCTGCGGGAAAACGATCCTCGACGGCTCGTAGATGGTGAACGCAAAGAAGTTGTGCTGCGTGAGCGCGAGGTCAATCTGATTTTGAGCTACGCCCTTCCTCGGGCGGTCACGTCGCAAGTAGTTCTTAGCCCCGGTTTACTGCTCGTCGCGGCGAGCTCGGAAGTGCCGGCGACTTTCCTGGGCTCCTATCTCAACGTAGAGGCCGTTTTTGCGGTTGATCACGATCTGGTCGAACCCCTTTTCATCTCCGCGGGCCGTCTGAGCCTCTCCGGCTGGTTGGCGAAAGTGGCCTTTGCGCTGGGAGGCGGGGTACTGCAATTCGCGGTGCCCGAATACAGCTCGGCCCTCGAGTCCGTGGAATCCATAAGTGCCGACGAGGGCCTGCTATCGGTCACCTATCGGTGGCGCGCGGAGTTGTTACGTCAGTTCAAATCGCGGAGGCAGAACTGGATGCTGCCGGTCGAGCTTCGGGAACGCGTTCTTGCGTACTACGCGGTGCTTGCCGATCAGTACCGAACCATGCAGCCGGGAACCTCGCTGGTCCACCTGATGAGGCCGCTCTTCGAGACGGCAATCACCCGTACCGAGTCAGGGGGAGATCCTCGCCTGGAAAACCGCGCTTTGATCCTCGCGCTGGGTATGGCGATACAGCGTATGAACCCGAATCGGATAGTACCCGAGGGAAACAGTCCGGTGGTCCGTATTCCCTATCTGCCCGTTACCCTGCGAGGCCGCCATGACCTCGCGCAGCACTTCGTCGTTTCCGCAGCGATAGCGGCGGGCGGTGGCGTCAAACTCGCTGATGTTGTGGGTGTATTCAAGGAACTCAGCGACTCGCAGGGAGGCACCGGCTTCAGCTTCCCCGATTTGCTGGCCGATCGAGCCGGCGTTGTATTCACTGAAACAGCCACCAGTCGATCAGCGCGGCAAGTTCAACGCAGGCTCGCGGTCGCCACCGACGAGTCGGAGTTCATGCCATCGATTGACCGGCTCCCCGAGGGGCTTCGGGAGTATGAATTTCGCAGGCGCTACCGGGATATCGACACCCAGATTTACGCACGCATCAAGGACGAGGTTGAACGCCGCATCGATAACCTGGCGCTGTATCAGTAAGCCGTGGTGCGTTTACCCAAAGGCGAGTTTTTCGAGTAACCAGACGGCGCCAGGATTAATCCTGGGCTTAGCGCGCCGACGCGCGCATCGAGACGCCGCCTCGCGCTCCATCACGCAAAACCGGTGCTCGCGCGCTTTGTCGCTATCGGGTCACTCGGGCTGCAGATCGCCTAACCACCGAAGCATGATTTCGGCTGCCTCCTCCCACGCGGGCACGCCATCCCGGAAAACGTAGGCGTCCTCAATGGTGGCGTAACGATTGTCGCTGTGGCCGATGTAAGGTCGCTGGATGAAGGTCCCGGAGCCCGGACGCAGCCGGTTCACGCTGTCCACAATCAGCTTGTGTCCGTGGGGGCCTTCGAACTGGTCAAAGGTGTTAAAAATCACGAGCACCGGGGCATCGACTTTCACCCAGGCCGCGAGAAAGTTCTGCTTCGCGGCCTGTTGGTGCCAGGCAAAGGGTCGCCCGTACTGGTTTGTTGTCTCCATGCCCAGAATGTCGCTCCGAATCCTGGCCATATCCTCACTGTCCCCGGCAACCTCGTCGGGATGTCGGCCTTCGACCAGATACTCATACTGAAATCTGGCGCGCTGAAGAAATTCATCGTGAATGTCCGGCGGCGCGACATCGTTCGGGCGACGTTCGAGGTAGTTGCGCTCGAAGTTGAGCATGCGTTCGTAGTAGGTGACCGCGCCGCCCCCCTGCACCATGATGCCCGCGATATCGAAACCCCGGTCCTGCAGAGCTTGCGCGACGAGCGGCGCCGTTGTGGCCCCGAGGCTTGATCCATATACATAGACCCGCCCTGCGTCGATGCGTGGGTCGTCGAGCAACTGCGCGAACGCTTCGATGTAGTGAGCCACTTCGGTGTCGTAGTCGAGTTGCTCACATGCCGGGCCGGATTCATCCAGCGCCGAGCGTTCGACGCGGATGAGCGCCAGTCCTGACCGCCGGGCGATCGCCGCCAGCAGTTCGCGGGCGTTCGAGCCCTCGCGATACTCCAGAGAGCCGCAGGAGACCCACTGAGTAAACAGCACAGGATGGCGCGGTGAGTTGTCGCCCTTGGGTAAAGTGATGATCGATCGCAGGCGCGAGCCGTCCTCGACTTCCACATCGACATAGTGTGAAGTCAGGTCGGGTATGGACTCCACAGTGTGCGCGTCAGCAGAGAGAGTTAGGGCGAAGAACAAGCAGAAAAAAGGGCGCATCGCAGGCTTCCATTTTTGATCGGCAGAAGCGGGGAAGGCTAGCTGTCTGCAATGCCCGCGGTCTGCTCAGATTCTCAAAGAATGCTTGCCGATTTCTGGATCGCGGGGACTAGAGGGCGCGGGATACTGCACCTGTCGCTCTGCGGCGGTATGCCGTGGGCGTCATTCCGACGCGGGCCTTGAAGGCCCGATTGAACGCCCCGATGGAGTTGTAGCCAACCTTCATGGCTACGGAAAGCACCGGCTGCCGGGCATGTTCGGGACGGCTCAGCTCGTCGCAGGCCTCACGAATGCGCCAGGCATGCAGAAAGTCATTGAAATTGCGGTGCCCCATGCCGCTGTTGATCACCCGTCGCAGTACGTGCTCACCCGTACCCAGATGGCGGGCAAGTCCGCCGATCGTGAGACCCGGCTGCATGTGAATCCGGTCATCGTTCAAGGCGCGCTCGAGCTGCGCCAGTATTGCGGCCTCCGTGGGGCTCAGGGCGGCTTTCGGCGCCGAACGTACTGGTTCGACCCAGCTGTCAGCGCGCAACTGAATCAGAAACCAGGCCGCCACAACGCAGCTTGCAACGACCACGGACATGTTGAGCCAGGTGGCGAGCAGGGGGGTGGATCGGTCGAGCAGCAGATTCGACGTTTGCACGCCAAGTGTGCCCGAGAGGTATATGCCCGTGGCGAGCATGAATCCCAGGCGGAGTCGCCGTCGTCGTTCGACCAGATCTACCCTCATGTCCCGCCACGCCTCGTGGAGTCCCCTCAGCACGAGTAACAGCAGCACCGCCTCAAACCCGAGACCGACCATCACCTCTCCCGCGCTGCTATCACCGACGCGGAAGCTGGGGAGAAAAGCCAACTGCTGCCAGGTTCCCACCGTCGCGACGGCCCCGGCGATCCAGAGGTGCCGACGGTCCAGCCCCACTTCATCGTTAAACAGTGCCCGGGCAAACAGCCAGAACCACACGGCCTTGGTAACGCACAGAGCCGTCAGGGGATATACCCACGCGCCGAAGGCCGCCGCGGACCCGCGCGAGGACGTGACGAAGAACGCGGCTACGGCGAGACAGAAGAGCGCGCCGGGCAGCCCCGCCCGACCCCTGCCTGCCGTGAGGAGCAGCAGTAGGGCCAGCAGCACCGAGGCGGTTACGGTCAGGGTACGAAAGACGATATCGAGATTTTCAGGCATGACGGTCAGCGTTGGAGGGCAAGGAAAGCACTAGATCAACTCGGCAGATGGTTGGGTTCTGCAAGCATGGCAGAGCCGTCGACGCGTGCCGACACTGAGTTAACTCTAAACCACTTCAATGCGAAGCAGGTTGGGCTGCTACTCGGTAGTCCCGCCGCTGATAGCTTGCGGTTAGCGGAGCGGTGTGATGAGCCTGTTTCTTCAGGGCGTGCTATCGGAAAGCGCTGCGGCCTAAATGGCCGGCATCGAAGTCCTCGTTCGCACGCCACTGCTGTGCGAGTCTTTGTGAGGTGAAGAAAGTCTGATCTCACGGTCGTAGACCAGGCGACCCAGATCGCGCATGAACGGAATGGCGACTTCATCGTATTCGTAGTCGTCGTCGTTGAAGCGATCATTTGCGTTGGTGTAAATCGTTGCCGCGAGGAAAAATTCGACGCCGAGCGTCGGATTGACGATAAAGGCATTGTCGGTGGTGAAGCCATAGGCCTGGCCGATCTTGTTGTAGATGGTTACTCCTGCCGGCAACGACGCTTCGCCCCCCGCCAGCAGAAACTTCGCATAGCTGTCGGGGTACTCGCTGGAGGGATACACCGGGTTTAAGGACTCCCGGGGAAGGGTCGCCAATTCCCTCTGGAGGAATTCGAGATCCTCTTCCGTTAGGGACAGCGAGGGCGAGGGGAAAAATACTTCGCGAAGCAGCGCCTGCTGAGCATCGAGGGGGAAGGCGTTTTTGGCACCGAAGTCGAACGGCGCGTGGATTACGGCGCCCTTGGCGTCGATATAGCTCGAACCCAGGGGCAGACGTTCGTACACCCGCAGCGGGGCGCGGCGCTCGGACAACATAGCAACGCGTCTTCCCTCAAGCCAGAGCTCGCTCGCGTTGGCTATGCGGTTTTCTCCGGTCGTTGCAGGGATCGAAAGCCGGTGGACGATGCGTGTTCCCTCAAGCCGCAGTGCCCGCAGTCGCTCTTCGATGGCCTGTGGTCCAAGAAACTCGTACAGACGGTTGTAAGCGTCGTTGTCGCTGACCACGAAAATCTCGTGCACGTATTGCGCAATGGATTTTGCTGGATCCTTGCCGGTACCGGGGAGACGCATGGATGCCGGCGCGACTCGCAGTTCAGCGCTTCGCGGAATGCCGAGCTCGTTCAAACGCTCCAGTGCGAACACCGCAGTCGGAAACTTGACCGTACTCGCCGGGTAAAAGTACTCGCTGTTACTGCGGAAGGCGTGAGTCTCGAAGCGCGGCGCTTCTCCCTCGTCTCGCACAATCCGTGTGTAGAGAATTTGCACGCGATGCCGGTCCGGGTGCACAAGAACGCTGGCGACACTTTCCGGAGCGTCACGCAGCATTTGCGACAGTAGCGGCTCGTTATCGCTGCGCTTCTGAGCGTGCGTCGCCAGCGACACGGCGACAAGGCAGAACGTCAGGAACCTCGAAAGGCTGGCAACGCGCAATTCAGTTACCGCCGGACACCGGTATAACCGGCAGAACGATGCGCGAGGGGTAGCGGCTGCTGGCCATGATCGTTTGGCGTGCGCTGCGCATCTCCGTGGTTTCCCCGAACGGCGCTCCGGTATTGGGATTGCGATTCAGGCGCGGGAAATTGCTGCTGCTGATATCGACGCGCAGTCGATCCCCCATGGAAAGCTCGTAGCTGGTTGCCCAGAGGTCGAGGTCGTACTCGTACACCGTACCCGGCTCGATCAGCTCGGGCTCGCTAAAGCCCTTGCGGTAACGGGCTCGGATCACGCCATCGACCAGATTGATGGCTTTACCGTCGGGCTTCACGACCATGAGCTTGGCCATGAAGTCCGTGTCCGTCGCATTACTTGCGGCGAACAGGGTTGCGCGTATCGGCCCCGTGATTTCCGTGCTCTCCTCAAAGGGCGGGCTGACGAAGCGAAGGATGTCGCTGCGTTCCTCCAGAGGTTTCTGGTCATAGGCGCCGCGCAGCTCGGGCCGCATGATATTGCCCCCAAGCGTCGGTACCGGGTCCGTCGGGTCGTAGACGTATTCGAGCTTACCCTCTGTGCTGCCGGGCGCCTCCGGACTCAGCTTGCCATCGTCGTGCAGGTACCAGGATTCGTAGCGGGTCCGCGCCAGAGGCCAATCCTGCTCGGCGCGCCATTCATTGCGGCCCATCACGAAGAGCATGATCGGTGGGCGCTCGGGCAGCTCCTTGCCCTTGAGATAGTGATCGAACCACTCAAGCATCATGGCCTCGGCATTGATCAGCGCGCCGTCGCCGAAGTCCACCTCGCCGGTAACGGTCTTGGCGTTCCAGCCGTGGGGCCAGGGGCCGATGATCATGCGCTGTCCGGCCCGGGCCCGCTCGGAGATCGCATCGGTCCTCATCGTGCTGTAGCTGCCGATGGTGGAACGAAGGAAGACGTCGTACCAGCCGCCGAAGTTCAGGGCGGGCACGTCCATTTCATCGGCGCGGGCTTCGAGATTCAGCGGCTCCCAGTAGCGGTCGTAGCTCGGATGCTCAAGCCAGTCCCGGAAGTGGCGGACATCGAAGCCCAGGCTCTCATCGAGAGTCTTCAGCGGCAGGTGTTCTATGCCGCTGATCCAGTCCGTGCCGTAATTGGCGTTCGTGCGACCGCCGACGAGGCCGATACCCCAGCTCGCCCGGGACAGCAGGGAAAAAGCGCCGCCCGGGTAGGCGACGTCGCGGTAATAGTTGCCCGGGCTCATGGCCGGCGCGATGGCTTTCAGGGCCGGGTGACCGGAGAGAGCGGCAAGCCACTGCACCGAGGCCAGGTAGGACGTGCCGAACATACCGACGCCGCCGTCGGACCAGGGTTGCTCGGTGATCCAGCTCAGCGTGTCCTCGCCATCCGGAATCTCCTGAAAGTAGGGGTACCAGTTTCCGCCCGAGTCGTAGCGGCCTCGCGCCTGCTGGTAAACGAAGGCGTAGCCGTTTTGCGTGGCCCAGCGCGCATAGCGCTGGCGAACGCCCTGGGAGCCATTGCCGTAGATATCCCGCACCAGCAACGTTGGAAAACGCCCTTCGGCGGCCGGCAGATAGATGTGCGTCGACAGCGCGACCCCATCGCGCATGGGCACGGGATGGCGATAGGTCACCTTAAGGGTTTCGGGAAAAGCGACTTCCGCGCGCGGCGAAAACATCGGGTCATCCGCGGCCGCCGCGGCAAGGGCAAGGTGGACAAGCAGGACACAGGACAATATCCGGGACAGCATCGACAGGGCTCGCAGCTCAGGGGAGAGCCCACAATCTACGACCAGTCGCGCCCGAAAGTACAGTGTCAATTCATCCGCGTTTCGAGCGCAACGGCCACATCCAGTGCTAGGCTTCCCCCTGCTACAACAACCGGTAACGGAGCGGAAAAATCCATGGCGCAGACGAACAAGGGGAGGCGGAGCCAAGGCTTCCCGGGCGGCGAAAACGAGCCAGGCCTGCGACGCAGACAGGTGCTCGGTGCAGGTCTGTCTGGCCTGGCCGGCGCGGTGGCACTGCCCGCTATGGGCAGAGTCGGGCTTTACGCCGGAGACCTTCCCGCACCGCCGACGGGCACAACGCCGGCAAAGCTGGCCCGCGACGAAACCTTCTGGCGTGAAATCGCGCGGCACTACCCCCGTACTTCCGGCATCGTCAATCTGGAGCATGGCTACTGGGGCAAGATGGCGAGGCCGGTTCAGGCGGCCTACACGGCAGCCACGGAGATGGTGAATACGCAGAACTCGTACTACGGACGCAAAGACTACCGGGCGGATGCGAAGCGGTCGGTGCAGCGGGTCGCCCGCGCCCTGGGCGCCGAGGAAGATGAGATCGTACTCACGCGCAACGCCACCGAGGCGATCCACAATCTGATTCGCCAGTACCGGGGCCTTGAGCCCGGGGACGCGGTGCTCTACGCCGATGTGGACTACCCGCAGTTCAAGAAGACGATGGTGTGGCTTGAGCAGGCTCGCGGTGTCGACGTAGTGCGTCTGGATCTGCCGTCGCGGCCGGATTCAGACGAAATCCTGGACGCTTACCGTGCGGCGTTTGACGCCAACCCAAGACTCAAACTCATGCTCGCTACCCATGCAAGCAATCAACACGGTCTTGTGCTTCCCATCGCCGACATCGCGGCGGAGGCGCGGAGCCGGGCTATCGACGTGATCTGCGACTGCGCCCAGTCCTGGGGGCTCGTCGACTATCGTATCGAGGACCTCGGTGTGGACTGGGCCGGCTTTAACCTGCACAAGTGGATCGGCAGCCCCATTGGTGTGGGAGCGCTGTACATGCGCCGGGGCAGCCTCGACAAGATTGCACCCTATCCCGGCGAGCAGGATAGCGACAATACGCGGGCCGGGACGCGAATTCACACCGGTACCGCGAACTTTGCCGCGATGGCGAGCGTCCCGGCGGCCCTGGATTTTCATGAGGCGCTCGGTGGGGCGAACAAGGATGCCCGACTTCGCTATCTCCGTTCTTTATGGAGTGTGGAGGCCGATGAGATGTCGCATATCGAGGTGCTCGGGGGCGCGCGAGAAGACGCCTGGACAGGAATGGGTGCGTTTCGCCTGATCGGTAAAGAGAGCCTCGAGGATGCGACAGCCCTGCAGCGACGTCTGGAGGATGAGTTCGGCATCTTCACCGTAGTGCGCCGCGGTCTGGCCAGCGGATCCTGCGTGCGCATCACGCCGCAGGTCTTCACCACGCCCGATGAAGTCGGCAGGCTGGTCGATGCGATGCGGCGTCTGCGCGCCTGAATGCGGACGTCCGGATTCCGCCCCGGGCGTGCTGATCGAGCTAGGAATCGTTGCCCGGGGCCCGGTAGCTGGTGCGCCCTCCAACGATCGTCATGACGGTTTCCGCCGTGAGAATCTCGACCGGCGGCGCGGTCATGAAGTCGGTATCAAACACCGAAAAGTCCGCGTACTTGCCCACGCGAATCGAGCCGCGCTCGTGTTCCTGGAAGGCTCCATAAGCCGCCCAGGTTGTGAACATTCGCAGCGCATCGGCGCGGGACACGGCGAACTCCGGGTGCCAGCCATCGCCACTCGTGCCGTCCAGACGCCTGCGCGCGATCGCGGCATAAAACTCAACTCGTGGATCGCCAGCCTCCACCGGGGCGTCCGATCCAGCAATCACCTTCAGGCCGCGATCGATCAGCGATTGCCAGGGATAGGCATAGGCCAGGCGCTCCGGGCCCAGTCGCGCCGGGGCGAAATTGAGATCGCCGATGGCGTGGCTGGGCTGCATCGATGGGATCACCTTCATGCTCACAAGGCGCTGCTGATCGACCGGTGGAATTATCTGCGCGTGTTCAAGACGCCAGCGCAAATCGGAGTTTGCCCACGCAGCACTTGGTAGCGCATTCCAGGCCTCGCTATACCAGTCGAGCATGCTGCGCAGCGCCCGGTCACCGATCACGTGCGTCATGACCTGCAGCCCGCCGCGGAGGGATGCATCGAGGACCGGCATGAGCTCCTCTTTGGTGGTGCGATTCATGAATCCGCTGTGCTCGGCATCGGCATACGGTTCGAGCAACGCCGCCCCACGAGATCCGAGGGTGCCGTCGATAAACACCTTGATACCGCGCAGATCAAAGAAACCGTCGCTACTGCGCTCCGGGCCGTGCTCGATGATCGATTCTGCTTCAGCAATGGGCACCGCGATGTAAACGCGGTGCGCCATCTGGCGCTCCTCGTGCAGCTCGCGCAGCAGGCGCACCTCGCGCCAGGTCATGCCCGCGTCGTGGGTTTGCGTCCAGCCCAGAGCCGCGTTGGCCTGCATGCCGCGGCGCAGGTTCTCCTTGATGTAGTCGTCCGTGTCCGGTGGCAGGATGGCGCGAAAGCGGTCCATGGCCCGCGCGAGCACGTAGCCGGTGGGCTCGCCGTTGGCATCGCGTTCAAAGCGCCCGCCCTCGGGGTCCGGTGTGCTCGCATCCACGCCGGCGAGTTCAAGAGCCCGGGAGTTCACCAGAGCTGACACCCCGTCGGCGCGGGGCATATACAGCGGCTTGTCAGCACTGAAGGGGTCAACATCATGGCGGGTCAGGAAGCGCTGTTCATCGGTCCACTCGCGCTCGATCCACCCCCGCCCCAGAATCCAGTCGCCATCGGGAATCGTGGCTGACCATTCTTCGATGCGTTCGACCGTCGCCTTCAGAGTCGAGATGCCGAAAAGGCTCAGGGTGCGTGTTCGCCGTCCCACGCCCTCAAGGTGCTGGTGGCTGTCGGTGAAACCCGGATAAACGAAGCTGCCCTTGAGATCGATGATCTCTCGGGCGCCGCAATGCCAGGCCTTGGCCTCGCGGTTACTGCCGACAAACACAATACGCTCACCTCGAACGGCTACGGCCTGGGCCGTCCAGGCGGAGTCATTCGCGGTGTAGATCCTTGTGTTCTCAAGCAGGAGATCCGATCCGGGGCAGTCCCGGGTCTCTTGCGCCGCCAGTGCGCCACAGGTGAGCGCGCAAAGCATGGTTGCTGAAAAGAGTGGGGCAGCAACGCCTGAAGGCAGGCGAAACCAGGTTCGCGACTGTCGCGCGCTCGCTTCGTAATGTGGTGAACAGAAAGATAAGCGGTAGGATCTGGACATACAGACTGGGCGATAGCGACGACGAGGGAAGCCTAGCACGGGCCGGGAACCGTGCTGTCCATCGATCACGCGGCTCAGGATTTGTGCGATTGTTCCAGCTTGCGCCTGATGTGTTCCCCGGCCGTGATAGGGGCAAAGCGCGGTGGGTTGTGTTCGTCGACACACTGGGGCAGCACATCAACCAGGGTTTGTGAATCGGGGTCGACGAAGAAGGCGATCGAGAGCCTGTCCTGCATACCGGTCATGGCCCGGACGCGGTGCTCCGTGGAGCGAAACCGCCCATTGGTCCAGTGCTGCATGAGATCGCCGGTATTGATCACAACGGATCCAGGGGTGCAGGGAACGCTCATCCATGTTCCATCTGCGCCACGGACCTCAAGGCCGCCGACTCCGCCCTGGAACAGCAAAGTGAGGATACCGTAGTCCGTATGCGCTCCTGCACCGAGGCTGCCGTCGCCTGGCGCCTGCTGTCCGCCCGGGTAAAAGAGCAGGCGCAACGCTACATTCTCACCGCCGACCGTACAGGAAAAGAAGTCTTCGGGAAGGCGAAAGACCGCGGCCATGACCGCAAGCAGCTCGCCGGAGGCCTGCAAACAGGCTTTGTAGAAGCCTTCGACCTGACGTCGAAAATCCCGGGAAGGGAAGCGTGAATCCGCGAGCGGCGTTGCCGGATTGAGCCGCATGGTGAAGGTTTCCTTGAGATCCGGCGGTTGTTGCGGGTCGAGGCTTTCCATCCCCAGGGCCTGGAAACCGAAGTTTTCACCAGCATCGCGATAGCGGAAGCGTTGCTTGAAGGCCGAGTCCTGAAGGAAGAAATCCCGACTCCGGGCGAACATGGCTTCGATCTGCGCTTCCTCAATGCCCAGATTGCGAACGGTCATGAACCCGGTGTCGCCCAGAGCACGAGCAACCTCTTCCGCGATCTGGGCTCGGGGCCGGTCCTGGTGAAAGTCGATCTCAGGGATCTGCACGTCAGCGTTCCAGCGCAGCTGCTCGGTCGGATTCGGGCTCGGGGATCAGCAGGCTAAGGGTGATTGCCGTGAGTCCCGCCGTCGCCGCGGCCGAACTGAAGATATTCTGAACCATGGGCGGAGTCCGGGAAAACACCTCGGGTACCAGGGCCAGACCCAGACCGAGACCGAAGGAGACGGCAATGATGATGACCTTGCGACGGTCGATCTCCTCGGTCGCCATGATTTTTACACCGGCAGCAGCGACGGTGCCGAACATTACCAGCGTCGCTCCGCCGAGCACGGGCTTGGGCAGGCTCAGTAATAGATTGCCGATGCCCTGAAACAGGCCCAGGAGAACCAGTATTGCCGCCAGATACATCCCGACGTAGCGACTGGCAATCCCCGTGAGCTGAATCACGCCGGTATTCTGGCTAAAGGTCGTATTCGGGAAGCTGTTGAGCATCGCGGCGATCATCGAGTTGATGCCATCGGCGAGTACCCCACCTCGGATGCGCTGAAGATATTGCCCGCCTTCGATGGGCTGGCGCGAGATCACGCAGTTTGCCGTGAGGTCGCCGGCGGTTTCCACGGTGCTGATCACGTAGATCACGGCGAGGGGCACGAACGATGCGAACGTAAAATCGAAGCCGTAGCGGAAGGGGGTCGGGAACGCCAGCGCGGGAGAGACCTGGAGCTCCTTGCTTTCAACGAGTCCCATGGCGACGGCGCCCGCAACTCCGAAGATGAGTCCGAGAATCACCGACGACAGTCGAACCCAGTCGTTCGTCGAGATATTGAGGCCGACAATCACGGCAACAACGGAGAATCCCAGGGCCAGATTGGCCGGCGCCCCAAAGTCCGCTGCACCGGTGCCGCCAGCAAGATCGCTCATACCCACCTTGATCAGGCTGATGCCGATGCTTGTGATCACGATGCCCGTAACCAGGGGTGTGACGATTCGCTTCAGGTAGGGAATCAATTGGCTGAGCCCGATCTGAATGAACGCGCCGAGAAAGCAGAGGCCCGTGATCATCGCCAGGACGGCTCGATCATCGCCGCCTTGCTCGCGCACGGCAAAACCCGCGCTAAGGATCGCGCCGAGGAACGCAAAGCTCGTGCCCTGCACGCAGAGCATGCCGGCGCCGATTCCCAGGGGCCGCCAGGCCTGTATGAAGGTACCGATGCCGGAAGCGATCAGAGCCATGCTGATCAGATAGGGCACTTCGGCCTGCAGGTCGAGAAGGTTTCCAATGATGAGCGTCGGCGTCACGATGCCGACGAAGGAGGCCAGCAGGTGCTGGATCGCCGCAAACAGCGCTTCTAGCGGCGGCGGTGAATCCTCCAGCGCGTAGACGAGCTCTGAGCGCTCCGCCATGGTCTTTTCCCCGTTCTTACCCTTCGTTTTTATCGATCGCGCCGCGACGCCGATGATCTCTCATCGGAGCACTGAACGCAGGATGCGTGCCACCACCGGGATGCGGATTCGGCGCCCTGGGCTGAACTTGTGCATTGCGGCCGTGCGCCCTTGAGGTTTTTGCACCTTACGCGCACCGTTCCGGGGCGAAGTATCACGGAAGCGAGAAGCCACGATGAGCCCGGGCAGCCTGCGTAAGTCCTGCCGGTTGGGGGTGTTTTGCTATCCTCGCCGGTCTCCCTGAAAGCTGTCACGGCATCCAATGTCCGATACCCCCTACCAGTGGACCGCGGCCCTGCAGTACGCGCTCAAGCGAAATCGCCGGGACGCCCACAACCGCTACCTGCAGCTGGCGACCGTCCGCCGCGACGGAACACCGGCCGTCCGCACGCTGGTGTTCCGCGAATTCTGCTCCGAGTCGATGCAACTGCGCATGATTACCGATCGCCGTAGCGACAAGGTCGACGACATTCTCGCGCACGCTGCGGGCGAAATCTGCTGGTACTTCACACACACTCGCGAACAGTTTCGCTTTCGGGGCTCGCTCGCCTTGACGGGTCCCGAGGCCGATGACCAGTCGCTGCGCTGCGCTCTGTGGTCCTCGCTCTCGGACGCGGCGCGCGAGCAATTCTTCTGGCCCGATCCCGGGACACCGGTCGCTGACGCCTCGCCTGCTGTCGCCCGCGACGGCGACCCCGCGCCGCATAGCTTTATGGTGCTCGCGCTGCTTGTGGAGGCGGTGGATCATCTTTGCCTTCGCGGATCGCCCCAGACCCGCTGGCGTTCTTTCCGCGATGATTCCGGTCGCTGGCAGAGCGAAGCGATCAATCCCTGAGCCTGCGGAAGCTGTGCTCCGCGTGGCCGGTGCCTGATCCCGACGATTCCCGCGCTGTTGCTGCGCTTCGCCCCACCACTGGTATCGCCTCTGCCCTGCGAGATCGACAGCACGAAAACCACATGTCGGCTTCGCCAGGAATTGAGCGAGTCGCACCGTGTTTGCGAAGCGAGCGTTTCCGCACCGGCGAGCGCAGCAAACACGGTGCGGCTCGCGAGGATGCTCGCACCGTACTCAGAGTGCGAATCACAAGGCCGAATTGAAAGGGCTCTGTTATCCTCGCGCGGATGGAAGAACAGGAACCTCACCCCGCGGGCCTCGACTGGCGCATCGTCCTCGGCCTGACGGTGACCACGATCTGGATCAGTGGCGGGCTCATTTACCTGACCACGATCGTGGGCTGGGATCAGTTTCTCTCCCTGCCCACGGCCGATATCGGCAGCTTCTTTGAAGGCGCCTTCGCGCCGCTGGCGTTCCTCTGGCTGGTCATCGGCCATTTCATGCAGCAAAAGGAAATCACCGCCAATACGCGTGCCATCAGCATGCAGGAACGTTCCACCCGACGCCTGGAACTGCATTCGCGCCGTGATTCCTACTTTAAGCTGCTGACGCTCGTCCAGGAACAGCTCGGCAGTATCGCGGCCTTTCACTTTATTTCGGTCTTCGGTGCCACCGGCACGGGCGAGATGGACCTTGAGGAGTACTCGGGTCTTCGGGCCGATATGAGTCGCGGAGACCACTCGCTCTTCGTGCGCCGCATGATGTCCGCGGCCGTGGAGCGGCGTGGTGATCCCGATGCCCTGCGGGAGCTCTTATACGGTACGGAGATACGTACGCGGCACTCCAGGAACTTCATAAGAACGTTCCGGCGACTGCTGGAAGCCGCGGAAGGTGTGGACGCGGAGGGCATGGTGCGCAGTGCGCTGCTCGACGGATCGTCGAATGGACTGTATTACCGGATACTGCTCGAGGTCGCTGGAGAGGACGTGCCCCCGTCGTTCCTCGGCCGGTCCCTCATGGAGTTGAACCGGGAGGAACGGCCATCAGCGGGCATGGGCGCTGGCTGAGCTAGCTGGCTCTGCGGCCATGGACGCCGCCGGCGGCGTAGCGCTCCCGATCGGTCGGTCGCCCTGAAAGCCTATGTGAGAGTGCGACGCCAGTTGTACAAGCGCATCAATGCCCCCTGGTCGCCGCTCGGCAACGCTCGCGCAGGCTCACTGCGGAAAGTCTAGCGGCGGCGGACCCGGAGGCAGAATGCCCTCGTAGACGTAATCGCCCTTGCGCTCCCTGAACTCCTCTTTCACCCCTGCGACAAGCTCGGGGTTGGTGTATAGATCGACCATCGTCATCGCGAGCGCCTTGGACGCATAGACCAGGCCCTTGTGACCGATGGACATGCCCCCGGAAGCGACGACGGCCCAGGAATGCCAGGGAACGCCTTTGCCGGCGATGGGCGCGCCCAGACTGATGGTGGGTACGTTGTAGCTCACGTCGCCGACGTCCGTTGAACCTCCCGGTGGATTCTCCTCTGTCTCCCGCAGGGGTCGCACAACCGCATCCATGCCAATTTCCGGCTTGCCGGTTGCGCGCTGGATCGCGCGACTGAAGGCCTGTTCCTCTTCCGTGTATTCGATGCCGCCGAGCGTCTCCAGATTGGCCTGCAGCGCGGCCCCGCCGGTCCGATTGGGCAGGATCTCGTGCACTCCGGAAATCAGTGAGACCCTGTAGTCGACGTCCGCCATGATCGCGGCGCCCTCGGCCATGGCCTGTACGCGCTTGTACACGGGGGTCATGCCTTCGCGATCCCGATCGCGTACACGGACCCAGATTTTCGAGTAGTCGGGCACGACGTTGACCACCTTGCCCGCGTCCATGATGTGATAGTGAATGCGGACCGTGGGGCGCACGTGTTCGCGAAAGGCGTTAATACCGTTGGTATACAGCTCCAGGGCATCGCCAGCGGACCGGCCGTTCCAGGGATCGCGCGCCGCATGCGCTGCCTGTCCGTCGAATTCGACCAGGAAATCCACCAGCGCCTGACTGCTCTGGACCGACGCCATGATCTGGTCCGTCGGGTGCCAGTCCATCATCACGTCGACATCATCAAAGGCGCCGGCACGAATCATCCACAGTTTCCCGAAGAATTTTTCCTCCGCGGGAGTGCCGTAGTAACGCACGGTGCCTGAGAGCTTCCCCGCCTCAATCAGTTCCTTTACCGCTATGGCGGCGCCCAGGGAGGCGGCACCGAACACGTTGTGGCCGCAACCATGACCCGGGGCCCCGTTCACGATCGGAGAGCGCTCCGGTACGCCACTGGCCTGGGACAGGCCGGGGAGGGCGTCGAACTCGCCCATGATGCCGATGATCGGTGTGCCACTGCCGTACTCCGCGACGAAGGCCGTGGGTATTTCACCGGTGCCGCGGGTTACCCGGAAGCCATGGTTCTTCGCGTGGCGGACCAGCGCATCGGAGGATTTCGTTTCCTGGAACGCAATTTCCGCCGCACGCCAGATTTCATCACTTAGATTGGCGAGGGCTTCCGCCTGGGCGTCCACCGACGCAATGATCTCGGTCTTGAGGGGGTTGTTGGCTGCCCGCGCCGTGTCCGGGATGCCTGGCGCCACGAGGAGCAGCGAGGCAATAAGCACCCTGCTGTGAGCCAGGACGATGGGAAAGGGTGAGTTCATGACGGTCGGGATCCTGTTGCTGGGGGCGGCAGGGGAAAACTAGCGCAGTGTCTGGGGGAACGCTACTTCTCGCTTTCGCGATGCACTACTCAACCTACAGTTGTCGTACCCGGCGCCGGCTTGGGGCCCCGACCAGGGCCGAGGTAGGGCCGCGCTCCGCCTGGGCCCGGCTCACCGGGACGGGTAGCATGAGCGCATTCCAGCAGGGGGACCGCGCGATGACCGAACGGAAACACTCGTCCCGGGTACCAGCGAGTTTGAGCAACGCCCAGGGCATCAGGCGACGGGAGCTACTGCGCGGCGGAAGTGCACTGTTGTTTGGTGCCGCAGCGCCGATCAACGCAGGTGAGAGCAACGCAAAAAGCGCGGAAGCATTCGCCGAACGCAGCTATAGCCTGCATGCGGGCTGGGCCCTCGTAGCCATCGATGGGGACTCGAAGCCGGTGCTGCGGCGGGATGTCCATGTCCTCGTCCGCGACGGCCGCATCGAAGCGATCCGCAATCGCCCCTTCCGCGAATCCCTGGAGCACCTGGACCTGCGCGGGGACCTGCTCCTGCCCGGATTCATCTCGGGGCACACACATTGCTGCAGCGCGACACCCACGCGGGGCATCATCGAGGGCGGTCGATCCTACGCGCGGCCTCTGGAACTGGTTGAGACCCTGGCCGATGACGAGCTGGATGCCCTCACGTCACTGAATCTCGCGGAGTTGTTGCGCTCGGGTTGCACGACACAGCTCGAAATGAGCCTGTCGCTGCGGCAGGCGGAAAGCTACGTACGCGTCGCAGAGCGTATGGGCGCGCGAGGCTACCCCGGGTCCATGATTCCGGCCATCGATCGGCTGTTCCCCATCTGGTTCCGCGCCGACGACAAAGTTCTGGCGGACTCGGAGCGAGAAACGCTCGAGGAAATCGAGCGCAATCTCGAATTCGGTCGTCGCAACATGGATCGTGCGGACGGACTGCTGAAGCCGATGATGTCGCCCCACGCCTGCGATACGCACACGCCGGCCACGATGCGCGCGATCGCTGCGGCGGCCCGGGAGCTGGGAACGGGCCTGCACATTCATCTCTCGCAGGGTGCGCGCGAAACGGCCACGGTCCGACGCATGCATGGCATGACGCCGACCCAGTGGATGGAATCCCTCGGTGTGCTTCAGGTCGGGCCGGTGTTCGGCGCGCATATGACGGGGTTGGACTGGAGCGTTGATCCGGCGATCCTGCGCCGCCATGGGGTTGTATACGCGCACTGTCCCTCGGCCGGCGGCGCCGGTGGTGCGACACAGCCTCTGCCTGAAGCCCTGGGAGCGCAGCTATCGGTAAACGTCGGTATCGACACGCACTCCAATGACTTCCTGGAGAACCTGAAATTGGCGGTGCTCTTCGGGCAGGCGCGTCACGCTCTGCTCAAGGACCGCGACGAGAGTCTTCCCATCGTCGCACCGACGATCGACGGTATAGTCGATGCGTCCACGAGGTTGCCGGCACGGGCCCTGGGTCGTGACGATATCGGGGTGCTTCGCGAGGGTGCCCAGGGGGACCTCGTCTCGGTGGACGTGACCGGCCTCCTCGGCGGTGCCGGCAGTCTGCCTCCCGAGCCGATGAACAATCTCCTCTACGCCAACGGTCGCATGGTGCGCACGGTCATGACTTCGGGGCGGTTACAGGTACGCGATGGCGAGTTTCTAGCGGACAACGTCCGGCGCGTGGTTGACGAGGGCGGTAAGGTCGCGCAGAAGATCTGGTCCCGTTTGGAACAGGAAAACTGGTTTCAGACGAACTGATCCTGGCTTCCCCGCGGCTTCTGTCCAAAGGGCAACCACGCCTAAAGTTGAATGTCGCCGCCCGTTCATTTTCCGGATACTCCGACGTCCTGAAATCGGCCTCGGGCCCAACCTGTAAACAGGGGGACAGAAGATGAGTGAACAAGTGGTGATTGTAGATGCCTGCCGGACCGCTATCGGCGCCTTTGGTGGCAGCCTTGCCAGCGTTCCCGCACCGGAGCTTGGCGCGCGGGTGATTTCTGGATTGCTCGAACGCACGGGATTGGCCCCCGAGCGGGTGGATGAGGTGATCATGGGTCAGGTTTTGACCGGAGGCAGCGGACAGAATCCCGCGCGCCAGGCGGCGCTCAAGGCAGGTCTTCCAGTGACCGTGTCTGCCCTGACCATCAACAAAGTCTGCGGAAGCGGACTCAAGGCCGCGCAGCTCGCGCGCCAGGCCATCCTCGCTGGCGATGCCGAGATCGTGATCGCCGGCGGGCAGGAGAATATGAGTGCCGCCCCACACGTTCTTCATAACTCGCGCAATGGCACCAAGATGGGCGACTGGAAGATGCGTGACACAATGATCGTGGACGGCCTGACAGACGCCTTCAACGGCTATCACATGGGAGTCACCGCCGAAAATATAGCCGGAGACTTTGACATCAGCCGCGAAGACCAGGATGCCTTTGCCGCAGAATCCCAGGCTCGCGCCGGGCGTGCGCTAGAGAACGGCGTTTTCGCCGGAGAGATCGTTCCGGTGGAGATACCGCAACGCAAGGGCGATCCGATCGTGTTCGATACCGACGAGTTTCCGCGTCCGGGCACGACGGCGGAGAAGCTCGGAAATCTGCGTCCGGCCTTCGACAAGGAAGGATCAGTAACCGCCGGCAACGCATCGGGCCTCAACGACGGCGCCGCCGCGGTGCTGGTCATGACGGCGGCCAAGGCAGAAGAACTGGGTCTTACGCCGCTCGCGACCATCGCCGCCTGCGCGAGTGCGGGCGTTGAGCCGCGCATCATGGGCACGGGCCCGATTCCGGCATCCCAGCGCGTACTTGAGCGTGCTGGCTGGACTGTCGACGACCTTGACGTGGTGGAAGCGAACGAAGCCTTCGCTGCCCAGGCGCTTTCCGTGAACCGGACCCTGGGTTGGGACCCGGCAAAGGTAAACGTCAACGGCGGTGCGATCGCCCTCGGTCATCCCATCGGCGCCTCTGGTGCCCGGGTACTGGTGAGTCTGCTGCACGAGATGAAGCGCCAGGATGCCAAGAAGGGTCTCGCCACGCTCTGCATTGGCGGCGGTCTCGGCGTTGCTCTCGCCGCCGAACGAGCGTAAGGCGCACTGCTAATCCGCTCCCGCGTGTAGGTTGGCGCAAGATTCCGGCGTGACCGAAGGCATTGCTGCGCTCCGCTGACGGGGGGACGCTGCGCTCCGCAACACCTTCGGTCACGCCTGCGCCGTGCCGCTACCGACCATCGAGCATCACGGCACTGCGGCACCACGGCGTATGCGCTCGCTCGAGCACGAGCGAGCCGTGGCGTGTTTGCGGAGAGAGCGTTTCCCCACCAGCGAACGCAGCAAATGCGGCACGGCTTGCGAGGACCCTAGCTCAAGTCTTCGGATCAGAACTTGAGTGCCACGCCGACGAGACCAGCCGCTAGCCCCGCCGATAGGGGACGCGGCGCGACGCAACACCTTCGGTCACGCCTGCGCCGTGCCGCCACCGACCATCTGACACTACGACATCACGACGTATGCGCTCGCTCAAGCATGAGCGAGCCGTGGCGTGTTTGCGGAGAGAGCGTTTCCCCATCAGCGAACGCAGCAAATGCGGCACGGCTTGCGAGGACCCTAGCTCAAGTCTTCGGATCAGAACTTGAGTGCCACGACGACGAGACCAGCCGCTAGCCCCGCCGATAGCGGACGCGGCGCGACGCAACACCTTCGGTTACGCCTGCGCCGTGCTGCTACCGACCATCTGACACCACGACAACACGGCGTGTGCGCTCGCTCAAGCATGAGCGAGCCGTGTCGTGTTTGCGGAGAGAGCGTTTCCCCACCAGCGAACGCAGCAAATGCGGCACGGTTCGCGAGGACCCTTGCTCGAATCCTAAGATGCTACAAGGTGTGCTACCCAGACGAGTCTAGCCGTTAGTCTCGCTGACAGAGGCTGGAAAGCTAATGACAACGGCATCAGAGTCATTGGCGCTATCGACCAGATCACGCTTGCGTCGCTTCGCCTCGACCATCGCCGGCGCACACTGCGCGTCGTCCTGCAAAATAACGACGCAGTCCAGACATTGGACACATTCGTTGTAGTCGATCTCCCCGGTCCTGCGAATCGCCGCAGTCTCGCACTTCACCGCGCAGAGCTGGCAGGGACTTCCGCATTCGCTGCGCCGGGGTATAAGGCTGAAAAGACGCAGGCGTCCAAGCACCGCCAGGCCGGCCCCAAGGGGGCATACGTAGCGACAGTAAAACTTGTTGACGAAAAGGCCGACGCCGAGCAGCAGCACCGCATAAATCACGAAGGGCCACTCGCGGACGAAGCCAAGGGTGACGGCAGTCTTGAACGGCTCTATCTCCGCGCCCTGTTCGGCAAGCTGCAGAGACTTCAGGGCCAGACCCATGAGTATGGCAAGGGCTCCGTACTTCAGATAGATCAGCCGCTCGTGCCAGGCGACGCTGATCTTCCACTGGCGTACACGAAGCTTCTCGGCCACCCAGGCTGCCAACGACTGCATAACGCCAAAGGGGCAGAGCCAGCCGCAGAACAGGCCCCGGCCTACGAGGAAGAGAGACGCGAAGGTGTAGATCCACAGGATAAAGAGCACCGGATCGAGCAGGAACATGTCCAGCTTGAAACCATCCCGCAGGGCGAGTTGGACGGCGAATATGTTCACCACCGACAGCTGCCCCTGCGCGTAGAAACCCACAAACAGCAGCGTGAACGCCAGGTAGGCAACACGGAAGCGGCGAAAGGCACCGGGATGTGCCGTAAGGCGTTTTTGCAGCGCAAAGGCAACCGTGAGGACCGCGAGGCCCACAACGAGAACGCCTACCTGCAGGGTCCGGGATTCCCAGACGCGAATCCACATGGGTTTGGGGAGCGCGGGCGCTGCGACGTCGATGGCCCGGAACAGTTCCGCGGGCAGCTGATAGGCACTGTCTACAAAGCCGGCGGAATGGCGCACCAGATGGTTTTTCTTCAGCTCAACCAAAAGCTGCAGCTGCATCGTCGCACTGGGATCCAGACCGGCCTGGGCGCGGGTGCGAAATATCTTCATGTTTTCGATCTGTGGGGCGCCCGCCATCAGCTCGACGCCGCCGGCGTCGACAAAGTTCGTGTCGCGAATGTTGATGGGCAGGCCACCCTGGACCAGGCTGATGCGGTCGGGGACGGTCCCGGGCTTGTAGTCGTAGGGCACGTAACCATAGAAGCCCCGGGACATGACGAAAAACGCGTGTTCATTAGGGCGAAGCTTGCTTCGTAAAAACTCGAACCCGTCGTCGCCAAGCAGATTGCGGCCCACGGTCGGGGCGTTGAGATAGCCGTAGTACAGAGCGATCTCGTCACCTTCAAAGAGATCGAGGCTGTCGTCGTCGAAGTCGTCGAGACTGCTGCCCAGACCTTCCTCGACCGTAGCGCGGTCGAGCGTCCAGTTCTTCACCAGGCCTTCGTCCAGAAGTTGTTGCCAGCTTTTCTCCTCGAAAACGTCTTCCCGCACCTCTGCGGGGGCCGCCTGGGCAAAGGCCTCGATGCGATCTCGGGCGAGCTTGAGGGCCGATACCAGGACCGTGTCGTTGGCGATGTTCACGGAGACGGTGGCCTTGGTGACGCCATCGAAGTAGGTGACATCGTTGTCGCCGCCGCGGCGCTTGCCGACAACGATCTGCTCCGTAATTCCGTGCCCCGCGTACTGCGCCAGAAAATCGAGGAAGGGCTGAGGTCCCAGCCCGTGCATGAAAATCGGCTCGTGGTGATAAAGCACTTCGACACCGCGTACGCCGCCGTCCGTGTCGATACCGATGAGAAAGTTCATCTGTTCTCCGGAGAAGCCCGGGAAGTCAACGATGTCCTTGCTTTCATAGGCGTAGCCAATGACCTGATTCAGTTGGTACACCGGCCAGGCCGGCGTCGCTCCATCGGTTTCTTTGTCGCCAATCACCGTGGACTTCGGAAACATCTTTTCGATAAGCGCCACAACGTTCGCTGCTTCGCTCGCGGTGTCGTTGGCCAGGGTCGCCGGTGTCACGCCAAGCAGTGCGGCATACAGAAACACGAACCCCGCGCCGCGCATGATCCAGGTCAAGCAAAAGTGCCGATCGGGCTTGGCGCCCATACGTTTCTCACTGTTTTCTCAGGATTTATTGGTTACCAAAACTTAGTATCCGCATTCGTTGGAAAGCAACAATGCGACCTTGTTATCGACCGCTTACGACGTTGGTAGCAGGATTTCGCAGGATGTTTTCGACGCAAGGAGGAGTTGAATCGGCGGCGTCAGGCGTTGCGGGACCCCAAAGCAAAGAGGTTCGGCAAAACAGCAACGCTTCACAAAGCGCCGCTAGAACAAGGTCGACGGTCGTTCACGGAGCCGCCAGCGAAACCCTGGCGATCAGCCCAAGAAGAGTTTCGGGACGGACCAGCGAGGCCCAGGGTCAGGGGGAAACATGCTTCACAAAGGCGGGAAGGAACGCGCGCAGCAGCGCCCGGATTCACACACACTCACCACAGCCAGTGGCCTGGCCCTGGTGCTCGGTGCCCTTCAGGCCGCGCCGAGCCTGGCGCAGGACCGCATCGAAGAGGTCTACGTTATCGGCACCGCTCTGTCGAGCGGAGTTCTCGATGCCAATCGACTGCCCTACGCGGTGCAGTCTTTCACCGCCGAGGACCTCCAGCAGCCCAGCTACTACTCTGTGGTGGATTTGCTGCGTCAGCGCGCCGGCAGCGTGAGCACCAATGACGCGCAAAACAACCGCCTTCAGCCCGATGTGCAATTCCGCGGTTTTACGGCCTCGCCGCTGCTGGGCCTGTCCCAGGGTGTGGCGATCTACCAGAACGGCGCGCGTATCAACGAAGTCTTCGGCGATACGGTCAACTGGGACCTGCTGCCCTCCAACAGCTTTGCGACCATGGATCTCGTGGCCGGCTCCAACCCGGTCTATGGCCTGAATGCCCTGGGTGGGGCTCTTTCCCTGCGCACCAAGACGGGCTTCTCGCACGAAGGTGGCGGGATCGATGTGACGGCGGGTTCCTACAACACCCGGGACATCGGTTTTGCGCAGGGCGGCAACAACGGTACCTGGGGCTATTACGTTGCCGTGGAAGCTATGGACGAAGACGGCTGGCGCGACTTCTCCGAATCCGACGCGATCAATGCTTATGGTGCCCTCAGCTGGCGTGGCGAAAACCGGGAACTCGACCTGTTCTTCAATATGGGCGACTCCTCGCTCCGGGGAAACGGTGCCGTACCCCTGGATCTTCTCAATGAAAGCCGCGACGCCGTTTTCACGCACCCGGACATCACAGAAAACGAGCTGATGCAGTTCAGCGTGTCCTACCGCCACTTCTTCGATTCAGACACGGAGCTGAGCGTTTCGGGCTTCGTACGCCAGCTCGAGGTCGATAGCTTCAATGGCGACGGTACGGAGTTCGAAGAGTGCGGCGAAGACGACGACGATGACGGCGACCACGATGATCATGACGACGACGACGACGATGATGATGACGACAACCCCTTTGAGGGCTTCCTCTGCGATGAGGACGACGAGCCGGTAGAGGACCTGGACGGGAATCTCGTCGCGGAGGATTTTAACGCCATCAATAACCGGAGTCGGCGTGAGCAGGACAGTCTGGGTTTTACCGTGCAACTGCTCTTGAACCGTGACTGGGGTGGCGTGGAGAACCAGGCCGTTTTCGGAATCGATTACTTCTACGGAGAGACCGACTTCAGCTCAAGCGTGGAGTTTTCCCAGCTTACGGACCAGCGCGGCACGACCCTGACGGGACGCTTTTACTCCGAGGGCTTTGTGACCCTGGAGTCTGAACTGGAAACCTGGTCCGTGTTCGCCAGTGACGCGATCTCCCTGACCGACCGGCTCACGATGACCCTTTCAGCGCGCTACAATGGAACTCAGATCGATAATGTGGATCCCACGGGTGTGAACCCCGATCTGGAAGGCAGCCACACCTATGAGCGTCTCAACGGCGGGATAGGGTTTCAGTACGACACCAGTGACAATACGTCGTTTTACACGAGCCTGCAGCAGACTTCGCGCACCCCCACGCCGGTGGAGCTCGCCTGCTCCGAGCCCGACGCCCCCTGTAACCTGCCCAACAGCTTCCTCGCCGACCCGCCCCTGGACGATGTGGTCGCCACCGGTTTCGAACTGGGCGTGCGCGGGCGCACGGACGTCCTGAGTAACTGGCGCGTGGGAATGTTCTACACGCTGAGTGAAGACGACATCCTGTTCCAGACCACCGGTGGCGTGTCATCCAACGAAGGCTTTTTCCAGAACGCGGCGGACACTCTGCGCAAGGGAATCGAAGTGGAGCTGGCCGGTGCTGTGGATCGTTACAGCTGGTACATCAATTACACCTACCTCTCCGCGACCTACGACGATCCGTTTGTTTCCAGCAGCCCGAACAACCCGGCCTCGGAGAACGGCACGCTGTTGGTGGCCGCCGGCAGCAATATTCCGGGACTGCCGCGCAACAACTACAAGGCCGGCTTCGCCACGCAGGCCACGGAAGAACTGCTACTCGGCGTGGACTTTCGGGGCGCAAGCGGCGTGTACCTGCGCGGCGACGAGGCCAATGTCGACGAGCAAACCGACGATTGGTTCGTGGTCGATCTTTACGCCGGCTGGTCCTTCGGGGAGCACTTTCGCATTGAGGCTCGCGTCGACAACGTCTTCGATCTCGAGTACGAGACCTTCGGCCTGTATGGCGAAGCCGACGAAGTACTCGATGATGCGGAAGACGAAAGCGGTCGCTTCCTCGGCCCCGCGGCCCCGCGGTACTACTGGCTAACGCTTTCCGCCAATTGGTAATTGTTTACAGTTTGGTTGGCCTGGGGCGATGTGGCTCACACCCATCGCCGTTTTTTTCGCCCGGCGGTTTCGCCCGGGGATCACGGAACCCCCTGATTCCTAAGTATGTTCCTCATTTGCCAGCCAGCCCGTGGGCTCGCGTATCGACGTAAGTACTGGCGCACGCCGCCCTCTTCGCAGCACGTCCAAAGCACCTGCCCGCCCACCTGAACGGCCAATTGGCCGTTTCCCGCCTGTCTCTCATGATGTTTGTAGATCTCGGGTCGTGGGGGGAAACGGCTCCGAAGATGCTGTCCCCGAGCCCGCTGAAAGGCCTGCAGGGGTCCTCGATACCGTTGACTAGATCGACACAACTACAAAGCTTCTCACGACAGGGGATTGTGACCATGAAGAAATCTATGTTCTGCAAGCGCGTACTACCGGTAGCCGTGGCTGCCGCATTCAGCGTGCCCGGAATGGCCGCCGTGGAGGTCTACAACGAAGACGGCACAACCGTGTCCTTCGATGCCTCATTCAACGCCTTTTATTCCTCGACGAGCACCGAGACGGATGTGGATGGCGTTCAGTCCGCCTCGCGGGACCAGTCTCGTGTCCGGTCGGGCTTCCTGCCGAACTGGTTCGGCGCCAACTTCAGTAAGGACGTAGGCGACTTCAAACTGGGTGGCCGCGCATCTTTCTGGGTGTCCATCAACGACAGCGACGAGACGCCCACAGATGGCCTTATCGATACTCGTCAGTTCTACGGTACGGTCGATTCGACCTGGGGTCAGGTCCTCGTCGGTAAGGACTTTACGCTGTTCAATCGCAGCAATATCTTCGGCGACGAAATCCTGCTCGGCTACGGCATGACCAACGACACGCTGGGTCTTGTGGACGGCGCCTATGTGTCCTTCGGCAACATCGGCAGCGGCTACATCTATCCGCTCCCGACGTCGCAGATCACCTACCGCTCTCCGGACTTTGGCGGCTTCAAGCTTGCCGTGGGTCTCGTGGATCCTTCCCGGGTGGCCACGGACGGCGAAGGCGGCTTCGCGGGCAGTGAGGAAAGTGCGCCGCGCATTGAGGGTGAGCTTACCTTTAACACGTCACTGAGTGAGACCAGCAACCTGAACCTCTGGCTCGGCTTCCTCAGCCAGGATTCCGAGAGTGCCGTGGAAGAGATCGAATCCCGCGGCATTTCCTACGGCGCCAAGGTCAAGTTCGGTGGTCTGAGCCTCCACGCATCTGGCTACGATGGCGAGGGTCTTGGTTTCCTGACGGGTCCCGCGGATAACCAGGGCCTGGGACTCAATGCCCTGAACGTTATCCAGGAAGACGGCGACGAAGTTGATAGCACGGGTTACCTGCTGCAAGGCTCGTACACCCTTGGCGATACGCGCGCTGTCCTTTCCTACGGTCTGTCCGAGATCGACAACTCCGATGAATGGGAAAACGAAACCACGACGCTGGCGCTGTTCCACAGCTTCCATCCCAACCTCATCGGCGTACTCGAGTACACGATGAACGAAATCTCCTACGGTGGTGGGGCCGTGTCCGCCGCCCAGATCGTGGAAGAGGCTGATGCGATTGCAGTGGGCCTGATCGTGAACTTCTAACGTCCAGTCCGCTGGGGAACCCCGGCCGGGCCCTTCACGGGCCCGGCTTTTTTTGTCCTTTGCAGTTTGCTTTGTCCGGGTTGCAGTATCTCCTTCCTCCTCCTTCGTACCTGGCTCGCGCGCGCTACTAAACCGGTGTGTAAGCGGATCGTTTCCCCCTTGCGGACTCCGTAGCGAGCGCCGGCAGCCGGCTCCCGAACTACTTGAGCTGCTCGCGTTGTGCCATCGGCGCTTAGCTGTATCGCTATAGCTTCTGGACTCCGTAGCGAGCGCCGGCAGCCGGGCCCCGACCTACTTGAGCTGCTCGCGTAGCTCCATCGGCACTACGGTTTTTAACAGCGCGCTCGACGGACGCTCAAGCAGGACGGGGCCCGGCTGCCACCCCGCGGCGGGATGTGGCACTGAAGATCCGACCGGAGGCCAGGGATTGGCACGGCCGATATGACCGGCGGCCAGGGCTTGGCACGGCTGAGGGGAGGTTGGTGGCGGTGTCCTTTGGGCGTCCGTCGAGTGCCTCTAACAGTGCTCAGGCCCCGCTGGAGCTACGCGAGCAGCCCAAAGGACACCGCCACCTGCCTCTCCGTCTTCCTTGGAAGCCCGCGAATCTGCGCGAGCCGCCCAAAGGACACCGCCACCTTCCTCACTGTCTCAATTGGGCAACCCGCGAATCTGCGCAAGCAGTCCAAGAGACATGAACACCTGGCTCCCCAGCGTACGATGAACGATACACCAGGGCCATGAAAACACCGGAATCAGGGCCGTTCTGGGGCTTGCGAAGCGCCTTCGGTGTAAGTGCCGTATCCCCGTACTACCAAGGGACTAAGCACAAAACCACCAAAGTACACTACAGATCACGCGGGATTCCTCACTATTCTTTGAGGCATGGCTTCTCAAGGGGGCCGCCTCCGGGCATCCGACCTACGCGGCGGCCCGCAACAACACTAACAGTCAGTCAGTGGCATTTTGACAGCGTTTCAACACAGCTCAGCCACTACAGCTGAGCCAAAGCTCGAAAACAGTACAGAAACAGTCCAGAAACAGTTCAGAGGTGAACCAGATGATCTACGCACAGCCCGGTGAAGAAGGCTCCGTAATTACCTTCCAGGCGCGGTACGGCAACTTTATCGGCGGCGACTGGGTCGCCCCGGTTGACGGCCAGTATTTCGACAATATTTCTCCCGTAACCGGCGAGCCTTTCTGCCAGGTGCCACGCTCGTCGGCCGCCGACGTGGAGCTTGCGTTGGACGCAGCTCACAAGGCTGAGGCGGCCTGGGGTGCTACCTCCGTGACGGAGCGTTCCAACATCCTGCTTAAAATCGCCGACCGCATTGAAGAAAATCTTGAAAAGCTCGCCGTTGCCGAGACCTGGGACAACGGTAAAGCTGTCCGGGAGACGTTGAATGCGGACATCCCGCTGTCAGCCGACCACTTCCGCTACTTCGCCGGAGTCTTGCGGGCGCAGGAAGGCGGCATGGCGGAGATCGATGCCAAGACGGTGGCTTACCACATTCACGAGCCCATCGGCGTTGTCGGGCAGATCATTCCCTGGAACTTCCCGCTCCTCATGGCGGCGTGGAAGCTCGGCCCGGCGCTTGCCGCGGGCAACTGTGTGGTCTTGAAGCCCGCGGAGCAGACGCCCGCGTCAATCCTCGTGCTCATGGAGATCATTGGTGACCTGCTGCCGGCAGGCGTGCTGAACATTGTGAACGGCTACGGCGCCGAAGCCGGTCAGGCCCTGGCGACCAGCACGCGTATCGGCAAGATCGCCTTCACGGGTTCCACCCCGGTTGGCCATCACATCCTGCGCTGCGCGGCCGAAACCCTGATACCGAGTACGGTGGAACTGGGCGGCAAGTCGCCGAACATCTACTTCTCAGACATCATGAACTATGAGGACGAGTTCGTGAGCAAGGCTGTGGAGGGTACGGTACTCGCGTTCTTTAACCAGGGTGAGGTGTGCACCTGCCCGTCCCGCGCCCTGATTCAGGAAGACATCTACGACGAGTTCATGTCCCGCGTCGTCGATCGCGCCAAGCAGATCAAGCGTGGCAGCCCGCTCGACCCGGAGTGCATGGTCGGTGCACAGGCCTCCAAGGAGCAGTACGACAAGATTCTCAGCTACATCGAGATTGGCCGGTCCGAAGGCGCCGAGGTCCTGCTGGGCGGCGGCCCCGAGGCTCTCGACGGCAATCTGACCTCCGGCTATTACGTGCAGCCCACGCTCCTCAAAGGCACGAACGACATGCGCGTGTTCCAGGAAGAGATCTTTGGTCCGGTTGTGGGTGTCACGACCTTCAAGACGGAAGAAGAAGCCCTGGCGATTGCCAACGATACGGACTTCGGTCTCGGATCCGGCGTGTGGTGTCGCGACATGAATCGCTCCTATCGCATGGCCCGGGGCATCAAGGCCGGACGCGTCTGGACGAACTGCTACCACGCCTACCCGGCGCACGCCGCCTTCGGTGGTTATAAGAAGTCCGGTATCGGCCGCGAGACCCACAAGGTCGCGCTTGAGCACTATCAGCAGACCAAGAATATCCTGGTCAGCTACGACACGAATCCGCTCGGATTCTTCTAATCCTGCAGTGCTCGTCGGGCCAGTGGCCCGGCGCTCACAGCGGATGCTGCCATGGTGAGATGGCTATCCTTGCCCCGGTCATTGACCGGGGCTTTTTTTCGCCAGAGTGGTGCTGATTTGCGGTGTAAATCGGGGTCCCTGGGGGGCGTAGACACCAACCCAAGGTAGGCCTCCGCCGGAGTGTAGGGAAGCGCCATCGGACGCGGCGCGAGCTGCGGATAAAAGTAGTCCCAAAGTACAGTGTTAACATCTCAGCGGGCTAGTTAGGATTGTTTCATCTGGCTGGGCCAGACCCTGGGGCGAGCTTGAATCCGAGCTGAGTCCGGGCCAAGCAACCGGGTTGCGTTGGTGGTCTTATCCACCGGTACCGGGTAGCCAACGGCGACGGACACCAGAGCGGTTGAAAAGAGCGAGCAATACAACAAACCACTTAAGAGGGATGCGTTATGTGGACCAAGCCTGAGTTCGTAGACCTTCGTGTCGGCTTCGAAGTCACGATGTACTTCAGCGTACGCTGAGTCTCCTGTTCCGGGTACGTCGGGGCGTCCGCCCCGCGTGCCAGGGCTTTCTGTCCGCACTGCGCGGATCCCAACCAATAAAAGATCAATAGAGCTATGCAAGTCCGCATTCTAGGTTCGGCGGCGGGGGGCGGCTTTCCCCAATGGAACTGTAACTGCACCAACTGTTACGGGATCCGCAACGGGCATGTAAAGGCCATACCGCGCACGCAATCATCCATCGCCATCAGCGTCGACGGCGAACGCTGGATACTCGTCAACGCGTCGCCCGATATCCGCGCACAGCTGGAAGCTTTTCCGGCCATCCACCCGCGTGGATTGCGTGGAACGGGGATCCACGCCGTGATTCTCGTGGATAGCCAGATCGATCACAGCACCGGCCTTTTGATGCTGCGCGAGGGCTGTCCGCTCAGCGTGTACACCACCGACATGGTGGAGCAGGATCTGCGTACCGGCTTCCCGATTTTTGAGTTGCTCACGAGCTGGGATGGCGGTATCGATCATCATCTGGTGAAGATCGACGGGTCGAGCTTCCGCATTCCTGGCATTGAACGCCTGGATATCACCGCGATTCCGCTGAGCGGGAAGGCGCCGCCCTATTCCCCGCACCGGCACGATCCACACCCGGGCGACAATATCGGATTGTTCGTCAGGGACAGGGTGGACGGCAGCACGCTGTTCTACGCCCCGGGCCTTGGAGACGTGGATGATGAGCTTCTCGACGTCATGCGGCGCGCAGAGTGTGTTCTTGTAGACGGCACCTTCTGGCAGGAAGACGAAATGATCGTGGCCGGAGTGGGTTCCAAGCTGGCCAGCGAGATGGGACACCTGCCGCAGTCCGGGCGCGGCGGCATGATTGAGCGCCTGCGAGGCCTGAAGCAACAGCGCAAGGTTCTTATTCACATCAACAACACCAACCCCATCCTGATCGAAGACTCGCCCGAGCGCGGCGTCCTCGACAGCGAAGGAATCGAAGTCGCATTCGACGGCATGCAGCTTGACCTCGGCGAGCATGCGACCCGGCAACGCGACGCGAAGAGCGACCGGCAACCGACCCGGGAGGTCGCGGCGCATGTCTGAGGCGCTGAGTGTTCTGGTCGACGCCGACGACGCCGGCGAAGAGATGCCGGGCGCTGGCGTGGCAGAGGGAGAACCCTGGAGTCGGGAGGAGTTCGAGGCTAGACTGCGCGCCAAGGGTTCGCTCTACCACATCCACCATCCCTTTCACCGGGCCATGTACTCCGGAGGACTCGACCGGCGACAGATCCAGGGCTGGGTGGCCAACCGCTTCTATTATCAGATCCAAATCCCCATCAAAGATGCGGCCGTCATGTCTAACTGCCCGGATCAGTCCGTGCGCCAGCATTGGATTCAGCGCATCCTGGATCACGACGGCCACGAGGGAGACCGGGGCGGTATTGAAGCGTGGCTGCAGCTTGGCGAGGCGGTTGGGCTCGCGCGCGAAGAGGTACAGGACCTTCGCCATGTCCTGCCCGGCGTGCGCTTTGCCGTGGACGCCTATGTCAATTTCGCGCGCCGCGCGACCTGGCAGGAGGCCGCCTGTTCGTCCCTGACCGAGATGTTCGCTCCGGAAATACACCAGAGCCGTCTCGACAGCTGGCCGGACCATTACCCCTGGATCGAAAGTGACGGACTGTCCTATTTCCGCAAGCGTCTGAGCGAGGCGCGGCGCGACGTGGAGCACGGTCTGCGGATCACCCTCGACCATTTCCAGACCCGGGAACAGCAGGACTACGCCCTGGATATTCTCCAGTTCAAGCTGAACATCCTCTGGTCGCTCCTTGATGCGATGAGCATGGCGTACATCCATCGAGAAGCGCCTTTTCACAGCTGCCCTGACAAGAGCGCGTTGCCGGAGCGGTTGGTTCGTGTCGGCTGAAAGCGTCGTCGCCGACCATGCTGTCCCGGCCCTGCGCCCTCATTTCCGCTTCCAGTGGGAGCCGGCGCAGGAGGCCCACGTACTGCTGTATCCTGAGGGGATGATCAAATTGAATGGCAGCGCCGGGGAAATCCTCGCCTGCGTGAATGGTGAGCAGAACGTGGCGGCGATCATCGCCGTTCTCAGCGCGAAATTTCCCGACGCCGGCGACCTCGCCGACGATGTAACGCAGTTTCTTTCGGTGGCTTATGACAAGCGCTGGATCGAATTTAAGTAAGCTGCCGGTGGTATCGCCACCGCTGTGGCTACTTGCGGAGTTGACCTACCGCTGTCCGCTGCAGTGCCCCTACTGTTCCAATCCGTTGGATTTTGCGGCGCACAAAGATGAACTGGACACGCAGCAGTGGGTTTCCGTGCTTCGCCAGGCTCGAGAGATGGGCGCCGCGCAGCTCGGCTTCTCCGGTGGCGAACCCCTCGTTCGTCGCGATCTTGAGGAACTGGTGGCCGAGGCGCGGCATCTGGGCTACTACAGCAACCTGATCACTTCGGGGGTTGGTCTCTCACAAACGCGAGTTGCCGCGCTTCGCGATGCGGGTCTCGATCATATCCAGGTCAGCTTTCAGTCGTCCGATGCCGGGGTCAACGAAATGCTTTCGGGGTCGCGAAAGGCCTTCGATCAGAAACTTGCCATGGCTCGGGCCGTAAAGGAGCACGGCTACCCCATGGTGCTCAATTTCGTTCTGCATCGGCATAACATCGATCAGGTGGAGGATATCCTCGCGCTTTCCGAGAAGCTGGACGCCGACTACGTGGAGTTGGCGAACGTTCAGTATCACGGTTGGGCGCAGCACAACCGTGATGCGCTAATTCCCAGTCGCGCTCAGCTCGAGCACGCCGAGCGGGTCACTAACGCCTACCGCGAGGCGAATCCGGAGGGCATGACGCTGTATTTCGTCGTCCCTGACTACTACGAGCAGCGTCCAAACCCGTGCATGAATGGCTGGGCATCGATGTTCATGACAATCGCTCCCGACGGTGCGGCGCTGCCCTGTCACAGCGCTCGTTCTCTGCCCATACAGTTTCCCAACGTTCGCAATCACGCGCTTCGCGATATCTGGTTCAACACCGAGAGCTTTAACCGGTACCGCGGTGACTCATGGATGAAGGAGCCGTGTCGAAGCTGTCCCGAGAAAGGCAAGGACTACGGCGGCTGTCGCTGTCAGGCCTATGCGTTGACGGGCGATGCAAACAATACGGACCCGGTGTGCGCCAAGGCGCCCGACCGCGCGCTCATCGACGAGGCCCTGGCCGAGGCCAATCAACATCGCCGTCAGCCGCCGACCCTGGTTTACCGCAATGCGCAGAACTCGAAAGATCTTCTGGCAACGGACCGCCCGGCCAGACCCGACGATCGCCTAGCCGAGGGCCAGCTTCGACGCTCCGCCGACCTCCTGGCGACGGACTGAGGCGAGGCGATGCGCCGTCTGCACGCGAGCTTACTGGCGCTCCTTTTCTTCCTGGGCGCAGCGGAGCTCTACGCAGCCGATTCCCGTGACTCGGAGCTGCCGACGCTGCGCGTTGCGGTCCTCAAGTACGGAACGGCGAATTGGGAGCTCGAGCTGATAAGCCAGCTCGGCCTTGATCGCGCCAACGGTTTTCGTCTGGAGCTGTTGCAACGCGTCTCACCGAACGCGTCCCTCGTGGCGCTCCAGGGTGGCGCGGCAGACTTCACCGTCGCCGATTGGCTCTGGGTAGCGGAGCAGCAGGCCGCCCAGCGCGAGTATCACTTCTATCCCTATTCATCAGCGGTCGGGGAACTGCTTGTACCGCCGGACAGTCCCGCGACGCAGCTCGCCGACCTCGAAGCCGCTGAATTGGGCGTTGCCGGTGGGGCCGAGGACAAGTCCTGGTTGCTGTTTCAGGCCTATGCGAAGCAGCAGGGCATGGACCTGCGCGAAATGACCAAACCGCGCTACGCGGCGCCGCCTCTGCTCAACGGACTGGCGTCGACGGGGCAGCTCGACGCCGTGCTCACCTACTGGCACTACGCGGCGCGTCTCAAAGCGGCGGGCTTCCGCCCGATTCTGAGCCTGGAGGAAGTGCTCGCAAGGCTCGGCGTGGAGTCCGAGCTGCCCATGCTCGGCTGGGTGTTCTCCGCAGAACTTGGTCGCAACAAGCCCGATCTGGTCGATGGATTTCTCGCGGCGTCCTACGCCGCGAAATCGCGGCTCCTTACCGACGATACCGCCTGGGAACGTATCGAACCCCTGATGCGGGCGGATAGCGCGGACGTGTTCCGCGAGCTCCGCGACGGCTATCGGGCGGGTGTCCCCGGTGACTTTGCCTTCGCCGAGATGCGGGCGATCAAGGACGTCGCCGCGATCGTGGCCGCGGCGCGGGCCGGTCCGGCGCTCCCAACGGGGGAACGCGGACTTCCGGACTCGGTTTTCTGGACCCGGGGCGACGCTCGCGCGCCCTGAGCTATGGCGAGTGCCGCGACCTCAGGGCTGGCCCGCCTTGCCTCCCTCGCGGGGTTCTTCCTCGTATGGCAGCTGGTGGTCTGGGTCGCCGCTCCCGCGCTTCTCCCCGGGCCCCTGGAAGTCTTTGAGCGCCTGCTGTCGCAGTGGCTGAGCGGCGATCTTCCCACCCACCTCGCGGTGACCATGGCCCGCGTGTTCGGAAGCTTTTTCCTGGCCATGCTCCTGGGTTTTCTTCTGGGTGTCCTTCTCGGTCATTCGCACCGCGCCGATCTCGCTCTGGATGGAGTTTTGACCGTGGCGCTGAACATCCCCGCGCTGGTGGTCATCATCCTCTGCTTTATCTGGTTTGGCCTCAATGAATTGGCCGTCATCGTTGCCGTGGTGCTGAACAAGGCGCCGACAATGACCGTGATCTTTCGCGAGGGTGTTCGCGCTATTGATCGCGATCTCCTGGAAGTCGGAGCCGTCTACGGTCTATCGCGCCGGCGCCGTTTCCTGCGCATCTATCTGCCCCAGCTCTATCCCTATTTCCTCGCCGCCACGCGCTCGGGTCTCGCCCTGGTGTGGAAAATTGTCCTGGTGGTGGAACTGCTCGGCTGCAGCGAGGGCCTGGGTTTTCAGCTCGGCGTGTTTTTCCAGTATTTCGACATCACCGGAATTCTCGCCTACACCTTCGCGTTCGTCGTTCTGATTCTGCTCATCGAAGGGCTGCTGGTAAGACCCTGGGAGCGCGCCGTGCTGAAATGGCGGGCCTGATGCTTCTGAAGCTCGACGAGAAACGCTTTGCCGACGGCGCGGCCGTCCTCGGAAGCCTGCGTCTGGAACTCTCCGAGGGCGAATTCCTCGCGCTTCTCGGTCCCTCCGGCGCTGGCAAGACGACGTTGCTGCGCATTCTTGCCGGCCTGGATACGCGGTTTTCGGGTCGGCTTGAGCACGCAGGCGATTTGCCGCGGCTCGGCTATTTGTTTCAGGAAGCGCGACTCATGCCGTGGCTCACGGCACGGCAGAATGTGAGTCTCGTTGTCGACGAAGACGCGGATCGGGCCATGGCGGCGCTGGAAAGCGTCGGTCTCGCCGAGGCGGCCCAGCGCTATCCGCACCAGCTTTCCGGAGGCATGCAGCGGCGCGTGGCGCTTGCCCGGGCGCTCGTCGGCGAACCGCAGCTGCTGCTGCTGGACGAGCCTTTCGTATCCCTGGATCGACCCAACGCCGAAGAACTCCGTTCCCAGCTCCTGGCCTACTGGCAACGCGCCCGCCCTACCATCGTGCTCGTTTCTCACGACCTCCGTGAGGCGCTGACCCTGGCGGACCGCCTCTGTTTCCTGGGCGACAGTCCCGCGGGACTGGTCCACGAACTGATTCCGTCTCTCGAGCATCCCCGGGACCCGGATGGCCTTGCGCTGCGCGGGATCCTCGAGAAGCTCCTTCGGGAGCACCCGCGCCTTCTCAGCGGAGAGCTAGGTCCGGGCCCCTAGCTTGTTTATACTGGAGAGCGCAGTGCGCCAATCGAAGAACGACCCATGAAGGAACCGCTTCGACATTTCCCCTTCGCCGAGGGCCTGGGCGAGGTCAACAGTCGCCTCGACCGCGTGCATACCGCGGTGTCGGATAATTTCAATCCTCGCGATGCCGCGCTTGAGATCTCGCAAAAGCTACGCCCGGACGAGTCGGCCTGTGTGGTTTTTTTCTGCAGTCCACGCTATGACCTTAACGTGCTATCCGACGCGCTCCAGGGCCATTTCATTGGAACCACGCTGATCGGCTGCACGACGGCGGGGGAAATATCACAGCGCGGACTGACCGAAAATTCCATCACGGCCTTCAGCCTGCCCAAAAGCCATTTTGCCGTTGAGGCCATGCTGCTGGCGAACCTCGCCTTCGTGGGCGAGGAACAGGTCGCGCGTACGGTTCAGGACAAAGTGTTGGCGCTTGAGAAACGTGCCATTGCGATGGCTCCCGGGCAGAGTTTTGCCTTCACATTGCTCGACGGCATGTCGATCCGCGAGGAAATCATGCTCGGTATCCTCGCCGAGGCACTTGGCGGTATGCCACTGATCGGCGGATCCGCGGGCGACGGCCTGGATTTTGGGGATACCTACGTTTACTGCAACGGTGAGTTTCATTCCGGCGCCGCAGTAATGCTTCTGGTCAACACGCGCTGCCCGTTCCGCGTGGTATCCGGTCATCATTTTGGGCCGTCGTCGGATAAGCTGGTGGTTACCCGGGCCGATCCGGAAAATCGCGTGGTGCTCGAGATCAACGCCGAGCCTGCGGCGCCAGAGTACTGTCGCGTCATGGGTCTGTCCCTGGACGAACTCAATGACAGCGCCTTTGCCCGCAATCCGCTCGGTGTGCGCGTCGGCGAGAATCTCTACGTGCGCTCCATACAGCGCGTGAACGACGATCTAAGCCTCACGTTCTTTTGCGCCATCGATACGGGCATCGTCCTGAGCCGGCTGCAGAACGTGGGCATGATCGAGCACTTCCAGGCCATGATGCGCGATGTCGCGGACAGCATCGGCGAGACGCAGGTGGTCATCGGCTGCGACTGCATCCATCGGGTCATCGAGGCCGAGGAAAATGGATTGGCGCGGGCGCTGTCGACGACCTACCGCAAGCATCGCGTAATCGGTTTCAATACCTATGGCGAGCAGCGGGACGGCCTGCACCTGAATCATTCCTTCACCGGAATTGCCATCGGCGCGCCGCTCTACTGAAGACCCGAGCGCAGCCAGCGACCGGCAGAACCCATAAAAACGCAGTGGTACGGATATAAGAGCTCAAAAAGCATGGCTGAAACGCAACCCCATTTGAGAGCGGTTCCGACCGTCAATGACGATGCGGAACATCTGCGTGCCGAGCTGGAAGCTCTGCGCTACGAAAACAACAAGCTAAAAAGCATCAATCAGGTGCTGATGCAGCGCGTGGAACTGGGCTGGGGCAATTTCAGTACGGCCTACAGTGCCTTCCAGAAAGCCGCAATGCTTACGGAAAAGGTAGCCACCAAGGCCCTCAAGCTGCAGCAGACACAGAGCCGCCTGGATGAAGCGACGCTGGACCTCACGCGCACTCGCATGGAGAAGGAGGTTACGCATCAGCGGCTTTCGGATCTCCTGGAGAGCATTTCCGACGCCATCGTGCTTTTCGATCAGAATCGCCGCCTCGTGCTGGCAAACAGCCACTTCTACGAGTTCTGGAGCGGCACCGGAGCCACGATCGTCGCCGGTGAAACGCGCCTCGTGGATTTGATTCCCATGTCGATCCGCTACGGCATTTTCGAGCCCCGGGCTATGCCGCCGGAGCGCCTGGGCCAGGCTACCGATGGCGCCAAGGACAGCGTATTCCGCCTGACCAACGGCCGCTGGCTGCAGATGTCCGAGCGCCCGACCTCGGATGGGGGCCTCGCGGTTGTCTACACCGATATCACGCGTGTGAAAGAAGAGGAGATTCGCGAGCGCGAGCGCCAGCTCGGCGAGAAGACCGTTATTCTCAAGTCCACCCTGGACAATCTGCCTCAGGGCGTGTCGCTGGTGGGCCCGGACAATCGTCTCGAAGCCTGGAACCAGCGCTTCGTTGAGCTGACCGGCGTTCCGCCGGATGCCGTGCGCCAGGGCGTGGATTTCTCCGCCCTCCTGCGCGGCTCCGAGGTTGGGGAGGAAGTCGAGGACATGCGCGAGCTGCTCTGCGACTGCGATCCGATCACGGGCCTGTGTGAGCGGGAAAAGGCCCTGCGCAGCGGCATCGTTCTGGATATTCGCAGCCACCCCGTGCTCGGCGGCGGCTTTGTGGTGACCTACACCGATATCACCGAGCGCAGTCGCAACGCCGCGGCGCTTCGCGAGAGCGAGCGTCGCCTGCGCCTGATCACCGACGCCATGCCCGCGTTGATCTCCTACATCAGCAGCGAGCGTCGCTACGAGTTCGCCAACAAAACCTTCGAGGAATGGTTCGACCGGCCGAGCGCGGACATCGAGGGCATGTACATGTGGCAGGTACTGGGCGACGGCCAGTATCGCAACCATGAGCCCTACATCGCCCGGGCGCTGGCCGGCGATGTCGTTAACTTTGAGCTCGAGCAACAGCTGCCGGGGCCGCGGCGACGGATCTCCTACAAGACCTACGTGCCGCACTACGACGCGGACAACACGGTTATCGGCTTTTTCGCCCTGGAGCAGGACGTCACGGAGAAACGGCGTACGGCGCAGGCGCTCAAACATGCCTACCAGCACATGGAGCAGCGCGTTTTCGAGCGCACCCGGGAACTCACGGAGCTCAACCAGACGCTGCAGCGGGAGATTGCCGAACGCGCCCTGATCGAAGACAGCCTCCTGAAAGCCACTCACGAGGCGGAAGAGGCGAGCGAATCCAAAGTAAAGTTCATCGCGGCGGCCGGCCACGATCTCCTTCAGCCCCTGAACGCGGCGCGGCTGTTTTCCGCGGCGCTTATGGAGCGTTCGCTCCCCGACGGCGCGGGTGATCTCGCGGGATCGCTGGCGCGTTCCCTGGACGATGTCGAGTCGATCATCACGACCCTTGTGGACATTTCAAAGCTGGAAGCCGGCGTGGTTGAACCGGTAACCGAGGCCTTTGCCGTCGATGAACTGCTCGCTGCCCTGGCGACGGAGTTTGAGGCGCTGGCCGAGCAGAGCGGCCTGGGCTTCCGCTACCTCAAAAGCAGCGCGGTGGTGAACAGCGACAGCCAGCTGCTGGCGCGCATCCTGCGTAACTTTCTCACCAATGCACTGCGCTACACCGATGATGGCCGAGTTACCCTTGGCTGCCGTCGTCGCCCTGAGGGCCTGGATATCGAAGTCGCCGATACCGGCGTGGGCATTCCGGCCGATCAGCTCGACGTGATCTTTGGTGAGTTCAAACGTCTCGATGACAGCCATCGTCGCGACGCCCGGGGCCTGGGTCTTGGCCTGGCCATCGTCGACAAGCTCTCCCGGGTGCTGGGCTGCGAGGTATTTGTAAGATCGCTGCCGTCCCGAGGGTCAGTGTTTACCGTTCGCGTGCCCTATGGTCGCCTCGCGCAGCGCAGCATCGAAGTCCCCCATGCGCTCCCCGCCGGTCAGAGTCTTGAAGGCCGTCGGGTTCTCGTGGTCGACAACGAATCCGCAATATGCCGGGGAATGGAAACCATGCTTGGCGGCTGGGGCTGTGAGGTGAACAGCGCTGAGACGCTGCAGGAGCTGGATGAGCGTTTGCGCAGCACCGTGCACTCTCCCGACGTCGCGATCGTTGACTACCAGCTCGATGACGAACTCACGGGCTTTGACGCCGTTAAGCGCATCGATGCGGCCATCGGACGCTCGCTGCCGGTGATCATGATCACGGCCAATTATACGAAGGCGCTGCGCGAGAGCGTGACCGGGGCGGGGTACCATCTGCTGAACAAACCGGTTAAGCCGCACAAGCTACGCCTGTTGCTCACGCGTCTCATGCAGGATACCGACTGACGCCGTTGCGGGTTTAGCGCAGGCTCAGCGGAGCCGTTCTCGCGCCGCTCCGCCGACCGCGCCGATCCAGCGGTGCCGTCCTGATGGAGCCGGCCCTACCGGCGCAGGTACTGATCGAAGTTAATGTCGCGGGCGCAGAGAATCGCCTTCAGGCGGCTGTGAACTCCGAGCTTACGCAGTATCGCTGAGACGTGCGCTTTGACGGTGGTCTCAGCAATGCTGAGTTCATAGGCGATCTCCTTGTTCGACTGGCCCTTGGCCATATGCTCGAACACCAGAAGCTGGCGCCGGGTGAACGTTGAAATCAGCTCCGGGTCGACCCGATTGCTGTTGTCGCTCCCCTTCGAACCCTGTTCGCCGCCTTTACGGATGATGTCCGGGGGAAGATAAATCTGCCCGTCGAGGATCTGCCGGATCGCCTCCGTGATCTTTTCCCGAGGCATGGACTTGGTGATAAAGCCCACCGCGCCGTAGGTTACGGCCTTGAGCACGACGTTCTTGTCCTCCTCCGCCGAGAGCACCACCACCGGGATATCGGGGTAGGTCGTGCGCAGGTTGATAATGCCGTTCAGGCCGTCCATTCCCGGCATGTTCAGATCGAGAAGGATGAGATCCGTATCCGGGTTCTCCTCGGCGTATTGCTGTGCACCCTGGAGATCCTCGGTTTCCGCCACGGTGGCGCCATCGAAGCTCGTGGTTATCGCTGAGGCGATGGCTTCGCGGATCATGGGATGATCATCGGCGACGAGTATTTGATACATACTTATTTTTATCCCGGTGAGACCCGTCCGGATGTGACTCGCACTGCTACGGCGACTCCGAGGTTCACAGCCCGGGGTCGCGGTGCACAGTATTCCGCGGTCGTGGACAGGGTCTTGCCAAAAGTGTTGCCTGAGTTCCTATCCGAACTCTTTGGCCCACGCCGACTATAACGCAGAGCTGCGATTGCGCCCAGCGTGTCCGAGCGTTTCCACGCACCGGCGGAATAGGCCCGGGCGGGAACTCAGGCGGCCCGGGGCGGCCCTTTTGCGCGCAGGAGCCCGCGGCCCGGATCGAAGCCGACCACGGCCGCTGCCGTAAGGACCAGGGTAGTTCCGGCGGTCACCCAGAATGCCGTGGGATTGAACTGCCCGTAGAGCGCGAAGCGGATCAACTCCACCGCGTGCGTGAAGGGGTTCAGGGCGCAGATCATGTAAATGATCTCGCTGGCTTCTCGCATTTTCCACAGCGGATACAGAGCGGAAGACAGGAAGAACAAGGGAAAAACGACAAAGTTCATGACGCCTGCAAAGTTCTCGAGCTGACGTATGAGCGACGCGAGGAGCAGGCCCAGGGCGCCGAGCATGAGGGCGCTGAGGAGAGTTGCGGGCAACACACTCACATACCCGATCAGCGGTGGATCGACGTCGAAGAAACGGGCGATCAGGAGAAACGCATAGACCTGCGCCAGCGATACGACGGCGCCCGCGAACAGCTTGCAGACCAGCAGATACGCCCGGGGCAGGGGACTGGTGAGGAGCACGCGCATGCTGCCCATTTCCCGATCGTAAACCATGGACAGAGAACTCTGCATGCCGTTGAAAAGAATGATGATGCCGATGAGCCCGGGCGCGATGTACACCTCGTAGGTGATATAGGTCTCATAGGGCGGAATGATCGCGATACCCAGGGCGGCGCGGAAGCCGGCGGCGAACACGACAAGCCACAGCAGGGGGCGCACCAGCGAGGAGAGAAAACGGCTGCGTTGCTGTACAAAGCGCCGAAATTCACGCGCGAGAAGGCCGAGCAGACAGTAGACGTAGGCCATGGAATTCACGCTGCGCTCCGGGTGAGGGCCAGGATCGCATCTTCGGCGGTGTCGCTGCCCTGCTCCTGCCGGAGTGCCTCAAGGCTTCCCCGGGCTATCAGTTCACCGCGATGGAGCACCAGGGTTTCATCTTCGGCATCAAGTTCTTCCACGAGATGTGTGGTCCACAGTACCGCAGTGCCGCGCTCCTCGCCCAACTCGCGTACGTGGCGATAGAGTGCGCGCCGCGTTTCAAGATCGAGGCCTGCACTGGCTTCGTCCAACAGCAGAAGCCCCGGACCATGGAGCAGGGCGCGGGCGATTTCCACGCGCCGGCGGTGCCCGCCGTTGAGATCCCGGACACGATCACCGCTGCGATCAGCGAGCTTGAAACGCTCGAGCTCTTCCTGGCTGCGCCGTCGCACCTCGGCGGGGGGCATGCCCTGTAGGGCCCCGTGATAAGCGAGGTTCTGCGCGACGCTCAGATCGAGGTCGAGGGTCGGCTGCTGGAATACGACACCGAGGCGGCGCATGGCTTCGCGCGGATAGCGTCGCAGGTCATGCCCCAGAAGCTCGATGCTTCCCGGCGGCGCAGCCAGGAGCCGCGTAAGCAGCGAGAACAGCGTGGTCTTGCCGGCACCGTTCGGACCCAGGAGAGCGAGAAAGTGCCCGCGCCGCAGCTCGAAGCTCACATCCTTGAGCGCCGGCCGGGAACCGTAGCTGTGACTCAGGCTTCGGACGATTACGGCGTGGTCGCTCACGGGGCCCCGGGCGCGACGGCCACGCCCCAGGGATAGCGCCCCACACGGATTGTCTTGATCGGCTTCAGATCCTTTACGTCGACTACGGTCACATCACCGCTGACGCCGTTGGTGGTCAGGAGCAACTCTTCATCGCGTGCAAATGCCATGTGCCATACGCGTCTGCCCACTAGGAGATAGTCGAGCACTTCATAGGACTTTGCGTCCACCACGGCGACGTGGTTCGCCGGGCCAAGAGCGACGAAGGCGTAGCGTCCGTCGGAGGTCAAACGTATGCCTACGGGTTGGATGCGGTCGCGATGCACGCCGGGGATCTTGAAGTTGATGGTGTCGAGTACCTCCCGGTCCTCCACGCGGATAACCGTAACCGTGCCGCCGATTTCAGATGACGCCCAAAGTACGTCTCCCTCGCGGGTGAACTCAACGTGCCGCGGTCGTTGGCCGACGAGCGTGTTATCCACGAGCTCGTTTGTTTCCGTGTCTATCCAGTGCAGCATATTGGTGGTTTCCGACGTATTCACGGCCCAGGCGCCGTCGGGGCTTACCGCCATGCCTTCGGGCTCTACGCCGACGTCGACTTGAGCGACAACGGTTCGTTCCTGCGTATCCACCACCGTGACCACGGCGTTGTCCTCGTTGGCGATGTACAGACGCCGGTCATCGGGGTGGAGAGCGAACTGCTCCGGGTCCTCTCCGGAGGGAAGGTCGGCGATCAGCCTGCCGCTGGACACATCCATTATCTGCACGGCATCAGAATCACTGGCGCAGATGTATAGGCGACTGAAATCCTGGTTGAAGGTGATGCCGCGGGGGCGCATACCGACTTCGATCGTATTCACCACTTCGAGAGAATCGATGTCGATGACGGTCAGCGTATTGTCCTTTTCGTTCGACACGTAAGCGCGCTCCGCCAGGGCGAAGTTGCTGGTGCACAGACACCACGTGCCCACAAAAACCACTCCAAGGGCGGACCGGAAGAGTCCCCGGGTTCTCGTGTTCTGGCAGGGCTTGGGAATAGCTTGGGTCATAGCGTGGTCTCGAAGTTGCATTGGACTTCCGGTTCGTCGAAGCCGAGGGTATCTAACTCGGTGCGTGGATGCAGAAAGCCCTCAAGAGGCGCCTGGCTGACCACGGCTCGCGGATGGACGAGGGGAATGGGTTGGCGAAGTTGACCGTTCCAGGTGCGGAAACTGAGGCTGCGACCCTTGAACGCGGCGATTTCGAAGGCTTCGCTCAACATATAGTCGTACAGCGTGCTCGCATCTACCGCCCCCGTGCGCGTCACCGCTTCAGCGATGGCGCGCAGTGCCACCCATGCGGCGTAGTCGCGATCGTTCATGGCGCGACCGCTCAGCTCCCGGAAGCGGTTTTGAAGTTGCTGTGCTCCCCACTGCTCCACGGTGCCGTGCCAGCCTACCGGAGTCAGCCCCTGGGTTCCCGCCACCGGTCTCGGGAGCCAGGTGTTGTACGGCACGTATTCGCCCACGTCACCAATTTCATCGGCAACGAGGGTCACATCGTACTTGCCGCCCTGCGTAAACAGGGGCAGTTCCTGCTGCGCCGTGCGCCGGAGATCCGTGGCGAAGGACCACTCCTTGGTATCGATAATGCGCGCGCCGAAGCGTTTTGCCGAGCGTTCATAGGCCGCTGTGATGGCCTTGTCTTCCGCGCGACCGGCATGCAGCACCAGCCAGTTGTTCCAGCGCCGACTTCTTAGGAATTGCGCAAGGGCGTCGCTGAGCATGGCGCGACTCGGCAGGGTGTGCAGCAGCCCGCTAAGACAGGAACGCTGGCGCAAATCGTCATCCGCTGCGCCGACGTTAAACAGAAGTACGCGGCCCTGGATGCCCGTGTCCTTCGCGAGGCGCAGCAGTGTGTCGGCGGGAAGGTCGGCGACGATCAAGGCGTGGCCCGCGTCTATGTGGACGCGCGCCGCAGCAAGGGCGGCGTCAGCATCCGCTACGATAGTCTCGTGCAGGTCGTAGCGGTGCTTGAGAAAGCGTCCCGTAGTGTTGCTGTCCGCAACGCCGAGTTGAGCTCCGGCGCGTCCGCTGTCTTCCGCCGGCGGCATGATGTTCGACAGCGCCGGGGGAAGCGCCACGACCTGTTTCAGGTACAGGGTTTGGATCGTCAGCTCCGTCTGCGCCACCGAAGGGGTGACGAGTATCGACAGCAGTACGGCGGAGCCAAGACTGAGTAAGCCTGCGCGTAAACGTGCTTTCAATGGGGGATCCCAAGGAGACGTCAGGTGGGAGTGCCCGGTCTCCTCGAGCACGAGGGCCGACCGGCGCGCGTTGCCATACCTGCGTGACCTACGTGTGTAGCTAGGCATCATTCAGCGTTTTTATCCCTGCGATTGCAATGGGTAATGGAGACTTTCTCCGACGTGCCAAATGCTAGGCAGACACTGGGCTGCAGGCAATTCCACTCTCGCAGGGACCTGCCCATACTGCGTTTCGCCAGTGCTCTTGCTACCAAAGAACCATTGTTAGGGCAGCGTGTTCAAGTAGTCTGGTTGCATGCAAGGCGCATCGATGCGTCGCTTTGTCTGGGGACTAATTATGACTAAGAAAAAAGGTAGCATCCTGGCCGGCGTGGCAATGCTCTGCGCTGCCTTCTATCAGGTAGCGGTCTGGGCGCACGGCGACGTCACGCCACAGCCAGTGAACACGGAAGGTCTCGATGAAATCCAGGATTGGGTCGAGGAAAATCCTTACCGCGGTAATGATCGAGCGGTCGAAGTGGGCGCGTCGGCGTACGCGGGGAACTGTGCGCGCTGTCACGGGCTGGAGGCGGTGTCCGGTGGCATCACCCCTGACCTTCGCGCTCTCAATGATGAATTTGAGTGGGATTCGCCCGAAGCCTCCGATGAGTGGTTCATCCAGCGTGTACGCCACGGCGCCGTTGTTCAAGGCCGTGTCTACATGCCCCCCTTCGAAGGCATCCTGTCGCAGGAAGCGATGTGGGCCATCCGCTCTTATATCGATTCACGGGGTCAGGTCGAGTAGGGCTTTCGCACAGTCGGTGCGCGCAGCGTCGGGGGACAAAGGCTGCGCGTGCTGATTCGCGGAAGGCGGTGGCTTGGCCACCGCCTTTTTTTTGTCCGTTGATCCGGCCCCCCCGAGGCTCGGCACTTGTTCCAGTCGCCGGGTTGCACTTATTGTTTCCCCAACATGCCGTTGGCAGGATGCGTCCACCATGTCGCTGGGTACCCGCCGCGAAGAGCGATGGTGAGCTGCCGCAACAGCACGGCATTGAGAAATCCATAAGAACGCTATCGGGATCATTGTGATGTCATCTGCTCTTTTTAAATCAGCGTCGGTGCGCTGCCGATCTTCACTCATTCTTGCGTTCGCGCCGCTGGCCTTTCTGGCCCTCGCCTCACTGTCATCTTATGGCGTGCTCGCCCAAAGCGTGATCACAGCCTCCGGCGAAGTGGAGGACCGGACCCTCGACGATGTCGTCGAATCCGGTTTCATCGAAATCGCGGTCTACCGAGACTTCGCTCCCTATTCCTTCGAGGACGAAGAGGGTAAAGCCCAGGGGCTCGATATAGCCATCGGCCAGCTGATTGCCGAGGGCCTCGGTGTCGAAGCCCGGTGGCTGTGGATGACCCCGGATGAAAGCACGGAAGACGACCTGCGCAACTATGTATGGAAGGGCAGTCTTCTGGACCGCCGCGTCGCCGACGTCATGCTCCGCGTTCCCTATGATCGCGAATACTCCTACGCCATCGATGGTTACGGACTGCCGAAGCACGACAACGTGGTGATGTTCGGTCCGTACCACGCGGAGTCCTGGGCTGTCGCCCGCGATCTTGAGCAACTCGGAGATGTACGCAACCTCGCGATCTTTCGTTTCCAGAAGATCGGTGTGGAAACGGACAGCCTGCCGGACATGTTCCTAAGCGGAGCCTATGGCGGCCAACTGCGCAAGAACGTAGTACACCACCTGCGCATCGGTGACGCCGTGGACGAACTCAAGACTGGGGATCTGAGCGCCGTCGCCGGTATGCGCAGTCAGCTTGAGTGGTTCCTGCGCGACCGCCCGGGGCGCTTTGATGTCGACGACGACGGTTTACAGGCCGTAGGGCGTCTGCAGTGGGATATTGGCGCCGCGGTAAAGCACACTCATCGGCAGCTGGCCTACGCCATTGAAGACGTGATCGCCGCCGCCGTGCGTGACGGGCGTATGGAGCAGTTGTTTACAGATCACGGCATCACCTACACCGTGCCATCGCTCTACGCGGAAGTTGAAGAAGAGGCGGCGAACTGAGCATTGTGTGTCCAGGATGCCCGCGGTGCTCTCTGCCCCGGGAGCCGCGCCTGATGGAGCGCGGTACCGCGTAGCACGGGGATCGGGCTTAGCAGTTTAGACGTCCGGAGACGCCCACCACGAAACTAATACCAAAGAACTAGCCAGACGCGCCGAGCGGTCAGTAGGCGCTCTGCGAGTGCGCTGCAATACTGAGAAAACGATGAGAAAGCCTGCGCTTGCCGTGGCTGTCGATGTGTCTTCCCGTCAGCATTCGCAGTCGCTGATACGGTTTTGAACACGGGTGGTTGTGGATGTAACCCGGGAAAGAATCGGGGACTGCTTCCTCATCAGTCATGTGGTGGCAGTCACGTGACAGTGCCGATCTGCGGGGGATTTCAACGCACCGCGCGGTCGCGGTGTTGTTGCTGACATCAAGCGGTGCTGTTGCAAAGTAAAGGGAAACAGGAGATCTCGAATGAGAGACAACAAGTTGAATAAATCCACGGGTTTGCTCGCCGGCGCGGTTGCGGCCGCACTGACCCTGGGCGTTATTTCTGCGCCGGCGTCCGCTAAGGTTTCGGACAAGGACATTCTCAAGGACCAGAAGACGACGGACGACGTCGTCAGCTACGGCCTTGGACCGCGCGCGCAGCGCTACAGCCCGCTCAAGAAAGTGAACAAGAACACGGTGCAGTCGCTGCAGCCCGTGTGGGCTTTCTCCTTCGGTGGTGAAAAGCAGCGCGGCCAGGAATCTCAGCCGCTCGTGCACGATGGCGTGATGTACGTGACGGGCTCCTACTCCCGCATCTACGCGATCGACATGCGCACCGGCGAGGAGCTCTGGCAGTACGAGGCGCGTCTGCCCGACGGCATCATGCCCTGCTGCGATGTGATCAACCGCGGTGCCGCCCTTTACGACGATCTAGTGATCTTCGGCACGCTGGATGCCAAGCTGATCGCCCTGGACGCCAAGACGGGCAAGCCGAAGTGGCGCAAGACTCTGGGCGACTACCAGGCCGGTTACTCCAACACGGCCGCGCCGATCATCGCCAAGGGCATGGTCATTACCGGCGTATCCGGCGGTGAGTTCGGCATTGTGGGCAAGGTTGAGGCGCGCGACGCCAAGACCGGTGAGCTGGTCTGGTCCCGCCCTACCGTGGAAGGGCACATGGGTTACCTCAATGGCGAGGAAAACGGCATCACTGGCGGTGAGGCCGGCCGGACCTGGCCCGGCGATATGTGGAAGATGGGCGGCGCAGCGACCTGGAACGGCGGCACCTACGATCCCGACGTCGATCTGCTCTTCTTCGGCACGGGTAACCCGGCGCCCTGGAACTCGCACCTGCGTCCGGGCGACAACCTGTACAGCTCTTCGCGTGTAGCGCTCGATCCCGACACTGGAGAGATTGTCTGGCACTTCCAGACAACGCCTCACGATGGCTGGGACTTCGACGGTGTGAACGAATTCATCGCCTTCGATTACAAGGAAGGTCGCAAGAAGATCAAGGCCGGCGCTACCGCCGACCGTAACGGATTCTTCTATGTGATCAACCGCGAGAACGGCGAGTTCATTCGCGCTGTGCCCTTCGTTGAAAACATCACCTGGGCCGAGGGTATCGGTGAAGACGGTCGCCCCATAGAGGTCGACGGCGGTCGCCCGGGAGCACCGGATGGTGAAGACAAAGGCGAAACCGTGTTCTCGGTGCCGTCCTTCCTCGGCGGCAAGAACTGGATGCCCATGGCCTACAGCCAGCAGACCGGTCTGTTCTATGTGCCCTCCAACGAGTGGGGCATGGATATCTGGAACGAGCCGATCAACTACAAGAAGGGCGCTGCCTACCTGGGCGCGGGCTTCACGATCAAGCCGATCTTTGAGGATCACATCGGTGCCCTGAAGGCCATCGACCCCAAGACCGGCGAGATCAAGTGGTCCTACAAGAACAAGGCGCCTCTCTGGGGCGGTGTTCTGGCCACGGCAGGCGGACTGGTCTTCACGGGTAACCCGGAAGGCTATCTGATGGCCTTCGATGCCGAGACGGGCGAAATGCTCTACAAGTTCAACACCGGGTCCGGCGTCGTGAGCTCGCCGATTACCTGGGAGATGGATGGTGAGCAGTACGTCTCGATCGTATCCGGCTGGGGTGGAGCCGTACCGCTCTGGGGCGGCGATGTTGCCAAGGAAGTGAAGGACATCAACCAGGGTGGATCGGTCTGGACCTTCAAACTGCCGAAGAACGCTGTAGCGTCTCGCTAAGAGGTCGCCTCAGCCGAGTATTCGCAGTGACACAAGTACGGAAAGGGCCCCTTCGCGGGCCCTTTTTTTTAACCGGCGCGCTTCTCGGGAAGCTCTCCAGCATCGCGTTATGCCTTGCGGCGCCGACGTCCCTGGCGGAGCAGTCCTACGACGTCGTGTTCGACAGCGGAGACGATGCGCTTCGTATTGCCACCTTGAGCGTTACGTCGCTGGATGAGGACAACGGTTACACCCTCACTTTCAACGAAGAGTTGTTCGGTGACTATTTCCTCTCGATGCGCCCCTTTCGCTGCATCGCGCACACCGGCAGGATGCTCTGCCACCTGCCCTATCCCTATGAGAATCGGCGTAGGCTGGGGCGCGATGGACTGACCGACCTGGAGTACGACCTGCTGTTTATAGCCCGCTCTCCGACCGAGTACGGGATAAATCCCTGGAACGGCCGCTATTTTCACTTACGTTGGGAAGGCGACGCCATCCGCGGCGAAATGCATGAAACTGACCTGGATGTCCTCGCCGCGCCCCCGGAGCATGACAACCTTCGACCTCTGGCCGACGTTGACATGGTGCGCATGGAACGCAGTGACGGCCAGTGGGTGCCGGGCCTGAGTATCCTTCCGCAACAGCCCTAAATCCTATCGCGGGTAACCGGGCGAGGGCCATGCAAACACCCTCTTTTCGGGCATTGTGCTTGGCGGTTTCCGAGGGGATTGAGCGTCCATGAGTTTTTTCGGGGCTCCCAGCGTGTTCTCATCGTTTTTCCATAGTTCTGCGTATAGTGCAGCGACGTTTCGCTAGCGGTGCCGCGGGTCGGTCCCGTCCGCGACCGCGCGTCTTCTCAGAATTGACTCAATAGACAGACTCGATCAAAGAGGTAAGCATGAAAAACAGTCTCGCCACCATGGCCGCCCTTGCAATCAGCGCTTCCATCCCCGGATTCGCGAGCGCAGACGCTCTGGAAGACTGCCTGAAAGCCGCACAGACCATTCAATCCGGCGATTTTATAAAGCTCGAGTATCTGGACCCGTCCGCCGAAGGTGAGCCCGCCTACGAAATCGAACTGCGCACCGCCGAGGGGCGTGAGTGGGAGTTCATGTGTGACGCCGAGGATGGCACGATCTTCGAGATCGAGCAGGAAGCCGAGTCCGCCGACGATCCGCTCTTCAAAGCGGGTATGAAAGTGAGCCTCGCCGACGCCCAGAAAAAAGTGCTCGCCCTTTATCCCGGCGAAATCGAGGAAGTGGAGTATGAGATTGAGGCCAACGGCGACGCGTCCTATGAAATGGACGTGGTCGATGGCAACGGCACGGAATTCAAGGTAGAGGTCAGTGCGGCAACCGGTGAGATTATCGAGGTGGCGGTCGAGCACTGGGAGATCGGCGAAGAGTCCGACGAGCGCTGATAACGACTCCGTCGGAAGCACGGCAGCCGTGCTTCCGGTTGTTGCCATGGTGCTGTGCTTTCGCCACGATCCTCGGGGTGTTCAGCGTCGAGCCGGCCTGCACACAAACCTCTGCTATGCCGGCTAGTGCAGCGCCCGGTTTGGCATCTGCCCCCGGCTCGCGCCTTCTTCGAACAGGTAATCCAACTGCAGGCACTCGGCGGCCAGCTGACGCGTTGCGTCCATCGTGATCGAGATGAAATGGGCGCACTGAGCCAGGGTGAGACCGGCCTGGGTTGACTGCACGCCGGCCATGACCAGCTGTGGTGTGGCATCGTCCACTATGTCGAGAAACACTTTCAGGGTCGGATAGTCCATATTGATGCGACCCAGGTCCGCGGACATGGCCAGCAGCGCCATGGGGCGGATCTCGAGTTCCGTCGTCAGGAGCAGGCCGTAGCGCTCAAGGAACAGGCGGCTGTCGATGACGCCTTCGATACCCTGAAGAGCGGCGAGGTGAAGACCTTCGCAGTCGGCACATTCGCTAAACTCAACCCTGGCTTCTTCAAGCCAGCGCTTCAGCAGCGTGCGATCCGGTTTTTCCAGTGCGGATGCCATGGCAAAGGCCCTCTCCAGTTCGACCTATGGTACTGAATCTGGCCCAGTGAGGGGAGCTGAAAGTCGGTGTCTAAAGACGGCCATGTGACTCCATCAAGTTGACGGCGATGGATTGATTCTCGAAAGGCGCTTGATTTCCTAGCCGACTTCGATTGTGCGGAGGCGAAAGATGGCTGCGGCGAAGAAAAACGTGGTCACGGTCGCCGTCCACAGCACACCCAGATGGGTGGGTACGGCGCGTGGCGGCGCTTCGAAGGATGGGAGCGCATCGTGGTCCGCAAGCGTAAACAGCCTGTTGTCCGCGATCCCGCGCGAGAGCGCCTTCTGATAGTTGCCTAAGTACTCTTTGGCAGCACGGCGCAGGGGGACATAGCTGTTGACGCCGGTTCCGGAGATATCAGCCAGCGTAGCGGCCAGCGCCATGGGCGGCGATAAAAGCTGAAGCCGCTCGGAGAATTCCTGCTGGTGTGCCAGTCGCTCATCGAAGCGCTCGGACATGGGGCGGATGCTGCGTTCATGCGCAAGCGAAATCCGGTGGTATTCGGCAATGACGTCTTTCACGCGCTGCACTTCGGGCAAGCCGTCGGAGGGATGATCATTCGCGTACTTCTTAGTCGCATCGAGTTCGGCACTTCGACTCGCGATGATCTGATCCATACGGGACGGCGGCGGATGAACGCTGCGGGCGATGGCATCGACAAGAGGCGGTGCAACGAAAACCAGAACCACCCAGATTGCCAGCAATGCCAGGGCCGCGGTTTCGGCGCTGAAGCGAGTCAGGTTGATAAGCAGAATGATGGCCCACCAGAACAGGAGCCCGATCCAGGCGCTGATCAACCAAAGCGCCGCCGCACCCGGGCGTCCCGCCCACTCTGGTCCCATCGCAAGGAGGATGATGGTCGCGATCAACAGCGGCGTGGCGACCAGTGCCAGGCGATTGAAGCTTCGCGCAGCAAGCAGGCGGTCGATCCCTCCGCTCTGAACGAGGATCAGACGAGCGGCCCCTGAGTCGCGGTCTTCAGAAAACAATCCATAGCCCAGTCCAATGAGCAGGAGTGGCGCGACAACGACCACGACAAATGAAAGATCGAAAACTCCCCGCTGCAATCGTTCCGGGTTGTCGATTTGGTAGTTCTTGAACAGCGTATCCGATCGGTACCCCATTCTGACCTGAGCCATGGTCGGCTCGAGGTGGGAGCGGCCCACGGTGAAGTCGGCGAGCAAGGGGATCGGGTAGGCAAAGGCACGGCGAGTCGTATAGGGGGCATCCGCGCTATCGACATCAGTCCACTGGGGACCCGCAAAGCGCGCCCGATACTCAGCCTCGCTGCGCGCGTTGAGATCGAGGAACCCGGCACGCGTCGTCTCCAGACGATCGATCCAATGCGCACCGTTGATAGCAGCGAGGAGCGCGCAGAGCGTACCCGCGAGAAACGCGATCATGGAGAGCTTTTCTCGCGTCAGACGCCGGAGATCAGAGAGGATCAGCGAGATCACCAGGTTGGCTCTTTCGCCAGCTTGTGCGACGCACCCGTTACACAGGCGAGGCTCCCAAGGAGCCAGAGGAACAGTAACGCCAGGTCGGGGACAATCGTTGGAAGCATGGCCCGAAGGGAAGGGTGGTCATAGGAAAATGACGGCATGCTTCTCCAGAGAGTGGCGTCGGCGTTGTACTGATAAAACGTCTTGCCCGCCCCGTTCTGTATCAAATCACCGTTCAGGGCGTTGACGACACGGCGCCGATGCAATTCGGCTTGTCGGGCAAAGTTGCGGTGGTGCAGCTCATCGGTTCCGGCGAGGCTGGAGGAAATGTTCTGCATCGCGATAAGCGGCGATATCGCGGATGCCCAGCGCATCAAGGTCCTTTGCTGATCGCGCCCGGCGTAGAGCCGCGCAAAGTGGAGATCGAATACGCGGTTTCCGTACCGTTCGCTGGCGTCGAGGGAAATGCCGGAAAAGCTCACGGGGAGCGCCTCGATTGTCTCGACACCGTACTCAGCCAGGGTGTTTTCGCGCAGCATCCGCCGTCGCGTGTCAGCGTCCGGGTCGCCAGGGAGGCCCTGCTCGTAGGCCCTTTCGATCTGCGACCAAAACGTCTGTGCGCTCAGGGTCGGCGCGAGGAGGTCCACTATGGTTCCCGATAATCGCGGGCCGATGGCCACGGTCAGCAACCAAACCCCAAGGGCAAGCAATACGGCTCGGCCTGTGCGGCTCGAAACGGCCGAGACGGCGATTCCCAGCAGCAGGAATATCCCGAGATACACGGCGTAAGAGATGCACCAGACTCCCAGGCGCGCAGCCTGGTCTGCGTCGAAGGGCGCTGGCGACAGCGCAATTGCCACCAGGGCGATGAGCATAAGCGGTCCGGTCACGAACGCCACTGTGCGCGCCAGCCCCACCACCTTGGCCACGATCAGGCGGCCTACGGTCACATTCGATGCCAGCAGCAGGCGGAGTGATCCACGTTCCCCTTCGCGGGCTACCAGTCCTGCGGCAAAGATGAGGATCAGGAGCGGCAGGACAGTCTGCAGTATCCAGGCCAGGCTGAAATCACCGGTATCAATCGTCGTCGCCTGGTCTTCGCTGGGGCGGCCGACACCGATATTCTGTAGGTGCGCCTCCAGCCAAATGGCAACCGTGGCATACCGGGTAACACCGGGATCAAGGAGCGCCGTGGCGGTGAGCGGACGAAAGGCCCAGTTTGCAAAGTGCGCAGCGCCGTGGGGGTTACGCTCTCCCTGGTTGAGCCAGGTCTGGCGGTCACCCGCTTCGGCGCTGGCGACATCGCGCTGATAGCTCGCTACGTAATCGGCGGCGAGAAGCAGGGCCGTCAGCGCCAGGACTGCGAACAAACCAGCCGCCATCACAAATCGGAGGTCTCTGACAAATTCTTTCCAGTCCTTGCGGACGAGCGCCTTCATACCGCGTGCTCCGCCATGTGTTCCAGGTAGACGTTCTCCAGTTCTGCACCGGAAAGACTCAAGGGATCGAGCATGTCGACAAGCTGGCCCTGGCGCAGTATTCCCACCCGCGTGGCCACGTCCTTGGCGCGAAATATGTCGTGGGTGGACACCAGCAGTGCCGTACCCTCCGCCGCCGTATCGCGAAGCACGGACACAAGGTCGTTGGCGGCTCCCGGGTCGAGTCCGGAGAGTGGCTCATCGAGCAGGATCGCGCTTGCGCCTTTCAGGAGTGCAATCGCCAGCCCGACTTTCTGGCGCATACCTTTTGAGTAAGCGCCGGCCGGCCGAGGGAGCGCGGCCAGCGGGAAGCGCAGTCGCTCGAGTACAGCGTCGCGCCGCTCGCTGGCGATACGCTGGCCTGTAAGATCGGAAAAGAATGCAATGTTCTCTGCGCCGCTCAAGGTGGGATAGAGGCTGACAACTTCGGCCACGTAACCAAGTTTTGTCCGCGCCTCCACGGGATCTTCGACCACCGACCGGCCTGCGACCAGCGCATCTCCATCGTCTGGCTTCAGAAAGCCAAGAAGCAGGTTCAGCGTTGTCGTCTTTCCCGCCCCGTTCGCGCCGAGGAGGCAGACGGTTTCGCCCACCCCGACGCTCAAGTCCAATCGATCAAGTGCGACCGTAGCTCCGAAGCGTTTCGTTAACCCGCGAGTTTCCAGCACGACGGATTCCATTGAGGAGCGCCGGAACCCGGCTAGAACGCACGGGTAATGCTGGCGAGTATCAGTCTCGGCTCGCCGAATCTGACCAGTCTCGAAAACCCGGGCGTGGCGCCGACAAAGTCTTCATCGGTAATATTTGTGGCGTTTACGGCAATCCTGTACTTGTCGAAGCTGTAAGCCACACCGGCGTCGAACAACACGTAGGAGTCGGTCTGGAACGTGTTGAGCGTATCGCCCTCCCGTTCAGACTGAGCGCGCACCCCGGCCGAAAAACTAAGTCCGCTAAGCCCGCTTTCCTGGGGCAGGCTGTACACGGCCCAGACCGCCGCCGAGTGCTCCGGCACATTCGGCGGCCGGTTTCCGACGATCGGCTGCCCGCCGATGAGCGTGTCGTTTTGCGTGATTTCGGCATCCAGGTAGGTATAGCTGCCCAGGACACCAAGTTGCGGCGTGACGCTGACGTTGAATTCCAGTTCCACTCCGCGGTGTTGCTGCTCCCCGGTGAGGATCGAAAAACCCGGGTTTTCGGGATCCGGTGATGGCAGATTCGATCGCGTGATATCGAACAGGGCAAGGCTGGCGCTCGAGCGCCCGTCGGTGCTCTGGTACTTGAGGCCGAGTTCCCACTGATCGCTTTCGTCGGGATCAAAGCCATTTCCGTTCGCGTCGACACCGCCTTGAGGATAGAAGCCCTGGGCGAAACTCACATACGGGGCAAAACCGATATCCATCAGATACAGAAGGCCCGCGCGGCCGGTGAAGACGCCGTCGTCATCCGCGAGGATCGTGAACCCACTGACCTCATCCAGGAAATCAACTTCAAAACTGTCAAGTCGACCACCGAGCGTGATCCGCAGCCGATCGCCTATCTTTATTTGATCCTGGACGTAAAGACCGATTTGGTCGAGCGTGGTGGAGCTGTCGAAGGTCAACTGACCGGTGAACGCAAACTCGCCGGTGTACGTGGGAGTAAAGGCATCGAGGGGGGGAAGCACGCCGCCTTCCGTGGAGCTGTCGTCATCAATACGGTAGTAGTCCGCACCGACAAGCACGTTGTGTTCGATGTCACCGGAGGAGAACTGGATACTGAGGCTCGTGTCCGTCGAGACTATCGTGGCGTCGTTGGGACCCGCGCTGAGCGACCGGTCAACCTCCCGGGCGCCGGCCGCAAGACTCGGGAAGATGAACGTCCCAGACCGTTCATAGTCGCGAACGCCCGTGGCATGCCTGAGCGAAACACGATCGGTGAACGTATGCGTCAACAATAGGGTGGCGGATAGCATCTCCACCTCGTCGCTTGGCAACGCCGGCTCTCCGAGGAAGGTCTCGCGGTCGATTCCGCCGTTGGGGCTGGGCAGGACCGTGCCTTCAGCGGGCACCAGGGGCGCGAGGCGAAACTCGTCCTGCTGATAGGACGATAGGAGCGAGATTTCCGTGTCTGCGCCCGGAAAGAAGCTCAATGCCGGCGCGATGTAAACACGGTCATTGAAAGCCGAATCCACGAAGTCATCCTGATCTCGAATATGCGCCGTCAACCGGCCCGCGATCGTCTTTCCTCTATTGAGCGAGCCTGTGACGTCAAACCCCGCTCTGAGGAGGTCAAGGCTGCCGGCGGCGATGGTCGCTTCTCCGCTGAAATCCCGCTCGGGCCTGCGGGTGACCGAATTCACGATACCCCCCGGCCCGGTCGATCCGTACAGGACCGAAGCCGGGCCGCGCAGAACTTCCACGCGTTCCAGGCCGTAGGGTTCCGGCGTAACGTCAATGTTGAAGGCCTGCTGGCGCAGGCCATCCACAAAGGTACTGCGCAGAAAGGAAAATCCGCGGAACGTGATGTTTTCGTCGACCGCGGCGCGTCCATTGTCACCGCTACTGATGCCCGGTACGTAGCGCAGCGCCTCGGTGATCGTTGTTACCTGTGTGTCATCGAGAAATGCCCGGGTAACGATGCTGGCTGATACCGGTGTTTCAAGGAGCGGGGTGTCCGTTTTCGTACCGATGGCCGAGGTATCGGCCCGGTAGCTCTGGGTGCCAAGCTTTCGCGCCGTGACAATGATTTCCTCGGTAATCGTGGGGGACGGGTTTGTTGAACTCGCGGCTTCTTGAGGCACCTGCGTCGACGGCTCGCTGCGAATCACAAAGTCTCCGCTGTCGTTAGGGATGACCACCAGCGACGTTTTTTCGAGAAGCTGAAGCAAAGTTTCTTCAGCCGTCAGCACCCCCGAGATCGCTGGTGCCGTCAGACCGCGCACCGCCGCTCCGGAGGCAATCACAGAGACACCGTAGATCTCGCCGACTTCAGCCAGCGCCGCATCCATTGATTGCGTCGGGAGCTCAATCTGGCGCGCCGCGGTCCCCTGGGCAGCAACGGGAATCGAGGTCACCGTCGCGCAGTAGAGCATCACAGGCACCATCGCCTTCATCCAGAACCACCGCTTCCTATCGGTTTTCATCCCTTGCGCCTTAGGTCAGTGAGCGAGTCGCCGCCCTGTCCTTCAGGCGACTTCTTTCGGTCTGGCGCAGGGAGGGAAATCGTTGACCCCGTCCTGTCCCGGCCTCAGCTCCTGAGACGCTTCGCAGCATTGAGAGGCAACCGCACAAGAAAATTTTTTTTAGCTTTCCCGCGAGGATCGAAGCGGAGTCCGGAAAATACGCGTAAATCCGCCGGCGGCGGTGTCCTTCAGCCTTGGCCGGGAGAGGAGATCCCAGGCCAGGGCCTTTCCAGCGATTGTAGTTCCGTTTGAAGGACGACCGTGCCCACGCTTATCGCACTGGATTTGGCGTCAGCATCACGGTCCGGTCGTCGAGGTGGGTGACGTGAAGATCGAAGAGCACGCCGAGGCTGGATAAAAGTCCGGAAGTGTCCGTAGCGTCGAAGGAGCCGGTGACAGAGTGCGGCGCGACGTCGGCCGTGAGGAAGCGAATGTCCAGCTCCTGATAGCGCTCAATATCACCCAGAACTTCCGCAAGAGGCGTCTGCGCATAAACGAGCCGGTTTTTGCGCCATGCACCGATAGTCATGGTGTCAACGTTTGTTACCGCGCCTAAACCACCATCTAGGCTGGCGATTACCGCCTCCCCTGCGCCGAGTAGTTTGTCTTTTGGCGCGTCGCCGACGTCCGTTCCAGCCGAAGGCTTGGCCCGGCCGAGATGCGATACGACGACCCGACCCTCGTTGACCGCGAGGTGCGTATCCGCGGCATTCAGCTGAACGTCGAACTCGGTACCCGTAACGTCGATTCGAAGGCTACCCGCCCGCACGCCGAACGGGCGCGACGGTTGCGGAGTAACGTCGAAGTAGGCGTCTCCCGCAAGGAGGTCCACCCGGCGTTGGGCTCTTTCCAGGCGCACCACCGCGCGTGATTTAGCGCCCAGGGTTAGGGACGAGCCATCCTCGAGAGTGAAACGCCTGACCTCGCCGTAGGCCGTGGAAAGCTCAAGCACCTGCGTATTGCTGAATTCGCGGGATCCAAACATCACTGCGCCGCCGATCACGAGGGCAAAACACAATGAGGTCAGTCCCGCGGCGGCTACATAGGCCGGTCGCGCCCGTAGCCTACCCAGGATCGGACCATAGGCATGCCAAAGCCGGTTTTCCCGGCTCGCCGCCCGCCCCGCATTTTCAGCCGCTTCGTACGCGTCTCTGGTTGTCGCCAGGGCTCTCCAGAAGCTCTGAGCATAATCGTAGGCCCAGGCGTGGTCCTCGCTGATTGCCAGCCAGCGCCGGAAAGACGCAAGCTGCGTATCGGAAACCTCAGGGTCTTCGATGACCGTGCGCCAGTGCAGGGCTTCTCGGATCAGCTTCTGCCTTTCCCTGTCCATTTTTTCAGTGTTCTCGCACGTCTACCGGTACTCCTCTAGAGCGTCGAAAATCGCCTGCGTAGCCCTGCTGACGTGCTTGCTCACCGCTTGTCGTGTGATTCCCATCCGTTTTGCGATGTCGGCGTGGGTGTGGCCTTCGAAACAGGCCGCCGCGAACGCCCTCCGACGCGTCTCAGGCATGGCGAGAAGACAGTCAACAACCACCGACAGGGCATTCTCACCCTCCAAGACGCGCTCCGGCGTCAAAAGGCAACCGATGTCGAGGTTGTTGTGATGCCGAAAGGCATCATCCCTTCGCTGGGCTGACTGCTCCGCGCGTAATCCCGAGATCGCCATATTGGAAGCCATATGCCAAAGGAAGGCTTTGGGATCGCGGATCGTGTCCGTCAAACCTTCGCTATAGACGCGCGTAAAAGTGCGCTGAACGATGTCTTCCGGTTCCGGAGGCCCCGGCCCAAAGCGGCGATGCAGATACGCAACGAGAGGTTCGTAGTACTTGTCGTACCAGCGCTGGAACGGTCCGTCCGTGCTCATGCCTGAACCGACCTTATCAGGCACGTCTTCGGCCGGCCGTGCCGTGGTCCTGAGGTTGCCGGGTGTCTGAAGCGCATAGATATAATGTTACATGCAGATGCACAGGTGAAATAAGGCAAATCGGGCGCAACAGCTTGCCCTGGGTGAAATCTGGGAACCGGAGTGACCTGGGTAGCCGGCCAGGCCACGCTGCGCGAGTGCTGTAAATTTTATTTGACAGCTAAGATAGTCACGTCAAAATTACAGTCGGGGGTGTGGTATGTCCGGTCCGACTGTTCTTCTTACGCTGGGGCGCTTGCCCAAGGCGCTTGCGCTGGCCCGCGCCTGCAGGGCCGCCGGGTGTCGGGTCCTGGTGGCGGATCCCTTCCGCTGGCACCTCTGTCGCCCGTCCCGCGATGTCGCCGCCTGCTTTCGCGTCAGCGCGCCAAATGATCCCCAGGGCGATTACCACGCCGATCTCCTGCGCATCATCGAGGAAGAGGAGGTCGACATTGTCCTCCCGGTCTCCGAGGAGGCCCTTCACGTGGTGCGGTGCGCCGACCGGCTGCCGCGAGAAGTGTGGCTCTGGACCGGTGCCCGGGAAGAGATTGCCCGCTATCACGACAAGCTGGATTTCGTGCGTCACGTGCAGACGCTGGGACTGGACGCGCCGGCGTCCGAAGCCGGGGGAAGTCCCGCGGCGGGGGTGCTCGCCGCGCAGACCGACTTCGTGGTGAAGCCGCGCCACAGCTGTTCTGGCATCGGCCTGCGGCTCGCGCGCGCCGGCGATCCCACGGGAGAGCTGGATGGCGAGAGCCTGATTCAGGCCCGGGTCGAGGGTGAGCATCTGAGCTCCCTATCGCTCGTACACGAGGGCCGGGCGATCGCCACCGTCATTTATCGCGGTCGAGTCTTCGCGGGTACGGTCGCGATCTGCTTCGAGTGCGTCGACAGCGCCGCGGTAGAGGACTGGGTAAAACGATTCATCGCGTCCACGTCCTACAGCGGATTCCTGGCCTTCGATTTCATTATCGACAGCGACGGACGCGCCCAGGCCATTGAGTGCAATCCGCGCGCCACCAGCGGCGTGCATTTCTTTGAGCCCGCGAGCCTCGGACGAGCGCTCATTGATCCGGCGGGAACGTCGCACATCGAACGGTCCCCGCACCGGCGTCAGCAATGGGCCTATTCAACGCTCACGGAAGCCTATGCCGCGCTCTTTCGGCCCCAGGAATTCAAGCGCCGTTTGCGCGAGCTGGGGAGTGCCCGGGACGTGGTCTGGAGTTCCCACGATCCCCTGCCGTTCCTGCTTATGACGCCCATGTCCTGGGAGATCCTGTGGCCCGCCATGACCACGAAGCTCACCCTGGGTGAAGCGACGCAAAGGGATATAGCCTGGTTCGGGGGCAGCGCGTGACGCGCCGGGAAAGCTCAGGCGCGGCGCGTCACCTGGCAGTACACCTGTTCCCGGGGGCGTGTCGTCAAACGCGCCGCGGGCCTCACTGTGCCCCGATCCACGGATTTGAAATCGAAGCGCCGCAGCAGCTCGGCGACGATCAGCAGGCTTTCGGTCTGCGCGAAACCCGCGCCCACGCAGGTATGCGGTCCCTGACCGAAGGGAATGTAGGCGCCGTCGACGAGGGCGTCGTCGTTCTCCGGCAAAAAACGTTCCGGGCGGAAAGCGTGGGCGTCCGGCCAGTAATCCCGATGTCGGTGCAGCGTCCAGGGCGAGATCATGACCAGGGCACCGCGCGGCAGACGCCGCGGTCCTATGGTCGTGTCCTTAAGGGCGACGCGGGGCATGAACGTGATCGGCGGATAGAGTCGCAGCGTCTCCCGGAACACCGCTCGCACGTACGGCAACCGGCGCAGCTGTTCGAAGCCGACTTCGGCGTCTCCAATTTCCCGGTCGACCTCGGCGCGAATGCGCGCCACGATTTCGGGGCGCTCGGCGCAGATATAGAACAGCCAGGTGAGCGCGCTGGCCGTGGTTTCGTGCCCGGCAAGGAAGAACACTCCGAGCTGGTCGATGAGTTCCTCGCGGCTGAAGGGTTCACCCGTGATGCGGTCCCGGGCGCCGATTACGGCACTGGCGATGTCATCAAACTCCGCGTCCGCGGCCAGGTGCGGGTCGATGAGCGCGGCGAGGTGGCGGCGAATGCGCTCACAGGCCTCGAGCACGGCCGGCGGCTGCGGGGCGCTGCTCCAGGCGGGTTTGAAGATGAGGTGTTTGAGATCCACCTGCGCCACCGATCGCTCGAATACCGTGAAATCCTCGAACACGTCATGGGCAATCCCGGTGTCCAGGGATGTGGAGAACACCGTGCGGCAGATGATATCGGCGGTGAGCTGGCTCATGGCCTTGTCGAGAGAGAATGCGTCGCCCGAATGCGCCAGGCGCTCGAGTTCCTCAAGGTAGGTGTTTACCGCGGCCTGCATCGCGGAAAAGGCGAGACTGATGCGCAGGTTGGAAAAGGCCGGGTCGATCATAGCCCGCTGGCGACGCCATTTTTCTCCATCGGTGACGAAGATCGATTCGCCGATGAGTGGCTCGAGCGCGTTCACCATGAGATCGCTCTTGGGGAACAGCCCGTTCGGATCGCGAAGGATGAAGCGCACGAGTTCGGGGTCGTTGAAGAGCACCGTCGAGCGCCGCGAGTAACCGAGATTGCCGACGGCGAAGCGATAGGCCGCGGCGGGAAGCAGCTCCAGGAGATTGCCGTCGCCGTTCCACAGTACGCGGGCCAGCGCGGGCAGGGCGGCGAGGGAGTGGGGCTTTGGCGGAATGTAGGTGGCGCTGGCGGCAGTCATAGAATCGGCTTAGTCCATGGGCCACAACAGTATCCGGGGGAGGAGAAATGATGTCGACCCACACGGTGTTTGAAATCTTCGTGGCCCTGCATATCGTCACGGGCAGCGTCGGGCTGGTGAGCTTCTGGGTGCCCGTGATCGGACGCAAAGGGGGACCGGGCCACGCACGCAACGGAAAGCTCTTCGCCCTCATGATGCTCCTGACCGGGAGCTTTGCGATAGCGATCTCGCTGACAACGCTCTCGGATCCCGTCGGTACCCATCCCCAGCTCGTCGACCATCCGGACTTCGCCCAGCCCGGGCTGATCGCCGGCATTTTCGGTGCCATGATGCTTTATCTCGCCACGCTCACAATCAACCTTGCCTGGCATGGCTGGCTGTGCATCCGCGATCGCACCGGGCCCACCGCCAATCGGGCCTGGCACAACCAGCTGCTGCAGGTGCTTCTTACCGTGGTTGCCGCCAACTGCGCCTGGCAGGGCTGGCTGCTGCGGCAGGAACTCATGATCGCTATCTCCTTCGTCGGTTTCGCGACCGTCGCTACCAATCTCTGGTACATGTACAAGCCCAATCCCCGTCCCGTGGATCGCATCAAGGAGCACATCAAGTCGCTCGTGGGCGCGGGCATCTCGGTGTACACCGCCTTCTTTGCCTTCGGCGCGGTGCGTCTGCTTCCGGAAATTGCGCTGACTCCCGCTCTGTGGTCCGTGCCGCTGATTACCGGCATCACGCTGATTCTCTATCACCAGCGCGCCGTTATGCTGCGCTTTCGCGCACGAGCGGCCCACGCCGCATGAGTGATGACAGGGTCCTGGTTGTCGGCAGCGGCGTCGGCGGCCTCGCCGCGGCTATAGAGCTGGCAGCAGCTGGGAAAAACGTAACGGTGCTGGAGCGCGCCAGCGAGCCGGGTGGCAAGATGCGTCAGCTTCCCGTCGGCGGGCGCGGCGTCGATTCCGGTCCCACCGTGTTCACAATGCGCTGGATCTTCGACGGCCTGCTGGCCTCCGCGGGCACGACCCTGGAAGCGCAGCTCGAGCTGCAGTCGGCTACGGTGCTGGCGCGACACGCCTGGCGCCGCGGCGGTGTGCTGGACCTGTATGCCAGCGTTGATCGCTCTGCCGAGGCCATCGAGGAATTTGCGGATGCGCAGAACGCCTCCGGCTACCGCGACTTCTGCGCGCGCAGCGCGGCCATCTACGCCACGCTCCGCGATCCCTACATTGCGTCGCCGCGACCCGGCATGCTCGAACTGGTGCGCCGGGTCGGGTTTTCACGCCTCGACGAGATGTGGCGCACGGCACCTTTTTCCTCGCTCTGGTCGGCCCTGGGCGAGCATTTCCCAGATCCGCGACTGCGGCAGCTCTTCGGTCGCTACGCCACCTACGTTGGCTCTTCCCCGCTCAAGGCACCCGCGACGCTCATGCTCATCGCGCACGTGGAGCAAGAGGGTGTGTGGCTCGTGAACGGTGGTATGCGCGCCGTTGCCGCTGCGCTGCGCGATGTTGCGGAAGGGCTCGGCGTGACCTTCCGCTTCGATTGCGGCGTTCGGCGTGTCTGTGTGAGCGGTGGGCGTATTGAAGGCGCGGTCACCGACGACGGCGAGCTTCTGGCCAGCGACGTGATCGTGTACAACGGCGATATCAGCGCGCTGGGAAACGGTCTCCTCGGCGATGCCGCTCGCCGCGCGGTGAAGGCCGTGACGCCGGAGAAGCGTGCCCTGTCCGCAATCACCTTAAGCGTTGTGGGCGAGACCGCCGGCTTGCCGTTGCACTACCACAATGTGTTCTTCGACGAAGACTACCCGCGCGAGTTCGAAGCGGTCTTTCGCCGCGGAGAAATTACCGAGACCCCGACGGTGTACGTGTGCGCGCAGGATCGCCGCGAGGGAGAAGTGCCCGCAGGTGCGGAGCGACTCTTGCTCTTGATCAACGCGCCGGCGGACGGCGACCGTATCCGGCGGGATGACGCGATGCTCGAGGCCTATCGCGATCGAGCCCTGAACCTTATGCGCGCCTGCGGCTGTGAACTGCGCTTCGCAGCGGAGCACATTGTTACGACCGACCCGGCGGCGTTTGAACAGCGCTTTCCCGGCAGCGGTGGATCCCTGTACGGACGAGCCAACCACGGCCCCATGGCCAGCTTCGCCCGCCCCGGCGCCCGCAGCGCGCTGGCCGGCCTGTACCTTGCCGGGGGTTCGGTCCATCCCGGTGCGGGCGTGCCCATGTCGGCCATGTCCGGTCGCCTTGCCGCAGCGGCAGTCCTGGAAGACGCGGCTTAGCCTGCAGCGGGCAGACGTCGCAATCCCGCAGCCAGTATCAGGAGCGCAAGTAGTAGCAGGGCGAATCGACTCATGGTGTCGATGGCCTGCACCGGCAGTGGAGTGCTGGCGCTATCGCTGTTGTCGCCTAGATCCGGATCGTCCCCGTCCACACCTGCCGCATCGAGTTCAATCAACACGCTATTGACGATCACGCGATCCAGCGGTGTATCGACCACATCCACGGCAAAGCTGAAGGCGCCACCGTCGCCCACCTGCAGCGCGCCCCCCGGGACCTCACAGACTGTACCGGCGGGAGCGCCGTCGGCGCAGTTCCAGTTTGTCGGCGCGCTTTCGGCGGCGTTGTAGACCGTGCCCTCGGGCACAATCTCACGAATCAGCGAAGAGCTCGCATTGCGATTACCCATGTTCGAGAACGCGATGGTGTACACGATCGCTTCGCCCGGGGCGGTCTGCCCCACGTCCGGAGTTTTGGTCACGTTCAGGTTCGGCGCGGCGATCAGCGGCGTGTCGTCGCTTGCCTCATCCATCTGGGGCTGAGGTGAGTTCGCGCCGTCGTCATTGATACGGACCGTGTTGTCGATTTGCACCCGGCCGATGTCCGCCGGAAAGACGACGTCCAGGCCGAAATTCGCCGTGTCCGCAGCGCCGCCCGCAAGAAGCGGTACGATAAAGGAGCAGGTGGTACCGGGCGGACTGCCATCGGGACAGCTCCAGCGGCTCGGCTGACTGGCCGCGGCGCTGAAGATGACGTCCGGGGGAACGACTTCAGTGACCAGGACTCCGGTCGCCGCCTGGTTACCCACATTGCGGTAGTCGATACGGTAGCTGTAACGCTCCCCCGGCGTCACGCTGATACCGCCGTCGGACTTATCGATTTCGAGCTGGGGGAAGGCGCCGCCGATGGGCGTGACCTCGGTGGCCGAGTCCGTCGAAGGAACCACGGGATCACCCGGGTCGGCCTCGAAGCCGTCATCAGTGATATCCACCTGGTTCTTGATTTGCGTCACGCCCGCATCCAGGGGACTGTCCACGCGGACCGCGAAGATCGCCGTGCTCTGACCCACGTCGAGGTCACCGACGGCGAGCTCACAGAGCGTGTTCGGACCGCTGCCGTCGGCGCAGGTCCAGCCCGGGCTCGAATCGCCCGCGCTGAACACCGTATCCGCGGGAACGCGCTCCGTAAGGCGAACGCCGGTAGCGTTCTGATTGCCGACATTGGCGTAGTCGATGCGATAGCGGACGAGCCTTCCGGGACCGGTGCCCGGAGTCTGATCGTCCTTCGTAACGCGCATGATGGGATCGGCGACCACGTCAACAACGGTCGGATCTTCATCGCCGGGTGCATCGGGGTCATCCGAGAGGAGGCGGCGCAGCTCCTTGCTGTCTGCCGTTGCCTGATTGCGCAGCTGCTCCTGCGCGGTGCGACCGTCGGGGTAGGGCGCCGGAACCTGCACCTCGTAGCGGACCGTTGCCGTGGCACCGGCGGCCACGGTGGCGAAACTCACCTCGATCTGCGTTTCGCCGTCCAGGTTTCCGCTCAGAACCGTGCCCCCACTGGAAGGCGTCACACTGCCGGGCACGATGCGACCGATGGCATCGGGCTCATCGCTGATCAACACATCCGTCAGGGGAGCGAGCCCGCTGCTGTTGTCGAGCGTCAGTTCGAAGCTGAGCACGTCGCCCGGCAGGGCCGGATCGTTGGCTCCGGTCCAGCTCTTTTCCAGCGTCGCCTCGGGGAAGAACAGGCTGTCCACGGCGCTGACGCTGTAGAGGCGCTCCCCGTCGTCGATGCCGGGCACGCTGGTCGTGCTTGCATTCACCGTGTTGTCGATCTGGGCGACCCCGACAATGCCCCCGTCAACGAGCGCCATGCTGAACTCGACGGCGATCACCTCCCCGGGCTCGAGAATTTCCTGCGCGCTGGTCGGGTCACCTTCCGTTGCCAGCGTGACCGTGGTCGTGCCGCTGTCTGAGGCTTCGCCGAGTTCGAAGCCCGGGGGTACGCTGATCGGCGTGAGCGAACCGGGTACCCAGAAAGTCTCATCGAATTCGTCGCTGAAGCCGCTTTCGAAGCCGGGGGAGTTCCCGCTGTTGCGCAGCATGATCTCGATGGTGGCGACGCCGTCGGTGAGGTCCGTGAAGGACTTGCTGACTTCGAGAACGGGTTCGACGATTTCCACGCTGACCGTTGAGGACAGCATTTCGCTTCCGAGGCCGCTGTCAAAGTTGAATTCCACGAGGTTTTCGCGTTGTACACCGCTGACATTGGCGGCAATGTCACTGGCCCGGGCGTTCAGCTCGAACACGATGGTATCGTCCTGATCCAGCACCGCGTCGCCGCTGTTGTCCACGTCGCCGTAGCGGACGGTAATCAGATTTGGCGGATTGACGTCAGGATTCCCCGGCTCGCTGGTGGCGATATTGTCGCCGAGGAGCAGGACACCACCGCCGAGGGGCTCCAGCTGCGGATCGTTGGGATCGACGGCGTCCAGCGTGTCCACCAGTTCGACGTTGCTGGTGCTGCCTTCCGTGAACACCGCGACGATCCGATAGCTGATGCGCTCGCCGATCGCGACATCGAGCAGATTCGGGTCACCCACCGCCGAGCCCGTTCCGGGAATAGAGGTCGCGGTGATCACCTTGCTGACGGTCGCGTTGCTCAGGCTCACGAGAAGGGCGCTGTCCTGATCGTCTCCCGTCCGCGACTCGGGGCTGCCGGGGGCGGACTCCCATGCGAGCAGCGCTGAATTTCGGAACGTCTCTCCGACCGGCAGCAGACTCTGACCCTGCACGTCGTAGCTGATCTCGCAGCTGCTCGTGGCTACCGGCAGGGGACCGAAACTGAAAACCACGTCGCCCGGGTCACCGTCGGCGGGGCTGCTTGCGATGGCGAAGCCAGGGCAGTCCGATACGACATTGGATCGATCCACCCAGCGCAGGTCCGCGTCGAGCATATCGGTGACCGTGCCGCCCAGGGCGGATGCCGTTGATCCGGCCTGGTGCCGGATAACGAGGGTGAAGCGATGGGTCTGCGCGGCCGCAATGACGCCCGGCAGGGGGCCGTTCTGGGTAAGTTTCTGCAGCGTCAGCCGCGGTTCCACCAGGTCAAAGCTGCTGGTATCGAGGAGATTGAGATCGAGGCTTTCGAGAATCGCGGTGTTCTGCAGATTCTTGTCTTCCCCGGGAGCGCCGGAATTGAGCGGATTGTCGAGCACGATGGCGTCGATCTCAATGACCAGCTGGTCGGCCGGATCGGGCGTTGGCCGAGCATCGGGCGCGTTAACCACATCGCCCAGAGACCAGGAAGCACAGGTCTGGAACGGTGTCGGTCCACTGCAATCGAGGCCCGCGCTGCCCGGCCCCTGACCGTTCTCGATACTGAGGTCGTCGCCTACCGAGACAATGGACGCCCGCGTAAGCTCCAGGGCAACGCCGTTCTGCGGCAGCTGGTCGCGAACCATGGCATCGGCGGTGGTGCCATCGGGGAAATCAACGATCACCGTGAACGTCGCCGTCTCCCCGATGGTGAGCTCCGTGCTCGCCGCCGTGCTTATGAAGGCGGTTTCATCCACATCGGTGGCGGTGATGTCTTTGGTGATACCGGGCTGGCTGATGTTCAGGGTCCACTGGTCATCCAGGCTGTACGGTCGGTCGTCCGGGTCTCCGCTGCCTTCGATCGAGGTCCAGATGATGTCGCCCTCGTTGACGATGGACTGGCCGACCACGGCCGACACGTCGACCGTGGCGTCGAATTCGATTTCACAGATGGCATCGCGGGGGAACGTCGCCCAGCTTGCGATAACGGCACCGCCACTCAGGCTCGGAGGGCTGTCCGGCGGGTTCGTGCACACGGCACCCAGACGAGGGCTGCCCACAACATTGAGTTCCGCGGGGACGGCGTCGTCAAGCAGCAGGTCCTTGGCATCGATACGAGAAGACACGTCGTGCTCGATGCGCAGTCGGAAAGTCACCGTATCGCCCGCTTCGGCGACGCTCCGATCAGCCGTCTTCGAGAAGCTCAGGATCGGCTCCACAATCTCAAGCTGATAACTGCCCGACGCCTGGAGGCCGCCAAGGAAACGGGCAATACCGGTATTGCTTGTGATGTCGTTGTTGCGGTTGGCCACGACATCCCGGACCTTGGCGATGACCTCGATCCTTATGCGATCGTTGTCGTTGGTCACTCCGTCGATGGTACGGCCCACAAAGCCGTAGTCGAGGGTGACCTGGTCGTCTATGCCGTCGGAATCCCGGTCCGCTATAAGGGGAACAGGGTCAGGATTGGCGGGGCTGAGGTCTGCTCCGACGGCGGAGGTGCGCGCCGAGAGTAGCTCCAGCACGTTGGTACCCACGGGCAGCAGGTCCGTTATCTCCAGTTGATCGATGGGTGCCTCCGGCGCCGTAGCGATGAGCTCAAAGGTCACGGTTTCGCCGATGGTCAGGGACTCGGTCTCGGAGGGGGTTCCGGGAATACTGTCCGTGTGAGGCTGGTCGCTCGCGATCACGTCCTTCGTAATGCCCACGCCAAAAACCCGGAACACATCGCAGGCCTGGAAGCGATAATCGTTGATTTCCCCGTCGCCGTTGTCGACGCCCCTGCGCTCGAAGCCAAGCGTGTTACTGGGGGGCTGGGGCAGGGGCTGGTCGACGTCACGCAGGCTCTCCCAGAGAATCTCCGCGCAGTTCTCTCGCGTTGCGCCGGCGGGAAGATTGACGACGAACTCGGTTTGAAAACGCAGCGTGCACGTTTCGCCCTCGGGGAAGCTGCCCCAGCTTGCGTTAAGTCGATCGCGGCCCAGCTCGTTCACAACATTGAGATTGTCGGGCGGTAGGGAACAGAGGCTTGTATCCACCAGGCCGCCCTGCACCCGCATATCCAGCGGCAGAAGGTCGGACAGCTCAACGTCAAAGGCATCCGAGTCCGACCCGCCGCCGTTGCGAATCTCGATGACGACTTCGGGGGGCGTCGAGTCGTCCCCATCGTCGGGAATGAAGGTCTTTTCCAGAGTCAGGCCGCTTTCAACAATGCGCAGGGAGTCGGCCCGTACTTCGACGCTGATCCGCGCGGAGCCGTCGGGTTGCCAGAACCAGCGCGCGCGGTTGCGTCGCCGCTGGCCCGATACGTTCACCGCCGCGTTAAGCACCCGGGCCCGGTAGGTTACGGTGATCGTCTCGGTGACCGAGTTGTTGCTGTCGCTGTTGGTGATGGTTCCGAAGCCGGTATCGTTGTTCGCGGGGCCGAACACCAGGCGGCGGTCCGCGGCCGTGGGTCCGCTACCGACCGGGTTGATTCCCGCATTGTTCTGGCGGATGGCGTCAAATCCTCCGCTGACGGTTGTGCTGAGCGCGCTGGAGCTCGGCACGACGGACAGCACATCTACGATGGCCAGGCCGTTGGGGAGTTGATCTTGAAGGCGCACATTGGAAGTGCGGCCCTCCGGAACGCCGATCTCGACCTCGTAGGTCACGATCTCTCCGATATGGGCGCGCAGACTGCCGCTGGCGTAGCCGGGAAAAATACTCGTGATGCGTTTGGTGATCCTGGGGTCAGCGATGACCGCCGCCGCGCTGTCGGACACCCGCGTGAAAGGCTGGGCGGGGTCGGGGATCGAGGTCCAGACCACGCCGGCCTCATTACTGTAGGTCTGTCGTGGCTCAACGATCGACGTGAGCGTACAGCGCAGGGTCAGGATAGCGGTATCCCGGCCGTAGGGCGCACCGGGGGTGCCGTCGTTGCCTTCGAGGGGCGACGCCAGCACGAGCCCACCGGTGAGGCTGCCGCTGAAGGCGAGGGTGGCGCCGTCGCCGTCCACGAGGTCACCGGAGGCCGGCGCCGTGCAGCTGTATCCGGGGGTTGCCGGGTCGTCGATGGTGACGTTATAGGCGCGGGTACTGCCGAGATTCTCTACCGTGATGGCAAAGGTGATCTCATCGGCGGCGTCTACGCCGCGCACGTCGCCGTCCGCCGTGGCGTCGGCCGGGTCCGCCGGCGGGGTGGGCGTAATCACGGCGCCCGGATTGGCAGCGTCAAGGACGCCCTTGGTGACTGCCAGCGAGGGTGCGCCGACCGTCAGGCCCGCTGCCTTGAGCCCTTCGATGGTGTCGCCGGCGCTGTTGCGATAACTCGTCGACAGCAGATTGGTAAGGAACAGGCCGTCGGCAAAGGGTTCGCCGACCACGCGCGCCGTGAGGCGAACGCGCAGCGTGGCGGGGACCGGCGACGTGATGTCGCCAAAGTCGAGTCTGATGGAATTGTCCGCGCTGCGCGTCGTAATCCCGGGAGTGAGGCCGCCGAAAGGTGCCAGGATGTCCAGATCCGTGGCCGCGTCGAAATCGCCGACGTCGAATACCGGTCGAGGCAGGAAGTCCGTCAGGACTACATCGGCGGTATTGCCCGCCGGGATGTCGAGCGCGAGTTCGAAGACCACGGCCTCGCCGGGCTCGACTGCCGACGGCAGCGGGTTCGGCGCAATGATGGCCTTGCTGGGGGAATTGGGTCGGATCTGCTGGGTCGCCGCCGAGCTGTCGCTACCGGTGGCTCCGGCCAGGAGGGCATAGTCCAGTTCCGGCGTATTGGTGAATACGTCTGCGGCCTGGACGGGATCTCCATTGGCGTAGCTGTCGAGGATCGTCGTCTCAAAGGTCAGCGACCCCTGGGCGCCCCCGGGGATCGTTCCTCCCGCCGCCGCCGCCACATCCCAGACCAATGTGGTTTCGCCGGCGCCGGGCCCTGGGTTAACGGTTGGGGAAATCGGCAGACTGCTGCCATCGATAACGAGGGCGAGGGTGGTGTCGTAGCGCAGGCCGTCGGGGAGGATGTCGGAGATCAGGAACTGGTTGACGCCCGGGAGGGCATCCGGATAGTCGGTGATCTGGAAGTTGATGCTGTAGGTCAGGCGCCCGCCGGGCAGTCCCGTGCCGGATACGGACTTCTGGATAGCCGCGTGCTTGGCCGTCACCGTGCTGCTGTCGTCGTCGAGGAAGGCTGTGCCCTGGAAGTCATAGGCGATGTCGACGCGGTTGGTGATGGCTTCGCTGCCGGGGGTCGCGAAGGGCAGGATGTCGGTGATGAATACCGGGACTGACACGGTCAGCTCACCGCTGCCGGCATTGCCCAGCAGGGAGTCACAGCGCACGCTGATCGTTCCCCCCGGCACGGGCTGCGGATTGGGTTCGGAAAGCACCGTACAGCCCACGCCCGTCGGAGCCGTTACGGCAATGGGTGCCTCGGTCCACTGCAGCTGCGAGGGAAGCACGTCCGTCGCTTCGAGATTCTCGATCGAGACCCCCGCCGATACATCGACGGACCAGATGTACTGAAAGGCGTGACTGGGACCCGGCGGTCGCTCTGCTTCCGGGGCACTGTTGCTCTTGCTGACGCGGGCGAGCTGGGGAGTAACCGTGGAGGAGACGGCACTGCCGACAATTGGGCCGTTGGTTCCCACCGTCGTGTCGCCGAATTCAAACCCGGGCGTCACCGCTACATTGATGGGCACGTTGATTTCGGAGCCGGTTTCGACGGCTGCGCAAACGGTCATTACCAGCGCTGGATTGCCCTGATCCACGGATCCGACGGGGTAGCGCGCCAACCATGCGGAGCCGCCTTCGACACCGTTCAGCACCAGACCCGATATGGGATCCAGGAGCTGCCCGCTGGCATCGAAGTCCCCGATCTTGTCGAGACGCGGGGCTATATCCACGAAGTCGACGCTGATCTGTCGAATGCCCGGATCGACAACCGCGAGAAGGTAGGGACCGAATCCCGTGGCGGCGGCCGTGTTGCTGAAGCTCGCGTCCACGCAAAACTGCTCGCCAATCAGTGGCGTGGCTGGGAGCCCGCTCAGCGACACCGACGGCGTCGGGGCCTGAGCGTGGGCGAGCGAGGACTGGATGAAGAGGCCGAAGAGGATGAAGCGGAAAAAACATAACACCCGGGAGGTGCGGCGATACTCGGTTCCGTGCATGTGCTTTCATCCTTTCCCTCCACGTCATTATCGGTAGACGGAGCGGGCAACGCCAGCGCGACTTTATTCCCGGCAAAGCTGTGTAATCTTCACGGCAGCAGGCACGCACCTTATATGCTACACAGTCTTCATGAGCCGACTCTGGAGATCGCGCGGGACCCCGCTGGGGAAGCCGCCGGGTGGGGCGTTGGGTGTTCGCCTGGGTGTTCGCCTGGGTGTTCGCTTGGGCGTTCGCTCGGGCGTTCGCTTGGGAGTCGCCCTGTGCGCCGCGCCGCTCGCGGCATTTCCCCAGGAATATCTGGAGGAGACCACCGTCTCGGCATCGGAAGAAGTGCCGCACTGGGTGGATACGAGCCACCAGTTCGCCACAAATCGGGCCCAGGCTCTCGCCCAATGGATGGACGACTTTTTCGGCGCTGAGGTCCGCGACGCGGAGCGGGCGGATACTTTTTTGCGCGCGATCTTCGTCGATGACTGGGATGCACGGGACGGCCACGATCTGCGCGTACGCGTGCGCGGGCAGGTCTCCCTGCCCAAGATATCGCGTCGTGTCGACCTGGTGTTTTCCGGCGAGGAAGCCGAGCAGACCCTCACCGAGGAGGAGCGCGCCTCGGAAAACGACATCGGCCTGCGCGTGAATTTCAAGGACGGCAAGCGTGCGCGCTTCGACGCCACGGTTTCGCTGCGCGCCGGTCCCGCCGTGCTTCCGGGTCTGCGCTACCGCTACCAGCTTCCGCTGTCGGAAAACAGCTGGGGGCGTGTAACGCAGCGACTCCAGTACCATTCCTCGGACGGTTACCGCAGCCTTACCAACTTCGATCTAAACCGCACCATCGGCGATAGCGCGCTGCTGCGCTGGGGAGGGCGTCTGCGCTACCGCGAGGATCGGGAGTTCTGGGACTGGAACACCGGCATCCGCTATCGGCGCTGGTTCGATGATCACGAAAGGTTCCCCAGCGCCATCGAGTACTACGTGGCCATGAGTGGCCGAAACGAACCCGATACTTTTGCCACGAACTACCGCGTGGGTGTGCTCTACCGGCGCCAGTTTTTCCGCGAGTACCTGTTCCTGGAAGTAGAGCCCAATTACAACTGGCGTCGCGACGAGTTCGAAGACGAACGCGAGGGCGTCGCGAGTCTTGTGCTGCGACTCGAGGTTATGCTCGACGACGACCTCGTGCGGCGTTCGCGTCGCTGAGCGCCTCTGAGCTCCTTTGAGCGCTGGTAGGTGCTGTTGGGTGATGCAGAGTGCTACTGAGTGCTTGCCGTTGCTTGCTGTTGAGAGCCGCGCCCTAAAGCGGCGCTCAGCTCTTCCCGCGGGCCTCGAGGTACTTCGCGCGAGCGCTTTCACACTCCGGGTCCAGCAGTCCGCTCAGCAGCGAATCCGCGTCGGCCCAGTTCCGATCCAGGCCTACCTGAGTCCGCGTGATCGCATCCACATGACGCTTCGTCGCCTGCACGGGAAATGCCGGTCGCTCCGCGACGGCGGCGGCGAGTTCCTCAACGCTGTCATCCAGAGCGGTTTCGCTGACGACGCGATTGAGGAACCCGTGCTGGGCCGCTTCCTCCGCGTCGAAGGCACGGCAGGTGATTACCAGCTCCTTGGTCAGTGCAGGACCGATCTCCCGGACCAGGCGCGGAATACCGCCCCAGGCCAGGGGAATACCCAGGTCGACCTCGGGTATGGAAAAACGCGCTGTATGCGTTGCTATACGCATGTCACAGGCGGCGGCGAGTACCACCCCGCCGCCTACGCACCAGCCATGCAGGCGCGCGATGCTGATCGCCCGGAGTCTTTCGATGGCGTCCGCGGCCTCCCGTCCCGCGTCCGCCGCTTCCCGGGCGCCGGCAGCTCCAGGAGCCGGAAAGCCGGTGAGATCTGCTCCAGCGGAGAAGCAGCGACCGCGGCCGCCGAAAACAACGACGCGGATTCCGGCGTTCTGGTCGATCTGTCTTGCCGCCTCGCAAAGCTCACGCAGCGTGGCTACGGACAGCGGGTTCAGCTTGTCCGGCCGGTTCAACCAAAGCCGGGCGATCGCTCCGTCGTAGCTCAACTCCAGGGTCTCGAACACTTAAGGACTCCGTGAAAACAGTACGATCGAGTCTAGCACTCGGCCCGACAACAATAGTGCTTTCCGACGATATGGACGTAAGGGAATTTCCTGTACGCTCAGCCCGTCTGCTAGGTAGCGCAACGCATGTGCACGCCGAACGCGAATGCATCGGGCGATCGCCGCCTCCGGGGTGGCGCTCGCAGAAAAGAAAAACGGTTCAACTTGGGGAAAAAGGTATGAACATTTCATCACGCTGGCCAGCGCTGGCTCTGGTTGCGACGCTTGGCGGCTGTGCCGGCATGGACCAGAACGCCTCGCCCACGGAACCCACAACGAGCACCGCCTGTATCGTCGCGGGAACGCTTCTGGGTGGAGCGGCTGGAGGTGCGGGCATGCCGCTGGGCGTGGCCGGGGGCGCCGCTGCGGGCGCCGGTATCGGGGCCGTGCTGTGCGGTAAGCAGCCGGAGAGCCAGCCGGAGCGCGTGGTCATGGCGACGGAAGCCCCCGCGGACGCGGACGGTGATGGTGTGCCCGACGACGGCGATCAGTGCCCGAACACCCCGGCTGGCGCCGTGGTCGACAGCGTCGGCTGTCCGGTCGACGCCGATGGCGACGGTGTGAACGATGATCGCGATCGCTGCCTGAACACTCCCGCCGGCGCCACCGTGGACAGCACGGGTTGCCCGGTGTCCGCCGAGATCGTGCTGACGGTCGACCGGCTTAATTTCGCCTTCGACAGTGCGGAGCTCGACGCCACGGCCAAGTCGTCTCTGCGAGCCGCTGTGGACGTGGTGCGCGACAACTCCGCGGTCGCCCTTGATCTTGTTGGTCACACCGACAGCCGGGGATCGGATGCCTATAACCAGGGGCTTTCGGAACGCCGAGCCCGGGCCGCACTCGCCTATCTGGTTTCGCTGGGCGTGCCCGAGGGTCAGCTTCGGGCTGTCGGTCGCGGGGAATCCAGTCCTGTAGCCGATAACAGCACGGAAGACGGCCGTGCCAGAAATCGCCGGGTGGAGATCGTAGTCCGCTGATTTCAGGGGCCCTGCGGCCTTTGGCAGCGGGGTCTACTTCCACGCCACGGGGCTTCACTTCGTGCGTCAAACGCCTTGCGCCGACCTGCTTCGGCGCTGTTTGTGCCGGGCAGAATACTTGAGAGGCAGTAAAACATACTGTATGTTCAAATTTGTGTGACGCCTTCAGGCTGAACTCCTTCCCAAGCTAAGACACACCAAGGCAGGGCCCGCGCTGTGACTGACCTCGAGAACTTCCGCCACGAAACCCGTGAGTGGCTGGAGGCCAACTGTCCTCCCGCCATGCGCCAGCCCGTCCGCGGCTTCGAGGATCTTTACGTCGGCGGGCGCAAGCCCGAAGTCCAGCATCCGGAGCAGCCGCTGTGGTGCGAGCGCATGGCCGAGCGCGGCTGGACTGTGCCGCACTGGCCGAAGGAATACGGCGGTGGCGGCCTGGATTCGCAGCAGGTCAAAGTGCTGCGGGAGGAGATGTCGCGCATCGGTGCCCGCAGCCCTCTCGAGTCCTTCGGCATCTCCATGCTCGGGCCGGCGCTCCTGGAGTTCGGCAGCGACGAGCAGAAGCGCGAACACCTGCCGCCCATCTGCCGCGGCGAGATCCGTTGGTGCCAGGGATACTCGGAGCCCAATGCCGGCTCGGATCTGGCGAGTCTGCAGACCCGGGCCGAAGACTGTGGCGACTACTTTGAGATCAGTGGCCAGAAGGTCTGGACCTCCTACGCCGACAAGGCTGATTGGATCTTCTGCCTCGTGCGCACAGACAACAGCGGTTCCAAGCACGAAGGCATCAGCTTTGTGCTTTTTGACATGGACCAGCCGGGAGTCAGCGTCAAACCCATCCGCCTGATCAGCGGCTCTTCTCCCTTTTGCGAGACGTTCTTTGACAGCGCCCGGGCCGAAAAGCGCAATCTGATCGGAAACCTGGGTCAGGGCTGGACGATCGCCAAGTATCTGCTCACCCACGAGCGTGAAATGATCTCCGGCTTCGGCAACGCCCCGGCCAAGTCCCTGGGGGAAACGGCCCTCGAGTATTACGGCGCGGACGCCGAGGGGCGCCTCGCCAATGGCATGCTGCGCCAGGAAATTGCCCAGTACCAACTCGACGCACTTGCCTTCTCCGCAACCATGGCCCGCGTGGGCGACGAAGTGAAGGCCGGGCAAGGCCTGGGCCCCGCATCGTCGATCTTCAAGTACTACGGGACCGAGCTGAACAAGCGCCGCAACGAGCTCAACGTGGCTATCGGCGGCGAAGCCGCCCTGGGCTGGTCCGGTGATGAGTATCGCGACGGTGAAGTCGTTCGCAGCTTCCTGCGCTCCAAGGGAAATTCCATCGAAGGCGGCACGTCAGAGGTGCAGCTGAATATCGTGGCCAAGCGCGTGCTCGGCCTGCCCGACGCCTGAGGACCGACGCTATGGCACTGGTACTGACCGAAGAAGAACAGATGCTCAGCGAGGCGGCCGCTGGCTTCCTCGCCGAGAAAGCGTCCACCGCCGCGCTGCGAGCCCTTCGCGACCAGGGCGACGAACAGGCCTACGATTCGAAAGTCTGGCAGGAAATGGTCGAGATGGGGTGGGCAAGTATCGCTATTCCCGAGGCCTACGGTGGGCTTGGCTACGGATACACGGGGCTCGGCGTGGTGCTAGAGCAGGTCGGTCGTAATCTGAGCGCATCGCCCCTTGAGGGAAGCGTGCTGATCGGTGCCACCGCCCTTCTTTCGCTGGGTAATGAAGCGCAGAAAAGCGAGTGGTTGCCACGCATCGCGGCCGGCGAGGCGCAGGTCAGTCTCGCCCTGCAGGAAGACGCGATATTCCAGCCCACCGCGGTTAAGCTCCGAGCCGAGCGCCATGGCGAGGGCTGGCGCCTCAATGGCACCAAACGCATGGTGCCCGATGCGCTCACGGCCGATGCGTTTGTCGTTATCGCCCGGAGCGGCGGAGAGAGCGGCGACGCGACGGGCCTGTCCGCCTTTGTGGTACCCGCCGCCGCGGCGGGTCTGGAGCGCCAGCGCTGCGAACTCGTCGACAGCCGCCAGTACGGAGCCCTGAGCTTCCAGAACGTTGAACTTCCCGCCGAGATGCTCATGGGTGTTGAGGGGGCCGCCTGGGAGTCGCTGCAGCGCTGCCTTGATATCGCCGCGGTGGGGACGGCCGCCGAACTCCTGGGCCTGTCCCTCGAGGCCTTCGAGCGCACCATGGCCTACCTGCGGGAGCGCAAACAGTTCGGCCGCGTGATCGGGTCCTTTCAGGGCCTGCAGCATCGCGCGGCGGCGCTGTTTGCCGATCTCGAGCTCGCCCGCTCCATCGTTCTTAAGGCCCTGCAGGCCATCGACGCCGACAGCGAAGATCTTCCCATGCTTGCCAGCGCCGCCAAGGCCAAGCTTTGTGAAGTCGCGAAGGCCGCCAGCAATGAAGGCATCCAGATGCACGGCGGTATCGGCATGACGGATGAATACGACATCGGATTCTTTCTCAAGAGAGCACGCGTGCTGCAGCACCTGATGGGTGACTATTACTACCATCTGGACCGCTTTGCCCGTCTGGGCGCCTACTGAGTTTGCGCGGGAAACTGCCGTCATGAGTGAGCAACTGCAGCAGGTCGAGAAGATCGTTGCCGAAATGACTGCGGACGGCGCTCCCTTTGCCCTCGAAGCGGTCACTATCGAAGGGCACGAGTACCGCAGCTTCGCGGCGGCGCCGCCTCACATGGGAGCGTATTTTCGCTTCATGCTTGGCCACGCCGAAAAGGACTTCGCCGTCTACCGGGACGAGCGCTACACCTACGGTGAGGCCTATGGTCAGGCGGCGAGTTTCGCCCACGCGCTTCTCCAAGATTACGGCGTCCGGCGGGGGGATCGCGTTGCCATTCTCAGCCGCAACAACCCACAGTGGATGATGGCGTTCATATCGGCGCTCTCCATCGGCGCCGTGGCGGTGCCCATGAACGCCTGGTGGACCACCGATGAGCTCGATTACGGCCTTAAGGACTGCGGCGCCAGCGTCGTGATCGCGGATCGTCAGCGCATGGAGCGCCTCGCACCGCTGCAGGAAAAGCTCGGCCTCAAGCTGATCGCCGTCGACGACTGCAGTTCCCTGGGCGTGTCGTCCACGCCGTTTGCGGAGCTCGTTGCCGCCCACGCGGGCGCCGAGATGCCCGAGGTGGATGTGCAGCCCGATGAGCACGCGACGATCATGTACACCTCCGGTTCCACCGGGCACCCCAAGGGCGCGCTGTCCTCGCACCGGGGGATTCTCTCGGCGCTGTACTCGTGGATGCTGATGGGCATGGCCGGGAAAGCCGCTTCGCCAGACAAGAAGAAATCGTCTTTCCCCCCGGCGGGTCTGCTTACTATTCCCCTGTTTCATTGCACCGGAAGCCACAGCGCCTTTCTCCTGTCCCTGATCGTTGGGCGCAAGCTTGTGATCATGCACAAGTGGGATGCCGAGGAGGCCCTTCGCCTTATCGAAGAAGAACGCATCACCTGGTTTACCGGCGTGCCAACGATGTCGGCGGAGCTTCAGGCGGCTGCACAGCATTCCAAGCGTGACCTGTCTTCCCTTGCGGAAATTTTTGCCGGCGGGGCGGCGCGCCCGCCCGCTCAGGTCGAGAAGCTTGCGACCACCTTCAAGAAGTCCGAATCCGGAATCGGTTACGGGCTTACGGAAACCAACGCTCTGGGCACAGTGAATTCCGGCGATGTGTACCGGGCCCGCCCCGGAAGCGCTGGACGCGCGGTGCCGGCGGTGACCGACATCGCGATTTTCGACGAGAACGATGAGCCCCTGCCCGCGGGAGAGCGGGGCGAGGTATGCATTCACTCGCCCGCCAACTGTCTTGGCTATTGGAACAAGCCCGAAGCCACAGCCGAGGCCTTTCGCAACGGCTGGTTCCATACCGGCGATGTGGGCTACCTGGACGAGGACGGTTTCCTGTTCATCGTCGACCGCATGAAAGAAATCATTATCCGGGGCGGGGAGAACATAAGCTGCATCGAAGTCGAGGCGGCGCTCTACCAACACGAGGCCGTAGTAGAAGCCGCGGTGTATGGAGTACCCGATGAGCGTCTTGGCGAAGCCGTTGCTGCCAGCGTCGTGCTGCGCGAGGGCGCGAGCCTCGGTGCCGACGAACTCCGCGAGTTTCTGCGCACGCTCATCGCCGCCTTCAAACTGCCGGAGCACATCCGCTTCCACGGTGAAGCCCTGCCACGCATCGCCACGGGCAAGATTTTCAAGCGTCAGCTGAAAGCCGAGTTGACAGAGCAGCTCGACGCCTGAGCCAACCAGGGCGCCGCCGTGCGCCAGCCAGCAAGGAGCAAAGGTCATATGGACCTGGGTATTTCAGAAAAACTCGCGCCGACCCTCGAGCGTGTGCGCACCTTTATCGCCGAAGAAGTGCAGCCCATGGAGGAGGCCTACGCCGCGGAGATCGCCACCGGCGATCGCTGGGCCTTTACGGACCGCCAGACCGAGATCATCGAGACCCTGAAAAGCAAGGCGCGGGCCGAGGGTCTGTGGAATTTCTTCCTCACCGAAGGTGAACATGCCAGCGGTCTGAGCACCGTTGAGTACGCCTACCTCGCCGAGGAAATGGGGCGTTCACACCTGGCGCCCGAGGTTTTCAACTGTGCCGCGCCGGACACCGGGAACATGGAAGTTCTCGTGAAGTACGGCAGCGAAGCACAGCAGGCGGCCTGGCTAACGCCGCTGCTCAACGGCGAGATTCGCAGCGCCTACGCTATGACCGAGCCGGGCGTGGCATCGAGCGACGCGACCAACATCGCCACGAACGCGGTTCTCGACGGCGACGAGTGGGTGATCAACGGCGAAAAGCACTGGATTTCCGGCGCCGGTGACCCGCGCTGCAAAATCATGATCGTGATGGTGAAGACTGACCCCGACGGCCCCAAGCACAAGCAGCAGTCGCAGATTCTCGTGCCCACCGACGCCCCCGGTGTGGAGATCCTGCGTCCCATGCAGGTGTTCTCCATGGACGACGCACCGCACGGCCACATGCATTTGAAACTGAACAATGTGCGGGTACCCAAGGGCAACGTGATTCTAGGCGCCGGCCGCGGCTTCGAGATCTCCCAGGGGCGCCTCGGCCCCGGCCGCATTCACCACTGCATGCGCGCCCTCGGCGCCGCCGAGCGCGCCCTCGAACTCCTGTGCCAGCGCGCGACCACGCGCGTGGCCTTTGGCAAGCCGCTGGCGCGCCTTGGCGCCAACATCGACATCGTTGCCAACGCGCGCATGGATATCGAACAGGCCCGTCTTCTCACGCTCAAGACCGCCTGGATGATGGATAACGCGGATCCCAAAGAGGCCCGCGTGTGGATTTCCATGATCAAGACCGCGGTTCCCAACGTCACGCTGAAGGTGATCGACGAGGCCATCCAGATGCACGGCGGCCTGGGCGTATCGCAGGACACACCGCTGGCAACCATGTACATGGGGCAGCGCACTCTTCGCCTCGCCGATGGCCCCGACGCCGTACACCGGATGGTTGTGGGCCGGCATGAATTCCGCAAGTACGCCGAGCAGGACGGCGTTACCGCCACCTTCCGCGACGGCTGATCGCGCCCCTAGAACAGCGCTCGCAAGGCGCTTAGAGGCCTGGAGCACGGGCTCTGAATCGGCCCCCGGGCGGGGGTCGCTCTACTCTCACAACACAGGAGGACGCCATGGCCGTCACCGTAGTGCCCAAGGAACAACTCGCCGACCACGTCGGAACCCAGTATGACCCCAGTGACTGGGTCACCATCGATCAGGACCGCATCAATACCTTCGCGGACTGCACGGAAGACCACCAGTTCATTCACATCGATGAAGAGAAGGCCGCCCAGACTCCTTTTGGCGGCACCATCGCCCACGGTTTTCTAACGCTGTCCATGCTCTCCAAGATGATGGAAGGGCAGGGCGTGGTACCCGAGAACATCGCCATGGGTATCAACTACGGCTTCGATAAGGTGCGCTTCCTGGCGCCGGTACGTGCGGGCAAGCGCGTTCGCGCTCACCGCAAGCTCGTGTCCGTCGACCAGAAGGACGACAACCGTTTCCTTATGAAATCGGAGGTCAGCGTCGAGATCGAAGGCGAAGAAACACCGGCCCTGGTCGCCGAGTGGCTGACCATGATGGTCGTCGCCTGAGATTCGCAGAAGTCGAGATTGCTGAGAGAAGACTGAGAGAAGACCGAGAGAAGGCTGAGAGAAAGCCGAGAGAAAGCTGAGAGGTAGCGGGGAGACAGTGCAATGACAATTCGATATGACGATCGCGTGGCCATAGTCACCGGCGCGGGACAGGGACTGGGGCGCAGCCATGCCCTGGAGCTCGCGAAGCGTGGTGCAAAGGTTGTGGTAAACGATCTCGGAGGCGCCACGGACGGCACGGGCAGCTCCAGCGAAGCGGCGAAGGCCGTGGTGATGGAGATCGAGGCCCGTGGTGGTGAGGCTATGGCCAACGGCGCCAACGTGGCGAAGTACGACGAGGTCGAGGCCATGGTTGCCGAGGCGAAGGCGAAATGGGGCCGCGTGGATATTCTGGTCAATAATGCCGGCATCCTGCGTGACAAGAGCTTTGCCAAGGGCGGCCTTGATGATTTCCAGCTGGTGCTCGACGTACACCTCATGGGTACGGTCAACTGCACCAAAGCCTGCTGGGACACGATGCGCGAGCAGGAGTACGGCCGCATAGTCGTGACCACGTCGTCGTCGGGGCTCTATGGCAACTTCGGCCAGACCAACTACGGCGCGGCCAAGATGGGCGTGATCGGCCTGATGAACACGCTCGTGCTGGAAGGCGCCAAATACAATATCCGCGTGAACGCGCTGGCGCCCACGGCCGGTACCCGCATGACCGAGGGGCTGATCCCGGAAAAGGCGTTCGATCTTCTGACTCCGGAGACCGTCACTCCGGCGGTGCTCTATCTCGTCAGCACCGACGGACCGAATCGAACCATTCTCTGCGCCGGAGCGGGCGGCTACGCGGTGTCGCGTATCGTGGAGTCCGAGGGCACCTGGCTGCCGCCGGAGCAGCAAACCCCGGAGGGCCTCGCCGAAAACTGGGGTCTCATCAGCAACCCCGATGGGGAACGCGCCCTGCAGGCCGGGTTCGAGCAGAGCGGCAAGATGATCACCCAGGCCGCGGCCGGCCTCGGCATCTCTCTCGAGTAAGCGCAGCGACGACGCTTGATACCATTTCGACCGCCCCGACCGGCGGTTACCGCGCGACGTCGGGATCCAGCTGACGTCGCACGCGACACAGGAGATCCACCATGAAAGACGCAGTCATTGTTTCCACGGCCCGCACACCGATTGGCAAAGCCTATCGCGGCGGTTTCAACAACCTCGCCGGACCAACCCTGGGCGCTGCCGCCGTCAGCGAGGCGGTGCGCCGCGCCGGGATCGATCCCGCCGAAGTCGAAGACGTTGTTATGGGCGCAGCGCTGCAGCAGGGCACAACGGGAACCAACGTGGCCCGCCAGATCGCCCTGCGTGCCGGTCTCCCGGTAACCGTTTCGGGCATGACCATCGACCGCCAGTGTTCCTCGGGTCTCATGGCCGTGGCCACGGCGGCGAAGCAGGTGATGCATGACGGCATGGATGTCGTGATCGGCGGCGGCCTCGAGTCTATTTCGCTGGTGCAGAACGACCACATGAACCTGCACCGCGCGGCGGATGAAGAGCTGGTTGCCATGCACCCGGATATCTACATGCCCATGCTGCAGACCGCGGAAACTGTAGCGAAGCGCTACGACATCAGTCGCGATGCCATGGATGAGTATGGCCTCCAATCACAGACCCGCGTCGCCGACGCCTACGAGCAGGGCCGCTACGACGCCGAACTCACGCCGGTGACCTGCACCCGCATTGTCTGGAACAAGGAAACGGGCGAGCAGTCCGAGGCCGAGGTCACGGTCACCCGCGACGAGGGCATCCGCGCCACGACGGCCGAGGGCCTGGCGGGCCTGCGCACGGTGATCGAAGGCGGCACCATCACGGCCGGTAACGCTTCGCAGCTCTCCGACGGCGCTTCGGCGCAGGTGGTGATGGATGCCAAACTTGCTGAGCAGCGGGGCCTTGAACCTCTCGGACTCTACCGCGGTATCGCCGTTGCCGGTCTAGAACCTGACGAGATGGGGATCGGTCCGATCTACGCCGTGCCCAAGTTGCTGAAGCAGCATGGTCTTTCTGTCGACGACATCGGACTGTGGGAGCTGAACGAAGCTTTCGCGGTGCAGGTGATTTACTGCCGGGATCAGCTTGGGATCGATAACGACAAGCTGAACGTCGACGGTGGGGCGATTGCTATTGGGCATCCCTATGGCATGAGTGGGTCTCGGATGGTTGGGCATGCGTTGATTGAGGGTAAGCGGCGTGGGGTTAAGTACGTCGTGATTACTATGTGCGTGGGTGGTGGTATGGGAGCTGCTGGGTTGTTCGAAGTTCTCTGACTCTTCTCCGGGTGTGGGCTGTTTGTTGTGGTGCATCTGAATGCGGGCGCGGAGGCCGGGTGGGCCACTGAGGGGACGCCAAAAGGCGGCCATCCATGGCCAGGCTTATCTCGCGCCATCCAGGCGCTCGGTACCCCTCAGTGGCCCACCCGGCCTCCACACCCTCATGCCGTGCGTGTGGGTGAGTACGCGGGCGGGCACGGCCTCGCAATGACAAGCTCTCTAACACCACTCAGGTCCTGCTCTCCTGGTCCACCTCGCCTACAGCGGACAGGCAATCACAACAGTGCTCCCTGGCATCGCGAAGGAGAGCGCAGCCAACCTGGCACTGGAGCGAGGGTCTGCTCGTGGACAGCTTTGTGAGGGTACCGAGCGCCATGGATGGCGCGAGATAAGCCTGGCCATGGATGGCCGCTTTTTGGCGTCCCTCACAAAGCTGTCCACGAGCGGGCCCGGTTCGAAGCACAGACAAAACGAGTCGGGCCCGGTTCGAGGCACAGAAAAAAACGAGTCGCGCCGAGTTTGAGGCACAGACACCAAACGATTCGGGCCCAGTTCGAAGCACAGACACCAGACGATTAACTCACCAGCAAAAATACGCAACGCAACCCGATAGCCAGGCACTAGAGAGACCGGAGAACGAAAATGCGCGCACTGCTATGCAAAGAACACGGACTACCCGACAAACTCGAACTGGTCACAGACCATGACGAGCCGACCGCAGAAGCGGGGCAGGTAGTGATCGATATCAAAGCTGCAGGCCTTAACTTCCCGGACGTACTGATCATCCAGGGCAAATACCAGTTCCAACCCGACATGCCGTTCTCCCCGGGCGGGGAGTGTGCGGGCGAGGTGCTGTCCGTGGGCGAGGGTGTGGAGCGGTACAAGCCTGGCGACAGAGTCATTGCCATGACCGGCAGTGGCTGCTTCCGAGACCAGGTGGCGGCGGACCAGAATGCCGTTATGCCCATGCCCGAGGGGCTCGATTTTACCCAGGGTGCTGGCGTGGCCATGACCTACTTCACCTCGTATCACGCGTTGAAGCAGCGCGCCCAGCTTAAGGAAGGTGAAACCCTGCTGGTGCTTGGTGCGGCCGGCGGCGTCGGTTCCACGGCGGTGGAACTCGGCAAGTTTATGGGCGCCAAAGTGATCGCTGCCGCGAGTTCGGAGGAAAAGCTTGCGATGTGCCGCGATCTCGGAGCGGACGAGACCATCAACTACAGCGAGCAGGACCTGAAGACCGCGATCAAGGAACTCACCGGCGGTCGCGGCGTGGACGTGGTCTACGACCCCGTGGGCGGCGACTATGCCGAGCCGGCGCTGCGGGGCATGGCGTGGAACGGCCGGTACCTCGTGATCGGTTTTGCCAGCGGTCCGATTCCCGAGATTCCGCTGAATCTAACGCTGCTCAAGGGTTGCTCCATCGTCGGCGTGTTCTGGGGGCGTTTTATCGGCGAAGAGCCGGCGGTGCATCTGCAGAACATCAAGGAACTCTGGGGGCTGTTCGCACAAGGCAAGTTGAAGCCGGCGATCAACGACGTGTTTCCCATCGAGTCCTATGAACAGGCCTACGAAGTAATGATGGAGCGCCGGGCCCGGGGTAAGGTTATTCTTACGTTCTAATACCTTCACTCTCGCTTACGGCCGCGCCGGACGCGCGCGACGGAGAAACGACAATAACGACGGTAGAGCATGCAGTCATACAGCTTTAACAGCGTTGCCCGCGTCGTCAGCGGGGCGGGCGAGGCTCTCAAGCTCGCCGCGCACTGCCAGGACCTTGGCGCGGGACGGGTTCTTCTGGTGACCGATCCCGGGCTGGTAACGATCGGGCTGATCGGCCCCGTGCAGGCGGCGCTGGAAGAGGCCGGCGTGGTGGTGCATCGCTTTGCCGAGGTCGCGGAGGACCCTCCCGAAGCCATCGTGCTGGCGGCTGCAGACGCGGCCCGGCAACACGAAGCACAGGCGGTTATTGCCGTAGGCGGCGGCAGTTCCATGGATGTGGCCAAGGTCGTCGCGGTGCTTCTCGGCGGTTCCCAGGAACTGCCGGAGCTCTACGGCGTCGACAAGGTCAGCGGAGGCCGTCTGCCTTTGATCCTGGTGCCCACCACGGCCGGCACCGGCAGTGAGGCGACGCCCGTCGCCGTGATCACCACGGGGGAAACCACGAAGGCCGGGGTAAGCTCTCCCGTGCTCCTCCCGGACGTCGCCGTCCTCGACGCGGACCTCACCCTTGGGCTGCCGGCGCCGATTACGGCGATGACGGGCGTGGACGCCATGGTGCACGCTATCGAGGCTTACACGTCAAAGCTTCGCAAAAATCCAATCTCGGACATGCTCGCCCGCAATGCGCTGGATCTGCTGGCGAGCAACATCCGCTCGGCGGTAAACGACGGCGCGCAGCGGGAAGCGCGGGGCGCCATGCTGCTTGGGGCGATGCAGGCCGGCCAGGCCTTTGCCAATGCGCCCGTGGCGGCGGTCCACGCTCTGGCCTACCCGCTGGGCGGGCACTATCACATACCCCACGGCCTGAGTAACTCCCTGGTGCTGCCGCAGGTGCTGCGCTTTAATCTGCCTGCCGCGGCGAGCCGCTACGCCGAGCTCGCCGAGTTGGTCACGGGCGGGAAGGCCGTCGGCAGTGACGAAGCTCGCGCCATAATATTGATCGAAGCCCTGGAGGGATTAATTGTCGATCTCAAGCTCCCGGCAACCCTGGCGGCCGCCGGCGTCCGTGAGGACAGCCTCGAAACTCTCGCCGCGGACGCGATGCTTCAGGAACGCCTGCTGATCAACAATCCCCGCGATGTCAGCTACGACGACGCGCTCTCGGTGTACCGGGCGGCCTATCGTTGAAGCGACGGGGCAACACAGGGAGCTGACAGACCCCGAGTATCTGATCTGAGCTTCAGCATAGGTCTGGAGTTATTCGATTCGAACCGGGGAAGGCAATCGTTTGCCTCGGGCGCCCAATTCGAACCCCGGACGCCAACCAAACCCAACCGAAACCCAGACTTAACTCCAAGGAAACCGCCCATGGCCAAGGCCGAGGCCCCCGCGCGCAGTGCCTATCACTGGTTTACACCGATCACCACGCGCTGGTCGGACAACGACCTTTACGGTCACGTGAACAACGTTATCTACTACAGCTACTTCGATTCCATCGCGAACCGCTATCTCATCGAGGTTGGCGGCCTCGATATCCATGAAGGCGAAACCATCGGTCTTGTCGTGAACTCCTCCTGCGACTATCACGCGCCGGTGGCCTACCCCCAGGCGCTCGAAGGGGCGCTGCGCATTGATCGCCTGGGAAACAGCTCCGTTACCTACGGCATCGCGATATTTCTCGACGGCGAGGGGCAGGCCTGCGCTCATGGCAGCTTCACGCATGTGTTTGTAAATCGCGACAGCGGTCGTCCGGTCCCGATCCCCGAGGACATGCGCGCGGCGCTTGCGGCCATCGAGGCCCGGTGACGCAGGGCCTCAGCGTTTTTTGGTGGTCACCAGCATGAGGATAGTGACTGCCATCGTCGCAGCCGAAAACAGTGCCGGACCCGTTTCGCTCACGGGATAGAGCAGACCTCCGATGATCGGGCCGGTAACGAAGCCCACCGCCGGACAGGACCCCACAACGCCGGCCGCGCCGCCCTGTTCTTCCGGCGTCACCGCGAGCGATGCGCCGGCGTTGATGGCCGGCATACACAGCCCGACGCCAGTGCCGATAAAGGCCATCCCCACTGCCAGGAGCATGAACCCCGAATAGATGGCCACGAAGGCGCTGCCTATGCCCAGGCAGGCGAGGCCCGTGCGCACGAAGATCGATGGTGACAGCTTGAGCCGCTGCATGACCGTGATCTGCACGGTGTAGGTAAACAGCGCGGAGACCATGAGCGCCGCACCGGTGTACTGGGCCGTGCGAATACCGTCCAGGTCCAGTCGGTCCTGAAGCTGGAATCCGAGCGTCTGCTGGATCGCGGAAAAGCCGGTGAACAGAGCGATAGCAGACAGCACATAGCGGCGGATGCGCGGATCGAGATAGCGCATGCGCCGTGGGCGACCGTGCTCGCGGCGTTGAGCGGGCGGCAGCGCCGGCAGCATACGCCAGACTACGAAGCCCGCGACGGCAGCCAGAGCCCCCGCGAAATAGAGCGGTGCCACCAGGCCCAGTGACGCCAGTACGCCGCTTACCGCCGGACCCAGGATCATGCCCAGGCTGTTGGCCATACCGAGCCTCGCCATCGTCGACATGCGTTCCGCGGACGTGGTGATGTCCGCGGCGTAGGCCGTCATCGCGGGCGTGGACGCCGACATGATGATGGACTGGGCGCAGCGCACCACGAGGGCAACCACGTAGAGCGTCAGCCCGCTGAGCATGCCGGCGATGCCCGCCAGGAAAACGGATGTGAAAAACACAGTGCCGACGGTGTAGCCGACCAGTCCCAGCAGAATGATCGGCTTGCGTCCCACGCGATCGGAGAGTCGTCCCCAGAACGGCGACGCGATGGCGAACACCAGGGCTGACATGGCGATGATCGAAGTGATCTGCACCTCGACGAGTCCGACTTCACGCCCGAGCGGCGCCAGGATGGCGAAGATCAGGGACTGGCCAATGCCAATGGAGATCAGCGCACCGACCAGGATGCGCAGCCGAGTCGTCAGCCCCTGGGATTCCATCAGTCAGCTTCCGGCAGCAGCGGGCGCAGCAGGCGCGGGTAGAGAGCGGGGAGGAGTCGCTGCAAGCGGTCCAGCCAGCGGGCGTCCGCGCCGATGAGCAGCCGCGGGCGGCCGCGACGCGCGGCGTCGAGGATTCGGCGCGCGGCGCTTTCGGCACTGCTGCGCGCGATGCGCTCGAAGGCGGCGTGCTGGGCTTCCGGGTCGGCGCCGGCGTCGGCGTTGCGGGCGCTTCGGGCAATCTGGGTTGCGACTCCGCCGGGATGCACGCAGCACAGCTTCACCGAGCTGCCGGCGAGCTCCAGTTCCTGGCGCAGCGCTTCGCTGTAGCCGCGGACCGCGAACTTGGACGCGTTATAGGCGGACTGCGTGGGCACGGAGATCAGGCCGAACAGTGAGGAGATGTTCACAAGATGCGCCCGCTGGCTGCGCTCAAGCAGCGGCAGAAACGCGGTGCAGCCGTGCACCACGCCCCAGAAGTTGATGTTCATGAGCCAGTGGAAGTCCTCGTAGCTCGTCGCCCGGGCGTCACCGATGAAAGCCACCCCCGCATTGTTGACCAGCAGGTCCAGGCCGCCCGTTTCCCTTGCCACCGCGGCGGCCCAGTCTTCCACGGCGTGGCGCTGCGCCACGTCCACGATGGCGCTGTGCCAGGGGGCTTCGCCGCGGAGCGACGCTGTCGTCGCCGCGAGACCCGGCTCATTCACGTCGGCGAGAAACAGGACGCAGCCTTCGCTATGGAGCTGCTGCGCGAGGGCGCGACCGATGCCCGAAGCGGCTCCGGTAATCGCAGCGTGTTTGTCTCTGAAGTAAGGCATACCTCGTCTGACTCGTGGCCTGGGCGCCGGCATGATAGGCGCCCCGGCGGTCGGCGTCAGCCGGGGTTTCAGTGGACACCCGCAGCCCGCCATCGTACACTCGCGCGCGGTCGCGGCGAGCCACTTTCTGCCGCGTTCACTGACTAAAGAATTCTGAGCGGCCCGGCATCGACACCCAGTTACAGGCGTAGGAAAAAGCGAGATGAGGCGCGCCCATCTCGCTTTTTTTTGGACCTCGACCTGACTCTCTAGCGCGATGCCCCCGCCCCCGGAGGCCCGCGTGATCCGTCCTGCAATTCTCGTCCTTGAAGACGGCAGCGTCTTTCGCGGGCGTTCCATCGGCGCGGAGACCGTGTCAGTCGGCGAGGTGGTGTTCAACACGGCGATGACGGGCTATCAGGAAATTCTCACCGACCCCTCCTACGCCCGGCAGATTGTCACGCTTACCTATCCGCATATCGGCAACACCGGGGTGAATCCCGAGGACGAGGAGTCGGAGCGCATCTGGGCGGCGGGGCTCGTGATCCGGGACTTGCCGCTCCGGGCGAGCAACTTCCGCATGCAGCAGTCCCTCGATGCTTACCTTGAAGAGCGCGGTGTGGCCGCCATTGCGGAGATCGATACGCGACGGCTGACACGATTGCTCCGCGACAAGGGTGCCCAGAACGGCTGCCTCATGGCGACCGCGGAGATTGACGAAGACGACGCTCTGGCGCAAGCGCGGGGATTTGCCGGTCTCAAGGGGATGGACCTGGCCAAGGAAGTCTCAACGAAAGCCAGCTATCGTTGGAGTGCCGGGACCTGGCGCCTCGGCCGGGGGCACCCGGACCCGGCCGTGGACGAGCCGCGTTTCAAGGTCGTCGCCTACGACTTCGGCGTGAAGCGCAATATCCTGCGCATGCTGGCCGAACGCGGCTGCGACCTGACCGTGGTCCCGGCCCAGACGCCGGCGCGGAAAGTGCTTTCCATGCAGCCCGACGGTGTATTCCTTTCCAACGGCCCGGGCGACCCCGAGCCCTGCAGCTATGCGATTGCCGCGATTCGCGAACTCCTCGACGCAAAATTGCCCATTTTCGGCATCTGCCTCGGCCACCAGCTCCTTGCCCTGGCCAGCGGAGCTTCGACGCTGAAAATGAAGTTTGGCCACCACGGCGCTAACCATCCGGTGCAGGATCTCGCTACCTCGCGCGTTTTGATCACCAGTCAGAACCACGGCTTCGCGGTCGATGGTGACTTCCTGCCGTCCTGCCTCGCGGTCACGCACCGCTCTCTCTTTGACGGAACGCTGCAGGGCATCGAGCGCACGGATCGGCCCGCCTTCAGTTTCCAGGGCCATCCCGAGGCGAGTCCCGGCCCGCACGAGGCGTCGGCGCTCTTCGATCGATTCATAGACCTCATGCAGGACAGGGCGGCTTAGGGCAATGCCAAAACGCACAGACCTCCAGAGCATCCTCATCCTCGGCGCCGGCCCCATCGTTATCGGTCAGGCCTGCGAGTTCGATTATTCCGGCGCTCAGGCCTGCAAGGCTCTGCGCGAGGAGGGCTACCGGGTCATTCTGGTGAACTCGAACCCGGCTACGATCATGACCGATCCGGCCATGGCGGATGCGACCTACATCGAGCCCATCGAGTGGCGCACGGTGCAGCGCATCATCCAGGTCGAAAAGCCCGATTCCCTGCTGCCGACCATGGGCGGCCAGACGGCGCTCAACTGCGCCCTTGATCTGGCCAGAGAAGGCGTTCTGGAAGCCGAGGGTGTCGAGCTGATCGGCGCGACCAAGGAGGCGATCGATAAGGCCGAGGACCGGGAGCTTTTCGACAAGGCCATGAAGCGCATTGGCCTCGAGACGCCGCGCGCGGCCCTGGCGCACAGCATGGAAGAGGCGCTGCAGGTGCTCGATGCCATCGGCTTCCCCTGCATCATCCGACCCTCCTTCACCATGGGCGGCTCCGGCGGCGGTATCGCCTACAACCGCGAGGAATTTGAGGAGATCTGCGCCCGCGGCCTCGATCTATCCCCGACCTCGGAGCTGCTCATCGATGAGTCGCTCATCGGCTGGAAAGAGTACGAGATGGAGGTTGTGCGCGATCGCAATGACAACTGCATCATCGTCTGCGCTATCGAGAACTTCGACGCCATGGGCGTGCACACCGGTGACTCCATTACCGTGGCTCCGGCGCAAACGCTCACGGACAAGGAATACCAGATCATGCGCGACGCCTCCCTGGCGGTGCTGCGCGAGATCGGCGTGGAAACCGGCGGATCGAACGTGCAGTTCGGCACCTGTCCGGATACGGGGCGCATGGTGGTGATCGAAATGAACCCGCGGGTGTCCCGATCTTCCGCCCTTGCATCCAAGGCCACGGGCTTTCCTATAGCCAAGGTCGCGGCCAAGCTGGCTATCGGCTACACCCTGGACGAGCTTGCCAACGACATCACCGGGGGTGCGACGCCGGCCTCCTTCGAACCGGCCATCGACTACGTGGTCACGAAGGTGCCGCGCTTCGCCTTCGAGAAATTCAACGCGGCCAACGCGCGTCTCACTACGCAGATGAAGTCCGTGGGCGAGGTCATGGCCATCGGACGCAACTTTCAGGAATCGTTGCAAAAAGCCCTGCGCGGTCTCGAGGTCGGCGCTTCGGGACTGGAATCGCAGCTCCACGGCGATGAGACCGGACCCAGCGACGAGCTGATCGCTGAGTTGATCAACCCGGGTGCCGAGCGCATCTGGCATCTCGCCGACGCCTTCCGGCTGGGCATGGATGTGGACACGGTATACGGCCACTCGGGCGTCGATCCGTGGTTCCTGGTGCAGATCGAAGACATCATTGCCGAAGAGGCGCGGCTGGCCGACGAGAGCCTCGAGGATCTCGACGCGCCGCGCATGCGTGCGCTAAAGCGCAAGGGCTTCGCGGATCGACGCCTCGCGGCGCTCCTGGGCTGTAGCGAGACCGAGCTGCGCGAGCGGCGTCAGGAGCAGGGTATCCGGCCCGTGTACAAGCGCGTGGACACCTGTGCGGCGGAGTTCGCCTCAAGCACCGCCTATATGTACTCCAGCTACGACGAGGAATGCGAGGCCGAACCCTCGGAGCGGCCGAAGATCCTCGTGCTCGGCGGCGGCCCCAATCGCATTGGCCAGGGCATCGAGTTCGACTACTGCTGCGTCCACGCCGTCCTCGCCATGCGCGAAGACGGCTACGAGACCATCATGGTCAACTGCAACCCCGAGACCGTCTCCACGGACTATGACACCTCGGACCGGCTGTACTTTGAGCCGGTGACGCTGGAGGACGTACTGGAGATCGTGCACGTGGAAAAGCCCGAGGGCGTCATCGTGCAGTTCGGCGGTCAGACGCCGCTGAAGCTCGCCCGGGCCCTCGAAGGCGCCGGCGTGCCCATCATCGGCACGACGCCCGACGCCATCGATCGCGCCGAGGACCGGGAGCGATTCCAGCAGCTGATTCAGGACCTCGACCTGCTGCAGCCGGCCAACACGACGGTGCGCAGTGCCGCCGAGGCGGTGGAGGCCGCTCAGGGGATCGGCTACCCGCTCGTGGTGCGACCGTCTTATGTTCTCGGGGGTCGGGCGATGGAAATCGTGTACCACGAGAAGGATCTCCAGCGTTACATGCGCGAGGCCGTGTCCGTATCTGAGGAGGCCCCGGTTCTCCTGGATCGCTTCCTTAGTGCGGCGGTCGAAGTGGACATCGACGCCGTGTCCGACGGTAAAGAAGTGGTGATCGGCGCGATCATGCAGCACATCGAACAGGCCGGAGTGCACTCGGGCGACTCGGCCTGTTCCCTGCCGCCCTACAGCCTCCCCGCCGACGTGCAGGATGTGATGCGCGATCAGGTGCGCCAGATGGCGCTGGCGCTCGGCGTAAAGGGTCTGATGAACGTGCAGCTCGCCTGGCAGGACGGCGAGGTCTACGTCATCGAGGTGAACCCCCGGGCCTCGCGCACCGTGCCCTTTGTGTCCAAGTGCATCGGTCGTTCCCTGGCCAAGGTGGCGGCGCGCTGCATGGCCGGGAAGACCCTTGCGGAGCAGGGCGTGACGGAAGAAGTCGTGCCGGGATTTTTCTCGGTGAAGGAGGCGGTCCTGCCCTTCAACAAGTTCCCCGGGGTCGATCCCATCCTGGGGCCGGAAATGAAATCCACGGGCGAAGTCATGGGCACCGGAGCGAGCTTCGCCGACGCCTTCGCCAAGGCGCAGCTCGCGGCCGGCGACCCGCCACCGCGCAAGGGGACGCTGCTCATGTCCGTGCGTGATGTGGACAAACCCGGCGCTGTGCAGATCGCGCAAAAGATGGTGGAACTCGGTTTTGACCTCGCCGCGACCAGCGGCACCGCTGATGCGCTGGAGGCGGCCGGGCTGGGCGTGCGCCGCGTCAAAAAAGTACTCGAGGGGCGCCCGCACGTCGTGGACATGATCAAGAACGACGAGGCGGACATCATCATCAACACCACCGAAGGTCGTCGCGCCATCATGGACTCCGCCCAGATTCGGGCCAGCGCCGAGGCGCAGCGCGTGTTTTACACGACGACCCTGGCGGCAGCCGAAGCCGTATGCCTTACACTGCAGCAGGATGACGATAAGACCGTGCGTCGCCTTCAGGACCTGCACAGGAGCATGCACGCATGAACAAGGTGCCGATGACCGTCGAAGGGGAGAGAGCCCTGCGTGCCGAGCTCGAGCAACTCAAGAAGGTAGAGCGCCCGCGCATCTCCGCAGCCATTGCCGAGGCCCGGGAACACGGTGATCTCAAGGAGAACGCCGAGTATCACGCCGCCCGCGAACAGCAGAGTTTCGTCGAGGGACGCATCATGGACATCGAGGGCAAGCTTTCTCATGCCCAGGTGATCGACGTGAGTGCCATCGCACATACGGGCAAGGTGATCTTCGGAGTCAGCGTCGACCTGACCAACATGGACGACGACAGCACCGTGAGCTACCGCATCGTTGGCGACGACGAAGCCGATGTGAAAAACAATCTGATCTCGGTTAACTCACCGATTGCGCGTGCCCTGATCGGCAAGGAAGAGGGTGACGTGGTTACGGTGCGCGCGCCCGGCGGCGACCAGGAGTACGAGATCAGCGAAGTCCGTCACGGCTGAGTTTCCCCGCGCTTCGGAACGCGTCGCGAGTTCAGGCGGGGCGAAGCAGGTTCGATTTTCCCGGATCGGGATGTTCGCTGCGGCGCAGAATCAGCGCCGTGTTGCCCACCCGCTGCACCAGCTCGGCGCCGTGCGATGCCAGCAGCTCTTGCAGGACGGCATCGCGCCGGTCCCGGTCACCGACCGAAAGTTTGATTTTGATCAGTTCGTGGTGCTCGAGCGCGCGTTCAAGTTCGGCCCTGACCCCATCACTGAGTCCTTTCCCGGCGATCGTAACCACGGGCTTCAGTCGATGACCGATCGCGCGCAGCTGGCGCTGATCCGGGGTGGCTGGCATGGGGGGACTCCGGTGAACGGGGCGCGGAGTGTACACGGCGGGCTCAGGCCGTGCCATGCGGGTGGTTACCAATCCTGTGCCGTCGCACTCAATGCATGGGCGGGAGTGACGGCAATCACATGTGCGCGAGGTCCTGCATGGACTACCCAGGCCCCGCGGCTTCGCTAACGTGGTTTTCTACTCAATTTCTCCCGGTCCCAGAATGAATGCCGGCGCCTGGAGAACTTCAGGGCATCATCTTCAGTAAGCGATGGCGCGCACTACGGCCGCGGGCATCGAAACGTGCTAGCCTCGTCAGGGCCGCGCCCGACGGTGACATACCGTGCGCGCCTGCGTGGCGGGCGAGCAAGTCGAATTCCAGGACAGTGTCTACTCGCACTGATGGCAAAAAAAAGATCCTCCAGCAAAGCCTGGCTTCGTGAGCACCGGGAAGACCCCTTCGTCCAGCGAGCGCAGCGCGATGGTTACCGCTCCCGGGCCTGCTACAAGCTTCTGGAGCTGCAGGAACGCGACCGACTGATGCGGCCCGGAATGACGGTTGTGGACCTGGGCAGCGCGCCCGGTGGATGGTCGCAGGTGGCGGCAAACCTTGTCGGTCACCACGGTCGGGTCGTAGCCTCGGACATTCTGCCCATGGACAGTATCGCAGGCGTCACGTTTTTTCGCGGAGATTTTACGGAAAACGAAGTTTTTGAGCGGATTTTGAAGGAAATAGGCGAGGATGGTGCTGACCTTGTATTATCCGATATGGCCCCCAACATGAGTGGTATGAGCGCGGTAGACCAGCCTCGAGCCATGTACCTGGTGGAACTCGCCGCGGATTTTGCACTCCGTACACTCCGGGTGGACGGTGCCTTCGCTGCCAAGGTTTTCCAGGGTGAGGGCTTCGACGAACTGCTGCGAAATCTGCGCGAGAATTTCAGCGCGGTTCTAACACGCAAGCCGGCGGCATCGCGGCCGCGGTCAAGAGAAGTGTATGTCGTGGCCCGGGGATTTCGCCGGCCACAGTGACGCGTAGAGTCGACGTCAGAGTCCGTAAGGGGCCAGAGTGGCCCGCATCGGGATTCGCGACGTAAAAAAGCTATACTGGTAGGCCGCTCTGCCCCCGGGTCGAATCCTGTCCGTTAACGTTGCGATTGGGGTGCCTCCACCGACGGCCAGGAGTGCCAGTCAGCACCTAGAGGCAGCTGGCGTCAGTAAAGTCAGTAGAGTCAGTAGAACCAGTAGAGACAAGTTCTTGATCTGACACGCTGGTTGCCGCAATGAACACGGCACCGTGAGGTCCTAAACATTCGAGCCCCCCAAGGGGCCGCTACGAGGTGATTGCTTTGAACGACATGGCCAAGAATTTGTTGCTCTGGCTCGTTATTGCGGCAGTGCTGCTGTCTATCTTCAATAATTTCAGCATGCAAACGCCCACGGAGCGGATGGTTTACTCCGAGTTCATCACCGAGATCCAGCGCGATCAGGTGCGCAAGGTGACGATCGACGGCCTCACCATCTTCGGCGAGCGCTACGACGGTTCGCGTTTTGAGACGACCCGCCCCATGGTCGAAGACCCGAAGCTGATCGACGACCTACTCACTCACGAGGTCGTAGTTGAAGGACGTGAGCCCGAGCAGCAGAGCGTTTGGACGCAGTTGCTTGTCGCCAGCTTCCCGATTCTGATCATCATTGCAGTCTTCATGTTCTTCATGCGGCAGATGCAGGGCGGAGCCGGTGGCCGCGGCGGCCCGATGAGCTTCGGAAAGAGCAAGGCCCGCCTGCTGGGTGAGGATCAGATCACTACGACCTTTGCCGACGTCGCCGGTGTGGATGAAGCGAAGGAGGACGTCCAGGAACTGGTCGAGTTCCTGCGCGACCCCAGCAAATTCCAGAAGCTCGGCGGGCGGATTCCCCGCGGGGTTCTTATGGTGGGCCAGCCCGGTACCGGTAAGACGCTGCTGGCCAAAGCTATCGCCGGCGAGGCCAAGGTGCCGTTCTTCTCCATTTCGGGATCGGACTTCGTAGAAATGTTTGTTGGTGTGGGCGCATCCCGCGTTCGGGATATGTTTGACCAGGCCAAGAAGCAGTCCCCGTGCATCATCTTTATCGACGAGATTGATGCGGTCGGTCGTCACCGCGGCGCCGGTCTCGGCGGCGGTCACGATGAGCGTGAGCAGACCTTGAACCAGCTGCTCGTCGAGATGGACGGCTTTGAGGTCAACGACGGCGTGATCGTGATCGCGGCCACAAACCGCCCCGACGTTCTTGACCCGGCTCTGCTACGCCCCGGGCGTTTTGATCGCCAGGTGGTGGTCGGACTGCCGGACATCCGCGGTCGCGAGCAGATTCTCAAGGTGCACATGCGCAAGGTGCCGCTCGCCGAAGACGTGGAAGCGTCCAAGATCGCCCGCGGTACGCCCGGCTTTTCCGGTGCCGATCTTGCCAACCTGGTCAACGAGGCCGCCCTTTTCGCCGCCCGCGCCGGCGTGCGGATGGTGGGTATGACTCAGTTCGAACTGGCGAAAGACAAAATCATGATGGGCGCCGAGCGCAAATCCATGGTGATGTCCGAGGACGAGAAGCGTAATACGGCCTACCACGAGGCGGGTCACGCCATCGTCGGGCGCCTCATGCCGGAACACGATCCGGTCTACAAGGTGAGCATCATCCCGCGGGGCCGGGCGCTCGGGGTGACCATGTTCCTCCCCGAGGAAGACCGCTACTCGCACAGCCGTCGGCACATCATCAGCCAGATCTGCAGCCTCTTCGGTGGCCGTATCGCGGAGGAAATGACCCTGGGACCGGAAGGCATCACCACTGGAGCCTCGAACGACATTCAGCGGGCGACGGAAATCGCCCGCAACATGGTCACGAAGTGGGGTCTGTCCGTGAAGATGGGTCCGCTCATGTACGACGAGGGAGGCGAGGAAGTGTTCCTCGGCCGCAGCGCCGCCCAGGCCCACAAGGGCATGTCCGACGAAACGGCCAAACAGATCGATGCCGAAGTTCGTCGCATCATCGATGAATGCTACAAAAAGGCCCAGGAAATCCTGGAGGCCAACTTTGATAAGCTGCACGTGATGGCCGACGCACTCATGCAGTACGAGACGATCGATTCCGATCAGATCGACGACATTATGGACGGTCGCCCTGTCCGCGAGCCCGGCGATTGGAGCAATCGCGGCGGTGACGGCGGTTCAGGGTCCGCGCCGGCGACGGATACGCCGGATCGCAGTGGCCCCATCGGCGGGCCGGCCGGAGAACACTAGACTCAGGCTCGCAAACGGGCGGTATACGTCGTACCGCCCGTTTTTATTTCCCCCCCTTTTTCCTCAAACGTTCAATGTCCGTGGTCCTCGATTGCGGCGGTCGTTCCCTTGACCTTCGGCGGCCGCAAATCATGGGTGTACTCAACATCACCCCCGACTCATTCTCCGACGGCGGTCGGCTTTACGCCGATGGCGTCGATCTCGACGCGGTGCTGCGCGTCGCCGGCGCTATGGTCGAGTCCGGTGCTGCGGTGCTGGATGTCGGTGGGGAATCGACGCGGCCTGGCGCCGACCCGGTACCCGAGCAGGAAGAGCTCGATCGAGTGCTGCCCGTGGTGGAGGTGCTGGCCCGGGAAACCGACGCGGTCGTTTCGGTAGATACCTCAACTCCCAGGGTGATGCGCGAGGCCGCAGCGGTGGGCGCGAGCATGCTCAACGATGTGCGAGCGCTGACTCGACCCGGTGCCCTTGAAGTCGCGGCGACAGTCGAGCTTCCCGTGTGCCTGATGCACATGCAGGGCTCGCCCCGGACGATGCAGACCGCGCCGCACTATGCCCATGTGACCAAGGACGTGCGCGCCTACCTGCTCGCACGGCGCAATGCCTGCGAGGATGCCGGTATCCCCGCCGAACGCATCCTTTTTGACCCGGGTTTCGGGTTCGGCAAGTCCCTGGAGCACAATCTCGCCTTGCTCGCGAACTTGACCGAACTCACGGTTCTGGGATCGCCCCTGGTGGTCGGCTTATCGCGTAAGTCCCTGATTGCTAAACTCACGGGTCGCGCGGTGGAAGAACGACTGCCGGGCAGCCTGGCGCTGGCCATGCTGGCAGCGCAGCGGGGCGCCGCCCTCCTGCGCGTGCACGACGTGGGTGAAACGGCGGATGTGCTGCGCATTCTTGAGGCGGTCGAGGGAGCCGAAGAATCATGAGCAAGCGATATTTTGGGACCGACGGAATTCGCGGCCTGGTGGGCAAGGCGCCTATTACGCCGGATTTCGTGCTCAAACTCGGCTGGGCCTGTGGCCGGGTCTTCTCTCGCGACGCGGCGGGCCGGGGCCGCTGCAGCGTGATCATCGGCAAGGACACGCGTATATCGGGCTACATGTTTGAATCCGCCCTCGAGGCGGGACTTGTTGCGGCGGGGGTCGACGTAAAGTTGCTTGGGCCCATGCCCACGCCCGCCGTGGCGCTTATGACGCGCACGCAAAACGCCGATGCGGGCATCGTCATCAGCGCGTCGCACAATCCTTACTTCGACAACGGCATTAAGTTTTTTTCCGCCCAGGGCGCGAAGCTGGATGACGCTGTGGAACTTGCCATAGAAGAGGAAATTGACCGGCCCCTGGTCTGTGTTCCATCGGACAAGATCGGCAAGGTTCAACGGCTCGTGGATGCCGCCGGACGCTACATCGAATTCTGCAAGGCGACCGTGCCCGAGGGGTTCAGTCTTCGCGGTCTGCGTATTGCCGTGGACTGCGCTCATGGTGCTACTTATTCGATCGCTCCTAACGTGTTGGCGGAGCTTGGCGCCGAAGTCGTACCGATCGGTGTTTCTCCCGACGGCTTCAATATCAACGCCAGTGTGGGATCTACCGACATGCGCGGCCTGGCGCAGACCGTCAAGGAGCGCGAATGTGATCTGGGAATTGCCTACGATGGGGATGGCGACCGCGTGCTCTTCGTGGACGACGAGGGAACATCGGTCGACGGGGACCAGTTGCTGTACATCATCGCCATGCACCGCCTGCGTACGGGAGCGTCCGACGCCGGTGTCGTGGGAACACTCATGTCCAACCTGGGTCTTGAGCTTGCGCTTCAGGCCGAGGGTCTGCGCTTTGCCCGGAGCAAAGTCGGAGACCGCTACGTGCGCGAGCGTATGGAGGTCGAGGGCTGGCACGTGGGTGGCGAGTCTTCGGGCCATATTATCTGCTCCGACGTAACGACGACCGGTGATGGCATCGTTTCGTCGCTTCAGGTTCTGCGAGCCCTGGTGGAAGGCCGCCGCAGTCTGCGAGAGGCGCTGATCCACGTACCCCTGTTCCCCCAGACGATGATCAACGTACCCACCACCGATGGCGCCGCGGCCGTGGCGCAACCCGGCGTGCTGGCCGCGGTGGCCGCGGTGGAGAAAGAACTCGGTGACAGCGGTCGAGTGCTGCTGCGCCCATCGGGAACCGAGCCAGTCGTGCGAGTCATGGTCGAAGGCCGTCACCGCGAACAGGTCGATCGCCTGTGCCGTTCGCTGGCGGATACGGTGGAAGGGGCACTGGCGGCCGCCTGAGCGCCGCGCCGCAGCCTGAAACCGCCGATCCGGTAGTGCCCGACGGGCAGCTATTGCGTCTTGCGGTGCCCTGACGCCTTGGGTAACATTGCGCGCCCTTGAACTCCCCGGATTTTCGCCCCATGCGCCAGATGCTGGTCATGGCCAATTGGAAGCTGAACGGTAGCAGCGAAGAGAACCGCGCGCTGCTGCAGGCGCTCGGTGACCGCCTTGGTGGGGGAATCGGTGCCCGGGAAGTTCAAAGTGTTATTTGTCCTCCGTCGCCCTACCTGAGCCAGGTACATACTCTGCTAGAGAATACGGGACTGGAGACCGGCGCACAGGATTGCAGCCACTCGCAGAGCGGCGCCTATACCGGCGAGACCTCTACGGAGATGCTTGCGGATTGCGGCTGTCGCTGGGTAATTGTGGGACATTCGGAGCGTCGTCAGTATCACCAGGAATCCGACGCGCTCATCGCGGCAAAGACCGTGGCGGCTCTGAGAGCCGGTTTGACTCCGGTTGTCTGCGTCGGCGAGACGCAGGAACAACGCGAGGCGGGTGAGGCCGAGGCCGTCGTTGAGCGACAGCTGCGCGGCGCGCTGGCGGATCTCCCGGACCTGGCGGCCGTGGTCGTCGCCTACGAGCCGGTCTGGGCCATCGGCACGGGACTGACGGCGACGCCGGAACTTGCGCAGGAGATGCACGGCAGGCTGCGTTCGGTGCTCTCGGCCATGGATGAAAGCGCCGCCGAGCGCGTGCGTATTCTCTATGGAGGCAGCGTGAAGGCGGATAACGCGGCCGCGCTGTTTGCCGAGCAAGACATCGACGGCGCACTGGTAGGCGGTGCGTCGCTGGACGCCGAAGCGTTCGCCGCGATCATTGAAGCAGCCGCGTAGCGTAGAGCAGAGACAGAGATACGGAGATAATGAGCGCAGAGCTGATTGAACAATTGATACTGGTGACGCATTTACTGCTGGCACTGGCGATCATCGGTCTGATTATGCTGCAACAGGGCAAGGGCGCCGATATGGGCGCGTCCTTCGGTGCCGGTGCTTCCCAGACTCTGTTTGGCAGCAGCGGCAGCGGCAATGTCCTGACTCGGACCACCGCGTGGCTCGTGGCCCTTTTCTTTGCCACGAGTTTTGGTCTGGCCGTCATCGCCAAGGACAAGACCTCGTCGGCGGGAGAGTTCGATCTGCAGTTACCAGAGCCTGCGCCGCTTGTGGAAGACAGCGAGTTGCCGGTATTGGACGAGCAAGCCACACAAGACGGGCCGGTCTTTGAAGACCTTCCCGCCCTGGATGGCGCGGAGCTTATGGATGCTGACATGTCCATGGGAGTCGATGCAGACGACGATCTGCCGAGTCTCCCCGGTGCGGAACGGGAACAGCAGTAAGAAGCTGCAGTAAGAAGCTGCAGTAAGAAGCTATAGAACAACAAATCCGGTCGCCCGGGCTGATCGTTCCATGCGATGTTTCAGCCTATGACCTTAGTACGAATACGCCGAAGTGGTGGAATTGGTAGACACGCTATCTTGAGGGGGTAGTGCGCACTGCGCGTGGGGGTTCAAGTCCCCCCTTCGGCACCAATCTTCCGGGAACGCTCGCCGTTTCTGTTCCCTGATTTTTTATCACCGCCCGGTACAGCCGGGCGCAGTCCCGAACAGCCAGGCACTGCAGTCCGGAAGGGCCGGGAAACCCGGTCCGGTGGGAGCAACAACACCGGCGAAGCGTGGCTGGAGACTGCGGCGCAGGGCCGAAGCATAGGGATGCGCCACACCGCGGCAACCGTCCCGCTCTAGGACCCCGGCAAACCAGCTAAAGAGCCTTGCACACCCAGAGCACCATCCCTATACTACGCGACCTCTCGAAGGGGTGGCTTGAGGGGCTGCCTCGCAGGAACGCGCGTTTTGCGGGTCTCGTGACCCAAACGCAAAGCGACAGGTCAGCCGGGGTTAGGCTGGCCGATAGTGGTACTGAAGAGAAGATTTGATGCGGGGTGGAGCAGCCTGGTAGCTCGTCGGGCTCATAACCCGAAGGTCGTCGGTTCAAATCCGGCCCCCGCTACCAACACTCGTCGCCAGCTCCCAGGAAGGCGACGTGACGAAAAAAGCCCCTTCTGGGGCTTTTTTATTGGCTGGCCGTTGATGAGTGCACGGGAAGAAAAACTCCGCGAATTGCTGGCTCCGACGGTAGAAGCCCAGGGCTTTGAACTATGGGGTGTGGAGCATCTTCCCCAGGGTCGTCACAGCCTGCTCCGGCTATATATAGACGCGGAGGCCGGCGTGAGCGTCGACGACTGTGCAGTGGTGAGTCAGCAGGTCGGTGCGCTGTTGGACGTGGAAGGACCCGTGAGCGGCGAGTACGTGCTCGAGGTTTCGTCCCCGGGGGTTGATCGGCGCCTGTTTCGCCTCGATCAGTACACAGCTTATACGGGAGAAGAATTGGAGGTACGCCTGAGGCGACCTTTCGAAGGGCGACGCAAGTACCGGGGTGTACTGCGTGCCATAGAGGGCGAGGACATCGTGATCCTGGTGGATGACCACGAGTATCTGCTGCCCTTCAGCGAAATAGAACGAGCGCAGCTCACACTGCGCATCTGAGCAGGCCTCTGGGTCCGCGATCGAGGTAGATCACATGAATAAAGAAATCCTGTTGGTAGCCGAGGCCGTCTCGGCGGAAAAGGGCGTCGACGAGGACATCATCTTCGGCGCTATCGAGTCCGCCCTCGCCATGGCCACGAAGAAGCGCTACGACGAGGACGCGGATATCGAAGTCACCATCGATCGTGAATCCGGCGAGTACCAGACCGTGCGTCGCTGGTTGGTTGTGCCCGATGACGAGCTTGCGCTGCTCGGTACACAGTTCACCACCGAAGAGGCGGCCGAGAAGGACGAGGCCCTGAAGCCCGGCGACGTGTACGAGGAGCAGGTCGAGAACGTCGAGTTCGGCCGCATCGCGGCGCAAACGGCGAAGCAGGTCATCGTGCAGAAAGTGCGCGATGCGGAGCGCGCGCAGGTTGTGGAACTCTACGAGGGCCGTGTGGGCGAACTCGTGGCCGGTACGGTAAAGAAGGTGACACGGGATAACGTCATTGTCGATCTGGGCAGCAATGCGGAAGGGCTTCTGCCGCGGGAACAGCTTGTCGGTCGCGAGACGTTCCGCATCAACGATCGCGTGCGGGCCATCCTGCGCGAGATCAGCACCGAATCGCGCGGTCCCCAGCTGATTCTCAGTCGTGCCTGCCCGGAGATGCTCATCGAGCTGTTCAAGATTGAGGTCCCGGAAATCGCCGAGGGTGTCATCCAGATTCGCAGCGCCGCCCGCGACCCGGGATCGAGAGCCAAGATCGCGGTCAAGACCAATGATCAGCGCATCGATCCCGTCGGTGCCTGCGTGGGCATGCGCGGCTCCCGGGTGCAGGCCGTATCCAACGAGCTCGACAACGAACGCGTCGACATCGTCCTCTGGGACGACAACGCGGCCCAGCTCGTGATCAACGCCATGTCACCGGCGGAGGTGGAGTCCATCGTCGTCGACGAGGAAAGCCACACCATGGACGTTGCCGTGGCGGAGGACAATCTCGCCCAGGCTATCGGTCGCGCCGGACAGAACGTACGTCTGGCCAGCGAGCTGACCGGCTGGACCATCAACGTGATGAGCGTGGAAGAAGCCGTCGAGAAGCAGGAGGCGGAGGCCGGCCAGGTCATCCAGACCTTCATGGAGCAGCTCGATGTGGATGAAGACGTCGCCGGCATTCTGGTCGATGAAGGCTTTACCAGCCTGGAGGAAGTCGCCTACGTGCCGCTGGAGGAAATGACCTCCATCGACGGCTTCGACGAGGACATCGCGGAAGAGCTGCGGGCTCGGGCCAAGGACGCACTGCTCACGCTCGCCATCGCCTCCGAGGAGCAGCTCGGCGACCAGAAGCCTGCGGAGGACCTGCTTACGATGGAAGGCATGGATCGGCCCCTGGCCTTCGTGCTCGCCAACCGCGGCATTGTCACGATGGAAGACCTCGCCGAGCAGGGCGTAGACGAATTGATGGATATAGAAGGTATGACCGAAGAGCGCGCCGGAGAGCTGATCATGACAGCCCGGGCGCCCTGGTTCGCGGAGGAGTCTGCCTGAGGGCAGCACCACGCGAACGGGGGAAACGGTCCATAGGGAGACAGCGCGATGGCGCAGGTAACAGTACAGCAACTCGCAGAAACGGTCGGTGCACCCGTGGAGCGCCTGCTGGCGCAGATGAAGGACGCGGGCTTGCCGCATAAGCAGGCGGAGGAGTCGGTGTCGGACGAAGACAAGAAAACGCTCCTCGCGTTTCTGAAGCGGAGCCACGGCGAGTCGGAAGCCGCGCCCCGGCGCATCACGCTGAAGCGCAAGACGTTGAGCACACTGCGTGCGGGTTCCGGTGCGGGCAAGAAAACCGTCAACGTAGAAGTGCGTAAAAAGCGCACCTACGTGAAGCGTGAGGTGCCAGAGGAGCCGGAGCTGCAGCCAGACGAGCTCGCCGACGAGCTCGTGGAAGAGGCGCCCGCGGCCGAGGTTGAATCCGAGGCACCGGTCTCAGAGACGTCCGAGCCGGAGGTGGCCGAAGCTCCTGAAAGCGCGCTCACGCCGGAGCTGGAAGAGGAGGAGGACGACAAGGACGTCGATCCGGAAATCCTTCGCCAGCGCGCCGCGGCACGCCGCAAGCGTCAGGAAGAGCAGGAGGAAGCCGCGCGCGCCGCAGCGATCGAGGCGAAGAAAGCCGAGGCGGAGCGAAAGGCCGCCGAGGCCGCCGCGGCCGCGAAACGCGCTCCCTCACCCGCGTCAACGGACGCGGCACGAAAGCCCAAGCGCCTGCACGATGCGCCCCCGACGACTCGAGAGGAGCCGCGGCGCAAGAAGACCCGCGGCCGTCTGCAGAGCGAGCCCCTGGGTCGTGGCAAGCACCGCGGCCACAACCTGTCGCTGTCTGATCTTGAAGCGGCAGAAGCCGGAGTGGCCCGGCGCCGCGGCGGTCGACGCAAGATAAAGGCAACGCACGAAGAACACGGCAAGCACGGTTTCGAACGTCCCACGGAGCGCATTGTGTACGAGGTGGAACTTGCGGATATGACGTCTGTAGGCGGCCTCGCGCAGCAGATGTCGGTAAAGTCCGGCGTGGTGATCAAAGAGCTGATGAAGCTCGGCGTTATGGCCACGATCAACCAGATGATCGATCAGGACACGGCGATTCTCGTGGTGGAGGAACTCGGGCACACGCCCAAGCTCGTCAGCGCGGACTCGCTCGAGCAGGGTCTCAGCGAAACGCTGGCGCAGCACGAAGGAACGCAGGAGCCGCGGGCACCGGTGGTTACCGTGATGGGCCACGTCGATCATGGCAAGACGTCGCTGCTGGACTACATCCGCGAGACGCGCGTTGCCTCGGGCGAGGCGGGAGGCATCACCCAGCACATCGGCGCCTACCACGTGGAAACGGGTCACGGCATGATCTCCTTCCTCGACACCCCGGGTCACGCGGCCTTCACGGCCATGCGCGCCCGCGGTGCGAAGAGTACGGATATCGTGATTCTGGTCGTTGCCGCCGACGACGGCGTTATGCCCCAGACCATCGAGGCGGTGCAGCACGCCAAGGCGGCGGAAGTTCCGTTGATTGTCGCCGTGAACAAGATCGACAAAGAAGGTGCTGATCCCGATCGCGTCAAGAACGAGCTTGCGGCGCAGGAAGTCATCCCCGAGGAATGGGGCGGTGAGTACCAGTTTGTACACGTTTCCGCGCTCAACGGTGACGGCGTTGATTCGCTGCTCGACGCCATTCTTCTGCAGGCGGAACTGCTGGAGCTGCAGGCCCCGCGCGATGTGCCGGCCCAGGGTATCGTGATCGAGTCCCGCCTCGATAAAGGCCGGGGTCCGGTGACCACGCTGCTCGTGCAAAGCGGCACGTTGCGCCAGGGCGATATCGTTCTCGCCGGCCTGCAGTTCGGACGCGTGCGCGCCATGCTCGATGAGAACGGTGATCCCATCGCCGACGCCGGGCCGAGTATCCCCGTGGAGATTCTTGGCCTCGACGGAACGCCGGATGCCGGAGACCAGTTCGCCGTACTTGAAAATGAAAAACGTGCTCGCGAACTGGCGGATTTTCGCCAGTCAAAGCAGCGCGAGAACAAACTCCAGCGGCAGCAGGCGGCAAAGCTCGACAATATGTTCGAGAGTATGACCGCCGGCGAGAAGAGTACGCTTAACCTCGTCGTCAAGGCGGACGTGCGCGGCTCCCTCGAGGCGCTGCAGTCATCGTTGCTCGAACTCGGCAACGAGGAGGTGCAGGTCAATATCGTGTCCGGCGGCGTCGGCGGTATCACCGAAAGCGACGTCAACCTGGCGCTCACCTCCGACGCCGTGATCTTCGGATTCAACGTCCGCGCGGACGCATCGTCCCGCCGTCTCGTCGAGGACGAGGGCGTCGATCTCCGCTACTACAACGTGATCTACGATCTCATAGACGACGTGAAGTCGGCGCTGGTGGGCATGCTTGCACCGGAGCTGCGCGAGGAGATTCTCGGCATCGCCGAGGTCCGCGACGTGTTCCGCTCGCCGAAGTTCGGGCAGATCGCCGGCTGTATGGTCGTGGAGGGCACGGTGTATCGCTCCAAGCCGATCCGCGTCCTGCGCGACAACGTTGTGATCTACGAGGGCGAACTCGAATCCCTGCGTCGCTTCAAGGACGACGCCAGCGAAGTCCGCAACGGTATGGAGTGCGGTATCGGTGTAAAGAATTACACCGATGTTAAAGTCGGCGATCAGATCGAGGTGTTCGAAGTCCGCGAGGTTGCGCGGACCCTGTAAGGGCCGCGCAGCGTTTGCCGGGCCATGGCACGGGAGTTCAGTCGGCGGGAGCGGGTATCCGACTATCTGCAGCGTGAGCTGGCACTGCTGGTACAGCGCGAACTCCGCGATCCCCGCCTTGGCATGGTGAGCGTGACCGCCGTCGACGTCAGCCGGGATCTTGCTCACGCCCGGGTCTTCGTGACCCTCCTGGGCTGCGATTCGGAGACCGATGCCAAACCCGCCCTTGAGGTGCTTAACGGTGCTGGCGGCTTTCTGCGCAGCGCTCTTGCCCGTTCAGCACCGATGCGCACCGTACCCCGCCTGCGCTTTGTGTTTGACGCAAGCGTCGGCCGGGGCCGGGACCTCGAAGCCCTGATCGATCGGGCTACGGAAGCGGACGCCCGGCATAACGCGGATGGGCCTGCGGCGGAGTCGCCCGATCCCCGGGACGGGGAGCTCTGATGGCGCGCCGACGTCGCGGACGTGCCGTCTCGGGAATCCTTCTCCTCGACAAACCCGCCGGGATGAGTTCAAACCAGGCGCTCCAGCGGGTGAAGCGGCTGTATGCCGCTGCAAAAGCTGGGCACACGGGCAGCCTCGATCCGCTTGCAACCGGTGTGCTGCCGCTGTGTTTTGGTGAGGCGACGAAGTTTTCGCAGTACCTCCTGGACGCGGACAAAGTCTACGAGACACGCATCACTCTTGGCATCGGCACGGAAACCGGTGATGCCGAGGGTGCGGAGATCGCCCGCGCGGATGCTTCGGGAATTACCGAGGCAGGTGTGGAAGACGTGTTGGAGAGCTTTCGCGGTGTGATCGAGCAGCGGCCGCCCATGCACTCGGCGATCAAACGCGACGGTCAGCCGCTGTACAAACTGGCGCGCGCCGGGATCGAGGTCGAGCGCCCGACGCGCACGGTGCGCATAAGCCGCCTTGAGCGGCGCCGGCTGTGCATTGCCCAGCAAAGCCATCTCGACGTAGAGGTGGCCTGCAGCAAGGGCACGTACATCCGCAGCCTGGCCGCTGATATCGGCGACGCACTGGGCACGGGTGGGCACGTGCAGGAGCTTCGGCGAACCGCCGTGGGCCCCTTTGCCATCGGGCAGTGCGTATCCTTGAGTGCCCTCCAGGCCCTCCGGGATCGCGATGAGCTTGCGGCCATGGACGCGCTGCTCCTGCCCATGGACCGCGCGCTGGAGCATCTGCCCCTGCTGCGCCTCCCGGAGTCGAGCGGTTTCTACCTCAGCCAGGGGCAGCCGGTGCAGGTGCGAAATGCGCCCCGTGATGGTATGGTGCGCGTCGCGCTGGAGAGCGGTGAGTTCCTCGGCGTGGGTGAAATTCTGGATGACGGGCGTGTAGCGCCCCGACGTCTGGTGGTCAGCGGCCGTTAGCGCGCAGCGAATCATGCGCCCCGGTCGTTGACAAGAACCCGTCTGTAAATCTGCACGGACGGGCTCTATTCAGGTAGGTCGTCAGCTTCCCGCCTTGTGGTGATTGCGCTCAGAGCAACATTCCTGAGCGTCATTGACCGTACCTTGGACCGAGTCGTTTCCGCTGATAGAGAAACAAGGCAGCGGGCAGCTCAGCACCAGGTGGCGAGGCTGAACGAAGCGGCCAAAATCTTCGCGCGGTGATCGGCAGTGGTCGAGAGCTGCACGGGGAACGGCACGGGAACCGACGACCCTGGGCAGATTTTACTTAGGAAAACAGTAATGGCTTTGAACGCAGAACGTAAGGCGGAGATCGTCCGCGAGTACCAGCGCGGCGAAGGAGACACGGGCTCCCCGGAGGTGCAGGTTGCCCTCCTGACCGCGAACATCGAACAGCTTCGTGGACACTTCGAGTCCCACAAGCAGGATCATCACTCCCGGCGCGGCCTGATCCGCATGGTTAACCAGCGCCGCAATCTACTCGATTACCTCAAGCGCAAAGATACCAGTCGCTACGCAGAACTGATCAAGCGACTCGGCCTACGCCGCTAAGCGCTTTCACGACCGGGGCTACTGCGAGGTTCGCCCCGGTCGTTCTATTGAAGAATTGGAGAACAATGTGAACCCAGTTACCAAGACTTTCCAGTACGGCGGTCATACCGTCACGCTGGAGACCGGCCGTATCGCCCGCCAGGCGACGGGCTCGGTCCTTGTCACCGTGGAGAACACCAGCGTGCTGGTGACCGTGGTGGCGGAAAAAACACGCCGCGAAGGCCGGGACTTCTTCCCCCTGGCGGTCCACTACATCGAAAAGACCTACTCCGTCGGCAAGATCCCGGGCGGTTTCTTCAAGCGTGAAGGTCGTCCCAGCGAGAAAGAGACTCTGACCTCGCGTCTGATCGATCGCCCGATCCGGCCGCTGTTCGCCGACGGCTTTATGAACGAAGTTCAGGTGGTGTGCACGGTGATGTCCGCTGACAAGCACATCGATCCTGACATTCCCGCCATGATTGGCACCTCGGCCGCCCTGGCGATCTCGGGCTGCCCTTTCAACGGCCCTATCGGTGCCGCTCGAGTCGGCTTCAACGACGCTGAAGGCTACGTGCTGAACCCGACCTACGACCAGCTCGCCGACAGCAAGCTCGACATGGTTGTGGCGGGCACCGCCGACGCCGTGCTCATGGTTGAGTCTGAGGCGGATCAGCTGACCGAAGATCAGATGCTGGGCGCCGTGCTCTATGCTCACCAGGAAATGCAGGTGGTCATCAAAGCGGTACAGGAGCTGGCTGCGGAAGCTGGTAAGCCGAGCTGGGATTGGCAGGCGCCGCCCGTAGACGAGGCGCTCCTTGCGGCCGTTGAAGCTCAGGCAAAAGATGCCATTGGCGAGGCCTACCGCATCACCGACAAGGCAGACCGCTACGCCAGCGTGGGTGAAATCCGCGACAACTGCGTTGAAGCGCTGACGGCCGACGACGCCCACAGCGCGGATGAGGTCAAGGAATACTTCAAGAAAGTCGAGAAGAGCATTGTTCGCAAGCGCATTCTCGATGGCGAAGCGCGCATCGACGGCCGCGATGGACGCACGGTCCGCGCGATTGCCTGCGAGGTTGATGTCCTGCCGAAGGCGCACGGTAGCGCGCTGTTCACCCGCGGTGAAACGCAGGCCATCGGTGCCGTGACGCTGGGATCCACGCGGGACGCGCAGATCATCGACGCCCTCGAGGGCGAGCGCCGCGATCCCTTCATGCTGCACTACAACTTCCCGCCCTACTCGGTTGGTGAAGCCGGCCGCATCGGCTTTACCGGTCGCCGCGAAATCGGTCACGGCCGCCTCGCGCGTCGCGGTCTCGCCGCCGTCCTGCCGACGGAGGAGGAGTTCCCCTACACGATCCGCGTGGTCTCCGAGATCACCGAGTCCAACGGCTCCAGCTCCATGGCTTCGGTCTGCGTGGGTTCGCTTGCCCTGATGACCGCGGGCGTTCCGATCAAGGCACCGGTGGCCGGTATCGCCATGGGTCTGGTCAAGGATGGCAACCAGTTCGCCGTGCTCACGGACATCCTCGGTGACGAGGATCATCTCGGCGACATGGACTTCAAGGTGGCCGGTACCGCCAACGGTGTTACGGCGCTGCAGATGGACATCAAGATCGAGGGCATCACCGAGCAGATCATGGAGATCGCTCTGGAGCAGGCCCTGCACGCCCGCCTGCACATTCTCGGTCAGATGAATGCCGTGCTGGATGCACCGCGTCAGGTCACCTCCGAGAATGCGCCGAGCATGGTCACGCTCAAGGTCGACTCCGACAAGATTCGCGACATCATCGGTAAGGGCGGCGCCACGATCCGTTCCATCACCGAACAGTCCGGCGCGACGGTGGACATCGACGACGACGGCACCGTACGCGTTTTCGGTCAGGACCAGGCTGCCCGCGACAAGGCCGTGGAGTTGATCGAGGAGATCACCGCGGAAGCCGAGGTTGGAGCCATCTACGAGGGCCGCGTGGAGCGCATTGTGGACTTTGGCGCCTTCGTCAATATCCTGCCGGGCAAGGACGGTCTGCTGCACATTTCGCAGATCGCCAACGAGCGCGTCGAGAACGTCTCCGACCACCTCTCTGAGGGCGAAATGGTGCGTGTGAAGGTCCTGGACGTGGACCAGCGCGGTCGCATCAAGCTGTCCATCAAGGAGCTGCTGAACGAAGAAGCCGACGAAGTACAGGAAGTCGGCAACGCCTGATTCGCGCAGGCGAACGGCATCTAGAGGGCGCTTCGGCGCCCTCTTTCGTAGCTGACCTGTTGCAGAACTCTGAGCTCACTTCGCGCCGCACTTGGACTGCGCATCGAGCCTTGGCGACCGGTCCTGTTCTTCCGGAGCTGCTCGCGTAGCTCGGTCGGTGTTCGACTTCAAGACGGCGAGGCAGGTGGCCATGTCCTTCGAGCTGCTCGCGTAGCTCCAGCAGGGTCTGAGCACTGTTAGAAGCACTCGACGGACGCCCAAAGGACACCGTCACCTACCCCCCCTCTGCCGTGCAAATTCCCGGTTTTGGATCATCTAGTTAGTGCCACATCCTGTCGCTGGGTGGCGGACCGGCGCCGGTCTGCTTGAGCGTCCGTGGAGCGCGCTGTAAAGATTCAAGGAGTCGATGGAGCTACGCGAGCAGCTCAAGTAGATCGGGGCCGGGCTGCCGAGCCCTGCTACGTGGTCTGTAAGGCAGTGACGATTCGCTTGGGCCTCGACGGAGCTGCAGGAGCGGCTGGGGTAAAGCGGGGCTGTGCAGTCGGCGCCAGTTACAGAGTCCAAAACAGAAAGACAGACCGCGCTGGATTTCGATGAGTAGAAAAAAAGGGCGCCGGGGCGCCCTTCCACCGATGCCGGGGGCGCCTCTGCGCCCCTCCGGCGGGTTCGAGGTCAGCCCGGCCGATTGGCAATCAGGTCACTGACCACGGCGGGATCGGCAAGCGTCGAGGTGTCCCCGAGACTGTCCAGCTCGTTCTCCGCGATCTTGCGCAGGATGCGGCGCATGATCTTGCCGGAGCGGGTCTTGGGCAGGCCCGGGGCCCACTGAATGATGTCGGGCTTGGCGATGGGGCCGATCTCCTTCACGCAGAGCTTGATCAGCTCGGCTTTCAGCTCGTCGTCCGGCTTGACGCCTTCCATGGGCGTCACGTAGCAGTAGATGCCCTGACCCTTGAGGTCGTGGGGGAAGCCCACCACGGCGGCCTCGGCGATCTTGTCGTGGAGCACGAGCGCGCTCTCGACTTCCGCCGTACCCATGCGGTGACCGGAAACATTGAGTACGTCGTCGACGCGGCCCGTGATCCAGTAGTAGCCGTCTTCGTCGCGCATGGCGCCGTCGCCGGTGAAGTAGTAGCCCGGGTAGTTTTTGAAGTAGGTATCCACCATGCGTTGGTGGTCGCCGTAGACCGTGCGAATCTGGCTCGGCCAGGACGAATTGATCACCAGGTAACCGGAACCGGGGCCGTCGATCTCCTTGCCATCTTCGCCGAGGAGCGCGAGCTCCACGCCAAAGAAGGGAAAGGAAGCCGCACCGGGCTTCATCGCGTGGGCGCCGGGCAGCGGTGTGATCATGTGGGCGCCGGTCTCCGTCTGCCACCAGGTATCGACGATAGGGCAGCGTCCGTCACCGATGGTGTGGAAGTACCACTCCCAGGCTTCGGGATTGATCGGCTCGCCCACGGTGCCCAGAATGCGCAGGCTTTTGCGCGAGTGCCTGGTGACGAAATCGTCGCCCTTGCCCTGCAGCGCACGGATCGCCGTGGGCGCTGTATAGAAGATCGAGACATCGTACTTGTCGACCACTTCCCAGCAGCGGCCGGCATCCGGGTAGGTCGGCACACCCTCGAAGACCAGCGTAGTGCCGCCGCAGGCCAGGGGGCCGTAAACGATGTAGGAGTGTCCTGTCACCCATCCCACGTCGGCCGTGCACCAGTAGACCTCGCCATCGCGGTAATCAAAGACGTACTTGAAGGTCATGCTCGCCTGTAGAAGGTAGCCGCCCGTGCAGTGCAGAACCCCCTTGGGTTTGCCGGTCGAACCAGAGGTATAGAGTATGAATAGCGGATCTTCTGCGTCCATGGACTCCGGCTCGCACTCCGTGCTTTGCGATGCGGTGACTTCGTCGTAGTAGACGTCACGGCCGTCGACCATGGGTACGTCGCCGCCGGTGCGGCGTACAACGATGCAGGATGTGACCGAGGGACAGTCTTCGAGGGCCTTATCGGCGTTGGTCTTGAGCGGAACCACGCGTCCACCGCGCAGGCTTTCGTCGGACGTGATGATCGCCGTGCACTCGGCGGACTGGATCCGGTCCTTGAGCGCTTCGGGCGAGAACCCGCCGAAGACGATGGTGTGGATCGCGCCGATACGCGCGCAGGCCAGCATGGAGAAAGCGGCCTCGGGAATCATAGGTAGATAGAGGCAGACGCGGTCGCCGCGTTTTACGCCTTTTTGCTTCAGGGCGTTGGCCAGGCGGCACACTTCGTCCTTGAGTTCGGCGTAGGTGATCTTGCGCGAGTCCGCCGGGTCGTCGCCTTCCCAGATGATGGCTACCTGATCAGCCTTCTCCGGAAGGTGTCGGTCGATGCAGTTGACCGAGACGTTGAGCTTTCCGCCCTTGAACCAGCTCGCCTCACCTTTGACGAAATCGAAAGAGCAGACTTCATCCCACGGCTTGTCCCAGCTCAGGAACTTCTCGGCCATCTCTCCGAAGAAGGCATCGCGATCCTCGATGGAGCGGCGGTACATCTCCGGATAAGCTTCAGCAGAGACGTGAGCGTCGGAGAATCCATCCAGGACGGGGTAGGTTTTAGCTTCGGACATGGGCCGTACCTCGGGCAGTTGTCGAGCGCTTAAGCATTAGGTAGCGCCCGTCAACACTCAAGGGTACGTTGGTCCAATCCCGTCAGCACATAAGTCTAGGGTGCACGGGGAAGGTGCGGGGGTTGACTCAGCGGGCCGCCAGCATGCCCCAGTCGGACGCCGGATTCAGGCTGTGGCGCACGTTGTCGATCAGACGCGTGCTGCCCAACCGCGCGGCGGCAAGAATGGCGATCTCCTCGCTTTGTTCGCCGACGGTTTGCAGCGTGCGTGCATCGCGCACCGAAAAGTACTCCGGCTCGAAGCCGGCCTGCAGGAGCTGCATGCGCGCATGCGATTCGAGCTGCAGAAAGTTGTCGAAGCCGCAGGCGATGGCGTCGCGGCAGTCGAGCAGCGTCTGGTGCAGCACGGGCGCGACGCGTCGCTCCGCGCGGCTCAGATAGCCGTTGCGAGAACTCAGGGCCAGACCATCCTCGGCGCGCACGGTGGGAACACCCACCACCTCCACGGGGATACAGAGATCCTCGACCATCTTGCGAATGATCGATAGCTGCTGGAAGTCCTTCTCACCAAACACGGCCCAGGTGGGCTGCACCATCGAGAAGAGTTTGCACACCACCGTCGCCACACCGTCGAAATGGCCCGGCCGGAAGCGGCCGCACAGGGTGTCGGACAGATCGGGCACACGCACCACGGTCTGGGTTTCAAGGCCCGCTGGATACATCTCGTCCACATTGGGAGTGAACAGGTAGGGGACGCCTTCGGCGAAGAGCTTCTCCCGATCCAGGCCCAGGGTACGGGGATAGCTGTCGAGGTCCTCGCCGGCGCCGAACTGAAGCGGGTTCACGAAGATGCTTACGACGACGACGTCTGCAAGCTGGCCGGCACGGCGCACGAGCTCGACGTGTCCATCGTGGAGATTGCCCATGGTTGGGACGAAGGCAATGGATTCGTCCCGCTGGCGATGGCGCTGCAGCACGTGACGCAGCGCGGCCGTTTCATTGATCGTCAGCATGTTCCAGCCCCGCTTGCGGACAGGGTAGACCCGCTTTGCCTCGGGCCCGGTGCATCGTCGGGTCTCACCCGCTCAGGGCGCCAGAGTATGCAGGCTGACCCGGGGGTCAGCAAGCATGTTTTGGCTCGCGAAACTCGCAAATTCAGGAATGTCAAACCGTCTTTCAAAGGGCCGGCGGATGCAATTGAGAACTCTGTCTCAGTCGGCGTAGCTGTGCTCTTCGCGGGGGTAGGAGCCGTCTTTTACCGCGCTGACGAAGGCCGCGAGCGCTTCCTGGACGGTGCCGCGGCCATCCATGAAATTCTCCACGAAGCGCGGCTGATGGCTGGAAAGACCGAGGAGGTCGTGCATCACCAGGACCTGGGCATCGGTGCCGGCGCCGGCGCCGATGCCGATGACCGGGATGTCGACTTTTCGCGATATATCGGCGGCGAGCGGTGCCGGAATGCACTCCAGGAGCAGGATGCTTGCGCCGGCGTCCTGAATCTCCACGGCGTCGGCGAGAATCGACTTGGCCTGCTTCGGCGTGCGCCCCTGGACGCGGTAGCCCCCGAACACGTTCACGGACTGCGGCGTGAGACCGAGGTGCGCGCAAACCGGGATACCGCGCTCGACCAGGGCCTGTATCGTGTCCGACAGCCACACGCCGCCTTCCAGCTTGACCATCTGCGCCCCGGCCTGCATCAGCTGCGCGGCATTGCGCAGCGCCTCCTCCGTGGTGCCGTAGGTCATGAAGGGCATATCCGCCATAACCAGGGCCGCCGGATCGGCGCGCATTACGCAGCGCGTGTGGTAGGCCATGTCGTCGATGGAGACGGGGAGGGTGCTGCTGTGCCCCTGCAACACCATGCCGAGAGAGTCGCCGACAAGAATTGAATCCGCGCCGGCGTTGTCGATGAGCCGGGCGAAGGTCGCGTCGTAGGCGGTGATGCAGGCGAACTTGTCGCCGTCCCGCTTCTTCTTGACCAGAGTGCTGATGGTGACCCGCTTTCTCGGGGCCTGCTCGCCGTACATGCTGCCTTCCTTCGCCCTACCCGAAAAACGTGGGGTTGAAATAGTGTCTGCCGCTGCGCACTTCGAGCACGTAGTCTACCAGCTGGCGGTAGTCGGGCCCGTCCTGCGAAAGATCGATGACGCTGGCGTTAACGATGAGCAGCGGCGCTTCATCGTAGTAGAGAAAAAACTCGCTGTAGACCTCGTTCAGACGTTCCAGGTAGGGCGTGTCGATGCTATTTTCGTGGCGGATGCCGCGCTGCTCGATGCGCGACAGAAGCACGTTCGTCGGTGCCTGCAGATAGATCACGAGATCCGGTGTCGGGGCGTCGAGGGTGAGTTTCTCGTAGACCTTCTCGTACAGCTCAAACTCGTCTGCGTCGAGATTGACGCGCGCAAAGAGTGGATCTTTTTCGATCAGAAAGTCAGCCACGCGCACCGGTGAAAACAGCTCGGACTGGCGCAGCTCCTGCATTTTTTGAGCGCGCTGAAACAGAAAGAAGAGCTGGGTGGCCAGGGCCGCTTCGCGGCGATTGCGATAGAAGCGCTCGAGGAACGGGTTTTCGTGGGCGTCCTCGAGAAGAATCTCGTGATTGAAGGTCTCGGCGAGGCGCCGGGTCAGGGTGGTTTTGCCAACGCCGATGGGTCCTTCCACGGCGATATAGGCCGGTGCCTCGCGACCGGCAAGGTTGACGAGCGTCACGCCGTGGCTTCCTGCGTGGGAAGAAGCTGAATTCCCGTGCTGTCAAGACGGTTCCCGGGGGCCCACAGCAACCAGTCCGCCAGAGGTCGATCGCCGAGGCGGAAATCAGCGCCGAGCACATCGATCAGCGGTCGCAGCACGAAATTGCGCTCGCGGATTCTCGGGTGCGGCAGGGTCAAGCGCTCCGTGGACCGCTCTTCTTTGCCGTACAGCAGCAGATCCAGATCCAGGGTGCGGGGTCCCCAACGCTGATCGCGCACGCGCCCCGCGTCTGTCTCCAGGGCCTGAAGCCGTTCCAGGAGTGCCAGCGGGGTGAGGGCGGTATCGACTCGGACGCAGGCGTTCAGATAATCGGGCTGGCCCGCCGGCCCGACGGGGGCGGAGCGATAAACGGTTGACGCGGCCAGCAAGCGCGTTCCCGGCAGTGCGGCGATGCCCAGGGTCGCCGCCTGCAGCGCCGCAAGCGGATCGCCGAGGTTGGCACCGAGGCCGATGCAGCAGTCAGTCACGGGGAGGTCCATTGCGCCGGCGCCGACCGCCGCGCCGGCGTCGTCGCGGCAACCTTTCCTCGGACTCGAAAGCATCGGCTGCCGGGGTGATCGGGCCGTGCTCCTCCTGGAGTCGGGTCCAGGTCTCACCGAGACCACTACAGTCTTCCCCCGCCTGCTCGCGCAGAAGGAGGAAGTCGTAGGCCGCGCGGAAGCGTCGCTGGCCCATGAGTTCCACGACCCGGCGACCCCGGGGGCGTTCCAGCCGCAGCTGGAACTCCCAGATTTCTCGCATGGGAAGACTGAAACGTCGCGGAATCGCAATGCGTCGGCAGGCTTCGGCGACCACCTGCTGTCCCGCGGCGTGCATGGCGGGTACCGGTTTTTCGCCGCCGCGCTCAAGCATTTCGCGGCGTTCACAGATCGCCGGCCAGAGCAGGGCGGCGAGGATGAAAGCCGGTGTAACGGGCTTGTCGGCGCGAAGGCGTTCGTCGGTATTCGCCATCGCGGCATCGAGCAAGCGGGCGTAGAAATCGTTGCCGTCGCGTAGATAGGCCGTCTCTGGAAAAAGGTGCTCAAACACTTCGTAGTCAATGAGCAGCTGCAGCGTACGCTGGGCGTAGCCGGCCAGGAACAGTTTGCCGAACTCGTCGAAGAGGCGGGCCGGTGGGATGTCGTCGAGCAGCGCCGCCAGGCGTGGAATCGGCTCGGCGCTACCTTCCTCCACGTCGAAATCGAGCTTCGCCGCAAAGCGTAGGCTGCGCAGCATGCGCACGGGATCTTCGCGGTACCGCTTTTCCGGGTCACCGATGACGCGGATCTGTCGCGCTTCGAGGTCCTTGAGGCCATCAACCTGATCCAGCACCTCGAAACGACCGCTGTCGTAGTAGAGCGCGTTAACGGTGAGATCGCGGCGCACCGCGTCCTCTTCCAGCGTTCCGTACACGTTGTCCCGAAGCAGCCGTCCGCGTTCCGATTGCTGTGACTGGCTCGCTTTCCCCGCGGCGGGCTCGCCGTCGTGGTGGCCGCGAAAGGTGGTCACCTCAATGACTTCGCGTCCGAAGCGGACGTGGACGATGCGAAAGCGGCGGCCGATGATACGGGAGTTGCGAAACAGCGAATGGACTTCTTCCGGCGTGGCGTCCGTGGCTACGTCGAAGTCCTTGGGGTGACCGCCGAGCAGCAAATCGCGCACGGCGCCGCCGACCAGATAGGCATCGTGCTCATGCTCGCGCAGGCGCGCCATTACCTTCAGCGCACTGTTACTGATGTCTTTGCGGGATACGCAATGACTATCGCGGGGAATCACGTTCAAGAGTGGTGTGCCTGGAGACCTTTTTGCCTGGAGCCCTTTCTGCCTGGAGATCTTTTTGCCTGGGGATCTTTCTGCCCGGAGCCCTCTGGCCTGGAGACCTATCTGCCTGGAGCCCTTTCTTCCTGGAGCCTTTCTGTCAGAAGACTTTCTTGCCTGAAGACGTCTAACCCTGAAGGGTTTGCCGGTCGTATGAGCCCCGCGGATCTACCGGGAGTTGTATCCGAAATCGGCCTCACCCGGATTCAGGCCTACCCTGGCTCAATGCCCCACCGTCATTCCCATCGGACCGGGCGCATAAGAATATCAGGGATAGGCCAACGATGTGATGGGCCAGAGGGAAGGACAGGCCGGGGCTGGTTCAGGTTAAATCCTGGACAGGGAGCCCTGGAGCAGCCGAGGAGCAGACGGGAAGGCGCAGAGCAGCCGAGGGGCAGTTGGGCAGGGTCGGGTGTCGGGAAGCCGCCGGAAAGCAGCCGGCAAGGCGGAGAACTGCCTGAACATAGTTCAGAGGCTGCAGGCTGGTGGTCAAGCGCCCCAATCGAAATCCAGGCGTACTTCTACCGATGCGGACCGATGCGGACCGATGCGGACCGATGCGGACCGAGGCTGACCGAGACCCATCGAGGCGTTCTTCCATCGAAACGCCTCTCAGCCGGAATGACCCGGCACCTACACGCAAACGAACAACGGGGAAGCAGAGCTTCCCCGTTCAGGTTCACTAACCTATTATTTTTATTGCGGTGCGCATTATTGTTATTGTGCCTCGTTATAAGCAGTCGGCGTGCCAAGGCAATTAAAGCTAGGAATATCAGCTACTTATAAAAAATACTGCCGTAGGATGAAGGCTTTATGACACTTATGTGTTACCGAAATCCACCCTTCAGGGCAGTACTTTCGTCCAGGGTAACGTTTAGCCCGCGCGCTTGCGGGGCTTTCCGCTGCTCCCTTTCTGCCGGGGGATGCCGAAGCGCTGGCGGCGTTCCCAAAGGCACTTGCGGCTGATGCCCAGTTTTTGAGCCAACTCTGTTTCGCTCATGGAATCCTGGTGCTCGATCACAAAGCGCTGGAAGTAGTCCTCGAGGGAGAGGTCCTCCGCCGGATCCGCCGCCGCGCGTACCACGCGTTTGCTGTCGACAATGCGGTCGCCGCGCAGGCGGTGGATGTTCACCAGTTCGAGGTCGATGCCCAGACACTCGTTATCGATCTCGCTGCCCTCGGACAGAATGACAGCGCGCTCGATGGCGTGTTCGAGTTCGCGCACATTACCCGGCCACTGGTAGGTCGTAATGGCCTGAATCGCTTTCGGCGAGAAGATGACCTCTCCCCGACCCAGGCGCTCTGCCTGACGCTTGAGAAGGCGCTCGGCGAGAAAGAGAATGTCCTTGCCGCGTTCGCGGAGCGGTGGCAGCACCAGCCGCAGCACATTGATACGGTAGAACAGGTCCTGGCGAAAAAGGCCTTCGGCGGCGAGGCTCTGAAGGTCGCGATGGGTGGCGCAGATCAGCCGGACATCCACTCGTCGTGAGTGCACGGATCCGATCCGGCGGATTTCCCCTTCCTGAATGAAGCGCAGGAGCCGGGCCTGGGCTTCCATGGGCAGTTCGCCGATTTCATCGAGAAACAGGGTGCCGCCGTCGGCGGCCTCGATCAGTCCCATGCGGTTGGTGTTGGCGCCGGTGAACGCTCCTTTCTCGTAGCCGAAGAGCTCCGATTCAATGAGGGTATCGGGGATCGCGGCGCAGTTCACGGAGATCAGTGTTTCCTCGCCGCGCTGGCTCTGAGCGTGGATACGGCGAGCCACGAGTTCCTTTCCTGTTCCGGTTTCGCCAAGTACGAGGACGGTGGAATCGGTCGGTGCAAACTTGCCGATATGTGCCGTGAGGGTCTGCATGGCGTCGCATTCGCCGAGAATCTCGCTTTCGCCTGCGACCTCGTCCGCCTTTTCCGCCGGGGCCTGCGTGGCTTCGCGGATCTCGCGGCGTTCCCTGCGCTTCGCGTGCTTCCCGATAACCCGGCGCACCGCGGTGAGCATGTCGGCGTGATCAAAGGGCTTGGCGATGTAATCGACGGCGCCCATGCGCATGGAATCAACGGCGGAACGCAGGCTCGCGTAGCTGGTCATGATAAGCACGGGCACGCGACCGGCCTTGGCGATCAGGCTGGTGCCCGGAGCGCCTGGAAGGCGCAGGTCACTGATAATCAGATCGTAGTCCTGAAGCTCGTACTTATCCTCCGCTTCAGCCACGGAACCCGCTTCGTCGAGCACATAGTCGTGGCGCTCAAGGAGTCGACGCAGGGCATCCCGAATGACCGACTCGTCTTCGACGATCAGTATTCTGTGCATCGGGCTGTCGATCCTCCAGTCTCGTTCATGGCCTAGCTTACCATCGGTGTGTCGCTGGTTGTTGTGTAGGACTCCCCGTAACTGGCCTTCAGCAAACGCAGTTCAGCGCGCGTGCCCCCCTCGCCGTAGCGGGGTGAAGGACTGAGGAGTTCGATGGCTCCGCCCATGTCGGTCAGCATGCTGCGCACGAGCGGCAGACCAAGCCCTGTGCCCTTGCCGACATCCTTGGTGGTGAAGAAGGGCTCGAAAACCTGTTTAAGGACAGCGTCCGAGACCGTAGCGCCGGGATTGTCGATATACAGGCGCAGTTCCACGTCGGCATCCACCGCTTCCACCACCACGGGACCTGGGGCACCCGCGCTGCGGGCATTATCCAGCAGGTTGATGAACACCTGCAGAAGCAACTGCGCATCAGCGCTGACCAGCAGTTCGCGATCACAGCGATTGTCGAAGCTGCACGTCGCCGCGTCCGTATCAAGGCTCAGAAGATGCGTTGCCTCATCGATGCAGTCAGCCACATTGCAGGGCGAACAGCTCGCTACGTGGCTGGCGCTGCCGGGGTGTGACAACTGCATCAGTGCATTCAGGGTGCGCGAAACGCGTTCGGTCTGCTTCAGGATTTCTTCCGCGGCAACGGCGTCTTCGTCCGCTCGGGCATCATCGCGGAGGTTCTGGGCGATGCAGGCTATACCCGTAACCGGATTGCCGATCTCGTGCGCGACGCCGGCTGCGAGCCTGCCGATGGCCGCGAGGCGTTCGCCGTGCAGCAGTTCGTCCACGGCCACGGAGTCATCCGTAGCGGGTTCCAGGAGCACCAGCTGTGCCTTTCCCTCCGCGGTGGCGCCGCCGTAGAGTGTGAGCCGCCGCGGACTTTCGCCGGCAGCCGGTGTAATGAGCTGTCGCCTCCGCTCGCCGCCCGGAGCCGCAAGTACTTCGGCGAGGACGCCGCACCAGGGCTCGGGAAGCTCGTCGACGCGCGCCCCCAGAGCGCGCCCGGGCTCAACGTCCGTCTGCTCAGCCATGGCCGTATTCCAGCCGATCACGCGACCATCGCGCACCGTGCAGATTCCCGTGGCTACGCTGTCATAGAGCGCGGCATCATCTGACTTGCGACGCCGGAACGATGGCGCCAGGAGCAGCATGCCGACGACAAACAGCAGCCCCAGTGGAATCAGCAACCAGCCGACGTTCATGAGCGCTCGAGTCCTCGTGGATTGCTATCGTGTCCCATGGTGGACCCGCCCGGCCCCCTGTTGGGTTCGTCGCTGTCGCCAGGATCGCCGTTGACATAGGCATGGCCCTGGCGGTCGATCAGCGGTGAACGTGTCCACCCGCGAACGGCCTGGCTTAGCAACTGGTGGGGAGTCGCCGCCGGAGCGGTCGCGCTTTCCTGCCCGAGCAAATCGAGGGCGTGACGCAGGTTGCCCATCGCCTGCCGGTCATCAACCGCGGCGGCGCCGGTTTGCTTGCTGAGCTTCTTGCCCGCCGCGTCCACCAGCAGGGGCATGTGTCCGTAGGTGGGAGGCGGGCAGCCCAGCTCGCGCAGCATTGCCCGCTGCACGGCGGTCTGATCGAGCAGATCCTGGCCGCGAAGCACATGGGTGATGCCCTGCCCGGCATCATCCACAACCACGGCCAGGGCGTAGGCGTAGAGCCCATCACGGCGCCGGAGAACAACGTCAGCCGGAAGCGGACACTGTCTCATGGGGCCGAGGATAAAGTCGTCAAAGCTCTCAACCCCCTTGAGGTCGATACGCAGGGCGACGTCTTCATCCTCCGCCGGAGAGCAGCGCTTTCCGCAGTGCCCTCCCGCGCCGAGGCGCGCTCGCGTGCAGCTGCAGCGAAACAGTCGACCCGCAGCATGCAGCTTCTCCAAAGCCCGGGCATAGGCATCGTAGTGCTGGGACTGGAAGCTGAGCCCGTCCCAGTCCATGCCGTGGGCTTCCAGCGAGTAGCGGATGCGATCGGCGGCGCCGGCGACTTCGCGCGGAGGGTCGAGGTCTTCGATGCGCAGGAGCCACTCACCGCCGTGATGGCGAGCATCGAGGAAGCTGGCGAGCGCCGCGATAAGAGACCCATGATGGAGCGGTCCGGTAGGGGAGGGGGCGAAACGCCCGCGGTAAGCTGGTGCGGGCGTCACGCCATCAGCGCTGCCTAGCCGCGCTCCTGCCGTTCTTTGATTTCATCCAGCGTCTTGCAGTCGATGCACAGGGTGGCCGTCGGACGTGCTTCGAGACGCTTGATGCCGATCTCTACCCCGCAGGCATCGCAGAACCCGTAATCATCCTGCTCAATGCGCTCAATGGTGGAATCGATTTTTTTAATGAGTTTCCGTTCACGATCGCGTGTGCGCAGCTCAAGGCTAAACTCTTCTTCCTGGGTGGCGCGATCGGCCGGATCGGGGAAGTTTGCCGCCTCGTCTTTCATGTGCGACACCGTGCGGTCCACCTCCTCCATCAATTCCCCCTTCCACTTGCGAAGAATGTTCACGAAGTGCTCGCGCTGGGGCTCGCTCATGTAAACCTCGCCACGCTTCGGCTTATAGGGCTCGAAGTTGCGGAACTCGGTGGTTGTAGCGCGCTTGGTGGAGGAGCGCGCCGCAGCTTTCTTCTTCGCTGGGGCTTTCTTCTTTACGGCGGCTTTGGTCGGCATGGTTGATACCTACGGATCGTACGCTGGTCGCCCCGATGGCCGGGGGCGTTTTTCGAAGCGCGCAGAAGCTACCAGAATTGCCAGCGCCGTACCAGCGGAATTTCCAGCCAGGAAAGAGGGATTTTGAAGCCTTCGCAGGAGCGCCATCGCGCAATTCAATCGAGGTAAATGGTCTGGTCCACGACGATAATGGGTACCGCGCGCAGGCTCTCCCCGAGACAGGGACCGCCAACGCATTCGCCGGTGTGGCTAAGGAACTCTGCGGCGTGGCGCTGACAGCGCAGCAGGCTGCCGTCATCGCTGCTGATGGAACCGCCCATGGGATCCAGGGATTCGCCGACGTGAGGGCACAGATTCTCGTAGGCGTAAAGTTGGCCGTTGTGGTCCGCCACGATGAGATCCAATCCGTCCACCGTGGCACTCGCACTGGTATTGCGTTCGAGCGGAAAGGGGTTATGGTCGCGGACGCTGTCGTTCATCAGTGTGCATACCCGGCGCGTAACGGCTGCGGCTGCGCTGTTGCGCCATGCCTGCAGTGTCGCCAGCGCAGGAGTAAGCCAGCATCGCGGCGCTACAGCAAGTGAGAGAGGGCAATAAGCCGACTATGGATCTCCTATCCCTGGATTGTGCGCAGCGTCGCTCGCTGGGCCTGGACGATTCGGACCTCGCTGTCCACGGGGAGCACCGCCTCCATCCTGACGTCATTTCGGCCTTCGTGCGCCTGCGGGCGGCGGCCACCCACGCCGGCTTCGATCTGCGGATTGCGAGCGCCTATCGGTCCTTCGAGCGGCAACGACTTATCTGGAACGGAAAGCTGGAGGGGGACCGGCCGGTCTACGATGACGATGATCGTCTTGTGGCGATGGACGCTCTTGAGCCGCGGGAGCGGTTGGAGCGGGTGCTGCGCTTTTCCGCCATGCCGGGAGCTAGCCGCCACCACTGGGGCACGGACATCGACATTTTCGATGCGGCGGCGATGCCGACCGGATATCAGCTTCGCCTTGACGTGGCCGAGGCGGCGGATAGCGGAATCTTCGGTCCGCTCCATCGCTGGCTGGATGAGCGCATCGCCACCGGCCGGAGTCACGGCTTCTACCGCCCCTATGATCGTGATCGGGGGGGAGTCGCGCCGGAGCGCTGGCACCTGAGCTATGCACCGCAGGCCAACCGGGCCGGCGCGGCTTTCGATCCCGAACTCCTGGGCTGGATCTGGCGGCGCTGCGAACCGTTCGGCGCGGTGGGTCCCGTGGCCGAGGCCGAAGCACTCTGTGCGGATCTGGATGGCCTGCTGGAGCGCTTTTTCCACCGCGTGGCCGAAGCGCCGACAGCCGCTCTCAGCTATCGACCCTGATCGAGCGCCAGGTGATCGCCGGAACAGTGAATGTCCCGGCGCGCGCAGCGCTGCTCAGTGAGTCTTCGCGGCCTCGTGAAGGTGGCCGAAATGATTCCAGTAGTCGGTCTCGGCGGCCTCGATGACCTTGAGGGCTTCCTCGCGGCCGTACACGTGATCGACCTTGATATCGAGCTCCTTTCCCGGAACCAGCTTATACGTCGAGAAATAGTGCTGCAGACGCTCGATCTTGATCTCAGGCAGGTCTGTGATGTCTTCGACGTGCCCCCAGATGTTGTCGCCGTCGAGAATGGCGATGATCTTATCGTCGGCTTCGCCGCCGTCGATCATCTGAATGCCACCGACCACGCGGGCATTAAGCACGATATCCGAACGATTGATGTGTCGCTCGGAATACACGCAGATGTCCAGCGGGTCTCCGTCCGCTTCCGTGACCCCGGGGCAGCGCTTGGCTACCTCTTCGGCGCAGTAGGTACGCGGGATGAATCCGTAGAGGGCGGGCGGGCTTGAGGTCGTACGCTGGGGGCGGTCGACCACGAGGAAGCCGGAGTTCTTGTCGAGCTCGTACTTCACCACATCGGTCGGCAGCATTTCGACGTACGTCTGCACCGTGCCCTTGTCGCCGTCTTCGCTGTGAGCGTAGAGGCCGTGCCAGGGATGGCGACGCCAGCGGTTGAACTTCTCGTTGCGATACATAGTTGAGCCTCTGTGCTTGCCTGTATGTCTGTCGGTAACGCCCGGAGCGGGCGGATTGTAGCCGCTGCCCCAGGCGAAAGCAGCGCGACTTTGGTAGGCGGAACGGGGCCTCCAGGGCGGCGCGCTTCAGCCGCCTGACAACGCCGGTCGGTAGCAGTCTGGCGCTGTGTCGGGCATCAGCCAGTCACACGAAAGCGCTTGCGAAGGCGCCGCGGTACGCTCTCGTTACGCAAGCGCACGTAGTTCGGCAGTCCCTGGCGATAGTCGGGATAGGCTTCGCCCTGGATCAGCGGAGCCAGATAATCCCGGGCGGCCTGGGTGATGCCAAAGCCGTCGCGGGTGATGTAGCTGCGCGGCATCATCTTTTCGACGTTGGCGACCTTGTGCAGCGGCGCTTCGCCGATACGCCAGCTGTAGCGCTTGCCCTTGCCGCGCAGGATCGCCGGCATTACCGCGTTCTTGCCCGCTACCGCCAGCTCCACGGCGGCTTTACCCACCGCGTAGGCCTGTTCCAGGTCGGTCTGGGAGGCGATGTGGCGTGCGGAGCGCTGCAGATAATCGGCAACGGCCCAGTGATACTTGTAGCCCAGGTTGTCCTTCACCAGGCTCGCGAGTGTTGGGGCGAGGCCGCCGAGTTGCGCGTGACCGAAGGCGTCACGCGTGCCGGCGTCCGACAGAAACTTGCCGTCGGCGGTCTGGGTGCCCTCGGACGCGACGACGACGCAGTAGCCGTAACGCTTCACGCTGTTTTCCACGCGAGCGAGAAAGCGCGTTTCATCGAAGGCGACTTCCGGAAAGAGTATGCAGTGCGGTGCGTCACCTTTTTCTTCCGCGGCGAGGCCCGCGGCGGCGGCGATCCACCCCGCGTGGCGACCCATCACCTCGAGGATGAATACCTTTGTGGACGTCGAGCACATCGATGCCACGTCGAGCGCCGCCTCCCGCGTGGATATCGCCACGTATTTGGCGACACTGCCAAAGCCCGGGCAGTTGTCCGTCAGGGGCAGGTCGTTGTCGATGGTCTTGGGAACGTGGATTGCCTGCAGGGGGTAACCGAGGCTTTCGCTGAGCTGCGATACCTTCAGGCAGGTATCCGCGGAATCACCGCCGCCGTTGTAAAAGAAATAGTGAATATCGTGGGCGCGGAACACCTCAATAAGCCGTTCGTATTCGGCGCGGTTGTCGTCGAGGGACTTCAGCTTGTGGCGGCAGGAGCCGAAGGCGCCGGCGGGAGTCTGCATCAGACCGCGAATCGCCCCCGGGGTCTCACGGCTGGTGTCGATCAGATCCTCTTCCAACGCGCCGATAATGCCGTTGCGACCGGCAAACACCTTGCCGATGGTCTTTCGATGTTCCCGGGCCGTCTCGATAACGCCGCAGGCGGAAGCATTGATTACCGCGGTGACGCCGCCGGACTGGGCGTAGAAGGCATTGCGCTTTGCTGCCATGGATCCGTTCCAAGCTGCTCTTGTGCGCTGCGCATGATACGGAAGCGCGCCCTGCCTTGCACCGACGAGGCTCGGAATCTGTGATCTGGCTGTAGTTCCCGGCACCGGTTCAAGCGCTCGAATCCGCGCCGCGTCGGCGGCTTCGCGCCGGCACTCGCGTGCTAGACTCGCGCTCCGTCTTTGGGAGCCACATCGACCGCATGGAAGGTCGCGAGCAGCGGCGTCTGCACATTCTCGGTATCTGTGGCACCTTCATGGGCGGCGTCGCGCTGCTGGCCCGGGAAATGGGCTGGGAGGTCAGCGGCTGTGATGCCAACGTCTACCCACCCATGAGCGACCAGTTGGCCGCCGCCGGCATTGCACTTCACGAGGGCTACGGCGCGGAAAGCGTTCCGAACGATGCCCTTATCGTAGTGGGCAACGCGCTGTCGCGGGGCAATCCGGCCGTAGAGGCGGTACTGAATCGCGGGCTTCCTTACACCTCGGGCGCGCAGTGGCTCGCCGAAGAGGTACTTCGGGATCGCTGGGTCCTGGCGGTAGCGGGTACCCACGGTAAGACCACGGCGAGCAGCCTGCTCGCCTGGCTATTGGAAGACGCGGGTATGGCGCCGGGTTTTCTCATCGGTGGGGTGCCAAAGAACTTCGGCGTGTCCGCCCGCCTGGGTCAGAGCAGCTTCTTCGTCGTGGAGGCCGACGAGTACGACACCGCGTTTTTCGACAAGCGCGCGAAGTTTGTCCACTACCGCCCGCGTACCCTCGTCATCAACAATCTCGAATTCGATCACGCGGATATCTATCCGGATCTCGCCGCGATTCAGAAACAGTTTCACCACCTCGTCCGCTGCGTGCCCGGGGAAGGACTGCTGGTAACCCCGCGAGGCAGTGCAGCGATAGAAGAAATGCTGGCCCAGGGACTTTGGACGGCGCGGCAGCAACTTTGCGTTGAAGGCGCGGAGCCCACCGGGGACGCGACCATGGAAGGCGCGGCGGATAGCTCCCTCTGGCGCGCGGGACTGGATACCCCGGATGCCGCAAGCTGGTGGTTCCGCGCGCCCGGGGAGGGCCGCGAGACACTGAGCTGGACACAGCGCGGAGCACACAATGTGGCGAACGCCCTTGGTGCCGTGGTGGCGGCGCGGCACGTTGGGGTGTTCCCGGCGCAGGCCGCGCGAAGCCTGGAGAGCTTCGCCGGTGTGCGACGACGCCTGGAGCTTATCGGCGAGGTGGCCGGTGTCCGCGTTTACGACGACTTTGCGCATCACCCCACGGCGATCAGCAGTACGATCGCCGCCCTTGCGCCGCAGCGCGATAACGGTCGTCTGGTCGCCGTTATCGAGCCCCGCTCCAATACCATGCGCCGGGGCGAGCACCGCCGGGCCCTGGGTCCGTCCACGGCCGGTGCGGACCGCGTGTACTGGTATCAGCCGCGGGGCCTGGACTGGTCCCTGGAGGAACTCGCCACGAAGGCGCCGGTCGAAACTTCGATCGCTGACGACATCGACGTGCTCGTTGCACAGCTCGCCGGCGACGCTCGCACCGGTGACGCAATCGTTATCATGAGCAATGGTGGTTTTGGCGGAATCCATGGCCGCCTGATGGATGCCCTGACTCGCAATTTCGAAAACCGCCGCGTCGAGTAACGCGACGGTCCTACCCGGGAGACTAAACTTGTTGGCGATTTACGAGTGGCTGGTTCTACGCCGGCCCCGGCTGGTACTACTGACACTGGCTGCGCTCCTGGCCCTGGCTGCCTTGCAGTTCCCCAAGATCCGCCTCGACGCATCCGCGGACTCATTGTTGCTGCAGGGCGATCCGGATCTCGAGTATTTCCGCGAAGTCAGCGGTCGCTATGCGTCTGAAGAATTCATCGTCATCACCTGGCGCCCCTTCGCCGAGCTGCTGTCCGATGACTCCCTTGAACCCCTCGACGCCATGGCCACGGAGCTGCGGAATCTCCCGGGGGTGTCGTCCGTGGTTACCGTACTCGATGTTCCGCTGCTCCAGAGTCCGCCCATCGGCCTCAGTAGCGTTACCTCCGGTGAGCCTCTCCCAACGCTGCGCGACCCCGCCATAGACCGCGAGCTGGCGCTCGCCGAGTTCACCGGCAGCCCCTTGTACAGCGATCTGCTCGTCGGCGCGGACGGCGATGTAACGGCGATTCAGGTAAACCTGACCCGGCGCGAGGGCGATGCGGACCTGATCGATGAGCGCGAGACGCTGCGCTCGGCGGCGCGGCGCGGTGAGCTGGATGCCGCTGGGCGTGAACGTCTGGGCGTGGTGGAGGCCGAGGTAAAACGCCGCACCGGAGATCAACTCGCGGAGCAGGCGGCGCTCGTGGCGAACGTGCGCCAGGTCGTGGATGGATACCGGGATCACGCCGGGATATTCGTCGGCGGCGTCCCCATGATCGCCGCCGATATGGTGAGCTTTGTACGCAGCGATCTGGTGCTTTTCGGCAGCGCGATTCTCGCCGTGATGGTGCTCGTACTGGCGGTTATTTTTCGACGCTTGAAATGGGTGCTCATACCGCTGCTGAGCTGCTCCCTGGGCGTGGCGTACACCCTGGGCATCCTGGGCTATTTCGACTGGCGCATGACGGTGATCTCGTCAAACGTCGTCGCCGTGCTGCTGATCGTCGGGCTGGCCGTTGCTATACACCTGGTCGTGCGCTATCGCGAACTGCATCGCAAGGATGTCGATGGCCCGCTCTACGACCGCGTGCGGGATGCGATGCGCCTTATGGCCGTCCCCTGCATCTATACCGGCGTCACCACCATGGTCGCCTTTGTATCCCTCGTCGTGTCGGGTATCCAGCCGGTGATCGACTTTGGCTGGATGATGACCCTCGGCATCGCCGTGATGCTGCTGGTATCTTTCAGCTTCGTGCCGGCGATGATGCTCATCTGGCCAGCTGATAAAACGCCGCCGGCGTCGGATGGCGGTGAACCTTTCACGCTGCGCTTTGCGCGCATCGCGGATCGTCACGGAACGGCGGTCCTATGGGGCAGCGTCGCCCTGGCGATTCTCGTGGGTGTGGGCGTAGCGCGGCTCGAAGTCGAGAATCGCTTCATCGACTACTTCAAGGAGTCCACGGAAATCTACCAGGGCATGGAGCTCCTCGATGCGAGTCTCGGCGGCACGATTCCGCTGGACATCGTGGTGGCCGCGCCGGATTTTTCCGCGCCACTGCCGGGTCTGGAGAACGTCCCGTCCGGTCCGGCGTTGCCCATAGATGACGATGATCCCTTTGCGGAAGAGTCCGATGGCTTCACCGGCGACGGCTTTGCCGCCGCGGACTCCTTTGCCGAAGCTGGCGACTTTGCCGAAGACGATCCTTTCGCCGCGGACGATCCCTTTGCGGATAGTGACGTCAGTTTCGCGATGGACGACGATCCGTTTGCGGATGATGGATCGGGCGACCCCTTCGCGGCTTCGGGTACGTCATCCTCAATGCCCGGATTCTGGTTCAGCCTCGAGGGCATGCGTCTGATCGACGATCTGCACGCCACCATTGAGTCTTACGACGAGACCGGCAAGGTGCAGTCCCTGTCCACGACCTTTGAGCTGTTCCGCCAGCTCCTTGGCGATGACATCGGCAGCGTGGAACTCGCCCTGGCGCAGAACGCGCTGCCAGCGAATATTTCCGGACTGCTGGTGAGTCCCTATTACAACAGCGCTGGCGACGAGGCGCGGATCACGGTGCGTGTCAAGGAAACCAGCCGCTCGCTGCGCCGGGCCGAGTTTCTTCGCGATCTGCGCCTGCGCCTGGACGAGGTCGGCGGTCTGGAAAATGGCCAGTCGCGCTTCACCGGCATGCTGGTGATGTACAACAACGTGCTGCAGAGCCTCTTCGCCTCGCAGATCCTGACCCTCGGCGCGGTCTTCGCCGTGATCCTCATCATGTTCTGGATTTTGTTCCGCTCGCTGTCCCTGGCCCTTCTGGCCCTGGCGCCTAACCTTCTGGCGGCGGGTCTGGTCCTGGGCATCATGGGCCTTGTGGGCATCCCGCTGGACATCATGACTATCACCATTGCGGCCATCGTTGTGGGAATCGGCGTCGACAACTGCATTCACTACGTGCATCGCTTTAAGCGCGAGTTTCCAACGGACCGCGACTACCTCGCTACTATGTACCGCTGCCACGGCAGCATCGGCCGCGCGCTTTACTACACCACGCTTACCCTGGTGATTGGCTTTAGCACGCTTACGCTGTCCAATTTCAATCCGAGCATCTACTTCGGAGTGCTGACGGTGATAGCCATGACCGCCGCCGTGGTCGGAGCGCTGCTGCTCCTGCCACGCCTCATCATCCTGTTTAAGCCGCTGGGGGCACCATCGTGACGCGCTTACCGCTTTTCCCCCTGTCCGCGACGCTTGTGCCCTACGGCAGGATGCCCTTGCAGATCTTCGAGCAGCGTTATCTGGAACTCGTCAAATCCTCAATGCGGAGCGGCGAGGGCTTCGGCATTATCCGCATCGAGCGCGGGGCCGAAGTGGCCGGCGAGGGGTTGCCAACCCTGGCGCCCATCGGCTGTGTGGCGCAGATCGTTGATTGGGACCAGCTCGACAACGGTTTGCTTGGCATCACCGTGTCCGGCGCGCAGCGCTTTCGTCCCTTCAATCAGTGGCGTGAGGACGGTGGCTTGATTCAGGCTGAAGTGGAGTTCCTTCCGGAGCTCGAGGCCGTCCCCATGATTGAAGCCTGGGAGCCCATGCGAACGGTCCTCGACGGTTTGCAGGCCCACCCGCACGTGCAGCGCATAGGCCTTCCCATCGACTTCGATGATGCCTGGCAGGTGGCTTTCAGCCTTGTACAGCTCCTGCCCATCGAGGAGTCCGACAAGGTGACGCTGCTGTCCATGGATTCCGTCGAAGCGGTGATGCGCGAACTCGATCTCGTTCTCAGCGCTCTGGGCGGCGACGGTTAGCCGCAATAGCTCTAGCCGGATCCTTCCGCCGGACGCGGCTGCCAGCCGCCCAGCTGTTGCCAGCGATTCACGATGCCGCAGAACAGTTCCGCGGTGCAGGTGGCATCGTAGATGGCGGAATGTGCCTGTTCATTGTCGAAGGGAATGCCGGCCTCGGCACAGCTTTTCGCCAGCACGGTCTGGCCGTAGGCGAGGCCCGACAGAGTCGCCGTATCGAAGTGCGAGAAGGGGTGAAAGGGATTGCGCTTGATTTCGCAGCGCTCGATCGCCGCGTTGAGAAATCCCGCATCGAAGTGCGCGTTGTGGCCAACGAGGATGGCGCGGTTGCATTCGTGTTCGCGAATTTCCCGGCGCACCAGGCGAAACAGCTCGCCCAGCACTTCTTTCTCCGCCTGCGCTTCGCGAAAAGGGTGGTACGGATCGATGCCCGTGAAGTCCAGCGCCGACTGCTCGATGTTGGCACCTTCGAAGGGGGCGACGTTGAAGCCGTGGGTTTCGTGCACCGCGAGCTGCCCGGCGCTGTCCATGCGTACGAAGGTCGCGGCGATCTCCAGGATGGCGTCGGTGGACGCGCAGAACCCACCGGTCTCCATATCGACAATAACGGGTAAGAAACCCCGAAAGCGTTCGCTGATGGCCACGGCTAACGCTTCACGATTGGTGCGTCACGGCTAGGCACCGCTCGGCGCCACAACCTGCCAGCGCAGCGTCTCGCCGGCCCGCAAGGGAATCAGCTGATCGTCGCCCAGGCTGAAGGATTCAGGTACCCGGGACTCAACCCGGCGCAGGGTGATCTTGTCGGTGTTGCGCGGCATATTGTAGAAATCAGCGCCGCGGCAGGATGCGAAGTCCTCCAGCTGTCCGAGCGCGTCCATTTCCTCGAATACCTCCGCGTAGAACTCGATGGACGCGTGCGCCGTGTACACACCGGCGCAGCCGCAGGCGCTTTCCTTCGCGTGGCGCTCATGGGGAGCGGAATCCGTGCCCAGGAAAAAACTGCGGTCGCTGCCGGTCGCCGCCGCGCGAAGGGCTTCCTGGTGGCGGCGGCGCTTCAGAATGGGCAGGCAGTAGTAGTGGGGCCGGATACCCCCTACGAGCATGTCGTTGCGGTTGAGGAGGAGATGATGCGCTGTGATTGTCGCGCCCACCCGGTCACCGCAGCTTGCGACGAAGTCGACGGAATCGGCCGTGGTGATGTGCTCCAACACAGTCCGTAAACGGGGGAAGCGCTCGATGATCGGCGCCAGATGCTGGTCGATGAAGACCGCCTCGCGATCAAAGATATCGACGTCGTGATCCGTGACCTCGCCGTGCACCAGCAACGGCAGGTCCGTCTCTTCCATGACTTCGAGCACCGGATAAAGCGCTTCCAGGGAGTTCACTCCGGCGGCGGAATTGGTAGTGGCGCCGGCGGGGTAGAGCTTCACCGCCGCCAACCAGGGTATGTCCGCCGCCTCGCGAATGTCCTCGGCGGTGGTAGCGTCGGTCAGGTACAGCGTCAGCAGGGGGTCGAAGTGCCGGGACGAGGCGGGCATGGCGCGAAGAATGCGCTGGCGGTACTCCGCCGCCAGGCGCGCGTTGGTGACCGGCGGTACGAGATTGGGCATGACGATCACGCGCCCCATATAGCGGGCCATGTCGCCACAGGTTCGGGGCAGCGAATCACCGTCCCGGAGGTGGCTATGCCAGTCATCGGGACGAAGAAGGATCAGCGTATCCAAGGTCAGGTCGATGTGTCGCGCGGGCCGTTGATCCTACCGTAAAGGCGCAAAGCGCAAAACTGCGGGTGCATGAGCAGCGGCTCGGGGGTAGACTGCGCTGCCTTTTTCTCCGGGGAACAACATGACGGCTATCAACAAGGTGGTGCTCGCCTACTCGGGTGGTCTCGATACCTCAGTGATCGTGCGCTGGCTGCAGGATTCCTATGATTGCGAGGTCGTGACCTTTACTGCCGATATCGGTCAGGGCGAGGAGGTTGAGCCCGCCCGGGCCAAGGCCGAGGCTCTGGGTGTCCGGGAAGTCTACATCGAGGATCTACGCGAAGAGTTCGTGCGCGACTTCGTGTACCCCATGTTTCGCGCCAACACGATCTATGAAGGTGAGTATCTGCTCGGGACTTCCATCGCACGACCGCTGATCGCCAAACGCCTTGTCGAGATCGCCAATGACACTGGAGCTGACGCGATCTCCCACGGTGCGACCGGAAAGGGCAACGACCAGGTCCGCTTCGAACTCGGCGCCTACGCCCTGAAGCCCGGTGTAAAAGTGATCGCGCCCTGGCGCGAATGGGATCTGAGCTCCCGCGAGACCCTGATGGCCTATTGCCGCGAGCGTGACATCCCGGTGGACTTTGCCGCGGCGGGAAAGAAGTCCCCCTATTCCATGGACGCCAATCTTCTGCATATTTCCTATGAAGGCGGCGTGCTCGAGGACCCCTGGGCCGAGGCCGAGGAGTCCATGTGGCGCTGGAGCGTAAGCCCCGAGGCCGCGCCGGATACGCCTACGATCATTGATCTCGAATTCCGCGCGGGAGATATCGTCGCTATCGACGGCGAAGCCCTGAGCCCGGCCCAGGTGCTTGCGAAGCTGAACGAGCTCGGTGGCGCCAACGGCGTTGGCCGCGCGGACATCGTCGAGAACCGCTACGTCGGCATGAAATCCCGCGGCTGCTACGAGACGCCCGGGGGCAGCATCATGCTCAGGGCTCATCGCGCGATGGAGTCCATTACGCTTGATCGGGAAGTCGCCCACCTGAAGGATGAGCTCATGCCGCGCTATGCGAAGCTTATCTACAACGGCTACTGGTGGTCGCCGGAGCGCCTAATGCTGCAGGCCGCGATCGATCAGTCCCAGGCGCCGGTGAACGGCACCGTGCGCCTCAAGCTCTACAAGGGCGGGATTAGCGTCGTCGGCCGCCGCTCCGAAGACAGCCTGTTCGATGAAAGCATCGCCACCTTCGAAGACGACTCCGGGGCCTACGATCAAGCGGACGCCGAGGGTTTCATCAAGCTGAACGCTCTGCGCCTGCGCATCGCCGCGGGCCGTGGTCGTGATCCCAGGTCGTAGTCCCCGGCGCAGCTCCGGGGGAATGCCAGGTCGTGAAGCCCGTACCCGGATGACTCGACGATGTCCCGGTGCCCGGCCGCGAGGTCGCGGGCGTTGACTGACGACATCGTCGACGTTGCCATCGTGGGGGCGGGCCTGTCGGGTATTGGCGCGGCCTGCCACCTGCGTCGTGAATGTCCCGATCACAGCCTCGTCATCCTTGAAGCTCGTGAGCGAAGCGGTGGCACCTGGGATCTGTTTCGCTATCCCGGTATTCGCTCGGACAGTGATATGCACACCCTGGGTTTTGATTTTCGCCCCTGGGAAGAATCCAGGGCGATCGCCGATGGCCCGTCAATTCTCCGCTATCTGCGCAGTACGGCCATCGAATACGGCATCGAGCCGCTGATCCAGTACCGCAGCCCGGTGCGCAGCGCCCGCTGGCGCAGCGCGGCCCAATGCTGGGAGCTGCAGGTAGGCGAGGGAGCGCAGGCGCGGATACTTCGTGCGCGGTTCCTGTTCATGTGCGCGGGGTACTACCGCTACGATCATGGCCATGAGCCGGCGTTCCCGGGCCGCGAGAGCTTTCGCGGGACCTGGGTGCATCCCCAGCACTGGCCGGACGAACTCGACTACGCCGGCAAGCGGGTGCTGGTCATTGGCTCCGGCGCCACAGCCATGACCCTGGTGCCGGCCCTGGCAGAGTCGGCCGCGGAGGTCGTGATGCTGCAGCGCTCGCCGACCTGGGTAATAGCGCGCCCATCGTCGGATCGGATTGCCAACCTCTTTCGCGCGCTGCTACCGCCGCGGGTCGCCTACGCGCTGACGCGCTGGAAGAACACGCGCTTCACCCATTGGTTCTACAAGCGCACGCGGCGTCGACCGGAGAAGGTGCGCTCCATGCTGCTCCACGCGGCCGAGAAGGAATTGCAGGGGGCCGGGGATATTCAGGATTTCACCCCGCGCTATGACCCCTGGGACCAGCGTCTTTGCCTGGTGCCGGACGGCGATCTGTTCAAGGCCCTGCGTACGGGACGGGCGAGGGTTGTAACGGCGGGTATCGCTCGCATCAGCGAGAACGGGGTCCTGCTCGAGGACGGTCGCGAGCTGGCCGCGGACATCATCGTGTCAGCAACCGGTCTCGAGCTCCAGCTCATGGGCGGCATCGATGTCCGGGTTGACGACGAGCCTTTCGACTACCCGTCGCAGTGGAGTTATCGCGGCGTCATGGTCAGCGGCTTGCCGAATCTTGTATCTGTGTTCGGCTATATCAATGCCTCCTGGACACTGCGGGCGGACATCGTCTCGCGCTGGTTCTGCCGCTTGCTCAAGCATATGGATCATCAGGGACTGGGCGTGGTCACGGCCGTACCCGAAGCAGACCTGCCACCCATGCAGCCCCGGGACTGGATCGATGATTTCTCCGCGGGGTACATGCGCCGTGTGATGCACCGCTACCCGCGCCAGGGGGATCGCGAGCCCTGGATCAATTCCCAGGACTACCTCCGGGAACGGCGTGAGTTTGCCGGGATGTCCTTCGCCGAGGCGGCGCTTCGCTACGAGGCGCGAGGGGGAAGGCTCGATGAATCCGCGCCGCGGGCGGTCGCGTAACAGCCCGCGGGAGCGTGCTCCCTTGACTGACTACTATGATCGATAAAGGCGAATAGGAAAAATAAAAAATAGCGTTTTATCGATTGACCAACATTAGCTATGCTTCGCGCCCCTGGCTGGGAATTCCTCGACTCACGAGCATCCCGACGAGAACCCGACCACATAGCAACGTCCAGCAAAACTACGTCTGTCACCGTCCCGTGATGCCATGCGCCACAGCCGGAACAGAAGCCAGCAGAACCAGCGAAAAAGGAGCTTTCAATGCTGACCCAGGTACCCAACGTTACCTTCAAGACCCGCGTTCGCGACGAATCCGTCGGCGGTGACAACCCCTTCCGCTGGGAAGACAAGACCACGGCGGACCTCTTCGCCGGTAAGCGCGTTGTTGTTTTTTCCCTGCCCGGCGCATTCACGCCGACCTGCTCGTCGAACCACCTGCCGCGGTACGACGCGCTTTATGAGGAATTCAAGAGCCAGGGTGTGGATGAGATAATGTGCGTTTCGGTCAACGATGCGTTCGTTATGTTCAAGTGGGGCAAGGAACTCGGCAACCAGAACATCTTCCTCCTTCCTGATGGAAACGGTGAGTTCACGCGCAAGATGGGCATGCTGGTGGACAAGTCCAACCTCGGTTTCGGTATGCGCTCCTGGCGCTATTCCATGCTGGTCAATGACAGCGCTATCGAGAAGGTGTTCGTGGAACCGGACTTCGGTGACAACTGCCCGACGGATCCCTTCGAAGTCTCCGACGCCGACACTATGCTCGCCTACCTCAAGGGCGAAGACCCCGCCGGCGTTAGCGAGCCGGTAAAGGCTTTCGAAGGCTAAGGTCCCGCTACAACGTGTAGCATGGAGCCCGCTCCGGCTTGCCGGGGCGGGCTTTTTCGTCGTCGCATCTCAGCCTGCGCGGCTGTTGCTAAGCGCCTCGTTACGCGCCTCGTTACGCGCCTCGTATAGGAGCCGTACATGTCTGGGAGCCGGACACGTCCTGAAGCATGACAGAGTTTAGTCCCGTCGAACTGCACGGCGCGCACGCGTCGCTGATTCCCTTGAGCGCCGAGCATCACGATGCGCTGTCCCTGGCCTGCGCGGACGGTCACCTGTCCAGGCTCTGGTATACGGACGTGCCATCGCCGGACACCATGATGGCCAACATCGCGATGCGCCTCGAGCGCCAGGCGGTCGGCACCATGCTGCCGTTCACAGTCCTGGATGCCGCCGGCGTGCCCGTGGGCATGACCACTTTCACGAACATTGATCGAGACACGCCCCGGGTTGAAATCGGTTACACCTGGTATGCGCAGCGCGTGCAGCGCACAGCGCTGAACAGCCAGTGCAAGCTTCTCCTGCTGTCGCACGCCTTCGATACCCGAGGCTGCGTCGCCGTGGAGTTCCGTACCTCGTCCTTCAACAGGGCCAGCCGCCGCGCCATCGAACGCCTGGGCGCGCGACTGGACGGTGTCCTGCGCAATCATCGCTATCACTCCAACGGCGTTATGCGCGATACCTGCGTCTACTCGATCATTTCGGGCGAGTGGCCCGGAGTCCGCGCTCAGCTTGAAGCCGTGCTCAGTGATGCGGATGCGCAAAGGACGTCCGGCTGAGCGCCGCCGTGGCTGAACTGTTCCCGTCCACGGATCCCGAATGGATTGAGCTTCCCGATGCGGAGCTGCGCTTCTGGCCAGTCTGCGATCTTGGGGTGGAGTCCGGGTTGCTGTTTGATGAACTGCACCGTGAACTGGCCTGGCGCGAGGAATCGATCTTTCTGTTTGGCCGTCGTGTTCTCCAGCCCCGGCTTCTCGCCTGGTATGGCGATGAGGGGACGCGCTATCGCTACTCGGGGGTGGTGCATGAGCCCGAGCCACTCCCGGCCCGACTCCACGAGCTTCGCGGTCGCCTCGAAGTGCTCTGCGAGGCCCGCTTCAACAGCGTCCTGGCCAACCTCTATCGCCACGAGCGCGACAGCATGGGGCTGCATGCCGATGACGAACCCGAGCTTGGTGCCGAACCCGTGATCGCGTCCCTGAGTCTGGGCGCCGAGCGCGTGTTTCGACTCCGGCACCGGCGGCGGCGCGATCTCAAACCTCTGCGTCTGACCCTGCCCTCGGGCTCACTGCTGGTGATGAGCGGTACCACGCAGCAGTTCTGGAAGCACGAAGTCCCGAAGCAGACCCGGGCCTGCGGGCCGCGTATCAACCTCACGTTCCGGCGAATTTTCAACCCGGCTCCCTGAACTGTGTTCGCGCTGGCGCGGGTATACTTGGGGTATGGATATCCCTGAGCAGTTCGCTGACGAGACCACGGGTGGTAGCGATGAGCCTGCAGCGAAGATCAGCCGTGCCTCGGTGCGCCCCCTGCAAAGCCTCGATCTGCTATCCGAGCGGGAGATGGCGAGTCTCGCCAACGCCGATGCGTCGATCAACGAGCTGTTTCGCCGCTGTGCCCTGGCGATCCTGAATACCGACGGCTACGCCGACGACGCCCGGGAGGTGTACGACGCCTACCCGGATTTCGAGATTCGCGTTGTCCCCGAGTCACGAGGCTTGAAGCTGGAACTCAGCAACGCCCCGTCACAGGCGTTCGTCGATGGGCGCATGATTGAAGGCATCCGCAACCATCTGTTCTCCGCCCTCCGCGACATCGTTTTCACCGAGTACAAGCTGTCCGAGCGGCAGACTTTCGATTTGTCCTCCGCAGCCGGTATCACGGACGCGGTTTTCCGCATACTGCGCAATGCGGACGTAGTGCGCAGCAACACCAAGCCAGGACTGATTGTCTGCTGGGGCGGGCACTCGATCGCTCGTAACGAGTACGATTATTCCAAGAGCGTGGGCTACGCTCTCGGCCTGCGTGGCTTCGATATCTGTACCGGCTGCGGCCCGGGCGCCATGAAGGGGCCCATGAAGGGCGCGGCCATCGCCCACGCGAAGCAGCTCAAGCGCGATGTGCGCTACGTGGGGGTGTCGGAGCCCGGCATCATCGCCGCCGAGTCACCGAACGCCATCGTGAACGAACTCGTGATTCTTCCAGACATAGAAAAACGCCTTGAAGCTTTTGTACGCATTGCTCATGGCGTTCTGGTGTTTCCCGGAGGCGTGGGCACGGCGGAAGAGATTCTCTTCCTCCTTGGAATCAAGCTTCATCCGGCCAATGCCGAGATCGAGTTGCCCTTGATTCTCACAGGCCCGGCGCAAAGCGCCGCCTACTTCGAGCAGATCGATGCCTTCCTGCGCCGTTGCCTGGGTGACGACGTTACCGAGCACTACAGCATCGTGGCCGGCGACGCGACCGCCGTCGCCCGAGAAATGAAGGCCGCGGTGAAGAGCGTGAAGCGCCAGCGCATTGCCCATTCCGAGTCCTTCAGCTACGCCTGGAAGCTTCACGTGCCCGAGGAACTGCAGCATCCCTTTGTGCCGACGCATGCCAATATGGCGGCGCTGGAACTGCATCGGGACCTTCCCAGACATCGCCTTATTGCGAACCTCCGCCAGGCCTTTTCCGGAATCGTGGCCGGCAATGTGAAGGACTTTGGCGTGCGAGCGGTAGAGGAGAACGGCCCCTATCAGCTTCACGGCGAGACCGAAGTTATTTCGGGTCTGTCCGAACTGCTTGCGAACTTTGTCCGCGACGGTCGTATGAAAATCGACGCCAAGGGTTACACACCCTGCTTTGAGCTCGCCGGTGACTGAGGCCGTTATGACGCCCGAACGCCTCGCCTGGCTGAACACTGGAAACAGCAGCCTACCTCCAATACAGAGGACCGAAAAATGATCTTGCGAAACCTTTCCGCAACATTAGTCATGACCTTCTTAGCTGCCGCCTGCCAGGCGCAGCTGCCCTTCAACGTTGAAGTTGTGGCCAGTTTCGATGAGCCCTGGTCCGTCGCGGAGATGCCGGACGGTCGGCTCCTCGTCACGGAGACTCGGGGCTCCCTGCGCATCGTGACGCCCGAGGGAGAGAAGTCGCGCGACGTCGCTGGCGTACCGGACGTGGTGTACGGCGGCCAGGGTGGTCTTGGGGATGTGGTACTCCACCCTGACTTTGCCGATAACGGCGTCATCTATCTCAGCTACGGTGAGACCGGGGTAGGGGACTCGCGCGGCGCCGCGGTTGCCCGGGGCGTTCTGGATGCATCGACGGACCGGCCGTCCCTGAGTGACGTGGAAGTGATCTGGCGCCAGTACCCCAAGCTGGTCGGTTACGGCCACTACGGTCACCGTATGCTCTTCGATGACGACGGCTATCTGTGGATCACTTCCGGCGACCGGCAGAAATTCACGCCCTCCCAGGATATGCAGGCCAACGTTGGCAAGGTTCTACGTCTGAACGACGATGGAACTGTGCCCGAAGACAATCCTTTCGTGGACTACTACAGCGACGATGCCTTCGTTGACGACATTGGCGTATACCCGCAGGTCTGGTCCCTGGGCCATCGCAACCCCCTGGGGATTGCGACGGACCTTGACGGGCAGATCTGGGAGATCGAGATGGGGCCGAGGGGCGGCGATGAGCTGAACCTGATCAGCCGCGGCGCCAACTACGGCTATCCCATAGTTTCGAACGGCATGCACTACGACGGCCGGCCGATCCCGGACCACGACACGCGTCCCGAATTTACCGCGCCGGCGCTGTGGTGGACACCGGTTATTTCTCCAGGAGATCTCATGGTCTACAAGGGCGAGATGTTCGGCGCCTGGCGCGGCAACGCTCTGGCGGCCGGCCTGTCCTCTCGTGCGATTATCCGGATCCAGTTGAACGAGGACGGCTCGGCCACGGAGCTGGAGCGCTACGACATGGATGCGCGCATCCGCAGTCTCGAAGAGTCCGCCGACGGCAGCATCCTGGTACTCGAGGACGAGCGCAGCGATAGCGGCGGTCGCCTGCTTCGCCTGACGCCCGCATCCTGACATCGAGTACGGACGATGCGGGTTCAGCTTTGACGAAACAGCGCGGGGAGGTGCCCTAAATGCCAGTTGAGGTTCAGGTTCTTGGCTACGCGGCCCTGCTGCAGTTTGTCCAGTTCGTGCTTATGGCCGTTCCGGTCAATCTTCAGATGGGCGTTTCCTACACCGCCGGTGCGCGGGATCAACAACGGCAGCCCGAGGGTGTGCCGGGACGCCTGCACCGGGCCATGAACAATCATTTCGAGGGCCTGATTCTGTTCACCATCGCGGTGGTCGTAGTGGTGCTCGGCAACGCCTCCTCGACGCTGACGCAGTACGCGGCCTGGACGTATCTGGCGGCGCGGATTCTATACGTGCCGGCCTATGCCGCCGGAGTGTTTTTGCTTCGCTCGCTGGTATTCACGGTGGGTTTTGCCGCCACGCTAGTGATGCTGGTGGCGGCGCTTTTCTGAGAAGCATGGCAACTCGTGCTTATCGGCCGGGGATGCCGGGCGGTTTCACCGCGGTGCCACAGCGAGCTATCGGCTGTCTGCTTACTTTGATTCTAAGCGTGCCGTGCGCTCTTGCCGAAACAAGCCTGCGCTCGGGCTTTGTGGATGTGCCCGGCGGTCCCGTGTGGTTCGAAATCGCGGGCGATGCCGACGGGGTTCCGTTGGTGGCTTTGCATGGCGGACCCGGCGGCACGTCCTGCGGTCTACAGCTGCTGTATCCCCTCTCCGACGAATGGCCCGTGCTGCGCTATGACCAGCTCGGTACCGGGCGCTCCGGTCGGCCTCGGGACTCATCGCTCTGGCAGCGTGATCGCTTCGTCGAGGCCCTGCACCGGCTGCGTACCGTTCTGGGCCTGGAGCGCATGCATCTCCTGGGTCACAGCTGGGGTGGCGCGCTCGCCGCCTACTACGTGTTGGAGAAAGGCGGGGAAGGGATCGTTTCTCTGACCTTGTCCTCGCCGCTGATCAGTACGCCACTGTGGATTCGTGACGCCAATGCGTTGCGGGCGACGCTTCCGCCTGAGGTGCAAGCTGTTCTGACCCGCCACGAATCTGCCGGCACGACCGACGATCCGGAGTACCTGGAGGCAACGGAGCTGTTTTACGAACGTTTCGTGCGCCGCGGCGCGGCGGCGGAAGAAACGAGCTGCGAAGATGCGCCTAGGAACTCCGCGATCTATATGCAGATGTGGGGTCCCACGGAGTTTTACGCCACGGGCAGTCTGCGGGATTTTGATCTTGTGCCGCGCCTAAAGGAGATCGACGTGCCCACTCTCTTCATTACGGGTGAGTTTGATGAGGCGCGACCGGAGACGATCCGTGGCTTCGCGGAAGCCGTACCCGGCGCGAGTTTTGAGATGGTCCCCGGTGTGGGCCATGCCTCGCTATCACGGTCACCGGTGTTGTACCGGGAAATCCTGCGCCAGTTTCTTCGAAGCGCGGAGCGCGGCGCAAAATCCTGAGTGATTTCCACCGATACCGGTGCCCAAAACGACCGGTGCTTGAGCGTGACGTATCGCGGTGGCGAATGTATCTCGTTACGCGGAATCCGAGGCTTTGACACAGGTCAACGTGGCCACATAAACCCTACCCGAGAATGATTCTTCCGTTGATCGACTCAAGAGGTGGCAGGGATGAGTGTAGGAATCAGTGGCGCTGTGGCCGACGCTTTCAACCGGCAAATCAACAGCGAGTTGAAGGCCAGCTACGCCTACCGGGCCATGGCTGCGTACTTCGATGATCAGCAGCTGCCGGGGTTTGCCAAGTGGTTTATCCAGCATGCCGAGGAAGAGGTGAGTCACTCGATGCGCCTCTATGATCATCTTGTGCAGCGAGGTGCCCGGGTAACGCTTGAGGCTATGGAGCAACCTGAATCAGAGTTTGCGGATCCGGAGGCTGCCGTGTTGGCGGCGCTCTCCATGGAGGGGGAGGTCACCGCTCAAATCAATGAGCTGTTTGACCTGGTTCAAGAGAGCAAGGACTTCGGTTCGCAGCCCGTCCTGCATTGGTTCCTGGACGAACAGGTCTCCGAAGAAGACACCTTCTCCCGCCTTCTCGATCAAGTAAAGTCAGCGGGGGACAGCCGTTGGCATCTGCTAGCCCTGGACCAGCAGCTCGGGGGTGCGGGCGCGAGCGTGGACGAAGGCTGACATCGCATCGAGACTGTACGGGGGTTATGGCACGGGCTTTTTCCTGGCGCGGTGGCTGACTACCCGATATTGCTAAGCCTAGAATGTTCAGCGGTTCAGCGGTTCAGCGGTTCAGCGGTTCAGCGGTCCCCAGCGGTTCAGTGGTCCAGCGGTACGGCGGCATAGCGGTGTAGCGGTACAGTGGCAAAGCAGCACAGCGTGAGGGCTGTATGCGCTGATGTTCCACAGCAAGCGTTTTCCTTGCCGAAACCGGTGATCTGCTTTTTCGTGGCGCCTCGTGCCGCTCGCTCGCTGTGTGTTGCAGTCAGCGAAAGCTTCGCGGTTTTACACCCAGCTCCCCAAGGGCCTGCGAATGATCAAAGAGGGCGCCGGCAACGATGTGCGTCACGCCGTCTTTTTTCTGCAGTGTTCCTTTCACAAGCAGTAGCCGGCCTTTCATCAACGCTTCGCGGAACTGCACCTGAACGCCGGGCCAGACCACCACGTTGTTATTGCCCGTCTCATCTTCCAGGGTAAGGAAAAGAACGCCGGACGCCGTGCCCGGACGCTGTCGACAGGTGACGAGCCCGGCGATACGCACAAAGCGTCCGTCGCCGAGGGCTTCGAGATCCCGATTCCGCTTGCACTGGGTGAAGGGCGCACGCTCGCGCAGCAATGCCAGGGGATGGGCGCGCAGGCTGAGCCCCGTGCTCTGGTAATCAGCGACCACCGCTTCGGCCACGGCTGGGGCTTCGAGTTCGACCGCATCGCTGAGCTCCGAAGATGATGCCTGGCGTTCGTGTCCGAGGAGCGGACGCTCTGGTTCCAATGCCATCACCTGCCAGCGTGCCTGGTGGCGGTTGCCGCTAAGGCTGGCGAGGGCGTCGGCATCCACCAGCGCTTCCATGGCGCCCTTGTCGAGCTGCGCGCGGCGGCGCAGATCCGCAATCTGACGGAATGCGCCGTGCTGGCGAGCCTCCCTGATCCGCTCGGCGGCTTCCCGGGCCAGACCCTTGACCAAACGGAGACCGAGGCGGACCGGCGCTTTGTGACCGGCGCGGCCATCGTCCAGGAGCTGGTGATCCCAATCGCTGTGGTTGACGTCGATGGCGAGCACGTCCACGCCGTGGCGTCGCGCATCCTGAATGAGCTGCGACGGCGTGTAGAAACCCATGGGCTGGCTGTTCAGCAGGCCCACGTAGAAAGCCGCCGGGTGATGGCGTTTGAGCCAGGCAGACACATAGGCGAGGAGAGCGAAGCTCGCCGAGTGCGACTCGGGAAAACCATAACCACCGAAGCCCTTGATCTGATCGAAGAGGCGTTTGGCGTAGTCCTCCGTATAGCCGCGGCGCAGCATGCCCTGAGTGAGCTTTTGCTCGAAGGTCATCAGCTTGCTGTTGCGTCCCCAGTTGGTGATGGCGCGACGGAGCTGGTCCGCCTCGCCACCGGTAAACCCCGCGGCGACCATCGCCAGGCGAATCACCTGCTCCTGGAAGATCGGCACACCCAGGGTGCTCTGCAGCACGCTTTTCACGGCGTCATCGGGGTAGGTGACATCCTCCAGACCCTGGCGGCGGCGCAGATAGGGATGAACCATATCCCCCTGGATCGGCCCGGGGCGCACGATGGCAATTTCGATGACCAGGTCGTAGAAGCAGGCAGGCTTGAGGCGCGGCAGCATGGTCATCTGCGCTCGCGACTCGATCTGGAACACACCCAAGGAGTCGGCCTGCTGCAGCATGTGGTAGGTGGCGCTGTCTTCGGTCGGTACGTCCTGCAGGCTGCGGATGCGCGGGTCGTAGCGCTGCACCAGATCCAGGGATTTGCGGATCGCCGAGAGCATGCCCAGGGCAAGAACGTCGACCTTGAGCAGGCCGAGGGCTTCGATGTCTTCCTTGTCCCATTGGATGACCGTGCGGTCTGCCATGCTCGCGTTCTCCACGGGCACGAGCTGGGAGATGGGGCCGCGGGAGATCACGAAGCCGCCGACGTGCTGCGAGAGGTGGCGGGGGAAGCCGAGGATCTCCTGCACCAGTTGATAGAAGAGGGTGGCGGTGCTTGTTTCGCCGTCATCGCGTTCTGTGTCGAGGCCGTGCTCGGCGAAGCGTGCTTCGAGGTCGCGCTGTTTATCCCACCAGGCCAGGGACTTGGCGAGATCGTCGATGAAGATCGGGTCCAGGCCGAGCGCCTTGCCCACGTCGCGGACGGCACTGCGCGCGCGGTAGGTGATGATCGTGGCGGCCAGGGCGGCGCGGCGGCGCGTGTACTTTCGGTAAATGTACTGGATGACTTCCTCGCGGCGTTCGTGCTCGAAGTCGACGTCGATGTCCGGCGGTTCGTCGCGCTCGCGGGAGATGAAGCGTTCGAAGAGCAGGGAGACCTTTTCCGGTGACACCTCGGTGACGAACAGGCAATAGCAGACCACGGAGTTCGCCGCCGAGCCGCGACCCTGGCATAGGATGCCGCGCTCGCGGGCGAAGCGGACCACGTCGTAGACCGTGAGGAAGTAGTACTCGTAGTCGAGGTCGGCGATGAGCCTGAGTTCGGCTTCTATGCGCTCGTGCACGCTCTGCGGCACGCCGCCGGGCCAGCGCCGGCTGGCGCCCTGCCAGGTCAGCTCGCGCAGGTAGCTGCGCGCATCGTAGCCTTCGGGGACGACTTCCTCGGGGTATTCGTAGCGCAGTTCATCGAGGCTGAAGCGGCACTGGCGGGCGATGCGCCGGGTCTCCTTTAGCAACTCAGGTGGGTAGAAGCGTTCGAGCTGGTTGAGGCCGCGCAGGTGCTGCTGGGCATTGGGCAGGCGGCGGCTGCCGAGTTCGGCGATGCTGCAGTTGTGATAGAGCGCGGTCATCACATCGTGCAAAGGCTTGCGCGCGGCGCTGTGCATGCGTACATCGCCGCAGGCCACCAGGGGAAGCCCGAGGTCCTGGCCGAGCGTCTGCAATGTCCGGTAGCGACGCAGCTCATCGTTGCCCAGCAGGTAGTGCACGCCGATCCACACACGCTCGCGACACAGGCGCGCGAGCTGGCGCCCGAAACCTCGCGTGCTCTCATCGTCGTCCCGGGGCAGCCAGATCAACAGGCAGCGTTTGAGCTGGAAGATCACGTCGCGCAGGGCCAGCTCGTACTCGCCCTTGGGGCTACGCCGCCGTCCGAGGCTGATCAGTCCCGAGAGTTCGGCATAGGCCGCGCGAGTGGGCGCGATAGCAATCAGACGCAGTCCCTCCACCAGCGTGAACTCGCTGCCGATGATCAACTGCAGGCCGCATTCCTTCGCCGCAATGTGGGCCTTTACTACGCCTGATAGCGAGCATTCGTCGGTAATCGCGATGCCCGCATAGCCCTTCGCCGCCGCCCCCGCGACCAGCTCTTCCGGCCGGGAAGCTCCGCGCAGGAAACTGAAGCAGGACAGGCAGTGGAGTTCGGTGTAGTACGCGGAGGAAGGCATAGTGACAAGGGCGTGGGACGGTCACTGGGAGTCCAGCGGGCTGATCACGCCCATCGCGCCGCGGCCAAGCACGTGCGTGTAGATCTCGGTGGTTTTTACGTCCGAGTGGCCCAGCAGCTTCTGGATAGTCCTCAGATCGTAGCCCTGCTGGAGCAGGCGGGTCGCGAAGCTGTGTCGGAACGTATGACAGCGCACAGGTTTGTGTATGCCGGCCTGTAAGCGTGCTTTGGTAACGGCTTTGCGCAGAGAGGTTTCGTGAAGGTGATGGCGTCTATGCACCCCCGAGCGAGGATCGACACCGATACGAGTCGAGGGAAACAGGAACTGCCAGCCCGTCTCGCGGGCGGCCTTCGGGTACTTACGGGCCAGGGCGTAGGGCATATAGACCTCACCGTAGCCGTCTTCGATATCGCGCTTGTGAAGCTTCTGCACCAGGGCAACCTGCGCTCGCAGCGGCTCCTCAAGCGCTGCCGGCAGCAGAGTCACGCGATCCTTATCGCCCTTTCCGGATCGCACCGTGAGTGTATTGAAATCAAAGTCGAGGTCCTTGATTCGCAGACTCAGAAGCTCGTTCAGTCGCAGCCCCGACCCATAAAGCAGCTCTGCCATCAATCGGTGGTTGGCTGACATCTGGGCAAGGATTCGAAGTACCTCGGCGTGAGTAAGCACTACCGGCAGGCGACGCCTCAATCTGGCTTTGCTGAATTCCAGTGAATCCAGACTCATGCCCAGGAAGCGCACGAACAGATAGATCAACGCGTTTAGCGCGATGCGCTGTGTTGCTGGAGAGCACTGACGCTCATTGGCGAGGTGGCTCAGATACTGCTCGACATGCTCTGCAGAGAGAGTCGCGGGATGCTGCTTGCCGTGGAAGCGAATGAAGCGAGTGATCCAATGTATGTAGGTCTTTTCCGTCTTCCATGCATACCCACCGTCCCGAAGATGACGGCGTAGCTGATCCAGGAGCCGCCTGGGCTGCGCCGGTACCTTGGGTGGAACGTCCGGAATGTTGTTTGATTGAGTACTGTACATATATACAGTATAGCTGGGTTTGGGATGCTCGTAAGGGGTTTTTCAGCGTGCCTTGGCATACTTCTCCGCTAGTGCGTTGAAATTGCGCAAGTTTTTGCGATGACGACGGTCGAATTCGATGTATCAGCGTTGGGTACTACGTTCGTTGTTTCTGCCGGGTTAATCTGGGCATACAGTAAGGTATTGAAACATGCAGAAAATTTGCCGGGAGTTTGCCTGTGCGAGAAAAGATAGGGAGAAATGTATTAACGTGCTTTGTCTCGTTAATTAGCTGTTATGTGTCACAGCGATGAAGCTACTCTTCGTTTGTTCGGAAAATCGCTTGCGAAGCCCAACAGCAGAAGAGGTCTTCTCTTCCTACCCAGGCGTAGAGGCCATTGGCTGCGGCACTAACGCTGATGCAGAAACACCTCTTTCCGGTGATCTGATTGAGTGGGCTGACGTTGTCCTTGTCATGGAGAAAACTCATCGCAGCAAGGTGGCGAAGAAGTATCGAGACCTCCTCAAGACGAAGAGGCTCGTGTGTCTGGATATACCTGACAATTATGCCCGCATGCAGCCAGAACTAGTGCATCTGTTAGAAGCTAAGGTTCCGAAGTATGTGCGTCTGTAGCGGACACATAACAAGTCAAGGCTGCAAGGGCGCTTCGCGCCGGGACGTCCGCTGCGCGGCCGCCCCAGCTTGAAGCGTTAGGCATCACCTTAGTCGTCTAAGTATGTGGATTTATCTGAAAGCTTTTACCTTCTGTCTCTGTGTGGCGATATTCACCAGCGCTATGCTTGCTGGGTCTGTCTCATTGCTGAAGCCTGAGCAAGCAAAACTTGCTGAGATCCCCTTGTCGCTTGCTTTCCTATTGCCTATGAATGCAGCTTGTGCGTTCTTGGTCGCTCGAAACCTTGTGGTTGAATCACCTCGCTCGCCGTTGATGTTGTCGCTTGGCTTGGCTGTTGCATACCTTCTTCTTCTGCCAATCCAAAGCATCGGGAGTGTGGTTTCTTATACGGGGGTGATTGTGGCTATCGTTCTGGGGGCTCGGCCTTGGCGAGGCGCCGATGCCTAACAAGTCAAGGCTGCAGGGGCGCTTCGCGCCGGGACGTCCGCTACGCGGCCGCCCCAGCTTGAAGCGTTAGGTGTCCCAGGTGAGTCCGATGACTCTAGGCGTTCTTGCTGTCCCTGTAGTTTTACTGGGGGCGATTTTTCTCGGCCCGGTGGTCTATAAGGCTTTCGACCCAGTTTGGGATTTGGTTATGAACAAATACTTATCGAACGTGTGGGGCGATTGGTTCACATACTCAATGCTAATTGCAATCGGGTTCGCAAAAGTAATCTCCTTGGCCGGCCTGTCCACGTTATTGCCGGCAATCGTTCTGGCGTACATGCAGCTTGACGGAAGAAGTGCCGCGGTTAGTAGCGTCGTTACAGGCTCCATAGTTGCGTCAACCGCCTATCTAAGCGGAGTGTGGTCCTTCTACGTTCCGTTTCACTCTTCGCTATGGTTTGGTTTCGCTCTGATTACTTGTTTAGTTGCTCTGGCTATGTGGGTTGAAGCTAGGAGTTTTCGTTGGCTGCTGAAATAACACCTAACAAGTCAAGGCTGCAAGGGCGCTTCGCGCCGGGACGATCAAACCGCTACGCGGTTTGCCGCCCCAGCTTGAAGCGTTAACGAGCGCATATCCCTCTGGCCAGGGTGAGAGGCAATCGGGTCGTATGACACCTCTGTTTAGTTATCCAATGATTAGCTTCTCAGTGGTCTCAAAACTAGTACGGTTCGTTCCTGGAGCCACATCTCCGGCCGGAGCTATCCTTCAGTCCGGTCGCTTCAGGCGGCGGGGTAGCGCGCTCAAAGATCTCTCTCTAATTTGCAGGACAGCGCGATTGCGCGGCGGATCCGCTCGGGCGTGGCCTTCGCATACGCTGCGGCAGGTTGGTCGCCTCGAAGTCCTTCCCAGCGCTGCGTTAACCAGTGAAGGCTGCAAGGGCGCTTCGCGCCGGGACACCAAAACCGCTACGCGGTTTCGGCGCCCCAGCTTGAAGCGTTATGCGTCCCTCTAGCGCATGATTTGCGTCGAAACGCGGAGTTTCCAACAGCAGATTGAGGTGCTGAAGCACTTAGCAAGTGATCGTGCGCTGATGGTTTGTGCGTGGTTGTATCCCGAGTCGGAACTCCAAAGTATCGCTGGCTTCGATACTGACTTGGTTCCGGTCGGGCTACAGCCTGTTACCACGTACGGTGACAACCATCAGCCGCGCCATACCACGCTGTGTATCGCCTCCAACGATGCGTTTGAAGCCTTCTCCGATGCGGAGTCCGAAGTGCGTGCAAATTGCGATTGCCTCGCGCTCTACACGGAAGGCGAGTCGTCTTGGTATGCGTCAGCCATTGGGCACGAAGGCATGTGTTTGCTCAACACAGAAGCAACGCCGTCAGCTTTGAGAAACGCTGGCTTCACCATATCTAACGAGGCGCCGCCGTGGTGGTGACGCATAACAAGTCAAGGCTGCAAGGGCGCTTCGCGCCGGGACGTCCGCTACGCGGCCGCCCCAGCTTGAAGCGTTATGCGGCTTGAACTAGGCCCTCATGCAATTTGAGATCATTGGGGCTATTGAATCCGCTGAAACTTTTGCAACGGGTCGGGGTATACGCGAGCTCCCGCGCCTCAAGCGCATTTATGGCAATGGACGATAGCGTAAGCGAAAGGGAGAGGCGACCATCCGCCTTACGGATGGCACTATTCTTAGAGCGGAGATACACTGGTACGAAGCCACGGGTATCGGGCGCAAAGAGTACAAGATCAAGCGCCTACTGGACTGATATGACCATTCCAAAATACGTAATCTGCATCGAAAACACCGACTACGAGGCTTCACTGGAAGTGCGGAAGATCTACGAGGTGGTTCCGGACGCTCGGGCTCAGACTCTCGGGCATCTACGTGTCATTGATGAGTCTGGTGAAGACTATATGTACCCCGCTGAGCGCTTCGTTGATGCTCACCTATCTAAGTCTGTCGAAGAGGCAGTCGCAAACGCCGCATAACAAGGCCAGGCAGCTCGCTCCCTTCGGTCGCCGGACGTCAAAATCGCTACGCGCTTTTGCCGCCCGCTGCTGGCAGCGTTAAGCGGCTGCATCCACTACTCGTGCCAACGTGAAAGTCACCAAGTACTTCGAATCTCTGTCTGCTCGACCTGATCGTGCGGGCATCAAACCTGAGTGGATCCAGCGAGTTGTGCGTGCTCCCGAAAGAGAGCATATTCAGGCCGACGGCCGCATACGACGGTGGGCTCCTGTGCCGGAGATGCAAGGCCGTTACTTGCGTGTAGTCCTGCTTCCCGACGGCGAAACAGTTCACAACGCGTTTTTTGATAGGGGCTACAAGCCGTGAAAGCTAAATACTTCAGAGATACCGATACGCTCTACATCGAGTTTAGAGCAGGTGACATCGTCGAAACGCGCGATCTCGATGAAGATACAGTGATTGAACTCGATGCCAACGGGAACATCTGTGCAATGACCATGGAGCACGCCAAAGATCGCACCGATGCACTCCACTTCACATTCGAAGAAGTCGCCGCTTAACAAGGTGTGGCTGGCGCTCCGCTGGGACGTCAAAACCGCTGCGCGGTTTCGCCGCCCCAGCACACGGCGTTATGCGTAACTCCGCCGCACTTCGCCTTTTGGCGGTGATGCCTCTCGGAATTCTGCTCTGGGAATGGGCTTCTTGGCTCGAGCTCGCGCAGGAGCATGCTTCGCGTCCAGCAGGATCAACGCTACTTGTGAATGTATCCGGAGTGATTGTCCTCGGCCTTCTTGTCAGCCAGTCTGCCCCTTCCAGGTCGATGTCGATGTTGGCGTTGGGCTGGTGTGCAATCTCCGTAGTGGAGACGATGTTTAGTTTCCAGGTATTCGAGTTTAAGGGGTTGATTGCTGCTTGGGTGGCTCCGGCGTTACTACAGGTTTTGGTTCTAAGTCCTGCCATTGCGTTGGCGTATCGCAATGCCCGTCACGCATAACAAGGCCAGGCAGTTCGCTCCCTTTGGTCGCCGGACGTCCAATCCGCTGCGCGGCTTGGCCGTCCGCTGCTGGCGGCGTTATGCGGCTACCGACTTGACATACCGAATAGGGTATATATCGTATAAAGTATGTGGGTTGTCTACGAACATCGAAACGTCGATAAGCAGCTCGCGAAGACGCCTTCGGAGGTTCAGAAGCGTTACGAGAAGTGGAAAGACATCGTTGAGTTGTCCGGCCCGCAGGGAGTAAAGCTTATTCGTGGGTTTCGTGATGAAGCCCTACGAGGTGAATGGAAGGGCTATCGATCCTCCCGCCTCAACCAGCAGTATCGAGTTATCTACAGACTCGATGGAAGTAGATTCGAAGTATTCGTGGTCGATGTCACGCCCCACGATTATCGAAGGAAATCCTGATGAGTGACTTTCGAAAAGCAAAACGTCGCGTTGCCGTATCTCCCGGTGAGTCTGTGAGAATCATCCGTGAGCTTCAAGAACTTAGCCAAAACCAGCTTGCAGAACTGGCTGGAATGCCACAATCAACAATCTCAGCAATCGAGACCGGAAGAGTCAATCTAGGAGTAGATCGCGCCAAGACTCTCGCGCGTGTGCTGAAGTGTCATCCAGCAGTATTGGTGTTCCCTGGATGGGATGTTGGTACTGAATCCGCCGCATAACAAGTCAAGGCTGCAAGGGCGCTTCGCGCCGGGACGTCCGCTGCGCGGCCGCCCCAGCTTGAAGCGTTATATGGATGGCGCCAGCAATACCGCAGTGACTTCGTTATGAATGAGTCTAATCTTGTAGAGGTAGTGATCTACATCCGGGAGCAAATCGCGTTCCTGTGGAATTTTTATGTCACTGTGAGTGCGGTACTAATCGGGTGGGTGTTTTCTTCTAAGATGCAATGGTCGAGAGAGGTAGGCCTTATTGTACGAGGGCTGTTCGTGGTGTTTGCCTCAATCAATGGAATAGCGCTTTACAACGAGTACTCTCTAATGCACTTGGCAATAGATGATCTCCGGTCTCGCTCAGATGCAACGAGTGGCTTTGTCTACGAGTTTTCTCGTTCGGGCGGTCTTGGGCCGTCTGTTGCGGCGCTTACCCATCTCGTGGGTGATATCGTCATTCTGTCACTTATCAATTTGCGGCTCCGCAGTGTTCTCCCACCTAGATCCACATAACAAGCGACTGTGATCCCAGTTCAACCCAGTAGCTCTACTCTTTAAGCCATGTGCCACTCCTTCTGGTCCCTGACCATGGCGTTCAATATGCCCATCATCTTTCGCATGCACACGGTGATGGCAACTTTCTTGTGCTTACCCTGATCGATCAGCTTGTTGTAGAACGCCTTCATCACAGGATTGTGCTGAATAGCGCTGAGCATGGCCATGTAGAGCACGGTGCGGATGGGAGCCCGTCCCCCGCGAATGCGCCGCTTCCCTCGCAGTGATCCACTGTCCCGGTTGAACGGCGCTAGCCCTGTTAACGCGGCGATCTGCTTGTGGCTGAGCGACCCGAGTTCGGGAAGCTCGCCGAGCAGTGTGTAGGCCACACCGTCACCGATCCCAGGGACAGAGATCAACAACGCGTGAGTTTTCTGCCATTGCTCTACGCGGGCTACGGCCTTGTCGAGCTTCTGCTCGACCCAGGCAATCTCCTTCTCTAAGAACTTGATGGCCCTGCGATGTGAAGCCACAAGGCTTGGAGTGGCCTTGTGCTGTCGATTCAGTTCCTGGGTACGCTGCTGCATGAGCTGACGCTTTCTCGCCAGTAAGTCTCTGACGTTCTGAACGTTTTCATCCGGGATCGGCCTGGGCCGGATAGAGAGCGCCTTTCCGAACCGAGCGATGAGAAAGGCATCCAATTTGTCGGTTTTAGCAAGCACACCTTCGGCTTTGGCGAACTGACGTACCTGCATGGGCTGAACGAGGCAGACTGGTAGACCGTGGCTGGCGCAGGCGGCGACCAGGGCTCTCTCATAGCCGCCAGTGGCCTCGACAATGATCCGTTGAGGTTTGAGACGCACGAGGCGACTGACCCACTCCTGAATCTCCGGTAGTGAATTTGCGATGATGAGGTGTTCTTCTTGTTCGAGGATGGCGATGTCGAGGACGTCCTTGCCCACATCGATGCCGATATTCAGTTCGGTTTTTCTGCTGTTAGCGGTCGTATTTGTACGCATAACTCACCCTTGCTACATTCGGGCTCGAGGCCCTTTCGACTGTTCGAGTTAAACCACGGAATCGGCGGGGAGCTCTTGCTTGTTAACGGGCTCTAGAAATCGGCGCCAGTCAGGTTTCGAGCTTCCCCACCGAGAACCTGCGGCTACAGGTTCGGGCCTCACTTTAATCGCTCACGAGGTATCGAAAGAGTGATATTCCGATCATACAAGTCAAGGCTGCAGGGGCGCTTCGCGCCGGGACGTCCGCTACGCTGCCGCCCAGCTTGACGCGATAGATGTGCTTGTCCGAGGTTGCGATATGCCAAAAAGTCCTGACAAGCAGAATCCTGAGAATGCTTCCTCATCAGGTGCTGCGATCGCTATAGGTGTAGGTATCGGAGTAGCGTTCGGCTTGCCGTTTGGGTTGGCAATAGAGAATGTTGGTGTCGGCGTGGGCGTTGGCACGGGTATCGGTGTTGCGCTTGGCATTGCTATTGGTGCGGCTAGAGGGAAGTCCTAGCGTGTCTTGTCTAGATCGCCCACCTAACGAGTTAAGGCTTCAAGGTCGCTTTGTGCCGGGACGTCAAAACCGTTACGCCGTTTCGCCGCCCGTGCTTGAAGCCTTGCCTGCCTTAAGGAGCAGGGATGCACCGGAACCGTTTTAGAGCTCTGCAACATGCGAATCATCGGTCCAGATTCGGCTATGGCCGTTACGAAATGGAGGCGCCTCGGCCGGGGCGACGAAGTCGTCGAGCGCCTGGGAACGACATACACGCTAGTGAAAGTAGGGGCTGAGTGGAAAGTAGCCGTCGTGATAGTACACGATGAGGATGTAGTTCTTTTCGAATAACGGCAAGGTGGTTATCGGTGCGAAACAATTGCTCCGCATCGTACGTGGCCAGGCAAGCCGCTTCGCGGAACATCAAACCGACAGTTTGCCGCCCATGCTGGTAGCGTTATGTGTCTCTTTCTATGCCCAGCTAGTTCGAGAGGTGCTGAAATGAAGGGCCAGGAGGCCCGCTCAGCATCCATCCCAGTTCGAACCGTCGTTTAGCGTAGTCAGATGATTGTACTTCGACGCCTTGTACCAGACGATGCTCCGGAAGTTGCCTCCTTGGTTGGCGACGCAGCGGTCTCAAAGAGGACGTCGAGTTTCCCCCATCCATACCACGAGCGAGATGCGATCGCCGCAGCTTGAACTCTCGGGCTTTGTCCCCACTTCTAAAGCTGACGTAAAGTGCTTTCTGCGGCGTACTGTTTCGACGTCGTGGGCAAAAGCGCTGTCGTGGCGAGTCAGCATTGACGGTAGGGATGACGTGCAACCACTGCGATGCGAACGTTGGCTTAGAGCGTAAGGATCAGTAAGGGGCTCAGCCACGATGCAAAGATCTTTCAAAACTCGTGCATCAGTCAGGAGTACGAGGCTACATTGTCGCTGGCGTATTGAAAGCGGCTGAATGATCAAGCTGCTATCTGTCAACCAACGGATGGAATGAGCTGCGATGAGTTCTACGAAGGATGCCTTGTTTAAAGTGTTGTTGACAGGAGTTACTAAAGGGACCCGCCTGAGAGCCTCCCCTACACCAGCTGATCGCCGCGCCGCGTTCGCCGCGGGTGTGGTGGTGCTATGGAGTTCATTTGTCGTTCCATCGATTGCGCAGGAAAAAGCCGTGTATGTAGCGAAAGGAAGCTTCGAAGTGAATATAAAGCCCTCGAAAGAGGCCGATGAGGCGGATGGTGTTTCCCTGGGTCGATTCGATCTCGAGAAGGGCTTTTCGGGTGATCTGATCGGAACCTCCGAGGGCGAGATGCTCACCGCCAGGACCGCAACAGAGGGATCCGCAGGCTACGTTGCGATTGAGCGTTTTACGGGATCATTGAAAGGGCTCGCCGGCACGTTTGTGCTTCAGCACACGGGGACGATGCAGGCCGGCGATCAGACTCTCGCGATATCAATTGTGCCGGATTCCGGAACGGGCGAGCTTTCGGGCATCTCAGGGAATTTTCAGCTCCGTATCGAGGGTGGAGATCACTACTATGAACTCGAATACTCACTGGGCGACGGGTAGGCGGCGAACGGGATACAGATTTGAAGCTGACCGTAATCAGTGACACGCATGGAACGCAGGAAAGCCTTGGAAATTTGTCCGGCGAGGTGCTGATCCACTGCGGCGACATGTTCAACATGTTTGACGAGTCCCACGATGATTTTGAGCGCATGGATGACTGGTTCGGCCGGCAGGACTTTGAGCTCATTCTCTGTACGGGCGGGAACCACGACTTTGAGTTGCAAAAAAGGGCGCTGTACACGGACAGGCCCTTTCGCAATGCAGTTTTTCTTGAGGGCGAGAGTTTTACGTTTAAGGACGTCGTTTTCTTCGGCGCGCCCTGGGTGCCGGACCTCTACGGTCAGGCCTTCTTTAAGGATGACGACGAGCTGCCTAGCCGATGGGCTGAGATCCCCGATAATGTGGATGTGCTGATTACGCACACGCCACCCTTTGGCGTGTTGGACGTGTCTTCTTCGGGGATGGTCCTGGGATGCAGGCATCTGTCAGCAGCGGTGTCTCGGGCACAGCCCACGGTGCACTGTTTCGGTCATGTCCACGCGAGCGCTGGCAGGGAGGTCGATGGGCAAACGACCTATATCAACGCTGCGTTGGCGAACAAACGGCATCAGGTTAGTCGCCCGCCCTACGAGATCGATATCTAACATGCCCGGGGACGCGGGTTATCGGTGCCGGGTTGTCAGTCGAGGAAGGCGAGATCGTGCTCTTTCTTCCTGGCGCAGTTTTACTTGGTGCCATTCGTGTTTGGCGTTTTAGGCGCCCGCGCGGCCTGGGAGGCGATGCAGCCCCGCAGGAAGAAGTGTGGGCGCTGCGGCCTCTACTACCGCGAGAGCCTTGAGAAGTGCCGTTGGTGTGGAGACCTGGATGAAAACGGCCTGGCTGAATTGAAGGCGCGGTTGGACCGTGAGCACCGGGGCAACAAGTCCCTTGGCCACCTGTTTTTTCTCATCGCTGTGGCATGCGCTGTCGTTGTCCTGCTGATCTGACGATCCACACGCCGACGAATACATCGACCCCCGTCCTGCTTGCGTACACCTCTCGTAGATCCAAAAAGCAAGTAAAGATCCTATGAAAGCAGCTGATCTGTTGGTCCGTGCCCTTGAAGCGGAAGGCGTCGAATACGTGTTTGGCATTCCCGGTGAGGAGAACCTCGACCTGCTCGAATCCCTGCGCACTTCCTCCATCAAGCTGATCCTGACCCGACACGAACAGGCGGCGGGATTCATGGCGGCGACTTATGGACGGCTTACGGGAAACGTTGGTGTCTGCCTGTCCACGCTCGGACCCGGCGCCACCAATCTCGTGACCGCCGCGGCCTACGCGCAGCTCGGCGCCATGCCTATGTTGATGATCACCGGACAGAAACCTATCAAGAGTTCGAAGCAGGGCCGTTTTCAGATCATCGATGTCGTGGACATGATGCAGCCGCTCACCAAGTACACCACGCAGATCGTCAGTGGAGATCGGGTCCCTTCGATCGTGCGCGAGGCATTCCGCCTGGCGCACGAGGAGCGCCCTGGCGCGGTGCACATCGAACTGCCAGAAGATATCGCGGAGGAGGAGACCAGCGCACTCCTGGTGCAGCCAAGTTATGTGCGCCGACCCATCGCCGAGTACAAGGCCATCAACGCGGCGGTGGAGATGATCGAGGCCGCTCGCTCACCGGTGCTGCTCGTGGGCGCCGGTGGCAATCGCAAGCTCACCGCGAAGATGTTGCGAGAGTTCGTGGATAAGACCGGGATTCCCTTCGTGACCTCCCAGATGGGCAAGGGCGTGCTCGATGAGCACGATGAGCGCTTTATGGGGAACACGGCGCTCTCGACCGGGGACTTTGTACACCGCGTGATCGAGGCCGCTGATCTGATTGTTAACGTCGGTCACGACGTGGTGGAAAAGCCGCCGTTCTTCATGCGACCGGGCGATACGCGGCGGGTCATGCACGTGAATTTTGATTCCGCCGTGGTCGACCCGGTCTACTTTCCCCAGCTCGAAGTCGTCGGAGACATCGCCAACAGCATCTGGCAGATCAAGGAACGGGTCACGCCGCAGGAGCACTGGGATTTCAGCCTGTTTCGTGCCGCCCGCGCTGCCGACATCGCCCATTGCAGCGCCAGCGAGAACGACGAGCGCTTCCCCGTACTGCCCGAACGGCTGGTACGCGCCGTACGCTCGGCGGTACCTCCCGAAGGCATCGTGACACTGGACAACGGAGTGTACAAAATCTGGTTCGCGCGAAATTTCCCAGCGGCGCATTCCAAGACCCTGCTCCTCGACAACGCGCTCGCGACCATGGGCGCCGGCCTGCCTTCGGCAATGACAGCAAAGCTTGTATACCCCGATCGTCCTGTCGTGAGCGTGTGTGGTGACGGCGGCTTCATGATGAACAGCCAGGAGATCGAAACGGCTGTGCGTCTTGGATTGCACCTGGTGGTACTAATCTTGCGCGACGATGCCTACGGCATGATCAAGTGGAAGCAGGCAGATATGGGGTTCGAGGGTTTCGGTCTCGACTACGGCAATCCGGATTTTGTGCGCTACGCCGAGGCCTACGGTGCCCGGGGCTGGCGCGTAGAGGCGACTCTGGAGATCGAGGCCCTCATCATGCGCTGCCTTGAGGAGCCGGCGGTCCATATCATCGACGTCCCCGTTGACTACTCCATGAATACGGAAACGCTCTTCCACACCATTCCCCGTCTGAGCGCCGAGTTGTGATGAGCCTCGCGGTGAAGGTCCGGATGCCCAGCCAGCGTCCGTTGGAGGCGAAGCCGGAAAGCGCTTTATCCCGCAACTTCGAACGGGTTTCTAGAGTAGTGCTGCGCTACGCCTCCAGCACTGACTCATCCCCTTAGCGTGCTCCGTGGACTGGGTCAGGGAATCGAAAAAGCTGTTCACGGCGCCCAAGCCGGTGCACTTCACCGATTTCCGGCACTGCTGCGAGTGCGAAGAACACGATGAAACACTTCGAGGGAGTTCGGTCGACATCATTGGCCTAGCGGAGCTCGGCAATCCCGGTTGGGATCCGTTGAATTTCTGTACGGTCGAAGGTCTGGACTACTACTTTCCAGCACTCGTTCGCCTGTCCCTTGATACCGTCGATACCGATGCGTTCTACTTCGAGCAGCTACTGTTTCACCTGGAAAACGGCGGGCGGGGAAATCGTCTGTACTTGCACGCTTCGAGGCGGCAACGGGCATTCGTCGCCTCGTTCCTGGAGCACATGATCACGGCCTTTCCGAGCCAGCTCGACGCGAACGGGTGTGCCGACGATGCTCTGCGCACTTATGAGTTATGGTTCAACGCCTGAGACCAGAGCAGTCCGAGGCCCTCATGAAGCGACATACTTACTCGATATCCATCAACAAATCCCGGGACACGGTATTCAACAAGCTTGTGGACAAAGAGCTCTATCCGCGGTGGGCCAGGGCCTGGGGAGCTGGCATGCGCTGCGAAGGAGAGTGGACAGTAGGCGGTCACATCTCCTATTTCGATTCCAAGCGGGGCGGTACAAGAGTCGTCATTGAGGAGTTTGTCCCCGGCGAATCAATCAAGACAAAGCACGTGGCAATGGTCGATCCCGAAAATGTCGACGTCGAACTGGCGGACGAAACGATGCGCAAATGGATAGGTTCGCAGGAGGACTACGCCTTCATGGAGGAGCATGGCGCAACGACGTTTCGAGTGGAAATGACGGCGGACGAGGCCTTCGATGAGATGATGAACGCCTGGCCCCAGGCTTTGGAGTACTTCAAGGAGGCTTGCGAAGCGTAGCTGCGGGGCCGTCTCCGCTTACACTTTGATCCTCGCGGCGCGTCCGGTGCGAACGGTAGCGAGAAAACCCCGGCCTAATTTCCGCCCGTGGGGTTGCCTGCCTGCACAGAGCGGTTCTGCATCTCCGTGGTCACCTTGTTTCCTGTGCCCTGCATGGCATCCCAGTCGGATTGGCGTACGCACACGCGACGTGCGACTTTTGTTCCGACCTGAGTAATGAGCTTACATACTCTCGGATCATCTTCTTTATTCTTTCCTTGCGCAGCGGCTACTTGCGCGCTGGACTGGGCGGGTCCGGCGTCGCCGAGATCGGGGTCGGTCGTGGAGCACGCTGCCATCACGGTGAGCGCAATTGCGCCGACCATCGCGCTCTTCAATCTCAAATTCACTGCGTTTGAACTCGTTCTCATCGGCAACCCTGGTAACAAAACAACTCCATTGTGAAGCTGAGACGGAGGGCCTCGATGGAGCACAGTTCTCAGACAAGATTGAAGTCGATTTGTCCGTCTGCTTCGACGCCCTGGCGCTATCGTGAACGAATTGTGCTCTGCGCGTCCAGACCGTGGATCTGCGACACTATTCGCATCGCCAAACGCGTGCTTTCCGAGGACCTGCGCAACGCCATGACCCCAGGAATCACCACCGCTCAGAGAGCGAAGATTGCCTACACAATTCACGAATATGCTCATGATGCATCCAGTGAATCCTATGGCCTGGAAGCAGCCGAGAAACTCGGTGTACCGGCGGAGCGTATTTTCAAGACACTGGTTGTCAGCCTCGACGGTCGCAAGCTTGCGGTCGGGATCGTGCCGGTGCAAATGACGCTGAACATGAAGCTTTTGGCCAGGGCCGTGGGGGCAAAGAAAGCGAGCATGGCGGCAAAGGCCGACGTTGAGCGCTCGACCGGCTATGTGCTGGGCGGCGTTAGCCCTCTCGGGCAGAAGCGGCGGCTGCCGACCGTCCTGGATGCGTCGGCCCTGCGCTACGCTACGATCTACGTCAGTGCCGGCCGAAGGGGACTCGAGATCGAGTTGAGTCCCGATGACCTGGCCGCACTGATTGATGGCGTATTCGCGGAGATCAGTCAGAAGGCGTAGATGCGGGAAAGAGAGCGCTCTCGATATAGGGTGCCTGTCAACCCGAGGGTAATCAGCTACAGATTCGCGAGTTTACTTCGTGATGGCCAGAGTCGCTGATATGGGGAAGGTGCGCACCCGGACGCGGTGGTCGGCCTATGCGGCGTGTTCGGAAAACTCAGGAATTGATATCGGGAGATTCGCAAGTTGAAGACCATCGGCCTGCTGGGCGGGATGAGCTGGGAAAGCACGCTTGGCTACTACAAAGCGATCAACGAAGGAGTGAAATCCAGGCTTGGGGGACTACACTCGGCACAGATCGCGATGGTCAGCGTCGATTTTCAGCCCATCGAGGAAATGCAGCATGCGGGAAACTGGGCGGGAACGGCGCAGGTTCTAGCCAAGGCTGCCGCAAGCATCGAGGCAGCCGGAGCGGATATCCTGCTTATCTGTACCAATACGATGCACAAGGTCGCGCCGGAGATCGGGGCCGCGATTCAGATACCCGTACTCCACATCGCTGATGCCACCGCGCAGGTCCTTGTCCGTGAAGGGATCAAGACGGTCGGACTGTTGGGTACGGCCTTCACCATGGAGCAGGAGTTTTACAAGGGCAGGCTCAGCGACGCTTTCGGTTTGCAGGTGCTGGTCCCGGGCGACGAAGACAGGGACACCGTGCATCGGGTGATCTACGACGAACTGTGCCTGGGTGTCGTGAGCGCCGAGTCGAAAGCGGCGTTCCTGCGGATTGTGCGCCGTCTCGCTGACGAGGGCGCGGAAGCGGTAATCCTGGGCTGCACGGAGATTGGCATGCTGATCAGCCAGGCGGATACGGAGGTACGGCTCTTTGATACAACCGCCATACATGCGCAAAGTGCCGTCGACTTTGCGACAGCCCAGGAGATCGGCAAATGAATGCGGCTGGAAACACAGCGAATTGGGTCAGACTCCCGGATTCCGATCTCGGTGATCCGCGGCGACGCCATGGCAACGAAATTGCGGAGGTTCGTGTCCCATGAGTGAGGTGACCATTGGAGCGCTCATCGCCTTTGTCGGCGCTGTGATTCCCTGTGCGGTGCTGGGGTACCTGATTGCAGTGAAAGAACGGCGCAACCTCATCGCAGGGTGGAATGAAGAGAAAGTTCGGGACGCAAAGGCCTTTGGCACCTTGATTGGTTGGAGTCTGATGGCGCTAGCGGTGGCACTCGCAATTGTCACCGCGCTATGGGCGCTGGGGCGGATTTCCGATGAATGGTTTGCCCTGTATGCCCTCATCGCCTCCATGATACCCATTGCCGCGTTGGTGCTCGCAAAAGTGAAATACGGCGCCTAGGCACATACTATGCGTCCCAGGTCGTGCGCGACCGATCCTAATGGAATTAGCGCCGTCCGCCCAGGATGCACTCTGCTTCCGGGGGGAGACGATTTTTGAACCGATCCTGCTGTAAACGAGGGAGTGCCGGGATGAGAACCGCTGAAAATGCAGACCTTTCAAAGATCGTTGATCTCCTCGCCGCCAGCGCGCTGCCTACGGAAGATCTTGAACAGCAGGACCTGTCGCTGTTTGTAGTAGAGGAGCTCGGTGCCGGATTGGGGGGCGTTGGCGGACTGGAGCGCTGTGGTCGCGATGCCCTCCTGCGCTCCGTGGCCACCTCTGAATCGTTGCGTGGTCAGGGCAGGGCGCGCGCTATGGTCGCCGAACTCGAAGGCCGCGCCGCCCGCCACGGCATTGAAGAACTGTACTTGCTGACCGAAACCGCGGCCGATTTTTTCGCGAGTCTTGGCTATGCTGTCCGAGACCGGGAGACGGTGCCGGACGCGGTGCGGGCGAGTCGCCAGTTTTCGTCGATATGCCCGGACAGTGCCACGGTAATGGCAAAACGGGTTGCATCGGAGACCTAGATCCTGGCGATGAAACGCCGGGCAGATAGACAATCACGGCTATGGATTCAGATTCACAGCCCCTGGAACAGCGGGCCGAAACTCCACGGGCGGCCGAATACAGGCAGCTTCGGGTTATCTGCGGGCTCTCGCCCAGATCCGAAGAAGCCGCCGCGAGGGGCCTCCCACGGAGCCTGTACTGCACGACCATCCGAGATGGCGAGCGACTCATTGCCATGGCGCGCGTGGTGGGAGATGGTGGCTGCAACTTCGAGGTTGTCGATGTGGCGGTGCACCCGGACTACCAGAAGCGGGGTCTCGGCACGCGGCTCATGAGCGCTGTGAGCGAATACATCCGAGCCAATGCCCCCGAGTCCGCCTACGTGTGCCTGATCGCGGATCACCACTCGCCGGCGCTGTATTCGAAGTTTGGCTTTAAGCCCACGGCACCCGTGTCGATTGGTATGGCCTATAAGGTAACGGGAAGAGTTGAGTGATATGAGCAACGCCGTTGACGACCAGTTTCAAGGCAGCTTCGACGACAAGGCATTCTGGAAAAAGGCCAGGCGCTACGCGCGCGTCGCCGGCTACGAGTTGATGGAGAAGGCGCTGTGGCTCTATTACGCTACCCAAGCTTCAGGCACGCCGGCCTGGGCGAAGTCCGTCATCTACGGTGCCCTCGCGTACTTTGTGCTCCCCATAGACGCGATCCCCGACCTGCTCCCAGTTGCCGGATTCACCGATGATCTTGGTGCCCTGGCCGCGGCGTTGATATCGGTCGCCCCGTATGTAGACGATGACGTTAAGCGGCGCACGGAGGCCACGCTCAGGAGCTGGTTTGGAGCTGGATCTGAGCTCGGGGATTTGTCCGACAATTGAAGACCAATCCACCGAACAGTGACCGCTGCGCCTCCGCGCGCTTTAGGATCTGAACCGCCGATGGCTGATATGAACGAAGTCAACGCCCGGGGAGATGGCCTTCTTCCGGGGCTGCTGGGTATCCACTTTTCCGCACTCCAAGCCGAACTCGTACGCGCGGAGCTGGAAGTACAGCAACACCACATGGCGCCCAATGGCTTTCTGCACGCCGGGTCAGTCATCACGCTCGCGGACACCTGCTGTGGCTACGGCTGTAGAGAAAACATGCCCGCGGAGGCGATTGGATTCACGACCATTGAAACCAAGTCAAACCATCTGGGCACGGCCCGTTCCGGGTACATCGACTGCGAGGCGAGGCCTTTGCATGTGGGCCGGACGACCCAGGTCTGGGATGCGACGGTGACGAGTCGGGAGTCGGGGAAGACCATCGCGCTGTTCCGCTGCACACAAATGCTACTCTACCGATGATTCCGATACCGACAGGTTTTCCCATGAACGTCTCCCTCAAAGCGGCCGCAGTACTTTTGCTTGCTCCCGCCGCGAGTCTGCTGATGTCAGGCTGTACTTCAGAGCAGCTCTACACCAAGATTCAGAATGATCGCGCGCTCGAGTGCCAGAAGTATCCCGACACGCGCTACGATGACTGCATGGCCCAGCTCTCGGGTCCCTATGATGAGTACGAGGAGTCACTGCCTGAAAAGGAGTCCGGTCAATGACGGCCGTGCCTCTCAGAAAGAGCGCCGCTGATCTCGTCGCGGAGGCTCGGGTGGTGATAGAGACCCTGAGCGTGGACGAGGCGAAGGCGCTGCACGGCGACGGTTCGGCACTCTTTGTGGACATTCGCGACGTGCGCGAACTGAAGCAGCAGGGAACGATTTCCGGCGCCTTCCACGCACCGCGCGGCATGCTCGAATTCTGGATCGATCCGCAGAGTCCCTATTTCAAGCCGGTCTTTGCGGAGCACGAGCGGCTGGTGCTCTTCTGCCAGTCGAGCTGGCGCTCGGCCCTGGCTGCGAAATCGCTTTCGGAGATGGGCGCGGCCGTGGCGCATATCGACGGCGGCTTCAAGGCCTGGCAGGAGGCCGGCGGAGCGGTAACGGCGCCTGAGCCGCAGCGAGAGCAAGAGAACTGAGCGTGGAACCCGCAGCCGTCAACCTGCAGTCCAAGCTGGATTCATTCAGCGAGCACTGGTCGCCGAAAATCGTGTCGGCGTTCAACGGGCACGATGTCATGGTGGTCAAAGCGCGGGGCGAATTCACCTGGCACTCGCATCCGGATACCGACGACTTCTTCCTGGTGCTCAAAGGTCGCCTGACCATCAAGCTCCGAGACGGTGACGTACACCTGGGTCCCGGCGAACTCTACATCGTCCCGAAAGGTGTAGAGCATTGCCCCGTTGCCGAGGAAGAAGTTCAGCTGCTGCTCATCGAGCCTGCGGGAACGCCGAACACGGGTGACGAGAAGACCGCGGTCGTAAAGACCCATCTATAGTGCCCAACCTCAGTGCCCAACCTCAGTGCCCAACCTCAGTGCCCAGCCTCCATAGCTTACCGATACTCGGAATTCTCGGCGAGAGATTGTGCGTTGCAGGAGCTTTAAGGCTAGCGCCATAGCTATCGCCGCAGGAGGAAAACTCGCCGCAACGTGCGAGATCCAGCAAGAAACCAAACAGGCATTTCGCGAGGCGATTGCCGATTCAATGGGCGTCTGGTCGCCGAAGCGGTGATAACTGGCGGCCAGAGCGCCGCCCGACGACACGGGGAGGCAAACGCCGATGAGTAAACCTGATTTCACGGCGGATGAGAAAGAGATCATCGTTCAGAAAGTAAAGCAGTACTTTCGCGATCAGCTGGAACAGGATATCGGGGGTTTTGACGCCGAGTTCCTGATCGACTTCTTTGCCGAAGAGATCGGCGCCTACTTCTACAATCGAGGGTTGCACGACGCGCAGGCTCTTTTTGCACGCAAGGTCGACGAGTTTTCTGACGCTGTATACGAGCTTGAGCGACCTGTGAATTCGATCCGCTGACTACTGAGCAAGCCCCAGTGGCCGGTTTCGACAGTTTCGAGCGCGGTTCGGCGCTTCCGGTTGCGCGCTAATGCATCCACGCTGCGTCCTCCTGGTGCAAATCTGGAGGGGGACCGGTGCGGATCGAACCACACCGTTTGCCGACTTTTACGCCGGTCATATTCACGCTGGCCTTACTGCCAGGGATGGCTCACGGGGGGTATGCAGCGGCGCGCACGGCATCCGATGAAACCCTGGAGCGTTGCCGCTATCTGCACGGGCGCATCGAGTTTTACACCGACCGGAGACGATCAGGGGGAAGCGGAGCGCAGATGGAACGCTGGCGAAAGTCGCGGCAACGCTTCGAACGCGAATTCCGGGAACAGCGCTGTCATCGCTTTGGACGGCGTTTGCGGGGAGATCGCTGATAAAATCGAGGCATGTCTCTTGAACTGAAAGTGCCCCCGCCTCTGGTGCTGCTGATCTGTGTCGCGGCGATGTTTACCGTCCGGGAGGTGCTGCCGGGTTTCGATTTGCCGCTGTCCCGGTCCCTGGCTAGCTGGGTCGCTAGCGGCCTCGCCGGATTCGGCATTCTTATTGCGCTGCTGGGTGTCGGAGAATTTCGCAAAGCGACGACTACCGTCGATCCACGTCACCCCGAAAAGGCTTCGGCGTTGGTGTGCAAGGGCGTGTATCGCTACACGAGGAATCCTATGTATCTCGGCATGCTACTCTGCCTGGCGGGCCTGTTCGTTCACCTTCGCAGTCTTCCCACCGGGCTCTTGCTTCCATGCTTCGTGCTCTACATGAATCGCTATCAGATCGCGGCAGAGGAACGGGCCATTCAGGTGCGCTTCGGTGATTCCTACGCTGATTATCGGACGCGCGTGCGTCGATGGATCTGATGCGCCTGTGTCATAGAAAACTATGTCACAGAAAACCGTGGCGTCGGTGAGCGGACGCAACATAAAGCGCCTCTCTCCTGCGGCTCTGCTGATCGTCCTGCTGGTCGGCCTGTGGGAAGGCCTGTCGGACACGGCGGAGCAGGCAGCGACATCGTCGTCTGCTGCCTTGGAGGGGTCGGATGCTGTCAGCCCGTCCTCAGGCAACACCGATGCCCTTATTGAAAGGGCGTTTCGCGAACGCCGCGGTGACCTGCAGGTTTCCGGCGAGGGCCGAGTCGTCCGAGTTCTACCCGATGACACGCAAGGCAGCCAGCATCAACGCTTCCTCCTCGAACTCGCATCGGGGCAGACCCTGCTCGTGGCGCACAATATCGACCTGGCCCCGCGTATTCCTGAACTACGTCGGGGTGATCGCGTGGCCTTTTACGGCGAGTATGAGTGGAATGAGCGCGGCGGTGTGATGCACTGGACCCATCACGATCCAAGGGGCAGGCACCCAGACGGTTGGCTCGAGCACGAGGGTCGTCGCTACGAGTAGGCGCTAACTCACCTTACTTCGGAGACTTCATGAAAATGCCATACCCCTTCTCGACCAGGCTGCTGGCCATGCTCGGCATCGCCGTTGGCTTGTCCGCCTGCCTGGGAATGCCGGACGGCGTTGAACCGGTAGAGAACTTCGATGCGGACCGCTATCTGGGAAAGTGGTACGAGATTGCGCGCCTCGATCACAGCTTCGAGCGAGGACTCAATAATGTTACCGCCGAGTACAGTCTGCGCGATGACGGTGCGATCCGCGTCGTAAACAGCGGCTACGATAGCGAGGAGGGAGAGTTTGATTCCATAGAAGGGGTCGCGCGCTTCGTTCGCGAAGACGATGAGGCCTATCTCAAGGTATCTTTCTTTGGTCCATTCTATGGATCCTACGTTGTCTTCGAACTGGAGCGCGAGGATTACAGCTACGCGTTTGTATCCGGTTTTAACCGCAGTTTTTTGTGGTTGCTCGCTCGCGAACCTGAAGTCAGTGAAGAACTTCGCGCAGCGTTTCTTGAACGTGCAGGGGAGCTTGGTTTCGACGTCTCAGAGGTGCTTTGGGTGGACCACAGTCCTCCCGGCTAGCGGTTCTCGAGTTTTCCCCAATGGGTGTGTCGAAAAAGACAAGAGCGGCTTGCCCGGTTCGTCGGCTCTTTAAAAAAGCGCAGGTGAGCGCTTAAGCGCGATGCGTCCAGAGCAAGCCGCGTTTTGATCAGCGGCGATCGCTGACTTCGATGAGCTCCCAACTGCCGGGCTGACCATCGCGCTCGACGTAGCGATAGCGGATTCTTGCCCCGTGCGTGACGTCGTCCAGCTCGTCGAGGTTGGGGTTGCTGATGAACTTTACGCGGCGCCGACTCGAGCTTCGATTCAGCGAGCAAGTCCCCTCGCTGCCGCGGTAGGCTTTGTCGAAGCGCACATACATCGGCTGACCGATCTGCTCGGCCTTACGCATGTCTACGCGGCCTTCGAGAATGCAGTCTTCCGTGATCTGCGCGTTGGCATTCAACGCGGCCACGGTGAGCGCGAGCGTGAGAAAGGTCAGGGTGATGGCGCGCCAATACGGGGAGCCCGTCTCATCCCTGCGGGCGCCCAATGGAATGGAGAGCGCTGCGGGTGCTGCGGATAATGATGTCGGTTTGCTTGACCCGCGCCGGGCGCTGGCAGAAAAGCGTCGACTGCGGTCAGGGGAGCGATCAGTGGCAGCAGGCCGGTTTTGGCCGCCGCAGCTATCGTAACTTTGCCTGTGATCGCGATTCATGCGATTGATCTGATTATTCATCGAAGTTCTCCTTCGCCTCACGGCGATGTGGTGTTTTCGCTGTCGGTACGTTCCCTCGTTCGGACAGATGGTTGTGGCCCGTTACCCCGGCTTACCGCCGGTGCTTCATGCCGTTCATTTAGATGACGCGTTTTCAACCAGGCGCGTCGGAAGCCGCTGTAACGGCTGCTAGCTATAACGGCTGCTAGTAACGGCTGTTAAGTGGGGCAAGCGCCACGATTGTCGTTAGCACATGCCCACCGGCGTCAGGTGCATTTTTTACAAATGCGCCACTTTTCAGACGCTTACCGCGGATTTAGCCAGCATTCGTCGGAAAAATCCAGAAATTTCATATTATTGTCACATTAAAGTCATGTTTCTATGAAGTGAGTTGCTTCCCTGGCGGGTTTTGCTTTCTCGGCACGCCGATCAAGCGGCGCATCAGGCAAAGAGGCCGTGGAGAAACCAGCGCTGCAGCCGGCGCTCGTGGTACACCCAGAAGCGCTGCCCCTGCTCATTGCGGGCGACAAAGTAGTCGCGGCTGGTGCCACCCTGCCACCAGCCGTCCTCGATGCGCTCCGGGCCATACACGAGCGTGAGGCGACTTCCCCAGAAAGAGAGACGGTCTTCCCGCTGGCCCAGGGTTTCGGGGGTGGACAGTAACCAGAAGGGGCGTTGCGCCGCTGCGGGTGTCGCACCCGAAGGCGCGTCACCGGGCGCGACACTGGCGTAGCTGTCCTCCGGGAGATGTCCATCCCGACAGCGCAGGCTGCTCACAGCCCGCGATCCCAGGCGATTGCTGAGCAGGTCCACCAGCTTTGCCGGCGACACGCCCTGGCCTCGCGCACCGAAGAGATCGACAGGCTCCGGCTCGGCGCTCTCCAGCTGCATTACGCAAAGTTGTACCAGTTCCACTTCATCGCGAAAAGGGCGACGCTCAAGGCGCAGTCGTGTAAGCCGGTACCAGTCCGCACGGGTGGTGCCCGGGGTGCTGGCGCGGACTTCGAGCTCCTCCTGGTATTCGCCGATGCCCCGGAAACGCCACAGCAGCAGGCGTGTCTGGAGCTGGCGCTGGCGCAGATAGTTCTCCAGGGACTCCAGGAGTTGTTCGAGAGCGGGCCCCAGCTCATCCTGATTGCGGACCGGGTAGCCCAGGGGGTAGCTGTCCTGGAAACAGCTCGGCGGCTCGAAGTGCACCACGGCCTCGATACGTTCTCCGCGTAGATGCTGCAGCAGTTCGCTGAAGTCGCGGCCGCCGCGTTTCCCCAGGGCAGCGACCGGCAGGGCGAGGATATCTCCCAGCCTGTGCAGCCCGCTGCGCTCCAGGGCACTGAACTGCGGATCAAGGGGGCTGAGCAGACTGCTGGGCAGCTCGGCGAGACGCTCTTCGAGCGGCGTATCTACATTACTGCGCCCCGCGCTGCCATGGGACAGGGCCCAGGCTGCCAGGGGGGTCTGCGCTGCCGCTATTTCCACGCTGAAGCCCCGGCTCGCGAGGCCGCGTCGGCAGTAGCGGAGTATGGCGTCGAGGCCGCCGAAGAGACGAAGGGAGCCCGCAACCTCGAGCATCAGGCAGTCACCGCGGAAGCTGTACAGGTGCGGTGTTACGCCGTAGGCCCAGCAGGACAGGTCTTCGAGAGCCTGCTGCTCTGCGCCTGGGTCCCGAGCGAGCAGTTGCAGGGGCTGCTCGCCGGCGAGCGCCCGGGCGCTCGCCGGATCCATGCCCGCCTCGATGCCGAGCAGGCTTGCAGCGGCGTTCATGGCATGAACGCGCTGTTGCTCAAGCACGGCGACCGCCAACGGCCGCCGGTGGGGCAGGCACTGCACCGCCAGTTCCGGCAGACGCAGGCAGAGCCAGAGTTGCATGGGTACTTCCATCAAATACTGTACATATATACAGTATTTGATTTCCGCCGGATTGGCGAACCCGCGAGCCGCCTCAGCTCATATTGCGTTCAAGTAAATAGGTGATCGCGGTCTTGATAACGAAGCCCAGAATGCCTAGCGCCAGGGCAAGGTAGAGGATCATCGTGCCGAAGACCCCCGCATTGCTCTTGCGCGCGAGGTCCCAGACGATGAAGACCATGAACAGGATCAGGCCGCCCACGCCAATGGTCACCCCGTATTCCGTGAGCCAGGCATCCATCTCAGGAGCTGACCTGAACCGCAGCCTGCAGCGAGCTCTCGGCGATCAGGGAATTGGTGATCAGACAGCCCTGCTCGGCTTTTTGGAGCAGCTTTTTCGCTTTCTCTATGTCAGTCCCCGCCGGGACCTCCAGTGTGGCTTCGACGTTGATTCCGGTAAAGCGCATGGCCCGTTCAATACGATCAAGAGTACCCGTCACGTGGCATTCCAGATGCATCCACTCCAGCTTTGACGCCTGCGCCACGGCACGAAAGGTGAGGATGAAGCAATCGGCAACCGCGCCGACGAGCAGAGTCTCCGGCGACCACTTATCTCCAGGACCGCCGAACTCCGCCGGCGGTGCCGAGACGATCTCCGACAGGCCTGGTGCCGTGAGTGCCACATGGTTGTCGCTCGTGGCGGAACCACTGACTCTGTAGTTATGGGGAAAGGCTTCCATAAAGACGTCTCCTGGCGGCTTGTCTGGCTAGCGGGCAGCGACGGCGCTGCTACTGCGGAGCGGCGTTATAGCCGGTGGAGAGGCGGGATGCTAGTAGGCTTTAGCCAAAGGTACCTGCCAAAAGTACCTGCCAAAGGTATTTGCTAAAGGAATTGGCCAAAAGCCATTTGCCAAAGGTTTCGGCCCGAGGTGTTGGTCCAAAGTAACGATTGCCTGCTACTGATGTAAGCGGAAATTGTCCGCAAGCTTTTCGCCACAAACAACGCCCCTTGCGGTAGCGGTACACGGTTAGCAAGAGCGTCTTCACCGGATCTTACAGTCTCATCAATTCCGGCCATGAACTCACACAGTCTTAATGGAGTATCCTTGATTGGCAGGGTCCGGCCTGAAGAAAATCGCACTGAGTCGCAGCAGGAGTTGCTTCAGTCCATGGATAGCTTCACTGTTCAGACTTCGACCACTATGCTGCTCATCTAGTCCGTCCCACGCATTCGCTGCGCAACGGTCGGGATATATCGGTGGTTAACTTCTTGGTTTCATGTTGGCCAAATGTTGGCCTCATCGCGCTCCCAAGGACACTTCTCATCAATGCTGTCTTTGTTGGAAGCGGGTGTCGTCGAGTAGAAAGTCGAAACCTCTGTCGGCGACCCGAAGCGGAGTATGGCCATTGCAACGAGTTCTACACCGCCGAGCCTTGAGCGCTGTTGAGCGAGTTGCTTGCCGTTTTCTCGGCCGCTTGCACTAGACTTCTGCCTCACTTGGTGCGGGAATATTTAGCCGTTTTCAGTACGTTAAACGCTCTGTTTATTTAACGGAATTAGTCGGAGATTAGAGGGGTATCTATTTTGCAAGAGCAGCTCAGAGCGCAAATACTGACTGATCCACCCAAGTTTCATTTCTGGCACGGCAAACATTCGGCTGGGGGGTTCTTGAACAGTGATTTCGAGGACTTTGATGAGCTTCTAAAACTTCTGCCACCGGGCGCCGAATCCCGGAATTTCATTGAAACCGGTGCGGGACTGTCGACACTTTGGTTCTTGGCGAATGAGTTCCGAGTAGTCTCATTTACACTGGAAAAAATTGCAGATGCTGTCAATGGCTACCTGCGTGATGGATACCCTGAACTAGCTGGCCAGTGGACATGCTTCACCGGAAAGAGTGAAAGGAACCTCGTGCCGTTCACAAATGGCGAGAAGCAAGATGCTTTCGACATCGCATTGATCGATGGAAATCATGCTATCGCCACGGTGTTCGCCGACTATGTTGGATTGAATCTTTGTCTTAAGAAAGGAGGGCTTCTGATCGTCGACGACGTGCGGCTTCCCGGTCCCAGATTACTTGATCAACTCCTGATGCAATTGACTGATGACTGGGAGCATGTATGGACCCAAGAAAGAGGAAAATGGAAGTGCTACAGGAAAACAACGGACGCCGACGTCCGGATAGGAAACTGTAAGGAGTTCTCCTTTTATGTGCCCCCACCGGGGCAACGAAGCCTCTTGCGCAGAGTAAAAACGAAGGCGGGTAAGCTGTTGGGACTATGAACCGAGAACAACCGGTAACCGAGTTTACGGCTGGTGTTCTACCGTAGCCAATCCATTGGCACGGACTTGTGGTCCCCCCAATGAATAAGCGCGACGTGCAGCAGCCTGGTGACTTGCGATGTGGTTTTCGAGCCTCGCGTAACTTGTAAGACAGGCCCCTGCCAAAGAGCACAGTCCCGAAGGTACAGTCCCGAAGGTACAGTCTCGAAGGTACAGTCTCGAAGGTACAGTCTCGAAGGTACAGTCTCGAAGGTACAGTCTCGAAGGTACAGTTCCGAAGGTACAGTCTCGAAGCTACAGTCTGATCGGAGACTGACCGGGTATATGCGCTCGAAATGGAGTCTGAAAAGTCGTAGCGCTCACGAATAGCAGTGCTTCTCGCAACGTCAGGATACGGCACGAGTCCCCTGGGCAGCGGAGTCGGCCGGCAATTCCCAGAGCTGCGGCTGGTGGGGAATGTCGTCTTCCGGCGGCAGGTAGACATTGACGTCGTACAGACCGCTGCGCTGTTTGAGGATCTGCACCTCGCGGTAGGCCTGCATCTGTAGCCGCAGCGAGGCCGGTGCGTGCTGCTGGGCCACCTCCCGGGGGCGGAACAGTACCGCCAGCGTGTCGCCGCGCGCCGCGGCCAGCTGCAGGCGTCGCAGCTCCGCATAGCGGTACTCGCTCTTACCGAGCCAGCTGAATACGGCGCTGCAGGTGCCGCTGCGCAGCGCCTGTTCGGTACTCCACAATTGTTCTTCCCGATCCCGGGGATGGACGAGGAGTACCTGTCGCGTATCGATATCGCGGGCGGCCAGCAGCGGTGCGTAGGGGGTATAGGGCGCGCCGATAAAGGCCTGCCAGCGGGACTGTTCGCTCAGAGCCTGCATGGCGGGGAGGAAAAGGCCCATGGCGCCCATGCCCGATGCATCCGTGAGGACCTCGATGCAGGTACCCAGGGGCCAGCCGCCCTCACAGAGACGTGCATCCAGGGCCGCAAAGCCCGTGCTCAGGTGGGGGTGGCTGTGGTGATCGTTGTTGGCGGCCTTTGCTGTGCTGCCCTGGTCCTTCTCGTCACGACCGCTAAAGCCGTCAAAGCTAAATTCCGAGCCGACACCATGCTGGGCATGAATCCCAAGCCAGGTGTCACGCCGCCTGATGACCTGCTGCAGGGCCTCGGGGAGTTCTCGGGGCTTCTTTCTGGTCGCTGCTTTTGCTGCTGTTTTTGCTGCTGTTTTTGCTGCTGCTTTTGTCGCTGCCCGGGTCGCTGCTTGTGTCGCTGCCATCGGCGCTTCCCGAGTCAGTTCGCTGGGATCAGCCGGGCCGGTCTGTGCGGCAGTCTGCGTGGAACCCCCATCGTCGATATTGCCGAAGAGTGCGGAAACCGTGGCGGGGGCGCGGCCCGAAGCACGGGAGGGCTGGCTCTCCTGGGACTCAAGGTCAAAATCGCGATGCATGCTGCAGATCCTCTCAGGCAAAATACTGTATATAAAAACAGTAGTCTGGAAATGAGCATCCTGCAAGCGCGATTGCGCTCACCTGTCGCTTTGTCAGACAGGTAGAGTCCGGGTGTCCCCGCGCGACATCCCGAGAAGAAGTAACTCCATGATTTCCCAGGGTTTTCCTGGCCCAAAGCCCTTGATGCTGGCGTCCAGGCGGGCCGCCAGGGCAAGCAGGTTGTTGCAGCTGCTGCTGTCGTGCCGGCCAAGCGCCGCGCTAATGACGCTCTGTCGGTTTTTCCACACCCGTGCTTCTCCCATGGCCTGCGAGGGCGAGCGCCCGCTCTCCACCGCCACGCAAAGCGCGCGCAGCAACTCCAGCTCACGCACCAACGCCCATACGAGCGCTGCCGGTTGACCGCCCTCGGCGCGCAGGCCATGGAGCATGCGCAGGCTGTCCGAATCCCGACCGGCCAGGGCGACATCGATCATGCTGAACAGCGAGAAACGGGCGCTGTTGGCCACGGACGCGCCTACCGCCGCGCTGTCGATGGGGGCGCCTTCGCTGAGGAGCTCCAACTTCTCCAGTTCCTGGACGGCGGCGAGGAGATTGCCCTCCACGCGCTCCGCGAGCAGCTGCAGGGCGTCGCGCTCGATACGCATCCCCCGCGAAGCGGCGCGCTGCCCCAGCCATCGCGGGAGCTGGTCCGCGCTCACCGGCCAGATCTGCAGCGTGGCACCGGCGCCGTCGATGGCCTTGTACCACTTGCTGTTGGTAGAGGCGCGGTCGATCTTGCCCGCGATGATGAGCAGGACGTCTTCCGAGGGTTGTTCCAGGTAGGAGAGCAGCGCCTGGCTGCCGTCGCTGCCCGGTTTGCCGCTGGGCAGGCGCAGCTCGAGCAGGCGCCGATCCCCAAAGAGCGACAGGCTGCTGGCATCGTCCAGGAGGTCCTGCCAGCGGAAGCTGCGCTCCCCGGCGTCGAGGACAACCCGCTCGGTGCAGCCTTCGCGCCGCGCCGCGCCGCGGATCTGGTCGGCGCATTCCTGCACCAGCAGGGTTTCGTCCCCGCTGACCAGATACACGGGGAGCAAGCGCCGCCCAAGTTCCGCGCCTAGCTTTTCGGGGTAGACGCGCAAGGAGGGTCAGTCTGCGTTCGCGGCAAAAAAGCTGATGCGGCGCAGAATCTGATCGGCGAGTTCGCGGCGCAGCTCGGCCTGCAAGACGCGAACTTCCTCGGCCTTCCCGACCACGTTCTGCGGGTCGTTCTCCATCTGTTTATTGACCGTCGCGGTGGTCCGCGGCATGACCAGTTGGCCACTGCTGTCCAGGACCGAAAACTCCGTACTCATGATCAGATCAAACTCTGCCGCCCGGGCCTGGGCGTTGACCGAGAGGTTGCGCTGACTGAAACGTTCCGGACCGAGGCGCAGCGTGTGACTGGCACTCTCGCGCGTCTCCCAAACGATGCCGCTCGCGCTGAAGGTCGCATCAACGGTACGCGCGAATTCCGCGTTGGGGCTGCCGGTAACGAGATGCATACTGCGCCAGCTTTCCGGGAGCGCCGAGCTGCCGTCCACGCCGCGCAGTTGAAAGCCGCAGGACGCGAGGATCAGGCACAGAACCACGCCAACGAGGGGTGCGGCGAGGTCCCGCGTAAGCCTGGTGGTTGCCGCATAAAAACCGGATCGGTGCATGGCTCAGCCCACCACAATGTTCACAAGCTTGCCCGGCACCACGATCACCTTGCGTACGGCTTTGCCTTCCATGAAGCGCTGGGCGTTCTCCTGCGCGAGGGCGGCGGCTTCTATGGCGTCCCGGTCTGCGTTCGCTGCGATTTCCATGCGGGCGCGGAGTTTGCCGTTGACCTGCACGACGATCTCGACGCTGTCGCGAACCAGGGCGGCCTCGTCGACTTCGGGCCAGGGGGCGTAGGTGGCGTCCCCGGAGCCGCCGAGCTGTAGCCAGAGATGATGGCAGGCGTGCGGAACGATGGGCACAAGAAGGCGTACGGCCACAGACAGGCCTTCCTGCATCACGGTCCGGGCCGCGGGGTCGGCGCTGTCCAGGCGCCCCAGTTCATTACACAGCTCCATCACGGCGGCGATGGCCGTGTTGAAGGTCTGGCGACGCCCCATATCGTCGCTCACCTTGGAAATGGTCTCGTGGATCTTGCGCCGCGCGTCGCGGGGTGCGCCGGCGAGCGCACTCGAATCCAACGCATCAACGGGGCCTGCTTCAAGGTGTTCCTGCACCAGGCGCCACAAACGTTTCATGAATCGATGCGCGCCCTCGATGCCGGAGTCGGACCACTCCAGGGACTGATCCGGCGGCGCGGCGAAGAGGCTGAAAAGTCGCACCGTATCCGCACCATAGCGCTCGACGAGATCGGCCGGGTCCACGGTATTGCCCTTGGACTTGGACATCTTCGCCCCATCCTTGAGCACCATGCCCTGGGTGAGCAGGCGGGCGAAGGGTTCGTCGGAGTCCACGAGGCCTTCGTCGCGCATCAACTTGTGGAAGAAGCGCGCGTAGAGCAGGTGCAGAATCGCATGCTCTATGCCTCCGACATATTGATCGACCGGGAGCCAGTAGGACGCGCGCTCGGGGTCGAGCATGCCAGCGTCGTAGTGCGGGCAGGTGAAGCGGGCGTAGTACCAGGACGACTGCATAAAGGTGTCGAAGGTGTCCGTTTCCCGCTCGCAGGCCACGCCGTCGAGATCGAACCTGCGCCACTCGGGGTCGGCCTTGATCGGCGAGGCGACGCCGTCCATGACCACCTCCTCCGGAAGCAGTGAGGGGAGGCGATCGGCCGGTATCGGCAGCTCACCGCCGTCGGGCAAATTGAGCATGGGAATGGGCGTGCCCCAGTAGCGCTGCCGGGACACCCCCCAGTCGCGAAGGCGGAACTGCGTGGTGACGCGGCCGGCGCCCTGTGCTTCGAGGCGCTCAGCGATGGCGTCGAAGGCCTTCGCAAACTCGAGGCCGTCAAAGTCGGCGGATGCCGTCAGAGCCCCGTGGGCCGTATAGGCGGCTTCGCTGACGTCGGCCGGGGCGCCGCTCTCGTCGCAAATCACTGTGGTGATGGGCAGTTCGTACTTGCGCGCGAACTCCCAGTCGCGCTCGTCGTGGGCCGGCACCGCCATGACCGCGCCGGAGCCGTAGTCCATGAGCACATAGTTGGCCACCCATACCGGGACGTCCTCGCCGGTGAGGGGGTGACGCGCGCGCAGCCCCGTATCCATGCCGAGCTTGTCGGCCTGCGCCATGTCGGCCTCGGCGACCGAATTCTGTTTGCACTCGTCGATAAACGCAGCCAGCGTTTCGTTGTCTCGCGCCAGCTCCAGGCTGATCGGATGCTCCGCCGCGAGACTCACGTAGGTCACGCCATAGAGCGTATCCGGGCGAGTCGTGTAGACCTCGATGCGTTCAAGACCCGCGACAGGCGAGGGCAGGTCGAAGGCCAGCTCCACGCCCCGGCTCTTGCCGATCCAGTTGCGCTGCATGGTTTTCACGGCGTCCGGCCAGGCATCGAGATCGTCGAGCGCTGCAAGCAGCTCGTCGGCATAGGCCGTAATGCGCAGGAACCACTGCGGAATTTCACGCCGCTCCACCACCGCTCCGGAGCGCCAGCCGCGACCCTCGATAACCTGCTCGTTGGCGAGCACGGTCTGGTCGACGGGATCCCAGTTCACCGTCGCCATCTTCTTGTATACCAGACCTTTCTCGTAAAGACGTGTGAAAAACCACTGCTCCCAGCGGTAGTACTCGGGCGTACAGGTGGCAAACTCGCGCTGCCAGTCAAAGCTGAAGCCCAGAGATTTAAGCTGCCCACGCATGTGCTCGATGTTGGCGTAGGTCCACTTGGCCGGCGCCGTCTTGTTGGCGATGGCGGCGTTCTCGGCGGGTAGACCGAAGGCGTCCCACCCCATGGGATGCAACACATTGCGGCCCTGCATACGCTGGAAGCGCGCGATGGCATCGGAGATGGAGTAGTTCCGCACATGCCCCATATGCGCCTTGCCGCTGGGGTAGGGGAACATCGACAGACAGTAGAACTTTTCCCCCGTCAGATCGTCGCGAGCGGCGAAGCTCTGGTGCTCCTCCCAATAGGCCTGCGCCTCGCGTTCAAGGGTCTGGGGGTCGTAGTGCTGGGGCATGGTCTCACCGAATTGCCGGCTGGTTTTCTGCGCTCTTTGCGTGATTTGCCGACGGGGTTGGAAAAGCCAGCATGTTAGCAGTTGATAGCGCGCTTGTGCCGCTTCACTGATGCTTTGGATCTGTGCCAAGTACACGAGGGCTCGGACTCCCGCTGGCCGGCTGGCGGGACGCCAAAAAGCGGCCATCCATGGCCAGGCTTATCTCGCGCCATCCAGGCGCTCGGTACCCGCCAGCCGGCCAGCGGGAGTCCAAGCCCTCTGCACTGAGCGAAGTTCCAAGCGAAGTTTCCGCGAATCGTGTCGCATGCTCCAACGCTCTCGCAGCTGTGCATGCGTACGGGGGGGCATGGCGATTATTTTTAACCATAAACGGCGGCGAACGAGATAAGGCGGAATGCGCTCCGCCTAGTAGACTCAGATCGCTGCGTTACACGTGGACAAGGCGTGCCGTATTGAGGATTTCACCGCCGCCCAGATGAAGCCACAGCCTACCCACCTCAAACACTGCACGAGCGGAGAGGGCTTGGTCTGGTATTCCGCTTCTGACGGGTACCGAGCGCCTGGATGGCGCGAGATAAGCCTGGCCATGGATGGCCGCTTTTTGGCGTCCCGTCAGAAGCGGAATACCAGACCGAGCCCTCGGTGGACTGGCACCACCCCAGACGAGAATTATCGTCCTGACCAGGTCGTAACGTGCAGCGACGCCAGGTCTGCGGACAGACGAACGGTCAGAAGCGAAGTACCAGACCGAGTCCTCGGCGGACTGGCACCACCCCAGACGAGATTTGCCGTCCTACCCAGGTCGTTACGTGCCGCGACGCCAGGTCTGCGGATAGACGAACGGTCAGAAGCGAAACACCAGACCGAGCCCCGGCAAACTGACACCACGCCGAAAAGAGACTATTCGTCCTGATCCCGCCACAAAGTGTTGTAGAGCAAAGCCATCAAGGTCAGGAGGACAAACAAAGCCGCAAGCAAAGGCGTAGACCCGAAGCTCGTAAAGGGCGTGTTCCCGAGCATGACTTCAGCTTCCCCGGTCAATGTGGCCTCCTCGAACTGCGGAGTCGCGCTAAGAATGGTGCCTCGGTGGTCAATGATTGCCGTGACGCCGTTGTTGGTACCACGCAGAAGATAGCGGCCGTTTTCCAGCGCCCGCATCCGCGCCATCTCCAGGTGCTGAAGAGGACCGATAGAAGAGCCGAACCAGCTGTCGTTGCTGATGGTGACCAGCATTTCGGCGCGGCGGGCGCTGCGGGCGACCAGTTCCGGGTAGACGATTTCGTAGCAGATCAGTGGAGCAATACGGTGATTGCCAGCTTGGAGCGGGGCCTGGCCCGGTTGGCCGGTGCTGAAGTTCGACATGGGCAGGTCGAAGAAGTCGATCAGGCCGCGCAGCCACTGGTCCAAGGGTACGTATTCACCGAAGGGGACGAGGCGCTGCTTGTCGTACAAGCCGCTGCCGAGTCCGAGGGAGACAATACTGTTGTACACGCGTCCATCCCCATCCCGGCGGGGAATGCCGGTGATCAGCGTTGTATCGGTAACGTCGGCCTGGCGCGCTATGGGATCGAGAAACTCGCGAGCACCCGCGTAAAGACGCGGTATGGCGGACTCGGGCCAGACGATAAGGTCGAGGGCGAACATGGGCCGGATCGACTGTTCATATTGCTCGAGGATCGACGCGTACGCACTGCGGTCCCACTTGCGCTCCAGGGGAATGTTCGGCTGGTAGAGCCCGACGCTCACCGGTTCAGGGCTCGCCGGCGCGACCCACTCAATGGGTTTGAGCAGCAGCCCCCCGCCCCAGAGCGTCGCCAGGAGTCCGCTGTAGCTGACCAGCGCGGCCGTCTGGCGGCTGCGCCAGGCCAGGAACAGGCAGCTCGCTGAAAAAGCGACGGCGAAGGACAGACCATAGACGCCGAGAATCGGTGCCCAACCGGCCAGCCAGGTATCGACGTGGGCATAGCCCAGATAGAGCCAGGGAAAGCCGGTCAGGAGCCAGCTGCGCAACCATTCAAAGAGTACCCAGAGGGCGGCAAAACCGAGCAGCATGCCGCCAGGGAGAATGCGTACATAGCGGGCGTATACCCAGGCCTGGAGTGCGTGCAGCAGCGCGAGAGCGGCGCAGAAGGCAACGGTCAGAAACGCGGCGAGCGAAGCCGAGGCATTGCCGTACACGTCGATGCTCACATACACCCAGGATGCACCGCTCGCGAACAGGCCAAAGCCGAAGAGCCATCCTCGGCCGATGGCCTGGCGCGGTGTGCAGCCGGCCAGCAGGTAGGCGAGGAGGGCACAGCCCAGGATCGCGGTGGGCCAGATAGAAAAAGGCGCCAGGGAAAGGGTCAGGAGGGACCCGGCCAACGGCGCCAGCACCAGCACCCGCCAGCGTGGCAGGCTCCCGGTGGGAGCGGGGCTCATTCGGTGACCGGTGGACGCAGGCGGAGGCTGTGGATCTTGCGTTGGTCGGCGTTAATCACCTTGAATTCATAGCCCTCGATATGGGTGACCTCGTTCCGCGTGGGAACGTGGCCGAAGGCATGCATGACCAGGCCGCCGATGGTGTCGAATTCCTCGTTGCTGAGTTTGGTCGCGAAGTACTCGTTGAAGTCTTCGATCGGCGTCAGGGCGCGAACGAAGAAATCGTCATCGGTGATGCGCCGGATAAACTGGTCTTCTGTCTCATCGGTTTCGTCTTCGATTTCACCGACGATTTCTTCGAGGACATCCTCAATAGTGACGAGACCGGCGACGCCGCCGTACTCGTCGATGACAATAGCCATGTGGTTGCGATTCTCCCGGAATTCGCGCAGGAGTACGTTCAGGCGTTTGCTCTCCGGTACCACGACGGTCTGACGCAGCAGACCGCGTATATCGAAGGAGCCGGCATCGTCGGCGAGAATCTGCGGCAGTAGATCCTTGGTCAGGAGAATGCCCAGCACGTCGTCGGGGCTGTCGCCAATGACGGGATAGCGCGAGTGTCCGCTGCGCGTAATCTGCGGCAGTATGCTTTCCAGGCTTGCTTCGGCCTTGATGACTTCCATCTGCGGGCGCGGGACCATGATGTCCCGGGCCTGCATGTCCCCGACTTCCATCGCGCCCTCGATAATCGACAGGGCGTCGTCGTCGATGATGTCGTTTTCAGCGGCAAGCTTGAGTACTTCGCGCAGATCATCGCGGCTGCGGGGCTCGGACGAAAATGCCTGGGCAATTCTGCCAAAGAGGCCGCGCTCCTCGCTGCCGTTGCGTTCGTCACTCATGCCGCGGCTCCGGCGGCTGGCTTCGGCGCGGTGCTTGACGTCGCGCAGGCCGGTTCGTAGGGATCCGCGTGCCCGAGGCTGGCCAGGATGCGCCGCTCGAGGGACTCCATGAGTTCGGCCTCACCGTCTTCCAGGTGGTCGTAGCCCAGCAGATGCAGGACTCCGTGAACCAGCATATGGTCCCAGTGCGCGTCCTGCGCCTTACCCTGCTCTGTCGCCTCGCGCTGCACCACTGGAGCGCAGATCACGATATCGCCAAGCAGCGGCAGATCAACCACGGCCGGGAGTTCGGCGGGGAAGGACAGCACGTTCGTAGCGTAGTCGCGGTCGCGATAGCGGCCATTGAGTTCACGCATCTCGTCTTCATCCACCAGGCGCAGGCTGATTTCCGCGTCGGCCGTGCCCGCTTCCGTGGCGGCGAGCGCCGTGGACACGCTGCGCTGAAGCTGCTCGTCGCTGGGACTGTCGAGGGCGCTGTCGCGTTGGATGTCGAGAGTCAGCATCAGCGCTTACCGGTATCCAGCGACGTCGTGCCACTGTCCTGGGCATCGTAGGCCTCGACAATGCGCTGGACCAGGGGATGGCGCACCACGTCCTTGTTGGCAAACCAGGTAAAGCCGATACCGGGGACGGATTCGAGAATCTTGGCGGCGTGGGTCAGACCCGACTGAACGCCGCGAGGCAGGTCGATCTGCGTGGCGTCGCCGGTTATCACCGCGGTGGACCCGAAGCCGATGCGGGTGAGGAACATTTTCATCTGCTCCCGCGTCGTGTTTTGCGCTTCGTCGAGAATGATGAATGCGTGGTTGAGCGTACGCCCACGCATGAAGGCCAGCGGGGCAACTTCTATGATGCTGCGTTCGATGTATTTGTTGACCGTCTCGAAGCCGAGCATCTCGTAAAGCGCGTCGTAGAGAGGTCGGAGGTAGGGATCTACTTTCTGGCTGAGATCGCCGGGCAGATAGCCGAGCTTTTCCCCCGCTTCCACGGCGGGTCGCACGAGCAGGATGCGTCGAACCTTTTCTTCAAGCAGCGCTTCCACCGCGCAGGCGACCGCGAGGAAGGTCTTGCCGGTGCCGGCCGGGCCCACCCCAAAGTTGATGTCACAGTTCTGGATACTGCGCACGTAAGCCTGCTGGTTGCGCCCGCGAGGCTTCACCGAGCCGCGCCGCGTGCGGATAACCTGAATCGCCTCCACGCTGCCCGAGGGCTCGGGCTGCAGGGTCTCCAGCCCGGCCTGCTGCAATTGAAGATGCAGCGACTCGGGACTCAGGGTCACGCCCTGGCAGATTTCGCGATACAGGTGCTCGAGCAATTTCGCAGCCGCCTGCGTCGCGGAACCATCACCGCTGATCTGGAATCGGTTGCCCCGAGCCGCGATCCTCACACCCAGACGCTCTTCTATCTGGCGCAGGTGAGCATCCAGCTGCCCGCAGAGGGCGGCCAGGTGTCGTGCGTCGTCGGGTTCGAGGGTCAGGCTGCGCGGTTCGTGTCCGCCAGGACTGGGAGGCTCGCTTTGGGGAGAAGATTCGCTGTTCAACGTATCAGGGTCGGCGCTCGCCGTAGGTTCGGAATGAAAAGAATAGACCGGTCTGAGCCGCAGTCAACCTTCGCAGTCGGCTGCGTCAAGGCCGGAAATCAGCGCTCACTGCCGGCGACGAGATCACCGCGCAGGGAGTTCGGCAGGGCCTCGCCGATGGAAACATCCACAAAGCGGCCGATGAGGCTGCTGTCCGTGCAGGCAAAATTTACCACGCGGTTGTTCTCCGTGCGTCCCTGGAGCTGCCCCGGGTCCTTGCGGGAGGTGCCGGTGACAAGCACGCACTGAACGCTGCCGACCATGCGCCGGCTGATTTCCTGGGCCTGTTGATTGATGCGCGCCTGCAGAATATGCAGCCTGGATTTCTTGGTGGCTTCGTCCGTGTCGTCGGGCAGATCCGCGGCAGGCGTTCCCGGGCGCGCGGAGTACACGAAGCTGAAAGAGCTGTCGAAACCGATGTTCTCGATGAGCTTCATGGTGGCTTCGAAGTCCTTCTGCGTTTCACCGGGAAACCCGACAATGAAGTCGGATGACAGGCTGATGTCCGGGCGCACAGCACGTAGCTTGCGTATGGTCGACTTGTATTCAAGAGCCGTGTGGCCGCGCTTCATGGCGGCGAGAACCCGGTCCGACCCCGCCTGAACCGGCAGGTGCAGGTGATCGACCAGCTCCGGTATGTCGGCGTAGGCCTGGATCAGGGCGTCGCTGAACTCCACAGGGTGGGACGTCGTATAGCGAATCCGATCAATTCCCGGGATCGCGGCAACGAAGTGCAACAGCTCAGCGAAGTCCACGATGTCGCCCTCGTGGCTCAGGCCGCGGTAGGCATTTACATTTTGACCCAGCAGCGTTACCTCACGAACACCGCGCCCGGCGAGCTGGGCGACTTCAGCGATCACATCGTCCAGGGGCCGCGACACTTCCTCACCGCGGGTATAGGGAACGACACAGAAGCTGCAGTATTTGCTGCAGCCTTCCATGACTGATACGAAAGCCGTGGGTCCGTCGACGCTGGGCTCGGGCAGGCGATCGAACTTTTCGATCTCAGGAAAGCTGATGTCCACGACCAGCGCTCCGGAGCTGCGGCGCTCGTCGAGCATTTCCGGCAGACGGTGCAGCGTTTGCGGGCCGAAGACGAGATCGACAAAGGGCGCCCGGCGGCCGATGTCTGCCCCTTCCTGGCTCGCGACGCAGCCTCCAACGCCGATGATCAGATCCGGGTTACCTTCCTTGAGCGGCCTCCAGCGGCCCAGCTGATGAAATACCTTCTCCTGCGCCTTTTCACGGATGGAGCAGGTATTCAAAAGGATGACGTCGGCCTCACTCTCCACGGAGGTCGGCACGAGGCCATGACTGTCCACAAGCAGGTCCTGCATCCGGGCAGAATCGTACTCATTCATCTGGCAGCCGTGGGTTTTTACAAAGACCTTCTTGGTCACCGCGCTGTCTCTCTTCCCCTGCTTTACACGCAGGACGGTTGACGGATACCCGAGCGAGGGCTGGGCTTCTCCGGGCCTACGCGCAAAGAGCCTGCTTGGACCGGGAGCGAGGTATATTTCGGGGCGCGGAGTATAGCTGCGAAGGACGCCCGTGCACAGCGCTTTAGCTGGCATTCCGGGGGGCTTGCCGGTATTCTTTCGCGCCCTTTGCGCAGCCATGCGGAAGCGGCGGTTTTTTGGTCTTAGGCGCGGATCCTTGGGATCAGCCTCCCATAACGCGGCCCCGTTGACGAGGCCCCGATAACGAGGCCCCGATAACGAGGCCATAGCAACGAGGCTCTGAAATCGGAACCCTGCTACTTGACCGCTGGGACCCAGGCCCCTGGTAAAAGCAACATCGAGTCACCGGACGCACTATGGCCACTAACCCTGTTTATAAAGTCATTTTTCAGAACGGCAATCAGGTCGTGGAACTCTTCGCTCGCCAGATCTATCAGAGCGATATGTGGGGTTTTATCGAGGTGGAAGAGTTTCTCTTCGGCGAGCGCTCTCAACTGCTGGTGGACCCCTCGGAAGAGAAGCTGCGCAACGAATTTGGCGGTGTGCAGCGCAGCTATATCCCGTTGCAGTCAGTGATTCGCATCGACGAGGTGGCCAAAGAAGGCAGTGCGCGAATCACGGAGAGTAAAGGGGGCGATGCAGGTAACGTCACTTCGTTCCCCCTGCCCACGATACCGGTAAAGCCTCGCAGCCCGGAGGAATGAGGCCGCCGCACGACCCTAGGGCGAACGATTCTCCGGCGACCTGATGGCTTCCATCGGATAGCGCTCGTCGCTTCCTCCTGCTCCTCCTCCCGCTTCGCCTCCCGCGGTCCGATCCCGCGGAGCCAATAGCCATAGCACCGTTTGAAAGCCGGCGCTCACGTTGAAACTGGCGGCTTTGGCCCCACCTAGAGCTTGAGGCAGGCGCGGCTTGAGTCGCGCATACGTGTGCAAGAGGCGAAAGGCCAGTGAACGAAGACAGCAAGTCCCCCGACAACGAGCGCAGTACCGGCGACACCGTCGAATCGTCGGTGCCTGAGGGCGCGACGGAAATCGTGGACGACCACGATGCCGCGGCGCAGGCTCCCGCCGTAGCGGATGATGTGCTGCCTGACTCGCTGTATCTCATCCCCGTACCGCAGCGCCCCTTCTTCCCGGGTCAGGTGCAGCCGGTGGCGCTGGATCCGGACGAGTGGGACGGTACAGTGCGTGCCGTGGCCGAGAGTGACAACGGCGTTCTCGGGCTGATCTACGTCGATCAGCACAAGCTCGGCGACAAGAATCCGGAGCCGCGCCACTTCCCGGAAATGGGCTGCGTGGTGCGCCTGCATCGCCCACCGATGATGGAAGGCAACGAGGGGCAGTTCCTCGCCCAGGGCGTGCGTCGCTTCCGCATCGTCCGCTGGTTGAGCAGCAAGCCACCCTATCGCGTGCAGGTCGAGTACCCGCGCAGTCAGGGCGACCGCGATAGCGATGACATCAAGGCCTACACCATGGCCGTACTGCAGGCGGTAAAGGAGCTGGTCCCGCTCAATCCGCTCTACAGCGAAGAGCTGAAACACTACATCGCCAACTTCAATCCCACACAGCCAAGCCTTCTTGCGGACTTCTCCGCGGCGCTGACGACCGCCAGCGGCGACAAGCTGCAGGAGATTCTCGACACCCTGCCGCTCCAGTCCCGCATGCAGAAGGTGCTGGCGCTCCTGGGTAAGGAGCGTGAGGTGGCGGAGCTTCGAGGTCAGATCACGGAGCAGGTCAACGACAAGGTTTCCACGCAGCAGCGCGAGTTCTTTCTGCGCGAACAGCTCAAGGTCATCGAGAAAGAGCTGGGGATTTCCAAGGACGATCGGACCTCGGATGCCGAACGGTTCCGCGCCCGCCTCGAAGGCCTGACCCTTCCCGAGGCCGCGGCCGCGCGCATCGATGACGAGTTGAACAAGCTGTCGGTGCTGGAACCCGGGTCACCGGAGTATGGCGTCACGCGAAACTATCTCGACTGGGCGACCCAGATACCCTGGGGCATTACATCACCCGACAACCTGGAGCTCGGTCATGCGGCGCAGGTCCTCGATCGCGATCACGACGGTCTGGAGGATGTTAAGGCGCGCATCCTTGAGTTTCTCGCGGTCGGCGCCTTCAAGGGCGGCATCGCCGGATCGATCCTGCTGCTCGTGGGGCCGCCGGGGGTCGGAAAAACCAGCGTCGGCCGCTCCGTGGCCGCCGCCCTGGATCGCAAGTTCTATCGCTTCAGTCTTGGCGGCATGCGCGATGAAGCCGAAATCAAAGGTCATCGGCGAACCTACGTGGGGGCTATGCCCGGCAAGTTCGTGCAGGCCCTGAAAGAAGTAGGTGTCTCCAACCCGGTAATCATGCTCGATGAAATCGACAAGATCGGCGCGTCCTATCGCGGGGATCCGGCTTCGGCGCTGCTGGAGGTGCTTGATCCCGAGCAGAACAGCGATTTCCTCGACCACTACCTGGATCTGCGTGTCGATCTTTCCCAGGTGCTCTTCATTTGCACGGCCAATCAGCTGGACACCATTCCGGGTCCTCTCCTAGATCGCATGGAAACGCTGCGCCTGGCGGGATACGTCGCCGAGGAAAAGCTGGCCATCGCACGCAACCATCTGTGGCCAAAGCAGCTCGAGCGCCACGGCCTCAGACCGGAGGCGCTGCGTATCAACGACGCCGCGCTGAAGTACGTGATCGAGTCCTATTGCCGCGAAGCCGGTGTGCGCAACCTTGAGCAGCAGCTGGCGCGGATCATGCGCAAGGCAATTGTCGGATTTGTGGAAAGCGATGATCCGCACAAGCAGAAGCGCCGCGTCGGCAAGAAGGACATCGAGGCGCTCCTCGGCAAGCCGCGCTTCCAGGTTGAAAAGCCGCAGCGCGGGATCGGTGTTGCTACGGGACTTGCGTGGACCGCCATGGGCGGTGCCACGCTGCCGATTGAGTCATCGCGCATTCACACCCTCAATCGCGGTTTCAAGCTGACCGGTCGTCTTGGCGATGTCATGCGCGAGTCCGCCGATATCGCCTACAGCTATATCGTTGCGCATCTGCGCGACTACGGCTGTGATCCCGATTTTTTCGACACGAGCATGGTGCATCTCCACGTTCCCGAGGGGGCGACGCCAAAGGATGGCCCGAGTGCTGGAATCACGATTGCCACCGCCCTCGTATCCCTGGCGCGCAAGGAGAGGATTCGCAGGCCCCTGGCGATGACCGGCGAACTGACGCTCACGGGTCAGGTGCTGCCGGTAGGCGGGATCCGCGAGAAGGTGATTGCGGCGCGGCGCGCGAAGATCATGGAGCTGATTCTCCCCTACGCCAACCGGCGCGACTTCGAAGAGCTGCAGGACTACCTGCGCGAAGGCATCAACGTGCATTTCGCGCGCAGTTTCCAGGACGTGTTCGAAACCGTCTTCGAGGACCACGGCCGGGGGAAGGCACTGCACTGAGTCAAACTTCGTAACTGCCGGAGGACACCTTGCCCCCGGCACCGGTCCAGTCCGTGTGGAAGAACTCGCCCCGGGGCCGGTCAAGGCGCTCGTAGGTGTGGGCTCCGAAATAGTCTCGTTGGGCCTGCAACAGGTTTGCCGGCAGGCGCGCACTGCGATAGCCGTCGAAGTACGCCAGCGCCGAGCTGAAAGCCGGCACTGGCAGGCCGGCGGAGACGGCCCGGGCGACGGTGCGGCGCCAACCTCCCTCGGCGGCGGCGATCGCCGCGCGGAAGAAATCGTCGAGGAGCAGGTTTTCCAGCTGCGCGTCGCGGCCGTAGGCGTCGCGAATATTGCCGAGGAAGCGACTGCGGATGATGCAGCCGCCGCGCCACATGGAGGCCACGCCGCCGAAGTCAATCTGCCATCCGTACTCATTTTGCGCCTCGCCCATCAGCTGAAAGCCCTGGGCATAGGAGATGATTTTGGATGCGTAGAGGGCATCGTGAATGTCGCTGATCAGCTCGTCGCGCTCCCCTTCGAGGGTTCGCACCGAGTCTCCCAGGCGTTCCGCGGCGCGCTGCCGACTTTCTTTCAGCGCTGAAAGACAGCGTGAAAACACGGCCTCGCTGATCAGCGTGAGAGGCATGCCCAGTTCTAGGGCGTTGATGCCGGTCCACTTGCCTGTTCCTTTCTGGCCCGCGGTGTCGAGGATTTTGTCCACGAGCGGTGCGCCGTCGTCGTCGCGCACGGCGAAGATGTTTGCGGTGATTTCGATAAGGTACGAGTCCAGCACGCCGCGGTTCCACTCGCCAAAGGTGGACTGCAGCGCATCGCTATCGAGCCCCAACCCGACGCTGAGCAGATGATAGGCCTCGCAGATCAGCTGCATATCGCCGTACTCGATGCCGTTGTGCACCATTTTCACGTAGTGCCCGGCGCCGCCTTCCCCGACCCACTGGCAGCAGGGTTCGCCGTCGACTTTGGCGGCGATGCCCTGGAAGATCGGGCGGAGCACCGGCCATGCGTCTTGGGCACCGCCGGGCATCATGGAAGGACCGAACCGCGCACCTTCTTCTCCGCCGGACACGCCGCAGCCCACGTACAGCAGACCGCGCTCCGCGAGGTCACGACTGCGGCGGTCCGAGTCGGTAAACAGCGAATTCCCGCCATCGATGATGATGTCGCCGGGGTCGAGCATGGGCGCGAGCTGGTCGATAAGCGCGTCGACCACCGCCCCGGCGCGGACCATGAGCATGACGCGTCGCGGCGCCTTCAGCATCGCGACCAGCTCTTCCAGGGTCTCGGTGCCATGAACGGTGCGTCCCGCCGCCGGTCCGGCGAGAAACTCGCGGGTCCGCTCGACGCTGCGGTTGTACACGGCAACGTTGAAGCCGTGGTCACTCATGTTAAGCACGAGGTTCTGGCCCATGACGGCCAGGCCGATCAGGCCGATGTCAGCTACCGGGTCCACTGGTTTTCCTTCCTTATGCTGCTGGGTGGGCCAGTATATGTTGACCTGCTCTGTTGCTCTGTTGCTCTTGGCGGATCGACGGTTCGACGGGGCTACGTGTTAGCGGGACTCGGGGCGGTGGGGCGGCAGGCGAGGCCGGAGGCATTGCTCCGCTCCGCTGAGGTGGGGGACGCTGCGCTCCGCAATACCTCCGACCTCGCCTGCCTCGTGCCACGTCCCACGTGCCGCAGCCGAAGGCTTGCTTGGAGAACTACAACTCTCGTCCGTGTTGACGAGCCGTGCTATGCATCGCCGCCAAGGGTCCGACAGGCCGAAGCGTGCACAAGCATGCGAGAGCGGTAACCCACGGCGCAGACTTCACCACGGCGCAGCGGCTACGGATGTTGGCTGGGCTGCTGAGGGGCACTGAGCGCCCGGAAGGCGCGAAATGAGTCTGGGCATGGATGCCCGCTTTTTGACGTCCCCTCAGCTGCCCACCCGAAGACCGAGGCCGCGTGTACCGGAGAAAGGCAACAGCGCAACCAACGTTCATGCACTTGGAAACTAAAGCAAGGGCGATTCAGCCAGAACGATCGCCCGCCGCGGCGCAGGATATCCCTCGATGGTGAGCGAAGGATCCTCCGGATCGAGAAAGTCAGCCAGCGAATGAAAACGCATCCAGGGTGTCGAACGCTGCTCCTCGGTAGTCGTCACCGTTTCGTCGACGAGGCGAGGGTTTTCGAAGCCGAGACGCGAAAGCCAAAGCAGGAGCATCGAACTGCTGGGCAGGAACCAGACATTGCCCATGCGCGCGTAGCGATGGCGGGGGAGCAGGCAGGCCTGCTCGTCCCCTTCGATAACCAGGGTTTCGAGGACGAGTTGGCCACCCGGCCGCAAGCTGTCGCGCAGGGTCAGCAGATGCTCCAGGGGCGAGCGGCGGTGGTAAAGCACGCCCATCGAGAACACGCTATCGAAGGCTGCCAGCTTTTCCGGGAGAGCTTCAATACCCACCGGCAGAACGGTGACCATGGCGTCGTTCAGGAAATGCTGTGTGGCCAGGAATTGCGCAACGAAGAGGGGTGACGGATCGATGCCGATGACCTCCGCCGCGCCGGCGCCACGCATGCGCCAGCAGTGGTAGCCGTTGCCGCAGCCAACGTCGAGGACGCGGCGACCGTGAAGGTCGTGGACGTGTGGCGCGAGACGGTCCCATTTCCAGTCCGAGCGCCACTCGGTATCGATATACAGACCGCAGAATTCAAAGGGACCCTTCCGCCAGGGGTGCAGGGCCTGCAGCGTGGCCTCCAGGTGACGCAAATCCCCGGCGCTGAGCGATGTCGCACTGCTGGCGGTGATGCGGGCGCTGCTAAGAACCGTAGCAGAGATCTCGGGCCGCGGCAGTGCCCCCAGGGCGCTTCGCCAGCGCGGAAGATCGCCGTAGCGCGTCTCCGACAGGCCCTCAGCGACCTGTGCGTCCAGAAGCGCTGCCCACGGCGCAAGGGCGGAATCGCACCAGCGAGCCCGAAGGCTCTCGACATCAATCATCGCAGCGCTATGAGGGAGGCGAAGTTGAAGCACTGGAACCAGACATCACAGGACCGAAAGCCCGCGTCCGACAGCCGCTCACGGTGCGTGTCCAGTGTCTCAGGCACGAGCACGTTCTCCAGGGAGTCGCGCTTCGCCGCGATTTCGAGCTCGCTGTAGCCGTGGGCGCGTTTGAAGTCGTGGTGCATTTCGATGTTCAGCGCGTTGAGCGTGGAATCCGGGAAGACCACCTTTTCCGACAGGATAAGAACTCCCCCCGGTTGCATTGCCTCGGCGACGCGCGAAAGGAGAGCCCGGCGCTCCTCGACGGCGATGAACTGTAGCGTGTAGTTGAGGACGACCACGGACGCGTCGCTGAGCGGGGTGCTGCGGATATCTTCCCCACGCAGTTCCACGCGGTGCTCCTGTCCATCGATCCGCAGCAGCTCACGGCAGCGCTCGATCATCGCGGAAGAACTGTCCACGGCCACGATCGTCACATCGTCCTGGGGGATGTGGTGACAGAGTGCAAGGGTGCTGGCGCCCAGGGAACAACCCAGGTCGTAGACGCGGCTTCCGGGCCTCGCAAAGCGGCCGCCGAGCAGACCGGTCATGGCGATCACGGTCTCATAACCGGGAACGGAGCGCCGGATCATGTCCGGGAAAACGCGAACCACATCCGCATCGAATCGAAAGGGTGCCGGCGCACGCATGGGGTCGCGGAAAAGCTGGTCGCTGTGGTCAGTCACGGCGGCGAGGGGCTGCCTGGGAAGGACTTTCGGTGCACTCTCGCATGGTAGCATGCCGCGCCTCAACCGCAGTGCGAACTCCGCGAAGGCCCCGCGGCATCGAGTGGGTGGGGCACCTTTGCCTACGCCATCAGCGGTCGCCGAAATCAGGAGCACGGGGTATGCAGGGAACTCATGAGTATGCCGACGACGAACGCAATGCGCACATTCTCATCGACATCAACGGGGAACACCTGCATCGCGACGAGGCGAGAGTATCCGTGTTTGATTCAGCCTTTGTTCTTGGGGACGGAGTCTGGGAGGGGCTTCGCGTGCAGGGCCGCACCGTTCTCTTTCTGGAGCAGCATCTCGACCGTCTCTACGAAGGCATGCACAGCCTTGATTTCGCTATCGAGGTAGATCGCAAGGCGCTGACCGAACGCCTCTATCGGCTCCTCGACGCCAACGGTATGAGCGACGGCGTGCACATCCGTCTCATGGTGTCGCGAGGCGTAAAGGCAACGCCGTACCAGGATCCGCGCATGACCGTGACGGCGCCGACCATCGTCATTATCCCCGAGCACAAAACGCCCATCCCGGAGTCGGCGGAGAAAGGCATTACCTTGTTCACGGTGCACGTGCGCCGCGGCTATTCCGATGTGCAGGACCCGACGCTCAACACACACTCGAAACTGAACTGCGTAACCGCCTGTATCCAGGCGGCGAAAGCGGGCTGCGACGAGGCTCTCATGCTCGATCCCCACGGATTCGTCGCGACCTGCAACTCCACGCATTTTTTCATCGTTCGTCGCGGCGAACTGTGGACCAGCACTGGAAACTACTGTCTCGACGGCATCACGCGCCGCAAGGTCCTTGAGCTTGCGGCCGACGAAGGGCTCACCGTCCGGGAACGTAACTTCACCCTCACGGACGTGTACAACGCCGAGGAGTCCTTCGTCACGGGCACCTTCGCCGGTCTGGTGCCCGTGCGCGAGGTAGACGGTCGGCGAATCGGGCCTGGAGCACGAGGGCCCGTTGTCACTCAGCTGCAGGAGGCTTACCGCAGGGCCGTGGTGGCTTACATTGCGCAACACGCCGAGCACCATCCCGGGCGCTCAGCTTCCTGACCCGGTCAAGGGCTGTGCACAGCCAGCGAACCCAAAACGAAACAGCGCGGCCGGGGCCGCGCTGATCGTTGTTCCGCTGGTTTGCCAGGGCCTTCGGTGGTGCCGGGTCAGTTCCCTGAGGCCTGAACGGAGGAGCGGGAGAAACCAGGGTCTTCGTGCGCGCCTTATGCGCGCTCTGAATCAGTTGGCGCTGCGTACGCAGCTCCAATCCTCAGCCGTGCGATGGTGCTGCGGAGCACGGGGATGCAGCTGGGCGAAGTCGCGCTCTACGACCACGGCGTTCCGCTTGGGTTTGCGAAACCGGATGGCCCTGAGAAAAGCGGCGAGGCTGTTGCGCCTCTCGTTGCGATAGAGACGTTCACTGTCCAAAGTCATGTCAAAACCTTTTTGTCAGGATTTTTTACGAAGGATAGTGTTGCGACGAAATAGCTCAAGAAAATATTCACGCCTTTTCGTGTGAAAATTGCGCATACCCCAAGTTCAACGCAACGACGTGTCCGGAGATCGCCTCTGCCCGCGGTTTCCAGGCGTATAGGCGTCGAGTATTCTCGACCGACAGAAGCCCTGAGGAGACAACCATGCTCGATCATCTGGAGCGCCTTCCCGACGACCCCATCCTGGGTCTGGCGGCCGCCTGCCGTGCTGATCAGAATCCCGATAAAGTCGATGTGACCCTGGGGGTCTACATGGATGAGTCTGGCATCTGCCCGGTGTTTGATGCGGTGAAGCGCGCTCAACATGCCCTGGTCGACGAGGAGGCGAGCAAGGTCTATCTGCCCCCCGCAGGTGTGGCGGATTTCAATAATGGCATGCAAAGTCTCGTGTTCGGATCGAACAGCGCCGTCCTTGCCGACGGTCGCGTGACCAGCATTCAGGCCCCCGGCGGCTGCGGAGCGCTACGCATCGGCGCCGAGGTCATCTACGCCGCGGCTCCCGATGCCCGCGTGTGGGTTTCCGATCCCACCTGGCCAGTACATATCCCGCTGATCGGCAGTGTTGGTCTGCGCTTCGAAACCTACAGCTACTACGATGCCGCGACCCACGGGGTGGACTTCGACGCCATGGTATCGGACCTGAAAGCGGCGGGTGCGGGTGACCTGGTGCTGCTGCACGGTTGTTGCCACAACCCCTGTGGTGCGGATCTGTCGCTGGAACAGTGGGCCGTGATTGCCGATATGGCGGAGGCTCAGGGTTTTGTCCCCTTTATCGACATCGCCTACCAGGGTCTTGGCGATGGTCTCGATGCGGACGCCGCCGGACTGCGTATCTTTGCCGACCGTCTGCCCGAGATGATCGTCGCGGCCTCCTGCTCCAAGAACATGGGGCTGTATCGCGAACGCACCGGTTGCTGCATGTTTCTTTGCAATGACAGTGCCGGTGCCGATGCGGCGCTGAGCCAGGCCAAGGCGGCCGCCCGGAGGGTCTACTCGATGCCGCCGGCGCATGGGGCTTTGCTGGCGGGGCGGCTCCTTGCAGATGACGCGTTGACCGCAAACTGGAAGGCGGAGCTGCAGGCCATGTGCGAGCGCATCAACGGTCTGCGCGGCCTTCTAGTAGAGAAGCTGTCGGGGGCAACGGGTCGGGAGTTCGACTTCATTCGTCGCGAAAAGGGCATGTTTTCGTTCCTGGGCCTGACCAAAGAACAGGTTCAGACGCTGCGGGAAGAGCACAGTGTTTACATGCTGGGTTCGTCGCGCATCAACGTCGCCGGAATCAATCAGTCGAATATGGACTACTTTGCCAACGCCGTGGGAGTCGTGCTCCGGGCCTGATTCAAGGCTCAGGCGCGCTCCTCAAGTTCGCTCCAGCGTTCGATGGACGCGTCGAGACGAGGGCCGAGTTCGGCCAGCTCCGCCAACAGGTCCTGTACCTCGTCCTGCGGACGGGTATAGAAATCGGGGTCGGCACTCAGCGCCTCCAGCTCGGCCTGGCGCCGCTCAAGAGTCTCAATTTCACCGGGGAGAGCCTCCAGTTCCCGTCGCTCGCGATAGCTCAGCTTGGCGCGCACGGGAGCGGACGCACCAATTCTCTTCTCCGATGGTTTTTCCTCACCGGCGTGCACCGGGTCTGACTCGGTTTGCCCGTCGTTGCTGGGAACAACGGGTGCTGCGTCGCCCAGCGGTAGCAGACGGCCTCCGCGCGCTTCCCATTCGCTGAAGCTTCCGGCCTGTTCGTCCACGCTGCCGTCCCCCGGGAGTATCAGCAATTCCGTGACTACGTTGTCCATGAAGCTCCGGTCGTGGCTCACCAGCAGGACCGTGCCCTTGTATTCCAGGAGCAGCTCCTCAAGGAGCTCAAGGGTCTCGATATCGAGATCGTTGGTCGGCTCATCGAGGACCAGGAGATTGACCGGTCGGCTGAACAGCGTGGCCAGTACGGCGCGGTTCTGCTCGCCGCCGGACAGAGCACCGACAGGGGTGCGCAGGCGCTGCGGTGAGAACAGGAAATCACCCAGATAGGAGACGGCATGCCGACGCCGCCCGCCGATCTCGACATACTCGCGGCCGCCGCATACGTTGTCGATGAGGTCGCGGTCCGGATCGAGCGTTGAGCGCGTCTGGTCGGCGTAGGCGACCTCCAGCCGGCTGCCGAGTGTGACGCGGCCCGCGTCCGGTGCGAGTTCGCCGGTCAACAGTTGGATCAGGGTGCTCTTGCCCGCACCGTTGGGGCCGACAATGCCGACGCGGTCACCGCGCTGCACGAGAAGTGAGCAGTCGCGGATGACGCAGCGCTCACCGCGATAGGCCGTCACGTCCTCAAGCTCCGCGACCAGGCGTCCACTGCGCTCCGCCGTGTCCAGCCCCATCGTTGCCGATCCGATTTTCGGGCGCCGGGACCGCTGCTCTTCGCGCATGGCCTTGAGGGCGCGCACCCGCCCCTCGTTGCGTGTACGCCTTGCCTTGATGCCCTGGCGAATCCAGCGTTCTTCCTCGCTCAGACGTTTGTCGAAGAGCGCAGTGGCCTTTTCCTCGGCGGCGAGTTCGCGCTCGCGATGGCGCAGGAAGCCGGCGTAGTCACCTCGCCATTCGATGAGACGACCACGGTCGAGTTCAAGGATGTGCGTTGCCACGCCCTGCAGAAAATGGCGATCGTGAGTGATGAGCACCAGGGCGCAGCGCAGTCCGGCGAGCTGCCCCTGGAGCCACTCGATAGCGGGAATATCGAGGTGATTGGTTGGTTCGTCGAGCAGCAGGATATCCGGGTCGGTCACCAGCGCCTGGGCCAGCGCGGCGCGGCGTCTCCATCCCCCCGAGAGGGAGGCCAGCGTTACACCGCCATCCAGATCGAGTTGGCTCAGCAGTGTCTCGACGCGCTGCTGAAGCTGCCAGCCGTCGCTTGCCTCGATCTCCTGCTGGACCCGCGTCAGGGTATCGAGGTCATCGCTTCCGGTGCGGGTGAGCTCGGCGTAATGGCGCAGGAGTCGCCCGGTCTCGGCCAGGCCGTCGGCGACAAAATCGAAGACGGTCGTTCCATCGGCCTGCGGCAATTCCTGGGTCAGGCGGGCGATTCGCGTACCCGGGCGCAGCCACTGCTCGCCCCCATCAAGGTTGATGTCGCCGGCGAGAACCCGCAGCAGACTGCTCTTGCCCGTGCCGTTGCGCCCCAGCAGGCCGATGTGCTGGCCACTGCTGATACTCAGGTCGACCTCGTCCAGCAGGATCTGGGTGCCGTAATGAAGGCTAGCCTGGCTGAGCCTGAGAAGTTCCATGTACCGATACCCGTAGTGTCGTGCAGCCGGTGACGTCAGAGGGAGCGCAGTGTAACGCCAGCGAGCCGGCGTGGTGACCCGTCCCGAAAAGCGAGGTGGAATAGGTCCAGGGGCCCATGGCCGGCGCCTGCTATCTGTGCAATTCTTTCGATGCCCAAAGAATCAGGAGAGCCCATGGCGCAAGCCCTGTGGACACCGAGCCCGGACCGCGTCCAAGCGGAGCCTATCTTTGCCTTTGCGCAGCGCTATTGTGCCGATGCCGTCAGTGCTGCCGACCTTGACTATGCGCGGCTGCATCAATGGAGCGTGGCCGAGCCAGAGGCATTCTGGTCGGCGATCTGGGAGTTCGGGGAGGTCGCGGCAACGCAGCGCGGTGACCATGTGCTCGAGGACGGAGACCGCTTCCCGGGCGCGCGTTGGTTCCCCGACGCCCGCTTGAACTACGCGGCCAATCTGCTGCGCCACGAGGGACAGGAAACGGCCCTCATCGGGCTCCTTGAAGACGGGCGGACGCGACGCCTGAGCCGCGATGACCTGCGTAGCCAGGTAGCCGCCGCCGCGTCGGGACTCCGGGCGCTGGGCGTCAAACCCGGCGACCGCGTTGCCGGTTTCCTGCCCAACATCCCCGAGACCGTGATCGCCATGCTCGCTACCGCAAGTATCGGAGCACTATGGTCTTCCTGTTCCCCGGATTTTGGCGTGAACGGCGTTATCGATCGTTTTGGCCAGATCGCACCGCGCGTACTCATCGCAGCGGACGGCTATCTTTACAACGGTAAGCGCTGCGACAGCCTCGAGCGTCTCGTGTCCATCGTCGACGCCATAGACAGCATCGAGGCGGTGTACGTCGTGCCGCTGCTCAGCGTGTCACCCGAGCTGGGGCCGATTCGCTCCAGCCGGCCATGGTCTGAGCTTATCGCGGAGAACCCCGAACCTCTTCAGTTCGCAGCGCTGCCTTTCGATCACCCACTTTTCGTCATGTACTCCTCGGGCACGACGGGCGTACCCAAGTGCATCGTGCATGGGGCCGGTGGAACGCTCCTCCAGCACATCAAGGAACACCGGCTGCAGGTGGGACTGCGCCCCGGGGACGTTCTTTTCTACTTCACCACCTGCGGTTGGATGATGTGGAACTGGCTGGCTTCCGGCCTCGCCAGTGGCGCTACCGTGATGCTCTACGATGGATCTCCCTTCGCGGGGAATGGCGAACTCCTTATCGATGCTATCGAGCGCGAGGGGATCAGTATTTTCGGGACCAGCGCCCGCTTTCTGGCATCGCTGCAAAAAGCCGGCATCCGCCCGGCAGAGGGACGCCGCCTGAGCAGCCTGCGCAGCGTTCTGTCCACGGGCTCGCCGTTGTCGCCCGAGAGCTACGACTACGTTTACCGGGAATTCAAGGCGGACCTAAACCTCGCCAGTATCTCCGGCGGTACGGACATCCTGTCGTGCTTCGTGGGTGGCGTCCCGACGCGGCCCGTGTATCGCGGCGAGATTCAGGGGGCGGGTCTGGGCATGGACGTGCAGATCTGGAACGAGGTGGGCGAGGCGACTCGCGAGGAGAAGGGTGAGTTGGTGTGTACCCGTCCGTTCCCCTGCTGTCCCACGGGCTTCTGGGACGACCCGGACGGTCGCCGTTTTCACGATGCCTACTTTGCGCACTGGCCGGGAGTCTGGGCGCACGGCGACTACGGCGAACATACGGCGCGGGACGGGTTCATTATCCACGGACGCTCGGATGCGGTTTTGAATCCGGGCGGGGTCCGCATCGGTACCGCGGAAATCTATCGCCAGGTGGAACGCATACCCGAGATCCAGGACAGCGTGGTTATCGGCCAACCCTGGGACGACGACGTCCGCGTGGTTCTGTTCGTGGTGCTCGCCGCAGGCCAGAGCCTGGATGATGAACTGGCCCGGGCGATTCGGCGCACGATCCGCGAGAACGCCACACCGCGTCACGTCCCGGCGAAGATAGTGCAGGTCGAGGACGTGCCGCGAACGATCAGTGGCAAGATCGTCGAACTGGCCGTTCGCAAGGTGGTGCTCGGGGAAGCCGTGAAAAATACTGACGCGCTCGCCAATCCCGAGGCGCTGGAATTCTTTCGCGACCGCGAAGAGCTCATGGCTTGACGGGACAGGAGCGAGGCCGATGAATGAAGCGATGCCGCCACGCGTCCTGCTTGTCGAAGACGATGCTGGTATCGGACGCGTGGTTCGCAAGGGCCTGGCCAACCACGCCATCGACGTGGATTGGCTTCGCGAGGGCCGCGACGTTATCGCGCATCTTGAGCGACAGCACTACAGCGCCGTGGTTCTGGATCTTATGCTGCCCGATGCGGACGGCTTCAATCTGTGCCGGGAGTTGCGACTTCGCGGTGTAGACACGCCGATATGCATGCTCACGGCCCGCGACGAACTCGATGACAAACTCGAGGGCTTCGATTCCGGCGCGGACGATTATCTGACCAAGCCCTTCGCGATCGACGAACTGGTGGCCCGCCTTCGCGTCCTCATGCGGCGCGGCGCGGCGCCAACGCAGCGCCATGCCTTTGGCGACGTTGTTATCGATGCCCGCTCCCGGGAGGTGCGCGTGGGTGCCCAGGAGCTGCTTCTAACTCCGCGGGAGTTCGATACCCTCGCCTGCCTGGTGGCTCACGCCGAGAGACCCGTATCCAGGGAACATCTCATTGAGGCCGTATGGCAGTCTGAGCGCAGTGTGACGTCCAACAGCGTGGATGTGTACGTCGGGTACCTGCGTAAAAAACTCGCCGCGGCCCGGTCGACAGCTCGCATCGAGGCCGTGCGAGGTATCGGATTCAAACTGCGTTAGGCCGTGTCGATCAAGCAATTCCTCGGCCTGGCAAGCCTTACCCTCGTTTTGCTCGTAACGGGCAGCGCTCTCCTATCCCTCCTTGTGGCTTCCAGCGCCGAGCTGCGTCTTGAACGTGCCGTACGCTCCTATGAGCAGCTGGCTATTGCCACTGGCCTGGAGACCGAAGCGTTGCGCGCCATGCTGGCCGAGCTGCAGACGCGCAGCGGAGGTGAGCTGGACGACTCGCTCTTTTCCGACCGGGAGCGCGTGGCGAGCGGTATCGACGCTCTCATCGCCCGCACGCAGGAGGAGATAGGGAGTACCGACGACCCGGACGAACAGGCCGAGGAAGCCCAGGAATTCGTTGCCGCCTTTTCCCTTCGCGAGGATTACGCACGTCTCTTTCGCATCCTCGATGAGGATCGCCGCGGCGACTCAGGTCTGGACGGTGCTACGGTTGCGCAGTACGCGACGCTCGCCGCCCGGCTGGACGACGTGCTCAGCGATGAGCGCGAGGAAGTCGCTGCGGTCATCGCGGACCTCGACGCGCTGCGCGGACGGGTGATGATCTATGCCGTGGTTTCAGTCCTTGGGGCTGCGCTCGCGGTACTTATCGCCGCGGCGCTGTTCTATCGCTTTCTTGCGGAGCCGTTTCGCCTGCTCGAGTCTGGATCATCGCAGCTCGCCTCTGGTGATATTTCTCATCGCATACCCGTTCTTGGTCCCCCGGAGCTCAAGGGTCTCTCCGTGCGTCTCAACGAAATGGCCGGTCGGCTCGAGGAGCAGCGCAATGCACTGCGCGACAGCAATGAGCATCTCGAGGATCTCGTGGCGGAGCGCACCGAGGAGCTTGCGGACAAGGCGGACCGGCTGCAGCGCATCGATGACTCGCGCCGCCTGTTTTTTGCCAAGGTAGGGCACGAACTGCGCACGCCTCTGGCCGTCCTTCTGGGCGAGGCCGAAGTGGCCCTGCAGATGCGTGAAGGGACCGAAACCGCCTATCGCGACGCGCTGGAACACATCAGCGTGCACGGCGAACAGCTGCGCCGGCGTATATCCGATCTCCTGACTCTCGCCCGTGCAGACGATGGACGCCTGGGTGTGGAGCTTGAGCCCCTGGAACTGGTGGATCTTCTGCGCAGCACCGCGGACAGCGCTCGCGGCTATGCCCGGGTCAATGAGGTGACGCTGCGGCTCCGGGCCGGCGAAGCCGCGCTGACGGCGAGGGCAGATGCCGATCGTCTCCGGCAGGCCCTGATGGCGCTTATCGATAACGCGATCAAGTTTTCCCCTCAGAACGGTGAAATTGAGCTGCGTGTTGACCGCGATGGGAGCATGCGGCGACTGGAAGTGTCGGATCGCGGTCCCGGTGTCGCTGAGGAAGAGTTGGGAAAGATCACCCGGGCCTACTTCCAGGGAGACGCACAGCCGGCCCGGGCGGGTACCGGACTGGGCCTTGCCGTTGCGCAATGGATCGCGGAGCAGCACGGGGGCCGTCTGGACGCCGCCAATCGAGACGGCGGGGGACTAAGCGTGGCGATTCTACTCCCTGCCGATGTCGATACGCCGGTGGGCGAACACGGGGAGCTTTCGCTATCATCCGCGCCCTGAACGGGGTCTCCAATGTTTTCGCACGCCTACCAACCACACCACGATCGGCAGCTGGCCCTCTGGCTGTTGTGCTGCGCCGTGGTCATCTACGGCATGATTCTGCTTGGAGGCGTGACGCGCCTGACCGAATCAGGGCTGTCGATGGTGGAGTGGCGTCCGATCATGGGCGCCTGGCCGCCCCTCGGAGAGGCAGCGTGGCAGGAGGTTTTCGATAAGTACCGCCAGTTCCCCGAGTATCAGAAGATCAACCGGGGCATGAGCCTCGGAGAATTCAAGGTTATTTTCATGTACGAGTATCTGCATCGGGTGCTCGGCCGCGTGATCGGTCTTCTGTTTGTTATCCCCCTGATGATTTTCGCGCTGCGCGGCGTTGTACGACCCGGCCTGATGCCGCGCCTGGCGCTTTTGTTTGTCCTCGGCGGCTGCCAGGGGCTGCTGGGCTGGTACATGGTGAAGAGCGGCCTCGTCGATCGACCGAGCGTTTCCCAGTATCGTCTGACGGCACATTTGGGACTTGCGGTGGCCCTCTACGCGGCGATCGTCTGGCAGGTGCTGCGGCTCTGGCCCCGGGGCGCCGCTCCGTCGCCGATCGCATCTCCGCGGCACCTCACTGTGGCCATGCTACTCCTGGCCCTGGTGTACCTGATGATTCTGAGCGGCGGTCTCGTCGCCGGCACGGACGCGGGCTACTCCTATCCAACCTGGCCGCGCATGGGTGAAGGATTTCTTCCCCCGGGCCTCTACGCGTCGACCCCGGCCTGGCAGGCGGCTTTCGAAGACGTGACGACCATCCAGTTCAACCATCGGCTCTTTGCCTATCTGCTCTTTTTCCTTGTCGGCGGCTTTGGGCTGTTCCTGCTCCTGCGCGGCCGCGATCGCACACTACGCCTTGCAGGCGCCGCGTTGCTCGTTGTGCTGCTGCTGCAGCTCACCCTTGGAATCAGCACGCTGCTCAGTCACGTGGCGGTCCCCGTGGCCGCGGCGCATCAGGGCGGAGCGATAGCTCTCCTGACCGTCATGATCGTGACCGTGCATCTGGTGTACGCGCGCCAGATCGGGCGGGTCAACGGTAGCTGACGATCAGGTAGCCTTCCAGGCGATGCTGCCCCTGGCAGCGAATCACATGCGGTTCGTCCGCCCGATAGTGGGCCGTATCACCCTGCTGGAGCACAATGCTTGTAGCGCCCGCAACGACTTCGGCGCAGCCCCGGGCGACGCTGAACATCTCCCGCGTACCTTCGAAGTGCGCTTCACTGGCCAGTTCGGCTCCGGGCTCCAGGGCGATGGCGTAGAACTCGATATTCTTTTCAAGCTGCAGCGGGGACAGGGTGCGCAGTTCGCACTGATCGTCCGCCCGGAAAAGTGCGGCGGGATCGTCGCCGCGGACGACGTCAATGCGTTTGCTTGCATTGGGGTCATCGACCAGCTCACCAATGCTGATCCCAAAGCTCTGCGCAATCCGCTGTGTGACCGCCAGTGTTGGGTTCGCGCGTCCGCGCTCGATCTGGCTGAGCATGGAGCGGCTCACGCCCGACTCGGCCGCGAGCTGTTCGAGGGTCAGACCCTGGAGCTGCCGGTACTGCGCGACCCGATCGCCGAGGAGGCGGCTTGTGGATTCACTCATGCGTCACTACCCGCAGGCGGGCGGAGCCCAGGCCAAGGTCAGTCCGCGTAGCCGGGCGGCGGCACGAAAGCACGATGATGCGTCTCCAGAAGTTTCGCCACGGCTAGCGTCGTTCGGTCGCCAAGATAGCGACCCGCAATCTGCATGCCCACGGGGAGTCCTTCCCGTGTCGTGCCCAGGGGCACGGCGGTGATCGGAAGGTAGGCATTCAGGGTCAGACCGGCCCAGCGCGTGAGCTCGCCGTAGGGTCGCTCCACGCCGTTTACCGTGAGATGTCGGGCCTGCAGATCGGGATTCGGATCGTGGCGGAATGCCGGTACGTGAACGCAGGGGCAAAGCAGTACGTCAAAGTCCTCGAAGAATGCCTCCCAGGCCAGGCGGGTGCGTTGGCGGATATCGTCCTGGCGGCGCCAATCGTTCAGCGACAGGCTTATGCCGCGCATCTGGAGCAGGGGCTCCCTCATGTCCTCGGGGTCGGCAGCGGCGACCGCGGCTCGCGCCGAATCGTGCACGGAGCGGGGCATGTCCGCACTGAGGACCGACATGAACAGCTGCACGTAGTTAACGTGATTGGCTTCGAAGTCGATGGCCGGCCTCGCCGTGGCATCGACGGAGGCACCGAGCTGCGTCAGCGTTTCGGCGGCCGCTTCGATGTGTTCGCGCACCGAGTTTTCCACGGGGCAGAAGGGATCGTCGGCCCACACGGCAACACGAAGTTCCGACGGGCTCGCAAAGCTCGCCGGGGCCAGGCAAGGCCGGGGTGCGGCGCTGAACTCCCGGGGCGCGCCGGCAAGTAGATTGAGAGTCTGTTCGAGATCGTCAACGCAGGTAGCTATCGGGCCGGCAACGGTGAGGTCGGATTCGGCCACCACGTCGTCGCCAGGAGGCAGGTAGCCCTGGGTGCTGGTAAGCCCGAAGCTGCTCTTGTGACCATAAATTCCACTGAAGTGGCAGGGCGTGCGGATTGAGCCACCGATGTCACTGCCAATCTCCAGCGGCGTCAGGCCCGCGGCTACGGCCGCGGCAGCACCGCCGGAAGAGCCGCCAGGTGTTCGTTCGAGATTCCAGGGGTTGTTCGTGACGCCGTAAACGTCGTTAAAGGTCTGCAGGTCTGCGCTCATGAACGGCACATTGGTTTTGCCGAAGACAACGGCCCCGGCGTCCAGGAGGCGCTGCACTGGCGCGGCATTCCTCGCGGGTACGTTCTCGGCCTGGCCAGGGATTCCCCCGGTTGTGACCAGGCCAGCGGTGCACCAGCCGTCCTTGATCGTCATGGGGACGCCGTGAAGCGGGCCCCAGTCGTTGCCGGCGGCTGCGGCCGCGTCGGCTTCCACGGCTCGCGCCAAAGCCGCGTCCGTGTTCAGGGCAACGACGGCGTTCAGGGGCTGATTGAGTCTCTCGATGCGCTCGAGATAGAACTCCAGCACCTGCACGGACGATAGCTTTCCCGCCTTGATGTCTGCTGCGAGGCCGAAGGCGCTTCGATACAGTATGCTCATAAGCCTTTCCGATCCGTAAGGACATAACGTTGAACGTCCCCTTTGGGCTCCAGCTTATCCCGGTGGGCCGCGGGCGGCCACAGCCACGCTGCTGGCTCCTGACCCTGGCCCTGGTGCTGACAAGCGGACTGGCACATGCCCAGAGCTGCGGTAGTGAAGGGGGGGTAGCGGTGCAGGTGCTGGGCTCGGGCGGGCCTATCGCCGACGACAACCGCGCATCCAGCGCCTACCTGGTGTGGGTGGACGGGAAAGCGCGGGTACTGATCGATGTCGGCAGCGGCGCGCAGCTTCGCTTTGCGGAAGCCGGCGCACGCTTCGTAGATCTCGACGCCGTTCTGCTCACGCACCTCCACGCCGATCATACGGCGGATCTGCCGGCCTTGCTCAAGTCGGGGTTCTTTTCTAGCCGCGAGCGCTCGCTCGTTCTCGCCGGCCCGTCGGGTGGCGGCAATGCACGGGTTAGCTTTCCGTCCATTGAAGACTTTCTGGCTGCGCTGCTGCAGCCGGGCAGCGGCGCCTATCCTTACCTAGGTGGCTACCTGGATGGCAGTGACGGGCTGCCCTACCTGCGCGTCGTCACCGTTGAGATCGAAGAACCCGACGACGACGCTGATGAAGATTCCGACGAGGAAGAAGAGGAACTGGAGCTCACGCGTATCACCCTGCGGGACAGTCCGGTGCAACTCGAAGCCGCCAGCGGTTCCCACGGACCGGTCCCCGCGGCCTTCTATCGCGTTAGCGCAGGCGGTAAGCGCATCGTGTTCGCCGGCGACCACGACGGTTACGGCGACGCGCTGGCCGAATTCGCGGAGGACGCTGATCTGCTGGTGCTCCATATGCCCATTCCCGATGGGGCAGGCCGGGCAGCCAGGGCACTTCACGCCACGCCGGCGCGCCTCGGAGAAATCGCCAACGAGGCGGGAGCCGAACACGTGCTGCTGAGTCACTTCATGGCGCGTTCGCTGGCGAAGCTCGATGAGAATCTCGCCTCCCTACAAGCCTCGTACACCGGAGAAACAACGATAGGCAGCGATCTGCTCTGCTTGCCCCTGCCCTGATGCGGCTGTCTGCAGTCGACGCCAAAAGGGCTTGAGGGAGGAATCTCGGCCGCTATATTTGTAACAGAAAATTCACGCAATGCCGCTTGCGCGTCATTCTGGCGTCACATAACGAACCTACGGTTCGCCCATGCGAGTTATCGACAACATTCAGGAGTTCGACCGCCGGATGTTGCTGCTTCTGCAGCACTCGCAGAGCTGGCTTGCGAAGCGCCGGCGCATCATTTCGCGCAGCGCTGACGGCTATCTCTACGTGATCATCGGGGGCGTTGTTTCTTCCGCCTGGGAGAAGGGCGGCGACCTATTCCTTGCGCACATTGCGGCTGCCTTCGCGCTAGAGCGTGTCAGCTATTGGATTCTGAAAAACGGCCTGCGCCGGCGCCGTCCCTCCGACGCCCTGCCGGAGTTCAAGAGCCAGATCACCGCCGCTGACGAGTTCAGCTTTCCCTCCGGGCACACGTCCGCGGCGTTTCTCTTTGTGACGCTCCTGGTGCTTCACTTTGGCCCGCTGCTTCTGCCCCTGTATATCTGGAGCATGGCCGTGGCGATGTCGCGCGTGTACCTCGGTGTGCACTTCCCCACCGATACCGCGATGGGGGCCGTGCTGGGTACCAGCGTTGCCCTCTCGACAGCCTACTGGCTGTTCTAGACGCTCAGGCCCCTCCGGCGCTTCCGAGTGAAGATTCTCTATGGAGTACAGGGCACCGGTAACGGGCACCTGAGCCGAGCCCGGGCGATGGCAGCGGCCTTTGCGGGCAGCACCCTGCACGTGGATTTCCTGTTCAGCGGTCGCGACGCCGGACACTATTTCGCTATGGAGTGCTTCGGCGCATTCCAGACGCGCACAGGGCTGACCTTCGTGAACATCGATGGGCGTGTGAACTACTGGCGCACCATCGTTGGAAATCGCTACTGGCGCTTCCTCCGCGACGTCGTATCCCTTGACCTCTCGTCCTACGATCTCGTGCTGACGGACTTCGAGCCGATCTCGGCCTGGGCCGGCCGCCTGCGCGGCAAGCGAGTGATCAGCCTGGGACACCAGCCGGCCTTTGATCACCGGGTGCCGGTAGCCCATCGGGACCTACGCACAACGTTGGTAATGCGCCTCTTTGCCCCCGGCGATGTGCGGGTTGGCATGCACTGGGACAAGTTCGATGCGCCCATTCTTCCACCGCTGATTGATGCCGTTCCCGGCCTGATGGAGCGACGTCCGCGCAAGGTGCTGGTGTACCTGCCGTTTGAATCCCAGTGGCGTGTTCACGAACTTTTGCGCGCCATTCCCGAGTTTGAATTTTACGTGTATGCCCCGGGATCGAAGCGCATCGACGAGGCCAATCTCCATCTCCGACCTACGTCCCTTGCGGGTTTCCGGGGCGATCTTCACGATTGTGAGGCGGTGTTGTGCAATGCGGGCTTCGAACTCTCCAGTGAGTGTCTTGCCCTGGGCAAGCGTCTGCTAGTGAAACCCCAGGGGCAGCAAATGGAGCAGGCGTCGAACGCCCTCGCGCTGCGCAAGCTCGGTTACGGCTTGGCCATCGACGAACTGGATGCGGGACTGATCAAGGACTGGCTGTGTCACGCACAGCCCGCTCCGCAGATCGCTTTTCCAGACGTGGCCGCGGCGCTCGTGCGCTGGATCGAAGCCGGCGATTTTGGCCCCCGGGCTCTGGAGTTTCTCTCCGAGAGCCTGTGGCGGCGTGTGTCCGTTAGCTTCCCTGGCTTAAGTACGGAAAATACAGAAACTAAGCCCCAGGCGCTCGCCGACGTGCATTGAGGTCAGCGCTCGGCGACCAGACCCATCGGCCTACCTCTCCCGTATAATGGGAACCTTGCTGCATTCCCATGCCCTAAGCTGACTCCCTGGCTGAGCCCGACGCTGAGACGAATTCATGGCCGAGAAGTATCCGGCGGAGGAAAACGACCTTAGATCGTTGTTCCGATTTTTCATCACCATTCTCTCGCCCGAACGCAGTTTCTATGCGCTGGCGATCGTCTATGGCGTTGCCATAAGCCTGCTGTCGCTGGCGACGCCAGTGTCGGTGCAGATGCTGATCAATACCGTTGCCAACATTCAGCTCGTGACGCCGCTCGTCGTGCTATCGCTATCGCTGTTCGTGCTATTGCTTTTAGCGGGAGGCCTAAACGCGCTTCGCATATACATTCTTGATGTTTACGGACGCAGGTTCTACGCACGCATCGTTTCGGAGATTGCGCTGCGTACGATCTACGCGCGAAACCCGTTCTTTGACGACACGGGGAAGAGTGCGCTTTTCAACCGCTACTTCGACATCATCATCGTGATGAAGATGGTGCCGAATGTGCTTGTGGGTGGCTTTACGATCATCCTCCAGGCCGTCGTGGGCTTCATACTCGTCTCGTCCTACCACCCACTGCTTCTCGCCTTCAATGCGACGATTCTGTTTCTGATCTGGCTGGTGTGGACCATATGGGGTCGCCGCGGCATCCGCAGCGCCGTGGAGCTTTCACACCGCAAGCACTATACCGCCGGCTGGCTCGAGTCCCTGGGCCATGCGAACGGTTTCTACAAAACCGAGATGCACATCGACGGAGCCCTGCGTTACACCGATGAGGTCACGAGCTCCTACATGGAGCAGCATCGCCGCCACTTCCGGCATCACTTCTCCCAGACCCTCAGTTTCCTGTTTGTCTATGCGGCGGCGAGTGCCGCGCTGCTTGGACTGGGCGGCTGGTTGGTGATCATCGGCGAGCTGTCCCTGGGACAGCTGGTAGCCGCTGAACTGGTGCTTTCAGCGGTGTTCGTCGGGGTGTCGCAGATGGGTATCTACATGAGCTACTTCTACGATATTTGTGGCGCTGTGGACGAGCTTTCGCTGTTTTTCAAAGTAGAACAGGACCAGCCGAAGGAGGCGCAGCGCCGCATCGGCGGTGATTCAAGTCTGACCTTCAATAAGGTTGTGGTCGGTCCGACAATCACTCTCGATTTTTCCATTCCGCCGGGTTCGCGGGTCTGTGTGTACGCGGACAGCCATCGTGCCCAGCGGGTCTTTACCCGTCTAGTACGCGGGCATGAAGTACCGGACAGCGGCTACATCGCCATGGGCGGACAGGACCTTCGCGAGTTGAAGGCCTACGAGATGCGCCAGGTAGTTATTGTGCTTGACCGCCCTAACGCCGTGGAAACGAGCATTCGTGAGTTTTTGCAGCTGTCGGCTCCGACCACGGAACCCGTGGACGTGATGAGCGTGCTGGAGATCGTGGGTCTGGCGGAGACCGTGACCCAGCTTCCCCAGGGCCTTGATACGGAGTTAGTCGGCACGGGCTGGCCACTGTCTATCGTGGAGACCATGCAGCTCAAACTCGCCGCCGCCATTGTGTCCAGACCGCGGGTAATCGTGCTCACCCAGGCCTACGATGGCATGCCCGAGGTCTTTCTTCTCCGCGCCATGAACGCCCTCCAGGAACGCGGCGATACAACTATTGTCTATTTCACCTATGAAAATATCGATATGCGCTACGACCGCTTCCTGCGCCTGGGCTACGACGAGCAGATTATGGTGAATGACTACGATGGCCTCTGCGAAGTGATGGGGCTGGCTGAACATCCCATGCGCGTGCCCCTGTCTATCTACGGCGAGACCGCGGTATCTGCGCGGCGGGAAACTTGAACATGGCTGTCGGTTACCACGCGGAGAAATTTCATACCCTGAACAGCATCGGCACACCGCGCGTTGGACGCGTGGTGGGCTTCGGCCTGTTGTTCTTTATCGTGTTTGTAGTTTTCTTCCTGATCTACGTGCCTTGGGTACAGACGGCTCGAGGACCGGGTACAGTCACTGCACTAAATCCCAATGACCGCATGCAGGAGATTAATGCCCTGGTGACTGGTCGTATCCAGGAATGGTACGTCCGGGACGGGTCCCGGGTTAAGGTGGGAGATCCTATCGTGCGTATCGTCGATAACGATCCGAAGCTCCTGGATCGTTTGCAGGCGGAACGTGAGCAGGTCATGGCCAAGCTGACGGCCGCGGAGACCGCGCTAGAAATAGCGCAGATCGACAAGCGGCGCACCGAGCGTCTCTTCGACGAGGGGCTGGCCGCGCGCCGCGAGTTTGAGCAGGCGAGGATTCGCGTGGAACAACTCCGCGTTGACGTGGCGCAGGCCGGTGCGGAGCTGAGCCGGGTGGACGTCAACTTATCTCGCCAATCGGTGCAGATTGTACGCGCCCCCAGGGATGGGGTAATTCTGCGTGTCAATGCAGGGGACGCGGCTACATTCATCTCCGCTGGACAGGTGGTGGCGACTTTCGTCCCAGACAACGCGGAGCGGGCCCTGGAGCTGTACATTGACGGTCGCGATGTCGCACTTGTACGCGATGGCGCCAAGGTACGGGTGCAGTTTGAAGGCTGGCCCGTGATTCAACTTCCCGGCTGGCCCTCGGTGGCGATAGGCACATTCTCCGGCCGCGTTATTGCTATCGATCCTTCCGCCCAGGCCAATGGCCGCTTCCGCGTCCTCGTAGAAGAAGACGACAGCGAAGGAGACACTTGGCCGGATCGGCGCTTCGTTCGCTTTGGCTCCAAAGCGCAAGCCTGGGTGCTGCTCGATACAGTGTCCGTGGGCTACGAAATCTGGCGCCAGTTGAACAACTTCCCCCCGAACTTCGTTGGCGAATCCGACCCGATGGTGGCCGACGCGCAGTGACCAGCGTTGCGATGGTACGGTGCGGGCGCGAGGCTGCCCCGGTGGGGTGTGCGCGTGGGCTCTTTGCTTATCTGGCGGCGGCACTATGGGGCACGGCGCTTCTCGGCAGTGCTGCATCACTTGCCGATGTACCTGTGGCAGAGCACCCCCTGCTGCCTGAAGAAGTCCTTGCCGCTGCGGGGGAGCACTTTCCCACGATTCTGAAGGCGCTGGCCGATCGCCAGGCGGCGGCCGGGCGCGTAACCGAGGCGCTGGGCGCTTTCGATGTGGTGTTTGCCGCTGACGGCTTTGATCGCACCGAGGGCTTCTGGGACGGCACCTCCATAATCGGCAAGGCGACCAAACCGCTGAGACCCTGGGGAGCGCAGCTCTATGGGCAGTACGCGCTCTCCAATGGCGAATTCCCCATTTACGAAGACGAAAACTTTACCAACACGGGAGGTACGGCCAAGCTCGGTTTCCTCTTCAGTCTGCTTCGTGATCGGGATATCGACAATCGCCGCTTCGGCCAGATCGACGCGGAGCTGGCGCTCCAGCAGGCCGATCTCGAAGTGTTGCTGACGCGCGTGGGCGTGCAGCAGCGTGCCCTCGCCGCCTACTGGCGCTGGGTAGCGACGGGTCAGCAGCTTGCGGTCTATGAAAACCTGCTCGCCATCGCGCTGCAGCGCGAGGGCGGTTTGCAGCAGGAAGTCGATAGCGGCCGCCGTGCCGCCATCTTTATCACCGAGAACCGCCAGAACATCACGCGTCGCCAGACGCTGGCCACCGCGGCGCGCCGGGACTTTCTCGTGGCGGCCAACCAGCTCGCCTTTTTCCTGCGCGGCGCGAACGGTGATCCGCTGCTGCCCGGGAAGCAGCGCCTGCCAGCGGAACCACAAATCGCCGATCTACCTCCGGTCCCCCCGTCGTCGGCGCTGGACGTACCGGCGCTCCTTGCCCGGCGTCCCGAACTGCAGATACTCCAGACCGGGGCCGAGCGCGCACTTCAGAAGATCGCGCTCTCGGAGAACGAGCTCGAGCCGAGGTTTGATCTTAACTTCGAACTGGCCGAGGGCTTTGGAGCCATCGGTGAAGGGGGCGCCTCCCGTGATTCCACGGACGTCATCGTGGGCTTTACGTTCACCGTACCGCTTGAGCGGCGTAAGGCCCGCGGTAGGATCTCCCAGGCCCGAGCCGAGCTTGAGTCTCTGCGGCAGGAACGGCGACGCGTTGAGGATCAGGTGGAAATCGAGCTGCGCAACATCCTTCTTGAGCTCGATATAGCCCTGGAGCTCAAAGCCCTGGCAGAGCAGGACGTGGAACTCTCGGAAACCATGCGGCTGGCTGAAATCCGGCGTTTTGAGCAGGGTGCGAGCGACTTCTTCCTCGTCAATATTCGCGAGGAGACCGCCGCTGACGCTCGCGTGCGCTACTACGAAGCGCTGCAGCGCACACGCGTCGCGCAGGCGAACTTCGATGCCGCGACGGTGAATCTCGTGCGGCTGGGTATCGACGGCTGAACCCTACCCGACGCAACTTTGCGTCAGGTCAAGCTACACATGAGCAGCCCCGCTCATAATCGGGACCCCGACCCTGACTCGGTCTCATCCCGATGCGCGAATTGTCAGCACCCGCCTACCGCCTCGACGGCGAGGGCGTGCTTTGGGAACTGGGGACTTCAACCTCAGGTTTGACGCTGCGCGAAGCCCAGGCTCGGCTCGACGAGTACGGCCTGAACGAGATCGCTTTTCGCAAGACGCCGGCGTGGCTGCGCTTTCTGCGCCAGTTCAACGACCCCATGGTTATCATTCTGATTGCCACCGCACTCACTACGGGCGCACTGAGCGCGCTGGGCAGCCACATGTGGCCGGACACGATCGTTATTCTTTCCGTGGTCCTGCTCAATTCCGTGCTTGGCTTCGTGCAGGAAGGCAAAGCCGAGGGCGCGCTCGACGCGTTGCGCAACATGATGGTGCAGGAGTGCCTCGTAGTGCGTGCCGGAAATCGGGGGCGCGCTGCGGCAAACACCCTGGTTCCGGGTGACATTGTTGTGCTCGAAGCCGGCGACAAGATTCCGGCCGATTTACGATTCATTGAAGCCAGCAATCTTCACGCGGATGAATCTTCGCTTACGGGTGAATCCGTTCCCGTGAAAAAAACCACCGCCCCGCTCGAAGGCGGCAATCTTGTGCCTGGGGATCAGCGCAATATCGGCTTTTCCGGGACCTATATCTCGCAGGGCGGTGCCCTTGCGGTTGTGACCGCCACCGGCGGTGCGACGGTCTTTGGTCAGATCGCCGACATGGTAGAGGCCGTTCAGAGCACCGCCACGCCGCTGCAAATCAAGATGAAGGAATTTGTGCGCAGCCTGATCGCGGCCATCCTGGTTATCGGCGTATTTAACTTTGTTTACGGCATCTACCTTGGCTACGCCATGCCCTACAGCTTCCTCGGCGCCGTGAGTCTCGTGGTTGCCGCCATTCCCGAGATGCTGCCGGCGCTGGTTACTTCGGTGCTCGCGCTCTCCGGCGTCGTGATGGCCAGGCGCAAAGCTCTGCTCCGACGTCTACCGGCCGCCGAAACCCTGGGTGCAACCTCCGTGATCTGCTCGGACAAGACGGGCACGCTTACGGAAAATCGGATGACGGTGACGCGTGTCTTTGCCGGTGGTGTGAGCTACGAAGTGACCGGAAAAGGGAATGCGCTGATCGGCAGTTTCATGCTCGATGCGCCGGTGAGCGTTGACCAGCAGCCGGCCCTCCAAAAATTGCTCGAAGCCGCTTACCACTGCAATAACGCGCGGGTACAAGGCGATGAAAGTTTCGGCGATCCCACCGAAGTCGCCCTGCGTGTGGCGGCCATCAAGGGCGGGCAGCATGACGGCGGCGTGAGGCGGCTCGCGGAGATGCCCTTTGATTCCTCGGTCAAGTACATGGCCGTCCTGGTGGACAACGACGGTGAGCGATGGATCTACGTTAAGGGCGCGCCCGAAGTGATCACGGGTATGTGCGAGCGGCAGCTGAACGCGGCCGGTGACGCGGTGCTGCTGGACGCTGATATTGCCTCGTCGCGTGCCGCTCAGTTTGCGGGCGAGGCGCTTCGGACTCTGGCTTTTGCGGGTAAGCGCCTCAAGAACGGAAAAGCGGATATCGCCACCGACGAATTGCGTGACCTCGTGTTCTATGGACTCCAGGGCATGATCGATCCGCCCAAACAATCCGCCCTGGAGGCCGTCGGAGCCTGCCGCCGCGCTGGCATTCGCACGGTGATGATCACTGGGGATCATCCTGATACGGCGCAGGCCGTCGCTCGTCAGTTGGGTATCGACGCCGGCACGGCCTTAACGGGGGCTCAGCTCACCGCGCTTGACGACGAGGAGCTTCGCGTCACGGTAGAGCAGGTGTCGGTGTTTGCCCGGGTGGCGCCCGAACACAAGAAGTCCATCGCTGAGGCGCTTCGGCACAACGGACACGTGGTGGCCATGACCGGTGATGGAGTCAACGACGCTCCCGCCCTCAAGGCCGCCGATATTGGCGTGGCGATGGGGCAGGGTGGCACAGAGGTGGCCAAGGAAGCCTCCGACATGGTGCTCGAAGACGACAACTTCACCACGATTGTTGCCGCTGTCGAGGAAGGGCGTCACGCCTGGAGTAATCTGCAGAAGGCCATTCTCTATACTCTGCCCACCAATGCGGCTCAGGCGCTGCTGATCATGGGTGCGGTGCTGATGGCCGCGTCGGTACCGATCTTTTCGGCGCGCTTTGTGCTTGAGCCCGTCCAGATCCTGTGGGTAAACCTCCTCGACTCGGTGCTGCTCACCATGCCGCTTATGCTTGAGCGAAAGGAACGCGGACTCCTCGATGTCCCTCCTCGTGATCCCGAGGCTCACATCATCAATGCCCTTTTCCTCCAGCGAGTTGTGCTCCTGGGCGTCGCCATCGCGCTACCGGGCTTTGCCTTGTACTACCACTTCGGTCACAGCGCTGTGGGGCCCGGCGGCGAGATTCTGGATCCGCTCCTGCTCACCCAGGCGCAAACGGCGGCGTTCTGGGGGATTCTGCTGGCACACTTTGGCTATCTGGTCAGCGCCCGTTCCGTGCACCGCTCCGTGTTCAGCTTCAGTCCTTTCAGCAATCCCTGGCTGCTTGCCGGAGTTATCCTGAGCATCTCGATTCGCTTCATTCCCACACTGGTGCCTTCGGCATCGGCATTGTTCCGCACGGCGCCCTTTCCCATCGACTGGTGGCCCATGATTCTGCTGTGCTTTCTGCCGAGCTTTATCGCCATCGAACTCGACAAGCTCGTGCGCTCCCTGACGCGTAGCCAGCGTCCAAAGAGTGGTGGGTCTGTGGGAGGGTTTGAGGTGGATCCCGGTCAGGCCGGGGGCTGATGCGATTCAGTCATCGGGCCTCGTGGATTCTTCCACGGCTTACAATGACAGCGCTTCGATCATGGATTCAATCTCCTCGCCGTGATCCTCCAGAAGAGCGGCGAGCCCTTCAGGGGTGGTGCGCAGGCGAGCAAGCGCGTCGAGATCGCCCAACTGCTCGGCTGCGCGGAAGCCGGCGCGCGAGAGCAGGTTCGCGAGGAACAGGATGTCACTGAGGTCTGCGGCCCCGGCGCGGTGCCGCGCCTTGACCTCCTGTTCATCGACGCCGTGCGCGACCGAGGCCGGGAATTCCCAGGATTCGACGATGGCCCGCGCCACTCCGGTATGCCACTGGGACACGATGCCATCGAGCGTCGCGCGATCCTGGAACAGGGCCGGGTACTCGGCTGCGCGCATATAGATGTAGAACTTGCCGACGGCGTGCAGCAGGCCGGCGAGCATGGCTTCCTCCGGCTTGCCACCAAACGGACAATACTTGCCAAGCGCATAGGACACGGTAGCGACCTTTACGCTGTGGCTGCGCAGGGAATTGAGTTCTTCCATGGACGCGCTGCCTTCGGGGCATTGAAACGCCTCGCGCGCGGCATAAGACACGAAGAGATTCTGGACCATGTCCATGCCGACCCGGGATATCGCCGTCGGGATGTCCGTGACCTCAATCGGCCCCCGGCGCATCATGGCCGAATTGGACATACGGAGCAGGCGCGCGGCCAGCGTCGGTTCGCTGGCGACGATCGCCGCCAGTTCGGTCACCGTCGAATCCGGATCGTTGACGCATTGCTGGACACGCACGGCAGTATCCGGAAATGGTGGCAGCTCGAAGTCGCCCTCCGCTAGGTTTTCGCCGAGCTGACGTATGAACTCGAAGGCAGGTACGCGAGGAGTGGGCTTTTCCTGCTGAGCCAGTTCAAGCTCGAGGTTTTCGAGATCGAAGTCCTCGTCGGGGGTCGGATCTGTCGAGTTTGGACCGCTCACGGTAACAGCACGCTGCCGTCGTTGGTATGCAGTGAGTTCGCGTTTCGAACGGTAAATTGATCCGGGCTCTGACCGGTGAATTGCTGTACACGCTGGCCAATGCGTCGATCGCTGCTTTGACTGACGCTTTGATGGGTACTTTGACAAATACCCTGACGGGTATGTTGACGGATACCTTGGCGGGTACCTCGGCCAGCACTTGTAGCGAAACGGGACATGTTGCGCATTGTGACACCCTTGTATCAGTGCGTCACGATTCAACCCAGGCTTCGCCACCGCAGTCATTATGGCATTTATCGGTAATTCGGGCCCGAAGTGTTGCGTCCTGACTGACGGGTTCTGGTGCCAGCCCAGCCGGCGAGGCTGGCAAGCATGAGGGCGAGGGTTCCGGGCACGGGAATGGTAGTGCCCGGGTCCGGTTGGGGATCGTCGGGCACAGCAAAGCCAGTCCAGGTGCCCGGATCCGGCATGGCCGCAAACCAGCTCATGGCATCACTGAGCGATACACTCTGATCCAGCAGCTGGAGTGAATCCCCCGCACCGTCCGCGCTTCGCGGCCAGGCGCCGGTGTCGTCGTAGCTCAGCCGGAAGATGGCGTCTCCACCCGCATCCAGGAGCTCGATCGTCTCTCCGCTGTTTGAAAGGCCGCCCCGGGCATCCAAGAGCGCACCCGAGAAATCCGGAAAGCTCGCGCGAAAGCCAGCTGGGTTGGGTGCAATGATGAGCGATGCGAGCGGCTCCAATGTGATATCCGGCAGCTGCAGGTCGATACCCAGGCTGAAACGAAAGTCCTGCAGGCTTAGTGCGCTCGAACCGGTGTTGCTCAGCTCAAGAAACTCATCGGGGTCGGCACCCGGGCTTGGGCCGTTGTAGAAAATTTCTGTGGGAAGAATGGCTGCCTGCAGCGGAGTGTACGCACAGAGTGCGGAGTACACGGCCATAAGCAGTGACGGCAGGCGTCCGGACCTGCATTTTCGCGGATTCCTGCCGGGGCGAGAATGCCGGTCGGCGTTGCACGGATTCTTGACGTTCTCCAGGGGAACGATACAGGGCATGACGGACCTCCATAACGTGACGGGTGTCGTACATGCTCTTCTTATGTGCTGTCAGGCTGAACGTCAGATCCGGGCAGGATTCAATCTTCCATGACCATGCGCCGACCTTTGAGGCAAGCCCCTGATATTGTGAGTGAAGAAAAGCGGTCCTTATCAGCGAAGTCTGGCGGGAGACGACTGACGCGTAGGAAAGTCAAAGGCTTGAAGTGAAGGGCTTGAAGTGAAGGGCTTGAAGTGAGGAGCTTGAAGAGACGGGGTTGAAGGGAGAGGCCTACAGTAGCCCCGTGTCTGCAACGACGCCGTCTGCCCAGGACGTGGCGGAGCGCAGCATGGGTACCAGCACCTCCGGCGTCCAGTGAGAGTCTTCCGTAGCGGCCGCGTCGATGTTCCCCTGCTCGATGCGGATGGCCAGCTCCAGGGCTTCGCCCATGGTCCCCTCTCGATCAACGAGTGCGGCAACCAGCTCCTCGCTAATGGGGAGGTTCTTCACGACCTCGTCCATCGGCAGGTCCATGAGCGCATCGAGGACGGAGAATAGGCCGACGGTGAAGAAGGCGCCCGGGTCGCCTTGATCGATCGCGTCGGTCATCAGTTCGCAGAGCTTGGCGCGCACCAGAGCGATCACCATCAGGGCCGCCGGTTTCTGCTCGACGCGGGCCATGAGGAGCAGCGTGACCAGACTGCGGATGTGGTCGCGGCCCAGGTATACGACCGCCTCGCGGACGGAATCCATGGTTCTGTTCAGGGCGTTCGCCGCCGAGTTGACGTGATTGAGCACGCGAACGGACAGGGAGACATCGCGGCTCACCACCTCGGCGATTTCTACGATCGGAACATCGGGGTCATTCAACTGCCCGAGAAGTTGCAGCATCGCCACCTGATTCGATGACAGCTTCCGCCCGGACATCACCTTTGGCCGGGCGAAGAAGTAGCCTTGAAAGTAGTCGCAGCCCAGCTCCAGGAGCGTGTCGAATTCCTGCTCCGTTTCGACCTTTTCAGCGAGTACCTTCTTTCCGCGGGACTTAAGACGATCAATTTCCGCCTTCCAGGTATCCCTCGGGAGGCCGTTGATTTCCAGCTTCACGATGTCTACGTGGGGCAGGGCGGATTCGTAGCGTTCGTCGTAGATAAAGTCGTCGAGGGCGAGGGTGAAGCCTCGTTCGTTGAGCTTGCGCAGTCCCTCAAGCCGCGCGTCGTCGAACTCCACGTCTTCAAGCACTTCGAGCACGACCTGCTCCGGAGGGAGCGGCAGCAGCTCCGGTTCCTCGAGGAAGCGTTCGGGAAGGTTGATGAAGGCGAAGCTCTTGCCCACAAGGGACGGGAGACCGATTTCGTTGGTGGTCGAGAGCACCTCGGCCGTGGCGAGGGTGCGGTCAAGATCGCGGGGCGCCATATTGACCTGCGAGTCTCGGAACAGCAGCTCATAGGCGTACAGCTGTCTTTCCCGATCCAGGATCGGTTGCCGCGCAATGTAGTAGTCAGGCATGCCATCCCCGCACGCCGTCAGCCATGGACGGCCTCATACTATGCCCGCCTGATTCAGCCGCTGAGCGCCTGAACCATGGACTCAACGGCTTCCTGCTCTTCGTCGAGGATCTCCAGGAGTTTATCCGTGCTGAGGCGCATTCTTGCCAGTGCGTCCTTGCCATCCACGGCTCCCGCGATATCGCTGCCATGGCTGCGCACGATAGCTTTTGAGATATGCAGGACATCGCTGAGATCGGCCGAGTCTATGCGGTCTCGTTCTTCGATATCCTGCTCGTCTACGGCGTGGGCGATGGATTCGGGGAAGTTCCAGGACTCGACAATCGCTCGTGCAACGCCCGTATGCCACTGGGCGAGCAGGTCCTGGAGCGCCTCCGTTTCGGCAAAGAGTGCGGGGTGATCGCTTGCCTTCAGTAGTATGTAGTACTTCCCTACGGCATTGAGCAGGCCTCCCAGCATCGCTTCGTCGGGGCTCTTGACTGAAGAGACGTGCTTGCCGAGCACGTAGTTCAGAGACGCAACTTTTACGCTTTCGCGGCGCAGGGCGTTCAGGTCGTTGAGGCAGGCGGCATCCGGTGGAATCTTGAACGCCTCCCGCGCCGCAAACGACACGGCGGCGTTTTGCACCATCTCCATGCCGGTGCGCGAAATCGCCGTCGGGATATCCGTCACTTCCATGGGTCCACGGCGCATCATGGCGGAGTTGGCCATGCGCATCAGTCGCGCCGCCAGCGCCGGCTCCTTGGCGACAATTGCAGAAAGCTGCTGGATGTCGGAGTCGGGATCGCGAATACACTCCTGCACCTTGAGTGCCGTATCGGGGAATGGCGGCAGGTCGAAGTCGCCTTTGGCGAGGTCCATGCCAAGCTGGCGAACAAACTGGAAAGTGGCGCTCTCGTGACCAGGCGGCCGCGCGGGCGCCTTGGATTCGTCTTCCTTAAAAGGGTTGCTGCTGTTGTCCGGAGCGGCTTTTCCCGGACGCTGTTGGCCGTAGGTACTCATGAAACTCCCCTGCTCTCGCGGTGGTGATTATGGCGCTGCTCGGTCTCAATGTCACAGCGCAAAACGAGGCAGGCGACGCATTTAAATGGTTGACTTGACGCAGGCAAATAGACAAACTTCGCGACCCTCGAAGGGGCTTCGCACCGTCCTGCCTTTTCGAACGTTGCTACCGGAACAGCGTCAAGCTTAAGCTCTAACGCTGACCATTGCTTCAGGCCTAACGTCTGACATATATGGCTACGTAGCTCAGCTGGTTAGAGCACAGCATTCATAATGCTGGGGTCGGTGGTTCAAGTCCACCCGTAGCTACCATTTCTCCTAGGGTGCTTTCTTGGCACATGGGTAACAGTTTATTCCGAGGACATGGGTAACACTTTAAGAGCGAAGGGGTTCACCCCTACGGGCTCTACTCGGTTCACTGTTCTGTCGAAGAATCCCAGATCATACTCCATGAAGCTGACGA
>JBCDIW010000003.1:0-301633 GCA_038748515.1 Pseudomonadota bacterium
ATGGGTCTGACGGGACGCCAAACCGCGGCCCTCCCTGGCCAGGCTTATCTCGCGCCCTCCAGGCGCGCGGTACCCATCAGCCGGCAGATGCCACCCCAAGCCCTCTCTGCCGTCGTGAGTTAGACGGTCGTTGTTGACCAGTCAGCGCGATTTCGCCGGCAGCTCAAAGCAAGTTGCCTGCTAACAAAGTTATCAAGGTTGATGCCCTCACACCCCCCGGCTGCACGGCGCAGAGGGCTTGGTCTGGGAATATGGGTCTGACGGGTACCGAGCGCCTGGATGGCGCGAGATAAGCCTGGCCATGGAGGGCCGCGTTTTGGCGTCCCGTCAGACCCATATTCCCAGGCCGAGTCCTCGTGGACCAGGCACTACCACCCAAGATCAGGAAGAGGATTTCGACCGATGACGCTGGGAAGAGCACTTTCGAGAGCAGTAAACGACCTCATCCCAGTTGTCCTTCCACCGCGCTCGCCAGTGAAAGGGACGCTCGCACACAGGACAGATCTTTTCGGCTTTGGGGTTAGCGGAAGCTCCTGAAGGCTGGCCGCCACGGCCGGAGCTTTTGCTGCGCTTCACGACGCGCCGGGCGTGAGCGGCCAGTCTGCGGCGTCGGTAACGTAGTCGGGCTGGGGGGGTCGCTGTCCTTCCCACTTCGCGATGAAGCGGCCGTCGGGATCGTACTGCGCCGTCTGTTTTTCGATGTTGAAGGCTCGTCCGCCGCGCGGGTCCGCGCCGACGCCGGCGATGTACTGCCAGTTGCCGTAGTTGCTCGCGACGTCGTAGTCGATCAGATGTTTCTCGAAGAAGGCGGCGCCGTAGCGCCAGTCGATGCCGAGGTCGTGGATCAGGCAGCTGGCGGCGATCTGGCGTCCGCGGTTGCTCATCCAGCCGGTTGCCGTGAGTTGACGCATGAGGGCATTAACGAGGGGATAGTTGGTATCACCGGCACACCAGCGGGCGTAGTTGCGCGGCTCGAAGGTACAGCGCGATACGACCCCGGGGTTGGCGTCAGTCCGACCGCGCAGGCGGAACAGGGCGTTTCCATCGCGGAGGGCGCGCCAGAAGAAGTACTCCCGCCACAGCAGTTCAAAGTACAGCCAATAGGTCGATTCGTTTGCACCGTGCTTGGCTTCGTGCGCTGACACAGCTTGTGCCACCTCGCGCGCGGAAAGATTGCCGTTTGCAAGCCACGGTGACAGCGTGGAGCTGCCCGCCAGAGGATCGAGGTCGTTGCGGGTCTCCTTGTAGCTGCGGATGCCGCCATCCACTGCAAGAAATCTACGCAGGCGTCGTCGGCCGGCCTCGCTGCCGCCGCGCAGGGGCATGGCCATATGCGGGCGTTCGCCGGCCGGGGGAACGGCGTGAAAGCGCACGGCTGGCGGCGGGGGCAATTGGGGTAGGCTGCGCAGCGGCGCGTCGGGTTGGAGCTTCTGCTCCACGCGACGACGAAAGGGGGAGAAACTGTCCGGGAGCTCTTCCGCCATAGAGGCCACCGCGCCCTCGCCAAACAGCGTATTGCCGCGGTGCTCCTGCACCGGGATCGTCAGGCGCTCGCGGAGCGTGCGCACGGCGCGCCGTTCAAAGCTACCGGCGCTCTGACTGGTGTGCATGACGTCGACGCCGTAATCGCGAACAAGGTCCGGTAGGACCAGTTCCGGGGATCCCTGCAGGAACAGGAGGTTTTGGCCCAGGGGAACAAGCTCCTGCACAAGGGCCGCAAGGCTTTCGCTGATGAAGCGCTCGCGCTGGGCGCCCAGGCCATGGGTATTGCACCAGGGACGCTGTCGCGGCCAGAGATAAACGAGCAATAGTTCATCGGCGGCGGCCGCAGCTTCCAGGCCGGGGCTGTCGTGGAGTCTTAGATCCGTTCGGAACCAGTAAAGAGCGCGCATAGTATTTGCCGGGATTCTTGTAGAGCGGCCCTTCCCGCGCCGCGAGCGCCGGGCTCCCTGGACTTTCGCGTTGGGGGGCGACCAGCTGATAATACGCAAGGGGTGGTCGGGCAGATGGAAATCGCAGGCCTCCTGGGCTACGCTGCCGCGCCGTCGCGGCGAGGGAATTCGCGTCGGAGAAGAGATCGGTAGGGCAGTGCTCCAATGCCGGTCGTAGTCCCTTCAACCATCGAAGCATGGCCAGGTTGCGTCTTCAGGCCATGACCACAGGATCAGTTCATGCCGGATATCAGCGCCCTGTTCAGCCCTTTCAGTCTCCGTTCGCTGGAGCTGCCGAATCGTATCGTCATGGCGCCGATGACGCGCAACATGTCGCCGCAGAACATACCGAACGAGCACAGCGTCGAGTACTACCGACGCCGGGCCGCCGGGGGAACGGGGCTGATCTTTACCGAGGGAACCTGCGTCAACCACATTGCGGCCAACGGTTATCCGGATGTGCCCTATTTCTGGGGTGAGGAACGATTGGCCGGTTGGCGCAAAGTCGCCGAGGCCGTACACGCCGAAGGGGGCCGGATAGCGCCGCAGCTGTGGCACTGCGGAGGAATGCGCCGCGCGGGTACGCCGCCGGAGGGAGAGGTGAACGGTTATACCCCTTCCGGCATGAACGTACCGGGTAAGGTTAATCGCCACATCATGACCAGGGAAGACATCGCTGATGTGGTTCACGCGTTCGCCGAGGGGGCTCGTGATGCGGTTGCCTGCGGCTTTGATGCCGTGGAGATTCACGGCGCGCACGGCTATCTCCTGGATCAGTTTCTGTGGGAGGGGACCAACCAGCGCGACGACGCGTACGGCGGGTCCATCGAGGCACGAGTGTGCTTCGTACGCGAAATCGTGGAAGCCTGTCGCGATGCCGTCGGCCCGGATTTTCCGATCTCGCTGCGCTACTCGCAGTGGAAGCAGCAGGACTACGACGCCAGGCTCGCGACCACGCCCGGGGATCTGGAGAAGATACTCCTACCCCTGTCTGAGGCTGGTGTCGATCTGTTCCACTGCTCGCAGCGGCGCTTCTGGCAGCCGGAGTTCGAGGGCTCGGACCTCAATCTTGCGGGCTGGACTCGTAAAATCACCGGGAAGCCCAGTATCACCGTGGGCAGTGTCAGCCTTGACGCGGATTTCATTCCCGCGCCCGGCGAGGCGACATTCAAGGAGGCCGATCCGGCCTCGCTGGACGATTTGCTCAGGCGTCTGGAAGGGGAAGAGTTTGATCTGGTCGCCGTGGGCCGCGCGATGATCGCCAATGCGGACTGGGCGACGCTGGTACGCGGGGGCGAAACCGCGGCGCTCGAGCCGTTCCGCAAGGAAATGCTGGCCCAGCTCGTCTGAGCTTCGCCCTCGCCGTGGGCGTGCCCATGGAGACTCCCGCGTCTAGGTGCGTGCCGGTTCCGTGAAGCCAAGGCACCGCCGACCTCTCCCGGGGGTTAGTTTGTCTGGGCGGGCGAAGCGTCGCGAGCCGATTCCGCGAAACCAGGGGTTAAGCCGGGGGTCAAGTCAGGGGTTAAGTCAGGTGTTAAGCCAGAGTTGACGGGCGTCCTTTCCAGAGCCGCCTGCAGCTCACTCAAACGGTCGCGCATCAGGTGGTTGGTTTCGCGGAGGCTGTGCGCCCGTGCTTCGGCGGTCGCCAGTTTGGATTCCAGTTGGTCGCTCTCGTCTTCCTGCGGCGCCCGCACCAAGCGTGCGGCGACCGGTTTGCCCGGAGCGGGCTGTGGTCTCATGGCGACGGCCTGCGACTGTGAACGCAGACCGGCCGCCGCCTCACTCAGGGCCACGTAGCTGAAGGCCGCGCAGGCGCTGATCAGCGAGACCAACGCGGCGCGCAGCAGCAGCGTACGGAAGCTCCAGGCTGATCGATTGCGGGTCTGCTGCGGCCGACCCCGGGCCTCGTGTGCCCTGGGGTGCGGCCTGGCCGCGCCGCGGATCCCCGGTGGCCCGGGCGTCACGTCCGGTGTATGAGCGGTAGCGATGAGCTCGGGGCTGAGCCAGCGATTCACACCGCCGTGCATATACGAGCCCGACCCTGGGCCTTGGCGTGGTAGAGGTGCGTGTCCGCGCGCTGCATCAGCGTGTCTTCATCATCGCCATCCTGGTAGCAGGCAATGCCGATGCTGACATCGGGACGAAGCCCTCCGGGCACATCATTACCGCCGAAAGCCGAGGTATCGATCCTGGCCAGGCTGGCGCGAATCTGGCGAGCCGCTTCCTGGGCGCCGCTGCGGTCGGTGTGGGGAAGGAGTACCGTGAACTCATCTCCCCCATAGCGGAAGACCAGGTCCGAGCGCCGCGTGCTGGCCCGAAGCACCTCGGCAATCGTGCGCAGCACCCGGTCGCCCCCCAGGTGACCCAACTCATCGTTGATCGTCTTGAAATGATCAACATCGATCATCATGACGGCGAGGGGGTCGCCGTGGCGACGAGCTCGCGCCAGTTCACGATCAATCCAGTCCTTCAGGCTGCTGCGGTTTCCAAGGCCGGTTAAGGGGTCCTGGGTAACCAGGGCGCGGAGACTCTCGACTTCGTGGGAAGTGCGCAGCGCGCGGCCGAGGGAGCCAAGGGCCTCCTCGATCGAGACCAGTTCCTCTTCGCTGTAGCGCTTGCGGCGATAAAGGTTGATCTCTCCGACGGGTGATTTGTCCAGAGTGAGATCGTAATGAGCGCTGTGGTGGCGTCGCTGGCCGATGAGCAGCGAGGCCTTGCTTTGACTGGCGCAGTAGCGAATTCCTTCGGCGAGATTCTGGTCCGAAGCCCAGCGGTAGAACCGTGCGATCAGCGTCTGATGATCCGTGCAGCCCATGAGCCGCTGCAGAAGCTGCAGTTGCAGTTCGGGTCCGACCGCGGGGGTGGGCAGTTCGGGGGTCGCCGGGCGCGTGACGGGTGTGGCGCTCTTGGTCTTGCGCGCCAGATCGCGTTCGCTGTTAAAGGGGATCACTTTTTTCATCACTCTGTTCCGCTTTTCTTTGTTCCTGCCCGATCCTTTGCGGGCGTCCGATGCGGTTAAAGCAATGAGCGTGCCAGTCTATTTTCCGGAAATTAGCGGCATTTATTGTTAATTTAGGCGATTTTTGGCGCCGATCCTTCTATCGGCAAATTTTTGACGTCAACGCGACGGCGATGGCACGGAATGCTCCGGGTATGGTGTCGGAAATCAGGCGCCGGGGTTAGAGGAGGCGATGCCGCGGTGATCCGCCGCGCCGAGGCCTCAGGCTTTGCCGAGCGTACGGCTGTCACTCTGGTGCTCGCGGGCACCGCTCAGGGAGTAGAGATCACCGCCGTCATCGCGCCGCAGTACGTCAAGTGCCCCGCGGGCCCGCTCCTGCAGGCGGACGATCAGCCCGCCGTTGCGACGGTTGTTCTGCTGACAGCTGCTCGCGAGCGCTGCGAGGCGTACCTGCAAATCTGCAACACGTTCATCATCTCCGGCCAGCAGGACGAGCTGTTTCAGGCTGGTTTCCGGCGGTAGGCCGCGGGCTGTCAGCCAGGAAATACGTTTCTGCTGCTGCGCCCGGTGTGCGTCGACGCGCTCGGCCTTTGACCGCGTCGCGGATTCGAGAGCCTGGGGATCGTTGGCGATAAGCGCGTCGTACTCGGCGTCGAGGGCCGTGCTCAGCGCTGTGAGGGTAGCCAGCTCAGCTTCGAGCATGGCGCGACAGTCGCCCGCGTTTGCTTGCCCACCGCTGCTCATCGGCGCGCTAGCGGGTCAGGTCCAGAGCCTTCAGCCAAGCTCGCGCTCGCTGCGCAGCAGGTTCTCAACGATGCGATCCGTATCGATTTCGAAGCTGCCGTTGTCGATGGCACTGCGAATACGATCGACACGGGCCTGGTCGATACCTGAAAGCTCCCGGAGTTGGGTTTCAAGAGAGAGGAGATCCGACGCCGTCTGCGTAAAAGACACGGATTCACCGCGCCCCGAGCTTTCGGCATCGCCGGTGCTCGCTGCTGCACTTGTCGCAGTTCCAACGCCGGCGCCGCTCTCGGAGCGCCGGGCGCCTTGCTCTCGGCTGCTCTGGTCCAGATCGCCGCGTTGCGTTCGCAGGCTGCTGTTGTTGTCAACGGGGTTCATCGTTTTTTCCCTGGCTCGGAGGTGTACTCCGCCTCGTCGGCCTTGTCTCGGTCTGTGCCACTCTGAATGCGCCACTCTGAATGCGCCACATAAAAGCCAGGATCACGAGCCGCAGTCTTTGTTTTCACTCGGACTGGGGTCAGGACCGGGGCTCTCGGTTCACTTCTTGTAGTGGTTAGCGACCGGATTCGCGAAAAGTTTAGCACAGCGTTGCTGGTCATTTTCTGCACGGTCTACCCACGGACTCTCCGTAATTGAAGTTAGCGCTTACTTTTACCCTGGTTACGATTCTGACTTGCAACGACCCTGCCAGCTATGATGTCGGGGGCAAGCGCGGCGCTCAGCGTATCTGGATGCTGCCATCGCGCTGGACGATTCCCTCCACCCGGCGACCCGAGTTCAGGTTGGTGACCACGAGACGATCGCCCATTGCTCCACTGCCCATCGCCTTACCCTGCATGCGAACTTCCAGTCCGGCTCCGCCCGCCACGAGGGTCACGGTTTGCCCGCGCGTAACGAGCACGGGGTAGTCCACCTGACCGTGCCGCAGCGGACTTCCGGCGGGAATGGGACGTCGTACTTCCATCCCCAGCAGTAGCTCAGGTTCCAAAATGATATCCGCAGCGCGGGCGGTTATTCGACGCGTAACCAGCTCGATATCCCGCTCACTGATCAGGTCTCCCCGTGTCAGACCACGGCGCAGTACGGGTATCTCCAGTGAGGCACTGACGCTGGCCCTCAGATACAGGGTCCATGGACTGCTTCCTCCGCAACGCACCCCATAGCTGACCGGCCCAAGCACATTGCCGTTGTTGGGACGCACAATTTCCAGCGCTTGATCACAGCGCGCGGGTTTGAGGCGCTGATCCAATGGGCGCACCCGGACCTCGACGTCGTCGAGACCCTCGGCCATGGCCGCGTCCAGGGCGGCCATCTCTGCCACGGCGATGATCTCGCCATGCGGGTGGCCGCCAAGCGCCGCCGGCGCCTGCGCAGTCGCGGCGCGAGCGCCGGTGGCGGCAAGGACCAGAGCGGCCGCGCTCAGCGCGGTTGGTAGAACTCCCGGCCGTGTCACCGAGCGACCAGATTTGGGTATGTGTCTAGCTAGCGTCATTTTTCTGTCGCAAAAAACCGTTCCAAATCCCGAGCAGCATGAAGCGTGCCAGCAACTCGTTTCCGGGCAGCAGACGCGATCGGGGTGCCGGCAAGTCGCAAAGCGGCAAGCCTTGCCACGACGGTGTTGCATTGCCGCCCATGGCGCGAGCGAAAATCCTCTAGGTATTTGAAATATAAGCATAAAATAAATTGGCACGCGATTTGTATGGAACCGCCTGACTTTCGTCCTTGCCGCCCCTTCTGGCGGATGGAGACCAGACAACGATGAGTATTGACAGCGCATTGGGCATTTCACCGCAGGTGCTGGCGCTCCGCGCCCAGCGCACGGAGATCCTCTCCGCGAACATAGCCAATACCGACACGCCTGGTTACAAGGCCAGGGATATCGATTTCGCGCAGGCGATGCGTGAAGCGTCGGGACAACAGAGCGGCCTGCGCCGGACGCACGAGCGCCACCTCGGTGCGGGGACCGCCGGTGCGGCCGGCGACGCCCTCAAGTACCGCGTCCCGTCACAGCCGTCGCTGGATGGAAACACGGTGGAGAGCCGCCGTGAGCACGCCGAGTTCATGGACAACGCCGTGCGTTACCAGGCCAGCGTGAATCTACTCGACAGCCGGATTCGCGGTCTGCGTACCGCGATTCGCGGTCAGCTCTAAGGAGGTATCGCATGAGCCTGTTCACCGCCATAGACGTTGCCGCGACGTCCCTCGAGGCCCAGAGCGTTCGTCTGAACACGATCAGCAGCAACCTCGCCAATGCCAATACGATCAGCAACAGTGCCGAGAGTGTCTATCGGCCCCAGTATCCGGTGTTCGAAACCATCTACAACGAGATGACAACAGACGGCGGGCTGTCCGCCGGCGTGCGGGTATCGGAAATCACGCAGTCAGACATACCCGCACGACGGGATTTCTCACCGCACCATCCGATGGCCGACGAGAACGGATTCATCTACCGCTCCTCGGTAAACAGCGTGCAGGAGGTGGCCAACATGATGGAGGCGTCCCGTTCCTACCAGGACAGCATCGAGGCCATGAACACCGCCAAGCAGTTGATCATGCGCACCCTCACCCTGGGCCGCTAGCCATAAAGGAGAACGCACGTGGATGCCATCTCATCTTTTGAAGACATTTTTCCCCAGCGCGCCACGGAGTCGGGTCGGGGCGGTAACTCGGTGGAAGACCTGGGTTCCGAAGACTTCCTGGCCCTCATGGTGGCCCAGCTCGAGAACCAGGATCCAACGTCGCCCATGGACAACACGGATTTCATTGCCCAGCTGGCCCAGTTCGGTTCCGTGTCGGGTATTCAGGAATTGAACGACGGCTTCGGTGAACTGTCGGCGTCCCTGACCGGAAATCAGGCCCTGGAGGCGGCGTCCCTGGTCGGTCGCAGCGTGGTTACGGACTCCAACCTCGGCGAGTTGCGCCAGGTGGGCGTGGCCGAGGGCGAACCCGTTTACGCCCTCGACGCGACCGTCGACTTCGGCGGCAGCGCCGGCGGCGGAACGCTCTACATCCAGGACGAGGCCGGTCGCCTCGTCTACAGCTCGCCTCTGCCGCCCTCCGACGGCGACATGAAGATCAGCTGGGACGGCCGCAATGCCGACGGCATCGTCATGCCGCCGGGGCGTTACCGCGTGTCCGCCGAAGCCTTTATCGGCACCGAGACCCAGAGCGTCTCGGTGCACGCGCACCAGCCGGTCCAATCCGTTGCCGTTGATGGAATCACGGGTCGCGTGACCCTGGAGCTGTCCAGCGGCGAAGACATTTCACTCGATGAAGTTAAAGCCTTTCTCTAATCGATTTAGCACCTGTCACGAAGGAGAGCCATCATGACATTCAGTACCGCCATCTCGGGAATCAACGCCGCCAACTCGGATCTCGGTGTGATCTCGAACAACATCGCCAACGCTTCCACGACGGGCTTCAAGGCGTCCCGCGCCGAGTTCGCCGATGTTTACGCCACGAGCCTCCTGGGCGCCGGTGACAACGCCATCGGCCGCGGTGTGAGCCTCGCGTCGGTGACGCAGGAGTTTGCCCAGGGCAACATCACCTTCACCAACAACTCGCTGGATCTCGCCATCAACGGTGCCGGGTACTTCATCACAAGTATCGAAGGCGCGACGCAATACACCCGGGCCGGCGGCTTTCAGGTGGATCGGGAAGGATTCCTGGTAACCAACCAGAATGCCCGCCTGCAGGGTTTCCAGGTCGACAGTCTCGGTGAGATTACGGGCCAGCTCGGTGATATTCAGATCGACCGTTCCCTGGTCAGCCCGAATCCCACGACCCAGGTAACGCTCACGACCAACCTCGACTCCCGGGAGACGATTCCCGGACCGGCCTTTGGTGGTCCGTTCAACGCGCCCGTAAACAGCACCGCGCCGGATCCCCTGAGCTTCAACGCCACGACCTCCACGACCATTTTCGACAGCCTGGGTAACCCGCACGTTCTCAGCCTGTTCTTCGTCAAGAACGCTTCCAACACCTACGATGTCTTCTCCTTGATCGATGGCATCACGGTGGACGGCGGTACTCCCTTCACCCTGTCGTTTAACGACGCGGGTGAGCTGACGACCGATCCTGCGGACCTCGTGGTTACCGGCTGGGATCCGGTAGATGCCGATGGCGTGGACAACGGTGCCGCCACCCAGAACGTGACGGTGAACCTGACCTCAACGACGCAGTTCGGTGCAGACTTCGCCATCTCCAGCGTGATCCAGGACGGCTTCAGCGCCGGTCAGCTTCGCGGCCTTGAAATCGATGAAACCGGTATTGCCTTCGCGCGCTACACCAACGGCGAGTCCCAGGCACTTGGACAGGTGGCCCTTGCCAGCTTCAACAACGAGAACGGCCTGCAGCCGATCGGCGACACGGCCTGGGTTGAGACCTTCTCCTCCGGCTCGCCCAACGTTGGTGAGCCCGGTACTTCCGGCCTCGGCGCCATCCAGTCCGCCGCCCTTGAAGACTCCAACGTGGAGATCACCCAGGCTCTCGTGGACCTGATCATTGCGCAGCGAAACTTCCAGGCCAATGCCCAGGTGATCCAGTCCAACGACGCCATCACCCAGACCGTGATCAACATTCGATAACGGGTAACTGACGGAGCTCGCAGGTAAGTCACCATGGACCGGTTCGTTTTCATCTCTGCCTCCTCGGCGAAGCAGGTGCAGTTTGCCCAGGCGGTGAACGCGCACAACCTGGCTAACGCTTCCACCGTCGGCTTCAAGCAGGACATGGTGGATGCGGAGACCGTGTACCTGAAGGGTGCCGGCCAGGATTCCCGGGCGTACAACGTGATTCGCGACACTCCGGTGGATCTGCGCGACGGTCTGCTCGAGCAGACCGGGCGCGACCTGGACATCGCCATCAACGGTGCCGGCTGGTTTGCGGTGCAGGGTAAAGACGGCACGGAACAGCTGACCCGCCGAGGCGACCTGCGCGTCGATGAGTTCGGTCAGCTGGTGAACGGTCAGGGTCAGGCGCTGCTTGGCAACGCCGGGCCTATCGCCCTGCCGCCCTTCCAGTCGCTATCCATTGCCAGTGACGGCACGATTTCCATCGTCCCCCTCGGGGAACTGCCGAACGCGGTGGCGGCGCTGGATCGCATCAAGATGGTGAATCCTCCGGAGGGGAGCCTGCGCAAGACCGAGTCCGGTGTCATTCAGTCCGACGACGGCCTGCCCGCCGCGGCGGATGGCTCCGTGCAGCTGACCACCGGCGCCCTCGAATCCAGCAACGTCAATCCGATCACGGCCATGGTGCACATGATCGAACTGGCCCGACAGTTTGAGCAGCACATGAAGATGGTGCAGATGGGCCAGGAAATCGGAACTGCCAGCGCAAGCCTTATGCGCCTGCAGTCCTGAGTAAGACCTAAAGGAACATAGTCATGAATCAGTCTCTCTGGATTTCCAAAACCGGCCTCGACGCCCAGCAGACCAAGATGTCGACGATCGCCAATAACCTGGCGAACGTCGGTACCACCGGCTTCAAGCGCGGCCGGGCGATCTTCGAGGATCTCATTTATCAGAACGTCCGGCAGGTCGGCTCGCAGACGTCGCAGCAGACCCTGTTGCCGTCGGGACTGCAGGTGGGCACGGGCACGCGCGTCGTGGCCACGGAGCGCCTGTTTACCCAGGGCAATCTTACGCAGACGGACAACGCCCTCGATGTGGCGATCCAGGGCCGGGGCTTCTTCGAGATTCTGCTCCCCGACGGTACGCAGGCCTTCACTCGCGATGGCTCGTTCCAGATCAACGACCAGGGCATCCTGGTGAATTCCCAGGGCTACCAGCTCCAGCCGCCCATCACGGTTCCGCAGGATGCCATCTCGGTGTCTATCGCAGATGACGGAACGGTATCCGTTCAGCAGCCGGCAAGTCCCCAGTCAACGCAGGTCGGTGCCATTCAGCTGTCGGACTTTATCAACCCGGTGGGCCTTCAGGCCCGGGGCGGCAACCTGTACCAGGAATCCGGCGCGAGCGGCGCACCGCAGCCGGGTAACCCCGGCCTCAATGGACTCGGCACGCTCGTGCAGGGTTACGTGGAAAGCTCCAACGTGAACGTCGTGGAAGAGCTGGTGAGCATGATCGAGACGCAGCGGGCCTATGAGATGAACTCGCGCGCTATCTCAACGGCCGACCAGATGCTGCAGTACGTCTCCAACAACCTCTAGCGGTAGCGGAGTGACACCCATGAAGCTCGCATCGACGCTGGTGCTCCTCGCTGCGGCGATCCTCGCCGGCTGCGCCGACATCGCCGAGAAGGAACATCCCGAGTATCTCGCCATCGAGCCGATCTCCTATCCGGAGCCCGTGATCTCCTCGGCGCCGGCGACGGGGAGTCTGTTCGCGGGCAATCGTTCGATGTCGCTGTTTTCGGACGTACGCGCCATGGAGATCGGCGATATCGTGAGCGTCACGCTCGTCGAGGCGACCTCGGCCGCGAAGTCCGCCGACACGGAACTCGACAAGAGTTCGGACGTGAGTATTACCGACCCCATCATCTTTGGCGCGCCGGTCACGATCAATGACGGTCGCTACAACCTGGGCTCATCACTGCAGTCGGCGAGCGCCTTCGAAGGCGAAGGAACGAGCAACCAGAGCAACAGCCTCACGGGCTCGATCGCCGTACAGGTGTCGCGGGTACTCCCCAACGGCAATCTCATGATCCAGGGCGAGAAGTGGATCAAGATCAATCAGGGTGACGAGTACATCCGCCTCAAGGGCGTGATCCGTCCCGAAGATGTGAGTCCCACGAATACGATTCCCTCGACGCTGGTGGCCGAAGCGCGAATCTCCTATGGCGGCACGGGCCCGCTGAACGAAAGCAACAAACCGGGTTGGCTTACGCGCTTCTTCATGAGCCCCCTGATGCCCTTCTGAGGATGCCGGCCATGAATCCCTTAACCAGAATACTTATTGCGACTCTGTTCGCGTTGCCGCTGGCCCTGCCGTTCGCGCTGGGCGTCGCGGCGCCGGCGCAGGCCGAGCGCATCAAGGACATCGCGGGCATCGCCGGCGTGCGCGCCAACCAGCTCGTTGGCTACGGTCTGGTGGTCGGCCTGGACGGCACCGGTGACCAGGTGATCCAGGCACCTTTCACCGTGCAGAGTCTGAAGAGCATGCTCGCCCAGCTCGGGGTGAACGTGCCCGCCAACGTGAACCCGCAGTTGACCAATATCGCCGCCGTGATGGTCACGGCGGAGCTGCCCCCGTTCTCGAAGCCGGGACAGACAATCGACGTCACGGTGTCTTCCCTGGGTAACGCGGACAGTCTGCGCGGCGGTTCGCTGCTCATGACGCCGCTGAAGGGCCCGGACGGCCAGACCTACGCCCTGGCCCAGGGGTCGCTGATCGTGAGTGGCTTTGGCGCGGAAGGCGCCGACGGGTCGAGCGTATCCGTAAACATTCCCAGCGCCGGTCGCATCCCCAACGGCGCCATCGTGGAGCGCGGTGTCCCGAGCCCCTTTGGTCATGAGCCCGTGATGGTCATGAATCTCAACGCGCCGGATTTCACCACGGCGCAGCGGGTAGCCATGAGCATCAACGATTCTCTGGGTCCGGAAACGGCGGAGCCCCTGGACGCGGTTTCCATCCAGGTGCGCGCTCCCACGGATCCCGCGGACAAGGTCGCCTTTCTCTCCATCCTGGAAAACCTTCAGGTTGACCCGGCCAAGGCTCCGGCCAAGGTCGTGGTGAATTCACGCAACGGCACCATCGTGATCGGTGATCAGGTGCGCGTCGAACGCGCCGCCGTGGCGCACGGCAACCTGACCGTAACGATCTCCGAGAACATCCAGGTGAGCCAGCCCGGCGCCTTCGCCAGTGGCGGGCAGACCGCGGTAACGCCAAGTTCCGACGTCAGTATTTCCGAGGAGCCGGCACGTATGTTCCTCCTGGAGCCCGGTATCACCCTGCAGGAACTGGTGACGGCGGTGAACCGCGTGGGCGCCGCCCCGGGTGATCTCATCGCCATTCTCGAGGCTCTGCAGCAGGCGGGCGCCCTGCGCGCCCAGCTCGTGGTGATCTGAAACATGCAGTCAGCCGCCCTTTATAGCGACTTCGGCTCCCTGGCCGAGCTGCGCACCGACGCTCGCCGGGACGGCGACGCGAGCATCCGGGACGTCGCCGCCCAGTTCGAATCCCTGTTTGTGCAGATGATGCTCAAGTCCATGCGTGAGGCCACGATCGAGGGCGGTCTCTTCGAGAGCCATTCGCTGGAGAGCTACGAGCAGATGTATGACCAGCAGCTGTCCCTCGAGCTGTCCAAATCCGGTGGTATCGGCCTGGCGGACGTGCTCGTGGAGCAGCTCAGCAGTGAGCGTGGCGTGAAGTCGCGGGCGGCGCAGTCGAATCCCCAGGGTCTGCCCCTGCACGGAGGCCCCGCGCCGGGATCGCTGCCCATGGATGCCTATCGTGAGCGCGCGCTGAGAGCCATGGAGCTCTCCCCGGTGCGCGCGCCCTCGGCGGTGAGCGATGCCGTGCCAGAGCGGGGGATCGACACCGCCGAGGCAGCGAGTCCTCGCCTTGAGTCCCCACAAGACTTCGTGGACGCATTCCGCCCGCTGGCGGAGGAGAGCGCTCGTAGCCTGGGCGTTGATCCAGCCGTGCTTCTGGCGCAGGCCGCCCTGGAGACGGGCTGGGGGCGTCACGTGACCGCCGGTCAGGGCGGCACCAGCAACAACCTGTTCAACATCAAGGCCGGTGCCGGGTGGGAAGGCGACACGGTGAGCGTGAGCACGCTTGAGTATCGCGATGGTGTCGCCGTGCGCGAGAGCGCCGAATTCCGAGCCTATGCCTCACCGCAGCAGTCCTTCCAGGACTATGTCGATTTTATAGAAAGCAGTCCGCGCTATCGCAAGGCCGTGGAGAAAGCGGCGGATGGCGAGGGCTACCTGCGTGAACTGCAGGCCGCGGGCTACGCCACGGACCCGGCGTACGCCGACAAGATTCTGGCCATCATGGCCCGGGGTGATCTCGACGCCGCGGGATGAAGCATCCGAAGGCGTGGGTAAAGAGCTAAAGCTTCCGCTAGAGCGGTCGCTAACACGACGGAGCTGCGCGGACCGCGAGGTGCGCGCAAAGGACGGTAAGCAACGTGACTGACGTATTCAACATAGGTACTTCCGCCCTGGTGTCGCTGCAGCGCGCCATCGCCACGACGGGTCAGAACATCGCCAACGTCAACACCGAGGGCTACAGCCGTCAGCGCGTGGAATTCACGGCGCTGCCGCCGCAGCTGACCGGTGCGGGTTTCGTGGGCTCGGGCGTCACCATTGCGTCCATCACTCGCAGCTTCGATGCCTTTCTCGCCGATGATGTGCGCACGCGAACATCAGCCGCCTTCAATGCGCAAACGGCCGCCGATCTGTCCGGGCGCATCGACAGCATTCTGGCCAACCCGGAAACGGGCCTGGGTCCGTCTCTCGACAGTTTTTTCGCGGCCGTCCAGGACGTCGCGAACAATCCGGGATCCATACCCGAGCGCCAGGTGCTCATTCGCGAAGGCCAGGGCCTCGCCGACCGCTTCGAGTACCTCGACGGACGCTTCTCGCAGCTCGACCGCGATATCAACGTGCAGATAGCGGACACGGTTCGCGATATCAATGACATCGCCAACAACATCGCCGACCTCAATGTGCAGATCGTTTCGGAGACCGTCCGCGCCGGTGGTCAGCCGCCCAACGATCTCCTCGACAAGCGCGATGTGGAGTTGACCCGGCTTGCGGAGCGGGTCGGCATAAGCACCTTTGAGCAGGATGATGGCGCCATCAACGTGTTTCTGGGTAACGGCCAGTCCATCGTCGTGGGCGGCGAGGCATCACAGCTTGAGACCTTTGCCGACCCCTTCGATTCGGGTCGCACATCCGTCGGCCTGGCGGGTCTTTCTACCCAGACGGACCTCAGCAGTTTTATCAGCGGCGGTGAACTTGGCGCTCTCTTCAATTCGCGCAGCTCGCTGATTGACTCCGGCAGAGCGCAGCTCGGCGTGATCGCCACCGGCGTGTCCACCCTCATCAACGAGCAGAGCCGGCTCGGCCTCGATTTGAACGGGAATCTGGGTTCGGACTTTTTCACGACTCAGACTCCCGCCGTGGTCCCGAACGCCAACAATGCCGGGGGCGGAAGCGTGACGGCATCGATCGTGGATCCGGCGGCCCTGACCGGGGATACCTATGAACTGAGCTTCGATGGCACGGACTTCACCCTGCGCAACACCAATACGGGGACGACGCAGACCATCGCCGGGCCCACGCCGACCTTCACCGTGGACGGTGTGGAGGTCACGGTGGCCACAGACCCACCGGCCGGGGACAGTTTTCTTATCGATCCGGTGAACCAGGCCGCCAGTCTCTTTGACGTGCAGTTGACGGACCCGCGCACCTTCGCCGCGGCCAGCCCGCTGCGAAGCGGCGCATCGCTGAGCAACGCCGGTAATGGGGAGCTGCGCGATCTCGCGGTAGCCGATGTGGCCGGTCTTCCGCTGGGTACGGATGTCACGCTGACCTACGCCGCTGACACGGGCGGCGGCAGCCCGGGCTTCCTCGTCTCCGGCATCGCCGGCGGCCCCATCGCCTACGATCCTGCCGTCGATGGAGCGGGCGGTTTGAACGTTACGCTCGGAGGGTTCACGTTCACCCTCTCCGGAACTCCCGAAGAGGGCGACAGCTTCACCATCGAGAACAACGTGGACGGCAGCGGTGATAACCGAAACGCGCTGGCTCTCGCGTCCCTGCAGACTTCCCCGCAGCTCTTCGGCGGAACGGCCTCTTTCCAGGACAGCTACGCGTCTCTGATTGCCGATATAGCGGTGGAATCGCGCCAGGCCCGATCGGCGGCGGAAACAGAGCGGGCGCTCCTCGATCAGGCGCTGTCCGCCCGGGACAGCATCCAGGGAGTCAATCTCGACGAAGAAGCGGCGAATCTGATTCGCTTCCAGCAGGCGTACCAGGCGGCTGCCCGGGTCGTGCAGGTGGCGGACGAGGTGTTCCAGACCCTGCTCAACGCCACGGGCTAAAGAAGAGGTAAAGGAAAGTGGTTGAGCGCCTATCAACGCTGCAGACATTCAATCTCGGAGTCGCCACGATTCTCGACCGCCAGGCCGAGCTTTCCCGCACGCAGCTGGAGGTGGCTACGGGTCGAAAAATCCTGTCGCCCGCGGACGATCCAAGCGGTGCGGTGCGCATCCTCGATATCCAGGAGGACCTGGCTCTCGTTGACCAGTACGGGCGCAACGCGAGCCTTGCGCGCAGCCAGCTGTCGCTGGAAGAGACGGCGCTGGACCAGATCGGCGTATCCCTGCAGCGCGTCCGCGAGCTGGCCATCCAGGCGAACAACGCCACCCAGAGCCCCGAGACCCGCGCGGCCATCGCCGTTGAACTGAGCGAGCGCCTGGATGAACTCGTCGCCATCGCGAACAGCAGGGACGGCAACGACGAGTATCTCTTCGCCGGCTTTCAGGCCCGGCGCGAGCCCTTTTCCCGGAGCGGCAATGTGGTCAGCTACAACGGCGACGACGGCCAGCGCTTTCTGGATATCGCGGCCGGCTCGCAGATTGCGGTCCGTGACTCGGGATCTCGTGTTTTTCTTGAAGCCCGGGCGGGGAACGGTGAATTCGATTTTCGCGCTGGCGCCGGGAATACCGGCACGGCCGTGGTGAAGGACAGCGGCACCAGCGGCGCCTTTACCCGCGATGACTACACGATCACCTTTACGCAGGCGTCCCCCACCGATCCCATCACCTACGAGGTGACGGATGGGGCGGCTACGGCCGTAGCCACGGGTACGTACAACAGCGGCGAGGTCATCGCCTTCAACGGCGCCGAAATCGTTATTGAAGGCGTTCCCGAAGACAGCGATGTCATCAGCATCGAGAGCAGTCCGCGGCAATCGGTATTCACCACCGTCGCCGAACTTGTGGAAGCCCTGGAGTCCACGACGGACGATGCTTCATCCGACGCGGCCGTAGCCAATGCCGTGGCGTCCGGTCTCAATAATCTCGATCGGGCCCTGGACAATGTGCTCCAGGTTCAGACCGACGTCGGCGTCCGCCTGGCCCGTCTCGATACCCAGGACGAAATCAACGCGGATTTTGACCTCACTCTGCGTGAGACTCTGTCCGACGTGCAGGATCTCGACTTCGCGGAGGCGATCAGCCGCTTGAATCTGCAGCTCGTAGCGCTGCAGGCGGCGCAGCAGACTTTCGTCAGCACGCAGCAGCTTTCGCTCTTCGACTACTTCTGAGATCCGCATCACCCTTTGCGGTTCGCGAACCTCGCTTTCGCGCGGCCATGAGCCTTCGCACGACCGCCTTCGTCCACTGCGAAACTCGTCTCAGGCGGCTATAAGCCGTTGAATTTAAATAATATTCTGGTCATCCACGCCGTACCGGGGCAGTCTCAGCGGCCCTCGCCGCCGACGGTGTAAATTTTTTCAACAAATTCCTAAAGCGATCCCCGTGACTGCCGCTAACGCTCTTGAAGGCCGATGGGGCCGCGCAACAGCGCCTCCCAAGGTCACGAACCAAAGTTGAAAGGAAAGGGATATCACACCGCCGGCATTTCAGAAGCCAGGGTGATTGAGACCAGATAAAGGGACGCAACCATGCCTCAAGTTATCAGCACCAACGTACCGTCGCTAAACGCGCAACGTAACCTGGATGGATCTCAGAATGATCTGAACGTATCCCTCCAGCGACTCTCATCCGGCCTGCGGATCAACTCCGCCCGCGACGACGCGGCCGGCCTCGCGATCTCCGAGCGCTTCACGGCTCAGATCCGCGGTCTGAACCAGGCCGTACGGAATGCCAACGACGGCATTTCCCTGGCCCAGACGGCTGAAGGTGACCTCCAGCAGGTAACCAACAACCTGCAGCGGATTCGCGAACTGGCTGTTCAGTCGGCCAACGCCACCAACTCTTCCTCGGATCGTCAGGCGATCCAGGCTGAGGTGGACCAGCTGTCTGCGGAAGTCAACCGGATTGCCGAGCAGTCAAACTTCAACGGCGTTAACCTGCTGGACGGTACCTTCACCAGCCAGGTGTTCCAGGTCGGCGCCAACGCCGGTCAGACCATCACGGTCGATGACATCGTTGATGCGCGGAGCTCCAGCCTGGGTCGGAACGCCCTCGAGCTGTCGGGTACAGCTCTCAACACCGAGGCCGCCACGAACGCAGTAGGCGCGGAGACCGACTTGACCATCACCACGGCCGACGGCGGTGCCAGCGAGGTTATCTCCTACGCGGCCGGCGCAAGTGCTGCGGACATTGCGACTGCCATCAACAATGGTGCTGCAAGCGTTGGCATCTCGGCCACGGCAAGCAACTCGGTCACGCTCTCCGGACTGAGCGGGCTCGGCGCGGGAACCGGTGAAGTTTCCTTCACTCTCGAGGGCCAGGCGATTACGGCTCTGCCGACTTCGACCAACGATCTGAGTGCGGTCCTCGACGCCATCAACGGTGTGCAGAACCTCACCGGCGTTACCGCAACCTTCAGCAGCGACACGGCTCGTGACTCGATCACGCTGACCAACTCTGATGGCGCTGACATCGACATCGCCGCCTTTGCCGTCAACGGCGCGAGCAACGAGTCCATCTCCTTCGGCGCTCTGACGCTGACCGAGGGTGGCACGGTAGCCGGTGCTTCCACGGGTACGGTGCAGATCGAGAGCTCTCAGGGCGCGATCACGACCACCAACGCGAACGCTGATGTGTTCAGCGCGACGTCCGGAACGTTCTCGTCGGTTGCAGGTATCGATGTGTCGACGGCCACGGGCGCCAGCGACGCTCTGGCGGTCATCGACTCGGCGCTCAGCCAGGTCAACGGCGGTCGGGCTGACCTCGGTGCCATCCAGAACCGCTTCGAGTCGGTCGTGGGCTCCCTGCAGACGTCTGCCGAGAACCTCTCCGCTGCCCGTTCGCGGATCCGGGACGCAGACTTCGCGGCAGAGACCGCTAACCTCGCCCGGGCGCAGGTACTGCAGCAGGCTGGCATCTCGGTGCTTACCCAGGCTAACGCCCAGAGCCAGAATGTCCTGGCCCTGCTCCAGTAAGGTAGGCCGGACATCGAGTCCGGACAGTGAGGTGGGGCTCTGCCCCTCCTCACTTTTCGCATGTCCAGGCGTTGGGCAAGGCAATAATGCGGGGGAATGAGTAATGGTAAATCCGGTAGACAATTCAACGCCGCCGGCTGCTCCCCAGACAACGGTTGTACCACTGCGCCGGGAGGCTTCGCCAAGCGGAGCCCCGGAGCAGGCAACGCGGCAGTCCGCTGCCGTTGGCGGCAGCGCCGTGCCGGCTATCGCGCAACCCGAGCGCGGTACAGCGAGCGCCGCCGCGGAACAGCGGGAAGCGGCCCGGGAGCTTGCGGAGGCCACTCAGGATGTCTCCAGTTTCATCCAGACCGTTTCACGGTCGCTTCAGATCAGCGTGGACGACGAGCTTGGTTCCACGGTGATCCGGGTAGTAGACGGGGAAAACGGCGATCTTGTGCGCCAGATACCGTCCGAAGAAGTCCTGGAAATCGCACGCTACCTGCGGCAGCAGGCGGAGCCGGCCAGCGCTGATACGGTGCTGCGTGGCGTCCTCATCGACAGCGAGGGGTAGGCGTCGTCCTGGATTTCGCAGCTCTGGGATGCCCGACAGTTTGATCTGGCTTGCTTTTTGCTGCGTTAAGTACTTGGCACTGTAAGGCCGCGTATCGCGGATACGGCAGTCACAGTGCGAACAGAGATCGGAAACAGAGCGTGATCGGCCTTCGCCGCTCACGCGAGTAGAGAGAGCCGGACGCTGGCAAACGCCGATACACCTGTCCGGTGCTCCCTAGGACCGAAAGCGAACCCGGCGGGAAGTCCGGGCGCGCTGGGAAACGAAGAGCGGCGGTTAGCGTCATGGTAGCGGCAACGGGAATAGGATCGGGCCTCGACATCGAGGGGTTGGTAACGCAGCTCGTCGCGGCCGAGGGCGCGCCCCAGGAAAACCGGATCGTTCGCCGTGAGACCCGTCTGACCAGCGAGATATCGGCCCTCGGAACGCTGCAGGGAGCCCTGGCAAGCGTTCAGGGCAGCCTCGCCGATCTCTCTTCCATCAGCACGTTCAATCAGCGCAGCGCGTCGGTTTCCGGCGGCGACGGGGTTTCCGCATCGGCGTCGACGGATGCCGCCGACGGCAGCTTCCGGGTTCAGGTCTCGGAACTTGCGCAGTCCCAGTCCCTGGCTTCAGCATCCTTTTCTTCCCTGACCGATACGGTGGGCGAGGGAACGCTGACGCTGCGCTTTGGCACCGTAGACGTTACGCCGGCCGATCCCGGTCCCGAAACCGTCAACAGCTTTAGCGGCAATCCCGACCGGGACAGCGTCAGCATTGAAATCACCGCCGGAAACAACACGCTGGAAGGTGTTCGCGACGCGATCAATGCATCGGATGCGGACGTGAGTGCGGTGATCGTCAACGACGGTTCGGGATTCCGGCTGCTGCTTAGCTCAGAGCAGACCGGGGCCGCCAACAGCATCGACATTCAGGTGGCCGATACGGGCGATGGCAACAACACGGACGCCGCCGGCCTTTCCCGGCTTGCCTTCAACACCGAGGCCGCAAACCTGACCCAGACCGTCGCGGGCCAGGACGCCCAGCTCACCATCAACGGCCTCGCGGTGACGAGCTCCAGCAATACCGTGAGCGACGCGATTGATGGCGTGACGCTGAACCTCACGGGTACGACCGAGGGTAACGGCGCCACGGTTACCATCAGCGAAAACCAGAACGCCGCCCGGGCCGCTATCGACGGCCTGGTCTCGAGTTTCAACAACTTCATCACCATCGCCAACCAGCTCACGGACTTCGATCCGGAAACCGGCGCCGCCGGGGCTCTGCAGGGCGACTTCACCGCGCGGGCTGCGATCAACCAGGTGCGCTCGGCCATCACCGGTTCCGCCGATGGCTTCGACGGGGCCTTCAGTTCCCTGGCGGAGATTGGCGTTACGACTCAGGAAGACGGCACCCTGAGCATAAACACGGAACGACTCAACGCGGCGTTCGCCGACAACTTTGAGGATGTCGCGGGCGTCTTTGCGCGGCTGGGGCGCCTCGACGATTCGAACATCGACGTGCAGCTCCTCGGTGAGCGGACTGACGTTGGCTCGCTGAGCGTGGAAGTCACCCAGCTCGCAACCCAGGGCAACCTTCTCGGAGCTGCCATCACGGCGCCGAGCGGTGCCGCGCCGCTGGTTATCGACGATCAGAACGATGCCCTCACCCTGTTGATCGATGGCATTGAAACCGAGGTTGCGCTGACCCAGGGCAGTTTCCAGAGTGGCGACGATCTCGCGGCGGAGCTGCAGGCGCGAATCAACGGCACTGCGGCGATCAGCAGTGCCGGGGCGCGAGTGAGTGTCTCCTTTACCGATGCCAATCAGCTGCAAATCACCTCGGAGCGCTTCGGCTCAAACAGCCGCGTAGAGATTACGGCCGTTGATACTGCTACGGCGGCGTCCCTGGGCCTCAACGTAGCCGCCGGCACGGCCGGACAGGACGTCGCCGGTCGCATCGGCGGGATTTCCGCCACCGGCGACGGGCAGGTTCTGACGGGCGCTGAGGGCAGTATTGCGGCGGGAGTTGCGCTCACCGTCACCGGTGGCGCGCTTGGCAATCGCGGTGTCCTGAACGTCTCGCAGGGCATCGCCGAAAGTCTCGATACGGTCCTGGATGGGCTGCTTGGGGGCGACGGCATTCTCGGCAGTCGCACAGATGGTCTGCAGACGAGCATCGATCGTCTCGGTGACGAACGGGCCGCCCTCGATCTTCGCCTCCAGGCGCTGGAAGCCCGCTACCGACAACAGTTCAACGCGCTGGACACATTGCTTTCCAACATTTCATCCACCAGCGATTTCCTCACGCGCCAGCTGGCAACCATACCGGTGCCCGGCAGCGATAACACGAACTCGTAACCCCCCGGGGTCCACAGGAGTCTCTTATGCAACTGAACCGCGCCTTGAATGCCTATCGTAAGGTGGGAGTCGAAAGTGCCGTTATGGATGCCAGTCCCTACCAGCTGATCACCATGCTCATGGAGGGCGCCCTGGACCGCATCGCCTCCGCCCGCGGTGCCATGGAGCGCGGCGAAACGGCTACGCAGGGTGAAATGATCGGCAAGGCGATCAGCATCATCGATACCATGCGCGCCAGCCTGGACCATGAGAAGGGCGGCGATCTCGCAGGTCGTCTCAGCGATCTGTACGAGTACATGGAGATGCGCCTGCTCGACGCGCGCCGGGAGAACGATCCCTCCATGCTGACGGAAGTTGCCGGTCTGATGCGCGAGGTTAAGAGCGGCTGGGACGGGATCCCCGCGCAGTACCGGTGACCCCTGCAAAGCCATGACTGTCGAGCAACTCCACGCCGTCAACGGCGATCACACGGGCCGCTGTCGGCGCCTGGCCGAGGTCCTTACGCTCACGCGCGATATGCTTGAGCGCGCCCACGAGGGCGATTGGGATGCGGTCACGCATATGGAACGCGAGCGTCGCGATGGGCTGACGCAGTGCTTCGCGGAGCCCATGAGCGCCGAGTTCAGCGAGCTGGTGGCCGAGGCCCTGGCGGCGATTCTGCATCTCAATGAAGAGTTGATGGAGCGCCTGCGCACGGCCCGCGACGACGTGCTGCAGCAGGGCGTCGAACAGGCGCGTACCCGATCCGCCATCGGGCAGTATCAGGGTGTAAAGCGCAGTCACGCCTAGCCGTAGCCGTTCCGATCGCCGCGGCCGACCGGCTGTCGGCGGCCCGGCAGCTATGCTAGGGCCTGTTAACACTAACTCCGGTAGCCCTGTTGCGTCAGAAATAGCGCCAGGCTAGGCGCGAGGAGAGAAGTTTGGTGGATCCAAATGAACGACGAGTAACGACGACTGGCGCTATTTCTTACGCAACCCAAAGGGCTGACCCTGTTTTCTCGCCCAGCGGCGTTAGAAATCGCTTATGTGGGCCCACCACACGGCGCGATTCCTGCCTTGCTGGGCGAGAAAACAGGGTCAGCAGGGCCACCGTAGTTAGTGTTAACAGGCCCTAGCGTCGCCGCATGAACGATCTAACGGACAGTGCTTCCTCCGGCCTTGCGTACACCGACACGATTTCCATCGTCTGGCGCGAGGTCGATCAAGAACCGGACCCGCAGCACCTCGCGATGGTCAATGCCTCGAACGAGGGCTTTCTGCGCGACCTTAAACTGCTCGGGGACGGCGGACAGCCACGAGAGCTCACGGAAGCATCGGCGGACTTTTCCCAGGAGCTGAACCGCCTTGACCTCAAGCTGAACCTGGTCCTCGATCTCGTCAGTACCCTGATTTACCGCGATGCGGACATTCCCGATCCCTGCCCCGTGCGTGTGGCGGCCGATGGCCTGTCCTGGCGCGGCGAAGTGCCGGCTCCCGAATCCCTCGTGTACCTGGAACTCTACATCCAGCGCGGCCTGCCCAAGCCATTGTGCTGCTATGGCAAGGTCATCTCGACACCTGCCGAGTACGAGGAAGGGGTGGCGCGCCTCTCATTCGTGGGAATGACCGGCGGCGCCCGCGCCTGGCTCGAAAAGCTGATCTTCCGTCACCACAGACGAGAAGTGGCTTACCGCCGCAACGCTCACCGACCCCCCGGCGAGGGCGATCCTGACTGAAGCGCTCGTCCGGCTGGGCCCGGGGCGCGTACTCTAGCTAGCGTCAAAATGTTGACTTGCGCCGTTGGGGGTCAGAGACTCGGCGCTGACTTGGCTTTGCAGTACCGGACGAGGCAACACACGCATGGCAGATGCGGCGGGAGAACTGGCGCAAGCCAGCCGGAAACTGGCGACCGATCTCGTCGGCTCAAGCGCCGCGATGGAAGGGATTCGGCGCCTTATCGCCCAGGTCGCGCCTGCCGAGGCGTCCGTGCTCATCCTCGGTGAATCCGGAACGGGCAAGGAAGTGGTCGCCCTCGGCGTCCATCGGCTTTCGGCCCGCGCCCGGGGACCCTTCGTACCCGTAAACTGCGGCGCCATACCGGGAGAGCTCCTCGAATCGGAGCTGTTCGGCCATGAAAAGGGCGCCTTCACCGGCGCCATCAGCGCCCGCCAGGGCCGCTTCGAAATGGCTGCGGGGGGCACACTTTTTCTCGATGAAATCGGCGACATGCCGCTGCAGATGCAGGTCAAGCTCCTGCGCGTCCTGCAGGAGCGCTGCTTCGAGCGGGTGGGCAGCAATCGTACTCAGGACTGCGACGTACGCGTCATAGCCGCCACGCATCAGGACCTCGAAAGGCGCGTGGAAGAGGGTGAATTTCGCATGGACCTGTTTTACCGGCTCAACGTGTTCCCAATCGAGGTGCCGCCGCTGCGAGAGCGCGTCGAAGACGTGCCGGCGCTCGTGCGCCGGTTCACGGAGATACTGAACAACGAGCAGCGCGGCCAGGTCCGGATCTCCGATGATGCCATGGTCACGCTCATGCACTATCCCTGGCCCGGGAACGTGCGTGAACTCTCCAATCTTGTGGAGCGCCTCGCTATCCTGCATCCGGACGCCGAGGTGCGCAGCACCGATCTGCCGGAGCGTTTTCGCGTTGCGGCGGAGTCGCGCCGGGGACCCGGCGAGACGCCCCCGGGTACGCCGTCCCCGCCCGTGGAGGATCCCGCCTCGACAACGCTGGCCACGTCATCGGCCGAGCCGGCGGCGGACGATCTGCCGGTAGGTCTGGCGGCCCAGCTCGACCGTGTTGACGCGCCTGCTTCCGGGCGGGAAGGCGACGGTGAAACCGAAACCGTTGCCCCAGGCTCCGCGGTTCTCGACGCCAGCGGCCTGGATCTCAAAGCGCACCTCGCGGACATGGAGCGATCACTCATGGTTCAGGCCCTGGAGCAGAGTGAGTGGGTTGTGGCGCGCGCGGCGAAATTGCTCAACCTGCAGCGCACGACGCTCGTCGAAAAAATGCGCAAGTACGACATCGTCCGGCCCGAGGATGCGTCGGAGTCTTGACGCTTTCCGGAGCGTGCATTCTATCTGGTTGATTTATATAGATAAAATTTTAGGCACGGTGTTTGCTACTCCCTCCCGCACACAGCACACGAATAGTGGGAGACAAACAAGGTGCATTCGAATCAGGCATCGGTGGCCGAAGCCGCCGAGCACACAGCGGCGACGAGAGTTGCACAAGCGCTGGCGGGTGCTGCCGCCGAGTCAGCGCTGCCGGGCGCCGACGAGCTTGCATCGCTCGCCGCGGTGTCGCGGGAACTCGATAGCAGCTACCGGGACCTTCAGGATCAGGTACTCAGACTGCGCGGAGAGCTCGCGCACAGCCACCGGGCGAGGCTCCGCGAACTTGCTGAAAAAGAGCGGCTTCTAACGCGCCTTTCATCGCTCCTCGCCGTGCTTCCCGGCGGCGTGGTGATCGTTGACCCCAGCGACACCATCAGCGACGCCAATCCGGCGGCGCTGGGCATGCTCGGCGAGCCACTCCTGGGCGAGACCTGGCCCGAGGTGTCGCGGCGCAATCCCGAGCTGCGCGGTGAGGTCGCGGGTCACCGTCACCTGTCCGTAAGCGCGAGACCGATTCGCGACGACGGCGAGCACGTGGTTCTGATTACCGATACCACCGAGATTCACGAGCTGCAGGAGCAGCTTGGCCGGCGCCATCGCCTCGCGGCCATGGGTGAGATGGCCGCGCGCCTGGCCCATCAGATTCGCACACCGCTTTCCTCGACCAGCCTCTATCTGGCCCAACTGGTCCGGGAGGACCTGCCCGCGGCCGAGCGCGAGCGCATCTGCGACCTGCTCAGTGATCGCCTGCGCCACATGGAGGGGTTGATCGAATCCATGCTGAGTTTCGTGCGCGGCAAAAGTCCAAGTCTCGAGCCGTTACTGCTGCGAGATGTGTTCTACAGCCTGGTAGCCACGGTCACGCCGCGGTTGCCTGCGTCCGCGCGCCTTGAGGTCAAGCGTATCGACGACTCGTTGCGCCTGCGCGGTTGCGCCGATGATCTGGTCGCGGCGCTTTCTAATCTCGTCCTCAACGCCGTCGAAATGGGCGGTGAGGACACGCAGGTGGAAGTCTGGGCGGGCGCGTCGAGCCGCGACTGGATGCAGCTCCGCGTTCTCGACAACGGCCCGGGTATCGCCGAGGAGTCGCTGCCGCGGCTGTTCGACCCCTTCTTTACCACTCGCGCGAGCGGTACGGGCCTCGGCCTCGCGGTTGTGGCCATGACCATCGCCCACCACGGCGGTGAGGTTCGGGCACGCAATCGCCGCGAGGGCGGTGCGGAGTTTCTTATTGATCTGCCCCTGATGCGCCGCGCGGCCGGTGATGCCGATGATGGCGGCGCTCAGAGCGAGGAGTGCAGCCCATGAATAGCGCAGCTCGAGTACTGGTGGTAGAGGACGACGACACGCTGCGGGCGGCCCTCTGCGACACGATAAAGTTTGGTGGCTATCACCCGGTCGCCGCGGGCAACGGCCGCGAAGCGCTGGACCGGATGAATGACGGTCCGGTGGACATGGTGATCAGCGACGTCCAGATGGACGAGTTGGATGGCCACGGCCTGCTGCGCGAAGTTCGCTCGCGTCAGCCCAGCATGCCCTTCGTCATGATCACGGCCCACGGTTCGGTCCGCGATGCGGTCGCCGCCATGCGCGACGGTGCTACGGATTACCTGCTCAAGCCCTTCGAAGCGCAGGTGCTGCTGGATATGGTGGCGCGCATGGAGCCGACACACGTGGACAACGCGTCCATGATCGCCGCCGACCCTCTGACGCAGCAGCTCTGCTCGTTGGCCCGGCGCGTGGCCGGTTCCGACGCGACGGCGCTGATTTCCGGCGAGTCGGGCTGCGGTAAAGAGGTGCTCGCCCGCTTCATCCACGATCACTCGCCGCGTGCGGAGCAGCCGTTTCTGGCGGTCAATTGTGCGGCGATACCCGAAAACATGCTCGAGTCCATGCTGTTCGGCTACGAGAAGGGCGCCTACACCGGCGCCTACCAGTCGCGCCCCGGTAAGTTCGAGCAGGCCAATGGCGGCACGCTGCTCCTCGATGAGATTTCCGAGATGGATATCGGCCTGCAGGCCAAGCTCCTGCGAGTGCTCCAGGAGCGCGAAGTGGAGCGGCTGGGAGGTTCCAGACTTATCCCGCTTGATGTTCGCGTGCTCGCGACGACGAATCGCAAGCTGGAGACCGAGGTCCGCGAGGGACGGTTCCGCGAGGATCTCTACTACCGGCTCAACGTATTCCCGCTGCACCTGCCGCCCCTGCGCGAGCGCCGCCGCGACATTCTGCCCCTGGCACGACTCTTTCTGGACCGTTACGCCGAGAAAGGCGGCATGCGCTTCTCCCAGGCCGGCGAGGAGTCGCTTCTGGCCAGACCCTGGCGCGGCAACGTTCGCGAACTGGAGAACTGTGTTCAGCGCGCGGCGATTCTCACCCAGGGTACTGTCGTTGGACCGGGGGAGCTTGCCGCGGGAGATGCCTTTGCGGCACCCGGCCATGCCGTGGCCGACGCGGCCCCGCCCGGCGCCGAATCCCCCGTCTCGGGCGCTTCTCCGGCCCGTGCTGAGGAGTCGGCAAAGCCACCGCTCGAGGGCGACCTGCGTCAGCGGGAGCAGGAACTGATCCTGCAGGCGCTGACCATTACCGGGGGCAGCCGCAAGCACACCGCCGAGCGCCTGGGCATCAGCCCGCGCACGCTCCGCTACAAGCTCGCCCGACTGCGCGAACAGGGTGTTGTCCTGCCCGGTGACCCGGGCTGGGGGAATGGAAATCAAGACGTGGACCTCGCCCGGGTGCAGGAGCGTTTCACACCGCCGTCGCCCGGCGTCGATGAGGAGGTGAACTGATCATGAGTGACGTAGCGATCAACCAGGTGCTTGCGCAGATGCGCGTCATGGCTTCGCAGGTCGGCACGGAGAAGGCCCCCGTCGAGGGTGCCGGCGTACCGGGCGCCGACTTCGCAGCGCTGATGCAGGACTCCATCGAGGATGTGAATGCCTCCATGATGCAGGCCAAGACCCTCACGAGGTCCTTCGAAATGGGGGAGCCGCAAACCTCCCTGGCGGAGGTAATGGTGGCCTCGCAGCGCGCCGGGCTGCAGTTCCAGGCCATGACCGAAGTGCGCAACAAGATGCTGACCGCGTACCAGGAAATCATGAGCATGCAGGTCTGATGGCGATTTCAGCGGGCGACAACCGGCGGTACTCGGGGTCAGTCCTCGGACACCGTATACCCAAAAATGCAAATGGAAAGCTGAACCATGGCTGAGGCAGCACAAACAACCCTTGTCGATCGATTCAATGGCTATTCGCGCCAGCCCGTAACACGCCAGCTCGCTCTGCTGGTGGGCCTGGCGGCGAGCATTGCCATGGCCCTGGGCCTCGTGCAGTGGGCCATGGAGCCGACCTACAAGCCGCTGTACGGCAGCATGGCCCCGGAAGACATGAACCAGGTCATCACGACCCTTGAAGCCAATGGAATCGATTACTCCCTGAATCAGCGCACCGGGATGGTTGCCGTGCCCGCCGGGCAGGTGCATCGCGCGCGCATGATGCTGGCCAGCGATGGCTATCCCAAGGGTGAGGGCGTGGGCTTCGAAAGCCTATACCGGGAGCAGGAAATCGGCCTGTCGAGTTTCATGGAACAGGCGCGCTTTCATCGCGCCCTCGAAGCCGAACTGTCCAGAACCATCAGCGCCATGGACAGCATCCGCGGGGCGCGGGTGCACCTGGCCATGGCCCGCCAGTCCGCCTTCCTGCGCCAGCGGGAGCAGCCGGCGGCCTCGGTCATGCTCAATCTCTATGCCGGACGCGGTTTGAACGAACGACAGTTGGCGGGGATCGTTCACCTGGTGGCCTCGAGCGTGCCCAACCTCGACGCGGAGCAAGTGTCCGTGGTCGACCAGCAGGGCAAGCTTCTGTCGAGCCAGGGCGCCGACGATGAGATGGCGTTTACGCAGGAACAGTTCCGTCATCGCCGCGAGCTCGAGGAGGACTACAGCCAGCGCATTCTCGCCATCCTGGAGCCGATTCTCGGATCCGGCTCGGTCCGGGCCCAGGTTGCCGCCGATATGGACTTCACGCGCATCGAGCGCACCAGTGAGGTCTACGCGCCGGAGACCATCGTGCGCAGCGAACAGACGTCGGAGGAGACCTCCAACCAGCGCCTCAGCGGCGGTGTGCCGGGCACGCTTTCCAACGAGCCGCCCATCGATACGGCGGTAAACGTAGCCGCGGGTCCCGATCCAGCGCTGCAGGCCGGTGGTGGTCAGAACCAACAGGCTCTGCCCCCGGCGCGCACCAGCCGACGCTCCACGGTGAACTACGAGGTGGACAAGACCATCAGCCATATTCTCGAGACGCCCGGGTCCCTGCAGCGTCTGTCCATCGCGGTGGTACTCGACTACGTCGAGAATACGGCGGACGACGGAACAGTGACTCGCGATCCCATGGCCCAGGAGCGCGTCGACGAAATCACCGCCCTGGTCCGCGAGGCGGTCGGCTTCAACGAGGCCCGCGGGGATACGGTCAGCGTGATCAGCGCCTCCTTCGTGGAAGCGCCGCCCGTCGAGGACGTTGTCGTGGAAAGCTCGATCTTTGAGCAGGATTGGATATGGCAGCTTGGCAAGGGACTGCTGGCGCTTGTCGTACTGCTGGCGCTCATCTTCGTTGTCCTGCGTCCGGTCATGAAGTTTTCCGCGGCGCCCGCTCCGGTAATCGCGTCACCGCACGGTCTGCCCGAGCAGGCCGTCGCCGGCGCCCTGGGCAACGACGGTGTGCCCATGGGTGAGGATCAGGTCACGCTTGGCGGTGAGCAGGTGGGCCTGCCGCCGGCAGCTGGCGGTACCATGGGATACCAGCAACAATTGCAGATGGCGCGAAGCGTGGCCGAGGGCGAGCCCGAGCGCGCCGCCTACGTGGTGAAGAACTGGGTGGCAGGGGATGGCTGAAGCCGGATCAAATCTCAGCGGCGCTCAACGCGCCGCGATTTTTCTGTTGGGCGTGGGCGAGGCATCGGCCGCGTCCATTATGCGTCACATGGATCCGCGGGAAGTGCAGCGCGTGGGCGAGGCCATGGCCTCCCTTTCCGCCATTTCCGACGATCAGGTTTCCGAGGTGCTGTCGGAATTTCACGAAAAAGCGGGCGCCGTTAACCCTCTGGGCCTGGGTGCTCCGGATTTCGCCAAGCGCGTCATGGTTCAGGCGCTCGGCGAGGCAAAGGCCCGGACCGTGCTCGCCAAGGTCATGCCCGGTCAGGCCGACAGCACCGGCATCGATGCGCTCAAATGGATGGACGCGCACGCCGTGGCCGATCTCATCGGTGATGAGCACCCGCAGATCATTGCCATCGTGCTGGCCTCCCTGGATCAGGATCACGCCGCGCAGGTACTTTCGGAGTTGCCCGAGGACCTCCGCGTGGACGCCGTGAACCGCGTGGCGAGGCTGGAATCCATTGATCCGTCGGCGATGGAAGAGCTCGACCGCGTGCTGGAAAAGCAGCTCGGGAAGGCTTCCAAGTCCGCGCCGCGGGCCGTGCTGGGTATGCACTCCGCCGCCGCGATCATGAACAGCGTCGATGCGGAGCTGGAAAACGCGGTCATGGACGCCCTGCGCGAACGCGATGCCGAACTCACCGAGAAACTCAATGAGCTGATGTTCGTCTTTGACGATCTCATTGGCCTGGACGACCGCGGTATGCAGCGTTTGATTCGCGAGATATCCGTGGACGTTCTGGTCATTGCGCTCAAGGGCGTGGACGAGAACCTGCAGGAGAAGTTCTTCACAAACATGTCGTCGCGTGCCGCGGACATGCTGCGCGAGGATCTGGAGACCAAGGGTCCGGTCAAACTCGCCGAGGTGGAAGCGGCGCAGAAGGACATCCTGAGCACCGCGAAGCAGCTCGCGGACGACGGCGAACTGATGATCGGTAAGGGTGGAGATGACTTCGTCTGATCCGAAAGAGGGCCGCGCGCCCGGCCCGCGGTCCGGCTGGCTGCCGCCGACCCTGGCCCCGAATCCATCGGCCGGCGCGGCGGCGAAGGCCGCCGAAGCTCCCGTGGAAACCCTCGCGGCGGTGCGCAAGCGGGCCTATAACGAGGGTTTTGCCGAAGGGCTTGCGGCCGGCCGTGCGCAGGCCGAGGCCATGGCCGCCGAAATAGGCACGCTGCTGCAGGCCATGGCGTCGCCCTTCGGCGATGCCGATGCGGTGCTGATACGCGAGCTCACGGCGCTCGTGGAGCGCGTTTCCGAGGCCGTACTGGACCGCGAACTGGCGACGGGTGCCTACGACATCGAAACCCTGCTGGAGCAGGCTCTCAAGGTGATGGGCTCGGTCGATCTGCCGGTGCAGCTCACGGTAAATCCCGCGGATGCGGCGCTGTGCCGCGACCTGCAGATGCCCGAGGGCCAGACGCTTGAACTGGTGGAGGATGCATCGCTGCAGCGCGGTGGCCTGAGGCTGAAAGCCGGCAGTCGTATCGTCGACGCGAGCGTCGAGGCCCGCCTGCAGGAAGTCTTTGCGAGCCTGCGCGACGGCGCCGGTCTCCCCGATCCCGAGACGGAAGCGGCGACACCGCTCGGCGCGAAGGCCGGTGACGAAGTCGCGGTGCGTGATGGAGCTGGCCATGAGAGCTAGTCATGCAGCACGCTGAAGCGCTGATCTCGCAGCGCGCTGCCCGCCTGCGGACGGGGGTCGCCGCCCTGGGCCGCGATTTCGGCGAACGCCGTCCCCAGCGCGAGGGTTCCCTGGTGCGCATGGTGGGAATGAAGCTCGAAGCGGAGGGGTGTGACGGTGCGATCGGCGAGCGCTGCCGTGTGTCCTGCGAGGGTGTCAGCGTGGACACGGAAATCGTCGGCTTCGCCGAGGGCCGTCTGGTGCTGATGCCCGAGGGGGAGATCTCCGGACTCCAGCTTGGGGCCCGCGTGCAGCCCCTGGGTGAACGGGCGATCGTCGGCGTGGACGAGCAGCTTTTTGGTCGTGTGCTCGATGGTGCCGGACATTTTCTCGACGGCGCCCCGCCGCCGCAGTGCAGTCACAGTGCCGCTTTGCGGGCGAAGGCCCTCAATCCGCTTGAGCGACGCCCGATCCGGGAGCCCCTGGATACGGGGGTCCGGGCCATCAACGGGCTTCTCACCATGGGCAAGGGACAGCGCCTTGGCCTGTTTGCCGGTGCCGGTGTCGGCAAGAGCACGCTCCTGGGTATGTTCACGCGACACTCGAGCGCCGATGTAATTGTGGTTGCTCTCGTCGGTGAGCGCGGTCGCGAGGTGCGCGAGTTTATTGAAGATATCCTGGGACCGGAGGGTCTCGCCCGATCCATCGTGGTCGCCACGCCGGCGGACTATCCGCCGCTCATGCGCATTCACGGCGCCTGGCGCGCGACGGCGATTGCCGAGCACTTCCGGGACCAGGGACGCGACGTGCTCCTGCTCATGGATTCGCTTACCCGTTTTGCCCAGGCTCAGCGCGAGATTGGGCTGGCTGTCGGAGAGCCGCCGGTGTCCAAGGGGTATCCGCCGTCGGTGTTTTCGCTGCTCCCCAATCTGGTGGAGCGGGCCGGGAACGGCACAACGGGTTCGATCACCGCGATCTACACCGTGCTTGTCGAAGGGGACGATCACACCGATCCTATCGCCGACGCGGCGCGGGCCATTCTCGACGGGCACATCGTGCTGTCACGGCAGGTCGCCGACTCGGGGCTCTTTCCCGCTATCGATATCGAGGCCTCGGTGAGTCGCGCCATGATCGCGATCACCGACGATCTTCAGGTGACGGTTGCCCGATCGCTCAAGGAGCTATACTCGACGTATCGGCAGAACCGCGACCTGATCACCATCGGTGCCTACGAACGCGGCAGCGATCCGAAGATCGATCAGGCGCTCCTCGCCCACGAGCCGCTGCGGCAGTTCCTGCGTCAGCCCCAGGGTCAGCGGGTGGGTATGGACGAAAGCCTGCGCGATCTGGCGCAGACCGCGCAGCTCGCGCAGCTTGAGATCGGGAAGCCATGATGGATCTGGATAAACTCGACAAGGTAGCCCTCGTCGCTCGATCCCGCGAGTCCTCCGCAGCCAGTGCGTTGCAGCGCCAGCAACAGGAGCTGCAATCGTCCAGCAGCCGTCTTGAGCAGCTACAGACCTTTAAGAACGAATACGAGGCGCGGCTGCAGGCCATGTCGAGCTCAGGCATGGATGCCCGGCAGCTCGCTGACTACCGACGCTTCCTCGCCGGCTTGAATGATGCGATCCGGGTCCAGGGCGATGAAGTCGACCGGGGCCAGGAGCGGGTCGACGCGAGCCGGGAAAGCTACATCGACCGCAGTCTGCACCGTGGCAATGTCGACGAACTCATCGGTCGAAGCCGCGTGGCGCAGGCGCTGGATGATGCACGGCGCGAACAACGCCTGGCCGATGATGACTCCCTCGCCCGGCGCCGCGAAGAGTAAGTGTGGCACAAGCCTTGCTATTTCCCGTTCAACAGTGAGCTAACCACAGTGAGCAACGGGTGCTGATGCAATGACCGACGGCGTAGACCCACAGATTCTGGCCCTTCTCGGGGGCGATAAAACCAGCTTGCTTGGCGGAAACGCCGGCAAAAATGCGGGAAACGTCGGCGATCCTGACGCTTTCTCGCGAATTCTTGATCAGCAGCGCGTTACCGATGCAAATCCGGCCTCAAACCCGTCGGACGGCGGCAGTTCCTTGCCGCCCGGGGGGCGCGAAGCCGCCGCCGGCGGCGATTCCGCCGCCCAGCCGGGCCCGACAGAAGGACGCGGCGACGCCGCAACGGCGGGAGAATCCGACGGTACCGTCGCCGCCGCAGCAGGCAATGTAGCGGCTGGGCAAGCGAGATCGAAGCGCAGCGACAGTGGTGCGGCTGGCGATCCGACCGCGCGGCCCGCAGCGTCATCCGACGCCGCAAAGGCCCGGGTCGTGGCGACTCCTGAGCTCGGGCGACCCGCGCTGTCGATAGAGGGTTTGCCGGGCGCACAGCTTGAGCGATCCGGACCGGTCCCGGGCCCGGGGGGCGCTACAAGCGCCGCCCAGGCCCTGACACCGCCAACGGATTCCAAGGCAGAACTGAACGCGGCCGCGGTTTCCGAGCGGGCGAAGCTGCGCGCGCCGGGACTGACGCCGGGCGCGCAACCCGTTGACGAAGAAGCCAGCGGGGCGCGGCCCGCGCCCCGCGGCGTCGCCACCGCAAGCGCCGCGCCCGCGGGGCCGTATGGGATCGCGCCATCGACCACGGGACCCGCGACCAGCGAGGCCAGGCTTGCGAAAGCCGTCCGTGCGCCGCTGTCCCAGGTTTCGGTCCCGGCCGCAACCGAGGCGGAACCGGCTCGCGTGGGTATTGATGGGCAAAATCGCCGCGGCGAACCTCGCCTGGGAGACGGCACCCCGGCGGCTTCGCGGCCCGCCGATGCGACTGCGCTGGCGAAGCTGGCTTCGGCCGATGGCGCGACGGACCCGCTGCAGCAGCCGGCCTCTAAAGATGCGACAGCTCCGAAAACTCCACCGGACATCGCCGCTGTCCAGTCTCAGTTGCGTCGGTCCCAGACAGCCACCGCCAGTTCCGGCAGCGCCCCGGCCACCGACGGCAGCAGCGCTGAGGATCCCGCCGTCGACGCGCCGCGCGGCGTGCTGTTCGCGAGCGAAGACGCGTCGGCGAGCGCTGGCCGCCGTCCGGGTTCCGCCGACGGTGCGGGAACCGGCGTCCAGATCAATCCGCGAGCGGCGGCCCAGCCGGGCGGCGACACACTCTCCGTGCGCGGAACCGAGCTTGGGCCCGAGGCCCGCCCGACTGTAGACGTCGCCGCCGGCCCGGCCGGCGAGGCGACGGCCGGGGGAGCCTCGCGCGTCACCGATGCCGCGCTGCCATCCGCTCCCACCGCCACTACTGGTCCGGCTATCGCGATCAATTCGCCCAACGCCCCGGGGACCACTTCGGGCGTCGAGCGCATGCCCGAGTTCAGCCTGTCCCGGCCACCGGAAGATCCGGAGTTCGCCGGCGAACTGACCACGCGTATGAAAGTGCTGGTGCGCGATGGCGTTCGCGAAGCACGCATCAACCTCCATCCAGCCGAGCTCGGCCGACTGCAGGTCACCGTGAGCACGGAGGGTGATCAGGCGAGAATCAGCTTCATGGCCGAGACGAGCGCCGCGCGCGACGCCATCGAACAGTCCCTGCCGCGCCTGCGTGACATGCTCGAGCAGAACGGCCTTCAGCTCGCGCAGTCGGACGTCGGTCAACAGGGCCTGGCCCAGGGGCGGCGCGACGACGGTGGTGAAGCCGGCCCGCTAGCCGCGACCGGCAGCGGGGCGGGCGACGACGAGGCACAGGACGGTCCAGACTCGCGGGCCTCGGTGAGCGGGTCCTCACGCATCGACACCTATATCTAGATCTAGATCTAGATCTAGATCCAGGCCGCTTGCCCCTGCCGGAGAGCCGGCGGCCCGATCCCACACTGTGCGCGACGTCCGTTTATCCGCCGTCCAGTCCGTTCTAACATCCACCTCTGCCGGTGCGCCGGGCCGGTCGGCGCTTCGTGCTGACCGTCTTTTGACGCTCCGGCAGCGAGGAGCGGCGTCAAGGTAATGACGCCCAGCCAGTAAATCTGGCTAACCCTATGAAAATACTCAAGAAATACCTGCTGGTATGACGTTTGCTGTGTCCGTCGCACACAGTGTGCGTCAGCTTCCAGCCAGCCGCACACACGGGAGCAAGGCTAATGGCCAAGAAGAAACAAGATCTGAATCTGGGAAAGGACGGCGCCGACGAAGAGAAAGGCGGGAAGGGCAAGATGATCATCATCATTGCCGCGGTCGTCCTGCTCCTCGGCGGAGGTGCCGCCGCCTTCTTCCTGATGTCGGGAGGTGAAGACGCCGCGGGCGAGGGGGCGGAAGAGGTTGTCGAGGCGAAGCCCGACGAGCCGCTGTACCTGGATATGAAGAAGCTCCTGGTGAACGTTGAGTACGAAGGCCGCACTCACTATGTGCAGGCCGAGATGCAGCTCATGTCCTATTACCAGGAGGTCATCGATCAGGCCTTCCGCGATCGCCCGGCGATTCGCGATCGTTTGATCATCCTCTTCAATAGCCAGGACTTTGCGGCGCTGAAAACGGTTGAAGGCAAGGAAGCGCTGCGCGCGGACGCTCTGGCGACGGTGAACGAGGCCCTGGGCCTTACACCGCCGCAGGTGATCGAAGAAGTCTACTTCGAGAATTTCGTGTTGCAGTGATCATGGGACGAGGATGGCTGAAGAAGACGTACTGACGGAGGGCGAGATTGATGCGCTGATGGAGAGCGTTGACGACGGTGCCGAAGGCATCGACGCCTCCGACGACGGTGAATATCGCCGCGTAGACTTCTCGGCCCGGGAGCGTTCCCTGCTCCGCGCCTTTGCCACCATGGAACCGCTTCTTGAGCGCCAGGCCGAACTTCTGACGTCGGCGCTCGAGAGTCAGTTTTCCATCGAATTCCAGATCCGCGCCCAGCCGCTTGAACTCAAGTCCGTGGGCGACGTGCTCGCTTCGCTGGAGCGTGCCGTCGCCGTTTCCACGGCTCGCCTCAATCCGCTTTCGGCCGCCGTGTTTACCGTCGCCCCGATGTCGCTGCTTTCATTTACCGTCAACGCCTATTTCGGCGGTGGTATCGCGTCTGCCAGCGAAGAGCGGGAAAGCCTGACACCCACAGAGCTGCGCATTGCTGAACGCATGGCGGAGCATTTCCTGCTGACCCTGGTTGAAGCCTGGCAGGAAAAGCTGCCGCTCGAACTTTCGGACCTCGACACCCTGGGTGTTGCGGATCGCCTCGAAGCGCTGCCCGCCAGTGACGTGATGCTGCGCTTCGCGTTTTCCTTCGCGATCGACGAGTTCGAGAGCCACGCCGAGATTCTTATTCCCTTCGACGGTATCGAACCATTCCAGGAGCGTTTTGCGCCGCCGCGGCGCAAGCAGGAGACCGTGGAGGGTGAGGGCTGGGCGCCGCATCTGCGGAGCGAGCTGCCGGGCATTGAACTGGAACTGGCGGCCGTTCTGTCGTCCTTCCCGATTTCCCTGGCCGACCTGCTCGAACTGGAGGAGGGCAGTGTTTTGCCGCTGGCCCCGCCAGAACAGGTGGGTCTGAAAGTCGACGACGTGACCCTTGCGGAGGGTCGCTACGGAACCTTCGAAGGCTTGAAGGCCGTGCAGCTTCAGCGTCTGGGCGATCCGGACAGCTAGCGTATTTGGAGAATCAGTGATGAGTGATGAACAGGAATCAGTAGCGAGCGCCGCGGCGCCCCCCGAGGAGCTGTCCGGCACCGCGTCGCCGACCGCGGCGGCGGGCTCTGCCGGTCGTATCGACCTCGATCTGCTTATGGACGTGCAGGTCACGTTGACGGTGGAAATCGGTCGGACAAAGCTGCCGATCAAGGATCTGCTTGCCCTGAACCAGGGTTCGATCGTGAGTCTGGATCGGGAGGTAAGCGATCCGCTTGATCTCATGGTCAACGGCACGCTCATCGCACGGGGCGAAGTTGTGGAGTCCGACGGCCGCTTCGGCCTGCGGCTGCTCGACGTCGTCAGTCCCAGCGAACGCCTGAAGAAGCTGAAGTGATGAGCGTCTTCCGTCTCCGCCTGGCGCTCACGGCACTGGCGATGGCTGCCTCCGATGCGGCGGGCGCCGAGGAAAGCGCGGCGCTGGTGAACGCGAACGCGCCGCAGGAGCTGTTCAGCGCGGGCTATCTTGCCCAGGTGCTCGGTTCCCTGATGCTGGTGTTCGTCTGCCTCTTCGCGGTGGTGTATCTGCTGCGCCGTTTCAACGGCGTGCGGATCGGCCCGGGAACGCCGCTGCGGGTTCTCGGCAGCGCCAGCGTCGGGCAGCGGGAAAAAGTGGTCTTGCTCGAGGCGGGTAAGGAGCAGCTCCTGCTCGGCGTCGCCCAGGGCAGCGTGCGAACGCTCCACGTCTTCGACAAGCCGGTGGTGGTTGCCGACACCGACGCGTCGGCTGCCCCGGACTTCGCCGCCGTTTTGCGGTCCGCGAATCCGCTGGGAGGTCGTTCGTGAGCGGGAACCCGCGCGTCGTGCGCTATCTGCGGCCGCTGGGGCTGGCGCTGCTGGCGGCGGTGCTCGCGTCGCTGCCGTCGCTGGCCCAGGCCCAGGCCAGCATTCCCCTGGTATCCGTGCAGCCCACGAGCGGTGGTGGCAGCGACTATTCCATGAGCATCCAGATTCTGCTGCTCATGACGCTGCTGACCCTGATTCCCGCAGCGCTGATCACCATGACCTCGTTCACCCGCATTCTTATCGTGCTGGCCATACTCCGTCAGGCCATGGGTACGGCGCAGACACCCTCCAACCAGATCATTCTCGGTCTTTCCCTGTTTCTCAGCCTTTTCATTATGGCGCCGGTATTCGAGGTGGCCTGGAACACGGCCATGCAGCCGTACATGAACGAGACCATGGGGTTTGCCGAGGCGCTCGATGCGGCGAAGGCACCGTTCCGGGAGTTTATGTTCGGTCAGACGCGGGAGAACGACCTGATGCTGTTCGCGGAGCTGGGCGGCTATGGCGCCTTCGCGACGCAGGACGACGTGCCGATGGTGGTGCTGTTGCCTTCATTCCTTACCAGCGAACTGAAGACCGCGTTTCAGATCGGCTTTCTCATGTTCGTGCCCTTTCTGATCATCGACCTGGTCGTGGCGGCGGTGCTCATGTCCATGGGAATGATGATGCTCTCTCCGATGCTCATCTCGCTGCCGTTCAAGCTCATGCTCTTCGTGCTCATTGATGGCTGGTCGCTGATCGCGGCCACGCTGGTCACGAGCTTCGCGGTCTGAGGAGGGATTGATGGGACCGGAAGTTGTTTTGACCGTGGGCCGCGATGCGCTGTGGCTGGCGATCCTCCTCGCCGCCCCCCTGCTCCTCGCGGCGCTGGCCGTCGGCCTGCTGATCGGCATATTTCAGGCGGCCACGCAGATCCAGGAAATGACGCTGAGCTTCATTCCCAAGCTCCTGGCGCTGGTCGTTGCCCTGTTCGCTGCCGGACCCTGGATGATCCGCGTGGTTGTTACCTACTCGCAGCGCCTGATCATGGATATCCCCGGCCTCATCGGGTGAGTGCAGATGAGCTTCTCTCCCGAGGAAATCGTGTACCTGGTCCAGATCTATCTCTGGCCGTTTTTGCGCGTCTCGGCCATGATGCTCGCCGCGCCGATCTTCAGCCAGTCTCAGGTTCATGTGCGGGTGCGCCTTATCCTGGGCCTGACCATCGCTGTACTGATCGTGCCCCTGCTGCCCGCCCCGACGCCGGTGGACCCTCTTACGCCCCTGGGCCTCGCTCTCGCGCTGCGCGAGATCGCCATCGGCCTGGTTATGGGCTTCGTGATGCAGCTTGTGTTCGGCGCCGTTGTGGTGGCCGGACAAAGCATCGCCATGAGCATGGGTCTCGGCTTCGCCATGTCCATCGATCCGCAGAACGGTGTTCAGGTACCGGTCGTCAGCCAGCTCAATGTGGTCCTGACCACGCTGCTGTTCCTCGCCATCGACGGCCATCTCCTGCTCCTTGCGGCGGTGGCCGAGAGCTTTACCGTGCTGCCCATCAATAGCGTCGCGGCGACGGATTCGATTTTTGCCAGCGTTGTAGCGCTGGGAAGCCAGCTCTTTGCCTCCGCTCTGTTGCTGGGCTTGCCGACGCTCACCGCCATTCTGATGATCAATGTGGCTTTCGGCGTGATCACGCGGGCGGCCCCGCAGCTCAACATCTTTGCCGTCGGATTTCCCGTGACCATGCTGGCCGGTTTTCTGTTCATGCTGTTTTCCCTGCCGACATTCCTCTCGGCGATGCGCCGTTTTCTTGAGCTGGGACTCGAGCAGACGCTGCTGGTGCTGGGCTGAGGAGGGCTGAGCGATGGCAGAAGAGCAGACCGGACAGGAACGTACTGAACAGCCTACCGAGCGCCGCCTTCAGGAGGCGCGGAAAAAGGGTCAGGTTCCCCGGTCCCGGGAACTCAATACCATGCTGTCGCTGCTTTTTGCCGGCGCCGGGCTCTGGGTCCTCGGGGCTTCCCTGGTGGATGATCTGTTCAAGCTTTCGGCCGCCGGCTTTCGTCTGGATCGCGACCTGGCCTTCAATGCCGAACTGCTGCCCGTGCACTTCATGCACATGGTGTCTTCGGCGATCCTGGCTCTCGTACCTTTCTTCGGCGTGACCGTCGTCGCCGCCTTTGTCGGACCGCTGGTCATGGGGGGCTGGTCTTTCAGTACCGACGCGATGAGCTTCAAGTGGGAGAAGCTGGATCCGATCAAGGGTCTCGGGCGCCTGTTCTCGGCAAAGGGCCTGCTGGAGCTGCTCAAGGCGCTGATCAAGTTCTTTCTTCTGATGACCGTGGCCTATCTGCTGATCCTGGCCTTCGAGCGCGACATCCTGAATCTCACGGTGTTCAACGCCGAGGAGGCGAGTCGGCGGACGATCAATCTGCTCCTCATCGCGTTGCTGACGCTGAGCGCAACGATGCTTCTGATCGTTATGTTCGACGTGCCCTTCGAGCTGTGGAACTACAGCCGCCAGCTGCGTATGACGCGGCAGGAAGTAAAGGAGGAAATGAAAGAGACGGAGGGCCGTCCGGAGGTCAAGCAGCGCATACGCAATCTGCAGCGTGATATGTCCCAGCGCCGCATGATGGCCGACGTGCCGACCGCCGACGTCGTGATCACCAACCCGACGCACTTCTCCATCGCCCTGTCCTACGCCGATCGCAGCGGTGCTCCCAAGGTCATTGCCAAGGGCCGCGATCTGGTCGCCCTGCGCATCCGGGAGATCGCGCGGGCCCACGACGTGGCGATCTACGAGGCACCGCCCCTGGCGCGGGCCCTCTACGCGAGTACGGAGGTGGGCGGCGAGATTCCCCAGGATCTCTACCTCGCCGTGGCGCGGGTGCTGGCCTACCTGTTCCAACTGCGCCGCTCGGGACCCACGGACTATGTGCCGCGTCCCGACAAGCTGGATGTCCCCGACAACTATGACCACCTGATGGAAGAGGAAATCGAAGATGGCAACTGACGCCCTGCCCGCGCCGGGTCGCGGTGGCATCATGACGGGCATCGGAGCACCGCTGGTCATGCTCCTGATGCTGGTCATGATCGTGCTGCCGCTGCCGCCGATTGCCCTGGATCTGCTGTTCACGTTCAACATCGCCCTGGCGATCATCGTATTGCTCGCCTCTGTGTACGCGTCCCGGCCGCTGGATTTCGCTGTCTTCCCCACGGTGCTGCTCATTTCCACGCTGATGCGCCTGGGACTCAACGTGGCCTCCACGCGCGTCGTGCTTCTCCAGGGTCATACCGGAACCGGCGCCGCGGGTAACGTGATCGAAGCCTTTGGCGAATTTGTCGTCGGCGGAAGCTATGCCGTTGGCCTGGTCCTGTTCACGATTCTCGTCGTGATCAACTTCGTGGTGATCACCAAGGGCGCGGGGCGGATCTCGGAAGTCACCGCGCGCTTCACCCTCGATGCCATGCCGGGCAAACAGATGGCTATCGATGCCGATCTCAACGCCGGTCTCATCACCCAGGACGAAGCCCTGCGCCGCCGCGAAGAGGTCGGACAGGAGGCGGACTTTTATGGCGCCATGGACGGTGCGAGCAAGTTCGTGCGCGGCGACGCCGTGGCCGGGATTCTTATCCTCTTCATCAATATCCTCGGCGGCTTTGCCATCGGGACCTTGCAACACGACCTGAGCGCCGGCCAGGCCGCCCAGAACTATGTGCTCCTTACCATCGGTGACGGTCTGGTGGCGCAGATTCCTTCCATGCTGTTGTCCACGGCGGCGGCAATCGTTGTAACGCGCATGTCCGGCACGGCGGATATGGGCGCTGAGGTGGCTTCCCAGCTCACCGACAATCCCCGCGTGCTGTTCGTGACGGCGGGGGTGATCGGGCTGATGGGGATCGTGCCCGGTATGCCCAATCTCGTGTTCCTTTCCATCGCGGCGCTGCTCGGCGTTACCGGCTACCTGCGCGCGCAGCCCGAACCCGAGGCCGTCGTCGAGACGGCGCCCGTCGAAGACGCACGGCCCGCGGACAGCCGCGACCTGAGCTGGGACGATGTACAGGAAGTCGACGAGATCGGTCTGGAGGTGGGCTATCGGCTTATCTCCCTGGTCGACAAGAATCAGGGCGGCGATCTGCTGAGCCGCATCAAGGGCGTACGCAAGAAGCTTTCCCAGGAGCTCGGGTTCCTGGTCAACTCCGTGCATATCCGCGACAACCTCGATCTCTCGCCCAACACTTACCGCATAAGCCTCCACGACGTCATCGCCGGTGAAGGCGAGGTTTATCCGGGTCGCGAGCTGGCCATCAATCCGGGCCAGGTTTTTGGCGAACTGGAGGGGGTGGCCACCAAAGATCCCACCTTTGGCCTCGATGCCGTCTGGATCGATGCCTCCCAGCGCGATGACGCCCAGACCATGGGCTACACCGTCGTCGACAGCAGCACGGTGATTGCTACGCACTTGAGCCAGATCCTGAAGAATCAGGCGCACGAGCTGATCGGCCAGGATGGGGTTCAGCAGCTCCTCGACAAGCTGGGCCGGAGTTCGCCGAAGCTCGTCGAGAGTCTCGTCCCCGGTGCCATGACACTAGCGGAGCTGACCCGGGTGATTCAGAACCTGCTCGAGGAGGGCATTCCCGTACGCGATCTGCGCACCATCGCCGAGGCGCTGGCCGATCAGGGTGGCAAGGGTCAGGATTCCGACGCTCTGACCGCCAGGGTTCGCGTCGCCCTGGGCCCGTCAATCTTCCAGACCGTCAATGGAACGACGCGCGAGATGCCTGTAATGGTGCTCGACAGCCAATTGGAACAGATATTGCTGTCATCGGTGCAGGGCGCTCCGGGCGGACTGGAGCCATCGCTTATGGATACGGTGATTCAGCAGGTCATGCAGGCATCAGGCAAGCTCGAGGCGGACGGACGCAACCCCGTTTTACTGGTGGCGGGGAACATTCGCCTGTTCCTCTCGCGTCTGCTGCGCGGACGCATGAACAACTTCTACATCCTCGCTTACGACGAGATACCGCCGACAAAATCGATCCGGGTCGTCGCGACCATTGGTGGCGCCCCCGGAGTCGGCGCGTCGAACGCGAATGCGCAGGCCGTAGCCTGATCAGGGAACTATGTCGATGAGAATTGAAAAGTACCGGGGCCGCGATTCGCGGGAAGTCATGGCAAAAGTGCGCGCCGAGCTCGGTGCGGATGCCTATATCCTCGCTAATCGACGGGTCGGAAACCGGGTTGAGCTCACCGTGGCCCAGGACCTCGAGGAGGCCCTGAACAGCAGCGCGCCGGCGGACATGCCGGGCGCGGCCACACGCCGACGCGAACCGCAGCTACAGGTGCTCGAGCGCGAACTCGACCGCTTGCGCGGAATGCTCGAAAGTGAACTCGGAGAACGCAGCTGGCGCGATGTGGCGGGCCGCCGGCCGACGGCGACCACCCTGCGCCAGCGCCTGCTGCGCATGGGGCTTTCGCGGCGTCTCGCCGGTTCGCTGCTGGAAGGCATTCCCCGGGATGCAGATCTCGATCGCGGCTGGCGCCTGGCCCTGGGCGGTCTTCGGCGCAGGCTTCCTACGGCGGCACTAGCGGAACGCCGCGATGCGGTGACCGCGCTGTATGGCGGCACGGGCGTCGGCAAGACTTCGACCATCACCAAGCTCGCCGGCCGCGACGTGGCACGCCTCGGCTCTTCCTCCGTGGCCCTCATAAGCCTCGACAGCTACCGGCTCGGTGCCCGGGAACAGCTCGCCAGCTTTGCCGAAGCGCTGGGGATCGAACTCGCGAGTGCCGACGATGCCCGTTCCCTGGCGCGGGCGCTGCGTCGGCTGCGCGGCCGGCGTGTCTACATCGACACGGCGGGTATGAGCCAGCGGGATCCGCGTCTCCAGGAACAGTTAGGGATGGTTGCGCAGGTCTGCAAAGCTGCGGAGCACCTGATCGTGCTCGCCGCGTCGTCGCAGGCGGCGCAGAGCCGGGCGCTCGTCGATGCCTTTCGTCCCGGCACTTTGAGCGGTGCTATTATCTCCAAGGTCGACGAAGCGCAGACCCTGGGGGGTGTCCTCGATGTTCTGCTGCAGGCGGAGCTCGCGCTGTATGGCCTGAGCGATGGCCAGCGCATTCCCCAGGATTTCTACGATGCCGACGCGCACGACCTCGTGGAGCGGGCTGTCGCCCTCGCTCCGCCCGCGCAGAGCGCCGGTAAACAGGAAACAACACCGGCACGACTTCGGGCCCGCGCCTGACGTCGCGCAAGGATGCCAAACGGGATAAACGGGAGTAGTGACCATCAGTACAGCGGCACAGGTCCGGGTGATCGCGGTAACCAGCGGCAAGGGCGGCGTTGGCAAGACCAACATGGCCGTCAATCTGGCCGTGGGTCTCGCGGAGCTGGGTCAGGACGTACTCCTCTTTGACGCCGACCTCGGGCTCGCGAACGTCGACGTGGCCCTCGGTCTGAAACCCGAGTTCGACATCCAGCACGTTATGGCTGGCGAGCGCACGCTGGACGATGTGCTGCTCACGGGCCCCAAGGGAATCCGCATCATTCCCGCCGCCTCCGGAGTGGCGCGCATGGCGTCCCTGTCCGCCACGGAGCAGGCGGGCCTGGTCCACGCCTTCAGCGATCTCCGCCAGCCGGTCGACACGCTGGTCGTGGACACCGGGGCGGGCATCGACAATACCGTGCTTACGTTCACTGCGGCCTGTCAGGAGGTAATCGTCGTTATCTGTGACGAACCAACGTCGCTTACCGATGGCTACGCCCTCATCAAGGTTCTCAATCAGCAGTGCGACGTGAAGCGCTTCCAGATCCTGGCCAATATGGTCGATAACGATCTGCAGGGCCGCCAGCTCTTTGAGAAACTGTGCCGCGTTACGGACCGATTCCTGGATGTGCATCTCGGTCATCTGGGCAGCGTTCCCCGCGACGACTACCTGCGTCGCGCTGTGCGCGCACAGCGCGCCGTACTCGCGGAGTTTCCCCGCGCCGAGTCTTCCCGCGCCCTGGCCAAGATCGCTGAACGTGTCGCAAGCCTACCCCTTGCCGCATCCGCTGGCGGGTTGGGATTCTTCATGGAGCGGCTCATTGAATACCGCAGTGGCAGCGCCTGAACTCATGGCGGTCGCGCAGGCTTTGGCGGCGACGCACCCGGGCGTCGTGGAGGCTGCCGCGGGAGCGTTCGGCCGGGTCCTGCGGTCGTGAATCGCGTGGCTGCGTACCAGAGTGACGACGCCGCCAGTGCCGATGCGCTGGTGCGCGAGTACCTTCCGCTGGTGAAGAAGATCGGCCTGCGCCTCGCCGCCAAGCTGCCGGCGGAAATCGAACTCGACGATCTCATGCAGGTGGGCCTCATGGGTCTGCTCCGGGCGCGCGACAGCTACGATGAGGCGCAGGGAGCAAGTTTTGCCACCTACGCCGGCATTCGCATCAAGGGCGCCATGCTCGACGAAATACGAGCCCACGACTGGCTACCACGCTCGGTGCAGGTGCAGCTGCGCCGTGTCTCCGAAGCGATCGCCCGCGTGGATGCGCGCCTTGGACGCCAGTCCCAGGATGCCGACATTGCCGAGGAACTTGGTATCTCGCTGGGCGACTATCAGCAGCTTTCCGGACAGCTTGCCTGCGCGCGGATGACGCACATTGCGGACAGCGTGGAAGCCGAGCAGGCCGTGGATGATGAAGCAAGCCCCTTCGACGCCGTTGGTCGCGAGTCCTTTCGCGATGCCCTTGGCGAGGCGGTGCAGACGTTGCCGGAGAAGGAGCAGCTCATGATGTCGCTGTACTACGCCGAGGGTCTTAACCTGAAAGAAATCGGCGCGGTGCTCGGTGTGTCCGAATCCCGCGTATCGCAGCTCCACGGGCAGGCGCTGGCGCGCCTTCGCGCACAACTCTCTGCCTGGCGGGCCTGAGGCGGAGCAAATGGCCAGGGAAGGGCGGAGCAGTCGCGGGGGCATATCCCGTCGCCGGGGCGCGGGCATCGACCTGATGACCCTTATCGGGATTTTTCTCGCCTTCGGGGCCATTGTTCTCGGCAACTGGCTCGAGGGTGGCGCCATCGAAGCGCTGCTGCAGGGCACCGCCTTCGTAATCGTCTTCGGCGGCACGCTCGGCGCGGTGATGATCCAGACACCGCTTCGCGACTTCCTTCTTGCCATGGGCTATTTACGCTGGGTGGTGCGGCCACCGGCCTTTCCCCGGGCGGCGCTGTTGGAAAAGACCGTGGACTGGAGTCGCATCGTACGCCGCGACGGCCTCGTTGCGCTGGAAAAGCGCATTGCCGAGGAGGGCGACCCCTTCGCTCAGAAGGGCATGCGCCTGCTGGTGGACGGCACGGATCCAGACGCTATCCGCGCCGTAATGGAGGTCGAAATCGACAGCTCCATCAGTCAGCTTGCGAGGGCGGGCCGACTCTTTGAAGCCATGGGGGGCTATTCGCCGACGATCGGCATCATCGGCGCCGTACTGGGCCTGATCCAGGTGATGAACAATCTGTCCGACCCCGCGGAACTCGGCTCGGGGATCGCCGTCGCCTTTGTGGCGACGATCTACGGGGTGGGTTTCGCGAACCTGCTTTTTCTGCCGATTTCCAGCAAACTGAAAACCCTGTCCCGCGATCAGATGGAGTATCACGAAATGATTGTGGATGGGCTTGTGCTCATCGCCGACGGCGATAATCCGACGGCGATTCGCAGTCACCTCGAAGGCTACCTGGACTGAGCCGTGACCCGCAGGCGCCGCATGCCCGAGCACGTCGATAACCACGAGCGCTGGCTCGTTTCCTATGCCGACTTCATAACGCTGCTGTTTGCCCTTTTTGTGGTGATGTACTCGACAACGCAGGCGAGGAAAGAGGGCGTCGATGCACTGTCGGACGCCATACTCGAAGCCTTCAATCTCCCGGTGACCATCGTGTCCCAGGAGCAGGAGCCCGAGGAACTCGCCGATCTGATCGCGTCGCGCAAGGATGAGATGGATCCCAGTGAGCTCGTACCGCTGCGACCTCCCCCGGACGAAACCGGTACCGAAGGACCCGAGGCCGCGGCGGCGGATGTGGATACGGTCGCCGATGCTCTGGAGGCATCCGTTGGCGAACTCGCCGTGGCCGACGAGGTGAACATCCGGCGCACCAACCTGTTTGTCGAGATTGATATTCCCGCGGGCATGATTTTCCCTTCCGGTTCGCGGGTCCTGCTGAACGACGCCGTGCCGCTGCTTCAGAGCCTCGCGGAAGGCCTCGCCGCCATCCCCAATCGCGTGGGCGTGCAGGTGCATACGGATTCGCAGTTCATCGACAATGGATTGTTCGAATCGAACTGGGAGCTCACGACCGGGCGCGCCGCGGTCCTCGCCCGCGAGCTGGTGGATCTCGGATTGGATCCCGCGCGGATATCGGCTACGGGCTTTGCAGAGTTCAGACCCGTTGCCGACAACAGCACCGACGAGGGGCGGGCCAGCAATCGGCGTATTGTGCTGCGTATCCCGGCCCTGCGCGTCAGCTCGGCCAGGACCCTGCAGGAAAATCTCGGCCTACCGCCGGAGGGTTCCAATGGCTAACCCTGACGAGGCGCCCTGATGGCCAGCGGTAATGGTTGACCCCGTAGAACCTGCCGGACCCCGCGCCGTGGGCGGCACGCCACCCCTCAAGCGCGTGCGCCGGGGATCGCGCCGCGCACAGCGCGACCCCTCCCAGGAAGGCAAGCCGGTGGATCGCGAAAGCGACAAGGACAACGAAGCGTCGCCGCGCAAGGGGCGGCACATCGACGAGCGCTGTTGAGGCTGCGGGCGTCTACGTCCGGCCGGTGCTTTTCCGGGGAGATCGCGAGTACTGTCGATGGCGGCTAGCCGGCACCCACTTTTCCTTCCGATAGCAGGGCACCCTGCTTTTGCACCACGTGCTGGATAAGCTGTTCCTGGGCCGCGGGATCATCATCGAAGCTGACGCGGATCCAGTGCGGCATGGACGAGGAGATGAGCCGGTCCTCGCTGGCGATGACCGTGCCCATGATCGACAGGGTGACCTGCGAGGGGCGAAGGATGACGCTCAGCCTGAGCCGCGTGCCGTTTTCCAGAGGCCGGCGGGACTCGAAGGCGATGCCACAGCCGCTGAGACTCACCATGGCATCATCGTAGGAGTGCGCCTCGGCTTCTTCGTAGCCCAGGGCCTGTGCCGCGAGCACCGAGATCTTCCGATTCAACAGCCCGATGGCCTGCGCGACGCTGGGCTGCTCCCGCCAAACGTTGTTGATGCTGCGATTGAGCTCGCGGTCAATTTCCGCCAGCAGGTCACCTGTACTGATTTCGAGGGCTCCCGCCCCGCCGTCGCGCACCTCGCCGTCGGGGGCGTCCATATCGATGACTTCGTAGCGCAGGAGCACGACGTCATTGATACGGTAGTACTTGCGGCGTTCAGGGCGGCTAGAAGGGCTGAAGTCGTTCATGGTTTTAGTCCAGTCCCAGGATGTCCAAAGCTTCAGGGTTTGTTTCGCGCAGGGCATCAAGATCAGCCTGGTCGGCCTCTTCGAGACCCTGGCGAATCACAATCTCGACGCGACGATTCATCGCGCGGCCTTCCGGCGTATCGTTAAAGGTGAACGGTCGGGTATCTGAGAAACCGGCCACCATCATGCGCTCCTGATCGATCTCGCCGCTGCTGATGAGTTGGTGCGTAACGGACAGCGCGCGACCCGCGGACAGCCCCCAGTTGGATTCGTAGCGTCCGCCGCGGAGCGGCACGTTATCGGTGTGGCCCTCGACGGAGATGGTTCCTTCGATTTCACCGAGGGCATCGCGAATGCGGTTGACCGTGGGCAGAAACTCCGTGGCAAGCAGCGCCGAGCCGGAGGGAAAGGAGCCGCGCTCCCGAATCCGGATAACGATGACCCTACCCTCGGCCTCGACGTCTACCTTGCCGGTGTCGATCTCGTCCTTCAGCTCTTCGCGCAGCTTCTCGGCGTCGTCCTGGGTCTCCTCGAGCAGCGCTTCGATCTTGGCTTCCAGAAGTTCCTGGACGTCGGCGTCGGAGAGGTCGGCGCGCGTTACCTCGAGCGTTTCGTCATAGTTGTCGTCGGTAACCTGCTGAATGGTCTCCACCGGCGTATCGGTGGTCTGCCCGGGGCTGAACTCGGTCGCCACGACGCTGGTGCCCTTGGGAATATCGTCGAGATTGATCTGGTTCTGCACGCCGAAGGCCATGGCCATGGAGCCGGCAATCTGCTTGAACTTCTCCACGTCCATCTCCGAGAAGGACAGGAGCAGAACGAAGAAGCACATCAGGAGAGACATGAGATCGGCGAAGGTCGCCATCCATGCCGGGGTGCCTGGGGGGCCGTCGTCTTCTTCTTCCATGGCCATAGCGTGGCTACTCCGGGTCAGTCGTCGCCGCCGCGTTTGGCGGGATCAAGGTAGGCCTTGAGCATGGATTCAATGATGCGCGGGTTCTGCCCCTCCTGAATGGCCAGCACGCCGTCGATACACATGGAACGCGCGCGCAGCTCGTCCACTTTGCGCAGCGTGAGCTTGTCGGCGATGGGCATGGCGATCATGTTGGCGATCATGGCGCCATACAGTGTTGTCAGCAGCGCCACGGCCATGGCCGGGCCGATCGACTTCGGATCGGACATGTTGGACAGCATCTGCACGAGGCCGATGAGTGTGCCGATCATCCCCATGGCCGGCGCCACGTCGGCGGTGGCGCTGAATACCTTGGCGCCCCAGGTGTGCCGATCGATGGTGGCTTTGAGATCCTTGTTCAGCACCGTATCGACCACTTCCTTGCTGTTGCCGTCGATCAGCATCTTGATGCCTTCATCGAGAAACTCGTTTTCGATCTCCTGGTTCTCCAGGGCGAGCATGCCTTCTTTGCGTGCCACATTGGCCAGCTCCACGATCTTCTCGATGAGTTCGTCGGGGTCCTGGGTTTTGTTCGAGAAAGCGGTCATGGCGACCTTGAAGGCGCCAAAAAACTGACCCATGGAAAACTTGATCATGACAACCATGACCGTGCCGGCGACTACGATGAGGATCGAGGGCACATTGACAAAAACCAGCGCGGAGCCGCCCGTTAAAATGGCAGCGAGCACAATGCCGATAGCTCCGAGCATACCGACAAGGGTGGCGAGATCCATAGAGCTCCTCAGGTAAAGATCACCGGCCAAATGACCGCTAAAGTATACACAGAGCCTGAGCAATAGACGGATGGCCTGGTGCCGCCCCGGCCTCGTCACCTTCGGCGGTAAGAAGATGCCTCCCAGGCCTGGACGCAGTAGCGGATAACGGACAACACTCTTGGAAGAACTACAACTCGCCCTCACCTCCAGCCGCGTCGACCAGCGCAACTTCGGGCTGTGGATCAACAACTGGCAGGTAGGCCAGTCGCTGAACGCGCTCGTGACCAATCAGTTACCCAGCGGTGAGCTGGTTCTGCGCGTGGGCGGGCAGCAGGTGACGGCCACGAGCGATATTCCCATTCAGCAGGGCGCTCAGCTGCTCCTGGAGGTAAAGCAGCTGCAACCCGTGCCGACGCTGCGGGTGCTGGCCGCCCCCGAAAATGTGGTCGCCGCGGCCGGCACCAACGCGACGGTACGCCTCATGCCCGGGCTCGGCAGCGAAGCCGCGACCATACCTGCCGCCAGCCTGATGCAGTCCCTGCAGACCAGCCCGGGAACGCAGGCCATGCCGGCCCCGGTGGCCGCCTCCATCGACGAGCTGTTGCGTCTGAGCACGCGCCCGGAAAGACTGGCGACACCGGACGGCCTCGCGCGCGCCGTGCGCGACTCGGGTGTGTTTCTGGAGGCCAAACTTGCCGGCGCAAACGATCCTGGGCGAGCGGCCACCGCTCGCGATATCAAGGCCGGCGTTCTGCGCACTCTCGCTCAGGCCAACAGCGCGCTGGGCGGCATTGAGCAGGCCACCATGAATGCGGCGGATGCCGAGTCTCTTGCGGAGCTCAAGCGCGAGCTCGAAGCGACCCTTGGACGGCTCAATCTGAACCAGATCGCGTCCCAGGGAAGCGAAGGGCAGCAGCGGAGCTGGCAGCTCGAGGTGCCGGTGCAGTACGGCAACGCCTTTCATACCCTGGGAATCCAGATCGAACGTGACGGCGGCGGGGCTGAACAGCGCGAGGCGAGCGACGATGAAGCCCCCTGGCGCGTAAAGCTCGATCTTGAGCCCGGATCGCTGGGCGCGATCGAGCTGGACCTGCGCCTGGACGAAACGCAGCTGCGCCTGGATATCGCGGCGGCGCGGCCCGAGACGCGGCGCCTCCTCGATGCCGCCCTGGGTCTCCTCGATTCGGCCCTGGCGAGCCGGGGACTGAACCTGGCGGCGGGCCCGGCGCGGGAAATGCCCGCCGACACCGGCACCGAGCCGGTGCGTGAACCGCGCGGCACCCTGGATCTGCGAGCCTGATGAGCAAGGGAAAGGACAACAACGCGTCTCGGCGACACTCGGCCGCGCTCTCCTACAGCGGCACCGGCGCACCGGTGCTGGTGGCCAAGGGCGGCGGTGAGGTCGCCCAGCGCATCATCGACCGGGCCCGGGAGCATGAGGTACCGATTATCGAGGACGGCCAGCTCGCGGAAGTCCTCTGCCAGGTGCCCCTGGGTGAAGAGATTCCGCCGGAGCTCTACGTGGCCGTTGCCGAGGTCCTGGCGTACGTTTACCGGCTTGCCGAAAGTGTTGATCGTCGCGTCTGAGTACGCACCGGGCGCCGGCTTAATAATGTATCGCCTGAGTTGGGCGCCTGCGCTATCCTTCGCGCTTTGCGCCGTTTAAGTCAGCAGCACCTATGGATCGGGAAACAGCCCTAGAGCAGCTCAGCCTGCGGCTCTCGCATATGGCCGATGGGGTCGACCCGGAGCTTGATCAGCTCCTGGAGTCGATTCGCAAAGCGGTCCGTGAAGGTGTTCGCGGGAGTAAGCTCGACGATCTTTCCAGCCGTCTGGCGCGCTCGCTGATGACCAGCGCGGGCATCGATATCGACAAGGGGCCGACCATTGATGGCGGCTACGATCTCTCCGGCCTGCGCAAGCTGATTCGGTCGATGCCCGTTGAAAGCGAAGAGCAGGAGCGTATGCACGGCCTCGTGCGTCAGGCTGCCGCGGGACAAACCTCCGTAAGCCGGCAAAAGGCCCTGGTCGAATTACTCGGCGTCGCCGCCGAGGCTATCCAGGGCAGCGTTATGAGCGGCCGGGGCCAGGGCAAGGTCATGGGCTGGCTCGGCAAGAAGTCCAACGGCGACGACACCGATGAACGCTACGTGTCTCTCTTTGCCGCGCTGTTGCAGAGGCTGGTGGAGCACATCGACGTACTCAACGGCAGTCCGCTGCGCAGCGCCGAGATTCGCGATGCGCTCGATCAGATTCTGCATCCCATGCAGGCCAAGGAACTGCTGCGCGAAGTCACCGATGAAATAGAACGCATTGACTCGCGCATCCGCGCTGAGCGGAGCCAGACCACCGACTTTCTCGGCGACCTGCGCGAACGGCTGGATGGCTTCGAAGACGTCATCACGCTGCTCTCCAACGATACGACTCGTTCCCTGGAGCGCTCCGAGGGCCTCCAGAGCGACGTGGACGAAGACGCCCGCTCCCTGGGCGACGCCGCCGCCGCCGGCGACGTCGAGGAGATCCGCGGGCTGATCAAAGACGGGCTTGCCCGGATCATGCACCGCCTTTCCGAGCACGTGATCGCCGAGCGGGAGCAGCACGAACAGTCGCAGGACCGCGTTGGCGAGCTGACCGAACGGCTTGCGGCGCTCGAGAACGAGGCCGATATGCTGCGCAGTGAACTTCGCAGCAAAAACGACCTGGCGCTCAAGGACGCCCTCACCGGCGCCTACAATCGTGCTGGCTACGAGGAGCGCACCCGTGAACTCTACGCACGCTGGAAGCGCGCCGGTGCGGCGCTTTCGCTGGTTTTCGTGGACTGCAATCGCTTCAAGCACATCAACGATACCTACGGTCACGCCGCGGGGGATCTGGTGCTGGTCAAGGTTTCGGATGTGCTGCACGGGCGGGCTCGCGCGAGTGACATCGTGTGTCGCTACGGCGGCGACGAGTTTGTCATCCTCCTCCCGGACACAGCCGTCGAGGGTGCGGAGGTGTTCGCCCGCAGCGCCTGCCAGGAGATCATCGACGCCGGTTTTAATGACAACGGTAAACCCATTGACGTCTCTATTTCCTGCGGCGTTACGCAGCTCATCGAAGGTGATGAGATGGAAGACGCCATGGGCCGCGCCGATGAGGCGATGTACGAAGCCAAAAAAATGAAAGGCATCTGTGTGGCCGTGAAGGTCTGAGGATGTCCGTCGTCTTTCCCGGTGCCTGCGGAACCCACCTCGCTCCGGCCTCGCTATACAAGCTCGCGTCATGAGCGACACGGAAGATTGGAAACGCCGCTACCTTGAGGAGGCCCGGGACTGGGAGGCGAGCGAGCAGCGCCTGCGTCGCGGTCTCGCCCGCGTGGCCATGGCCGCGGAGGGCACTTCGGAGTCCCTCGACCGGGCCCTTGAACTCGTGCAGCGCGCGGCCAAGGGCGGAAGCGGCACCGATCTCGACAGCGCCGTCGATGAAGTCAGCCGCGTGATCCGCGGCATGGATGCTGCGCCGTCTTCCGCGGACCCTGCGCCGGCGGACTCCGGTGGGGATGCCCGGTCCTTCTCCACACAGTTGATCGATGCGCTGCAGCTGCCGGACGAGCGTCGGTCCGAGCTGCATAAATTCCGCGAGCGTATTCCGGAGCTGGGGCCGGAGCGGTGTCTCACGGAACTCGCCGGCGCCATGAGTTCTCTGCTGCGGCCTGAACCCCAGGCCGACTCCGCGGTGTCTGCCGCCCAGGGCGGTGCGGTGGCGGGAGACGTAAAGGCCGTGCTCCTGGCGCTGATCGATGAAGTTGCTGTCGTGCAGCCCGGATTGAGCTCGCTGAAGACAGTCCGCGAGACCCTGCTGCGCGAGGGATCCGGCGACTGGCACACCATCCTCTCGCGGATCATCGCCGAGATTCGCAGCATTATTCAGCGCATCAGCTCGGACAAACAGGCCCTGGAGGCTCTCGTCGAAGAGGTCAGTGAGGAGCTCGGCGATATCACCGGGGTCCTGCAGAGCGATCTCCTTGGGCTTCAGAGCGGACGTGAACAGTCCGAGCGTCTTCATGAGGTGATGGATGCGGGCGTCAGTCGCATTCAGGAGCAGATAGACAGCGAATCCGATATCGACCGCCTCAAGGAGGCCGTCAGCCAATCACTGGACGGCATAAAGACCGCCATCAACGATTTTACCGACGGAGATGCCGAGCGCCTTGCCGAGGCCGAGGCACGCAATGAGGAACTGAGAGATCGCGTCGAGCGCATGGAGGAGGAGTCCGCCCAGCTCCAGCAGCGCCTGCAGCAAAACCGCGAACAGCTCATGCGCGACACGCTTACCGGCGTACGCAGCCGCCTCGCCTACGACGAATCCCTGGCCCAGGAGTTCAGCCGCTTCCGCCGCTATCAGGAAGCGTTCTGCCTGGCCGTTCTCGACATCGATCACTTTAAAAACGTGAACGACACCTATGGCCACAGCGCTGGCGACAAGGCCCTGCAGCTGGTTGCGAAGCAGATATCCGACCGCGTCCGGGAGACCGATCTGCTGTTCCGCGTGGGCGGGGAGGAGTTCGTTCTGCTCCTGCCGCGAACGCCCCTCGCGGCGGCGCAGCCGATCGTGGAGGCCGTCCGCGGCGCCGTGGGAACCAGTGCCTTCCACTTCGAGGGCAAGCCCGTTTCCATCACCATGAGTGCCGGGGTGACTGCGGTACGCGAGGACGACACCACTGAGACGATCTATGCGCGTGCCGACGACGCCATGTATCGCTCCAAGAAAGGCGGCCGCGATCAGCTGACCGCTCTTGCGTAAGGGCGCTCCTCAGGCCGCGAGGGCGCGCAGCATCCAGGCGGTCTTCTCGTGTACGCGCATGCGGTCAGATACGAGCGACGCAGTGGATTCATCATCCGCCTCCTGCGCTTTCGCCAGCACAGCCCGGCAGGTCTTCACGATCTGTTCGTGACCGCGGGTAAGGCGTTCGACCATCTCGGACGCGGCCGGAACGCCTTCCACTTCCTCGATACTCGACAGCTCCGCGAAAGCCTTATAGGTGCCGGGCGCCGCGATGCCCAGGGTGCGAATACGTTCCGCGACCTCGTCGACGGCCGTGGCCAGCTCCGTGTAGTGCTCCTCAAACATGAGGTGCAGCTCGCGGAACTGCGGTCCAGTGACGTTCCAGTGAAAATTGTGGGTCTGCAGATAGAGCGTGTAGGAGTCAGCGAGCAGAGCCTTGAGTCCTGTTGCGATGTCAATGCGATCCTCTTCGCTGATGCCGATGTCCATAGGTACTCTCCAAAATCGGGGTTGACGGGTCCAGCCCGGGGCAGGCCCGACAGTTTGTCATGAAGCGGCTTGAATTGCCGTATAGAGCAGCAAAAGCGCCGCTCCGCTGATACTGGTCAGACTCATGGCCATGCCAACGACGCGAAACAAAAAGGTCTCGCGCATCTGGCGCACGCCCCAGGCATGACTCAGTCTCCCCAGCAGCAGGGCGATACCCAGGGCGTGAATCAGGAGCGCGTCGACGCCGTTGAGCTCAGCCAGGGCGATGAGCAGCAGGGCGATGGGGGTGTACTCCGCGAAATTGGCGTGAACGCGCATGGCGCGAAGCATCTCGGCGCTACCGCCATCCCCGACGGCGATCTGAAGACGCCTGCGCAAACGCAGCGTGCGGACGCTGAGGGCGACAAAGAGCAGTCCCAGGAGCGCTGCGTAGGTGCCCGTAACGATAAGCATGGTTTTCCTTCTCCAGTTGACGGGCCGGACGGCCTGTCGCAAGCCTTGCCCAGGGGGCAGGGTATTTTTTAGTCAACGAGTTCCAGGTCCAACCACACCAGGCGGTGATCCGACGAGGCGCTGCGGCTCTCCACGAGACGGTGCAGGGCGTCGCCGGGAGGCGGCCAGAATACCCCGGCGTCGCGCACGCGCCAGCCGGCCCTGCTCGGAATGACATAGTCCGCGCGCATGCCCCAGGCCGCGGTATGCGCCGGACTGAAGGGCGAATCCGCCAGGTTGGCGCGACCGCCGTCGCTGGTGGGCAGCATGCCGCGACGTACCAGGTCGTGGCCCAGTAACTCGGAAATCCCCTCGCGCCGCGCGTCGCCCTCTTCCATGGAAGCATTGAGATCGCCGAGGATCACGAAGCGTTCGCCGCGCAGGCCGCCGCGCAAGCCGTTGTCATCGTAGATGTAGTCGGCGATCTCTCCGCCCAGGTAGTCGGTCCAGAAACGGATCTCGTCATGGTTTCGCCGACCGTTGCGATCCTCGGGACCATCGAACACCGGCGGCGTGGGGTGACTGGCCAGCACGTGCACTGTCCTGCCATTGATGGTGATCGGAACGTCCCAGTGCGACTTGGAGGACAGGCGCAGCCTGTCCTGGACAGACTCTGGATACCAGAGCCCGCCGTCCTCGTCGCGCATGTCGGACATCAGGTTGTCGGGCATGTCTTTCCAGAGGAAGTGCTGAAAGCTGCGGCGTTCCCCCTCCGCCAGAGGGAAGCGGCTGAGGAGCAGCATGCCGTACTGCCCGGGATAAAGGCCGTAGCCAAACGCGTCATTGCCGGTGCCGGAGGCGCGTCCGTCGCGATCAAGGTCCATGCCGGAATCGACACCGGTGTTGACCGGTCCCTGGTAAAAGTAGGGATAGTCGATGGCTTCGGTGCCCAGTTGCGGCTGGCGGAGGTAGTTGTTCAGGAACGGCAGGACGCCGCGTTCAGGATCCGGGTCGTAGTCGAATTCGTTGAGCAACAGAATGTCCGGCCGCACGCGCTGAATGATCTCAGCGATGTTGCTGATCTGCGGGTGGTCGCTGTTACTCAAGGCCGCGGGCAGCTCGTGGCCGCCGGGCGTGGTGCCGGGGGCGACGTAGTTGCCGCCCTCCATGCTGACGTTGAACGTAGCAACGCGAATGACTCTAGCGGTCGTATCAGCCACGGCGTGCCCCGGGAACAGTGACAAAGCCGCAAGAAGCAGCGACAGCGGGACGGTCAGGCGCGGGGACACGCGATCTCCAACGGCCGGGTGGCAGCAGTAACTCGGGACAACAACGTAGCACGTCGGAGATACGAAGCGGTGCCGACGGTGGATTGCGAAAACTTTCCTGGCCTTGACGTACACTAGCGCCGCCCCCGCAAATCTTAGCGGGTTGGTTGCGTGAATCCGGGGAGAATCGGGCTATGGCAATGGATCGGGATTCGCTCCGGGAGCTGCTGGCGGGGGACGTCCTCGACTTTTTTATCCGTCTCGGGCTCATCGTACTCGCAGTAGTGGCCTGCGAGCGTATCTTCGCGCCTTTTATCCCCATCATGAGCTGGGGGCTCATCCTCGCCGTTTCGTTCTACCCGCTGCACCTGACGCTCATGGCGCGCCTGGGCGCTTCGCCTGGTCGAGCGGCAACGCTCCTCGTTCTTGCGATCCTCCTGCTCATCGGCGTGCCTACCATGCTCCTGGGAATGTCCTTTGCAACGCATATCTTTGAGGTAGTGGGCAACTTCAACGCTGAGGAGGTGTACATCCAACCACCGAAAGAAGCGGTGCGTGATTGGCCGCTGCTCGGGGAGCGCGTCTACGACACCTGGATGCTCGCTTCGACCGATCTGCCGGCACTGTTTGAGGAACTGCAGCCGCATCTTGGCAACATCAGCCGGGCGGCGCTGTCCTCCGCTGCCGGGACCGCCGGTACGCTGTTTTTCTTTTTTGGGGCAATGATCGTTGCCGGCATTATGATGGCTTACGGCGAATCGGGATCAGGCGCGATGCGGCGCGTATTCCGTCGCGTCGCGGGGAGCGGCCGCGGCGGGGATCTTCATCGCCTCGCCACGCTCACGGTGCGTTCTGTCGCGCTGGGGGTTGTCGGCGTTGCTGCCATTCAGGCGGTTCTCCTGGGTCTTGGTTTTCTCGTTGCCGGCATACCGGCCGCCGGCCTTCTCGCCCTGCTCGTGCTCGTCGTCGGCATACTTCAGCTGCCGGCGCTGATTATCTCGCTGCCCGTTGTTGCCTACCTTTGGGGTTTCACGGAGCACGGCACGGTGATCAATGCCGTGCTCACGGTGTACCTCCTGGTCGCGGGGGCCGCGGATAACGTTCTGAAACCTATTCTTCTCGGGCGCGGCGTCGATGTGCCCATGCCGGTAGTGCTGCTCGGAGCTCTGGGGGGCATGGTCGGCGCGGGCATCATCGGCCTGTTCATCGGTGCCGTCGTGCTCAGCGTGGGTTATGAACTCTTCATGGGCTGGGTGGACGAGATGCCGGATGCCGACCCCGCGTCCGGCGACGTGAACGCGGACACGGGCACATCCTGAACCCCTTCGGAAGGCTGGATTCAGCGCTGTGACCCGGATGGCCAATCGCGGTTTCGCCGCCGCTGCGTTTGTCGCCCTTGCGGCCTGCACGACGCTCGGGCCCGATTACTCCGAACCAACGCCGGACTGGCTGGCAGCCTGGCAGCCCGACCTGTACGGGCAGCAACTCGGCGCGGGCAGTTCCTCCGGCGAAGATCTGGCGACCTGGTGGCGGCGTTTCAACGATCCCGCGCTGGCGGCACTCATCGACGCGGCCCTCCTCGCGAGTCCTTCGCTGCAGCTCGCCGGACTCCGGGTACTGGAAGCGCGGGCTCGCCTGAGTGGTGCCGAGGCCCTGCGCCTGCCGCAGTCGCAGACCTTGCAGTCCTCCGCGGCCTATCTGCGCCAACGCCGAAGCGATGGCCTGCTACCTGCCAGCCAGGACAGCTTCGGGAGCTACGACGGCTCGGTCTCGGTCGGCTGGGAGGTGGATTTCTGGGGACGCTTTGAGCGCGGCGTGCAGGCCGCGGATGCCGCCTTTCTGGCCTCCATCGCCGCGCAGCGCGATGCACAGGTGCTGCTCCTTGCCCAGACCGCGGAGCTGTACTACGCCTTGCGTACCACGCAGCTGCGCATCGCCATTGCGCGTGAGAACGCTTCGATCCAGAAGCGCAGCTTCGAGATCACAACTCAGCTATTTGAGAGTGGTCAGGAATCGGAGCTGGACCTGCAGCAGGCGCGAACGCAGTATCTCGCCACGCTCGCCACGATCCCGGACCTGGAACGCGTGCTGACGCAGCAGCGCAATGCCATGGCACTGATCCTCGGCCGTCCGCCGGGCGAACTTCCGGAGCTCGCGGCGTCCGTGGCCCCCCTGCCGACGGTAAGCCCGATCAGTATCAGTGAGGTACCCGCCCAGCTCCTTCTGCGCCGTCCCGATGTGCGCGTCGCCGCCTGGCAGGCCGCCGCGCAGTCCGCCCAGATCGGTATCGCGACGGCGGATCTTTACCCGGCAATATCGCTTTTTGGCTCCTTTGGCTGGGCCGGAGACAGCCTCGGCGCGACCAGCGACGGCACAACCTTTGCGGTGGGCCCGTCGCTGCGCTGGAACATTTTTGACTACGGCCGGATCCGCGCCAACATCCGGGTGCAGGACGCCCGGCTGCAGCAGGCGCTGCTGGCCTTCGATGTGAGCGTTCTGGACGCGGCCCGGGAAATTGATGACGCCGCGATCGCCGTCATCAAAAGCGCCGAGGCCGGGCTTGTGCTGGCGGAGTCGCGGGCGGCCGCGGAACGCTCCCTGGATCTGGCCAATCGCCGCTATCAAGAGGGCTACGCCGATTTTCAGCGCGTGCTTGATGCGCAGCGGGCTCTGTTCTCGCAGGCCGAGAAGGAACTGCTCAATCAGGGAGCGCATCTCTCCGCTGCCATTGAGTTGTTCCGTACGCTGGGCGGGGGATGGCAGTCGATGCCTATGGAAACCATGATCCCGGCGGAGATCCGCGACCAGATGCGCGAACGGAGCAACTGGGGTGATCTTCTCGACGGGTCCCTACCCGTTGATCTGGAACGGGCTGAATCGCTGGGCAGCCGCAGGCAGGGAGGCTCAAGATGAGCGATGAGAGTGTAGACGACAACGGCGAGGCGCCGGAGCCCGTAGCGGAGACTGAGCCGGCAGGGGCTACCGCGCGACGCGGCGGAATCGTGATTCTGGCGCTGATCGTTATCTCGCTTTCCTGGTACCTGGTCGCCGATCGCTACGCACCCTATACGGACCAGGCGCGAATCCAGGGATACGTTATCGGTATAGCGCCGGAGGTAGCCGGCAGAATCACCGAGGTGGGCGTAGCGAACAACCAGGAGGTGGATGCCGGACAGCCGCTCTTTGTGATTGACCCCGCCCAATATCGTATCGCGCTGGCCCGCGCTGAATCGGATCTCGCCAATGCCCGCAGTCAGGTACAGGCGGGAGACGCGGCGGTCGAAGCGGCCCGCGCCAGTCTGCGCGCCGCCGAGGCCAGTGAACTGCGTTCGCGCCAGGACTACGAGCGCCTGAAACGACTCCGGGAAGAGGATCCGGGGACGATCTCCCTGCGCCGCCTCGAGTCGTCGCAGGCTTCTCTGGATCAGGCCCGGGCACGGGTCAGCGCCGCCGAGTCGGACATCCAGCGCGCCATCGAGCAGAAAGGCGGCGACGATGAGGCCGCTAACGCCATCCTGCTCGCCGCTCAGGCCTCCGTGGAGAAGGCTCGCCTCGATCTCGCACGGACCAGGGTGACCGCGCCATCCCGGGGGCTGATCACCGACCTGCGCGCCGACGTGGGACAGTACGCCGGCACCGGCACTCCGGTGATGACTCTTATTACGATTCACGATCTGTGGATCAGCGCGGACTTCACCGAAAACAACCTGGGTCACATGACGGGAAATGCGCCCGCCGAGATTATCTTTGACGCGGTCCCGGGGAGGGTCTTCGAGGGTCGTGTGCGCAGCGTGGGGCTCGGGGTGAGCGCCGGGCAAGCGCCGCCGCCGGGAACCTTACCCTCGGTGAGCAACAGTCGAGACTGGTTACGGCAGGCGCAGCGCTTCCCCGTGGAAGTGGGATTCGACGCCAAGGACCCCGAGCTGCTCCGCCAGCTGCGCGTTGGTGGCCAGGCCTCCGTTATCGTGTATAGCGACCGGGCAGGGGTCACCCGTTTCCTCGGCAAGATCTATATCCGGCTGATGAGCTGGCTATCCTATGCCTACTGAAACCGCGGTCGCTGATCGCCGCTCCCTGCGTTTCGCGCTTGCGGCCGCCCTGGCTCTGGGGGTGGCCTACGCCCTGGCGTTCCCGCTGCCCTATCTGGCGCCGCTGTTTGTCGTTTTCCTGTCGGCGGCTCCGGGCCCGCCACCCGGTCCGAAGGCCCTGCTGGCCCTCATTCTCGTCGTGAGCGTGTCGCTGATGGTCGGTGTATTGCTCATTCCGCTACTGCGCTACTACCCGCTCACGGCCGTGCTGGTCGTGGCTGCGGGTCTCTACCTGGCCATGTACCTTACGGTTATCCGCGGCAAGCGCATGCTCGGTATTTTTCTCACGATCGGCTTTACGCTGATCTCCGTGGCCGGCTTTTTGTCCTATGCGCTGGCCACGACGCTGATTTGGTCCCTTGTGCTGGGCATTGCCACCGCGGTGCTCTGCCTGTGGCTTGTCTATCCGCTGCTGCCCGAGCCACCGAAGGCGCCCGGCCCGGCTCCCGAGTCTCCCGTGGCGGCGCACACATCCAACTGGCTGGCGCTGCGAGCCACGCTGATCGTTATGCCCGCCTACCTTCTGGCCCTCACCAATCCGCAGCAGTACCTCATGACCATCATGAAATCCGTGTCCCTGGGTCAGCAGGCCTCGGTGGTCGATGTGCGGCATGCCGGACGCGAACTTCTCGGCTCCACCTTTGCCGGTGGACTGCTCGCGGTGCTGATGTGGTGGGCGCTGTCCCTGAAGCCGGATTTGTGGATGTACTTTCTTTGGATGGCCGCCGCGTCGCTCTACGTGGGCTGTAAGATGTTCGGTGTGCTGCCTACCGGGGTCGCGCCTTCATTCTGGATCAACGCCATCGTCACCATGCTGATACTTCTGGGCCCGGCGGTGGAAGACAGCGCAAACGGCAAAGATGCCCTGACCGCATTTCTGGTGCGGTTCGCGACCTTCATCGGTGTGACGCTGTACGCCTGGTTTGCCATCGCCGTGCTTGAGGCCTGGCGCGAGCGTCGCGCCGTTGCCGCGCATTCCTGACGAACCCGTTCAGCGAAAGAAGCGCAGCTCCGCTATGGCGACGTCTACCCGTCGAGCCTCGCCAATCGCGATGATTCCGATGCGGCGCAGGCGGGCCGGGTTGAGCGGGCGATCGGTACGATGGGGTAGGAAACTGTCGAAGGGAAGGCGGTGCGTTGTCCAGCTGGCGATGCCGGGGACGGTAGCCCGATAGCTCTGCCACGGATAGCGCAGATCCGCGCTACGGAGATTGACGGCGTAGTCCGCCCCATCGCCGCGCAGCGTCAGCTCGACGCCGGCAAATGCGCTGGCATCCAGAAGGCGATCGCCCCCGGCGAGATCGAGCGCCACCTGGATAAAGCCGCCGTTGTTCTCGAGGCTAACGTCGCCGGTGAGTCGCAGGGCCCTTCGACCGTCGACGCGGTCATGCGTCGCCTCGCCGCTTGATATGCCGCCCATCACGCGATCGCTGAAGAAGCGCCAGCGCTGCCCATTGCTGGCTTGCTCCGGGTTTGAGAAGTTATCGATAAGGGCGGTATCCACGCGCAGGCGATCCATGAGTACGCTGCCATTCTACGCTCGCGCGCGGGGGAGCGATTGCCCGCCTCAGACGGAATTTTCGCCACAGCGTGCAAGATCCGGCGAAACACGAAATCGGCCTTTATCGAGGCGATCGCAGATTAAAATGGAGTCTGGTCGCCGAATCGGTGAGCTGGGGCGGTTAACCCTTGTTAACCCCTGTTTGAGCAATTGCCTGTGAATTATCTCGCCCATGCGCTTCTCTCAGAACCCTATGCCCATAGCGTGATCGGTAACGTGGCGGGTGATCTGGTGAAGGGTCGACTGGAGGATCACGTACTCCATCCTCGGGTAGCCGACGGCGTGCGCCGCCATCGACGCGTCGACGTGCTCACGGACTCGCATCCCCACTATCGCAAACTGGTGGCTTCCTTCGCCGGCGCGCAGCGCCGGGTAGCGCCCATCGTCCTGGACGTACTCTTCGACCACTACCTGTTTCGCAATTGGGACCGTTTCTCGACCTTCGGCCGCGACGCCTTCATCGACAACGTATACCGGGTGCTTTCAACACCGGGAGCACCCCTGCCGCCGGCGCTGGCTGAGCGGGCGCCCCTATGGGTTGAGGCGAACTGGCTGCGGGCCTACCGCAGCATGGCAGGCGTCGAGGCCGTCCTTGGCCGGCTGGCCATGCGGGCTCGGCGCAAACTGCCGGTTCTTGAAACGCTGGCGGTCGCCCAGGATCTGGATGCCACGCTTGAGGCTGGATTTCTCGAGGTATTCGCGGATGTGCAGTCCCGCGTTGATGGTTTCAGCTAGGGCCTGTTAACAATAACTCCATCGCAGACCGGTGCCTGGCTTCGCTCGCATAGATCGCTTAGGGTCTGGGCACCGAAAATATTGAGGGAACGACATGAAGCGTCTCATCTTAAGCGCGGCGATCGTCCTTCTTCTGGTGCATGGACCGGCCTTGCGCGCCGAGTGCGACGACAATCCAGCGATTGCCTATCTCAACGTGATAGAGGCTATGGACTGGCCGACGATGCAGCAATTGCTGGCACCCGATGCGCGCTACGTCGATCCCACGATGATCTACTTCGATCGACCCGCCATCGACATTCGCGGCGCGGAAGAAATTGTTTCCTTCTGGCGCAGGGAGAGTGATGGCTCCGCCACGCAGAAGCTTGAATTCAATTATCGAGCCTGTACGGAAACGGCCGGTTATTTCATGGTGCTGTACGACGTCATCGGCACCACCGCTGGCGCCACCTGGAACGTCAATAAGGCTGAAGTCACGATCACGGGTGCGGTGACCAGCATCATCCGCGTCGCTGGGGGTGCGATCATCGAGCATCGCGACTATGTTGACTATGAGTCGGCGATTGCCAGTGTCGATGAGCTGCGTGATCAATACGGCCCCGCAGTCGAAGAGTAAACGACACTGAACGCCGGAAACTAAACCTTCACGAGGGAGGACCGCCTGGTGCGTCGCCTCACGGTCTCGTTCGTAATACTGCTCCTGCTTAGCGGTCTCGGGTCGTTCCTCGGCGCCCAGGAACTCTCGCAGCGCGAGGCGAGCGTGCTAATGCTCTTGCTCGGGGCGGCGCCACGAGACGACGATAATGACGGTCTTGATGCGTTTGAAGAGGAAGAGCGTGGCACGAATCCCGAGCTTGCCGATTCCGATGGCGACGGCCTCAGTGACGGTGACGAAGTCAACGTTCACGGCACCTCGCCGCTGCTCGCGGACTCCGATGGAGATGGTATCGATGACGACGCTGAGCTTGCCGGCGGCAGCGATCCCCTGGTTTTCGACGAGCCAGCGCCGCTCCAGCTCTCCAGCGCAGTAGATGAAGACGCGGCCGAAGTCGTGTCTCTGTCGTCGGTCGGCGGATCGCTCACCGTGCCGACGGATGACGGCACCTTACTTACGATGAATGTGCCCGAGGCCAGCGTCGCCGCCAGCACCGCATTCAGCGCTGCACCTATAACGGCGGTGGACGGGTTTCCTGCGGGAGTCACTGCCCTCGCCGGGGCCCGCCTCGGGCCGCCAGGTCGGGTATTCGGCCAGCCCATAGCCCTCGACTTCGACGTCACCGGTAGGCGGACCCCGGGCACGGCTCTGCTCGGGGTTGTGGCCGATGAAGACGGGAGTGAAGTCAGGCTCGTACCGCTCTTTCCCACGGACGACACCCCGGGGATGACGGGTGCAGACAGCCTCGTTGACGCGGCCCGCTCCGGTGAACGCGTCACTCTTGAGACCTTCGGATTTTCTGACGTCTGGATTGTTGAAGTGGTCGAAGAAGCCGTCGCCGGTCTGCGCGCGGCTGGCGGCTATACCGTGGCGGCCACGGTCATGGAAGCGGCGTATGGCGAAGTACCGACGGAAAACGTGGAGAGCGAAATCATCCGCCTGACGAATGAACGCCGGCAACAACTCCTCGCCGATATCGAGAGCTTCATCAACCGCGACGTCATGACGGAGGACATGCAGGGCGAGTACAACGCGCTCGTTTTACTCGTACTTACCGTTGAAAACCTGGCTCTGAGCCTGGGATCTCCTGAGTCCGATAGCAAACCGATGTTCGAAGCCGCGATAAAACTCGCTTCTGTCTACGCCGCCGGTCTGCATCTGCAGTGCTTCCTGGACCCGGACGGCCTGGACGAGGTACTCGGCGAGGTTCTGGTTGGCACACTGCTCCGCGCCTCGCCCATTCTTGAGGCGGCGGCAATCAGCCAGTCCCAGGCCCAGCAAATCGCGCAGCTGTTCAGCAAATGCTACGCCGTTCCGGTGCTCAACGCTTTCTTTGAAAGCCTGGACGTGGACCTGAACGATACCTTCGACGGGGTATTCACCGGCATCCAACGCCGAATTACCAATGACGTTGCCCAGGAGCCGGAAGCTCAGGTGTATGCCTCCGAGATCAACTTCATCGCGCCGAGGTTGGTTACTCCGGACCCGCTGAAGGTGAGCTTTGACGAGGCGGGAGTGCTCGGTACCTTCGGTGGGGACATCAGCGTTGCCGAGATCGTGTTCCTTTCCCCCGGAGGTGTCGAGCGCAGCGGTGAACTGCTGATCAGTGCATTCCGGCAAACTACCACCACGGTGACTGACATCGACGGCACCGTAGACAAGACCTTCACCTTCGAAACGGCTGTTGCCGGAGACGTACGCGTGACCGCGACCTCCATGAACTTCGAGCTCGAGACCTTAAGCTCGTTCACGAGTGATTCACCCCGGCCCAACGACCGCAATGTGACCACGGTCGAGGGCAGTTTCCTGGGCGGACGCACTTTCACGCCGCGCGAGTTTGAGCAGGAACTCGACGTCGACGAGGAAGATCTGGCCGCTGATCCGTGACGAACAGCATCGTCCCGCGGGCGCCGTTTCCCCGTCGGAACCGGGGCCTGCCGTAGCAACAGTCTCTCTTTGACCCTGCGCCCGGTGTATTTCCGGCAATCATCATGAAAGAAGTTGTCTACGGTCTCCTTGATTTGCTCATGGCGGGAGCCGTCTACGTCGCGGTGGTCTGGCTTTTCCTTACCCTGGCGAGCCTCGGCATGATGGGCGCGGCAATCATTCGCAGGCCGGAATCCCGCCGTGTTCCCGTAGCCGTGCTGGTGCTGGCCCTGGGCTACACGCTGACCCATGTCGCCCTGTTTCTCTGCACCATCGCCGGCGATGCCTTCGCTATTTTCACGGGCAGCTATGTGCTCGTCTGCGGCCTGGCGCTTCCGCTGCTAGGCCTGGCTCCTCTGGTCCTGCTGTTGCGGCGCTCTGGGTCGTTGGGATGGCGCGGCGCCGGGGGCTACAGTCTCTGGCTGGGCTGCGTTGCCTTCGCACATCTTTTTGTCGTCGCCGTGCTATCTGCGAGCGTGTGAATGCCCGGCCGCACAGGGCTGTATTCACGCCGCTCGGTGGCGAAGAAACGCCAGCAGGCACAGGCTGGCCAGCGTGGCTTCTATGAGCAACGCGAGCAGCACACCGCTCCCGGGCTGGCCGTCGATCAGCAGGCTGAGCAACCGGCCGCCGGTGAAGGCGCTGAACACGATCAGGCTGGTGGCGAGGGCGAGGGGCCGCAACGATGTCTTCAGTGCGCCGAACACCATGACCGCACCGAGCGCGGCGAGGTTGGTCCCGGTGGCCCGCAGTTCGCTGAGCATATCGATGCTGCCCGCCAGGGGAAGGTTATAGCCCTCGTAGAACGCCAGCGGGGCCAGGGCAATGTAGCTGCCTATAGCCGTCGCGGTCAGCCCCGCCAGAATCAGTACGCCGCTGTGCAGCTCAAGCCGTTTCATCGCGTGCCACTCCTTTTGCTTCCGTGCCGCGGACGCCCCCGGCACCGCTCGCTGCGGCGGCGAGGGCAAACTGGCTGAACGATGTGGGCTTACAACTGATGACGCCTTCGGCGTCCCTCGATGTGGCTTCACTCCGTCCATCGAAGATCTTCCGCGAAATGGCTGTGACGATGTGCGCGCCGGATTGACGCGGGGCACCGGTCACAGGAATTGCTCTGGTGTTCATGCTCGCTCTCCATGGGTGGGACGAACGCAAGCCTAGCCATGTCCTCAGGACATTGCTTGGCAGCAGGCGCCGATTATTGTGCGCAGCGCGCCATCGGCGCTCGCGTCAGCCGCCGCTGCCGGCTGCTCGACGGAATTCCGCCGGTGTCTGCCCCTCCCAGCGACGAAAAGCCCGGGAGAAAGCGCTCTGGTCGGCATACCCGGCAAGGAAGGCGATCTCGGAGAGCCTGTAGCGGGGAGTGCGGAGGAGGGAGTACACCAGTTCGCGCCGCGCCCGATCGAGGAGTTCCAGGAAGGCGACATCTTGCTCGGCAAGTCGTCGTTGCAGCGTTCGGCGGCTCATGCCCAGGCGGTGTGCTATGTCCTCGATACGAGGCGTCCCTTCGCTCAACGCCGGCGTGATCATTTTCAACACGCGCCCCTCGAGGGAATCCGTCAGCGTGCGCTCCCGGAGTTCGCCATCGAGATGGCGATCGAAAAATTCCGAGATCTTGGCGTCGCCGAGCGTGTTCGCCGTAGTCAGGATCTGGTTGTCCAGCTCTAGTCCGTTGCGGTCCGCATTGAATGCGACGGGGCAGCCGAAGAAGGTGTCCATCGGCCGGCGTTCCTCCGGTGCCGCATGCTGAAAGCTCACGCGCGTTGGCGCAAAGGTGCGGCCAGCGACTTCGCGGCTCAGCGACGTCGCCGCGGCCAGGGCCAGTTCGTTTGTCATGAGTTCGCCAGGGCGACCCGATCGCGTCGCCGGTACGCTCATCCAGGTCGTTTGCCTGCCGCGCGTAACGGTGAAATTGGCGACGTTGGTAACCACGCGTCCGAAGCGTTCCACACGCTGAAAGGAGCCGCGGAGATCCACGGACGACTTGAAGGCGAGGCCGAAGGCACCGTAGTCATCACAGCGCATGGCGGCGCCGATCCGGATACCGATGTATCGGCCGTCACCTGTGCTGTCCGCGATCGCCTCCAGTAGATTGAAGAACCGACTGTCGTCGATGAGGCCCTCGGGTTCCGCCAGCTGTGACCTCAGAATCCCCGCGGAGGCGAGCAGTGCGTCGCCCCGTGCCCGGGCGCGGGGCTTATGGCCGGACCCGGCGGCCAGCGCCAGGGCCCGGGACGCAAAAACGGAAGCGATGTAGTCCATGGATCGTTCAGGCGATAAACGTCAGGATAACCGTCCCGACCAACCCGGACGGGTCAGGGGGACGCGCAGTCTCCACAGCTATCCGCCAGGGCGAGTTCCAGGGAGCGGTTGAACGAGCGGTACCGCGGAAAGCGAGTTGCCAGCTCCAGCAGGGCGGCCCTGCCCAGGTGCTTGTCCAGCGCGCTGACGGTTTGCGCTGAGAATCGATAGTGGTCCGTGAGGTCGCCGCGGGCAAACTCGCGAAAGCTGAACCAGCGGCGAACCCGCGGGAGTACCTGCCGAAAACTCGCCGGGCCATCGCTGCGATAGCTGTCTCGCCAGTCGAGGTTGAGCGCAAGGACGGTGGCCAGAAAGTAGGCGATACGTTTCATGGGCAGCTCTCCCGGGCGATGGTGTAAAGGAGTTCAGTGAACGCCGGCGACGACGCGACGGCCAAAGCGCTGCCCGGCTCCGGCGCCCGCTCTACAATAGCGCAGCTTGGCCACGACAACGAACTCAAGGAAGGCGCCCGATGACCCTCACGGCAGAGATGAGTCTCTATCCACTCAATGCGGACTTCATACCCATCATCCAGCAATTCATCGATGACCTGAACGAACGCGCAGATCTCACCGTCGTGACGAATGCAATGAGTACACAAATCCGCGGTGAGCACGATGCCGTGATGGCCGCGGTCAGTGACACGCTCCGCGAGAGCGCCCGGCGCGCCGGTGACCAGGTCCTGGTGTGCAAGTTCCTGCCCATGGCGCTGGACATCGCCTGACCGTGGCCACGCTTCGCAGCGCCGCACTGGCGGGCATCCGCGACGCGCTGCCGCTCTTTGTGCCGGCCGTGCCCTTCGCGCTCGTCTTCGGCGTGGTAGTGGGCGAGTCGTCTGTTGCACCCTGGCTGGGCTGGAGTTCGTCGCCGCTTATCTTTGGCGGCGCGGTGCAGATAACGCTGCTCACGCTGCTCGGCGAAGGGGCCGGCGTTGCGGCGGCAGTAACCGCGGCGCTCATTGTTGGGGCTCGACACCTGCTGTACTCCGTGACCATGGCGCCGCGTTTCCAGGGTCAGCCGCGCTGGTTCTGCTGGCTCGGGCCCTATGTACTGATCGATCAGGTTTTCGCGCTGTCCATGCTGTACCGCGATGAGGATCCGGCGTCGTTCCGCGCCTACTTCCTGGGGGCGGGTTTCACCTTCTGGACGCTATGGATGCTTTGCACGGCGTTGGGCTTGTTTATCGGACCCGTCGTGCCGATGGAATGGAACCTCGCCTTCGCGGCCCCGGTTCTGTTCATGGCGCTGCTCGTTACGGCGATCGACCGCTGGGAGAAGGTACTGGTTGCGCTTGTGGCCGCTGGCCTTACCGTATTCTTCGCGGAGTTGCCCAACCGCTTCGGCCTGCTCCTCGGCGCCGTGCTCGGCATAGCGGTGGGTCTCTCCATCGATCTCCTGAGGAGACGCTGATGCCTGCTTTCGTGCGTCGCTCGCTTCGCGAAGCCACCGATCAACCGGAGCGCCGGTCGTGAGCGCCTTCCTGGCTATCCTGGTGACGGGGCTGGGAACCTATCTCAGCCGGGCGATCTTTATCGTGGCCCTCGCGCGACGACGCTTTCCGCCCCTCGCTCTGAGAGCGCTGGAGTATGTGGCCCCGGCGGTCATGGGAGCCTTGATCGTCACTATGCTCACATCACCGCGGGGCGAGGTGCTGATCGGCGCCCCGGAACTGTTCGGGCTTGTCATCGCCGCGGTCGTGGCGCGCGTGACCCGCAATCACGTTCTCACGCTGTTTGCCGCCATGGGTGCCTTCTGGCTTCTTGCGTATCTGATGTAAAAAAACCGGCGGGGCCCTAGAGCCCCGCCGGTGCGGGCAGTGCCGGCGTTTTTTCGCGGCGGATGCGTACGCCAAGACCGATCGTGACCGCGACCAGCACAGGAGCGAAGAGCAGCACCAGACCGATCAGCGTGGTCTGCATACCCAGGTCGTCCAGCGCCCAACCCAGGACGGGGCCCGAAACGATGAACAGGCTCCGCACCGCAAGGCTGACCAGCGAGTTGACCGTCGCGCGGAAGTCATCCGGAATGCGTCGATTCAACGCGTCGTAGAACAGCGTCAGACTCATACCGCGGCTGACCTGGATGGCGAAACCGAACATCACGCCCACCCAGCCGCCGAAGATCGTCATGCCAAGCAGCCCGATCATGGGCAGCAGCGCCGTCACGATGAGCAGCATCCGCCAGCCGAAGCGAGCCTCGAGATAGCTCGCGTAGCGTGCCGCCACGCTCACGGTAATCGCGAAGATCGCCCAGATGTAGCCGAACTGCGCCACCGGTATGCCCTGCAACTCCCAGTACTTCTGGTAGATCCAGAAGGCATAGAGCGCGAGCAGACCAAAGGCCGCAATCGCCAGCGACGTCCACAGCACCACGGGTTGCCCGCGCAGGAGCAGCTTGAAGATCGCGCGGGTATTGGCGCCGTGGTTCTGTGCGAGCACCGGGCGAGGCGTCTCCACCAGGGCAAAGCCCAGGAGCAGCGGCATCATGCTGAAGAACGCCTGGGCAATCACGAGGCCCTGCAGATCCGTGAACAGCAGGAGCAGGGCCGCCCCCACCCCGGCTATTCCCGAGGCCCCGGCCTCAATGGCGATGAGGCGGCTCAGCGCTTTGCTGCTGCCCGCTCGCGATTCGCCGCGGGCTTCCAGGATTTTCTCCGAGTCATAGAGCAGCGCGAGGTCGGCCCCGGAAATCAGACTGATTCCGATGCCGAGGAGCACTTCGTAGACGAGGAAGTCGACGAAGACGTCGGCGCTCAAGAGCCAGAGAAAACCAATGGCGTTCACGGCTGATCCAAGGAGTACGGCGCGCTTACGACCCCACACGTCCGCCACGTAGCCCGAAGGGACTTCGAAGCAGGCGATCGTGAGGGCATAGAGGGCCTGGGTCTGCAGAATCTGCGACATGGACAGGCCGTAGCCCTGGGCGAGCGGCACAAACACGGGCACGATCAGTACGAAGGCATGGAAGAAGCCCATGGCGTACACGATGGCCGGATTGATACTCAGTGACCGTTTCACGGTGTTTCCCCTTGCGGCGTCCGAGGCCCGGGGAGCGGAAGTCTGTTTCGATGAATTTCGTATCGCTGAACGAAAAAGGCCTCCGAGCCCTGGGTTCCCGGAGGCCTTTTTTCAGTAATCTGGTGTCAGTTTACGATTTCAGCTTCCTGGAACTGCGCTGAGCGCTTTGCGGCGATCACCACATGCTGCGGCTTTCGGCGGGGCATGGAGACCCAGCCGCACAGCGCAGCACCGGCAAACGCCCGGAGTTCACTCCGGATCGCGCTCGTGTGCGTCGATGTCGATGCTGAGATCGTCATGATGGTTAATCTGCCCTCAAGTTTTTTTCTTCGACTTGCCGCCCGGTCCGCGCTGCTTCTTTCTAGCGAGTACCGCTCGGTAATCGGCTTCTAACGATCAGCTTCAGACCGAGGCTGGTAGCTGCTCGCGCGCGCGTTTGCCACAGGAGCAAGTCGAGAGTCCCGATCCGCAGACTATACGCCCGGGGCGCGTCGTATGGATGACGAGACTGCGTCCAGAATATTCCTCTCGCATGACAAAGTGAGGTCCGTATCGCTCTTCTGTGACTTTTTTACGCAGATTTTCGGCGCTATGCTGGCGCGCCGGCGGACCTGGCCCAGAGGAGCCCTGATGAAAACGATAATTCTCGCCCGTAACACTCTCCTGCTTTCCCTGCTCATGCTAGGCGCATGCGCCGGCGATGACGCCCCCCAGGATCCCCTGGGAGCCGAGCTTCGGGTGTTGGCTTCGAGCTATACCGCGGCCTGGAACAGCAACGATGCGTCAAAAGTTGCTGCCTTTTATGCGCCGGACGGCGTGCTCACGATCAACGATGGGGAGCCCGCCCGCGGGCGAGAGGCGGTCGAGGGCGTTGCGCAGGGTTTCATGAGCGCGTTTCCAGATCTGAAGCTCAGCCACGATCGCCTTGAGCGTGAAGGGGATCGCATCAAATACCACTGGCGTCTCCAGGGCACTAACTCGGGTGAGGGTGGCACGGGAAATACGGTGGACTTCAGCGGCGTCGAGTCCTGGCTTCTCTCGGAGGAGGGACTTATCCAGGATTCGCTGGGCACCTACGACGCACAGGAGTACGCGCGGCAGCTCTACAAGGTGCCCGAGGCGATCGCGGCCATGGGCCTCTCCCTGTTCCCCGCCGATCAGTCCCTGGCCCGCGCGGAAGACGGCATCGCGCTGGAGGATGGAAGTCTGCTTGTCGTAGACCAGCTTCATGGACTGCGCAAGATCATGCCCGATGGCAGCAGCGAGCCCTTCGGCAAGATGACGCTTGTGGGCTACCGTCACGAGCCGCCGGAGTCGCATGGTGGCGCCAACGGCATGAGCCTGGAACCTGGCGGCACGCATGTCCTGGTCGCTGATATCTTCGGCGGTGGCATCTACCGTGTGAATCTCAGTGAGGGGCAAACGTCCCGCATACACCTGCACGAGTACGGAGTGAATGCAGCCGTGCGTGATTCGAGCGGAGCGATCTGGTTTACCCAGAGCGCGCATAACCCCGCCGAGGTTGGCGAAGCGCGCATGTGGGCCGCGATCGACAGACCGCTGGTCGAGGGAGCGATCTTCCGCATTCCGGCACAGGACGGCCGGCTGGGCTTCAACGCCGAACTGGTGGCCGATGGATTTCAGTTCGCCAACGGTCTTGCGATCGACGAGGAGGCGGGGGCCCTCTACCTGGCCGAAAGCTCGGCGCTGCGGGTCAGTCGCTTTGAAGTGGATATCGCCGCCGGCACGCTCAGCAACCGGGAGACGATTGTCGACGGCATCCTTCCCGACAATATTGAACTGGGGGACGACGGGAGGCTCTGGATCGGTGCTCCGCTGCCCAATACGATCCTGATCTGGGACCCCGAAACGCGGGAAACGCGTTCGCTGTTTCCGGAGCCCACGGCCGAGCGTCTGGCCATGATGGACGAGTGGGTGCGTCGTCGCGACGCCGGAGAATCATTGCTGCCGCTTGTTACGCCCGCGGCCTTCGCGCCGTTTCCGGGCTTTGTCACCGGCATCATCCTGGGTGCCGCCGACGGCCGCACCTATTTCTCCGGGCTGATGAACACGCTCGTGGTGATGGATGAGGTTCCCGGCGGCTAATCTGCGATCAGCCCATGCGGTGCAGGGCGCAGATCTTGTTGCCGGCGGGGTCGCGAAGGTAAGCGAGGTAGCGCTTGCCGTGTTCGCCGCCGCGCAGGCCCGGAGGGTCCTCGCAGCTCTGTCCGCCATGAGCCAGGCCCGCCGCATGCCAGGCGTCGATGGCCTCGGGTGACGACGCCAAGAACCCAATGGTGCTGCCGTTGCCGTTGTAGGCCTCTTTGCCGTCCCGGGGGCGGGATACGATAAACACGCCGCTTCCGGTGCGGTAGTAGTAGCGACCCAGGCTGTCCGGTTCCCCGGGCGGGTAGCCCAGGGCGTTGAAGGTGGCGTCGTAGAAGGCGCGCGAGGCCTCCACGTCGTTTGCCCCCAGCATGATGTGGCTGAACACCGCGTTAACGCTCTCCTCAGCGGATAGAGTCAGGCGATCGACGCGGCGTGGATACTGCCGATGGAGTTGTCCAGCGCCGCGTTGTAGTCATCGTCGGACTGTTTCACCGACAGGCCCTCGGTCAGAGCCCGCGAGAAGCTGGCCACCACGCCGGGATTGCGCGCGAGGCGGGCGTTGGCCTCGTCGCGGGTGTAACCACCGGAGAGCGCTACCACGCGCAGCACACGTTCGTGCTCAACACAGGGCGTGTAAAAGCCGTCGCTTTCCGGCAGCGTCAGCTTGAGCATCACGGTGGCGTCGTCCCCGAGCGCATCGAGTTCCGCGAGAAGCCGCGCCAGAAGCAAGTCCTCGGCCGCGGCTTTGTCCGGGCAGTGTATGTCCACTTCGGGTTCGATAATGGGAACGAGACCGGCGGCCACTATCTGCCGACCCACTTCGAACTGCTGTGCGACGATGGCCGCGATGCCGTCCGCATTGGCCTGCTTGATTACGGAACGCATCTTGGTACCGAAGATCCCCGCATCCCGGGCGCGAGCCAGGAGGTCGTCGAGACCCGGCATGGGCTTCATGAGCTGCACACCGTCCGCTTCCTCCGCCAGCCCCTTGTCGACCTTGAGGAAGGGGACCACGCCTTTTTCTTTCCAGAGATAGCCGGCCGTGGACTGACCATCGACTTCCCGATCCATGGTCATCTCAAACAGTATGGCGCCGAGGATGCGATCTCCATGGAATGCGGGGGAGGTCATGATGCGCGTGCGCATCGCGTGGATCAGGTCAAACATCTCTTCCTCGCTGTTCCAGGCATCGGCCTCAATGCCGTAGAGACCGAGGGCCTTCGGCGTACTGCCGCCGCTCTGGTCCAGGGCAGCGATGAAGCCCCCGGCGCTGCCCACTTTTTCCCGCTGCTGTTCAAAGTCGGTCACAGAATCATCCCCCGCTGTTGTAATAGTGGTGGTCGCTCGCCCGGAATTGTTGCCCTGGCGCGGCGACGCAGCTCCCGATCAACCGTCAGGAATCGGCGCCCGGCGCGTCCCTGCGCACCTCGCGCTTTTTTCGCAGTGCACCCAGACGCCGCTCCCGCGTTGTGGGCATCATAGCGTGGAGCGCCGCGGGATCACTATCCCGCCCACGTGGATTTCGATCTGTATCACGCGCCGTGTATGCTGCGCTCCCACCACGACCGCATAATCAATCAGAAACGGAGTGCGTATGGCAGAAAAGGCTCAGGACGCGGCGGGCGCAACGGCGGGGCTATTTCATGTCTCGGAACGCTATAAGCGCTACGTGATCTGGCTTCTGTTCACGGTGTACGTGTTCAATTTCGTAGATCGGCAGATCTTTACGATTCTGCTCCAGCCCATCAAGGAGGAGTTCGGCTTTTCCGACGGGCAGATGGGTCTCCTCGGTGGTCTCGCCTTCGCCCTGCTGTACTCGACCCTGGGTATTCCCATTGCGCGACTCGCGGACCGCAGCAGTCGCGTAAACATCATTGCTTTTTCCCTGGCCATCTGGAGTGCGGCAACGGCGCTCACGGGCTTTGCCCGTTCCTTCACCTATCTGCTTGTGGCGCGGGTCTGCGTCGGTATCGGCGAGGCGGGCTGCAGTCCGCCGTCCTATTCCCTGATCAGCGATTACTTCGAGCCAGAGCGTCGCGCCCGGGCCATGTCCATCTACTCCATGGGCATTGGCGGCGGCATCTTCCTCGGCTTCCTGGTGTCGAGCTTCGTCGCCGATGCCTATGGCTGGCGGACGGCGTTCTTCGTGGTGGGGCTGCCTGGCGTTCTCCTTGCGGTTCTGCTCAAGCTCACGCTGCGTGAACCACCGCGGGGCTTTTCCGACGGGGTCAGCACACCCATCACCCAGCCGCCGATCGGTCAGGCCGTGGCAGCGCTATGGCGCCGGCGCTCCTTCCGTCATTTATCGCTGGCGGCCGCGCTTCATGCCTTTGTGGGCTATGGCGTGGGTTCCTTCGTGCCCGCCTTCCTGATCCGGTCTCATGGCATGACCGTCTCGGAGGTGGGCTTCTCTCTGTCGATGATCTCCGCTACCGGGATCATGGGAGGAATCTATCTGGGCGGCTTCCTGTCGGATCGTTTCGCCAAGGCACGCGAGGACGCGCGCTTTTACGTATGGGTGCCAGCGCTCTCAACCCTCGCCGCGGTTCCGATCTATCTCGCCGCTTTTCTGTCACCCTCGAAGGAACTGGCGCTCCTTTCCTACCTTCCGGCCGCGCTGCTGGGCTACATGTACCTGGGTCCGAGCTTTACCATGACCCAGAGTCTCGTCGGCATCCGAGAGCGTGCGCTCTCCGGTGCCGTGCTTCTACTTATCATCAATCTGATCGGGCTCGGCCTTGGGCCGACACTCAGCGGCTGGATCAGCGATATGTATCGGGGAATGTTTGTGGCCGACGGCGTCGACAGTACGCTCGCGACCGCCGAGGGCTTGCGCTACGCGCTGTGCACCATGATGCTCGTGGGAGTGTGGTCCGCCCTGCATTATCAGCTCGCTGCGCGCAGTCTCCGGGAGGACATAGCAGCAGTCGGCGAAGAACAAATGCGAAGCTGAGCACAGCAACAAGCGCGCGAATCAGCTATGATTCCGCCTCGACGCTGGGCTGCTTCCAAGGGCAGAATTCATCGGCGCCGCATCATGCTACGTATTCGTTAGATAATGCCCCCGCGCTGAAAGCCGCGGCGCAACGCAGCCGCAATCCAGCCACAGGGAAAGGTGCCCCGCGAGGGCAGGGAATTGGTTCGATATGAAAATCATGGTTGTCGACGACAGCAAGGCCATGCGCCTGATCGTCATCAAAACGCTTCGTGACGCCGGTTTTGGCGGTCATGACATTGTCCAGGCGGCTGACGGCAAGGAAGCCCTGGATCTAATTTTGGAAGATCGTCCTGATCTGGTCCTCTGCGACTGGAACATGCCGAATATGAACGGGCCGGAACTCCTGTCCGCGCTCAAGGCCGAGAATGTGAACCCACCCTTTGGCTTCGTTACCACGGAGGCCACACCGGCCATGAAGGAGCAGGCTGAAGAGTTGGGCGCCCGCTTCCTGATTGCGAAACCGTTCACCGCGGATACCTTCGAGTCCACGCTCGCAGATTACATCCGCTAGGCAACCCCAGATCGCACCGGAGTTTTACGCTCCGGCTGCGCTATCCCCGCACATGGTTACACAGTGCCCGGCGTCATCAAACGCATGCGCGCGCGAAACCAGACCCATCCAAGCGAGAATAACAATGGCAAACGTACCCCTTCCCACAACCGATGATGTTCGTCGCATGCTGGCGATGATGTATGACGATCTTGAGGTCGCCGAAGGCGAGGCCGTCAGCGAAGACGGCGAGAAATGCGTTGTCGCGATTTATCTGAGCGACGACGATCAGCCGATAGCCGCAGCGCTCAGTGATTACCGTTTTGCGGCGTTCACCGGCGCGGCGCTTACGCGGATCCCTCCCGGCGGCGCCGAGGACGCAGCCGATGAGAAGGATCTGGGTGAATCCATCCGGGAGAACGTACAGGAAGTCTTCAATATTTGCTCGCGACTGCTTATGACCGCGGACAGTCCGCATCTGCGCCTTGGCAACATGTACGAAGGCGTGGATGAAATGCCAGATGGGGAGAAAGCCGTCTTTGCAGCGACCAGTCGCGCAAGCTTTACGGTCGACGTGCCGAACTACGGAGACGGAAAAGTAACCTTCATTGGTTTATAAGCTGTGCCTGCGTCCCGCCTGGGCGGAGGCCGCGGGGGTACGCCTCTACAGCGTTCTCTGAGCGCGGCTAAGTTAGTTCAAAGTCAGTCAATTCGTTGATGGCGTCTATCAGAGATGCGGCCTTGAAGGGTTTCTGAATATAACTGTCCACCCCGGAATTGAAGGCGCGCTCCAGGTCCTCACCGTAGGATTGGGTCGATACCATGACGATGGGAAAATCGGGGAGCGCCGCGTTGCAGCGCAGCGTCGAGGCAAGTTCGACGCCGTCGATCTCTGGCATGTTCAGGTCGGTAAAGACAAGATCCGGCGGCTCCTGTTCCGCCCACTCGATGGCCTCGAAGGGATTCTCGAACACCTTGAGCGTACAGGCCGCGGAACCGAGGGCGGCGCGGTACATGCGCAGTATGGTCGTCGAATCGTCTACGGCATAGATCAGCGGGCCTTTCACGGTTTCAACGCGTTCGAGGAAGCTGCTGACCAACCGCTCCAGGGCGGCCCTGCCACTGCTCTTCAGCAGTGGCTGCACTTTGCGCAGGAACTCCGGGTCCGGGTCTTTCTCCAGATAGGCAGAGAACGGTCCAATAAACGCGTCATCCGCGAGCAGCACCTCGATTAAGAGCATGGCTCCGGCCTGCGCCGCGGCACTGGCAATGTAGTCCGGCGTCGGCGCCGGATTGCCCAGCATGTTTTTCACGCCCTGGCACAGGCTGTCAGACAGGTTTTTGTCGATAGCGCGGGCGGCCGCGATACGCACCGAGACCTCGGGGTCCTCAAGGCCGGCCGCCAGGACGTAGCCGCCCGCGCGCATGGGCAACTTACTCACCGCCTCGTACACGGTGAAACGGAGGTTCGCTGAGTTGCGGCCGCTGATGAGAAGGCGCCGCAGGGGCTTGAGGCAGCGTTCATTGCCGCTTTCGCCCATGACCGTGACGACCTGGATAATGGCGTCTTCCGACAGAGTTTCCATGCTGCCGGGGTTGTCGATGACCTTATCGATGACCAGTTTGGCGATCTCGGTCCGTGAAACGGATAGCGAGCCGATCGGCAGGTCGAGAATCTTCCCGAGCACGGGCACGGCAATCGGCTCCTGCCAGGCCGTAAGCATCTCCAGAATCGTGCTTTGCAGCTCCGAAGACTGGCCGCCGAGATGCGACGCCACAAGCTTCGCCTTGACCACGTCGTCCGCGGCCAGGTTTGCCTCGAGTTCGTTTATGAATTCCTGCTCCGCGATCATCGCAGCGCTACCTCTCTGTTATTTTTGGCGCCCACGGTCCATCAGCGCACTGTGTAGAAAGCCGAGCGCAGGTACTCGTTGCGTTCGAAGATGTCCGTGACGCCGTGAAGGGTCTCGGACGAGCCGATCACCAGCATGCCGCCGGGTTTTAGCTGGCGCGCCAGGCGCTCGAACAGAGACTTGCGCGTGGGCAGGTCGAAGTAAATAGCCACGTTGCGGCAAAAGATGATGTCGAAGGAGCCGAGTACGCCGAAGGACTCCAACAGGTTGAGCTGCTTAAACGAGGCCAGGGCGCGCAGGTCTTCGCGCACCTTCCAGCGCGCGCCGTCGGCTTGCATGTATTTGTCGCGGAGCGTGGCCGGCAGACCACGCTCGACCTCGTAGTTACTGTAGCTGGCCATGCTCGCGGCGCGCACGGCTCGATCTGAGATATCCGTGCCCAGCAGACGAACGCGCTGCAGGTCCGCCATGGGGAGGAGTTCGGCGAGACACATGGCGACGCTGTATACCTCCTGACCCGTGGAGCTCGCAGCACTCCAGATGTTCAGCCGATCAATGCGCCCGTTGAGGCGGTCCATGATTTCCGGAATCAGCTTGTACTTGAACAGTTCGAAGGGAGAGCTGTCGCGGAACCAGGACGTTTCGTTGGTACTGATCTCGTCGATGATGCGGTTCAGTACGCGGCTGTCCGTACTCGCGCGACGGCAAAGCTCGAGGTAGTTGCTCGCAGCAAACTCGTCGAGAAGAGGACCGAGACGAGTCTCGATCAAATAGCTCTTGTTGGCATCGAGCTGGATCCCGGACTTGTGGTGCACAAACTGTGCTACCTCGCGAAATTCAGCTGCCCCTACGGGATGAGTCGCCACGTTCACCCCGCGCTCCGAAAGACCTGCGCTACCCCGTTCAGGGGTAGCTCGAAGGCGGCGGCACCGATTCGCACGGCCTGCTTGGGCATGCCATAGACCGTGCACGTGGCCTCGTTCTGCGCGACGGTCAGCGCTCCGGCCTCTTTCATGAGCAGCAGGCCCTGGGCGCCGTCGACGCCCATACCCGTGAGCACGGCCCCAAGAGCATGGCGACCATAGCTCTCGGCAAGGGAGCGCAACAGGTAGTCCGCGGCGGGGAGGCAGTGATTCTCGGCCGGATCGTTGCGAAGCTCAACGTGCGCTGCGATCCCCGGCTTCACAATGGCCATCTGCCGGCCTCCGGGTGCGATGTACACGGTGTCGCGCGACAGCGTGTCTCCCTCCGCCGCCTCTACCACGTGCAATTCGCAGAGGCCGTCGAGCTTCTCGGCCATGGCCGTGAGGAACGGTCCGGGCATGTGCTGCACGATGCAGATCGGGGGCAGGCCCGGTTTGAGCTGGGGCAGCAGCGTGGTCAGGGCCTGGGGACCTCCCGTGGAGATCCCAATGCCGATGACATCGATTTTCGCCTTCCTGGCGGCGTCACAGCCGGCGGAGGTGCTCACCGACGGTGGGGCCGCGGAAACGTTTGACGCAGCCGTATGGGATGCCGGCGCAGCGGAGGGCTGCTTGAGAGACGCGGACGACGCCGGGCGGGGGGCGCTCGTGCCGCTCCTGCGCTGGCGCAGCGGCTCGAGCTTCATCTGCAGCTGCTTCAGGAGCTCGGCCCGGGACGCCTTGGCGTCGTTCTCCTCGGGCTTGGTAATAAAGTCGAAGGCACCGCGCTGCAGCGCATCGAGGGTAACGCGGCCACCTCGCTTCGACAGGGAACTGATGATCAGGACAGTGATATCCGGATGCTCACGCTTCAGCACGGTCAGCATCTCGAAGCCGTCCATGACGGGCATCTCGAGGTCCAGAAGCACGAGCTGCGGGGACAGCGTTTTGACAGCCTGCAGGCCCGTACGTCCGTTATCCGCTTTTCCCACCACGCGGAAGCCGTCGATATGATCGACAGCTTCCGTCACCATGAGGCGATAGAGCAGCGTGTCGTCAACGACGAGTGTAGGAATGTCAGCTTCGTTTGCGGTCATTTTGCGTCGGGCTCATTCAGGCCCAAGTCCTGGGGTCGAACTGCTTTACGATGGCATTGCGCAGCTGGCTCATATCCGAGCGATTCCCGCCGCCGCTAGTTGCCGCAACTAACCCCTGATCACTCTCCGCCAGGGAGCGAGGGACCCGGGCCAGACAGTTGATCTGGGATGCAGGGCCCCCCGAAGCCCTTGCCGCTTCGGTGTTGGCGTTCAGGGCCAGGAGCCCGGTCGGCTCTGCGATCTGGCGGATCACACGGATTCCGCACAGATCTGAGGCGTTGCGTAAACCGGGCGGGTGCGTCAATGTACCGTCGCACCGAGGCAGCCAATCCTCCACCAATGCCTGCGGTGTCGGACTATTTGCCTCTTTCCTGGCGTCGAATCAGGCCGGCTTACCCAGTTCAAACTGCTGCACGATATCGCTCAGCTCCCGGCTCATGTCCGAGAGGCCCTGGCTGCCGCTGTTGATTTCCAGCATGGCGCTGTCGATTTCCGAGACCGAACTGGTGACCTGGGCAACGTCGGACGCGATCTGCGTGGCCACCTTGCTGGCCTCGCCGAAGTTGTCGCTCATGTTGGAAACGACTTCGGCCGTCTCGCCGATGTTTCCGGCCATGCTCTGGGTGGTTACGGACTGCTCTTCGACCGCTGTAGCAATGGACGCAACGATGTCGCTTACTTCGCCAATCACAGTCTTGATATTGCCGATTTCGTCGACCGTCGATCCAGTGGAGTCCTGGATTGCGCCAATGCTGCTGCGAATTTCCTCCGTAGCTTTATTGGTCTGCTGCGCAAGATCCTTCACCTCGGAGGCGACAACCGCGAAGCCCTTACCGGCCTCCCCGGCCCTTGCCGCTTCGATAGTGGCATTCAGGGCCAGGAGCTTGGTTTGCTCGGCGATCTCAAGGATCACATCGATGACACGGCTGATCTCCCCCGAGGCCTGCCGCAGGTTTTCAACACGGTGCGTGGCCTGCTCCACATTGCCTACGGCCTGGTTGGTGACGGCCCGGGCGCGTTCGGAGCTCGACGCGATTTCCCGGATGGTCGACGTCATTTCGTCGGCACCGTTGGCTACCGAGTGGATGTTCGAGCTGCTGCTCTCCGCTGAAGAAGAGACCGTGTTCAGCGTTACGCTCATTTCCTCCGCAGCGGCCGCAACGTTACCGGCGCGCTGGCTGGTCTCGGAGCTGCTGCGCGTAACCGTCTCGGCCTGATTGAGCAGTGACCGAGCGGTGCTGTCCAGGCTGCCGGCGCTTTCGCCGAGGGCGCGGACTACTTTGTCGAGGTAGTCGGCGACGCTGTTCACGCCCTCCGCGAGCTCACCGATCTCGTCGGAACCCTTGTGCTGGACGCGAACGCGCAAATCGCCGTGAGACATGTTGCGCGTTACGGTGGCCATCTCGACCAGCGGGGCGGCAAAGCGGCGGCCCATAAAGACGCCGGCCAGAGCTGCGGCAATGGCGATGGCGATGGCCTCGATCCAGAGAAGTCGCCGCTGGCCCAGGGCGATCTCCGCGGACTGCTCCCGGGCGGTGCGGATCATCACGCCCCAGTTCATCCCGGGATAGCCTAGGGCGCCCACCAGGTGCGTGTAGCCTGCTGCCATTTCCGCCTGCTTTCGTGAGTGCATGGTGTACATGGAACCGGTTTCACCGTTAACGGCACGCTGGGCCGCCTCTACGCCATCCGAAACCAGGTTTAGCCGCATGAACGCATCGGTCTTGGTGACCTTTTCGCTGCCGCTGAGCGTCGGGTCGAAATCGATGATGATCACGCCGTCCTTATCGAGCAGCGTGAGCTCCGTTGTGGTCAGGCCGCGAGCCTTCATCTTCTGGTAGGTGCTTTCGAAGATCTCCTCCACGGCGGCGAGATCGACCAGGTTGTACCAGTACCCGAGCACTGTGCCGTCACGTTCAACCGGAGCGGCAAAGCCAATAACCGCGCCGCTGTGGCTGGGATAGGCCCGGCGCATGCGCTCGTCGATGTAGATGTCCTGGATGACGGTACCGGACATGCCGTCATTGCCCGGCGCCGTGTACGTCTGGCGCGTGGTGAAATCACGCGCGCGAACGCGCTGGAACCAGTCCTCGTCACTGACATCGCTTCCCACGATTTCAGTCGTATTGAGAGCGCGTCCGTCGGCATCGCGGTTGTTCACCGCCAGCACCGTGCCCTGAGCGTCGGTGAACATCATGAGGGGATAGAGCTGGTACTGTTCCACGTAGCCATTCATCGCCGCAACGGTCGCGTCCGGGTCGGTCGCGATCTGCTGGACCGCATCATTCAGTGCAAAAGCCTGCACATCACCGTAGCGCTCGGAGAGCTTGCGGTCGATGGATTCCGCAATCTGCTGAACGAAGAGCGTGAACATGTCGAGGCTCTGGTCCTCCTGCACGTAGGTGGCGCGCTGGAGGCTGAAACCGAGGATCGCCACGGGCAGCAGACTGAAGACGAGCAGCAGGGCGGTAAGCCGCGCCGATAGTTTGAGGTTCAATAGGTTCACAGGGGCCCTCCCGAGCTTCTTATGGGATGTAGAAATAGTTTTTGGTTTGTGGTTATTCCTGCGCGAGAATTCGCGGCACGTTGAGCAGGCAGGCAAGGTCCTCGGGACGTTTGTACACCGCATCAAAAAATTCCCCGCGCACGCCGGAAACGTTGGCGGGGGGTGGTTCAAGTTCGTCGCTTTGCGCCGGCACGATATCGTCCACGTGATCGACGAGCAGACCGACGACGCTGCCCTCGTGGCGTACAACCACGATGCGGCTTTCTTCACTGATATCTCGCGGCTCGATACCGAAAACAATCCGCAGGTCGATCACCGTAATGACCTGTCCGCGGAGGTTGGCGACGCCGCGCACGGCCAACTGTGTTTCCGGGACTTCGATGACCTTCAGCTGGCCCTTAATCTCCTGGGCACGCTCGATATCTAGGGCACAGACCAGATCGGCGACCCGGAAGATCACCAGTTCGCGCTTGCCCTCGGTAGAGAGGAAGTGCTCGTCGCTTTTGCTCGCTGCCGATGTGTTCATGCCAAAGCCTCCTCGGCGCTGGCGGCAAGGTAGCGATCCAGGCAGGTGAGGATTTCTTCCTTGTCGAGCTTGATCAGGTATTCATTAACGCCGGCGCGAAAGCCCCGCGCCTTGTCGACGTCACCGGCCAGGCTGGTAACCGCGATGACGGCCAGGTGACGAAACTTATTGCTGGCGCGAATGGCCTCGGTGAACGCAAATCCGTCCATGTTCGGCATTTCGATGTCGGTCATGACCAGATCGATTTCGTCGAGCTTGGCATCCAGCTGTTGAAGGCCATCGCGGCCGTCTTCCGCCGTAATGACTGCGAAGCCGGCTTCCTCCAGGAAGCTCTTGAGGTGCTCGCGGAAGAACGATGAGTCCTCGACCACGAGGATCGTGCGCTGGCCGTCCTCGTGCTCAAGGGCTTCCGGTGTCCGCCGGGCCCACTCCGGTTCGGCCGCTTCAACAACACCCAGCAGGTCAACGAGGAAGGTAGTGCGGTCGCGGATGATTGCGGAGCCGAAGATACCCGGCTGGCGAAAGGTCTCGCGATCGAACTCCACGGCGACGTTTACCGTATCCTCCAGGCTCGAAACCAGTAGACCCACTTCCCGCTTGTTCACGCTGAACACGACGACATAGGCCTCGTCGCCATCGGCAATAGGCTGAACGCTCGCCACATCGTCCAGGGTGAACAGCACCAGCGAGCCTTCGCGATAGATCATGCTGCGGCGCCGTCCGCTGACTTCGATGCGGCCGCGGTCAATCTTCTCGATGCGCGTGATCAGCGGGAGGGGGATAGCAAAGGTTTCGCGTTCCCCGCTCTTAACGAGCAGCAGCGACATCTTGTCCTTGCCGCCTTCGCCGTCGCCGAGCTGACGCCGCGCCGCCTCGAGCTCGTGGGCGCGGGAGGCGTCGAGGGCGACGAAGCGCGACAGTTCGACGACGTCGAGGATCATGGCCACGCCGCCATCGCCCTGGATGGTGGCGCCGGCGTAGATCTGCTGGCCCTTGAAGTGGTTGTCCAGGGGTTTGACGACAATTTCCTCGGAGTCGAGGAGCTGATCGACCACGATGCCGTAGCGGAGCGATCCCGCGAGGACCACTACCACGCTGACGGCGCTCTCGAAGCTGGTGCGACGATTCCCTTCGCCCTGGCGGCGCTCATCGCTGACGTCCGGGTCCGTGTCCCGGCCCGCGCGCCGATCGTGCAGAACCTGGCGACGGTCGCGGCGAAGTTCGCCGCTTTCGCGATCGCGGTAGACCGGTTCCATGCTCAGAATTTCGCTGAGCTGTACGATGGGCAGTAGCTCACCGCGCAGACGCATGATCTGCGAACCGCCGATGCTCTGGATTCGCTCTCCCACCTCGGCGGCGGGAATGCGCACAAGCTCCTGCACGTTCACCTGGGGCACGGCGTAGCGACGTTCACTGAGGCCGACGATCAGGCTAGGAATAATGGCGAGAGTCAGCGGCAGCTTAATACGGATCGTGGTGCCCTGGCCGACCGCGGATTTGACGTCGACCACGCCGCCCATCTGGGTCAGGTTCGTATTGACGACGTCCATACCCACGCCGCGGCCGGATATGTCCGTGATCTCGCCCGCCGTCGAGAAGCCCGGCAGGAAGATCAGCTTTACCAGCTCGGCGTCGCTCATGGCATCGAGGACGGCGCGATCTTTGAGTCCTTTTTCCGCGGCTTTCTCCTTGACCTTGTCGGGATCGACGCCGCGCCCATCGTCCGCGACCTCGATGATGACCTGGCCGGCCTCGTGGAAGGCACGCAGATTGAGAGTGGCTTCTTCGCTCTTGCCGGAGGCCGCGCGGACGTCGGGCATTTCGATGCCGTGATCAACGCCGTTGCGCACCAGGTGGGTCAGCGGGTCCGACAGTCCTTCGATGATGGTCTTGTCCAGTTCGACTTCCTCACCCTCGATCTCGAGGTTGATCTTCTTGTCGAGCTGCTTCGCCATATCGCGAACAACGCGGCGGAATTTGGAGAACACCACGCCGACGGGCTGCATGCGGGTGGAAACAATGGCCTCCTGCAGTTCGGAGGTGATCTGATCGAGACGCTGCGAAGCCTGCTGCACGTGCATGGTGTCGCTGCTGTTGATGGCCAGCGACATCTGGTTGCGGGTGAGTACCAGTTCGCCGGCCAGGGTCATGAGCTGGTCGAGAAGCTTTACGCTGACGCGGAGCTTGCTTTCAGGCGTTGTGCCGCGCTTGGCGTCGCCCCCGGGCTCCGCTACTTCACCCGTCGGTGCGGAGGCTGCCGGCTCTGCTCTGGCCGGGGCCGGGGCCGGGGCCGGAGCAGCCGGTGCAGGTTTTGGCTTGGCTTCGGGGGGAGCCTTTGGCTCTGGCTCCGTCGCCTCCGCGGTTTGCGTGTCAGCTTCCGCGCTCGCCGTGTCCGGTTCGGGGTCTTCTTCCGCCGCCGGCGTTGGGGCTTCTTCTACGGGCTCTTCTGCCACGGCCTCCGGGGCCGGCTGCTCGGCTTCCGCCGCGGGGGCGTCGGCCGCGCCGCCCTCCGATATGGCGCGCAGCGCCTGGATGCTTTCGGAGATATCGCGCTCGTTACTGCCCGCGAGATCGTCAAACATTTGCTGGAGCAGATCCGCCGAGGCCAGCAGTACGCTGACGATCTCCGGCGTCGGCACCAGCTCCTTGTTGCGGATCATGTTGAGCACGTTTTCCATGTCGTGCCCGAGGTCCTTGATGTTGTCGAGACCGAAGAAGCCGGCGCCGCCCTTTACCGAATGGATGCCGCGAAAAACCTTGTTCACAAGGTCCGGATCGGCGTTCGCGCCGCCCGACTCGATTTCCAGCAGAACGTCTTCGATACCGTCGAGGTGCTCCAGCGCCTCCTCAACGTAGAGGGCGACTACTTCGTCATCTAGATCCATCGTTGCCTGACCCCTGAATGCAGGTTGCTTTTGTCCCGGACGTCTTAGCGGCCTTGGGTGGTGTTCCGCGCGCCGTTTTCTACTGTTTTGCGTCTACGCAGTGCCCAATGCCCCGAACTTCTTTCTGGCACCGCACGCGGACTCACATAAAAATTTGCGGACTCGGTTGTTTGTAGCGGCGCGAAGGGCGATAAACTTAACCCATCGAGGCCAGTTTTTTTATTCCCGCGAAACCGTGTTGGCACTGTGTTCTGATCGGTGGCCACAGTTTGATTGGTGGCCACCGTCTGACCCGTACCAACGCTCTGATCAGTACTAACACCGCTTGCGCCCACGACAGTTCCGCTGCGCTACTAACGATAGCGAGGTGCCGTGGATGATAAGGGTTACGCTGGGGGTGGCTGTTCGGATGAGTCCCCGTGTTGCCACACGGCTAAAACTCTCACCTCATTTGACGAAAATCTAGATTTATCGCCACAAAGTGTTAATCAGGCCTCACTCGCCGCCGGTTTTCGCGGCGACTGAGGCCTCGCAGCCTTGTCGCGTATCCGGTCGCGTATCCGGTCGGGTACCCGGTCCCGTACTCGCGTTCAGGTCAGTTAGCGAGCAGGCTGCACGCAAGACCTGTTCTTTCGCCGCAAAACCTTCCCTGACCGGTAAGCCGCGTTCGCAGGAGTGCCGTTGCAGACCGCTGGCACAAGCTCAGGCTGCAGCCCGCCACTCACCGCTGTGCAGCTGACTGATCTCTCCGCGCTCGTCGTCCATGCGGAACAGGTAAAGCCAGTCATTGTCGATAAGCTGCCGCACCACTTCATGGCGGGAAGCGATCTCGGCGATCGCTTCCGCCGGCGCATCGATGTATACGGACAGGCGCAGCGTGTCGTGCATCCAGCGCTCACCGTTGTGCAGCGATTGCATGGGCAGCCCGATGCGCAGGTCACCGCCGTTACCTTCGAAGACGCCGAGGTTGCCGCCCACAACGTTGTGCAGCACCTTGTTACCGGAGCCGTAGCGCTCGTTGTCGATAACTGAGAGGTTGTACTGCATGTTGATCCAGTGCGTAACCAGCATGGGCGCGGTCATGATCAACTCGAGCACCGGGTAGCCGTTTCTGGCGTCCGCCTCCCAATCGTAGTCGTGGAGGAAGCTGCGCCCGTGCAGGTTTATCGTCTTGACCCGGGATCGCTTCGCCACGATGAAACAGGCGTTGCCCGCCAGGCCCCACTCCGGGCGTACCTGGGACCAGTCGCGGGAGCGCTCACGGATGGCTTTGTCGGCCTTTGCGCGGTCCACACCCAGGGCGGCGGACCGCTCCCGGCGAGCCGACTCACCCGCCGCGTGAAGCCAGCCCTGGATGTCGCTTCCGTCCTCGGGCAGATCTGTCAGGCAGCTCAGGTCGTCCGTTGTGGTGTCGTGGAGTCCCGCTACAAAACGCGTGTCGTTTGGAATTTCTATGCCGTGATCGCTCGCGAGCAGTGCCCGCACGTCGCTGTCGTTGAGAACCTGCGCCAATACGCGCACGTTGAGTTCGCCGGTCTGGCCGCCACAGGCGCCGCAGTCCAGTCCCGCTGCGTGCGGGTTATTGCGAGTGCTGCTGCCATGTCCCGCGAGAATCACGACCGGCGCGAAGCGCTCGGTGAGCGTCATGGCGCCGAGAATGCCGGCCACCAGCCCCGCCTGCGCCAGCGCGTCGAGTTCGCCCTCGGCGTCGCTCAGCGTGTAGTGATGGTGCTCGTGCTTGCAGGTGCCGCTGTTTACCGGATGGTCTGGATCGGCGCCGAAAACGGACTCGCGCAGCAGTTTGAACGCGTAGGCCAGGCCGACAGACTCCACGTAGCCGAAGGCGGCGGGGGCTGCCCGGGAGATCGCGGACCAGCGCGCGCTCCGGTTAAGGGATGTGGCCCGCTCTTCATCGGCGTCGCCGTCCGCCGTTTCGGTAACCGTAAGGGCTGGCGGTAGCAGTCCGGGAAGCTGGGGCCGTTTGTAGCTCGATGCCTTGGGCGCATAGGCGATGGGCAGCCCGAAGAAACCGGCAAAACCGATGGTCTGGATGCCCGGGTCCTGGGCTTCCAGGGCACGGCGGAACACTTCGGAGCGCACGTCTATGCACAGGGCGACCTGCAGTGAAGGCCGCGGTATCTCCAGGGCCGCGGGTTCCGCCTCGAGGAGCTCCTTGTGCAGGGCACGCTGGTAGCTGAGTTCGGCGGCCCGTTGCCATATCCAGGCCGGCTGCTGCAGCTGGCGGTGCCGCGCCAGGAGTTCCGGCAGGCGCTCGAACTGCTGCTGCCATTGACGCGCCACGAGTTCGATGCCCTCGTGATTCACAGCGTGCTGGTGACGCCACAGAGCGAGTTCCCAGGCCAGGCGCACGGCGAGAAGCTGGGGCATGGCGTCGTCGCTGCCTCCGGCCAGGTTCGCCTGCCAGCGCCGATAGGCCACCCAGGATGCCCAGCCATTCACGTCCAGAAGCAGGGCGTGGAAATAATCCGTTATCGCCTCGGCGGGCAGCCTGAGCTCAGCGCTCGCTTCCTCCAGCAAGGCCTCCGCCGTCTCGGGCAGGGCTTCAAATTCCCGGTGCAGACCCCGCGCACCCATCATGATTTCGATACCGCGGTCCTTGCGCACGCTGTCCAGCCACGCTTCGTAGAGGCAGCGATCGGGCTCGGCGGGAAGGGGCGTGCCCGCGCTGTAGAAACTCGCGCAGAATTGGCTGATCTGGTGAATGATCTCGTCGTGCCAGCTTACGCTGCGTTCGAGGTCGCGGAGGCTGTCGACCTGGTCGCTGAAGTTGCGCCAGTGCACGGGGTTGTCTTCCCCGGAAAGCCAGGCAATAAGGTCCTCGGCGCTGAAGCCCGCTGCGGCTTCGGCGGCGGCGGTGTCCAGGCTTGCACGGCTGATGACCCGCGGGAACTGCTCACGAAACCAGCCGCGCGGCATGTGGCCCTCGGCGTGACCGAGCAGCGCTACGCGTGCGGCTACCTCCGGCAGGGCTTCATCGCGCATTTCCCACCAGGGATTCACCGCTATGAGCTGATCGAGGGGCCAGGTCGGGGCGATGCGCCGGCCCGCCGTGCTGGCCTGGGCCAGGGCGTTACGCGAGGCCGTTTGCTGTGCTGCCGTTGCGCTCATGAGAGGTTCTCCTGGTCGACGTACGCTGTGTTCTTGCGCAGCGCTGCGCGCTGCGGCAGCTTCGCCGGCCAGATGGCCAGGGTGATGCGGGTCGCCCACTCATCCAGGTAGAAACCGGCGTAGAGATTGCGGTACAGGGTCCTGCCGAGCTTGCTGTGGCCGTGCTGCCGAAGCAGCCAGTAGGATCCGAGCAGGAGTGACGCGAGACCGGCGCACCACAGTGCCGGAAGCAGCCCCGGCAGGGCGCCCTCGGGTGCCAGGCCGCTGAAAAAGCTCTTCTGCGCCACATAGGCCAGTGCAAAGGCCGCACCCAGCCCGGCGGTAAGGATCACGGAAGCACGGGTGATCTCGCTCGACCGCTCACTCAGCATGATCATCGGAAACAGGGCCAGCAGGAGCCAAAGGGCCGCGTTGCTGCCCAGATAGCCCGCACCGATCAGCGCCACCAGGGCGGCCCCGGTGACCGCGAAAAGAGCGGGGAGCGTTTCCGCGCTGGGCGTGGCAGGTACGGCGAGCTGCTTGCGCAGGTAGTTCTCCACTTCGCCGCCCGCGGCGAGAAACGCATAGGCCTTGTAGCAGGAGTGGGCGACGAGATGCAGCAGTGCCAGTCCATACTGACCCAGGGCGCACTCCACCAGCATGAGCCCCATCTGCGCCACGGTGGACCAGGCCAGCAGTACCTTGATACTGACCCGGGTCATGGTGATGAGTGCCGCGGCAACAAAGGTAAGGCCCGCCACGACAAGAAGCAGCGCATTGGCGAGTTCGGCGTTGAGCATCAGGGGAGCGAAGGCCAGAAGGAGAAATCCCCCAAGGTTGATCACGCCTGCGTGCAGTAGCGCGGAGACTGGCGTCGGTGCTTCAACCACCTGGATCAGCCAACCGTGCATCGGGAACTGGGCGCACTTGACCATGGCCGCACTGGCGATGAGCAACGCGGCAAGCTGTTCCTTGAACGTGAGATCCACGCCGCTCCCAGCGTAGGCGGCGAGGATATCGCTGAGGTAAAGGCTGCCGTGTACCTGGTAGAGCAGCAGCGCAGCCACGATGAGACACGCCTCGGCGAGACGGGCAAAGAGAAACTTCTTGTGTGCCGCCAGTACGGCGCGCTTGCGCTCGGGGTAGTACATAAGCAGCTGATGCAGGCTCAGGCTTATGCCTATCCAGGCCGCGATCAGGATGCCCAGGTGATTACAGGTTACAACGATCGCGACGCAGCCCAGGGTCACCAGGAGCCAGCGTTGGAACTGTTTCTGGCCGGGGTCACCTTCAAGGTAGCGCGTGGAAAATCGAGCGACGATGAATCCGATAAAGGAAACCAGCACGACCACGGTCAGGTTCATGGCCGCGGCGGAAAAGAGCCGGCTTGCGGGCGGAGCCAGAAACGAGAGACTGAGCGCAGTCGCGAGGGCCCCGGCGCTGCCGGCCTGCGTCAGCATCCAGCCGCGGCGCGCCGAGAGCAGAGGCGCCGTGGCCGCGCTGACGAAGTAAGCCAGCGATAGGGCGATGAGAGCAATGTCTGTCCAGTTACCGGTCATGGGAGGACCTCCGTGAAAACCGCGCCCAGTATCTGGATCGACAAAACTTTTGTAAAATTTAAATATTTACTCTAATACTTAAATAAATATTAAGTGACAGGGCTGCGGGACGAAGAGGGCAGGCGGCGATAACTACCACTCCGGACCGTGGATGAGCGCGGTAGCCAGGGCCTGCTGGGGCGCGATCTTTTCGGCTCCGATCGCTTCGAAAAAAGTGGCTCGGGGTGGACAGCGCGAATCGAGGCGCCGGGGTGCGGCTTCAGGCCTCGCCAACGGCCTGGTGCGGGGGATTCTCGGCCGACGCTCCGCGCAGGAAGCGCGTCTCGAAGTCATCGGGACTGATGGGTCGGCTGAAGTAGAAGCCCTGGAAGTACAGGTCATCGCCGTTCGCACTCAGCCAGTCCGCCTGTTCCCTGGTTTCGACGCCTTCGGCCACGAGCGCGTAGCCGAGATTGCTGGCCAGTTGCATCACTGAGCGTACCAGCGTCGCATCGCGTTCGTGGTCCTCGATGTCCAGGATAAAGGACCGGTCGAGTTTCAGTTTGTCGACGGGAAGATCCTTCAGATAGCACAGCGAGCTGTAGCCGGTGCCGAAATCGTCGAGCGAGAACCCGATGCCCAGCGCATTCAGACGCTGCATGGCGCGGACAGCTTCATCCATATAATCGAGGGCAAGACTCTCCGTGATTTCAAACTGCAGCCGCGAAAACGACAGCGCATGGTGACGGACAATCTGCTCTACGGTTTCGATGAATGAGGGATGCAGCAGCTGGCGCGCGCTGATGTTTACGGCGATGTTGAAGTGATCCGGGAGCGCGAGCTTACTCTCCAGATCCTGCAGATAGGCACACACCCCGTTGAGGACGCTGTAACCCACATCCAGAATCAGGCCACTCTCCTCGAGGAAGGGTATAAAGTCCGCCGGATTTTGCTGCCCATCATCCGATCTCCATCGAAGGAGCGCTTCGGCACTTTCAAGCCGACCGCTGGCGGCGCAGAAGATGGGCTGCAGCAGGAAAAAGAATTCGCCGGCGGCTATGGCGCGCCGCGCATCGTGCTCTCGCTTCAGTAGCTCTACGGCACTGGTTGCCATCTCATCCTGGAACAAGGCCACGCGATTGCGGCCGCGGTGCTTGGCCTCGTGCACCGCGGTGTCGGCGCAGCGCAGTACTTCATGCACCGAGGCCAGGGTGGAATCGAAGGTCACGACGCCGACGCTCGCGGTGAGTGTGAACGTGCCCGAGCCGACGATCATTTCCTTGGCGACACAGGCGCGAAGGTCGTCGCCGAGCTGCGTGGCGGCCGCGGCCGCGCGTTCGACCGAGTCCGCGACCCCCTGCTGGATGAAAAGGAATTCGTCGTCCCCGGAGCGGGCAACCAGGTCAAGCTCGGAAAACTCCGCTTTGAAGCGCTGGGCGAGCTGCATGATCAGACCGTCGCCCAGGCTGTGCCCCATCGTATCGTTTACCCTCCGGAAGCGGTCAACGTCGGCGATGGCGGCGATGCCGAAGCGACGGCGGGGTCCGGGCGGCGGCCGATCGAAGTGCCGGTAGGCGCTGTTGCGGTTCGGCAGTCCGGTGAGTTGATCGAAGTAGGCGAGGACTTCGATCTTGCGCTGAGCTTCGACGCGCTCGCTGATATCGGAGGCGTTAACAAGGACCTTCGCTCCGCTCGAGTCTTCGAATCGCGACAGCGTAAGCTGCACATCGCGCTCCCTGCCCGACCCTTTCAGGCGCTTCGTTGCGCTGTCGCGCTCAAGCGTCCTGTCGTCGCTGAAGCGTTCCAGGTGTGAGAAAAGCTCAGGATCCTGCCGGCCGATGATGCCTCGGGCCGAGCTCCCGCTCAGACTCTGAGGCGGACAGCCATAAAACTCCGCGGCCGCTCTATTGGCAAAACCCACGTTGAGATCCTGATCGAGAGAGAATATGAGCGAAGGCGTTGAGTCGAGTATCAGCTGTGTACGCTTGGAGCGATCGCTAAGTGCCGTCTGGTCCGCCGCAATCCGCTCGAGCATGTCATTGGTGGCGTCGACGATGGCTCCAAGTTCGTTGTTCGTATGGCCCGGGACGGGCTCAATCTGCGTTTTCTCGAGTTTGCTGATATCGAGCCCTTGGAGTCGTTCGGCCAGGCGCAGGAGTGGTGATGCCAGCGACCTGTGAAAAATCAGCCCCAGCGCCAGACAAAAAACGCTGTAGCCGGCCAGCGATATCGCGAAGTTGGTCCTGGCGCGCTGTATTACTTCGCCGAGCGCCGTGTAATTGTCGATCACCAGCCGGAGTTCGCCCACGCGGGTCGTGTCCCCACTGGCGGAGCCGGCCCGGAGCGCAATGCGCCGGCTCGTGAAATGATCATTGAACAGACCGAGGGTCAGGGCGTCCGTAATGCTGTTTAGTTCATGGGGCTCAGGTTCGGCATCGGCCCGGGAGTAGCGGGCGAGAACGACCTCCTGATCGTCGACAAGGGCGATGTCAAAGAAGAACTCGAACTTCGCCAGGCCGGCGATGAGCTCTTCCGCCAGGGTCGGGTCAAGAAGGAACACCGCCTCCCGGGCCGTCGCTTCGGCGGACGCAATGACCGAGTCGATGGACTTCGCAACACGGGCCCGCTGCTGGCGGAAATCAGCCAGGGCCTGGGCAGCGGCCAGCAGAGCGCCGAAAAAAAGCAATAACAGCACGCTGCGCACAGTAAGTGCGACGGTCAGCTTAGAGGTGCCATTTCCCCAACGGTTCGCCATAGCCCGAACGCTTTAACGCCCAGTGAGCACCCAAAGATAGCGTTTAATGCCCCGGGCGCACACTGTCCCAAGGTAGGAGCTGCGCCCGGGCTCAACCGCCGTCGTCGGAGGATGGCACGTCGGGGCCGCCGCTTGAGGAGCCCGCCGCGCTTCTGGACAAGGCATCCGCCGCACGGCGGAAGCTCTCCATGATTTCTATCGGCAGGGGAAAGACAACCGTAGATGAGTTGCGATTGCTCATATCGGTCAGGGTTTGCATATAGCGCAGCTGCATGGAGCCGGGACTGCCGGACAGGACCTTTGCGGCTTCCAGCAGTTTCTCGGATGCCTGCAGTTCGCCTTCGGCGTGGATGACCTTGGCGCGGCGTTCCCGTTCCGCCTCGGCCTGGCGGCCAATGGCCCGTACCATGGATTCATTGAGATCAACCTGCTTGATTTCGACGTTGGCGACCTTGATGCCCCATTCCTCGGTCTGGGCGTCGATAATTTCCTGCACATCGTTATTGAGCTTGTCGCGTTCCGACAGCATTTCGTCGAGATCGTGCTTGCCGAGCACGGAGCGCAGTGTGGTCTGGGCGAGCTGGCTCGTGGCGATGCCGAAATCTTCCACCCGGATAATCGCGCGCTCCGGATCCACGACCCGAAAGTAAAGAACGGCATTCACGTGCACGGTGACGTTGTCCTGGGAAATCACGTCCTGGCTGGGTACATCCAGCGTGATTACGCGCAAATCGACGCGCGTCATCTGCTGAATGCCGGGGATGACGATGACGAGGCCCGGCCCCTTTACGCCCTGGAAGCGGCCGAGGAAGAACACTACGCCGCGCTCGTATTCGGGCACGATCTTGATCGCCGAGGCCAGAACGAGCAGCACCAGCACGGTCGGTACAACGTAGGGAAGCAGATCGGTCAACATACAAATCCTCCAGGTGGTTGCAGGTGGCGTCTCATTCTGGATTCATCGCCGCGACGCTGAGCGTTAGGCCATCCATCGCAACGACCCGTACGGCTTCGCCGCCTGCGACCGGCCCGTCACTCACAGCGCGCCATCGTTCTCCGTTCATGCGCACATGGCCACGGTACTGGCCATGCTGATCCACAAAGGACTCGGTGGCGACGGCGGACTCCTGAGTCACGTGCTCCATGCCATACACCGGCGTTTGCCTGCGGAGGCTCATCAGACGGGTGACGGTCCAGAGCAGGAAGCCGGCGGCCACCGCGGCGATGCCACCCACCACGGGCAGGGAAACGGCTTGATTGGTTCCATCCATCAGGATCACGGAACCGGCTACGAAGGCGATCAGCCCGCCGATCCCCAGCACCCCGAAACTCGGCATGAATGCTTCCGCAACGATAAAGGCAAGGCCCAGAAGAATGAGGGCGAGCCCCGCGTAGTTGACCGAGAGAATCTGGAATGCGAAGAGCGCCAGAAGCAGGCAGGTGGCGCCGATGACTCCCGGGAACAGGCTGCCCGGGTTGGCGAACTCGAAGATGATGCCGTAGAAACCGATGATAAGCAGGAAGTAGGCAATGTTGGGGTCGGTAATGACCGACAGGAGCCGGGTACGCCAGTCCGGGTCTACGCGCCGAAGCTCGAGGTCGCTCGTTTCCAGGGTTCGCGGCCCGCTCGCCAGTTGCACAGTGCGCCCGTCTATGAGCTTCAGCAGATCGCCGACGTCGCGGGCGATCAGGTCGATGACGTTTTCCTCCAGAGCTTCCCGGGCACCGAGATTCGCGGCCTCGCGTACGGCCCGTTCCGCCCAGGCCGCGTTCCTGCCGTGGCGTTCGGCCAGCTCTCGTATATAGCTGACGGCATCCTCCAGCGTCTTGCGCTCCATGGCCGTGCTGCCGGACGCCGCCGGTGGAGAATCCGCCGATTCTTCATCTACGGCGTCGTCAGGTGGAGGGTCTGCAGGATTCCGCTGCGTCTCGTCCGAAGGCATGCCCGGCAGACCCCCCAGCTGGACCGGAGTCGCCGAACCAATGTGGGTTGCCGGCGCCATGGCCGCGATATGGCTCGCCAGCAAAATGTAGGTCCCCGCACTCGCCGCTCGCGAACCCGATGGCGAGACGTAGGTCGCCACGGGAACCCGCGATGCCAGGATTGCCTTGATCATGTCGCGGGTGGAGGTCATGAGGCCACCGGGCGTGTCCAGCGCGATAACCAGCAGCTCGGCGCCTTCGTTCTCCGCGCGAGCGATGCCGCGGCGGATGTAGTCCATGGTGGCGGGGGTGATGGCGTCGACGATCGTGTACTGGAGGACGACGCGTCGTTGTTCGTCCTGCGCGACCAAGGGGGTGAGGAAAAACAGGACGCAAAGCAGCAGCGCCGCCGGGACTGGTGTAAGGAGTTGGCGGATGCCCCCACGAGTTGCCGACGTCCAGTTCATGATCAATCCGGAGCCGCGGGCAGCGTTTGCATAGCGAGTGCCGATTTTGTTCTCCCGCGACCGCATACAGCTTAAGTGTAGTGCGTTGCGAGAAAAGAACACGGCGGCCGGCGCCGCAAATCCGCTGCTCTAGATCGGCGAAAAGGCCGTTCCTGCGCGGCTTTTCACCGGTACAGTTTCGCGCCCCCGCTCACGCGTAGCCGTCCTATCTCACCCCTGCAACGCACAATCTCGCCGGGAACTCCAAATATCGCTGAGCTATGCCGGCTAGCCCATGGCCCGCTCCGCCAGAGCCACCGGACGAGTCTTGGAATCCGTGGCGGACTCAGAAGTTGAGTTCCAGTTCGACGCCTACAATTCGCGGAGGCCCCAGCGGCGCGTACTCGTTACCGTCGTCACCCGCGGTATTGGGGAAAGCGAGACCGGTGAATACACGCTCGTCCGTCAGGTTTTCGGCAAAGAGTCGCAGGGAGAACGCATCCCCTTCATAGCCTGCCTGCAGATTGACGACCGTGACGCTCTCTTGCACGGAGCTGGCGCGCTCATTGAGCGGCGTATCTCCGGTGCGGCTGAGTTCGCCGCGGCAGAAGAAACCGCTACTGGATTCGTAGCGAAGCGCGATATTGGCGTCGTACTCGGGGACGAGCTTTACCGAGTTGCCGTCGAGGTTTTCGGTTTCAGACACCTGGAAATCACGGTAGTTGGCATCGGCATAGCCATACGCAGCGGTAAGTTTGAGATTCGGAGTAAAGCTGTACAGCGTCTCTATCTCAAATCCGATGCTTTCGATGGATGCGTCGGCGGAGATAAATGCCGTGGAGACGACTCTTCCTTCGTCGTCGAACAGCACCTGGACTTCCTGCCAGTTGTCCGATTCGATGTAGAAGGCCGCGAAGTTCAGATAGCCGCGAGCGTTCGGATACTGGTACTTGAAACCGGCTTCGTAGCTCCAGATGGATTCCTTATCGTAGCTTGTCACTTCGTCGGCCAGGTCGATATCGGCGGCGGCCAGATTGAATCCGCCCGGAATATACCCCCGTGATGCGCTGGCAAAGAGATTCAGGCTGTCGCTGTAGCGATAACTCAGGGCGAAGCGCGGCAGCAAGGCTTCGTAGGTTTCATCGAGCGCGATGTCCTGGAACACCAGCTGCGCAAATCCGAGGTCAAGAATTCCCGCCTCCTGCCGGGTTTCGCGTTCGGCGTGATCGAAGCGCAGGCCGAGCGTGCCGCGCAGTCCCTCCACTCCCAGGGCTGCCGTCATGGATGCGAAGAGGGCAAAGTCTTCCGCCCGGTTTGATTGCAACGGCGTCAGCGAATATTCCGCGAGCGTGGCGGGCTGACCAAAGCCCGTGCCGAGACGGGTTTCGTCTTCTTCCCGGTACCAGGAGGCACCGACCAGATACTCAAAGACATCGCTATCCGGCGATGAAAAACGCAGCTCGGCACTCCATATTTCTTCGTCCTCCAGCTCGCCGCCCGCCACCGAGGGAAACGCCGTGGAGTCGAGATCCAGGCCGTAGGATTCTTCCTCCCTGGATGCGTACGAGAGCGCGGTGTCTATCGCTCCCCGGGTCAGGAAATAGGTGCTGCTTAGCCCGGTGACGACGTTCTGCTCTTCGGTGTGCTTGGGCGCATCATGGATGAACTCGAAGCGGTCGATGCTGCGTCCGCCGTTGAACAGGTCCTGGTAGGTCGCGTCGTACAGGGTACGGTCCAGGGGCACGAAGTCCTGGTCGAATAGACCCGGTGCGTCGGTATCCAGGATGTACGCCGTGGCGTTTACGACAAAGTCTTCGTTAGGAGTAAAACGCAGTCGCCCCTGCAGAAACAGGTCCCGGACTTCGCCGGTCTCGCCGTCCGCCGCCCCCGCGTTCGAAACGAACGCATCATCTTGCGAAGCCTTGAATGCGATGGAGCCCTGCAGCCTGTCTTCGATCAGAGCGCCTCCCAGGAAACCGTCCACGCCGTAGGCGACGTCACCGTTGTAGGTTGATGTGGTAAAACGGAGCTGTCCTTCAAACTCTTCCTGGGGCTGTCGCGTGGTGATGAGAAGAAGGCCTGCTTCACTGTTCGCGCCGTACAGCGTCGACTGCGGGCCTCGCAGCACCTCGATCGATGAGATTTGATTCAGCACCGCGTTGCTCAGCTCCCGAAAGGGAATTCCGTCGATATAGATGGCCGCGCGATTCACGATAAAGGGGTTTGATTCGATGCCGCGGATCGATACGAAGACCGAACTGAGCTGTCCCGCCTCATTGAATTGTACGTTGGGCACGAGATCATCGATCCTGCGAATGTCCCGCAGCCGTGTCTCGCGAATAGCGCTCTCGTCGAAAACGGTTACGGAAAGATCGCTTTCCTGGAGGCTACGGTCGCGCTTCTGACCGCGCACGATTACCGTTTCCATAACACGATCGTTCGCCGCTGCATCCGAGCCCGGCTGGTCCTGCGCGTGGAGGGGATCGGCGGTGGCAAGACAAAACATGAAGACAAAAGCCGGTCTGCTGGGGCGGCCCGTCGGTTGGGAGTGGGTCATTGCGAATCTGCGCAGCGTAAGTACGCATTCATTATCTGGGAGGGGATACGAGCCTCAAGAACAATGATCTACGGCATCGGGAAGTTTTGCTCTTCAGTCCGGCAATCGTCTGCGCAACAGGCTGGGACTGAAGTCAAAGTGATCCTTGAAAGCCGTGGAAAACGCATTGGGCGTGTAGCCGACGAGATAGGCCGCCTCGTGAACACTCGCTCCGTCCTCTAAAGCCTGGGCCGCTACTTCCATGCGGCGGCGCCCAAGATACTGGCCGATGGATTCGCCAAACGTTGAGCGAAAGGACGCGGTCATCGTCCTGACGCCCAGGCTGTTGCGCCGGGCGATATCGGACAGCAGGTTTGGCTGATCGAGATTGGCCTCGAGGTCATCGCGTACCCGGTGTGCGTAGCGTTCCGCCGCGTTCGTGGGTTCCGCTTTGCAGGTCTCGCCAAAGTGCCCGGCAACGATAGCCAGCAGCTCGAGTCCCCGCGCCTGAAGCAGGTTGTTTCTCACAGCGTCCATGTCGCTGTGCAGGAGCCCCGTGAGCCTCGGCACTGCGCCAAGCGCGGCGCCCCGGATCGACAGCAGTGGTTGGCCTTTAGTTTGCGCCGCGATCGACCGAATGATGGGGTCATCCCGGTCCATTTCTTCCAGTGGAAGGTAATAGGAGAATGCGCGAATAGGACCGCCCGCACTGTAGGTATGAAAGCGCGCACCGCCGTCGGGAACAAACAGGGCCGATACGATCGCGCCGCTGATGTCGAAACCGCCAAATCCATCCGAATAGGCGGAACTCCTGGCTATGGCACAGGACAGATGAAGGCCGGGAGGCAGATCCGCGTCTAGCTCGACAGCGGGTCCGCTGAGGCGCGCCGAATGGCTGACGATTCCGCCTTCAAGCTCCGCCAGGTCGTTGCTCAGCTGCACCCTGCTTGCGAAGTCGGAAAACTCCTCGGGCCCGTCTTCCACCATGCTTAAATTCTCCCACGCGCTTGCCCGGCCGAGCGACAGAAAACGAAAACACCGTAAACGATATAACATATCCTTAGACCTTCGTTTGCCCGCGATCGAGAGTGGCGGAGCCTCGCCCGATCGGGGCTCGGTGACTCGACCTCGCCCGACGAGCCAAGGCCCCAGAGATCGAGTTGAAGGCCCATGGGACGGGTTCTACACTCGGTGAGCATAAGTATCGGCAGGCCGTCAGGTCCGCCCGCATGAGTGCGCGAGCGCTTGGAGGTGCCCATGAGTGATGCAAGGTCTCAAGAGCTTTCCCGGCGGGACCTGCTCTACACCACTGTCGCCGCAGCGGTTTGTTTATCCGCCAATGCCGAGAAGATCGCCGCCGCGTCGCTTGGGAATGTCCGGGGCCGCAGCGCACAGGAGTTAGCGCGAGACGAAGACTTCTGGATTCCCATTGCCCGGGCCTACAACCTCGATGGCCAGTACACGATTCTGAACGGGGGTGGCAACAATCCCATACCCGCGTCGGTGGTTGATGCTCTGCACCGCTTCGACGATCTCACGGCAAGCCAGCCTCGCCCTCACAACTACGTGCTTCTAAACCGGATTGATCAGCACCGCGAGCGGCTGGCACGCTTGTTCAATTGCAACGCAGACGAACTCGCGATCACGCGAAACACCACGGAAGGGCTCAACACCGTTTGCGCCGGCCTTGATCTCCGCGAGGGAGATGAGGTGGTTCTTTCGAATTTTGACCGAAGATACGTACAGCCCATCGTGGACCAGCTCGTAGCGCGCTACGGGGTGGTCAGCCGCACCGTGGAGCTGCCCATGTCGCCTACAGCGAGCCAGGTCGTAGAGCTTTACCGGGACTCGCTCTCGAGCAAAACACGCCTCGTCGTGGCCAGCCACATCGTGGATGGCTTCGGTTTTGTACTCCCGGTGGAGGAACTGTCCGCGCTTGCTCACGGGCAGGGAGCGCAGATGCTTGTGGACGGCGCGCTGGCGTTTGGTCAGATTCCGGTCGATGTGCGCCAGATTGGCTGCGACTACTACGCGACCTCTCTGCACAAGTGGCTGAACGCACCGCTCGGGACCGGGGCCCTGTTCGTAAAGCGCGAACGGCTTTCGTCTCTGTGGCCGCTGTATGGAAACTTCAGGGCCAACGATGACATACGCAAATTTGAACAGATCGGCACGCGATGCGGACCCACCATCGCGGCTATCGGTCAGGCGATCAGTTTCTACGAGCAGATAGGGCCCGAGCGCAAAGCGGAACGAGTGAAGTACCTGACCAGTCTGGTTCGGGAGGCTTTGCAGGATGTGTCGGGAGTTTCCGTGCTCACGGAAGTCGACGAGTCAAAGCGTTCGGGACTGGCGCGTATCGTCGTGAAGGGCTTCAGCGGAAGGGAGCTCACGACCCTGCTGCGGGAAGAGCACCGCGTTTATACCTACGGCAATTTTCCAGGTCCCTACGACGGCGTCTACATCTCGCCCAACGTTTTCAACAGCCGGGAAGATATGAATCACCTGGTCGCCTCGGTAAAGCAGATTGCCCGCGCGACCTGAGCCTACGGAGTGGTCGCCGGATTGCTCCGCTTAACTCCAGATTTCGCGGCGCTGCGCCTCGGGGTCGCGCTCGGAGTGCTTGCTGTCCTTGGTACCGCGATGGCCGCCGCCCCGGCAGCAGGCCGGGAAATTTCCAGTTCAGCCCGGGTCAACAAGGACGCAACGCTGCGCATTGACGGGAAGACCATCCAGCTTTACGGGATCCACGTGCCCGAGAGCGGTCGCCAATGCACGACCAATCGGCGCCCGCAGGTCTGCGGAAGCCGGGCGGCTCTGGCGCTGGATTTCAAAATTCAGGGTTTCGTGCGCTGCGAGATCACGGAGCGCCGCGAGGACCGCAGCCTGGTGGGGCGATGCCGGGTGAATGCCCGAAGCGCGGATGAGGGGGAGGACCTCGGTGCCTACCTTCTCGAGCGAGGATGGGCGATCGCCCTGCCAGAGGCGCCTGTGGAGTACCAGGCCCTCGAAAAGATCGCCCGGCATCGCGGACTTGGGGTCTGGGGGACCGCAATCGACAATGTTCAAAGGAACTGAATCGCTAATTGACTGAAGCGGGTTCTCAAGCCCGATTCACGCTACACCGCGCATAGATCTCCGGGCCGCGCTGCCCCATGGCGTTGTCGGGCTCCGTACTACGACGCGATAGAGCAGTGCTTTGTGACCAACTAGACAAAAACACTACCAACCTTGAGACAATTATTTCCGTTGTGCTAACTTCGCCGCGCACGGTGAGAGGAAAGCACTGGACGCCTCACGCGGGCCCAAAAACGGAGGTCGCGGTACCGTAAACCAGCAAGGAAGCTACAAAAAAGCTAACAACAAGACGTAAACCCCACACAACCCGCATCGCTGGCCCGCGTCCAAGACCAACGCGTGCAAGCGGCTTTCCAACAAAAAACAGCCAAAGTCCCCGCAAGACGGGGCGCCGACAAGCTGTGGGCGGGATTTGTGGCCGGGGAAGGAGGCTCTCTCAGGTGCCCAAATTGCCAGCACAGCCAGAACGCGCGAAGCGACAGCGCGTCGCGTCGCCGCGACCTTCGTTCCTGCGCGCAGCCCGTCTCGCATTCCCCGTAGGCCGCCCTTCGTTGCTTGGCGTCGTTATTCTGTGTGCGTCTCAACTGGTATCCGCGCAGGACGATCTTTTTGATCTCAGTCTCGACGAACTCCTGGACATCGAAGTCGTTTCGGTTTCCGGTCGCGCAGAATCGGCCGGGGACCTGGCGGCGGCCGTATTTGTCATCACGGCTGAAGACATTCGCCGCTCGGGCGTGGTCTCGATACCCGAGGCTCTGCGCCTGGCACCAGGTGTAGAGGCAGCCCAGATCGATGGCAACAAATGGGCCATCAGTATCCGGGGCTACAATCTCCGCTTCTCCAACAAGCTATTGGTACTGATCGACGGCCGGCCGATCTATACGCCGGTTTTCTCCGGCGTGTTCTGGGACGTGCAGGATACGGTGCTGCAGGATATTGACCGGATCGAGGTTATTCGCGGCCCGGGCGCAACGCTGTGGGGAGCCAATGCCGTTAACGGTGTAATCAACATCATCACGCGCTCGGCCGAGGACACGCAGGGCGGTATGGTCGGGGCGATCGCCGGGAACCAGGAAAGCGGCACGCTGACCGCTCGCTGGGGTGGTGATCTGGGCGCAAGCGGCGCCTACAGAGTGTATGCCAAGCACTTTGAGCGCGATAGCAACCGCCTCGCGTCCGGGGCAGACAGCGCCGACGAATCGGACCAGTCGCGACTGGGCTTTCGCGCGGACCTCGCCCCGGGGACGCGGGACACGGTCATGATCACCGGCGAAGTGTATGACGGTACGTCCTACGAAACCGTCTGGGATGTGGGTATCGCACCGCCGTTCCGAACGCTTGTGGACGGGCAACAGGATGTCGATGGCTATCATTTCCTGGCTCGCTGGAATCGGCAGTTGTCGGAGACGGACAGCTTCACCGTGCAGGCCTTTGTCGATCATGCAGACCGTGAGTGGGCGATCGCCAATATCGACAAGAATACGGCCGACATCTATGTCGACTACGCCACCAATCGCTTCCCGGGGCACAGCATCATCCTGGGTGGTGGATATCGTGTGTACGAAGACACCATCTCCCCCGGCGTAGGAGAGCGAGCCCGGGCGCGTCCACCGAGCCGCGAGGAAGAGGTGTTCAGCTTCTTCGCCCAGGACGAGATCGAACTGGTGCCGGACCGCTGGGCCCTCACCGTGGGCAGCAAATTCGAGTACAACGACTTTGTGGGTACGCAGATCCAGCCGAGCGTGCGGCTGCTGTGGAAGCAGACGCCCCAGGCGACCTGGTGGGCGTCGGTGTCCCGGCCGGTCAGGACGCCCGGACGCTCTGATCGGGACTATGAACTGCTGTACGACGTCCTTGCTCCCGCGGGACCCGGCTTGCCGCCGGTTGCTGCCATTGCGACGGGATCCAAGGACTTCGATTCCGAGCTGCTCGTGGCCTACGAAGCTGGGGCAAAGCTGCGACCGCTGCCGAATCTGTCGGTGGATATCAGCGCCTACTTCAACGACTACGACCGTCTTCGCTCCGCCCGAATCCTGCCGCCGATCTGTTTGCCCTCGGCAGCGCCCCTACCGGCCTGCCTGGCACAACCGCCGGTGTTCGCCATCGGCGCGGTGGCCGAGCAGATAAACGGATCAGAGGCGGATACGCTCGGCCTTGAAATCGCGGCTGACTGGCGTCCATCAGACGACTGGCGCATCCAGGCCAACTACTCCTATTTCAACGGAGAGGAGGAGAACGAAGGCCAGGGTTTCGTTACCAGCGGAGATACGTTGGTAACTACCCCCACTCATCAGGCTTCGCTGCGCGTCGGCTACAAGCCGAGCCCGAACTGGGAGCTGGATCTGTGGATGCGCTACGTGGACGAGCTGACCGCCTTCAACAGCGAAACAATCCACGACTACACCACGGCGGACCTGCGCGTCGCCTGGTTGCCAAGCTCCAGGTTCGATCTCTCACTTGTTGCGAAGAATGTCTTTGATGATGCCCAGGCACAGTTTCTCTCCGAGCCGGTCGATGTTCCGCTTACTGAGATCCGTCGCTCCGTTTTTCTGCAGCTGAACGTCAGATTCTGAGGGAAGCATGTCCCTAGGGCGCGGCCGAGCCGCCGCAGTAAAGCGCTTCGCATGGGTCCCGCCAGGGGCCGGTGCGCTGGGCCGCTTCTTGCGGTCTGGTTGCCGCTGCGGTGGTGTGGCGGTTCGAATCCCTGCTATCTGTTTTGCGCTGCTCTGGCTGCTAACGCTGACGGCAGCCCACGCCCAGACCGACCGCGAAGCCAGGATCAAGGCCGCGATCGTTTTCAAGCTGACGCGCTACATCGCCTGGCCCGCGGATGCATTCTCAGCCGAGCCGGGTTCCCTGCGCATATGCCTTGCCGGCGACCCTGAAATGGTCGATGCGATGTCGGAAGCACAGGGCCGGGAAGTCGGCGGACGTCGTGTAGCTGTGATTCCAATTACCGCACCCGAGGGCGTCGTGGGTTGCAACATGCTTTACCTTGGCGAGAGCGAGGCTGATCGGGTGGACGATCTCGCCGCCACTCTGAGAGAGAACTCGGTGGTGTCGGTAAGCGAGATTCCACGCTTTGCCAGTAGCTCCGGAATGATCGAGCTGGTTAGGCGTGATCGGCGCTTCGGCTTCCGCATTAACCTGGCCAATGCCCGGAATTCGCATATCGAAGTGAGCGCCCAGCTTCTTGATCTTGCCGAAGTCGTCGACAGCGGCGATGCGGCAAGGAGCGGCAGCCGATGAATAGTTCGACGCGCTTCAAGAGCCAGAGCGTTGCGACGAAGCTTCGCATCACCATTGTGTATACAACGGCCTTCGCGCTTACGCTCTCTGCTCTGGCGATTTCCGGGATGCAGCTGATCCACGATCGCCGAAACCTTGTCGAACACGTTTCAGTGCTCGCAGATACCATCGCGACTTCCGCTACCGCGGCTTTGGAGTTCGAAGATCAGGGAGCGGCCGAGCGCCTGCTGAGCTCGCTGCGGGCTGAGACGCAGACTGTGCATGCCGCGCTTCTCGATTCACGCGGCGCACTCTTCGCCAGCTACCTTCCTGATCGAACGCGGGGCGACGGCGAGGTGCTAGCGGTCAACTTGCCTCAGGAACTCTCCCGAGGCGTCAGCGGGCAAAGCTACGCGCTGCACCACATGGATCACTACGCTCCCATCGTCGTCGGCGAGGAGCTCATTGGCTACATCTATATCCGCACGAGCATGGACCGCGCCTATGCGCAGCTCTTTCAGCGCATCGCTATTGTGGCGATGATTTTGCTGGTGACTGGCGTTGTTGCCATATTTCTCTCAGCCGCGCTCCGCCGGCGTATTTCAGAACCCATTACGCGGCTAGCGTCCGCGATCGATGACGTCTCGGCGACCCAGGACTACCGTATTCGCGTGCCCGAAGGCGACAACGACGAGACCGGTCGTCTTATCCAGGGTTTCAACGCCATGCTCGCGGAGGTCGGCGATAGGGACCGACGTCTGGCCCGTTACCGCGAAAATCTGGAACAGCAGGTCGTAGAGCGTACGGCGGCGCTCTCGGCAACGAACGCCGAACTGGAAACCGCGGCACAACTGGCGGAGTCCAGGCGAGAGGCTGCGGAATCCGCCAGCCGTGCCAAAAGCGACTTCCTTGCAACCATGAGCCATGAAATCCGCACGCCGATGAACGGTGTTCTGGGGATGGCGGAGCTGTTGCTCGGCACGAAGCTCAACACTCGCCAGCAGCGCTTTGCCCAGGTCATCAAGCGCTCTGGCGATGCCCTGCTGAGCATCATCAACGATATTCTCGACTACTCGAAAATCGAGGCATCCAAGTTAGAACTCGACCCGGTCGACTTCGAGCTACGAACGTTCCTGGAGTCTACGATCGAGATGGTCGCCGAGGGGGCGCATCGCAAGCATCTCGAACTCAATCTGCTATTTGATTCACAGCAGGCGCTCGGCGTCCACGGCGACGTCACCCGTCTGCGGCAGATTCTCGTCAACCTCCTTGGCAATGCCATCAAATTCACCGAGGCCGGTGAAGTGAATCTGGAAGTTCTCGTCGAGCGAGGCCTTGAAAATGACGTAAGTCTGCGTTTTTCAGTGAAAGATACGGGTATCGGGATCGCGAGTGATCGCATCGAATCCATCTTTGATGCGTTTTCGCAGGCCGACACTACGACCACGCGACGTTTCGGCGGTACCGGCCTTGGACTCGCTATCACTTCCCGTCTCGCGGCCCTCATGGATGGAGAAATCTCGGTAGAAAGTGAGCCGGGCACAGGTTCAACCTTTGTGTTTGATGTGCGCCTGCCCCGCGCCACCCTCGACGAGCGACCCGCCGCTCGGGACCTGAGTCTGTGCGGATTGCGCGCTCTGGTCGTTGACGACAACGAAACAAATCGAACGATTCTGCTCAACCAGCTTCTGAGCTGGTCGATGGAGGTTGAAGTGGCTGCCGACGGTGCCGAGGCGCTTTCCCTCTTCGCCCGGGAACAGGAGCAGGGACGGCGCGTTGATGTGGTACTTCTTGACTTCAATATGCCGGGGATGAACGGTGCGGAGGTTGCCCGAGCTCTCCGGGCTATGCCCGCCGGCGGTGAAGCGAAGATCGTTGTTCTCAGCTCGTCCGTGGGCAATGCGTCGGAGCTCGGCGAAGCGCGGGACTACGTGGACGTACAACTGGCGAAGCCCCTTCGGCAGGCTGAGCTCTATGACTGTCTGCAGCGCACGGCGGGCATTGGCGATGTCTCGACGGAAGTACAACCAGGTTCCGGAGACGTCCACCCGGCGCTCCATGCGCGGGTGCTGGTTGCCGAGGACAATCTCGTAAACCAGGAAGTCACCCGGAACATTCTCGAACTGCTGCATTGCGATGTGGTCATGACCACCAACGGTCGCGAAGCTCTGGCTGCGGCGCAGACCCAGCACTTCGACATAGTCCTGATGGACCACCACATGCCCGAGATGGACGGACTGGAAGCTGCCGCGGAGCTTCGCAGATGGGAAGACCAAGCCCAGGGCGCCAGACGGCGGGTCCCCATTATCTCGCTCACGGCCGATGTGCGCAGCGATACGCAAGAGCAGGCTCGTCGGGCCGGGATGGATACTCAGGTGGGCAAACCGTTCACCGTCGCCGAATTGGCCGATGCGATGGTAGCGCTACTGACGCCGCGTTCGTCGAGCGATGGCTCAGCTCCACCGAGTATTCGCAAGGTGGGGGATGGAGGCGCCAGCAGTCGCCCGGTGACCGCGCAGGAAGAATCACCCAGTGCTGAGGAGGCGTCCGTCCTCGACGAATCCATACTCGAACGCCTCGACGCCTTCAGACAAAGCGGTGGCGCCGATGTGGTTTCCAACATCATCGGGGTTTACCTCCGCGATTCACGCCCAAAGGTCGCGACCATGGAAAGCGCGGCGACGGAACGGGATATTGCCTCGCTGCGTGATACGGCACACTCGCTGAAGTCGAGTAGCGCAAACGTTGGGGCGCTAAGGCTTTCCTCGCTGTGCGCCGAGGTAGAGCGTGCGGCCGACGGGAATGACGGCGCCGGGCTTGAGCGCATGGTTGGTTACGTTGCGCGTGAGTATGTGTTGGTTGAACAACAGCTCAGCGCGCGCCTGGATTCCGCATGAATACCGCTTCCATTCCGCTTGTGAGAAAGGTGCTGGTCGCGGACGACGATGGGACGCAGCGCCTGTTGACGGAGCAATACCTGAAGCAGGCCGGCTTCGAGGTGATCGTCGCCGAGGATGGTGCCCGGGCCATCGAGCTGTTTGCCAGCGAGCGTCCGGATCTCCTTCTCCTTGATGTAAAGATGCCCCGCGTTGATGGTTTTGGCGTTTGTGAGCGGGTGCGCGAACTGCCCTACGGAAAGTTCGTGCCCATAGTGATGGTTACCGGCCTGGAGGATACGCAATCCATCGAACGCGCGTTTGCCGTGGGAGCGACGGATTTCATTACCAAGCCGGTTGTCTGGGAGGTCCTCAGTCATCGTGTGCTATACCAGCTCAGAGCCGGGGAGGCGATAAGCTCGGTACGGGAAAGCGAGCAGCAGCTGCTGCGGGCACAACGGGTCGCGCGCATCGTTCACTGGGAGTGGTGTTCCGAGACCAACCACCTCCTGTGGTCATCCGCCGTGGCCGAACTCCTTAATGTGGATCCAGCTGTCTCCTGGAAAACTCCCGGCGCATTTCTCGCCTGCGTTCATCCCGGCGATCATCGGCGCGTCAAAGATGCCATGCGAGCCCTGGGGACCTCCGGCGAAGTTCCCACCCGCGTGGTACTTGAGCACCGTCTTACCCGACACGGGAACGATGACCTCGTTGTGGAACAGGTGTGCGAGGTGCTCGAATCCGACGAAAAGGGTCTCAAGCGTGTGGTCGGAACGATGCGCGACATCACGGACCGGCGCCGCGATGAAGAGCGTATTCACCAGCTCGCCTACTACGATCCTCTCACGGCGCTCCCCAACCGCGAGCTCTTTCGCAGGCGAGCAGAACGCGCCCTGGTAAGTTCGGGACGTAACGATGAAAAAGTCGCGCTCATTTTCCTCGATCTGGACGGGTTCAAATACGTCAACGACAGTGAGGGACATGAAGCCGGGGATGAATTGCTTCGCGTGGTGGCTGATCGGCTCCAGAGCAGTCTTCGAGGCATTGACGTTGTCGCCAAGTTTGGCAAGGACCTTTCCGATCGCGCGTCCGTTTCCCGCCTCGGCGGTGATGAATTCACGATTCTCATTGCCGAGACCACCGGACCCGACATGATCGCCGCGGTCGTTGATCGTGTCCTGGAGGTCCTGCGAGTCCCGGTACGTGTTCACGGTCGGGAGTTTGAAATCACCGGAAGCGCCGGTGTCGCCGTTTATCCGGAAGATGGCAGCGACGTCGACACGCTGCTCAAACACGCTGATATCGCGATGTACGAAGCGAAAAAGAATGGCCGCGACGGCTACCGCTTTTACGCCCGCAAGATGCATCGGGTTGTGGAACAAAGGCTCAGCATTGGCTCGAGACTCAAGAAGGCGCTTGCGGATAATGAGCTCAGCCTGCACTACCAGCCGAAGGTTGACCTGAACACCGGTCGTATCGTCGGCGTGGAATCATTGCTGCGCTGGACGGACCGCGAGCTGGGTAGCGTATCTCCCGCGGTGTTCATACCCGTAGCGGAGGAAACGGGCCTCATCAGGCAGCTGGGCGAGTGGGTACTGCGCACCGCCTGTGAGCAGGCGAGTCAGTGGAGCGGAATTGAGCGCGCCCCCGCCAGTATTGCCGTTAATCTCTCGGGTCATCAGCTTCGGCGTCCCGATTTTGCCAAGTTCGTCGAGCAATGCGTGGCGGTCGCCGGGATCGATCCGACGATGCTCGAACTGGAGCTGACCGAAAGCCTGCTGATGGACAACACCAAGGACACTGTGACCCTGCTTCACCAGCTCAAGGAGCTGGGTGCACAGATGTCTGTCGATGATTTCGGCACCGGGTACTCGTCTCTGGCGTACCTAAAGAATTTTCCCCTGGACAAGCTTAAGATCGATCGGAGCTTCGTGAATGATCTGTCCGATCGCTACAGCGATTCGGTGATCGTTCGCGCGATTATCGGGCTGGCTCGAAACCTGGAAATGGACACGATCGCTGAGGGCGTGGAGACCGAAGGGCAGCTGCGCGCGCTCAAGCGCTTTGGCTGCGACCAGGTACAGGGATTTCTCCTCTTCAAACCGATGCCCGCGGAAGAAGTGGAACGCTGCTTCCGTCAGGACAGCTCTTCGTTAGTCACGCGGCTTGATGCAGCCGCATCGAGACGGGTCTTTTGAGGTCTGCGCGGCTCGCGTTTCCTCCGGGGCCGATGGTGTGGGGAGGTGCTGCAACCAAGCCTTCGTCACAGAATTGCAAGTCCAGGGGGCGGGACCTGCGTTAAGAACTTATTATTCGTCACTGCTCGTCGATTCTTTGGAGCTCACCGGACCGCAGCAGGTCCTGCGTCCGCATGAGAAAGTAGTCCTTGGACTACGGTTTACGCCGCATGGATATTGGTTCTGACAACGATCCCGCGCTGGACGGCGTCTCCCCGGAGACGCTGAAGCGTCGTGTCATGCAGGAACGGCTCATCATCGCCTACGAGTCGATGGGCCGTCTATTCCAGGCTGTCTTCCTCGCCGTGGCCGTTGTCTCGGCGGTGGTCTGGACGCCGACCAATAGATACATGGTCGCCCTATGGTGCAGCTTAACGCTCCTGGTCGCTGTATACCGATTGGATCTGCTCCGTCGCTTCCGGAAGATGAGCGACGAAGAGCGCGAAGCAAACAAGGTCGCGCTGCACTGGAAATACGTTATCGGTGCGGCCCTCGGCGGCATCTCCTGGGGGCTATTGGCGGTCTTGCTGTGGGAGCCGTCGGATCCCTCGCTGCAGGCACTTATTGTCCTCGCGATCGTGGGCATGTGCTCGGGCAGCATCGTAACGCTGGCTGCCTTCAGTGAAGCAAGCGGCTCGTTCATCGCCACGGCCATGGGATTGCTGATGGTACGCCTGCTGATCGAGGGTGGGTCCGAGTCTCATGCCATGGTGGCGCTCGCGCTGGTATACGTGGCTCTCGTTGGCAGCTACGCGCGCAGCGCAAGCCGAACGCTTGTCGAGGGACTCGAAATGAAGCTGCTGCGTTCCCGGGCTGAAGACAAAATTCGCCGCCAGGCGCTCTACGATGAGCTCACGGGTCTGCCTAATCGCCGGCTCCTCCACGATCGCCTGGGCCAGACTCTGGCGAGGGCCAAACGCCATCAGCAGACCGCGGCTCTTCTTTTCCTCGATCTGGATTTCTTCAAGCGAGTCAATGATTCCCTGGGGCATCGGGTGGGCGACGAACTGCTCGTCGAGATTGCCCGGCGCATGCGCCGGCTGCTCCGGGAGGAGGATACGGCGGCACGGCTGGGGGGCGACGAGTTTGTCGCCCTGATCACCGAGCTGGACGACGACAATCAAACCCTGGCGTCGGTCGTTCAGCGACGGGCCGAGGAACTCCGCGAGGAAATCGAGAGACCCGCCAACATACGCGGCAACGAAATCCACATCACCGTGAGCATTGGGATCAGCATGCTCGATGCGAATACGGCGGACATCGACGACCTGCTCAAGCATGCGGATACGGCGATGTATCGGGCCAAGGAGGACGGCCGCAATCTCGTACGCTTTTTTGCCTCTGAGATGCAGGAGGCCCTCGCACACCGGGTACGGCTGGAGAATGCGCTGCGCACCGCGCTGGACGAGGAGGAGGGGCTCAGTCTGTATCTCCAGCCGCAGTACAACGCGCAGATGAACATCTGCGGCGTCGAGTTACTGCTTCGCTGGAATCAAGCTGGGAGTTTCATTCCGCCCGATGAGTTCATTCCCATAGCCGAAGACTGCGGCCTGATCTATCCGCTGGGGGACTGGGTGATCAATGAAGCCTGTGCCATCGGCGCCACGCTCAGGCATCGCTTCGCACAGCGGGATTTCTCTGTTGCCCTCAACGTAAGCCCCAGGCAGTTTCGTTCGAAGGGATTTACGGAGACGGTGCTCAGCGCCATCGAACGACACGACCTGCCCGCCGGTCTCATGGAGCTCGAGGTGACCGAGGGTCTCCTGATCGAAGATGTGGACGATACGATCGAAAAGATCAGCGCGCTTCGAGACCGGGGCGTGCGTTTTTCCATCGATGATTTCGGCACTGGCTACTCGTCGCTGAGTTATCTGAAATCACTGCCCCTGGACACGTTGAAGATTGACCAGTCCTTCGTTCGGGATGTACTGACCGATCCGGGAGATGCGAGTATCGTTCGCGCCATCATCTCGATGGCCGCGACCCTCGAACTTGAAGTCATCGCTGAGGGCGTGGAAACGGAAGATGTACATCGTTTCCTGGTTGGCGCCGGATGCGAACGGTACCAGGGCTTCCTCTACAACCGGCCCATCCCCCTGTCCGATTTCCTCGCACTCCTGGATGGAGAGAAAGCCCCGGTCGCGCGGCTGATCAGCTAACCTGCATATCTCATCGATTCGGCGACCCGACGCCCTTTGGATCTTCTATCGCCTCGCAAAACGCCTATTTGGTTTCTCGCCGGAGCTTGCACGTTGCAGCGATTTTTCCTCCTGCAGCAATAGCCAGGGCTATTGCCTTAGTCTGAAAATCCCCCGCAACGCACAGTCTCTCGCTGACTCTCGCCGAGAATTCCAAATGTCGGTGAGATATGCAGGCTGGACCGAGCGTCGAACGCGGTGCTTATGGTAACGATACTAAATTTCACACGCAGTTCCTGGAATTCGTTCATCTCGGACACTGGCTATCTCTCCTATTTACGAAGAGTCAGTACTGTCTCGCGTCCCGAGAAACAACTACTTTCAAGGTGCTCGCTCCCGTCTGGCGACGAGGGCGCGGGCGAGACTCTCACGATTTGGGTGGTGTGAAAACGAAGGGATTTTTGGACGATACGACTTGGCGTCTTCCAGTATTCGTCGCTGCACTGCGCCGAGTCTCACCTAGGGCTGCCGAGTCCAGCTTTTGTTTCAAGCTTGCGCGGTCCAGTGCCATTAGAACCGGGCCCAGTAACACCGCTGAGGACTGCGACGGTGCGGCGGCAGCGGATTCTGTGTCCGAGTTGAGCTCAGCGCAAGCATTTTCCCCACTCGAGTAGTCCAATGCGCCGCCTGAGGTTAGTCCCGCCATATCAGCACTATCGACAATTTCAAGCAGAACGCTCGCCGACGGTAGCGAGTTGTTCCTAATCAGGCCGTCTGCCGGATCTGGAAGGATATTCAGAGAGAAAGCGAACGGTACCTCACCAGCTTCAGACAGCGGGCCTTCCAAAGTTGATTCAGAGGATTCAAAGTCAATCCGCGGATTTCTACCATCGCCATCTTCTGCGGATTCAGGATCTATGAATATATCCAAGCTGGCGGAAAACGTGATCCCGGGAGCGACATCGAATTCAATAGTGCCGGCGTTTCTATAGACAGCCCTAGTGATCGCGGATTTCTTTGCCTTCATGTTCTTGTTGTAAACAATAGTACCGAAAACCGGGCTGCCGGCCGGTATTTGAGAACCACCCTCGATGGATAAACTGGAAAACTCCACTCGCGCCGCAAAGTAGACCTGAACACGCGCGAACGGCGTTATGCTCGTCGCCAAGGATATGCGGGTCTTTCCCATCCAGGCGCTCAATCTGTTCATATACTCCCGGCCCCCATCGATAAGCTTTGATTCCACTGCTCCGTAACAACACTTGGCTTCGATCAGACTTCTACTTCGATTCAATCTCCAATGGTGTTCAATGTAGAGAGCAGCGCAGGTTTCAAGAAAACCGCCTGTGCACCTGATGTGGTATTGATTGAAGAACAATCATTCGCGCTGTCACCGCGGGTTGGTCACTGTCTTACTCTCCGCGCGCGATCTCGTATTCAAACTGGCCAAGGGATTGGGCGGCAGATGTCTCATCGTGCTACTCCTACAGACGCCGAGGCCGTTTATTCGTTGATTTGCATCTCGTGATGCCAAAGAAATCATCGATGGCGTGCGAAGGTGACACGGTGGCAGTCTGATACGAGGCTCTAGCCGCACGCCACCATGTTCGCGAAGCTGAAGCTGTGGTGTACAAATGCGCTAATACTAAAGAGCGATTCTCCATGAGTCTTTCGGGGAAACCCTGAAATTTCAGAGGGGAAACCCGGAGTGGATCGGGAGTAGAGCTGCTCTCACACTCTTTGATCGTCGGTGGTCTGTCGCATCAGTGCGGGCGCTGACGTTTCAGGTGAGGCCAATCGATCCTGGCCGATACGTTGGCGCCTGCCGTGGCTGGCGGTGCCTTGTTTTGCGCTTATTGGTTGGCCGTAAATGGTTTGGCGGTAAATGGTCTAGCGGTGAACCTGCGCCAAACGACGCGTGCCGGCGATCACGATGCCGTCAGCGTGGCCGGTGCAGCCCGCAGATTTTGTGGCCATCCGGGTCCAGAAAGTAACAGAGGTACATGTTACCCAGACTGCCCTCGCGCAGACCCGGAGGGTCTTCAATACTGGTTGCGCCATGGGCAATGGCGACGTCGTGCAGTTTCGTCACCTGCTCTGGAGTCTCGCACTGGAAGCCGATCGTGGCGCCGTTGGCAACGCAGGCATCGTCTCCGTTGATGGGCTGGGTAATGCCGAACGTCGACCCGTTGTGCATGTAGAACAGGCGCGTCTGACCCGTCGCGTTGATGTTCTCCATGGGCTCTCCGGCACCCAGCACCGCGAGGACCGCGTTGTAGAAACCGCGGGCGCGCTCAATGTCGTTGGTGCCGATCATGATGTGACTGAACATACTCTTCTCGCTGTCCGGTAGAAAAGGTGGCAGACCGCTGCGCCGTCTGCCCTATATTCTGGCCAGGGCACGACGATAAAACCAGTCCGCCTTCGAGGCCACCGGTTACACGGCTCCGTAGGCGAGCATGGCGTCCGCTACTTTCAGGAAGCCGCCTACGTTCGCGCCCCGAACGTAGTCGATCCTGTCGCCATCGCGGCCATGGTCACAGCATTTCTGGTGAATATCTTCCATGATGGTTTGAAGTCTCTTGTCCACCTCTTCGCGGCTCCAGGCCATGCGCAGAGAGTTCTGGCTTTGCTCCAGGCCGGAGACGGCAACGCCGCCGGCATTGGCGGCTTTCGCCGGTGCGAAGAGCACGCCGTGCTCCTGGAACATACGCATGGCCTCGTACTGCGTCGGCATGTTGGCGCCTTCGCATATGACCTTCACTCCGTTCTTCACCAGAACCTCGGCGTCTTGCGGAGAAATCTCATTCTGCGTTGCGCAGGGGAAGGCGATATCGCACTCGATGCCCCAGGGCTGTTCGTCCTTGACGAACTGGGCACCGGAATAACGTTCCGCGTATTCGCCGATGCGGCCGCGCCGGACTTCCTTCAATTCCTTAACAAACTCGAGTTTTTCGAGATCGATCCCATCGGGGTCGTAAATGAATCCCGAGGAATCGGAGAAAGTGAGGATCTTTGCCCCCAACTCCAGCGCTTTCTCCGCGGTGTAGATCGCAACGGCTCCGGAGCCGGAAATCACGCAACGCTTGTGTTCGATCGAGTCGTTGTGTTGGGCAAGGAGATTGCGGCAAAAGTAGACGCAGCCGTAACCCGTAGCTTCCGTGCGCACAAGGCTGCCGCCGAAGGCGAGGCCCTTACCGGTCAGGGTCCCGGCGAAGCGGTTCTGCAGGCGCTTGTAGTGTCCGAAGAGGTAGCTGATTTCCCGGGCCCCTACGCCGATATCTCCAGCGGGTACGTCCCGGTCTTCGCCGATGTGTCGATGCAGCTCGGTCATCAGCGACTGGCAGAAGCGCATGACTTCACCATCGCTCTTGCCCTTTGGATTGAAGTTCGAGCCACCCTTGGCCCCTCCCATGGGCAGACCCGTAAGGCTGTTCTTGAAGGTCTGCTCAAACCCAAGAAACTTGAGCACGCTCTGGTTGACCGATGGGTGGAAGCGCAACCCACCCTTATAGGGGCCAATGGAGTTGTTGAACTGCACTCGCCAGGCCCTGTTGGCCCGGAAATTTCCATCGTCGTCTTCCCAGGTAACGCGGAAAATGATGATGCGGTCCGGCTCGGTCATTCGCTCGAGAATCTGGGCGTCGCGGTACTTCCGGTTCTCCACCACGAAGGGCATGACCGATTCGACAACTTCACCCACGGCCTGGTGAAACTCCGGCTCGTAGGGATTGCGCTTCCTTAGGCCATCCATGAAGTGCTCGGTGGCATGCATTATTTCCTGGGTCACGTTTCTCTCCAAAGGGATGGTCGCTACGGTAGTCGACGACATATTAAGGCAGATCGTTCGAAGCGCCTGGCCTCATGTAGGGCACCCGCGCACGGTAGCGATTCCATTTTTCACCATAGCGTTGTTCATAGCGCCGCTCCTTCAATCGGGGAGCGAACACGCAGTAGGCCGTCCAGAATACTGCCAGGGCAAGCTGGTCCGGAGTCCAGGTCGGTACGGTCCAGAGGGTGCAGGCAAATGCGAGATAGATGGGTTGGCGCATGCGCCGGAAGAGGCCGACAGTCGGCATTGGGGGGAAACGGGGGGCGCGGTCGGCGAGGAGCGACAACCACCCCAGCGCGCCGCTTTGCAACTCGATACCGGCGTCGAAAATCGCCTTCCCGAGAAACAGGAAGGCGAGCAGATAAAGTCCAGAAACCATCAGCAGTACGGCCCCATCGGCCCGCCACCACAGGATCCCCGACGGCGTCCACAGCCAGAACAGGGCCAGCAGCTGTGTGGATGCCACGATGGCGTAGGTAGATGTGCTGAGCACTCCGCCATGGCGGCCTGGGATGAGCCGCGCCAGAAATCGGCTGCCTGATTTTCTGAGCAACAACGAATGCCCCAGCGGAAACTGAATGATGAGCAGAAAATTCGCCAGGAAAGCCCAGGGATAGGGTGCGTTCCCCAGTCCGCGGCTCAGACCGAAGTACATGGCATAGATCATCGACAGGATCGCTGCCGCAAACACGATGTGGCAGCAAGCGCCCATAAGCAGGGCCAGGGCGATGCGCCCGCGACCGGGCGGGGCCGTGAGCGCGCCCTGGCAGAGATTCAGGAGGCGTCGGATACGGGGATCATTGAGATAGTGGTTCATGAGCGCCTGATGAATACGCCGCCGCGCTGAAGGCGGTTTTTCGTCGAGTTGGGCAAATTGCTTATCCGTATCCTTCTCAGCGTTTCATCGGTGCTGATCGCGGTAAGGAGCGCCTACGCAAGCTGTCTCTTCCGTTTTTTCAGTTCTGATCCAGCGGCGATCCACCGTCCCGACCGAGGCAGGGCATCACGAAAGCTATTTGACCGGGCGTTTATACTGACAGCGTCCCTCGGCCTGCCAGTTCCGCAACTCGATCCGGTATCGACGCTGATTCAGTCACGGAACGCTCTGGCCGAGGGCGATACGTCCGCCCATGAGCAAGTGTAAGGTTCTACTGATGTCCGCGTTCTCCCTTCGTTCCACCATTGCCGCCTTGCTGTTCACAACGGGTGCCGCTGCGGCGCTCGCCCAGGGCTCCTCGAGTGCTTGGGTGACCATCGAAGCGCCAGCACCCGCCCAGTGCAGCGACGGTAGCGCTTACAGTTTTCACGTTCGCCGGGCAGATCCCGAGCGTCTGCTGTTGTTTTTCAATGGTGGTGGTGCCTGCTGGAATGCAGCCACCTGCGATCCTGAGGCTTCGCCGAGCTATCGCGTGCATGCCGGACCCGGAAGCGGCAATGATCCAAGGGAGTACAACGGCGCCTTCGCCCTCGACAACCCGGAGAACCCTTTTCGAGACTGGTCCCAGGTCTTCGTTTCCTACTGCAGTGGCGATGTACACCTCGGTGACCGTGCCAGCGATTATCAGCGCGATGAAGGATCGTCTTTTACGGTGGAGCACCGCGGGCGGCGAAATGCGGACGCCGTGCTTGAACACGTTTCAGAGCATTTTTCACCGCAGCGGATCCTCGTTGCCGGAGGCAGCGCCGGCGCTATCGCCTCGCCGGTCTATGCGACGGTCGTGGCCGAGCTGTATCCGGATGCCGAGGTTGTACAGTTTGCCGGCGGCGCGGCGGGTTACCGAATTCCACCTCCGGCTGCGCTCTGGGAGCGTTGGGGGACCATCGAAGCGCTTCCTTCAGCGCTCGACGCCGGCGACACAAATGCGGAAACGCTGCAGTTGCTCGATTTTTACCGTCTCGCCGCCAGGGCGCGACCTCAGCTGAGCTTTTATTCCTGGGACAACGCCTACGACGCGGTGCAGGAACGCTTCCTGGCTCTCCTGGGCGCCTCCGGGGAGCTGCTCGTCGGCCTTAACGCAAATCTGCGGGAACTGCGCAGCGATGTACCGACACTGCGCAGTTACATCGCGCCGGGAGAGTTTCACACCGTGCTTCGCTACGAGGAGCTGTACTCGCGGTCCAGCGACGGCGTGCGCGCCGTTGAGTGGATTCGCGACCTGGCGGAAGGCCGCGATCCAGGTAACGTCCACTGCGCGCCCTATTGCGACGATCCGTGACGATGACGTTTGTGCACAAGACGCTGGTGCTCCTCTTGTCGTTGCGTGACTCGTCGCGTGACTCGTTGCGTATCGGGTCCCACGCCCATCATCTTCAGGCCGTCACTTCCAGTTCCTAGCTTTTGATCACTCTTCTAGTCACTTTTCTCGTCACTCTGTGCAAGCAACGAGCCGTCGATAAAGGCGTCGTGGAGGTCGGCCGCTTCGGTAACAAGCTGTACCCAGAACTCCCTGTCGCTGAGGCTGAACTCTCCGTCGCCGAATGTTCTGAACTCCTCCGGCTCCTCCTCGGGGTTGGTAGCGCAGTAGTCCCCGGCGTGCCCGTAGGCAATGTTGAGCAACAGCTTCTGCCCGCGCACCTGTCGCGTGTCGGGCAGCAGGCGTGACACCCACTCGAGAGCGAGCAGATCGTCGCCCCGGGCAACCTCGCTTTGCGCGCGCAGCAGGCCGGGGATACGCTGCAAAACCGCCCGTCGCTTCAATCCCAATTTCTCAGAGACAAAGCCGAGAATGCCGAGGTCGAGGCCCCCGATCAGGGCCAGGCTGTAGTCCAGCAGATTGAACACCCGTTCGGTGCGCACAAGAGGTGAGTGCGTCTCCTGCACCTGTTCATCAAACGCCTGCAGCGTGGCCATGGTTTCCGCGTCCAGGGCAGCCAGTTCGCGCAGCGCCTTTTCGCCGGCCAGCGATTCGAATTCGGCGGCTTCGAGCAGCGCCTGGCGCTCGGCGTTGCGCTGGTGGACGGACTCACGCAACGCGCCGTAGCGGTCTCGTCCGCGCATCAGAGCGTCGCCGAACTTCTCCGGGTCTTCACAGTTGCGCAGGGAAATGATCCCCAGCGGTGGAATCGTCCACTCCTCGAAAAACTCCCGACGTCCGGGGACTGCCAGAGCCGCTGCATCCAGCCTGGCCTGGATTTCCGCCATGATGTTGCCGTTTTTCACGTCGCGCAGCGGAAAGTCGAGCGTGGTCAATGCAAGCAAGGGCTGCTCAAGCGTCGAGGTCAGCGTCTGAAGTCCCCAGTGCTGATTCAGACGATAGAGCGATCCCGAGTAGTGCCGGAAAGCCTGCAATGCCGGGGTCAGCTCTCGGATAAACACCTTTCTTGAGTCTTCATTCTCGAAGCGAAGGATGTTGCGGGAGAACTGCGCGAGAATCATTACATGGCGCAGGGACCGGAGTCGTTGATCCTCCGGGCGGCGTTCGATACCTGGAAGATGGCAAAGCCGATGGAATACGGGAGCGGTGCGGAGGATCTCGCTGTGCGCCATGGCCAAAGCCAGGTCGCCGCTCGGCTGACTGGCAACAAGGTGTTGACGCTCATCCACGTCGATAAGGATTGCCGGTGTATCGTCAGACGTTTTGACGTTGGCATCGTGCTCTTCGACGGCCAGGTCTACGGTGCTCACGAATTCTAAAGCGCGGAGAAAGTCGCTGCCGTTGAGTACCTCAGGACTTACGTAGATGCGTTCCGACAGCATCGCCGCCTGGGCGAACTCAAGCAGATCGATGACCATGGACAGGTCACGTGGGCCTGCCCGCAGTAGATCACCCATGTTTAAGGCGGCCGTATCGGAAAGAAATGCGCAACTGCTGAGCCGGGACTGCGACACGCTCGTCCTCCCTTCGAGCGGCGGAAAGCCTGTGATCTCATTGTAGTCGCTCCCATGGTGAGCCGCCTGTGTGGATCGCCGGAGCCGGACCTGGCGTCTTGTGGACACAGCCAAGCGCACAGGCTCCCTAAACACCTGCTGGAAAGGCGGTTTGCTGCCAGAATACGCGCATGCGCCCAAACACTCCCCCGGACAGACTGCAGCTCCTGGCCCTGGCGTTTATCTCTGCCGTCATCGCCGTCCTGGCCTATTCCCACCAGTTGGTTGTCCCAATCTTCCTCGGGCTTCTCACCTGGGGCAAAGTCTGGCTGAAGAGCCTCACGCCAAAACTCGGGCTGCTGTTGCTTAAGAACAGCGCGGTTATGCAACTGCGTCGTATCGCAATGCAGGTGTCCACGCACCTGTTCGTAAAGTCGCATCGGCCGTGGCGACGATTCATCACCAGGATTCGCATTGCTGCGTTCGCAGCCCTCGGCGACCTGCTCAGGGCGTACCTAAGTCTCCCACTCTGGCTGAGAACCGCCATCGCCATCGGCATACTCGTCGCGACGGCCGGAAGCTCCTTTGCTGTGTTCGCGCTGTTGATCATCCCCCAGCCGCTGCTCGACTGGCTGCGAGTCCGAGCCGGGGCCGTGCTCAATCGGCTCGGCGTGTCTCAGGTGCTCACGGCGCTATGGAAGGCGCTGGTGCCCGGGGCGTGGCGACACCGCTTGTATATCTACGTGAAATGGACCCTGGGGAGGCAGCAGGTTGCAGCGGCGAGAAAAGTCCATGAAAGAGTGGTGAAGAGTCGAGCTAAGGATGCAGAGTCCGGTGTGACAGCGGATCCTGCGAATACCGGGGTGCAGACCGGGGATGGAAAATCCCCGATCCCCCGAACCGTAGGTAGCGACGTCGAGTGAAGAGATCGGCCAACCATCTTGGCAAATCATCTCAACGCCTCTCGCTTAGCCAAGCAGCCTCCGGCTACGCTTGGGCGTCGAACAGTAGTAGCCTCGGCCTGGGCCGGCCATTTGTGCAGCCAGGGCGTTGCGGTGCAGGGCAACGGTCTCGTCGGTGAAGCCGTGCTTGACGCCATGCTGCAGACTTTCGCTTCGACGGAAGGGAGCCTTGCTCATCGCGTGCTAGCGGCCCTTGAAGCGGGTGATCGATCAGGCGGACAGGCGGCGGGTGTCATGTCCGCTGCCATGCTGGTCAGGACGAGCGAGGGATTTCCGTTCGATATCGACCTGCGCGTCGATGCTCACGGCGCACCGGCGAAAGAACTGAGGTTTCTTTTTGATCTGCACCAGGCCCGTCAGATGATGATCGATGCGAAACGCATCGCTGCCGCGGAACCGGGAGAAGCCAGAGAGCGTCTAAGCACGGCTTTGCAGCTTGGCGGCAGTTGGGATCGGGTGCTGCGAATCGGGGCCCGGGTCGCCGAGGCCCTGGGTGATGATTCCCTGGCAAACGATTTACGTACGCGGGCCAAAGCCGTAGACCCGGACACGCTGTCCAATCCAGAACCCAAGCCGTGAATTGGACTCAGGCTAACGAAGGTCAGGGCACACTGAGCGGGGCTGATCGCTCGCGTTAACTCGTTCTTTCCACGCGCAGTTGAGCCGCCGAAACTTCCGCCGCTTTCTACTACTAAAGACCTATTTCAAGTAGTCGAAAGGTCGCAACTACTCCTCATATAAAAGATGTCACAATCGACGGACTAACGATAACTAAACGCACCGCCGAGCAAGCGGTTCGGCGGTCACAGCGAGAGGGATGCCAGCTGTGAAACCAACCGATATCAAGGATCCCGAGTACTTCCACAAGGTGGTGGATTGCCAGTACGGCTGTCCAGCGCACACTCCGGTTCCCGAATACATCCGTCTCATCGCCGCGGGGCGCTACACCGACGCCTATATGGTCAACTGGGAATCGAACGTGTTCCCAGGCGTGCTGGGCCGCACCTGCGACCGCCCCTGTGAACCGGTCTGTCGCCGAGGACGGGTCGAGGAAGACCCGGTAGCGATCTGCCGCTTGAAGCGGGTGGCGGCGGACAACAAAGACTCTATAGACGACCGCATTCCGCAAGTCCCGGTGAGCAAGAATGGCAAGCGGGTCGCGCTGATTGGCGGTGGCCCTGCATCCCTGACCGTGGCCCGGGATCTTGCTCCCCTTGGGTACACTCTGGAGCTCTACGACGACCAGCCCCTGGGCGGTGGGTTCATGCGCAGCCAGATCCCCACCTTCCGCTTGCCCCTCGAAGTTCTCGATGAAGAAGTGGATGTCATCCTTGGTATGGGAGTCCACACGCAGTTCAACACCTATGTGGACAGCCTGAAGTCGATTCTCGACAAGGACTACGACGCCGTCTTCGTAGGCACGGGCGCGCCGCGGGGATCGGATCTCGATATTCCGGGTCGCCAGGAATGTGCTGAAAGCATCCACGTGGGCATCGACTGGCTGTCGTCCGTGGCTTTCGACCACATTAAATCCACCGGCAAGCGGGTGCTGGTACTGGGGGGCGGCAACACGGCAATGGATTGCTGCCGCACGGCGCGGCGGCTCGGCGGCGAGGACGTCAAGGTGGTTGTCCGCTCCGAATTCGAAAAGATGAAGGCGTCCCCCTGGGAAATCGAGGATGCCCAGGCCGAGGACATTCCCATCTTCAACAACCACGTCCCCAAGGCCTTCGTGCACGAGGACGGGAAGCTCAAGGGCATGAGCTTCGACAAGGTCAACGTCGTGTACGACGAAGAGGGTAAGCGCAGCCTTGTTCCCACGGGCGAGGAAGTGTTCTTCGAGGCCGATGAAGTGCTGATCGCCATCGGCCAGGACAACGCCTTTCCCTGGATAGAGCGCGACCTGGGCATCGAGTTCGGACGTTGGGACATGCCCATCCTGGACAAGACCACCTTCCAGAGCACACTCGACCGGGTCTTCTTCGGCGGTGACGCGGCCCTGGGACCCGAGAACATCATTACCGCCGTAGCGCATGGCCACCAGGCCGCAATTTCCATTGACTTGTTTCTGAACGGAGGCGATGTGCACGAGCGTCCCGCGCCGGGGGTCAACCTGGTGAGCCAGAAAATGGGCGTACACGAGTGGAGCTATGACAGCGCGATTGTCAACGATCAACGCTATGCCGTGCCCCACCTCGAGAAAGAGAAAGCCCTCGCTGATCGTAAGGCCGAGGTAGAACTCGGCTTTGACCGGGAAGTCGCGTTCCAGGAAGCCATGCGCTGCCTCAACTGCGACATGCAGACGGTGTTCACGGAAAGCAAATGCATCGAGTGCGATGCCTGCGTGGACATCTGTCCCACCAGCTGTATCAACTTTACCGAGAACGCCGATGAGCCGGAGCTGCGTCCGGCGTTGCGCATGCCGGCAACCAACCTCGCTCAGGATCTGTATGTATCCGACGCCCTGGCGCAAACACCGCGGGTCATGGTCAAGGACGAGAACGTTTGCCTGCACTGCGGCCTGTGCGCCGAACGCTGCCCTACGGGAGCCTGGGACATGCAGCAGTTTCTCTACGAGGTGACCAAAGCTGGAAAGGAGGTGGTTGCCGCATGAACGCGAGAACCGCCATAAACGACTTTGTCATCAAGTTTGCCAACGTAAACGGCACGGGCTCGGCCAGCGCCAATGGCATGTTTGCGAAAGCGATTTTCCGCATGGGTATTCCGGTCAGTCCGCGCAACATTTTCCCCTCCAATATTCAGGGTATGCCCACCTGGTACGAGGTGCGCGTATCGGAGTCGGGATACCTGGGCCGTCGCGGCGGTACGGACATCATGATCTGCGTCAATCCGCAGAGCATGGCCAAGGATGTCAGGGATGTGGATCCCGGCGGTTACTTCATTTATGACTCCACGAAGCCGCTGGATCTGCGCTACCAGCGTGACGATATCCACTACGTCGGCATTCCGCTCACGCAAATCTGTCTCCGTGAGTACACCGATGCGCGCCAGCGGCTCCTGTTTAAAAACGTGATTTACGTGGGCGCCCTGGCGGCGCTCCTCGACATGGATTTCGAGATCCTGAAGGATCTGATCGAGGATCAGTTCAAAGGCAAAGAGAAACTCATCACACCGAACATCTACGCCCTGGAACTTGGCTACCAATACGCTCACGAGCACTTCGAATGCCCCATGGGCATGCGCCTTCAGTCCGGACGTGTGGTGGCCAAACACATCAGTGACTTCGATCAGATCCTGATGGATGGCAATACCGCCGCGGCTTTGGGAGCGGTCTATGCCGGCGCCACGGTCGCCGCCTGGTATCCAATCACACCTTCCACATCCGTTGTAGAGGCCTTCGACAAGTATTGCCGGCGCCTGCGCATCGATCCCGGTACGGGTAAGAGGAACTACGCCATCGTGCAGGCGGAGGACGAACTTTCGGCGATCGGCATGGTTATCGGCGCGAGCTGGAACGGCGCGCGGGCGTTTACGGCCACGAGCGGACCCGGACTGTCGCTCATGAGCGAGTTCCTGGGTCTTGCCTACTTCGCGGAGATTCCTACCGTGCTCGTCGATGTGCAGCGTTCCGGTCCGTCTACCGGAATGCCCACACGAACCCAGCAGGCCGACATCCTCTCCGCCGCCTACGCGTCGCACGGAGATACAAAGCACGTGCTGTTGTTCCCGGCTACGCCAGCGGAGTGTTTCGGTCTGACCCTCAGGGCTTTCGACCTGGCCGAGCGACTCCAGACTCCGGTCATCATCATGAGCGACCTGGATCTGGGCATGAACGAGTGGATGTCCCCGCCCCTGGAGTTCGACGATAACTTCCGCTACGACCGCGGCAAGGTTCTGGGCCGGGAGGATCTCGATGCCATGGACGAGCGCTTTGGTCGCTACCTGGACGTGGATGACGACGGCATTCCCTATCGGACCTATCCGGGCGTACACCCGGAGAAGGGAGCCTACTTCACCCGTGGGTCGTCCAAGGACGAGTACGCGGCCTATACGGAGGACGGCGCGGCCTACGTGCGTAACGTCGATCGGCTGCTGAAAAAGTTTGAAACGGCGAAGAGCTACGTGCCGGGGGCGAAGGTTAAGAACGCGTCGAAGCAAACTGACTTCGGCGCCATATTCTTTGGCACCACGGCATCACCCAGCTACGAGGCCGTCGAGATTCTTGAGAAGGAAGGCATCGCCGTCGATACCTGCCGAATTCGCGCCTTCCCCTTCAATATGGATGTGGAAGATTTCATTCGCGACCACGAACGCATCTTTGTGATTGAGCAGAACCGGGACGGACAGATGCGTCGCCTGCTGCTGAACGAAACGGCGGTGAACGCTAAATCCAAGCTGGTGCCCGTGCTCGAGTACGATGGCCTACCGGTCACCGCGCGCAAGATTGCCGGCATCATGCGTGATTACATTACGGGTACCGATGTGGCGGCGCTGGTCGACAGAATGGCGCCCGAGGAGCTGAACCCATGACCTACCTCCGACCGAGTTTCCGCCACCCGGATGCGCCCATCAATTCCCTGGGCTACACGCGTCAGTATTACGAGGGAGGCCTATCAACGCTGTGCGCCGGCTGTGGCCATGACTCTATTTCCGCCGCGATCATCGACGCCTGCTTTGATTTGAACATCGAGCCGCACCGGGTCGCGAAAATGTCGGGGATCGGTTGTTCGTCGAAGACACCGGCCTATTTCCTCAATGGTTCGCACAGTTTTAACAGTGTTCACGGGCGTATGCCCTCGGTGGCTACGGGTGCAAACCTTGCCAATCGCGATCTCATCTACATTGGTGTTTCCGGCGATGGCGATACTGCGTCGATTGGTATGGGGCAATTTGCTCATGTCATTCGTCGCAATCTGAACATGTCCTACATCGTGGAGAACAACGGCTGCTACGGGCTTACCAAGGGCCAGGATTCGGCGACCATGGACCAGGGCTCAATCAGCAAAAAGGGCGATAGCAACATGTACTCGCCCATCGACCTCGTGCGCATGGCCATCGAGATCGGGGCCACCTTTGTGGCACGGAGCTTCTCGGGAGACAAGGCGCAGCTGGTGCCCCTGATCAAGGCGGCGATCAGCCACCGTGGCTTTGCACTTCTGGACGTGATCTCGCCCTGTGTGACCTTCAATAATCACGAAGGCTCTACCAAGAGTTACGCCCACATGCGTGAGCACAACGAGTCTCGCCCGGTCGACTTTGTCCCCATGCGCCAGGAGATCACCGCCAGCTACGACGCCGGCACAACTCATGAGGTGTGCATGCATGACGGCTCGGTGGTTCGCCTGCACAAGGCCAGCGAGGACTACGACATCGAAGACAAGCAGGCCGCGCTTCAGGCTATCGCCCACCACTCGGATAGGGGGCGCGTTCTCACGGGTCTTCTGTACATCAACCGCGACGGCGAGGATTTACACGAGGCGCTGGGCACGGCCCGCCGTCCTCTCAATTCGCTGACGGAGAAGGAGCTTTGTCCGGGGTCGCGTTTCCTCGACAGCATCAATGCGGGCCTGCGTTAGCCCTGTCTCGCGATTCAGGATTGGGAGCCCCGCCAATTACTGACACTATGCTCGCACTGGGAAAAGCGAACGGAGTCAGGACGCGATGGAAGATGATCAGCTACAGGCCCTGAAGATAGCCTATACGTATATGCCGCAGGCCATCGAAGTTACGCGTTTCGAACACGGTGATCGCTACGAAGTGATCCTCGAGCACATCGAGACCGTGCGTGCGGCGCTGCTTGATCGCGGTGTGGATCCTGATGAGGTGGCGGGGGAGATTAATCCTGACCTTTCGCCGAACTCCTGTTACTGAACCTCTGCTTGGGTTCTTCCACACCATTCTTGCTTGAATCTTGGCCGACCGTACTTGCATGCTCGCGCTCTCAGGTCCGACGCAGCGCTGACGTTGGGTTCAAGAGATCCGATCCCCTGACCATAGTAGTCGGACAAATCGAGACAGCTCGGCGAGTGATAGTTTTCGCAGGCAAGCTCGAGCAAGAGCGCTGAGTAGTCGACATCCCGCTCGACACCATCGCCATTTAAGTAGAGCCAGGCCAACACATTACAAGCGCGCCAATCGTGATTTTCACAGGCGTATTGGACAACGGGTAATCCAGCCTCTACATTTTTTTCCGGTACCCCTATCCCCAGAACCTGCAGCTCGCCCAGATTGGTACACGCACCGCGGAAACCTTGCTCGCATGCACGCTTGAAACTGCCGAGCGCAGTCTTCACGTCGCTTTCCACTCCGGGCACTCCGTCGATATGCAGGATTCCAGCATGTCTGCAAGAGAACATGCCTCCCAGATCACATTGTTCTAGTAAATCGCGCGCACCCGAAGCCGGATCTTCACCTGAGAAACGGCTCCGTTCCAGCTTAAGGTTTGCCAGCTGTGAGCAGGCGTAGTCTTCATTTTGATTGCAGGCCTGTGTGAGTAGAACTTCGGCCGATTCGAGGTCTTTGCGGACTCCGTAACCATCCATGTACAACGCGCCAAGCTTGCCGCACGAGGCGATATGGCGCGCATCACATGCCCTCTGGAAGAGTGAGGCTGCGGCTTCCGGATCTTTTGGCACCCCGCGTGCCAAGAGATATCGATTGCCCAGAATTGAACACGCGTTCATGTGTCCGCCGGTGCAAGCGCGGTCGTAGAACGTAGCGGCCAATTCGTAGTTCCGCGCAACAGCTCCAGTGTCAGGGTAGGAGAGGAGGCCTCCCACCTGAGAGCACCCAGAGGCTAGGCCTTGACTGCAAAGGCGTGTGAAGATTCTCAGTGATAATTCTTCATCCTGACCGACTCCGATCCCTCTGCGCAATCTATACGCATAAGTGGCGCAGCTCATCGAATCACCTTGATCGCAAGCCCTTATCTCCTTGTCGACCTCCGGGTTTTTGTGAGCAGCGGAAAGTTCGGAATGTTCAGCAATCGCCAAGCTCGAGAGCAGAATGAGTAACAAGCTGTAACTGGCTTTCATAGACGTCAAGGTGGCAGCGCGAGATAGATTAAACCGTTCACTATTGAGGGATTATGGACTGAGTCGCCCAATGAGGATACAGCCCTTCCTCTCGGAGCATGAATCGTATACGGGTAGATTGCAGGTATATGAAATGAAGAATCTTTGGAAATCTGTCGGATCGCTTGGGTGATGCCGTAGAAGTGCCTTGGGAGCAACTTAGAGAGTTGATCTTCTGTACCAGATTTCAGATGGTCGATTCACAATTATTAGCAGCAGTCGGGGCTTCGAGTTGACATTCATACAGGCTACACAAATTCTTGTATTTGCATTTCCGGTAAGTCTGAAGCTGGTCTGATGCGCAATAGTGTCCCTTAAGGCATCAAGGTGGACTGCCGTTCAGAGGCACAGGTATTTTGTTGGAGGTTGTTACTGATTTGACGCCCATCTGTTGCCTGAACACCACCCCGCGACTAAAGCTCTTCGCCAAATCTGGGTTCGAGTTCCTGTAAACCGGTCTTCGCTGATTGGCGGTGTGCTCATCGCGTCGGAAAGGAAATCAACGAGTAAGCCACCAGGCCAGAAATTTCCGGCTTAGGTCTTCTTTATCGTCTATTTCCTCCACATCTGCATCGGCAGTCATCAACGTTTGCACGTGTAGAAACTTAGCGGAGAAACCATCCCACCAGTCACGCCCGGCCGCGCAATCGGGTCGCGGCCCCACCATCCATCGCAGGGTGTTTTCACCGGCCACCAGCGCCTCGGCATCCAGGGGCAGGTGAAAGCTAACCCAGTCCCGCCACTCCCCCGAGACGCAGTCCTCCACGGGGAAACCCTCGGGCCCGACGGCGACGAAGGGGCCGCCGTTAATGCTGAGCAGCGGCTGGCCGTTCAGGGGCGCATTGAGCTGCCCGAACAGAGTTGGATTCGCGCCCAGCGCCTGCGGCAGGTTGATGCGGACCACGGCTTCATCCCCGATCGGCCTGCTTCCGTTGCGTTGCAGGTACACGACGTCGTCAGCGTGATACGCCTGATACGGATCCAGGCGGGGGCCCGAGAAGCGAATGTTGTCCCAGTGGAAGGTGTAGGTGCTGTTGTTGCCAAGCTTGTAGGGCGTGTAGGCATGGGTCTTGAACTGGACGATCCCACGCTCGAAAGGGAAGCCTCCCGGGACATCGACAGCGAATTCGTCGTATTCGCCGCCCGCGGTTTCAATGCCCCAGGTGATTCGATCCTGGTCGAAGCGAATGCGCATGTTGCGGCGAATACGTCGATCGCCCAGGGCGGGGTCATCAGGATGCAGATCGCGCCAGTCCAGGTAGTCGTACGCTCCGAAATGCCGATCCTCGACTATCCAGCCGTCGGGCGCGGCGCTTCCCTGGCCCACGCGAATCTGTCGTACGTTGCCTCGGAAATCGAGCACGATGCGGTCCAGCGGATAGGTTTCGTCTACGGCGGATTGCAGCGGCGCCGCAGCAAAATGCATCTGTGACCTGGGAGCAATCAACACCTCCCACCAGCTGCGAATGGTATGGCCCTCGTTGATATTGACCTCGAACTCAAGAACGCCACCATCGCTGAAATCGAACTCCTGCCGGGGCCAGAAGACCGAGTTCGAGTAGGCCTCTACCTGGCCCATGGACGACATCATGTGGTTCTTGCACAGGAAGAAGCTTGGGTCCGGGTCCAGACTGTTTGAACTCTGTGTCGTGAAGACCTCGTGCTGTGGCAAGGGAGCCAGTGCAGGGTTGGGACCCGCGCAGTCGTAACCGTGATCCGCAGGGAAAGCAGCGTAGGCTTTGGTGAACTGTTCCTGCGGGTGAGATCGGTGTGTCACCACGTACTCGAGGCTGTTCGGCAGAAGAGCTTGCGACGGCGCCGAGGGGTCGCCGTCGAAAGTCTCCTCGAAGGCCCAGGTCTGGGCCTTCGCCGGTGCGCCGGAGGCTGCAATTACGGCGGTGAGTGCAAGCGCGGCGCTGGCGGACGTGCGCTGCCTTTTCCCAGGTACCGGGATTGTCATGCCTGTGAGGGGCGTACGGCAGTGCCCCGGCAAGTGTTCTGCTGCAATCACTGAATGCATTCGCCTGCCACATGAACCCAGGGCGCTGGACAAATGCCTTTCCTGGAGACGGATCAGCCAGGTGTCTGCGCCTTTCTGATTGTTAACGTGCGAAGCGAGGAAATATTGCGCGTGACGACTACGCCAGATCGGGACCTCGCTGATTCAGCTGTCCGGCATAGCGAGCCATCCGCCAACGGCCTGCAGCGGCTGCACGCTGCCGCGGGGACTTACCCAGGCAGCGAGCGCCAGCCTGCTTGCCTGCTCTGTGTAGGGTGAATCCGGCAGCTCCAGCTCCCAGTTGCCGTTGCCCGGCGAGCGCCGGTGTCCGAGAACCACAAAATCATGCCGCAGCAGCTCCCCGCGGTTCTCGCCGGCTTTTACCGGAGTCATCAGGCCGAACCCGAGAATGGCAATATGCAGTTCGAGTTGCTCCGACACAGTTGTCGCCGGCTCGAACTGCGCTTCAACACGATCGCCGCTCAGAGAAAGGGACAGAACACCGGAAGCTTCGGATGACATCGGCGGCGTACCGGGGCGATAGCGCCAGTCGCGCCATTCCCGTCCGAGCGCCATCACGCCCGGAGTGTAGACGGCGCTGGCCGCGCCCTCGGCTTTGAAGCTTCGTTGACGCCGCGCGTAGTCAGCGTGTGAAAAGCGGTCGTCCCAGCCCAAGTAATTCCAGTAATCGACGTGGAAAGCGACCGGAACCAGGTCCCGCCAGAGTCGCGGATGCGACTGCAGCCCGGTGTACCAGCGATCCGCCGGAGGGCAGGAACTGCAACCTTCAGATGTGAACAGCTCCAGCAGGGTTGCCCGGGTTTCGCCGGAGCGAAGTTCAAGGGCCTGGACAGAGCTGCAGGCAAACATAACAGCGATTAGGAGTAGATTTCTCATGCTGCTATGACTTGTTCATGCCGGATTGGTTCAGTGCCCGATCACTGGCGGTCGGACCCGATCGCTCAGGGGCTGCCAATGGCCTCGTCGATCAATTCGTGAAAATCAGCCGCGGCTGATTCAAGGCCGCCAAAAAGCAGTGTGTCGTTGGCGCCGCTGGAAAAGCCGCGCTGGGCCTCCACGCATACATGGATGTCCTCGGCCTCGAACACACCCGCATCGATCAACTGGAAGGAGCGCTCGTAGTGCGCGCGGCGCTCATCGTCCATGCGCGCCCTGGGGACCAGCATGCTGTGCACAAAAACGGTCTCGTTCGCGCTTTGCGGAAACAGGCTGATGATGCTGTTGTAGTCCGGGTGCATGATCAGCACCGAGTTCGGGAACAGTGTGTAGGAGTAGGTCGCATGATGACGAAGATCGAGGTCGTCCGCGCCCAGCTCAGGTGCCTCGCGAATTTCGTTTCGCGCTACGGCGTTGCGAATGTGCCGTCCGACCTGGTCCGATTCCGCCACGGCGTCGGGGAAGAAACCACCGACCGTATTCTTGTGCAGGCGCACCACGTGGTAGCCGTCAAGAAAGGCGTCCTGTATCAGCTTCCAGTTGCACTGCACGCGCTTGATGCTCTGCGTAAAGAAACTAACCCCGGGCAGTCCGAACATGTCCAGATCCGCGCCCAGCCCGGCGAGGTGAGCATCCAGGTCCATGTCGGCATTCGGTGTTGCCTGCACCCAAACGAAGCCGTGCCGCTCCTCCGTCGGCAGAGATACGAGGCCGTTCTCCCTCAGCTCCAGGTCCGTGAAACTCTCGTGCCTCGGTACGTTGCGCAGCTGCCCGTCGAGTCCGTAGGTCCAGGTGTGGTATGGGCAGATCAGCGATTTCAGCGCGTAGGAACCCTCGTCCCGTAACAGGCGCATACCTCGGTGACGGCACACGTTCATGAATGTGCCTACTTTTCCGGCCCGGTCGCGCATGGTGATCAGGGGAAGTCCCAACCAATCATAGGCAAGGGCGTCGCCGGTATTGGGTATCTGCGAGCCGTGGGCAACGATCTGCGGCATCTGGTGAAAAAGCGCGCCAAGTTCCAGTTCAAAGCGCTGTGCGAGCGTGTAATTGCTTACGGGAATCCGGTGAGCGCGCGACTCAGGTTGGGCGCGCTTGCCCGCGACACGCTCGGCCAGTCGCTCAAGTAATACCCGGGGATGCGCGACCGGGTAGTCGGCATCATCCCGGCGCAAGTACTTCTCCGGGTGCGGCTCTTTAGTGCGGGGGTCCTTATCCGAGCTGATCGTGGCGCCCATGGAGTGCAGGTCTCCACCTTTGGTTATGTTTCCCCACATATTGGCTGCAGAGTCGATCACTGTGCAAGGCAGTTGTACCTCCTGCATTGGGGGAAGTATTGCTATGGCGGCGGGCCGCTCGCGCTCTGGCCCAGCCGTGGGCTTGTTCGCCAGCACCGGCGCGCGCTCACGTCGTCCCCGAAGGCGGCGTGCGATTGCGGTGCGATCAGAAGATCAGCAATGTTTGCACTGATATATGCAATTTTATAGAATTGCACTTATGAGTGCAAAAAATCGCCAAGGCTTTGCTCTGATTGCAGACGTGGTTGATTCCACGGAGACCGCTGATCTCGTGCGCGGTAGAGACAGGCGGCTCCAGGAGTTATCTCTCCGCCACCGGGCAAAAGGATGGATCAAGGCGGACTATACGGTGACGGCCTGGGACGAGTTTCAAACCTACTCCTGGGACGGTGCCTTCCTTCCGGGAGTTGTCATTGAGCTGCGGCAGCTGTTTATGCCCTGGAAGCTTCGCATTGGTGTCGGCCGTGGGGACATCAGCGGATGGCGCAGTCGACGGCCGATCAACGTTGCCCTGGGAGGGCAAGCGTTTGAACGCGCCCGGGATGCGCTGGAATCGCTAACCGCTTCCCGAAGCAAGTACCGGCGGATGACCCGCTTCCGTACTGGGGACGAGGGTCTGGATCGGCTCCTGGACCTGGTCTACGGGTTGCACGATTCGCTTGTGCAGGACACGACGGTACGTCAGTGGGAGACGATCGGTCCGGCGCTCCGAGGCATCAGCCAGGATGAGATCGCCGAGCTGCTGAACGTCGGCCCCTCGACGGTGTCCAGGAACCTGCATCGCGGGGGTTATTGGCAGATGAGAGAAACCGCCGACGTCGTGGCGTCGATCCTGGTGCGAAACTGAGAATGCACTTATATGTGCAATAAATAAAAAGTGTACTAATTCATGCAATCTGGTGGACAAATACTATCTGCTCTTCTGCTGGCTTACGTACTGGCAGAGTTTCCGCTGCAGAGCGCGCGAATGGTGGAGGGCAAGGCGCGTCGTGATTTCGCGGCCTTCGCATCTCACCTTGGCGTGCACCTCGTCGCGGCGATCGCATGCCTATTCGCATTTACCGATGTTCCCCTCATGCGCCCCGAGACCGCTATGGCGCTTCTTGTAATGATGATGGGGCACGGCCTGCTGGATCTATCGAAGTCGGTCATTCTCGGAATGGCGCCACGGCTCGACAATTGGCGGATGTTTCTAGCCGATCAGGTGCTGCACGTCGTCATCCTGCTCACCGCGGCGGCGATTCTTCCCGAAGTGGTCCTGGATTTCGAGGCGCTGGGCCAGTTCTGGGACACGCAGCGGGGGCGTATTCTCATGGAAGCGCTCGTTATGGCTACGTTTGTCTTCCCTACCGGATACCTGATCCGCTACCTGTTGGAGCCGCTCAGTCTCCGGCTCAAATCGAACGGCGACGCGATTCCGGCGGAGACGGGCCTCGCCAATGCCGGGCTCTATCTCGGCTGGATCGAGCGCTCACTGCTGCTGTTTGCGTTCACCGAGGCGTCGATTACCGCCGTTGGCCTGATCGTCGGCGCAAAGTCGGTGGTACGGTTTCCGGAGTTCAGGACCCGCGCCTTCGCCGAGTACTTTCTGCTCGGAACGCTGCTGTCAGTCAGCGTCGCGGCGCTCGGTGCCCTGGTGCTAACGACAGCGAGGTCGCTGGTCTCCTAGGGTTCTACTCACGCCTGGCGGAGAAGGAAGCACGGCCTCTCTTCCTCCTGCAGCGCCCGGTCAACCGGGCCGAAACCCGTTGGAACTCAACGAAGAACGGACGGCGGTTGCCTCCTCAGGGCAGGCAATGCGTGGATAGCTTTCCTCGTTTCAGCGCTCTCATGGGATCGACACGGATACGGCTTCCGTTCCGCAAGTACGCTATCGAGAGTGGGCTATAATGTAAAAAATATTTGACATTGTGAAACGACATGGCATTCCGAGAAAAATCAGCCTGGATCATGGCGGCCGCTCTGCTCTTGGGTGGTGCCTCTTACTTTGGTGTCGTGCTCACCGCGTGGTCGGCCTCGGGCGGGCTGCTCCCACCCCTGATACCGCTGATCGTGTTGTACACCGCGTGCCTCGTGGGGATTGCGGTGGCGGGGCATATTGTTATCGCCCTCTGGACGCCGCGGGAGGCCAACATGCCTATGGATGAACGTGAGAAGCGCATTTTTTTCCGGGCCGGTCACCATTCAGCTCATTTGTGCGCGTTGGGGCTACTTGTATCGCTCGGCCTCTACCTGGTTTTCAGAAGCGGTGATCTGTTGTTCTACACCGTCTTCGCGAGCCTGATGCTGGCCCAGTTGATGGAATACGTGCTGCAGATCGTGTTCTACAGAACCAAGTCCTGAGGGATGGCCCGGAAACCCCGTCTCGCCAATCGCATTCGCGAATTGCGTGCCGAACACGGCGCCATGACTCAGGCACAGCTCGGCATTGCCATCGGCGTGACTCGGCAGACCGTCATCGCCATCGAGCAGAATCGCTACTCACCTTCCCTTGAAAGCGCGTTCCGAATTGCAAGACACTTCGAAGTCAGCCTGGAAGAGGTATTCAGCTGGGTTGACTAGGCAAACGCGAACTCCTGGCGCGACCGCCCCTTCGACCTTACTCTGCGCGGCTTCCCAGCGGCTGCAACTGCGGCACTTCTCGGCCCGTGGCTTTGTGGACGGGAAGTCCCTGATCCCGAGCGTCGTAATGCCATCCACGCGGGCCGCCCGGCGTCGGCTACAAGGATGGCGTTGACCTCACTGTGGTCCTGGCTTTTCCCTTTAGTCGGATTGCATGGCGGGCTGTTCGATGGACTGCCGTGCCGCTTCGACCGCCGATCGGATGTCCGAAAGCAGTGCTTTGTACTCATCCGTATCGCGCAGCCGCGTGATGATTGGATCGTTGACGATGATCGGCTCGTTGCGCAGCCCCCGCGCGAACAGGTCCGGTAAACGGGCGCGGGCCGCTGAGTCATCGTTCTGGAGCACCGCGAGGCGGATCTCGCTGACCATCATCGATAGGCTGTTCCAGCCCCGTGCTTCCGCGGCGCCGCTATCAGCCAGGCACTGCGAGAGCTGAGTCGCGGCCGCCTCCGGGTGGCCGCTTCGCTCCCAGGCGTCGACCAGCGATGCGCAGGCATACAAGTCGTCGTCGGCTCGCATAACCGGGAAAGCCCGGCCGCGCAGGGCCTTGTCCAGCAGGGTGGCGGCGCGACCCAGATCGTTCTGGTGGTAGGCCGACATGCCGACATCCAGATTGGACAGCCGCCACTCGATCTCCGGCGTGTCCGGCTGGCGCTGAAGCTGCACAAGATGCGCATTCAGGAGCGCGTGATCTAGAATTCCCGGCGCAATGACGTTGGCACGACCGAGGAACTGCATGGTGCCCCGTCCGGGTTGCACATCGTCATAGAGGCGGCTCGCAAGGTGTTTTGCCTCATCATCTCTACCCAAAAGCGTGAGCAGCACGACCTTGTTTGCCAGCGACAGCGTGGAATCCGGCGCGGCTTCGAGGGAGCGTTCCGACCAGAAAAATGCCTGTTCCAGCGATCCCAATTTGCGCAGCACAAGGCTCAGGGTGCGAAACAGCTGATCGCGGTTGTCCATCGAAGCATTGGCTTTGTTTGCCAGGTTCTCAAGGAGCCGTCGGGCCTCGTCGCCCCGACCACTCCAGACCAGGGCCTCCGCATAATCCACGACGGCCGTTACCAGCAGCGGTTCCAACTGGCTCGAGTACTCAAATGCCTCAAGCGAGTTACGAAGCAGGCCCTGCTGCTGCTGCGTCAGACCAAGCCACATCCACGCCTCATGGAGATTGGGATGGTCTTCGACGGCCCGCAACAGAGAGTCTTCCGCCAGCCCGTAGTTGCCCTGCAGATAATGCGAAAGACCGATTAGCGCCAGTCCTTCGGGGGCCCCCGGCTCGAGCGTCATGGCACGAATGAGGTTCGCTTCGGCCTCGGCGTTGGCCCGCGAGAGTGGTTCGCTCCCGTAGAAGAACAGCAACAGCTCAGTGGCCGCCAACTCACGCAGGGCCGGTGCGTAGTCTGGATCAAGCTCGAGCGCGTGCCGGAAGTACTGCCGAGCCCGCTCCAGATCGTGCTCAGTGCGCAGATGACGGTAGTAGCGTCCGAGCAGGTAGTTGTCGTAAGTCGCCCGATCGGCCGTTCGGGCAACGGTTGTCAGCGCTACCGGAGACTCGGGTCCGCCCCCCTCCAGGAATTCATCGAGGGCGGCCGCGATGGCCAGCGCCACATCCTCCTGAGCCGCGACGATGTGATGATCGTCGCGGTCGAACACTTCGCTCCAGAGCTGGTAGCCCGAAGGCACTTCGGTCAAGGCGCTGGACACTCGAATACCGTCGTCCGACCGTCGCAGCGTACCGCTGACTACTACGCTCGCATCCACGTGCTGACCGATCACACCCGTGTCCTGCCCGAGACGGGTTGCCAGCGTACTGGATGCCGGGCCGATCACGCGTACATTCCCTGATCGACCCAGAACGTGCGCGAGTTCGATCGCGAATCCCGCGGCAATCCGCTCGTCGTCGGGGTCTTCCGAGAGCACGGAAAACGGCAGTACGGCAACCACGTTATCGGGCTGCGCCGGTGCAAGCTGTGGCGTGGGTCGAAGCAGCAGAGCGGCACACACGAGCAGCGCACCGCCCAGCACACCATAAACCAGCCAGCGCCGTGGAAAATTGCGCGTTTCCGGGGCGAGCCCGCCGGTTTCGGACGCTCCGCTGGGTGCGGTACTCGCTTCCGCTACGACGTCGGCGATCAGGCGGTAACCACGCTTTGAAACGGTCTCTATGTAGCGCGGGTCGCCGGCGTCATCGCCGAAGGCCTTTCGCAGGCGCGCGACCGCCTGGTACACCGACTGGTCCGTGACGACCTGTCCCTGCCAGACCCGCTCGATGATTTGATCGGCGCTGACTACCTCACCGGGGTGGTTGGCCAGAAACAGGAGCAGATCGGCGTGCCGGGGCTCAAGCTTGGTCGCGCGTCCCGCCCGGCGCAGAAGATTGCGCTGCGGCAATAGCTCCCAGTCTCCTATGCGCACGGCCATGGCGTCCGATGATGCTTCGAGCATTTCTCTAACTTATTGATATTTATGTAAAAAAAATCATCAGCCAATGATCAGCGATTGATCAGGTAAGGATCGGCCCCGGGGCGCAAAACTGCCGCTGAAATCACTGGCAGAGCACGCAAAAGAGCTCCCGAGATGTCTGAGTTTAATCAAGAGTCCCGTTCCCGGCCGGACCTGAGCCCCGCGGCGCCAGCCCGGATCAGCGTGCGACGTTTGCGCACCCTGGCTCCGCTTCCGGCGACATCACAGCTGTTGCTGGAAATGCTGTCCGATCCCGAGCTGGACATGCTGCGCCTGGCCGCGGTCGTCGAACAGACGCCCGCCCTGGCGGCGCGCATCCTCGGAGTCGCCAACTCGGCATTCTTTGCCCACGCGCGGGATGTCCGCGACGTCCCCGACGCCATCATACGCGTTCTCGGGCTGCATCTCGTCCGCGACTTGAGCATCTCCTTTGCGCTGAGTCAGCCCTTCGATCTTCGCGACTGCCCGCGCTTTGATGCCCTGCGCTACTGGTCCTCTGCCATGGAATCGGCGGTACTCGCTCAGCTCATCGCAACCCGTCTGCCCGTGGAGGACTTGCCGACCCCTGCCGAAGCCTACCTTGGCGGTCTGCTGCACAACCTCGGCTTGCTGGCCCTGGTGCATGTGGCACCGGATGCCATGAACACGGTTTTCGCGAGCGTGGAGCGTGAGCCGGGAGTGGCTCTGCGTTCCTGGGAGGCCGAGGTCCTGGGACTTGACCACGCCATGGCGGGTGCAGAGCTCGCGATCGTCTGGCGACTGCCGACGCTCCTGGCCGTGGCCATGGGGCCGGAAAATGCCAGGCCGCATTCTCATCGGCATCACGCACTGCTGAAACTCCTGCGCCTGGGCGCGCTCATCCGGCGTTTCCTGGCCGCCGCAACGGATCCCGGCGCCGAGCCTGTCGTGCAGGCCGCCTGGTCGGAACTGGGGCTGGCGCCGGATGCCATGCCGAAGGTGATTGCGCAGTGGCAGGAGCGATCCAAGGAAATCGCCGAGTTGGCCTCCGCCTTCCTCGGAGCGAAGTGATGAGCAGCCATAAGGATGATGGCGGCATGGCCGCGGCGGGCGGGCTCGCCCTCGCCGACTCCCTCACAACTCTTCGAGCGTTGATCGACGCCAGTCACAGCCACTGCGTGGCGGATCTGGTTTCCGCAACGGTGAATGCCCTTCTGGGGCATCAGGACTGCGACGGCTGTGTGGTCGTCATGGGCAGCGACGGCGGTGGTCAGCAGACGTCATCTCTCGGACAGCGTAGCGGGGCTCGAATGCCCGCAGTTCTGGATCCCATCGTCTCATCCGAAGTCGTTCCGCTGCTCCTGGACGAAGGCACAGCGTGTGTTGAACCGAGGCTCGGCGACCGCACTGGCGGGGCCTACGGCAGCCTGCTCGGCGTTCCGGTCCGCGATGGCGCCAGGGTGCTCGGGGGACTTATCGTCTGGAACCGGGAGGAGAGTGTGCTGATGCCCTGGCATCAGAGCCTGCTGGAGATGATGGCGGAGGTGCTCGTGATGTCCCTCGGCCGCGTTGGCACGTCCGACTACGTGGAACGCGGCAGGGCCGGCGGTCCCGTGCTTCCGACGGCGCCGCCCATGGTTCGCGCACGCGGCCTGGTCGCGGACGACAGCGGGGCCGGCACGGATCGCCTCGCCGGTATGGAAAACCGCCGCTCCTTCGAGCTCGGCCTGGAGGATATCGCGACCGCGCCGATCAGTGGCCTGCGCATGCGCTACGTACTCTTTGTGGATATAGACCGGTTCCGGCTGATTCGCGAGTACGGCGGCGAGATGACGGCCGAGCGCATGATCCGCGTGTTTTCCGAACTGCTGCGTCGCGAAATGGCCGGCGAAAAACTGATCGGATGCCTGGGTACGGACAAGTTCGGCGTTGTGATCGAACGCCGTTCGCTGGAGCAGGCCGTTCAGCTGGCCGAGACGCTGGTAAGGGTCGTTGACTCCCTGCGCCTGTCGTTCTTCGGTCAGCGCTTTGATGTGAGCATCAGTGTTGGCGTTGCCGAGCTGCAAAATGGTCCAGGGTCAGGCCTGGCGTGTCTGAGGCGTGCCATGCAGGCCTGTCAGGCGGCTCAGAAGCAGGGCGGGGGGACGGTTCTGACCTACCACGAGAACCTGGCCATTCCCCGCCGCTCGCGCAGCGAAGGCCGTTTGCTCAATCGGCTTACGCGCGCGCTGAAAGACGACGCCCTGGAGCTCTACGCGCAGCTCATTACACCGCTGGATGCATCCGCGGATCCACCCGCTTCTCCACCGTTTATGCATGAACTCTTACTGCGCATGCGCGACGAGGAAGGGGGCCTCATCGGCGCGGGGGCCTTTCTCACCGTGGCAGAACGCTATGGCCTGTCGGTGAAACTCGACCGATGGGTTATCAGGCGTGCGTTCCGGGAGATCGCCGCGACGCCCTGCGCCGGGAACCCGGACTACCGCTTCACGCTGAACCTCTCCGGACATTCCATCGATGACCACAGCCTACTGGACTTCATCGTGGGGGAGTTCGAACAATCGGGACTGCCGCCGCAGCGGATTTGTTTCGAGATCACCGAAACTGCGGCGATCTCCGATATCACAGCCGCGCAGAAATTCGTCGAGGAACTGAAAAAGCTGGGCTGTGAATTTGCTCTGGACGACTTCGGCAGCGGCCATTCGTCGTTCCTCTATCTTCGCGACCTGCCCATCGATTACCTGAAGATCGACGGCGAACTGGTCCGCGAAATCGCCAACGACCCGGTCAGCCTGGCCTTCGTCAGAACCATCGAAGGCGTAGCACGCCTCATGGGCCGGCGCACCGTAGCGGAATGCGTTGAGAACGACGCCATCCGGGACGCGATCGCCGAGATCGGCTGCACCTACGCCCAGGGGTACCTGATGGGCTCGCCGGTGCCGCTGGCCGATGTCCTTGAAGGTCCCGACGTATGACTCCCGTCGGCGGACCCGGCAGTGCCGGGCACAGCCGGGTGCTATGCGCCTGCGCAGCGCAAGGTGCGGCACCTTCGACTTCAGCTTCATAAACGGCGTGACCGACACCAGTCTCAAGGGCGATCTCGCGTCTGCGCTCGCTGCGGTATCGGTCCAGCTGCCACTCAACTCAAAACGCAACCCAAAACTCAACCCAAAACTCAACCCAAAACTCAACCCCCGAGCAAAGAGGTGAAACAACAGCTATGTACCTGAAATTCGCGAGTACTTTCCTCGTCGCGACCGCGACATCCGTGGGACTGGTATCCCCGGCGTCCGCCCACGGCTGGTCCGAATATCCCGCCGCGCGGCAACAACTCTGCTACGAACAAGGAGGAATCTGGAGCGGAACACCCCCCAACGCCGCCTGCGCCGCCGCAAAGGCCGTGTCGGGCAGCTACCCCTTCGTTCAGCGCAACGAGTTTTCCATCAACATACCGGACTACTCGAACATGCAAACCGTGCGCGCCCAGGTTCCCGATGGCGCCCTGTGCTATGCCAATGATTCCCAGAAGCGCGGTCTTGGCCTGCCCCGGGACGACTGGTATCGCACGGAAATGAACACGGGAACCTTTGAGTACGTGTTCAATGCGACAGCGCCCCATAATCCCTCGTTCTGGCAGTTCTATCTGACCTTGCCCGATAGCGACCTGTCCCAGCCGCTGACCTGGGACGACCTGGAACTGATCCAGACCCACGACGATGTTCCCGTGGAAAACGGCAAATATCGGATGGACGTGACCATCCCCGCTGACCGCTCCGGCGACGCGGTGCTCCTCGTGCGCTGGCAGCGCATTGATCCAGTGGGCGAAGGCTTCTACAACTGCAGCGACGTCAGCATCGTGGCCGGTGGCGTTACTCCGCCTGATCCAGAAGATCCCCAGGAGCCCACGGGTCCCTACCTGGTTCAGGGTACGCCGTTTATACCCGCCGACGTGAGTCTTGCCAGTGCCGGACCCGGCGATCGGGTGAACTTCGCCGTGTTCAACCGATTTGGTGAACAGCACAGCGCCTTCACGATCGAGGTCACCGCCGACAACCTCAACGACTGGGACCGCCTCCTGGCGGCGGAGGTGAACGGCTGGTACGAGACATACCACAACGGCAATGTGTTCATAGGTCGCTGGCACCCCGAGATGAATCACTACATGTACTTCCGCGACGACCTTTACGGCAACTACTTCAACTCCAGGAACGAGCGAGCGTCTGGCGTGATCTCGATTACGCCCGCGCAGGAGGTTAGCGTCTCCGTGGATATTCGCGCGACGCAGGAACTCCCGCTCCTCGAAGACAGCGTGGCCTACGGCGGTGTGGTGTACCTGTATCCCGAACTGGACGCTGATTTCATGGGCATGCTGTCCTGGCAGCAAACGGCCGGGGAGCCCGTGGCGACCGAACTGAGCGGTGACGACGTTCTGGTGGTGCATACCGCGCAGCTGAGCCCGCAGGACCACAGCTTATCCTTCCGCCTTACGGCGAACGGTGGCGAAGGCGAGGCGATCTACAGTTTTACCGTTGTCTACGAACCCGGCAGCAGCGGTCCGGGTGATGTGCCTTCCTGGAATGCGGCCGACGTCTACGTCGCCGGCGATCAGGTCAGTCACAACGGCCGACTGTGGTCTGCGCAATGGTGGACGCTGGGAGAAGAACCCGGCACCACAGGGGAGTGGGGTGTCTGGCGCTAGCGCCTGTTCACCTTCCTGTGACTCACTACCGAATAAACCGGTGTCGACCGGTTAGAATGCCGCTTCGCTCCCGGGTGAAGAATAAGTTGAATACCGTTCCGGGTCGCGAAAGACCCGGTTGGGCATTCGGAGCGATGGCGGTCACAAAGCAAACTACCAGCGCGGCACGCAGGCGTACCGCCGCCGGTCAGCCGGGTCAGCCGGGTCAGCCGGGTCAGCCAGGTGAGTCGGTGGCAATGACCGCCCCGCGATTGGCGCACGATCCGCAAGGGACGATACTTACACGCAGTTTTTCCCGACTGATCTGGCGGACGCCGGATCGGCGCTCGACTGCGAGACCGGCAGCGTTCCTGCGCTATCGCGGAGCACGGAGCGAGCTCGGGCCTAAGAATTCATCGGTGGACTCTGGAAGGGATGACCGGGGTAGTTATCGAAAAGCAGCGCATTCAAGCACGGCATGCAGACGCGACGCTCAGCAGAATTACTGTCTGCCCTGCCGGTACCATGCATCGGGACCGGGGATCGCCGAGGTTTTTTCTCGGCCCGCTGTTGCTGTGCCTGGTCGGTGTGCTTGCCCTCGCCGGGCAGCCCCGGTCAGCTCGCGCCGATGATTCGGTAGTACTCCAGCTGCGGTGGGAACACGAGTTCCAGTTCGCGGGCTACTACGCGGCCCTCTGGCAGGGCTTCTATGAACGCGAAGGGCTGAATGTCACCATTCGGCCCGCCTCTACGCGAGAAAAAATCTTCCGCAAACCAATCAGGGAACTGCTGTCCGGACGAGCGCAGTTTGCCGTGGGCGGCGTTGATGTACTCACCCGCGATGGCGGAGGAGCAGATCTTTCTGTGCTCGCCGCCATATTCCAACGCTCTCCAGCGGCGTGGTTCTCGCTGTCGGACGAACCGATTCCCGATCCCGCGGCGCTCGCGAAGCTCCGCCTTTCGGCGGCCCCGGGCTCCGATATGGACCTGCTAGGACGGGCCATGTTTTACGCCAATGGAATCGACTCGACGACCCTTCGTTTTGTCGATGCCCGGGCCACGCTCCCATCGCTGGTGGATAACCGCACCGATGCCATATCCACCTACGCAATTTCGGCGCGTGTCGAGGCCGAGGAAGCGGGTATTGGTCTCAACGTGCTCCGCCCCGACGAGTATGGCGTTCAGTTTTATGGTGACCTGCTCTACACCCTCGACTCCTATGCGCGGGAAAATCCCGAAATCACACGGCGCTTTCTCAAGGCCAGCCTCAACGGCTGGCGTTATGCCCTGGAGAATCGGGAGGAAATTGCACGTCGCATAGGCGAAGAACTGCCCCGCTACATCTACCCCTACGATGACTTCGTGGCCTACAACCTGGCGTTTGCCAACATCGTGGATGAGTACGTGCGCTATCCCCTGGTGCCGCTTGGAACGATCCAGCCTACGCGCTGGGAGCGCATCTACGATTTGCTCGACAAGATCGGAGAGATCGACGAGCCCTTCGACCCCCGATCCGTGCTCTACCGTGACGCGGGAGGTTTTGGCGGTCAGCTGGCGTTGCTCGATTGGGTAATGCTGCTCCTCGCTGTCGCCGCGATTTCCCTGGCGGTATGGTTCCGCCATTCGCTGTGGCTGACGCTTTCCGCCGTTGTGGTCGTCGCGCTCATCGCGCAGTACAGCCTGGAGGACTGGCACCAGAGAGACAGCCGGGAGCGCGAGTTGCAACAGACCCGCGAACGACTCGGGTCGATCCGTGCGACGCTCGAGCAGTTGATTGCTAAGAATCTCGCCGAGCTCAACGGTCTGGCCGCGTTGGTGGCATCGAATCCCGATCTCGATCAGGAATCCTTCGAGGCCTACGCCCGGGCAGTGATTCGGCAGAATCCCAAGCTCAAGAATCTCGCCGTCGCCCCCGATGCCGTCAACAGGTTCGTTTATCCCACGACCGGCAATGAGGCCGCCATCGGCCTGGACTACCGGCAGAACCCCGAACAATGGAAAGCGGTGGCGCGCATTTTTGAAACTGCCGAGATGCTGTTCGCCGGTCCCGTCGATCTCGTGCAGGGCGGAAAAGCGTTCATCGGGCGCGCACCCATCCTGGTGAGCACCGAGGGATCGGAGCCCAGGGTCTGGGGCCTGGTCTCGGCGCCCATCGAAGTCGCATCGATGTATCGCGATGCCGGGTTGTCGAATCCGGATCTGGGCCTGCAGGTGGCCATCCGAGGCGTGGACGGCGGCGGCGCGACCGGCGACGTATTCTATGGACCGGCGGCGCTGTTCTCTGATCCCGAGTCGATCAGGCAATCGGTCAACTTCGAAGGGGGCAGCTGGCAAATCGCGGCGCGCTCGACGACGAGCCCGGGCACCGGGCCACGCCTTCTGCTGATTCGCAGTGGCTCGCTTCTCTTCGGCCTGCTGCTGATGGGAGTGATGTTCCTCCAGCACAGCCATCGGCAGGCCCGGCGTTCCTTCGACCGGCAGCGTCGCCGCTTTGCGGAATTCGCCCACGAAGTCGAAAGCGTCGCCCGGGTGGGAGGCTGGCGCATAAACGCGGACGGGCAGGTCAATGAACTGAGTTCCCAGGCCCGGGAGCTCCTTTCCCTGGCCGACGCCGAGGCACTCATAGCCCTCGAAGAGATGTTCACTGCGGTTTCTGAGCCGGATCCGACCTTCGTGATCGAGCAATTGCGCAGCGCGTGGGAGGAGCAGCATCCCATCGAAGTGCAGGTACGCATCGATGGCAGCGAAGGTGATGTCCCGCTCTGGCTGCAGCTGATCGGCGATCCGATTCTTGATGAGAACGGGGCGCGGAACCTGATTGGCGCGGTGCAGGACGTAACGGAGAAACACTTAAGCGCGCAGCGCATCGAACGCCAGGCGAACTACGATGAGTTGACCGGGCTGCCGAATCGGCGGCTGTTCCGCCAGCGCCTGGAAAACGCCATCGTGCATGCGGAGCGCAAGAACAACCGCCTGGCACTGCTCTTTATCGATCTCGATAACTTCAAGATGGTCAACGACAACCTCGGGCATCAGGCCGGTGACGAGCTGCTGTGCCAGGCCGCGTTGCGTATCAAATCCGGCATACGGGAAACCGATCTCGTGGCGCGCCACAGCGGTGACGAATTCACCGTGCTGTTTGACAACCTCGGCGAAGAATCCGCCCTTTACGGCGTTGTCGACGCCATGGTTGAAACCATGGCCAAACCGTTTCTGATCGAGGGGAATAAGGTGTTCTGCGGCGCGAGTATCGGTATCGCAATTTATCCGGACGATGCCAGAGATGCGGAGTCGCTGCTGGTGGATGCCGACCAGGCGATGTACGAGGTCAAGAAAAACGGTCGAAGCGGCTGGCATTTCTATACCGACGAGATGCAACAGCGCTCGGAGTATCGGCATAGGGTGTTCAACGAACTTGCCGAGGCGATCCGTGACCGCGAGCTCAGGTTTGCCCTGCAGCCGATCCGCCGCCTCAGTGACAACCGCATCGTGAGTTGCGAGGTGCTCGCGCGCTGGCAGAAGGCCGATGGGGAATGGGTGGCTCCCACGGATTTCATTTCCGTCGCCGAGGAAACCGGCCTGATCAACCAGGTGGACTATTTTGTACTGGAATCCGCGGCCGCGGCTGTGAAGGAGCTGAACGAACTGACCGGTCAGGAGATCGGTGTGTCGGTCAATGTTTCGCCCCGCGTGTTTCTGTCGAAGGACCAGTCCCTGGACCGCTGGCTGGAACTGGTAGAGCGGGTCAGCCGGGACGTGCCGCTGCAGGTCGAAATCACCGAACGACTGCTCATTGACAGAACTCCAGCGATTGACCGCGCGCTGGACCGGCTCTCCCATTTGGGCGTGAGCATTGCCATAGACGATTTTGGCACCGGCTATTCATCCTTGAGCTACCTCACGCGTTTTCCCATCAACTGCATCAAGATCGATCGCTCCTTCGTTGCGGCCATCGAGGAAGGCGGCAAAGGACTGGCACTGCTCAATATCATGCTCAGCATGTCCCGACAGCTGTCCCTTGAAGTCGTTGCCGAAGGCGTCGAGACCCAGGGGCAGTACGACTATCTCGTGGCCTGCAGCTGCGACAAGGCCCAGGGCTTTCTGACCGGGCGCCCGGTCGATTTTCAGGAGACTCGGGAGCTACTGCTTCGTGAGTTTGCGCCCCGCGCCCCGGAGTCCGCCAGCCGGTGAGTGACTTCCATCCGCCTCTTGCGGGGATCCGGGCCCGACATCTGCGGCTGAACTGCCTCGTACGCGCGGTTTCTCAGGGTCAGGCGACGACCAGTTTTATAAGGTTGGCGACCAGCAGGCCGACGTAGTTTCCAAGCGCAGTACCCAACAGGCCAACCGCGACACCGGGCAGGATCAACTGCGGGGCTCCCCGGGCCCCGGCGATGGCCATGGCAGACGAGGCTCCCCCGACATTCGCCTGGGACGCTATGGCAATCACTTTTGAGTCAATCCTCAGCATGATCCCGATACCGAAGATGATCACTCCGTGGATAAACACGGTGCCGAGCGCAAAGAAGAAAATGGCCGGCCCAATCTCAACAATTCTGGCGATTACGGAGATGGCGCCGTTCGTGGCCAGAAACAGCAACAGCAGGTAGTTCCCCAGCACGAGACTCCCGGACAGTCCTTTTACCGCGGGCACCTGCGCGAGGATCAGGGCCAGGGTCGTGAGCCAGATGATCATCGGGATAAGCGGCACCAGTGCTGCTATCTGGTCTGCCAGCCATAGACAGCTCATTACAATGAAGGTCAGTGCCGCCAGGTCCCAGAGCGTGACGGGTTTGCCGCTGCTATGGAGCAAATTGCTGATCGTGGTGTCGCGGTTGCGCGCGACACCGGGGACCGACGATGCGTCGGCTTCCCCAGCTCTTCTCCCGAAGTATTCAGGTATCGCAATGCAGACGATCAGCCAGATCGCCGTGACGATAACATCGGCCGCAACGCCCGCCGTGAAGTATTCGCTCGATGTATTCAGGGCCTGGCCCACGGCAGCGAAGTTCACGCCACCGCCGATGTACGTTGCGGCGAACTGCCCGGAGAGCTTCCAGGTATCGGGGCCGATGGCGTCGGCCAGAACCAGGCCCATGGTCGCCCCGCCCACAGCCGCGCCCAGGGCGCCCAGCAGAAAGGCTTTGAGCATGGGTCCGCCCGCCGCCCTGATTGAGCCGAGATCCACCGTCAAAAGGAACAGCGTTATCCCCGCCAGGACGCCGGGACCGCGGAACATATCGTAGACGGGCGATTTGCCGGGAATCAGTCCCAGGTTCGAGCACAGCATTGCGATGAGAATGCTCAGGGCTGCCGCCCCCAGCTTCTTGAACACCCGGGTGTTGTTCTCCAGCCAGATTGCCAGCAGAACCGTGGACACCAGAACAAATGTAATGGTTGAGCCGCTTGTGGTGGGTTCGAAAATCACGTCAACAGCGTCTCCGGCGGACCCCTGCGATCACCGCACACCGCGCCAATCAGAATGGAATGTCCTGATCCCCGAAATCTTCGGGGGTGGGGTAGGGTGGCTCATCGCTATCCCCCGCTCCGGGGTTCTCGCCGAGTACTTCGACTTTCCAGCCCTGCAGATTGTTGAAGTACCGGCCGTTGTACTCGCGGCCGCGAATATCGAAGCTTACGGTGACGTCCTGTCCCGGCTGGAGGTCGTCGAGGAGCGCCACTTTCTCCTGGACGAACTCCAGGTTGATCTCCTGCGGGTACCTGCCGTCCTCGACCACGACCACCATCTCGCGCTTCGTGAAGCCGCTGTCGAAGGTCCTGGGATCCTGGATCAGTTTGATCTTGCCGCTCAGCTCATAGGCCATATGCCTTTCCCCTGAAATTGTCTCTTGCCTTGAAAATTGGCTGCGCCAGGCCGGTGTACGCCAGGCCTGCTTACGCAAGCCGGCTAGAGTAACCCGATAATCCCGCGGCGCAGTCCCTAAACCGGCAACGGTAATCCCAAGCGCTTCCCGCGGTGTACTCAGGCACGGGCACCCGGGCGTACGGAGGTGCCGGACAGGTCCCGCGAGACGATTCGGGATGTCACGCCAAGAACGATACCTGGGGAACTGGCGGCAATGCCGCTACCCCGGGCATCCGTAGCGTGCCAGAAACATGGCTATCGCTTCGTCGAGTATCACGCCCTGTTCGCGTTTTGACAGCGGCTTCCCATACCCGGCAATGAGAGGCCAGAAGAGGGCGCCCTTCAGCAGAGAATTGAACTGCATGGCCGCCAGACCGCTGCTCCTTACCTGCAGTCTGCCGTCGGCGTGAGCCGCTTCGATCCAGTTCTCCAGGGGGTCGAGGCCAGCGTTGCTTTCCTCGAGGACCTCTTTGAACACGCTCTGAAAGCTTCCCGCCTCGCCAAGGAATACCCGGAACATGCCGATGTAGTCGGGCCGTGTGATTTGAGTAATCTCGCGCTTCGCTATCTCCTGGAGTTGTTCCTCAAGGGGACGCTCCGGGTCGTAGGCGACGCTGATTGCCTGCCGCAGTTCCTCCATGAACTGGGATGCGATGGCCGTGAACAGGGCTTTCTTGCTGGGGAAGTGGTTGTAGACCGTGCGCTTGCTGACCTCTGCGCGTTGCGCCACGCGGTCCATGCTCGTGTCCCGAAAGCCCGCTTCAAGAAACTCAGCCCGCGCCGCGGCCAGGATATCGAGGCGCTTGCGCTGGCTCAGGGTCAGTCTGCATGTCGCGATTTTCATGAACGAAAAACTACACTAAAGGGTTTACATTTTCAATTCTCAAACTATACTACACCGTATAGTTTACTTATTGCCTCTCACGGCGGTCTCAGGAGGAGATGGAAATGCGCAAAGTTGCGAACTGGACACCCGACAAGCTTCCCGCCCTAAACGGCAGGCGGTACCTGATCACCGGCGGCAACTCCGGTATAGGCCTTGAGGCTGCAAAAACTCTTGCTCAAAAGGGGGCGGATATCGTTATCGCCTGCCGCAATCCCAGCAAGGCGAAGAAGGCCGTCGATGAGATTGACGGCGCAGGAGACGGCGGGACCGAAAGCGTCGCGCTCGATCTGTCGTCCCTCGCTTCGGTCCGGGCGGCGGCCGCCGAAGTCCGTGCCCGCTACGACAGTCTCGACGGCCTGGTGAACAACGCCGGCATCATGCAAACCCCCGAGACGCACGCGGAAGACGGTTTCGAGCTGCAGTTCGCGACCAACCACCTTGGCCACTTTCTGCTCAGCTACCTGCTCTTTGACCTGGTCGAGAAAGCCGGTGGCCGCATCACCGTCGTGAGCAGCATTGCCCACAAATTCGGACGCATCGATCTCGATGACCTCATGCTCGAAAAGTCCTATGACCCGACTCGCGCGTATGGTCAAAGCAAGCTTGCCAACATGCTGTTTGCCCAGGAGCTGTCCCGGCGCCTGGAAGCCGCTAACAGCCCGGTCATGGTGAATGCCTGCCATCCGGGCTATTCGAATACCAACCTGCAGTCCACGGGTCCGGAAGGATTCCTTGTAGCGCTGTACGGCGTTCTCAACCGGGTCTGGGCGCAGTCCTCCTACAAGGGTGCCATCCCGACCGTACTCGCGGTAGCGGGTGAAGAAGCGGAGTCGGGCGGCTATTACGGTCCGGTCAAGTTTATGGACTCGCTGGGACCCGTGGGCAATGCCCGCATCGCCGGGCGTGGTCGTAAGAAGAAAACCGCTGCGGAACTGTGGAGCCGCAGCGAGGAACTGGTCGGAGAGACATGGAGCGTCTGATCCTGCGCAATCGGTCCCGCTGGAGACTGATCCTCAATCTGACGGGTGTCCTGTTGACCACAGCGCTGTTGTCCCTCGATGCTGGAGCGGAGGGCTGGGCGCCACGGTCAGACGGTCGCTATACAAACAACACAGGTGCTCAAAACATGAAGTTTGCCAAAGCCCTTTCGCAGGTCCTGTTCTCCCGGCGGAACGATAAGCCACCCAGTGAAGCGCTTCCCCTGCGCCACCTGGATGTGGCCTCCCTGGCCCGGGTACGCGGGCCCTTGTTGTACCGCCTGGGACACTCCTCCATTCTGCTCAAGCTGGGCGACGACCTCATCCTGGTCGATCCGGTCTTCAGCGAGCGCGCGTCCCCCGTTCAATGGTTGGGACCCCGCCGTTTCCATCCGGTGCCCCTGGCTGTCGACGCGCTCCCGCCCATAAAGGCGGTCCTGATCAGCCACAATCACTACGACCACCTGGACGAAGGCTCGGTGCGCCAGCTGGCCGCCGGGGCCGAGAATTTTGTCGTGCCCCTCGGCGTGGGCGCGCAGCTCCAGGAATGGGGCGTGGCGGCAGAATCGATTGTGGAACTGGATTGGTGGGAGGAGCTCGATCTGGGGGAGCTCAGTTTTGTGGCCACGCCGGCGCAACATTTCTCCGGGCGTTCCCTGACGGACCGCAACAAGACCCTCTGGGCGAGCTGGGTGATTCGCGGGAATGATGCAAAGCTGTTCTTCAGCGGTGACTCGGGGTACTTCGATGGCTTCAAGGAAATCGGCGAACGCTATGGTCCCTTCGACGTGACCATGATCGAGAACGGGGCCTACAACCAGGCCTGGCGCAATGTCCACATGATGCCCGAGGAAAGCGTGCAGGCGCACATTGACCTTCGCGGTCGCGCCATGCTGCCCATTCACAACAGCACCTTCGACCTGTCCACGCACGCCTGGTACGAGCCCCTCGAGCGCGTTGCCGCCCTGGCTTCGGAGCGTGATGTCCATGTGCTGACGCCGGTGATTGGTGCCCCGGTAGATGTGCTGTCGCCACAGCCTACCTTCGCCTGGTGGCGAGCCAGTGAACAAGAGATGACGGCGGATGGTCGCGAAGCGCAGCCGTCCTGCGAGGAGGTCTGCTAGAGGGTAGCCTGCGTGAGCGTTCTCACGGTGAGAAAAAGCACCGACGGCGCGAGCAGGCAACCCACACCCGTGTAGAACGTTGCTGTCATCGCGCCGTAGGGCACGAGCTTCGGATCGGTGGCCGCCAGTCCGGCGGCGACGCCGCTGGTGGTACCCATTAGGCCGCCGTACACCATCGCGGAGTAGGCATCGTCGAGACCGACGCGCGCCGCCACGAGGGGCGTGCCTATCATGACGAGAATGGACTTGGTCAGCCCAGCAGCGACACTGAGCGCGATGACATCTGAATCCGCGCCGAGGGCGGTGCCCGTCACCGGCCCAACGATATAGGTGGCCGCTCCGGCACCGATGGTGCTGATGGATACGGCGTCCGTGTAGCCGAAGGCCACGGCCATGCCTGCTCCCACCGAGAAGGAGAGCACGACGCCCAACACCACCGAGATGCCGCCTACAAGCCCGGCCTTCTTCAACTCATCGAGATGCGCGCCGAAGGCTGTCGCAATGATGGCGAAATCCCGGAACATCGCGCCGCCCATCACCGCAACGCCTGCAAAAAGCGACAGGTCCGCTATGCCCCGCGAGCCCCCGGTATAGCTGCCGCCGACATAGGCGATCACCAGCCCCAGGGCAATCGCGATCGCCGAGCCGTGGACACGACCGCTGGTGAGCCGCTCCGAGAGAAAGTAGGAGATCCACACGAGGATGCCCACGAAAAGGAACGCGGTGATCAGTGCGTTTCCGGCCAGGACCTGGGTGAGGGTGTCAGCGATCACGAGCTCGACCCAGGCGCGCCATTACGGGAACTAACACGAAGCTGGCAACGACCGCCGCCGTTCCAGCGGCGATCGCCAACCAGCCGCTGGAAAGAGCCGCGACGACGTTCTGCTTCGCGGCCATGGCCACGACGATGGGTATGTACATGGCGTTCCAGAAATTGATGCCGCTCTGGGTGGGCGCGCTCATCTTCAGACCGTGGTCGTGCAGATTCGACAGCAGGATCAGGAGCAGCATGGCGACGCCGACACCGCCGACGTTCGCCTCCACGCCGATCATCTGCCCAAGGAGATCTCCGGCGAACACGCCAACGAGCATGCAGAAGGACAGCAGCGCCACACCGTAAACAACCATTCACCGGTCCCGTGTGTGAGGATTCTTCGAAGCGCCGCAATGTATCATGCGCTCGAACCGTACCTTCGGCGCCGGCCACCATGAACCACAACCTGTATGCGCAGTTTGCGAGCCGATTTGCGGATGAACGGGATCGCCTTCTGCTGGAGACCACCGAAGGGCGGAGCTACAGCTTTGCCGATATAGACCACCGCGCCGCGCAGATCGCTGAGGTGCTCCAAAGCCGAGGCGTTCGCGCGGGCGACCGGGTGTCCGTCCAGGTCGAAAAATCAAAGGAGAACCTCTGCCTGTATTTCGCCTGCCTGCGATCCGGCGCCGTTTACCAACCGCTCAATCGCGGATACCGGCGCGCGGAGCTTGAGTATTTCATCGGCAATGCCGAACCGGCGCTGGTGGTGTGCGATAGCAATAGTGAGGCTGAATTGCGGGCGATCGCCTCGCAGGCCGGCACGGATCAGGTGCTCACGCTCGACGGCGACGGCAACGGGTCTCTGACCGAGGCCGCCGCTAGCATGGCCGGCGAGTTCGGGATTCTGCCTCGCGATGCAGACGACCTCGCCGCGTTGCTCTATTCCTCAGGGACTACGGGGGTGCCGAAAGGGATCATGCTGACTCACGGCAACCTGCTCGCCAACGGCGAAACGCTGGTGGACGCCTGGGGGTTCCAAAGCACTGATCGTTTACTGCATGCACTGCCGATCTTCCACGTTCACGGTCTGTTTGTGGCCGTGAGCTGCGTCATGCTGAGCGGTGCGAGTATGCGATGGCTGGCGGGCTACGATGCAAAGCAGGTTTTGTCCTATCTGTCCGAGTGCACCGTGTTCATGGGCGTGCCTACCTATTACACGCGTCTGCTCGCCGAGCCGGGACTCACCGCCGAGGCCTGCAGCGGGATGCGCTTGTTCGTTTCCGGTTCGGCCCCTCTGCTTGAGGAAACGTTTGGCGCATTTGAGGCCCGTAGCGGACACCGCATACTCGAGCGCTACGGCATGACCGAAACTAACATGAATACCTCAAACCCGCTCGACGGCGAGCGCCGCCCGGGAACGGTGGGGCCACCCCTGCCGGGAGTGGAGCTGCGCGTCGTTGACAGCGACGGGCGGGAGCTGCCTACGGATGACATCGGACACCTTCAGGTGCGGGGGCCGAACGTATTTGCCGGCTACTGGAGGCTTCCCGAAAAGACCGCGGAGGACTTTAGCGAGGACGGATTCTTTAATACGGGAGACCTGGGTCGGATCGACGCGGATGGCTACGTCACGATCGTCGGGCGCAACAAGGACCTCGTGATCACCGGCGGACTGAATGTGTATCCCAAAGAGGTAGAGCTCTTCATCGACGATCTGCCCGGCGTCCGGGAGTCGGCTGTGATCGGCGTACCTCACGCGGACTTCGGCGAAGCGGTTGTGGCCGTCGTCGTGCCCGCGGAGGAAGCAGCGGCAGACGAGGCCGATGTCATCGGGTCCTGCCGGGAGAACCTGGCCGCCTTCAAGACCCCGAAGCGCGTCGTCTTCATCGATGAACTCCCCCGCAATACGATGGCGAAGGTTCAGAAGAATGTTCTTCGCGAGACGTTTGCGCGCCTGTTTGATTGAGGCACCGATCGCTCGGCCGCCGGCGCGGAGCTTTCTAAGCTTCGGCTCGGGACTTTATGGGCGCAGCGGGTACAGAACGCCGGGACGCGAGAGCCCTCGGCGGCCGTCCCCCAACCCCATTACACTGCTCGCGTGGAACTTCTAGTTTTCGATCTGGACGGCACGCTGCTCGACGGCCGCGGTCGACTCTCGGCGCGTACGACAGCGACGCTGCTGGCGCTCCGCCGGTCCGGGATCGCCTATACGGTCGCCACGGGTCGCACCTTCCAGGAGTGTCGAGGGCTGCTTGGAGCTCTGGAGATCGGTCTGCCGCAGATCTATGCGAACGGCGTTGTAGTGTGGGACCCGGTGCTTGCGCGCTTCACGCAGCAGTGCTTCCTGACGCCCCCAGAAGTCGAACGCACCATCACCGCCGCGTTGCAAACAAACCTTTCGCCCCTGGTGCATACCATCGACCCGACGCATCACCATGCGGTGTACCACCCGCCCATAAATGACGAGCTGCTCGATCGCTGGACCCGTACTTTCGAGGCTGAGCTGGGACTGGAGCTCCGGCCTCTCTCGCGTTTACCGGCCGACGCCGACATCACCAATATTTTTATGCTGGGCGACGGAGCGGCGATCACGCACGTCCACGACCAGATCGATGCCCAGGATCACCTGGTCGCCTACGGCGGTGAAGCTTCCGAGTCCCCGGGCTGGCGCTGGCTCGATGTGCATCACACAAACGCATCCAAGGGTAAGGCGCTCCGTTTTCTGAAACAGCAAATGACGGTAAGTCGCGTTGTGTGCTTCGGTGATGCCGACAATGACCTCAGCCTGTTCGCCCAGGCCGACGAGAGCTATGCGCCGGCGAACGCGACAGCATCAGCGAAGGCGGCGGCCACCGCCGTGATCGCGCATCACAATGAAGATGGGGTGGCGGAGTTTCTTCGTCATCGCTACGCCCTGGATCGCTGAATGAGCGCGCGAGTGATGCCCGAAAGCGCCGAAGCGTCACCGCGAAGCGTCAAAGCGGTGCCGGGCCCGGAGACGAGCGTCAGGCATGGGCGCTGGCTTCTTTGGTCCAGCGGGTCGGGCATGCTGATCATTGCGGTGGCCGTTCTTGACGCCACGCGGGCGTTGCTCTTCTTCCTCCCCTGGGCCGCCGCCGTATTCCTGGCTCTGGTTTACCCCTATCGGGCGGACTGGCGCGCCGCTGACGCCATCACGGCCTTGCGCGTATTGCTGTTCCTGGCGGCAAGTGCATGCGCGCTGTCCGATGGGCTGCCCACGCTTGTGGCGCCCCTGATGATCCTCGCCGCAGCGGGGGACCTGCTCGATGGATTGATTGCCCGGCGCTTCGGGGGTGGCCGTCATGGCGCGGTGGTCGATATGGAAGCGGATCAGCTTTTCGTGTTCGCTCTGGCGCTCACGGCGATCGTCGCTAACGGGTACCCCGCCTGGCTGCTGGTGTTCCCAGGCCTCAAATATGCGTTTACGGTGGTTCAGTTTCTGCTGCGGGTCGACGTCGGAAGTCCTCGCCCCGTGCGCAGCGGCAATCAACGCGCGCGATGGATCTATCTCTGGGTCGTCCTGCTTCTGCTTGGTGCCACCGTCCCGGGACTGGCGGGTTTATGGCATCTGAGCCTGATCGCGCTCGCTGCGCTCGCTCTCGCCGCCTCTTTCGCCAGCGACATCATCCATCTACGCGCGCGTCAGGGCGCGTCTCAAGCGAACAACGACCGATCTTGAACTGGCTCGATCTGTTTATCGTCCTCGCCTATCTCAGCCTCGCCGCAGAGTTGCTGTGCATACCGGTGCCCAGCGTTGCGTCGAGCTATCAGCTCACCTTCGGGCCGGCTGATGAGGCCGGTGCCGTCCATCATCCGTTCACAGCGCCGGCCACACCGCTTCGGCGGGGGCTGCGTTTCTTTGCCCCTGCGGCGCTCAATGTAGCTGTCTTTGTGCTGCCGCTCTCATCGGCGATTTTTTCCATGCCCCTTTCAATCTGGGAGCGCTGGAACGTCGCTCCGCCGCTTCTCCTGACCGCGATCGGATGCGCCGCGGTGATTGCCGGGCGCGGTCTCACAATCCGGTCAGCGCTCGAACTGCGACGCCTTCAAAGTCATGCTCTGGGGTCGGGTGGCCTCGATCAGCCACTCCAGACGGACGGACTCTTCCAGCGCAGCCGCAACCCGGGTCTCTGCGGCATGTACCTGTTTGCGCTTGGGCTGCTGATGCTCTCCCCGGGCGTGCTCTTTGCGGCCGGCCTGGTGCACTACCTGTGGCATATGCACCATCGGGTGCTGATCGAGGAAGGCGTCCTGCACGAGCAGTTCGCCGAGCGCTATGCGGCCTACTGCGCGAAAACACCGCGGTACCTCTAAGGAGTTCCATGCAGCGGACTGGCAATGAAGCACGGGCAGAACAGCGGCGTATCGCGGCGTGGTTCGACGGCGTGTATCGGCGCCGGGGTCTGCGCTATCTCCGCCCCGAGCGCGCCTACGCGGTGTTTCTGGATCTGCTTGATGTTCGGGCCGGCCAAAGCCTGCTGGATGTGGCCTGCGGCCCCGGCCACCTTCTGGCACAGGCCGCACGCCGCGACCTGCGGGTCCATGGCGTCGATATCTCTCCGGTGGCCGTCGCCATGGCTGCTCAACGCCTGCCCGGGGCCGCTGTAAGCGTGGCCAACGCCGAGCGGCTTCCCTTCGCTGAGGAGACGTTCGATCATCTAACCTGCCTGGGTTCGCTCGAGCGCGTTATGAATCGCCGCGCGGCGCTGTCGGAGATGACGCGTGTCCTGCGGCCCGAGGGCCGCCTGTGTCTGATGGTGCGCAATGCCACGAGCCTGCGCTGGCGCCTGGTGCAAGGCCTGCGGCGGCAAAACAGGGAAGGACACCAGGATGCGGACGATCTCGTCACCTGGGAGACCGGGATCACCGAGGCCGGGCTGGAGTGCATCGCCGTGTATCCCGATCAGTGGCCGCTGATGTGGCGGGAGCGGATGGGGCATCGTCTTGGAATCACCGTCGAGCCCCGGCTTCGGCGGTCCGGAATGCTGCCCCTGCGTTTGGCGAACGAATTCATCTTCCTCCTGCGTCGAGCCGCGCACTGATGGCGACGTGCGTCGCGCGGCAGTACGATGCCCTGGCGCGGATGGCTGCGTGGAGCGCGCGCCTCCAGGGGCCCCTGCGGATCGATCGCCTGTGCATGCACAAACGCCTGCTTCCGCCGCCCGCGGGGCTTGAGGGGGAACGACCCGGAGCTGGGCAGTCAGCGATCAACGACTTTCTCGCGGAGCGGATTGTTCGAGATCAACCGGCAACGGTCCTTGATCTCGGCTGTGGCTTTGGGGCGACGCTCGCGGCTCTCGCTGAGCGACACCAGGCCCGCTATGTAGGCGTTGGCAACGCGTCTTTTCCCCTGAGGATAGGCCGGGGGCTGCTGCCAAAAACCCAGGGTGGTCGTGATGTCTCGCTCCAGCTGGCCGATTTGAACGCTCCGCAGGCTCTCGGTCGCTTTGACGCGATCCTTGCTCTTGAATCACTCGCCTATGCCGATTGCCTGGCTACGGCAGCCGCGAACACCGTTGCCGCCATGAATCCCGGCGCCGTGCTGTGGCTTATCGACGATTGGCTGGGCAGCTCAGCACATCGAGACGATCACGACGCCCGGGCGGTGTGTGCGTCCTGGGGGCGCAAAGAGCTGTATGACTGGCCGAGTTGCCGGCACGCGTTTCTCCAACAGGGGGTGGAGCTCATCGAAGACCTTGATCTCACCGATCAGGTTCCGGCACGGCAACGTCCCCCGGGCAGGCTGCGACGGGCGTTGCTGGCGCGGACGGTGGCGCTCGTGCCCGTTGCGACGTTCAGGTCACTCCTGCACGCCTTTGTCGGTGGGTGGCATTTGGAGCGTCTCTACGCGCGGGGTCTCGCTCACTACCGCCTGGCGGCGTTCCGCAAGATGGACAGCGATGGACATTGATCAACGAAGTGCGATGCTCTGGCGCCTGCTCGCGCTGAGCGCCGGCTATTGGTTACTGCTGCAGCTGTCGTTTGCGCGCGGCTTTGCCGTCTCCGCCGAAGCGCTGCTGATCCCCGCCCTGGCCGCGTTCGGCCTGGCGCTGCCACGGCGCCTGGCCCGCCTCTTTCACGGCCTGCTCGTTCTCTGGGTGTTGGCCCTGCTGCTCTACCGCGCCGCCGACTTCGGCCTGAGGCTTTTCTTCGCCCGGCCCCTCGATCTCAAGTACGACCTCTACCTTCTGCCGAATCTCTGGGATCTCCTGTGGGACGCTAGCAGCACCGTGTTGGCAATCGCGCTACTGCTGTTGCTCGTCGCTGTTCTCGCCGGGGCCGGGCTTGTCCTGGCCCGCCTGCTGGGAACCGCGGCGCAGGCGCTGCGCCCCACTCCCGCCCTCGCCGGCTGGTGCGGGCTCGGCGTGCTGCTTCTTGCCCTTGCGAGTCCACCGTCCCAGTCCCTGCGCATCGCCGGAGGCGTTCACGACGCCTACCTCATCGCGGATGGCGACGACCGGTTGGAGAGTCAGGTTATCGCGGCGCTGCGCCGGGAGGTTCTTCTGCCTACGGATCTTTCGCGCCTGGCCGGCGGCGATTTTCTGATGTTTTTCATCGAGTCCTACGGACGCGTGCTTTGGGACGATCCGAAGTTCCGTGATGACTTGCTTCCCGTGTTTGCGCAAAGATCGCGCGAACTCGAACAGAGCGGCTACCGGATCGCAAGCATCTTTGCCGAATCCACAACTTTCGGAGGCGCGAGCTGGGTTGCGCACATGAGCGTCATGACCGGCGTCGAGTGCCGCAACAGCGTGACCTGGGAGCGCCTGCTGCACAGTTCCGTGCGGCCGCTGCCGAGCTATTTTCGCGCGCAGGGTTATGAGACGGTGAGTGTCATGCCCGCCATGGACATCGATCACTGGCCCGACGGCGAGTTCTTTCAGTTCAGCCGCCACCTTTGGTTCAAGGACCTCGGCTACGACGGCCCCAAGTACGCCTGGTCGCAGATGCCCGACCAGTTCGCGCTGCTCCAGTTCGACAAACAGGTATTGCGCTCCACGTCCGGGCCGGTGTTCGCGGAAGTGGCTCTGACCAGCAGTCATGCTCCCTTCTCTGAGCGACCGCTTTTTCACACCGGCGCCTGGACCGAAACGGCCCTGAACGCCACGCTCGCGGGCAAGACGCCGCGAAGAACCCGCGCCATCTGGGCCATCGATCCGGACAATTACCCCCGGGCCATCAACTACTCCATACGCAGCGTCACTCATTTCCTGAAGAACCACTATCGACGCGAGGGCGTAGCCGTCATCATAGGCGACCACCAGCCTCCGCGAACCGTCCATCGTGCCGAGAAACTCGACGACGTGCGGCGTTTCCACGTCCCGCTGCATATCATCACCGCCAACTCCGCGGTGCACGAGGCGCTGCTTGCGCGCGGCTTCAGCGATGGCTGGTTCCCGGATGAGCACGCGCGGACGGTTCCCATGCACGGCCTGAGGGGGCTCTTTCTCGAGACGCTCAGCGGCGCCCGGGATGAGGGGATCGCTTTCCGATGATTGCCATCGACGCCCTCTGGCCCGCACTGCTTGACTGCCGACGGCACCTGAGATCCGCCGAGGACGCGTCCTTTGGCGCCTGGACTTTTGTACGCAGCGAAGCCGGCGCCTGGCGATTCCTTCCCGAGTCATCGCCCCAGGAGTGGAACCTGGATGACAACGCGCTGCGCTGCAGTTTGAGCGCCCCCTTACCCAAGGCCATCTCAGAGCCGCTGGGTATGTCGTCGGTGTATCTGCAGCTCTTGCTGGATCAGCACGCCGCGCTTCGTGACCGCGTGCGGAGCCACGTTACGGTAAGCTTCGCGCAGACGTTGGACGGCTATATCGCGACCACCGAAGGCCTATCCAAATGGATTGGCAATCACAGCAACCTCGTGCATGCCCATCGTCTGCGCGCATTGCACGACGCCATTCTGGTGGGCGCGACCACGGCGCGTATCGATCGTCCCATGCTCAGCGTCCGCCATGTCGATGGCGACGATCCCCAGCGCGTGATTATCAGCCGGGATCGCTCCCTTCCCCTCGAAGATCTGGCGCGGCATTGCCAACGTTCCACGCTGGTGCTGGTGCCTGAGTCGCTCTGCCCGACGACACCGATCACTAACGAGACGCTGCGCCTGTGTCCGGTAGCCACGTCCCGCCCCGATGCGATGCTGTCACCGGACAGCATCCTCGGGGCGCTGCGGCAGCGAAGTATCCACTCCCTCATGATCGAAGGCGGAGGCACAACGATCTCGGGGTTCTACGGAGCGGGGCTGGTGGACAATCTGCAGGTGCACGTTGCGCCCATGTGGTTTGGCGACGGCGTGCGGCCGATTCAGGTGCCGGCCCAGACCGCCGTGGGCAGCCCCGATTTTGATACGACGACGTACGGTCTCGAATCGCAGGTACTGCTCAGTATGCGTCGCAGGAGCCGGTGTGACGAATCGCTCTGAGGCGTATTGGGTGCTGGCCCCGGGTCGCGGCGGCATCCGTACGCAGACGCTCGCGGCCGAGTCGTCGGGCTGGGTGCGTGGGGTCACCCTTGCCTCCGGGATCAGTCCCGGAACCGAACGCCTGGTCGGCCTGGGTGCCGTTCCGCCGGAGTGTCACGACACGATGGCCTGCGCCTACATGGAAGGCTCTTTCTCTTTACCCGCGAAGTACGGTTACTCCCTGGTGGCCCGCCTTAACGACGGGCAGAGGGTGTTTCTGATGCATCCGCACCAGACCGAGATAATCGTGGAGCGCGCGCGCCTGCTGCCGCTGCCCGAGGATCTCGGCAGCGAGCGCGCGACACTCTTTCCCTGTCTTGAAACCGCGCTCAACGCCGTCTGGGACGCCGACCCCCAGTCTTCGGAGCTTTGCGCCGTGGTGGGCGGCGGGCTCATTGGCATACTGATTAGCTACGTGCTGCACCGACAGGGACGCGGGCGGCCTCGACTCTTTGAGAGCGACTCCCAACGCCGCGACAAGCTGCGGGCCCTGCCCTGGCTGGACGTAGCGGCTCCGGAGCCCGACGCGGCCCAGTTTGCCGACTGTGTGTTTCATTGCAGCGGCAGCCCCAGTGGACTGCAGTGGTCTATCGATGCGCTGCGCTTTGAAGGTCGCGTGGTCGAGGTGAGCTGGTACGGCAAGCGCGAAGTCCGCCTGAAACTCGGCGGCAGCTTTCACTATGGACGCAAACGCATCGTGTCGAGCCAGGTGGGCGCGGTTGCAGCTCCCGTCCGGGACGCGATCAGCTTCAGGGAACGCCACGAGCAGGTCCTGGCGCTGCTCCTCGATCCGGAGCTGGATCGGCTGTTGGAGCCGCGCGTTCCCTTCTCCACGCTCCCCGATTTCATGCATCAGCTCTACAAGGGCGACAACAAAGGATATGCACCGGTGGTGACTTATGACTGAGCGTTCCGAATCCGAGTTCAGCCTTTCCGTGCGCGACCACATCATGATCGCGCACAGCTTTAGGGGTGCCCTGTTCGGCCCTGCTCAGCGCCTCCATGGCGCTACTTTTATTGTGACCGCCACGTTTATGGCGCCGCAGCTGGATGAACATCACCTAGTGATCGATATCGGCTACGCGCGGGAGCTCCTGCGTGAGGTACTGGCGCCGCTGGATTACCAGAATCTGGACGAACTGGCGGCGTTCGATGGTCTAAACACAACCACCGAGTTTCTCTGTCAGTACATTCACGGCCAGGTGGCGCAGAAACTCGGCACTGAGCCCGGCAGCAATGCCGTTCATCGGTTGCGTATCGAACTCGGCGAAAGCCATGTTGCCTGGGCGAGCTTCGTTGCGCCCGTGCGTGGCGGGTGAACACAACACTGCGAATCGTTCTGCTCCAGCCTGATCCCGGCGACCTGATTTCCGGTGGCTATCTCTACAATGCCGCCGTGGGTCGTGAGCTGAAAGCGATCGGACTCGGCGAGCTGCAGACCCGGGAGTTCGAAGACCTCAGCGCCGTGTCAGCGGCTGACTATCTGCTGCTGGACAGCCTTTATCTTTCCCGTACTCCGCCACCGCGGGTTCTTGAGTCAATGTTCCGCGGCGGCACCCAGCTGTACGTCCTGGCCCACTACTTTCCTCCCGCTAATCCGCGGCTCAGCAAGTCTGCGATCGACCAGTGGGAGCACTCGGCGCGGGCGTGGCTCACCCACTGCAAGGGAGTGATCACCACGGGATACGGCATGCGCGAACCCTGGCAAACATGGCTGGGCGAGAGACACTCGGTCGGCGTCGCACCCCCCGCGGTGCGCGCGGGGCACCGGACCGGGCGTCGGCGCAGCTCCCGGGACGTCGAGACCCGGGTTCTCACTATCGGTGGACTGACCGCTGGAAAAAATCAGCGAACCCTTCTGGAGCATGTCGCCGGGCGATCGCAGAGGAACTTCCACTGGCAGCTGATTGGCAGTACAAAACAGGATCCCGCCTACGCGCGGGACTTCCGGCGCGCGCTAGGCGAATACGATCTCGCCGGTCGCGTAAGCCTGTCCGGCAGCCTGCCCCACGATGACACGCTGAACGCCTTGCGCGAGAGTGACCTGTTCGTCAGTACGTCGCTCTTCGAGACCTTCGGCCTGGCAGCGGCGGAGGCGCTGGCCAGCGGTGTACCCACTCTGGCCTTTGATGTGGGAGATATACGCTCCTGGTCTGGCGGTCTCGACGGCGTATGGCTCCACCCGGTGGACGATATCACGTCGTTTCTGCGTACCTTCGACGCGCTCGTAGACACACCCGGGCGCCTGGATGTGCAGCCCGGGGTACCGCAATTTACCCCGCGCACCTGGCGGCAAACCCTGACCATGCTTCTGGAGTCGATGCACGTCGCCCCCGCATGGGTCGGCTGCACGGGCTGATGTATCGGACATACGGTCACAGGTAAGATGGCGCTTAACCCAAAACCTTTGGTCTGGCCGCAGGCGTACCCGTTTAAACGGACGGTGGATATTCGAACTTCCGTTTCGCCACCATGGGCCTGGCAACTCTAAGCCCAGGCGCGAACCTCTGAACGGACGAGCATCCCATGCAAGGCACCATAAGTGACGGCACGCTGCACAACGCAGATCGCTATCGGGCTGCGTTTGCCGACGCTCGCCCCTTTCGTCACGTACTGATGGAATCGTTCCTCACGTCCGGATTTCTCGAATCTATCCTCGCGCAGTTCCCGGAAGCGAATCCCTCCGAGATGACCAACGAGTTCGGCGGGCGCTCACTCAAACATGCGGTCTCGGATATCCGCGGCCTGGGGCCGGCCTATCGAGCCTGGGATGCCGTGCTGCGTTCGGACGAGTTCATCGCCTTTCTCGAGCACGTGACCGGGATTCCCGACCTCATGTATGACCCCGGATACTTCGGCGCCGGCACCCACAACAATCTCCATGGACAGTCTCTGGACCTGCATGTGGACTTCAATCGGCATCCGGAAACCGACTACCACCGCCGCCTGAATCTCATTGTGTACCTGTGTGAAGAATGGCAGGAAGACTGGGGCGGTTCCATCGAGCTTCATCGCGACGCCTGGGACCGTTCCCGGGATCGCGAGTTCGTGAGCTACCCGCCCTACGCCAACAACGCCGTGCTGTTCGAAACCCACGAGCACTCCTGGCACGGATTTGCACCGATCAATCTTCCCGAAGAACGGCGCCACCTCTCAAGGAAATCCCTTACGGTGTACTACTACACCCGACAGCTCGAGAGTGGACGTGCGGCCGGCACGCACTCCACCGTGTACGTACCGGGATGGATCCCCGACTCGGTGCGACCGGGGGAGCCGCTCAGCGAGGAGGCCTTCGCCGAGCTGGAGGCGATGCTGCACCGGCGGGATCACTTCCTGCGCGGTTTGTATCGCTCGCACCATCGACAGGTTGAGGACTACCACAGGGTTCTCAGAAAACTCAGACCTCTGTATGTGCTCGCGCGCCGCCTCGGCCTGCTGGACATCGCCAGAAAACTGCTCAAATAGGCCAGATCGAGCCGGGCCGGCACCGGCGCTTATCGCTGGCAGGCCACGATGCCCAGCTTGTCGCCCCGATGCCGGACGAGAGGTTTGGACCTCGCCAGCCAGGTGCACCCAAAGCACCCGGGGCTGGTGAGGTCGGTCCTGCGGTATCCCGCGGAGTTCCGTGGAGTTCAGTCGGTCTCTGACGCTGAAGACGCCGCTGGCGCAAACACCAGCAATGCGTTGCCGGGTTCATGAAAATAGAGACCGTAACCCGAATTTGCGATGACGTGGCCGCGATAGACAAAGGGCCCGGCGCCACCGCTCATCCCGCCGCCGCGCGCGACCTGCCCGTTAACGCCGTTGACCGGTTGAGTCGTATCGTACTGCCACAGGACGTCGCCGCTGTCGCCGTCGTAGGCGCGGAGCACGCCGTCCAGATGTCCGGCGATAACGCCGCCGGGAATTGCCGTCACCGCCGCAGAAACCCCCGGATCGCAAAACGGTCGCTCTGCGCCGCAGCCGTTCGCGTTGACGCGACTCCACAAGAGCTCGCCGCTGCGGGCGTCCACGGCATGCAATCCGGGCCGAGCCTGCGCCGGATCGAGGTCGTCGCCGTTGCGCGTATCGTTCATGTCATTGACCGGCGCGTAGACGCGTGCGCCCTCCGCCGCCATGCCGAAGTGCACTCCCCCCTGGATGCTCCCGCGGCCGATCTTTACACGCCACAGTTCGCGACCATCCTCCAGGTGATGGCCCGTGACGTATCCGCTTTTATGGCCGGCCACAAGTTGCCTGGATTCCTCGACCCACAGAACGCTCGAACCCTGATCGTAGTCCGGGCCGTCTTCGGCGGGACAGTTCGGGTTCCCGGACATCATGCACGCGACGTTCCAGGCATCGTTCGAGGTGATCTGGTGGACCCAGCGGCGCTTACCGCTGTCCAGATCGACAGCCACTATCGCGTCGCTGTTGCCATCGGCCGGGGAGGAGTAGTTCTCGCCGGTACCGAACACCAGCAGGTTTTCCTCGGCAACGATGGTCGGCGTTGTCCACACCGGCGCTCCGGACGGCGCGAGGACTTCTGTGTCGAGGCTGGTTTTACCGCTGACCGTCGGCTCCTCTTCAATGGCGAAGGCCGTCCAGGCGATCTCGCCGCTGGACTGCTCCAGCGCCATGACCTTGCCGCGGAAGCTGCAGCAGGGATAGGCGGGGTCGGCCGCAGCGATAACCTCCAGGGACGAAACCGGAACATAGACCCGCTCGCCATGCACGGCCGGCGTGGCCGTCAGTGTTGCACTGGGGTGCTCGTCCATGCGCCGTTTCCAGCGCAGCTCGCCGCTCATCGCATCGAGGGCGTAGAAATTGGCAATGATATCTCCGAAGTACAGCGAGGCGTCGTCGTTGCTGTGTCGTTCAAGAACCACTCCGGTACGCACTTCGGCGGCCGCCTGGTACGTCCAGCGCACGCAGCCGGTCTCCAGATCAAAGGCATACACCGTACCGTCCTGACTGCCGACAAATATCGCACCCATCCCCGCCGAAGGCTGAGATCGGGCTCGTGTCGCATCCGGGAAGGCGAACGCCCATTTCAACTCCAGCGACGGCAGCTGCTCCGCCGTCATTCCCGCCACGGCCTCGGGAATGAAGCGGGACGTATTGTGACCGGTCGTGACGGCGTGCAGGCCCTCGCCCGTTTCGAAGCGGGCTCCATCCCCGCTGCACATGGGCGGCGACAGGGCCTCGGCAAGCATTGCCGGGTCAAAGCGCCGCTGCGTCAGGAATTCAACGACCTGTACTTTTTCGTCCTTGCTCAGGACGGACGCCTGGCTCCGCATAATTCCCTGGGTCATGGCGCCGTAGAGAGACCGCGCCGGCATGAGTTCAAGCCAGGAAAAATGCGGTGCTTTGTACACGCCACCGTAGTGGCAGCTGGCGCAGTGCTTGCCGAACAGCGTGGCACCCGGGAGGGAGCTGCGCTCTCCGAGTTCTGAACCGCTGGTCTGGAACTCGTCCGTGGATTTCAAACGCTGGTTTTCGAGGTCCGTCTCCGTGCTTTCCAGATTGCTTTCCGGAGTGCGTTCTCGAGAGATTTCTTTAGCGCCCACCGGGTGGATCAAGGTCATGGTCGCAAGGCTCAAGCCCGCGACGATGCCGAGCAGCTTCGACGCCTGCGTCGGCGTTCCGAATTGAATGTGATTGGACATGTTCACTCTACCTGGTTGTCATTTTTATGCTGTATCGGTTCCAACGAGCAACGACCGTGCCACGCAGCATCGGGACGGAGGCTCGCTTTGGCGAAGACCCGGGGCCGGTGAGGCCCACGACGCTGTCCGATCAGAAAGCGTACTGCACCTCAACTCCGTAGATGGGCGGAGGATTAATGGTGCCGTAGGTCCAGAGGCCGGATAGCGGCAAAGGTTCTCCTCCGGGGCCGCCGTTGAAGTTATAGCCCACATCAAGAACGTGGAGGAAGTAGTCCTCTCCCGTGATGTTCTTTCCGAACACGGAGGCCCGCCAGTTGTCGCTCTCGTAGTTGATGGACAGATCCAGCAGGCCGAAGGCGTCGTTGCGGCCGACGGGGCGGTCCCAGATCTCGTTATGCGTCGTTACGGAGTTGGCGTTCACAAAATAGTCGTCTTTCCAGGCGTAGTTGCCGGTGAACACCAGGAAGTCGCCGTTGGCGAGCTGATATTCGTAGACGGCGTTCAGCGCCGCGGTGAACTCCGGTGCGCGGCGCAGTTCGAAACCCGATTTGTCGACCGGCTGCCCATTCAGTCCGGGGACGGTCCATTCGTCGAACTCCGCGTCCAGGGAGCCGAAGTTGCCAGACAGCGTCAGTCCGTCTACGGGAACGGCGCTGAGTTCGAGTTCAAGGCCATTGATGCTGGCCGACGCGGCATTCTGGACCAGCGTCACGGTAACGAGGTCGGGATCGGGAAACACCACATCTTCCTGTTTGTCCTGGTAGTCCGTGAAAAATACGGTCGCGTTGAAGCGCAGCCGATTCTCGAACCAGTCGGTCTTCACACCCAATTCATACGACTCGACCTTCTCGGGGTCATAGGGGCCGAACGTGACGCCATTCGAGGACCGTCCGTTGTAGCCGCCGGAACGAAATCCTTCGGAGAAGCTCGCGTAGACGATGCCCTGGGGAATCTCGTAGGTCAGCGCAACCCGAGGCGTAAACTCCGACCAGGTTTCACTCCCCCGGATAGGTTGGATCTCGCCGTTCACGTCGACGAATTCGGTCTGCAGCTCGAAATCCGGGTCGCCGCATACGCCGAAGCCCGGTTGGCCGAAGGCCGTGGCGCCGGGCAGAATCTGCCCGCCGGCGACGAGCTGGGAGGCTCCGCAGGCGGTCTTCTCTTCTTCAAGCCAGCGGCCACCCACGGTGAGCGTGAGCTTGTCCGTCAGGTTGTAGTCGAGCTGTCCGAATACGGCGTAAGACTCGGTTTTTTGATCAAAGAAGGGTCGTGCCTCGAAGTCTTCGGTGCCGAAGAACAGCGGCGAGACGTTCCGCTGGCGCAGGGAGTATTCGCTGTCCCACCAGAATGCACCAAGCACCGTCTGCATGCGGTCCGTATTCATATGCCAGCGGACTTCGACGCTGGTCTGCTCGAGCTCCTGGGGGCGAAACACCCAGAACGCCTCCGGGGTTACCGCGTCGAAATCCGTGCGTACAAACTCGTCGGACTGGCGCCAGCCAACGATGGTCTCAACCTGGTGGACCTCGTCGATGGCGTAGCGGCCGGTAAAGGTGAGGGCGTCGGTTTCCAGGTTTCCGGGATTCTGCGCCAGCACCCGGGAATTCCGGTGGTAGCCCGTATCCTCGGGCCGGCGGCCCAGGCCCCCGGGTATGGAGGCGAGCACGTCACCGTCGACCGCCAGTCCCGTAATCGGCAGTGAGTCCGTCTTGTCTTCGTTCCACTCATAGATGAGGCGCGCATCGACGCTGTCGCTCGGCTGCCAGAGCGCCGTGGCGGTGACGCCCCAGAAATCCAGGTGGCCATCGGTGCCGCCACGGGCTTCGTTTTCGAAGAAGGAGCCGCCATCCTTGCGGATGACGCTGACCTTCGTCGCCAGCGTGTCATCCAGAATCGCCGGGAAATTGAGCGTGGCCTTGTAGTCGTTCTGATCGAAGCTCCCGTGGGTATACGCCACGCGTCCGCCCCATTCACCGGTGGGATCCGCACGCTGAATGTGCACCAGTCCACCGATGGTATTGCGCCCGAACAGGGTGCCCTGGGGACCGCGCAGCACCTCTACCGACTTCGCATCCCAGAGGTGGAGGAGGGCACCCGTGGTCGTTGCCAGGTAGACGCCGTCGAGGTAGACCGCAACGGCCGGATCGAAGGACTTCTCGCCGTCGTTGAGCTGCATCCCGCGAATCGAAATCGCCGCCGTATTGATCGCGAAGATCGGGTCGATGATCAGATTGGGAGATAGAGATTCGATTTCCTGAATATCCCGGGCAAAGGTTCTCTCGATTGCCGTGGCGTCTAGAGCGCTGACGGAGATTCCCACGTCCTGCTTGGATTCTTCGCGCTTCTGAGCGGTGACTACCACCTCTTCCAGGGACGTGGCGCGCTGCCGCGTACTCTGGGCCTGGCCGCTCACACTAATCCCGGCGAGCGCCAGGCACAGCAGCGTCCTGCTGGTTGTAATCTTAGGGGTGATTTCCATGGTTACTTCCTCATTTATCGTTATTGGGAGCGACGGTGTCGCCCGTGGTAGTAACAGCCGTCGTGAAAGCGCTTTCGGTCTCATCGAGCGTGGATGTGAGTCCCTCCGACCCGTGAGCGTAGGCCTGGGGATAGCGACCAAGTGTCAGCACGGCGATCGCCGCCAGTACAAAGAGTCCGGTCGCTACCAGAAACCCGAGGTCATAAGACCCGGTGAAATCGAAGACCGTGGCGAACAGCATCGGCGCCGTGCCGGAGCAAACAGCGAGGGTCGCGTAGAGCACGGCATAAATCTTGGCGTAGTGGCGCAGGCCGAAGTAGCGGGCAACGAGGAAGGCCATAAGATCCAGCTCCGCACCGGCGGCGAAGCCGATCAGAAAACTCGCGCACTGCGCCATGAATAGCGATTGTTCGCCGTGGAAAATCACCGAGCCCAGTGCCGGCAGCAGCAGGCAAACGGCGGCGACGCCCGGCGCCCAGAGGCGATCAATCAGAAAGCCGACTACGATTCGGCCGATGATGATCGACACGCCGAAGACGCTCTGCACACCTGCGGCCTGCTCGCGGGTATAGCCATCGTCGGTCATGGACGGCAACAGGTTTGGACCGATGCCCGAAAAGCCCATGTATGCAAAGAGGATCGAAGCGAGCACCACCCAGAAGCGGTAGCCGCTGGACGCCTCGCGGAGCGTCATACCGGTTTCGAGCGCTTTGGAGGTCGCGCTCTGGGCGTCGCCGGCCTCGCGAGGACGGAAGAACAGGAACAGCACTGGCAGCGCCAGTAGGAGCGGCATCAGGGCGAGACCGACGTAGGCCGCACGCCAGCCGAAGCGATCGGTGAGAAAGACCGCGTAGTGCGGCATCACGGCTGCGCACAGTCCCGTACCCGCCAGCGCCAGCCCCAGGGCGAGACCGCGGTGCTGGAAGAACGTATTGGCGATGGAGCGGGTCCAAGTCACCGGGATAGTGCCGGCTCCGAGCAGGGCCATGGCGCCATACGCCAGGAACAGGGTCCAGAGGCGGGCATCCATGGTCGAGGCGAGGAGGAAGCCGAGGCCGACACCAATCATGGCCGGCAGGGCAACGCGCCGCGAACCGTAGCGATCATTGAGCCAGCCGACCAGCGGTGAGGTCGCCGCGCCGAGCCCCGAACTGAACAGTATCGCGGCCTGAAACTGTGCCCGACTCCAGCCAAACTCATCGGTTACCGGTACCAGCAGGGCACCTACGGTGTAGTAGGGGAGGACGAAGGCGCTGCAGATGATCCCAACGCACGCCGTGGGAATCAGCGGCCAGTGCGCGGCCAGCTCGGAGCGCGGCGCCGGCCCGGTCATGCGCTCGCCCTCAGCAGGCGCTTTGCATTAGCGCCCAGGGTGGTCAGGTGTTCACCGAGGAGCGTCGTTTCGCCCTGATCCCAGCCCGCGAAATTTGTGCCGAAAACGAGACGCTCCGTACCGAGGAGCTCGATCACCAGCCTGGCGACCCGCGCATCATGCACGTGAGCGTCAAACCACAATCGTCGGAGCTGTTCCTGAAAGGCGCCCTCGTGTCGCAGGTGCTCCGGCGCCCAGGACCGCTTCTGGCAAGCCGCCTCCAATCGACCGATCAAAGCCGCGATCGCTCCGCCGGCATGGCTGATGCAGATATCCAGCTTCGGATGTCGCTCGAGGACTTCGCCATAGATCAGCGTCGCGACGGCGATGGTTTCCTGGGCGGCAAACCCCACGATGATGTCCAGGTCGAACTGCCGAAGGTTCTGGTCGCCCGGGGGGCCGTCGATACCGGCCGGCCCGGGGTGGATAAACAGCGGCACGTCGAGGTCGGCCACCGTGGCGTAGAACGGATCGAGGTCAGGATCGTTGAGGTGGCGTCCGAAGTCCGTGCCGATATAGGGGCCCAGCAGTCCGAGTTCCTCCACGGCGCGTCGCACCTCGGCACAGGCTTCGGTCGTGTCCTGCATGGGCACAGCCGCGAAACCGGCGAAGCGATCCGGGAACCTGGATACGAGCGCCGCCAGAGCGTCATTGTGACGGCGGCAAAACGCCGACGCTTCCGTCGACGGGATAAAGTGAAAATAGGTCAGGGGATTGGGCGACAGTACCTGCATGGCGATGCCGGCCTGATCCATGGCGGCGATGCGCAGCTCTGGATCCATGAACGGACTGCCCTCGTAGCGCACGCCATGCAGACAGTAGTCGCCGACGCGAAACCAGGGGCTACCATCGTCGTTGCGCCCCAGTTCCGGCCCATAGGCGCCCGCCGCCTGCATCGTGTCTGCCAGGACCACGTGGGCGTGTATATCAATCACCCCGGCGCGGGCCAGGGCGGCGCGGCGCCGCGCGAGGGCGCTGTCGTCAGACGGTCTTTGCATAACCACCGTCCACCAGCAGGTTCGCACCGGTGACGTAGCTGGCCGCTTGCGACGCCAGAAACAGAACGGCGGCGGCGATTTCCCCCGGCTGCGCGAAGCGCCCAAGGGGAATCTGCGTGGCAATCGCATCGCGCAGCGCCGCCGGGTCCGTGCCCGACGCCGCGCCCCGCTGCTCCAGTAGCGCGGTGACGCGGTCCGTGGCGGTCCATCCGGGGCAGACCGTGTTGACAAGCACGCCGTCAGCCGCGACTTCATTCGCGAGAGTCCGGGCCCAGCCGGCCACTCCCAGGCGCAGGCTGTTCGACAGCATCATGTTTTCCAACGGCTGGCGCACGGAGACGGAGGAAATGTTGACGATGCGCCCGCTGCGAGCCTCACGCATGGCCGGCAGCGCCAGGCGGGTCAGACGCACGGCCGAGAGGAGGGTCAGCTCGAACGCCGCCTCCCAGGCATCGTCGTCGAGGGCGTTGTGGGCGGCGGCCGGTGGTCCCCCGGCGTTGTTTATGAGCACCATCGGCGCGCCGATGGCCGCAACGGCTTCATCCCAGACGCGCGCCAGGGCTTCGGCATTCGTGGCGTCGGCGCAGAAGCCATGAATCTCGCCACCGGCTTCCCGCGCCAGCTCGGACACGGTCCGGCGGACCGCCGCGTCGTCACGCGCAAAAATCGCAACGCGCGCGCCTTCCAGGAGAAACTGTCGCGCCACCTCGCGGCCGATGCCGCGACTGGCCGCGGCGACAAGCACCGGCGTATCGCGCAGTCCCAAATCCACGGTCTATTCCTCCGGTGCCACCGTACAGATCAACCCGTGGAGTTCCGGGCCCGCGTCGATCTGGCAGGCAAGGCGCGAAAGGCGGGTATTGAAATGCTCCTGGAACTGCAGCAGCGTGTCTTCTTCGGGGCGCCTCGATGGCAGTCGTTCCACCCACGCCTCGTCGATCAGTACGTGGCAGGTGGCACAGGAAGCACAGCCCCCGCAGCTTGCTTCAACCTCGATATCCTCGTCATAGAGGGCGTGCATAAGCGTCGGATGCCCGGCGTGCATGACGACTTCCCGTTGCTCCCCGTCGCGGGTGTATACCGTCAAAAGTATGTCTTCATTCACTGCCATGGCTGCTGTGTCGTCTCCCATGTTCAATCCTTTGTGAGGCCAAGTCCGAGTCCGCCGTCCACTTCCAGCGTCGCGCCGGTGGTCCAGTCGGACTCGATGAGATAGGCCATGGCTTCGGCGATGTCGTGCTCGCGGCCGATCCGACCCAGCGCGTGCAGCGGTGCTATGCCCTCAAGTCGCTCCCGGGCGGCCTCATCGTCGAAGAGTCCGGCGCGCTGGTTGATCTCTGTAAAAACCGCTCCGGGCAGGATGCAGTTGACGCGGATCTGCCGCGGTCCCAGCTCCGCGGCCAGCACCCGGGACAGCGCCTCCACGGCCCCCTTGGTAGCCGCGTAGGGAGCCACGCCGGGAAAGGCGCGTCGGGTGTGCACGCTGCCGAGAAAAATCACGGCACCACGACGGGCCGCAAGCGCATCGGTGCACAGTCCGGTCAACATCATGGCCGCGATCACATTGCTGTGAAAAAGCGCCAGGAGGCTGTCCTCGGCGAGGGTTTCGACAGGTCCGCGGTACATGTTTCCGGCGTTGTTGACCAGGGCGTCGAGTCCTCCGCCGTGGCTGCACGCGGCACTGACCAGCGCCTCCCGATCCGCGGCGATGGTGATGTCCGCCGCCAAGCCGAGGCAGTGGTCGCCAAGCTCCGCGGCAACCGCTTCGATGCGCTCGCGCCGGCGCCCGCAGATAGTGACGCGGGCACCCGCGGCAACGAAGTGCTCGGCGGCGCCCCGGCCCAACCCGGAACCGCCCCCGGTTATGAGGATCGATTTTCCCGCCAGCCCGCTCATGCTGCCGCCTCCGAGGTGGGCTGCTTCAGCATCCAGGCGACGAGGTTTCGCAGCGCCGCGGCGTGGCCGGGGACGGTCAGGGATCCGGGCTCGTGGCCGAGCAGATCACAGACCACGCGCCCGGCGCCGACCCTCTGACGCCACACCAGCGGCTGCTCTCGACCGGCGTCGTCTTCGGCGACGAGCAGCGTCTGGATGCCCTCGACGAGGTCCAGGTCCGAATAGCGTTCATCGATAACCTCAAACGGCTGCAGTCCCGAGGCCGACCCCGCGGTGGTGGGTCGCACGGTCAGCGGCCCGGGCGGCGGATGGTAGGACGTGTTCCAGCGCCACGCGCCGCCGAGCAGATCACGCCAGCCCGGCCAGTCCCCGAAGCAGATCGACGCCGTGTGCAGCCCCAGCAAGCCTCCACCCTCGTGCACAAAATCCACGAGCGTCCGGCAACTTGCCGCAGACAGCGACAGTGCCCATTCCTCGCGCCACGGTGCGTACTTTTCTCCTTCCATGGGCCAGCGAAGGGCATTGATTGTGAGCATGTCGTAGCGGCCATCACCAAGTTCTCCCAGTGCGGCTTCGGGCTCCTCGCGGATGGTCGAGGAGATTCCCAGGGGCGCAAGGATCGCGGCCAGGGTGCGGGAGGTTGCCTCGAAATCGTGGAAGATTCCCCCGCTGATGATGAGGTTGCTCGGCATACGAATCCTCAGCCGCGCGGGAGGTGCGACAGCACGCTGTTAATGACACCCCCGTCGATCACAAGCTCGTGACCGCAGATGTAGCCGGCCGCCGGGGAGTCGAGAAACAACACCGCCTCGGTGATATCGCGCGCCTCCCCAAGGCGGCGCAGCGGTACGCCGGCGGCCCGCACCTCGCGCGCCCGGGGGTTTGCATAAATGGGTTTGGACATACCGGCGTCGATAAACCCGGGGGCGATGGCGTTCACGCGTAGACCCCGGGGCCCCCACTCCAGGGCCATGGCCTGGGTCATGCAGGCCATGGCGGCCTTGGTGCCGCCGTAGAGCCCGATGCCCGGTGCGGGATGTACTCCGTTGACAGACGTGATGTTGATGATGTGCCCGGAACCTCTGGCCAGCATTCCCGGTGCGACCGCGCGAGCGCAGTAGCAGGCGCCGAGAAAGTTCACTCCGACGGCCGCCGCGTAATCCTCCGGCGACTGCTCCTCAAGAGCACCGAAGCGGACGATACCGGCGTTGTTCACGAGCAGGTCGGGGGTTTCTCCGTACTCTTCCACGGCTTCGGCTACGGCCGCGGCGTCGCTGACGTCAGCCGTCATGGCGCAGGCGTTCCCAAGTTCCACGGCCAGCGCCTGCGCTTCCTCACCCAGGCGATCGAGGAGCCCCACGCGATAACCCGCGGCCGAGAGCGCGCGCGCAATGGCGGCGCCAAGGCCGCTGCCGCCACCGGTAACAAGGGCCCGCCTCACGCGGCAACCCCACGAAACACAACCGGGTAGTGTCTCCAGTTGGCCCGCTCCGTATCCGGGTCGGCTACCGGCGGATTGTCCGGATCCGCTGTGGCACCGTTATCCAGAAGGGTTTTAAGTAGATTGGTTACGGTGCCGATAGGATGCTTGTCCGGCTGCGTGTCCGCCGTGGGAAGCGAGCCACCGGCAAGCTCGCGACCGAAGCAGGTGTGTACGCCGACGCCGAAAGTCAGCGCATAGGGCGGTTTGCGTCCCTCGACTTCGCGGTGCGGGTTATAGCGGTCCGCGTCCTCGCCATAGAGCTCCTCATCCTGATTAGCGCGAGCAAGCCTGACGACAACGCTGTCGCCCTCGGCCACGGCCTCGCCGGCCGGCAGCGACATGGGGCAGGTCACGCTCCGCCAGGCCACGGGGCTCGCCGGGTGCAGGCGCAGGCTCTCGTGGACGCAGCGCTGCAGGAACAGCACGTCCCCGGGGATTCGCACCGCATCCTCCGGATGCTCCCGGGTCCAGCTGCTGATCTCGTGAAACGCGTGTACCGTCGAATTCGCCGTACTGTGCGAGGCCGCCTGCAAAAAGAACGCGACTTCGCGGCGGATGGTGTCCAGGTCCAGACCCTGTTCCTCGCGGTTGGCGAGCAGCACCGTTAGCACATCCCGGGGCAGTTCCCCGTCCGCCAGCTTCTGGGAAGCATTCTCGGCGAGCAGGGCTTCGCGGCGCGCCAGCGAGGGTTGAAAGAATCGTTCATCGAAGAGATCCATGGCGGCGCCAACTTCCTCAACCACCTCGGCCTTGTTGCGGGTGGAGTGAAACAGGGTCGCGCCTTCGCTGAATTTGCGTACCAGGGCAAGCAACGCCTCGGTTTCCTCGGGAGACCGCTCGCGATCAATCCCCGCAATGCTCGCGGATAGATTGATGTTCACCCGGAATCCGAAGTCCGGAAGGTCCGCGCGACCGGCCGCCAGATATGGGGCCAGCGTTTCCCTCACAATGCCGGGATAGACCTCGCGCTCGTAGTAGTGAATGAAGTTTCGTCGGAACAGCTGCAGTTCCACGGCACGCCGCGCCGTGTGGGTCTGTCCATGCAGCGTCAGCAGCACGTCGCGCATCAGCACATCGCATTCGCTGTACATGGACTGGCGCAGGCGGCGATCGCAGAGCGCCGCGAAGGCCGCTTCGTAACTGTCGATGCTGACCGTCGACATCAGCTCCCACCGATGCGGTCGAAGACCACCGGATACTCGGCCCACACATCGCGCTCGGAAGCTTCGATCTTGCGCGGGGGGCGATCCGGGTCCGGGCGCATACCCCGGGCCAGCAATTCGCCGATGATTGCCGCCAGCGTGCCGTACTGGTGATTGTCCGGATCATGGTCCTTGGCGTCGCGCAGCACGGTCCCGGCTACGAGGTGCATGCCCAGGCATACATGCATGCCGCCGCCGAAGGAGAGCCCGGCCGGACCGACCTGCGGCGGCCGCTGCCGGAACGGATTGAAGTGCGCGGCGTCATCGCCGAAGACGCTCCGGTCCCGGTTCGCCGTCTGCAGATCGATAATCACTTTGCTGCCTTCGGCGACTTCGTCCTGCTCAACCGATAGGGGACAGGTGGCGCGTCGCCAGGATTCGGGACTCGACGGGTGCAGCCGCAGACTCTCGTGAACAAAGCGCTGCAGCGTCAGCCGATCATCGGCGAGATCCGCCGGCGATCCGTCATGGTGCTGAAACCAGGCAAAAATTTCGTTTGCTGCGTGCACCAGGGAATGAACCGAGGTGTGCGACGCGGCGAGGTAGAAGAACGCCACCTCTTTCATCAGAGTCTCGTGCGAGAGCTGGAGCTGCTCGTCGTTCATGAGCAACACGGTCAGGATGTCCCGCGGCAGTCCCTTCTCTTCGATCTCGCCGGCCCGGAACGATTTCAACAATCCTTCCCGCCGCTGCCGTGACGGTGCAAAAAAACGCTGGTCAAACTCATCAATGGCCGCGGTGATCTCCTTCATGATCTCCGTCCGATCACCGCGGTACTGGCCGATGGTCGCCGCCTGCCCGAGCTGGATAAGCAGGCGGTGCAGCGTGTCCGCTTCCTCAACGCTGCCGTCGATGCGATCAACGCCGGCGAAGGCCAGAGAAACGTGCACCATGACCCGGTATCCCAGGCTCTTCAGATCCTGCGCCGCTTCGATGAGAAACTGATCCAGGGTCTCCGTGAGCAGGACTGGAAAGATCTCGTTTTCGTAGAGGCGGAAAAAATTCTTGCGAAAAAGCTGGCTTTCCACGGCTCGGCGGTTGCGGTGCTCGTCGCCATGAAGATTGACCAGCACGCGCTCCATGAGGACGCCGCCCTCGTCATACAGTGCCTGCCGCAGATCTCTGTTGAGCAGCGCTTTGGTGGCGCCGTGGAAATCATCGACCCGGTGTTCGTTCATTGGTGCTCCGATTTATATTTATTCTGTCTGCGTTTTGGAGAGGCTACGTCGGTCGGACTCGCTGTGGTTCAGCCGGATTCGCTGATGGTCTGCACCGGGTTTTCCCGGCGTGGCGGGGCCACGTCGGCGTAGCTGACTTTGTGCAAGGCGATGTAGCGGACCAGCATGTCGCCCTGATCCGTCGTGTGCTTTCGCATCGCATCTCCGGCCTGTTGCGCGTCGCCACGAAGAATTGCGTTCAGCACGCGCTCGTGATCGTTCTGGTTGGTCCGGATACGCTCGGGTGCCAACACCTGAAAGCGGCGAAAGGGATTGACGCGGCCCGCCAGCACCTCGGCCGCATCGATCAGCGCCTTGTTTTTGCACCCCGCCACAATCAATTGGTGAAACTGGCGCCCAAACTCGGCGTAGATGTGCGCTTCGTCGCTTGAAGCGGCCTGCGCAAGGTCATGCAGCTCAACCAGAGCCTGCTTCTGCGCCGGCGTCATCCGTTCCGTGGCAAGTCGCGCCGCAATGCCCTCGATTTCCGCCAGCGCTTCGAAGAGCTCGAGCAGCAGCTCCACGTCGAGGGGCGTAACCACCGCGCGCTTTTGTGCCTGCTTGGTGACCAGGCCGGCGCGTACCAGGGCGCTGATGGCCTCTCGTACCGGCGTGCGGGATACGGCATAGGCCTCGGCAATCCGTGACTCATTGAGCGTGGCACCGGGCGCGAGGCGACCGCTGAAGATATCGCTCTCGAGACCGAGGCGTACCAGTTCGGCCTGGGTCGGTGATGACTTGATGGCTGCGTCAGTCTTCCCTGTCATGGCTTCGTCATTGCTTCGTCGCTTCAACTCGTCGATCCAGTCCGGGCGCGGATGCGTTCAAACAATCAATATTTGGCTGCGGCTGCCAGAAGCACGCTACACTACAGTAATCGGTAAATTGCATTCAATAAGGATAAATATGTATGCATTTAAACCTTGATTGTAGTCCAGGCGATAAAAATCGCCACTCCTGCCTTGGGCAGGTTGGACGGCTCTGGACAGGAGGCCGTTCATGTACAGCCTGACAGTGAACGGACAGGTACACGACGTAGACGCCGACGCCGATACTCCCCTGCTGTGGGTGCTGCGTGATTTTCTGTCGCTCACCGGCACCAAGTTCGGTTGCGGCATGGGTTTGTGCGGCGCCTGCACGGTAAGCCTCGATGGCCGCCCGACGCGCGCATGCACGCTGCGCCTCAGCGACGTTGGCAAAAGTGAAGTGCGCACGATCGAGGCGCTCGCGAGCGACGGCGAGCTCAATGTCGTTCAGCGTGCCTGGCTCGACCTGGATGTCGCGCAATGCGGGTACTGCCAGTCCGGTCAGGTCATGGCCGCGACGATGTTGCTCGAAGCGAATCCGTCGCCGGACGATGCCGCCATTGACAGCGCGATGAGTGGCAACGTCTGCCGCTGCGGTACCTATCAGCGTATCCGGGAGGCGGTGAAGCTCGCCGCCGACCGTCTGCCGAACGCGGGAGGGGATCATGGCTGACAATCCCGGACCCGCGGCGCTTACGCGGCGTGTCTTTCTGCGCCGCGGCGGGAGTGTGGCGCTGCTCCTTGGCATGGCCGTGCCCGTGGCGGGTGTGGCGGGTGTAAAAGGAGCGGCGAGCCCCGACGGAAGACTGCAGATCAACAGCTTCCTTCGCATCGACAGCGACGGCAGCGTCACGGTGCAGGCCAATCATTCAGAGTTCGGCAACGGCGCCTACACCATCATTACCATGCTCGTCGCCGAAGAACTTGAGGTACCTCTGTCCGCCATCCGGTTGGAGGCGGCTCCCACCAGACCCGAGTACTACTCTTCCATTTTCCGCGAGTATCTGACTGCGGGGAGTATCACCACCTTCAGCCTTTGGGGGCCGCTACGTACCGCGGGGGCCCAGGCGAAGGCGCTGCTCATCGACGCCGCCGCGGCTGAATGGGGCGTGCCGGCCACGGAGATCAGCGCCGCGGAAGGCCGTGTCCGGGCCGGGGAGCGGGAACTGGGGTACGGCCAACTGGTGGCCGTCGCGCAGCGGCAGGAGACGCCGCTGCGCGAGTCTGTCGCCTTGAAAGCGCCGGCGGATTTCAAAATCCTGGGTCGGGGCCAGCGCCGCTTTGAGGGCCGCAGCAAGGTAACCGGGGAAGCGCAGTTTGGCATCGACATCAAGCTGCCGGGCATGCTCTATGCCTCGATTCTGCGCTGTCCCGTGTTTGGCGGGACGCCGCGCGACTTCGATGCCAGCGACGCGCTCGCGCAGCGCGGGGTGGTCAAGGTAAAAGCCATCAGCAACGGTGTCGCCGTTCTCGCGAGCAACTACTGGGCGGCCAGGAAAGGGCGCGACGCGCTCACCGTAAACTGGGACGAAGGTGCGAATACGGCCTACTCATCCGAGCGATTCTTCGAAGAGTACCGGGTAATGGCGGACGAACCCGGTATGCTCGCCGAGGACATTGGCGACAGCCGGGCGGCCCTCGCCGACGCCGATGAGACGGTGGAATCGGTCTACGAACTGCCCTATCTGACCCACGTCACCATGGAGCCCATGAATGCCACCGCGCGCGTGGAGTCCGATCGGTGCGAAATCTGGTCCGGGACCCAGTATCAGAGCAATGATCAGGAACGAGTCGCGGCGCTCCTGGGGCTGCCTCAACAGGCGATTACGATTCACCGACCCCTGATCGGAGGCAGTTTCGGACGGCGCGCCAGCAAGAGCGCCGACTTTACGATTGAGGCCGTGGAAGCGGCCCGGGGCGAGGATGTGCCGGTACAGGTTATCTGGTCCCGCGAGGAAGACGTGCGCAGCGGCCACTACCGGCCCCTGTTTGTGCACAAACTGCGCGGTGCCGTGGACGCCGAAGGCCTGCCTCTGGCCTGGCACCAGACCGTGGTTGGCCAGTCGATCATGCAGCATACCAAGCACGATCCGGCCTACATGGTCGACGGCATGGATATCTACTCCCTGGACGGCTGTCTGCAGGAGCCGTTCGGTGTGTTCCCCTACGGCACCTCCTACGCGATTCCCCATCATCGTGTGGAAACACACAACCCGCCCAAGGTGGGCGTGGTGCCGCAGGAATGGCGTTCCGTCGGCCACTCGCACACCGGCGTGGCCTATGAGTGTTTTCTGGACGAACTCGCCAACGCCGGTGGCCGCGACCCCTTCGACGTTCGCCAACACCTCGCCCGGGACCACGGGCGGATGAGCGCGGTGCTGGCGACGCTGCGGGAAAAAAGCGCCTGGGACCGACCGCTGCCGGACGGTTGGGGGCGCGGGGTCGCGGCACGCATCTATTCGGTCACACCCATCGCCCAGGTAGCGGAGCTGAGTGTGGACGACGCCGGCAACTACAGCGTTGAGCGCGTGGTGTGCGTGGTCGACTGTGGATTCGCGGTCAACCCCTTGAACGTCGAGGCGCAGATACAGAGCGGTATCGCCATGGGGCTGTCAGCGGTCGCGGGTGAGGAAATCGTGCTCGAGAACGGGCGTGTGCGCCAAAGCAATTACCACGACTACCCGGTGCTGCGACTCACGCAGATGCCGCGGATTGAGGTACACATAGTCCCGAGCGAAGAAGCGCCCACGGGGGTGGGTGAACAGGCGCTGGCGCCGACGGCACCCGCGGTGCTCAACGCTTTGTTTGCCGCGACCGGCCAACGTATTCGACGGCTGCCGATCAAGCAGCATGACCTGACCCTGGTCTAGGCATGCTCCACCATATCGTCTGGCTGAAAACCAAGGCGGACACCGACGAACAGCAGATGGCCGAGCTGTTCGGTGACATCCGGGCCCTCGCCGATGTGATACCCGGGATTGTTTCGGTGCACGCAGGGCGCAACCTGACCGATCGCGCGCTCGGTTACAACTACGGGGTGACCGTCGCACTCAGCGATTCCGCGGCGTTAAAGCCTTATCTGGATCATCCGGCCCATCAGGCGGTCGGCGCCCGCCTTCGCGCCTGTTGCGACGTTCTGGCTATGGATTTTGAAGATCCCCAGGGGTCGCCGAATCGGTGAGCTATGCAGGCAAGCCATCATGGTCTACCAGCGATAAACGCCGGTAGGCCATGATCGCTAGTGCAGCTCCTCAACGTTGAGCGGCGTGTCCGGGACGCCGCGCAGCGCCACCTCGCGGGTAAGCATGCTGCCCATCGCCGCGAGCCGCCATCCCGGTATCGGCTTACGCGGCGGCAGTGGTGAGAGGTCCTGCATCTGACCCCCGATCATCACCGAGGCGATGTTGGCGGGGTCACCGAGCAGCGTGATATCGCAATCAACGCGGCCCTTGACGCAGATGATGTCCGCCTCGAAGCCCGTCGCAAGCTGCCCGACCCGGCCCTCCATGCGCAGCGCCCGCGCGCCTTCAGCCGTCGCGCAGCGAATCGCCTCGAGTTCGCTCATACCGAAGTATTTGACGAACACTTCCATCTCTTTCCAGTGCCAGTCTCCGTAGGGTACGAGCGAGAACCCGGACTCGGAGCCACACAGCAGCGGGACACCTTCGCGGTGGGCCGTGGTCATGGTCTCGATGGAGTCCGTAATCTCCCGCGAAAACAGATCGGCCAGTTCCCGCGACGTGCCGATTCGATCTCCATAGTCGACGATGTTCGCCTGCAGCGTCAGTGCCGGTGCGATGGGGACGCGTCGATCGATCACCGCCTGGAGCGCGGCGTCATCCATCGCCGTGGCGTGAAAAATCAGATCGAAGCCTGTCTCCGCCGCGAGTCGGGTGGCATCAGCGCCCCGGCAGTGGCCCATCACCGGTGTACCGAGATCGTGTGCCGTATCGCACAGGAGCTTGAGTTCGTCGCGGGTCCAGACGCAGACCTCTCCCCGCGCGGCCTGCCGGGGCACGATGCCGGTAACGTGTACTTTGATCCAGTCGACACCCAGCTTCACCTGGCGCCGCACCTCGCGAACGATGTCGTCCTGACTGTCGACCACTTTGTAGTATCCGGTGACGCCCTCGTCCGCGATCAGACGGCCGGCGGTCCCGCCGACGCCGGTAATCAGGGCATAGGCGCCGCAGGCCATGCGTGGCCCTTCGGCTACACCGGCCTCAATGGCGTCACGAAGATCGATCATGTTCTCGAAGGTTGAATCCGGATCCAGGAAACCCGTAACGCCAGCCCGGATAAGCTTTTTCGCGTTGTAGGCGGCAACCAGTGCGGATAGCGCGTTGCGCCGCTGGTGAAAAATTTCCGCGTTGGATCCGGCATCGTCGAAGGAAAGATGGCAGTGGGCATCGATCAGACCGGGCATAACAGTCTGGCCCGTCGCGTCCAGTCGACGAACGCCGGCGTTCAGCGGCATCACCGCGCTGTCATCGCGACGGATTTCAGCGATGCGGCCGTCCCGGACCAGCACGCTTCCCGAAAACGCCCCGGTGCCGCTGCCATCAATGATGGTGCCGTTCTCAATCAGTATCGCGTCACCCATGCCCATAGGATCCTGTTCTGTCGCCGTGCTTTGTTTTACGCACCGCGCGCCGTATTAGGGTCAGAAGTTATAGCCGATTTCGACTCCATAGGTGCGCGCCTGACCGCCGAAACGCTGGAGATTGAACGCCGCGCTGATGATATCGGCGTAGTTTTCCTCGGTAAGGTTGCGTCCCCAGAGGGAGACGCGCCAGCGATCATTGGTCAGGCGCACGCTCGCATCGAGAATTCCGTAGTCGTCGATGGCTCGCGTGGGGTTGTTGGTGACGTCGGTAAAGAACTCGTCGCGCCAGGCGTACTGAGCTCTGAACGTGAGGTCGCCCAGATCGGCAACGGGCAGGCTGTACTCACCGATCAGCGTATATTCAAAGGTGGGTACGCGCTCGAACTCGAGTCGCTCGGCGAGGCGTTCGTTTTCCTCATCCGTGGGAGCGCCGAGGTTCAACCCGGTGAACTCGTCGAACTCGGGATCGATCCAGCCCACACTGGCCATGAGGAGCAGCGCGTCGGTGGGTACCCAGCTAAGTTCGAGTTCGATCCCCGGGATACTCGCCTCGGCGGCGTTGCGCAGCAGCTGCAGCGGGTTTCCCAGGGCGTCTTCACCGTTGGTAACGCGCTGTATTTCGTCGTAGATCGTATAAAAGGCGGTGACGTTCGCCCTGAGGCGGCCATCGGCGAAGTCGCCCTTCATACCGATCTCAAACTGGTCCGCCTGTTCCGGGTCGGCCGGTCCGAGGGCGGCGATGCTGGGCGCGCGGGCGTTGTAGTTTCCGCTTCGAAAGCCTCGGGTCCAGCTCCCCCAGAACATCAGTTCGTCCCGAGGCCGGTATTCGAGGGCCAGGCGCGGAGACGTGTTTTCCCAGGTGTCGCCGACGGAAGTCTTGTCATCGGAGCAGCCGCTGAAGCCCGGGCCCGCGCAGGGCGTGAGCAGAGTCACGGACAAATCCTTTTCTTCTCGGGAGAAGCGGATGCCGGCGTTCAGAGTCCATTCGTCGGCCACACGCCAGCGCACGTTGCCGAACGCCGCGAGACTCTCTACGTCTTGAGTCCAGTCCGACTGTATGTAGTTGTAGTCGAAATGATCCCGGCCGGCCGTCAGACCGGAAAACTCGCGCCGCTCGATCACCGACTGATCGGCGTCGAGGAAATAGGCGCCGATGATGAAATCGAGATCGTCGTTAATGTCACCGGCGAAGCGGAATTCTTGAGAAAACTGCCCGGCTTCTTCCTCGTTGTTCGGAAAGTGAATGAGCAGGAAGGGTGTGCCATCGATGTCGTTGTCCGACGAAAAAGTCAGGTCCCGCCAGCCGGTTACGGACGTGAGCACCCCATTGCCCATGGCCCAGTTGGTCTCCAGAACCAGCTGGCTGATCTCGGTATCGCTACTCCCGCGGAGGTCATGATTTACTTCAAACTGGTCGCTTGGGGGCGTGTAACCGAAGAGCGTCACCATCGTGGGAGGGGGCAGGCTCGGGTCGATGTACGCCTGGGTGGCGCCCGATCCGCCGTTGTCTTCAAACCACTGCCCATAGAGGGTGAAATCCAGGGCATCCGTGGGTTGCCAGGTCACCGTGGGCTTTATAAAGAAGCTGTCCTGAACGTTCTGCGTTTGCCGGGGCGTACCCGGATCGGCGCCGGAGGGATTGTTGGGGGCGGGGACGAAGCTGCCGCCATTGTTGTCATCAAAGAATCCGTCGAAACTCCGGTGCTGCACCGCGAGCTTGCCGCGCAGTGTTTCAGAAAGCGGTCCCTCGATCACCCCCTCAAGCAGCAGGAGCGACTGCGAACCCGCGCCGACCTTTAGGCGGCCGCCCGGCTCCGCGGCGGGCTTGCCCGTGCGCATCTGCACGGCGCCGCCGATGGAGTTGCGCCCGAAGAAGATTCCCTGCGGTCCTCGCAGTATCTCCACCGTCTCATAGTCGAAGGCGTCGAGCTGACCGGCGATCTGGGTGGCCACCACCATGCCATCGATCATTACGTTCACCGTAGGATCGATGGTGCGGATGCTGTTGGCGCCGGTGCCGATACCGCGCATGGAGAAAGTCGCAAAGCCGGGAAAGGTGCTGACTGGCTGCAACTGAACATTGGGCGCCAGAAAGCCGATGTCGGTCAGGTCAATGACGTTGGCTTCTTCGAGGGATTCGGCGGACAGCGGCGTCAGCGCTACCGGGACATCCTGCGCCGATTCTTCGCGACGGGTCGCGGTGACCACAACCTCTTCGAGAACCGCGCGATCCTGCGCGAGCACGGGAAGCGGGAGGGAGGGGAGCAGGGCGGGGACACAGATGAGCGGATATCTGGAGACTTTCATAGTTTTCCCTTCTAATTGATTAGTATCTCCAACGCGTGAGGCAGTCGGAGTGGGTATTTCCATGAATCACCTGAAGCATAGGACCACGACGCGATCTTCGCCAGAAACGCCGATCTACGCGCCTCGTCCGCTTTTCTCCCGGCCTCGGACATGAGGCCGCCTTCGTTGCGCTTTCGCCGAGCAGCGCCCATTGCGATTTCGACGGTGGTTTCAAAGTGAGTGCCTGGCGACGAAGTGTCCCCGCGGATCCAGCGGATACACCAGCTTCCGTGCGGTCCGCGCTGTCTTTACTTTCCCGGTCGGGCGACGGCGACGCGCTTTGGCTGCGTCGCGGCGACAGCGAAAGCTTCGCCGCAGTTGTATCCTGGGCGGCGGTGCGCGCTAGCGGGCATTGGGCGGTCACGCTGGAGAATCCGGACACGCCGCTTCGCCACCTGGCCCTGGCCGACGCCGGGTCGCTGGATCGGGCTGGAGGGTTGCTGCGCTACAGCAATCTGATCGGCATCGTTCGTGAGGCGGGCGCACCGGCCCCGTCACCTCCGGCGGGCCTTGCCAGCGGCGGGGAAATCAGGGTGCACCGCGGTGGCGAGGATGAGCTGAACATCGACCTCTTTCAGGCCGCGCCCGTCGACCGCCAGGGGTTCGCCACGGGAGCGCCGGTCGACTTACAGGATCCGGAGGATCTCGACGCCCGCGCCGACTGGTTCAGGAAGCGGCACGATCCCGATCAGAGTTAAGCACCGGGGCTGAACGCGGTAATCGCGGTGGTCGCGGTAAGTGGTGGCGGTAGGTGGTGGCAGTAATAGTCGCCGGGACCCGCGCGTGCGTCGGCCGTCCGTCCGTGGGGCGTGAGCCAGCGGTCAGCCTATCGCGCTGACATCCAGCTTCCAGGTGGAACGGCCGTAGGTGGCTGCAAACAGGGTCTGCGAAGCCTCGTGCAAAACGAGATCGACCACCATCACGGTCGGCAGATTGCCACTAAGGTTGTTCCAGCTGGCGCCACCGTTGACGGACACGAATACCCCGGCGTCGCTGCAAACGTAGAGCGTATCGGAGTCACTGGCCGGGATGACGATGCCGTGATGGGGCACGTCCGGCAGCGAGCCGTGGCAAGCGTCCACATCTTCCCAGGTCGAACCACCGTCCGTAGACCTGAACAGGTGCGGATTGCCGAAGTTGGCCACCGTGGCGTACACCACGTCCGTGCTATCGGCGGGGGTGCGCAGTCTTGTCACGGTGCGCCCGGGGAGCGATGAACTCGCGATGTTGCCGCTCCAGCTGAGTCCGCCGTCGTCGCTCTTGAAAATACCGCCATTTTCCGTGCCCACATAAATGACGTCGGTGTCGGCGCGCGAAATCTCGATGCAGGTGACAAAACTTCCGTCCAATACGCCTGACCGGTCGCTCCACGAGTTGCCGTCATTGCTGCTTCGCCAAACCCGCTGCGAACCGACAAAAACACGCCGGGGTCGGTCGGGATCCATGGCGATGAAAGCCATCCAGGGTCGGGAGCCCGTCTCGTTGGGGCCGATATCCTGGGCCCATCCGTCCGATCGTCGGAAGCGGTTGATGCGCATAAACTGTGAGGAAGTGAAGAGGTGGAGCGCGTCGTTTGGATCGATCGCGCAGAAACCGCCGTCGCCGCCCGTGGTCTCGATAAACTCGCCCGGGACTCCGTTGGTGGTCAGCCAGGTCCCATTGTCCTGCATGCCGCCACCGTAGAAATCGGCGCTGGTCGCGGCGCTGGCGAGGTCGTAGAACATATTCGTCGCCAGGCCGTTGCTGCGGTTTTCCCAGGTCCGGCCGCCATCGGTGCTTACGTCCAGACCGCCGTCGTTCGCCGCGTAGACAAGACCCGGCTGACCGGGAGGATGGACGATGAAGTGCTGATCGGCATGGGCGTAGTCAGTGTCGACACCACGCTCCGCAAACCAGCGGGTGAGCTGAGTCCAGGTGTTCCCGCCATTCCTCGTGCGGTGCAGATCCACGCCCCCGCAAACGACAATGTCAGCGTCGCCGGGGTCGACGCTGATTGTATTGTTGTAGTTCATCTGTCGTTCGTCGCTGAAGTGGTTGCCGCCGATCGACCGCCAGGTGTTGCCGCCGTTCACCGTGCGGAATACGCCCTCTACGCCACCGTTTCCCGTGGCCACCTGGGCGTAGATCACGTTGGGATCCGATGGCGCAATGGCCAGACTGGTGCGGCGCATGAACGAGGGGTGGGGAAGCCCCGCGCGAAGCTGGGTCCAGGACAGACCCCCGTCCGTGGAACGCCATATTCCCGAACTCATTCCGGCCGCGTCGATGGCGGTGTAAATGGTGCCGTTCTGCGTCGGATGAAACACGACCTCGTGGCACTGGAACGGTCCGGAAAAAATACCGCCGACCGCCGCCCAACTCACTCCGGCGTCGGTGGAAAGGAAGAGTCCTCGGGCATCTTCGGGGCGATGCCCGACGCCGGCCGCCATGATGCGATTGGAGTTGAAGGGGTCGATGGCAACTCGGCCGATGCGGCGGGGCAGCCCGTGCGATTCCGCTCCCGCGAGGAGGTGCCAGTGGGCGCCACCGTCGTTCGACTCGTAGACGCCAACGCCCGCGTGCGAGTCGGCGGAGAGATTGGCCTCGCCCGTACCACAGAGGATGTGGTTGGCGTTTGCGGGATCCAGGCACAGGGAGCCAATATTGAGCGTGGGCTCGGCGTGCCACTGGGGGGTCCAGGCGATTCCACCGTCTTCGCTGAACCACACGCCGCCGCCGGCGGCTCCGATCCAGATTCGCTGCACATCGTTCGGATCCACCACGATCGAGGTGCTTCTGCCACCCACGTTCGTCGGGCCCGCCTGTTCCCACGGGGGTACCCCGGGTAACGGCGCGAGCGCGGTCATGGCGCCCGCGCGCGCGTTCAGGAGGCGTGACAGCGGGGCCTCGCGCAGCGGCCAGGCCTCGCGGGCATTGAACCAGTTTGCGCGGGCCTTGTGTGTTGAACGGGACGCGTCCGCGTCCGGTTTTTTGCTTCCGGTCTTGCGCGGCGCCGACGCGTGCATCGTCTTTGCGGCCCGCCGGATCGTCGTCTTTGAGTGGGTCTTCTTCTTCGCCATGAATCAGCCCCTCCAGGTTCTCGCTGTTTCGAGTATAGGCAGGATCAGCGGCATTTACTTCCCAGGACTCTGGAACGCAGCTTCCTCAAACCGGCAGGGCTCTCCGCGGTCCCGAGTCGAGCTGGAGATAAGACTGCATGGGAAACGCGGCAATCTCGGATGACGCCGAGAGCCGATCGATCAGCGTGAGGAACGCGATGGCCTCGGCGCTGATGCGGTCGCTTACCCAGTTAAACAGAGTGCCGTCGATCACCAGCCAGTGCTTCAGCGCGTCGTCGATGGGCTTCTGGCGCTTTTGGTACCACTTTTCCAGGTCTTCACGACTTGCCGCGCCGTCACCGGGTTCCTCGCGCATGATCTTGCGCATGGCGCTGAGCATCCGGAACAGCGCGAGTGCCTTCCGCTGGGCGTCACACCAGTCTTCCACCGCCTGGGTGATCTTCCGCGACCCGGCAATGCGGCTCATGAACAGTTTGTGCTGTGAATTGCGCTTCAATGCCAGAAGGACCTCTTCAGGCGCCATACCCGGGGTGACGCCGAAGTACCCCTCGCGCAGTGCCTGGTAGCCGACCGTATAGGATTCTTCCGAGAGACTGCCGGAATCGAGCAGCGCTTCGAGCGCCAGGCGCGCGATGGTGTCCTTCCTGAAGCTCTGGCTGTTTTCGTGCATGAACAACAGGCGCATGAGTGCGTCGTGGTCGATCTGCATCTCCACGCTCACCACGCTGCTCAGGGCATGGGCCGGAACCAGCGACAGCGCGCTATCCGTGACTCCCGGCGCAATGAGTTCGTGGCGCTCAAGTCCACGGAGAAAGGCTTCGAGCTCGTCGCCACTGGTCTGCTGGTCGGATTGGACAAGCGAGATGTTCGCGCTGAAGGACCGCGTCAGCTTCGCGGCGACCAGGGAGTAAACGCTGGTAAAAAGAAACTTCTGCTCTTCGCGCCGGGAGCGCCTGCGGCGCTGCCACTCGGTGCTTGCAAGTACACTCAGGGCCCCGCTCTGGTCGACCCCGACGGTCGCCTTGTTGGAAAACACCGTTTCTGCGTTCAGCTTCAAATCGAAGATCACCAGCGAGAACCCCTGCATCTTCCTGAATTCAGCAAAGCGCTGCCATTCGCGCAGCTGGATGTCCGCACCGGCAACGGGCGAGTCCAGTGCCCCGGTCAGCGCATCGATGTCGCCGCGGATCAAGGCCCGGTAGAGAGCCGAAGCGCCTTTGCTGGCGCTGCTGAAGGTGGCCGTCGCCAGAAGCGAGCTGCCCGCGATGGACGTTCGGCGCGAGGAAAACTGCATCTGTAGATCCGCAAGCGCAAGTTCTTCCGCTTTTTGCAGAAATGCGCCGGCTCGGGACGCGTGGTTGGACAGGGCGCGTCGCACCCCGGCCAGCGCCGCATCAACGGGCGCCACTTCTTCCTGAAGCTTGATGCCGGCTCGCTTGAGGGCCGCGAGCAGTGCATCGATCTTCCTGGCGGAGAGCTTCTGTACCTCTTCCTGTACCTTGTTTTGCAGTGATTCGGCCGCATCCTCCAGAATGCCGTCCAGCTTTGTGACAAGTTTCGGGTGATTGAGCGCCGGATAACGGTCGGTAAGCCACGCGATTCCCGCGCCTGCTGCCTCCTTCGCATTTTCATCCCAGACTATGGCCTGCGTATCCAGGAAGCCCTGAATTCGCTCCGAGAGCAGCCGCTTAACCTCGGCATCACTCACATCGCCGAAGGCCATGCGCAGCATGGCCTTGAGGCTGTCATCGGCAACCAGCGATCCGACCCGCTCTCTGATCCGGGTCCGCAGCAACTCGCCGGGCTGGAGCAGCCTGTCGACGCGCCCCAGGGCGCTCACCAACTCGGCGACGGCGGGTTCAAGTTCGGTCTTCAGATGTGCTGCAAGCTGACTCGCATTGAGCGTCACCGAGAGACTCGAGCCGATGGTGCTAGCGCGGCTTGTCCGTGTTCGTACATCGACGACGATGGCATTCGAGCCCTCGGGGCGAGCGGTTACGGAGTACGCTCCGGCAACGCGGACTTCGGCGTCGACGCTCAAAGCGGCGCCCACGTTGACCAATCCCACGAGGCGCGTGGGGGGAGTCAGGCCAACGGCGCTGTTCAGAAAGGCTTCGCCCTGAGCGGCCAGGGTCATTCCCGCCAGCCTGCCCGACGTCATGTGCGCCAGCAGGTCGGGCAGGTCGAGAGGATTGACGACAGCGCCGAGGCCGGTGGCGGCTTCCCGGGCAAAGTTTCCGGACCGGGTGGTTGTCCTGCTCATGTAGTTCACGCGCAGTGCCGCGCCGGCACCAGCTCCGGCGCCCAGGCTGCCGAGGCGCAGGGGAAGACTGCCGCTCGCGCCAAGGTCTACCTCACCCGACAGTCCGATGCGCAAATAGCGACTGTCGGCCGCCGGAAACGGAAAGAGATGGCCGGCCTCCAGTTGCAGGGTGCCCGCACCGTTCGCGGCGAGATTGAGCGCGAGATCCCGCGCGGGCTCGGCATCTTCTGTCAGAGATCCGTCCACGGTCCACTCCACGAGACCGGGATTCTGGCCCGGAGTCTTCTCGGCGTAGGCGTCGACGTGCCGCAGGAGATGGAAGTACTTGTCGGGAATCCGGCCCAGGCTGGAACGCGCGGAGGAAATGGCTTTCTTCAGTCCATCGGTGTCCAGTCCGGCGTCGGAGATCGCATCGAGCACTTCGTCGGTCTTGGTCCAGAGATGGTCTTCCAGAGCGAGCATGGCGACCAGGTCTTCGAGATTGACGGCGGCGCGAAGTTCATCCCGCAGTTCATCAATCAGGGCGAGCGCATCGCTCTCCACCACAGCCGCGCGCAGTTCCTCGAATTTCGTTCGAAGCACATCAGGCAAAGCCTCCACCAGATCAGTGAAACCGCCGATGTTCTCTATTTGCTCGCGCAGGGCGTCCATGGAAATCGACTGCCCGGATAACCTGACCCACGCCATGCCCGTCGTCCCTCCCGGATCGTTTTTCGACATGCGACGCCAGTGCTTCGTCTGGGACGCTTTTTTCAGCATAGAGCATGCAAGGCGATTGTCGACTTTCCCCGGGCCCACACCGGTTGACCCCAACCTGGGTTGGTCCTGCGGGGCATGTCCGATGCCCTTAAAGCAACGCTGTCGCAGCTGGCCGTTTCGCCGCGTCTCCTCAGGTGATCGTGGGGCCCGGCGGGATCACAGCGTTTTCAGATACTCGAGCAACGCCCGGCGCTGCGCTTTGCACAGCGGAGGCAGCACGTCACCGTTCATCAGCGGTGTGCGCCCGGCCGCGTACTCGTGCCCGCTATTCACGTTGCTGGGCAGTCGAGTGTCCATAACGAAACCGTCGTAGTCCGCGTAACGGAAGCCGACGCGGTCGGGCAGGAACTCCCGCGACCCCACGATGAAGGTGTCCGGTCGGTACTCCGGTTCTTCGCCGGGGCACGCGGCGGTGTACGTCGCGCGGTAGTCGTCCTCCTGCTCCACCTCCTGTTTCGGCAGGAGCAGGTGGTACAGCGTGGGAATAGAGCCGTTGTGCAGGTAGGGCGCTGTCGCCCAGATGCCGTTCAAGGAACGGCCCTTGTAGGCGTTGAGCGGCGCGAAGGGATCCGTGCTGGTCGCCGGCGTGTAGTCACCCCGGCGCAGACTTGCCTTCACCGAGTTATCCAGCAACGATTTGAGCGTGTCGTAGAGCCATTCCGCGGTTCGCCGGACGACCGTTTTATCCAGATCCGGGGTGGCGACAACATTGATCGTGGAGAAGCTGACCAGTGCCGCGACCGGTGCCCGGTCCTGCAGCACAAGGTCACCTTCAGACGTGTCAGCGTAGTAGTGGCGGAGCATTCCGCTGTAGCCCGTGAAGCTCGTCGCGTTGGTCGCCAGCACGGGATCGGTGCCGACTTTGTCGATATGACTCATGGAAGCGATGACGCGACGATCGCGATCTGTGCGATCGATGTTGTGGTGGCAGCTCACGCAGTACTGATGGAAGTACACCGCGCCGGCGGCAGCCAATTCCTCATCCGGTGGGGGCAGCGGCGCGTCCTTCCATCGCGGTGACCAGAGTTTCTTGAGCTGCGATTCCACGCGCCGCAGGTTGCGCTTGTCGATGGACGATTGAAAGTTGATGTGCGAGTCACCGCGACCCTGCCCGCCCAGCAGTGACCAGATCCGCCAGCGCGACTCGCTGCGCCAGTCCAGCGTTCCAAATACTCCGATCACCTGCCCCACGTTGCGCCCGAGAGGACCCAGCCCCGCGTTGCTGACAAGGCCTGTCCACTGCACAAAATCGTGCTGCGAGATGTCCCACAGGAACGGATAGCTCGCGGGCGCGTTGGCCGGGTTGTAAATCGCGTCACGCAGGTCGTCGATAATCGCCCGTGCCCGCGCGGGGGGCAGGCTGCTCAGATAGGGCTCCAGCTCGACGACGACGCGCTGTACAAGGTGAGTCTTATCGTCGTCGTTCAATACAGCATCGATGGCCTCGCCGGACGCATCCCACGCCGCGGCCGGCAGTCTGCGCTGGAGAATGGGGCGCAGCTGTTCGGCGTTCATTACATGTTCAAGCACACGGTTGTAAATGCGCCCGAAGGCGTCGAGGCGCGCATAGCCGTAGTGGACTGTTTGCACGTCGGCACAGCCTGCGATGCGCGTGTGATCTTGATCCAGGCAATGGCGCGGTTCGTTGACCTCGGTGTAGGCGCGGATTACGGCCGCGTACGTGTCGAGATCGTCCTGAATCTCCGCCTCGGAGCGATAGTCGCTGTCGTTCAGGAGCGCGTCCGTAAAGCGCCGGCGTTTAGCATCTTCGTCGCGGGTCTGCTCGAGGCTGCGCGCCAGATCGAGCAGGAAGCTCTCCATGTCCGCCGCCGTCGGGCCGCCATCGATGCGGATGCCCACACCGCCATAGTTCAGCTGACTGGTATGGCAGGCCGCGCAGGTGAATCCCATAAAGCGCTTGCCCTGGTACTTGTCCAGGGCCATGCCCACGGGCAGACCGTCGGGGTTGCTGAAACTCGGTTGTTGCGGCAGGTATCGATAGCGGTTGATGTTATCGGCGTCGCGAAAGAGCGTCTGCGAATCCGGCTGTTCCAGGTGAAGGAAGAAATCGTAGGGGATCAGGTTCGATCCCTGGGTGGCGTTGTAGAACCACAGGCTTTGCGCCGGGCTCCAGCCCTGTTCGAGGTACCTGATTTCCGTTACGGGAGTGTCGTAGGGATCGGTATCGACGACCGCGGCGGCCGCGAGTACGTCGTTATCCCAGTAGGTGTAGGTATCGTTGATCAGGCCGATCACCAGCCAGAATACGGCGATCGCCAACACACCTCGAAGCGCGTACCGAAACCACTTTGCTAGCTTTGAGTTCGCCATCAGGACGTTCCTCCTTGACCTGACAGTCGCGCCCGGCAGTTGCGCCCGGCAGTCGCGCCCGGCAGTTGCGCCCGACAGTTGCACCCGGCAATTGCACCCGGCAGTTGCACCCGGCAATTGCACCCGGCAATTGCGCCCGACTGTCGCACCGGGCATGCCGGACAAACCGACTGACTGGCCTGCGGTTCTTCTTATTCCGGTCACTGTAGCACGCCGACGAGGAGTACGGCGTAGATGCGTCTTCAATCGCGGCGCCGAGGGTTTGAGCCTGCGATAAGCGGCGGCAGACGGTGAGCGAGGAAAGCCATCACCGTACTGCGGTACCCGATTTTAAATTCCCCGTTGCGAGCGCCGCACGCAATCGAAGTTGCAGATCAGCCGCCGCTCAAACCTCCCGTCGCCATGCAGAATGACGGCCTGTTTAGCCCGCCGCCCAGACACGGCTCCAGGATCTCGTCGATAGCGTCGATGAGAATCTGGTGTTGAACGCTGTCCCGGCTGCAGAGTATGCCTGCGCCCACGTTGGCCGACGTGTAGTACTTGAAGTTCGAGGTGTAGCCGGTGATGTCGCCGCCCTTGGCGAAATAAGGTTCGGCGCCGCCAGGTTCTATCGCCACACCCAGCCCGTACTCGGAAAAATCATCACCCGTCTCGCCGCTCATCTGCGTACCTGAGTCTCGCCCAAGCCCCTGCAGCATCTCGCTGCGCATGGTTGCCGAGACGCGCTCATCGTGCTCGATGGCGATCATCAGGCGCCCGAGGTCACCGACGGTCATGGTCCAGCCGCCGGATGGGCCCTCCCAGCCATTGCCCTGGAACACGGGCGTGTCGCCGCCGTTCGCCGCCCGGGGGGCCGCGAGGTTGTCGATGTTCGGTGCGCGCCAGCTCGTCCCGAGGCACATGGAGACCATGGTGGGTTCGCTCAGCCCGCCACCATCGAGGGCGATGTTGTTGAACACATAGGTTTCGTAGCCCGAGGCATCGGCGGTCTGCCCGGCCGCTATACGATCGTCGATGATGAGCCCGAGCAGCGAGTATCCAATGTTTGAGTAGCCCGCACTGAACTGCTGAGCGAATCCTGGCTCTGTGTCCATAAAGTTGTTGTAACTGAAGTACGCGTAGCGCGGATGGATGCCGGGGTGAGCGCCGGCGCTCGGGAACAGAGCCTGGAGCGCTGCCTCGCTATCGATGCTGTCCGGATTGCGTGCGATGCCGCTGGTGTGGGACAGCACCTGGCGCAGCGTGAGCTCAGTCCAGTCCGAAGGAATCCCGTAGCCGCCGAGGTGATCGCCGAGGGTGTCGTCGAGGGAGATGTCGTCGTTCTCCTCGATCATGCGCAGCAGCGCCAGCGCCGTGACGGTCTTGGAGATGGAGCCTACGTAGTAGGGAGTCGACGCCGGCCAGGTTGACAGAATCGAGTTGCTGGCGCCCGACGGCCGCGGATCACCGTAGCCGTTAATGGTCTTGATGGTGTTGCCGGCGACCATGACGACGCTGCAGGACCCGGAGCCAACGCTCGTCATGAGGTCGCCCATGGCGTCATCGATATGCCCGGAAACGGCGTTCACCCGATCGATGTCCTTGGCGGCGGTCAGCGCGATGTTGGTGGGCTCGCAGGCCTCCGGGCTGCTCGCGTCTTCGTTCTCGCAGGCCGCGAGTACGAGCGTCGCGCCGAGCAGAGCCATGCAGCACTCACGAACGCCGAGCCCTGCGGGTTGTGGTGTGTCGTTCACGTGGACAGGAGTAGTCCCAGGAGTTCGCATTCATCTACCCTCCGTAGTTGCTGCTTCCCGGGTGAATGGCGTAACGATCCGTCGCGACGCAGGGCCGATATCCGTCATAGCGCCGACGTGTCCAGATTCAACCCGTCACCTTGATTAAAAAGTAGGTGCCAGCGGGCGCTTGCGCAAGAAGTCTGCCCCGAAGGCGGAAGCCTGAGTCATCAGCGGAGCAAGACGGTCAGCAGCGGGTGAACCGCCGCATGCTGGACCGGTGCGCGGGTACGTTTCTTAGCAGTCACGTCCGGCGGCTCGACCACGTGATTGCGCCACCTCATCAGTGTCGGAACTTGACCAGGCATACGAATGCGCCATGTCGAGAGAGCGAATGCCCGGGCTTATTGCCTTTTTTGGTCGCTCTTGAGCCGATGTCGCCAGACCCCGTGGGTATGGCAGCGCTATTTCCCAAGAGCCCGTCTGACCGTTCGTACCTGTGGGCGCGCCACCGGAATCGCATCCTCACAACCCTCGAGCGTTACAAATTGACGCCGATTTTCGGTGCGCATAGCGACGATAAACCGCACGTTGATTATGTAGCTGCGGTGAACCCGCAAAAAACCGCTATCGCCCAGTTGCTCCATGAAATCATCCAGAGTCGTATCGGAAAGCAGCATGTTCTGCCCGTGAACACCCGCACCGCTCTCGGTGAGCAGAAGTCGGCGATAGCGATCGATCGCACCGATGAGCAGGATGTGCTCAAAGGCCAAGACCCGGCTCACTCCGCTGTCGATGAGTACTAAATGCTCTTGCGATGCCTGCTGCGGCATAAGGTGCTCCAGGGCCACCTCTTCCTGCCGAAGAATCTTGTCGATACATTTGCGAATGAGGCTTGGACGCGCGGGCTTCAGCAGGAAATCTACCGCCTGGGTGTCGAACGCTTCGAGGGCGTAGCCATGGTGAGCCGTTACGTAAACCAGGTGATAGGGCACCTGAGTCGTTGCGGTGGCCACTCCGAAACCGTCGACACCCGGCATGTCGATGTCCAGGAAAACGAGGTCCGGCCTCAGTGATTGGATTGCGTCGACGGCGGCTACCCCATCCTCGATTTCGCCAACGAGCTCAAGCTCGTCGAATGAATCAATTACATTCCTTAACGCAAAACGCGCCGCGGGCTCGTCGTCAACAATAACAACCCGCCGGAGACGATCAGCCATGAACAAGCTGCAGTTCGCCGCGCGCTGGTATGCGAATGCTCAGAACGGCGCCGTGCTCAGTCCGTTCAAAGTCCATGGCATGGCGTCCGGGATAGTAGAGGTCGAGCGTTTCGCTCAGAATCCGAAATCCGTCCCCCGGCTTCGGCGCAGCCGCTTCCCCCAGTCCTCCCGTGTTTGCCACGGTCAGCTCAATATCGCCGTTCTTCTTCTTGGCGGTGATGTCGAGGTGCGCGCGGGCCCGGGTTTTTGCAACACCATGCTTGATCGCGTTTTCGACGCCGGGTTGGAGCAGCAGCGCAGGAATCCGACGCTGTGAAACTTCCGGATCAACGTGCACAGCAAAAGAGAAGCGGTCGGGGAAGCGTTTCTCCTGCAGCTGCAGATACTGCGTTGCGAGCCCCACTTCCTCCCCGATGCTGAGCTCGGCCCGCTCTCCAGCCTTCATGCTATCGCGGAGCAGATCCGCAAGGTCGTAGACGATTTCCTGAGCGGTTTCTGGGCTCCGCGCGATTTCCGAAGCCAGAAGATTCAACGTGTTGAACAAGAAATGGGGATTGATCTGCGAGCGCAGAAGGTTGATCTGCGCCTGTTTCAAGTTCAAGGCCATGGCCTGGTTGCGTTCTCGCTGCGCGAGGATGGTGATCGCAGCAACGAAGACCAGCATCTCGAAGAACAGGAATAGAAGCGGGATTACGCGAATACGCGGCATTTCCGGAACTGTCGGCTCCGGTGTAGTTGCCACAACGACGATACCGCCAACGGAAAAGGCGAGAACGTAAAGTGCGAGCTGGCGGCCAAAGTGGGTTCCGGGAAAGCTGGCCGGAAATCGGGTCTCGATGAATTCCTTGACCAGAAAGGCAATGGCGAACGACAGATAGAGTCGGACGGCTACTGACATGAGGGAATCGACGTCATAAACCCCAAGCTCTGAGCGCACTACGGCGATCACGAGAATGTTAAAAGTCGGCCACAGGAAGAGTATGACCAGCGCGCTGAGGCCGGCGCGGGTTTTCAGAGCTGAAAAACGAACAATCACGGTCGGGGCAACTAGCTAAGGCTTTGCTTGAACGCGCGACGGCGTTTACTGCTTTGCAAAACAACCGACTCCCACAGCAACCAGGCCGTACGGCATCGTTGGCACCGCCGGCGTATTACGGCGGTTTTGCTCATGGTGATACAAGCATCTCGAATTGCCGCGGATCTCCGTCATCAGACGCAGCGTAGCGCGAACGATAGCAAAACAACTGTGCGACTCGAAGACGGAGAAAGCACTAGCTCAGCCGGCCGTTGACTCCGTCTGGCCGCACTGTCGAAGGCGTCGTTATCCCGGGGCGCATAGGAAGGCGACACCCCAGATCGCTCGATGCGCAGAATTTATTCACAGGCACATGAGGCCGGCGCACCCTTGAGTTGGTCCGATATGTCGCCTGGCAAACAAGCGGAATCATTGAAGGGGAGCTGTGCCGCAACCGACGCGGAGCACGAGTGGCAGCACAGATAGGAGTTGCCGCATTCTCCCGCGCCGCACTGGCGGGTGCAGAAGCCCGCAGCGATTCCGTCGCTCAGACAAGTGCCTATGCCGGCGCAGTCCGCGTCGGACATACAAACCTTGCCGACTCCGAGGTCCGTGACCGGCAGGCGCTCGGCGCTGCCGGTCCCGAGGCCGTCATTGACGTCAGGCGCTCCCGGTATCTCGTTGAATTCCGGGAACGTGATGAGCGAATAGTTCCCCGCCAAAGCGGCATCCCGGTGAAACAGGGCCTCGCGACGCGATTCGTCATCGAGAAACGCCTCAAATCCCGAGAGGCTGGGCATGTAGTCGATGTCGATCTCATCCCAGCTTCGCTGATCGCCCGAGAATACGCCCTGAACCTTCAGTCGCGCGGTAGGCCACGAACCAATCTCTCTACCGGCAGTCTCGCTGGCTTCGGCGTAGAGGTCCCATGCTTCCTCGCCGGTTCGTGCCGGCTCGTTTGCAGCTGTTTCATACTGGGCGTTGTCGCGGAAGTCCATGACGTGGATCAGCTCGAAGGCGGGATCGTCCTGAGACGGCGGAAAGGGACTTTCGGTGGCCGGTAGCTCTGCGGGCAATAGCGAGGGTTCGAGAAGCGTCACAATAACCCACGTGGTCTCAACACCCGCGTCTTTGTGCACAAGTCGCTCCTGAAAACCGGGATCTGTGAGCATGGCAAAGAACGCCACGGGGCAAGGGTATTCGACGATTGCAACCTCGTCCCACTGGGGTTCGTCACCATCGATCTGATCATCTACGGGAGCCACAAGTACGGGGCGCGCACCGATTGCTGAGAGGAATTCGGTGGGACTGTAGAGCGCGTTGGCCTCCTGTCCCGTGAGGTCGCTGTCCCGCCCGTCCGCGTAAACCGCCAGCTCGCGGAAGTGAATGAGGTTAAACATATAGAACGGGCCTGCGGTGGGCTCATCGATCATCCGCTGAACCTGATCCCCGTTGACTCCACCCCCGGCCAGAATCGCGGAGAACATCGGGGACTCCAGAATGGTGTCCATGTTTGACGGATCCTCACAGAGATCAGCGCTAAGCGGAATGGGCCCGTCAGAAAACGCTGCCGCACCACCTTCTAGTTCCGCAGACGTGAGTACATTCACAGGGCCCTGGAAGGAATCCAGGTTGTCCGCCCGGATGTTCAGCGTGGGGTTCGGTAGCGTGAGAGAGAGAGGCGAAGTCAGCTCCAGCTCAACGAGCCGCCAATCTGCCGGGATGCTGGGTTCATCACTACTGCGCGCTGGGTCCCGGCTTACTCGTAGGTATTGCTCGCCCTCAGGGGACACGAGCACGTAGACAGACGTTCCAGCATCAAAAGCAATGGTGTGATGCTTCGCGACATAGGCAGCATTCAAGAGCTGCTCATCGTCCAAGGCGAGGCCGGCTTCCAGAACCGTGGCGTTGTGCTGCCAGCTGTAGCCGAACCACTCGGTCTGCGTAAGCGGGCCATTTTCCAGAGCACCCGGTGAACGGCTGAACTCGCCCCCGGTCGTGGAGGATTCGCGCGGAAGGTTCTTCCGCCATCCCTCGGGCAGCTCCAGCGCGTCAAACTCTTCCTGGGTCATCGTGGAGTTTATCCACACTCGTGTTTCGTTCTCGGAGACCGTCTGGAAGAGCTCGAAGGCGAGCACCGGTTCGTCTCCGGGGTCGACTGTGACGCTCGGGACCGGTGCGGGATTCATCATGAAGTCGATGAGTCGGAGGGCAATCTCCGGGCCCTGGTCATCCTGCAAAAAATGGCTCGCCTCCGGCAGGCGAGTGTGCGCCTGGCCGGCGGCACCGGGAACGAGATCGATGAAAAACTGCTGTGCTTCACAGCTGCCCAGGTTGCCGAAGTCGTTTGATGCCCAGATGGTTAGGAACGGTTTACCAAAGCGCGCCAGGCCGGCGATGGCTTCGTCGGTCTGTCCTCCCAGTTCGTTGACAATCGACGGGAATTTGCGGATCCCCGCCATGTAATCGCGCGTGGGAAACGGTGCATCGTAGGCCGCCTCTTCCGCGTCGGACAATGGGAACCAGGTGTTCGCCTCAAGAACCTCAGACGCGTGGAAGGATTCGGCCTTCATTGCATACTCCATCCAGGAGCCGAATCCGCTGCCCTCCGGCGCGTCAATCAACAGTTCGCAACCGTCGTAGAAAGGTTCCTGCTGGTCCGGAATGCCCGCGAAGGGAGAGGGGATGTCGATGATTTCGTCGGGATTTTCAATCCTGGGAAACACCTCTACTCCTTCGGGTACCGACGGCAACGCGCCGTCACCCACCGCAATGCTCGCAAACCAGTCGGGATTCTCTCCGGCGACCTTCAGCCCGATAAGGCTACCCCAGTCCTGTACAAAGAGATTGATGTCGGAAAGCCCCAGCGATGTGATGAATCGCTCCAGTCGGTCGCTGTGAACCGTGTAGGTGTAGTCATCGATAGAGGTAGGTTTGTCCGAGCGACCGGTTCCCAGATGATCCATAGCGATGACGCGATAGCCACCATCCGCCAGGACCGGGATCATCTTCCGATACAGATATGACCAGCTTGGCTGGCCGTGGAGGAGCAGCACAACCTCGCCATCGTCTGGGCCATCCTCGACGTAGGCCTGGCGTAGACCGTCGATGTCCACATATTGGCTTTCGTAGGGAAAGTCGACGAGGTTCTCGAAACAAGAATCGGGAGTCCTTACGAATTCGACGCCATTGCTTGCAAGCATGCGTTCGACCGGCGCATCGCAGGCCGCTGTCGCGATCATCTCGTCGTTCATTGAGCCATCCCCCTCGCTCACTGGCTCGGACGAACTGTCTCCGTCGCTCGAACAGCCGACGATGAGCAAAATCACGAAGAGCAAAAACAGAGTTCGCGTCAAATAGTTCATGGCAAATCCTCGAACGAACAACGGCTTCATTGCAGTGAGGCGGACTCAAGCACAATGCGTGGGTAAAAATCCTGGTTCAGCACGTCTCACTGTGCGAACGGTGCCCCAGGGTGCGTGGATGGTGCTCAAGATGGCGTGCGTCGGCGCTGGCCGCGCGTTGCGCTGTACCGCTCGGGCGCCGAGTCGTGCCGTTCAGACAATGCCCCGCACGCTCCTTAGACCTGTCGGTCTACCTTAGGTGCGAACTGAAGAAGTTCAGGAGATCACCATGTTTGAGTTTCAGCAGAACGCGGGCGCGTTCCTGGTGCTCGCAATCGCACTAGTGCTCGGGGAAGTGCTCTGGCGACGCCGCTCCGGGCGCAGCTACGACTTCAATGCCCTGGGCGCGACCCTCGCGATCTATGTGGGACAAATTGCGGCTTCGGCCGTGACAGCGTCTGTCGTTGTCCTTGTTTGGCGCACGGCCTATGACCTTGCGCCGATCCAGTGGGACGGCGGCGACTGGCGAGTCTGGCTGGCGTGTTTTCTCCTGGTGGAGTTTATGTACTACTGGGAGCATCGCCTGAGTCATACCGTGCGCTGGCTTTGGGCCACGCACGCGGTACACCACTCACCGAACGAATTCGTCCTGCCCGCCGCTTTCCGACTCGGTTGGACCGGGCTGATCTCCGGTGGCTGGCTGTTCTTCACCGTCGTGGCGTTTGCGGGCTTTCCGCCGTCTATGATCGCCGTTTGGCTGGTCGGCGGATTGCGCTACCAGTTCTTTCTTCACACCGAGTGCGTCGGCCGTCTTGGCCCCCTGGAAGGGATCATCAACACGCCGTCCAATCACCGCGTGCACCACAGTTCGCGTCCCGAATACCTGGATAAAAACTTCGGAGGCGTTCTCATGGTGTTCGATCGCCTGTTCGGCACCTACGCTCGAGAAAAGCCCGGTGCTGACATGTGCTACGGCTTGACCGACCCCATCCCCAACAACAATCCGTTTCGTATTGCGTTCCGCGAATGGGGACGCATGGCGAAGGACGTGATGGGGGCGGGCAACCCTGCGCGGGCTATCGGCGCTGCGTTTGGACGCCCTCGCCACGCTCGACCACCCGCCCCGATTTCGTAGCGCTAGCTCAGAGCCGCTAGCTCTGCCGGCAGTGGGTTAGGAGTATTTGCCCGTCCTGCGGGGAAAGCCATTCGAGATCGTTGCGAGCGACGGTTCCGAGGGCTTTAATCCACCGCGGTGCCTGGGCGGAGAAGCTTCCGAGTACGTCCGTGAAAGCCGGGCTGAGTCGGCCCTGCACGCGGCCTCGAAAGCGCGTCGCACCGGCTTCGAAGTCGCAAGGGCCTGTCTGGGCGGACGCGACGATACCGTTCCGGCGCGTTTGCGTTGTCGCTCACCAGCCGTGATGATCGCGCAGCAATCCCGCCTTTTTCGCGAAAGCCATTTCAATCAGCCCCAGCGCGTCGTCACTCTTGCGCCGATTGAGGTCAGTAATATCGAAGGGTTCGTAGCCTTGCTCCCGCATGAACGCAATGATCGAGTGCCAGGATTGCCCCGGTTGATCGAAAAGCGGCAGCTCCAGAAAGAACAGCTCCGTTTTGCCCAGAAGGGACTTGGCCCCCTGTATTACCTGCAGGTCCATTCCCTCCGCGTCGATCTTGACGATTTCGGGCTCTGGATGCCCTGATTCCGCGACGACGTCGTCGAGGGTGACAACGCTCACAGTCCGTTGTTCAAGCCCCCGCGCCTGCGCGTCGTCCTCGCTTATCGTCAAGGTGCGCCCGTCCAACCTGCCGGCAAGAGTCAGAGGCAATTCGGTCTTCGCGTCTCCGGCGCCGGCGCGAATCCAGGTGGCGTTGGGATGCTCCGCGCAAAAGCGCTCGAGATGCTCCGTCATCTCCTCCTGCGGCTCTATCAGCGTAATCGCGACATCGGGAAAAACGCCCGCGGCGTCGCGGCTCCAGGCTCCCCGATGCGCGCCAACGTCGATGATGTGCTTTGGACGGAGACCCTTGGCCGCAATCTGGCGAAACAGCCGCACGCGCAGCGCCGACGCACTGGGTTGGGCGACGTTCTCTTCCGGTAGCAACAGGTACCCAAAGGGCGCGACCATGGCGCTGATCGCCTGCCGGACTCTCCGCTTCATATTTATCTCCAGCCTCGACCAGGTAGCAGTCCTGGCCGCGCCAGAAGGTCTGGGGTGCGGTCTCAGGTAGTTCCGAACGGGTAAAGTATCGAACTGATGGCAAAAAAAGCAACGATGGCGGAGGCCAAGGCAACAGGTCGTCGACCGCAAAGGCAATTCTCCTGAAGCCCGCGAACAGCTACTATGCGCGGTACCCTGACCGCCCGGCAATGCCTCCTTCACATCGCGCAAGGGGAATGACGGTAGCTGGCGGAACCGGCACCTCGGGCCGGTTGGGCCGGAGGCGCTCCGAATCATCGATGCTCACGTAGACTTACTCAAATGCCAAGCCCTCCGTCATCACCTATCGGGGTGAACCGCGGGACAAGGAAAGAAACGTTGTGAAACATCGACATAGCGAAGACGATCTATATCGTATCGTGAGGGCAGAGCGCAGGCTTTGGTCGGGACTCGGCCTGTCTCGGCTTTCAATTGCACTTAACGGTTGGCCGGGACGATCGTGAAACCTGAGATTTCATCGCCCGCCCACCAAGGCAGCGAGGCTGATCCAGCGCTCTCTCGGCGCAGTGCTCTTGGTGTCCGCGGCGAAGTCCGGTTGGCGCCGAAGCAATCGGCTTTTCTGGTCGTCGCATGATCAGCGTACTTATCTTTTTGCTGTCGCAAGTTGCTACGTTGGGCATCGCTTTGGCTGCGCACCCCTACGTCGCGTTTGTTGGCTATCAAATTATCTATTTCATGTACCACGATAGTCGTTGGTGGTACCTGATGGTCCCGGGCCTTAGCTACTCTTTTGTATGTTCAGCTACCCTGCTCCTGCTTGCCTTCACGAAGCGCGGGAAGAACCCGAACCAAATTCGCAAAGTCCCGGCATTTATGTGGATGTATGCGCTCCTGGCGTTTTATGCGCTGACCTATTTCTGGGCCTCGAATACGGATCTGCACGTTTTCAGTCTTGATGACTATGTCAAGACGATCGTTGTTATTAGCGCAGCGTACGTACTGTGCACAAGTGAAAAAGCCCTGAATGTATACCTTTGGGGTTATGTAGCGACGGCGGCATACATTGGTTACTACGCGTTGGAGATTGGCCGCACGTCCGCGGGCCGATTTGATCTGATTGGCACAGTTGACGCGCCTGAGGTTAATGCAATTGCAGCCGCGACGGCGCCGGCCGCTGTACTTGCTTTGCACATGTTTTGGACCGCAAAGCATCATGCGCAGCGAGCTGTCTCGGTGGTACTGGGAGCGCTCCTTGTGAACGGCCTGGTCCTCATGAACAGCCGAGGCGCTTTCCTTGGTGTGGCTGTCGGCGCCGCGACCTACGTCTTTTTTCTCCTCCGAACGCCATTCCCAGAGCCTGGACTGCGAGCGAAGGCGATTGGAGTCGGTTTCGCGGGACTGCTTTCCTTAGCCGCGGTCCTCGATAGTTCTGCTATCGGGCGCTTTCAATCCATCTTTGATGAAACGGCGCTGACCGAGGAGCGGGAGACCGGTGCCACCCGACTGTATTTCTGGCGTGCGGCCTATGACATGTCCTTTGACTACCCACTGGGCAAGGGATATCGGGGGTTTTTCTTTGAGGGGCTAGACTATATGCCCAGAGGCATCGCAGGCGGAGGGCGTCGCCGAGCGGTTCACTCTACTTGGTTTGAAATCCTGACGGAAGCTGGCTACCCAGGGTTGTTCTTTTTCTGCATGATGCTCTGGACTTCGTGGAAGCAGCTCAACGCCGTAAAGAAAACGGCCGTAAGCCTTGGGGCGCCAGAGCACTACTACCTTGGCTGCGTGCTCCAGGCATCGCTGCTCTCCTTCATGGTATGCATGAGTTTCATTGATCGTATGCGGGCGGAGGTTCTTTACTGGCTGGTTCTTTTTTCGGCGTGCGCCTACGCTGTAGTTGTTATGCGGAAAACCAGCAAAGACCGAGAACCTCGGCAGTCCAGGGTGACACAGCCACTGGCTTTCGACGAGAAGTAAGGACAGGAATAATCGATCCGTATATCGATTAATCTGCCCCAAGATCGACAAGCTACGTAATTGCTCACCCGGAGCGTCAAACTTCGCAAACGTGCTGGCGCCTTGAACACTGGCGCCTTAAACAATTGTGCGTTCTTGATCAGCCAGAGTGTGCCGCTAATAAACGACGCTCTGTGGCGCGCAAATACGCACGCAGATTGCAAGATTTTCGTTGATGTCGATGTTTACCGTGGTAGATGTTAATCGCTTAATTGTGAAAATAACTCCTTCGATCTTGTCAGTGGATTTGGCATTACCCACCGTGTCGACATCAGCAAGTCGATCGCCGAGCTAGAGCGTTTTTAAGCCCAGGGGTCGTGCGGTGTTTTTCGATCCTTTCAGACACCTTTAAGACACATTCTGCCAATCAACGCCTGTAGGAATTTGATGCCGTCGCTTCGCACACCGGATGAGCACCCGCTTCTGGTGTCTGACCTCAAGACGATGACAGGCTGGTTTACAGAGTTTGATGTTGAGTTTCTGAACCTTGCGAAAAAGCTTCTTTGTCGCTTCTCTTTCCTGGCCGGGCTGGCGCTATCCTTCGCGGAGTTGGATAAAGGCCCGTTCACCATGATAACACCGCAGCGCCGGTGCGTATGGAGCGTAGTGCTCGACCACCGTCTTCCGAAGGCGGCCTAAGTCTCTCGCGATGTTGCGATTCCGCACGGCTATACGTCGTTCTCGCGATCAAAGAGTCAAGCCGCGCGATCCGATATAGAATCCACAGTTGCCGACGCAACGCTAAGATGCGGGACGGCGCAAACGCTAGTTCACAAATCCCTGGAATGCCAGCGAATGCTGAGACGTCTACACTACGTAGAATTCTCGTGGTTTCTGGTGCCGGTCGACCCCGGCTGCGCCCGACCAAGCCTGCTTGGCGGGATCGGTTGTCCAGAACCCGCAGCGGAGGTCACTTGCGTGGCACGGTCTCAATGCGACTATGGTGAGTAGCATGAATCGAATATCACGTCTCGCGGCGCTGTTGCCGCTGGTCTTTTTTGGCGCGGCCGCGCTCACCGTGTCAGCGCAGGTGACCGTCGACCTGGGTGCTCCGCCAAAAACCAGGCCCATTCGACTTAACCTGCCGCCCGAACCAGACCCGGTGCCGAATCCGACTCCAAGTCCGGCTCCAAACCCGGCCCCGGACCCGGCCCCAGACCCATTGCCAGATCCATCGACAAACCCGGACCCGGTACCCAACCCGTCGAGGGGCTCGGATCCCGGACCGGACCTCGCTGACGTACCTGAACTTGGGCCCCGCGGTCTCGCACAAAACAACGCATACAAGGGCCCTTACGTGCCTGCGCAGTCGCGCATGCCAACATTCACCTATTTGGGTGGGTTCCAACTCGACGACAAGCGCTACGGTGTTTCAAGCATTGCGGCTACGAAGGGCGGGTTCAGCGTCGTAGGCGGCCGAGTGTGGATCGTTGGAAACAGAACCGAGAGTCGTAGTGTTGGCGCATTTGAGATCCCAGCGCTCGCGATGGACCCAGAGAATGCGACGGCGCCGAACGTCGTCCCGTTCTTCAAGGTGGGCGAAGTAGAAGGCCAGCACCTTACGGACGTGTTCTACGACGAATACTCGGGATGGCTGATCCTGAGCAACACCGTTTTTTACGACGCTTCTAAATCGAATAAGTGCTTTATCATCGCGGTTCGCGCGGACGGCTCAGATCAACAGCCCTGCTACGACGTCAGAAACCGGCAATATGCGGCGGGGAGCATTGTCAAAACACCGCCCGGGCTCGTGGAAACGCTGGGTGGGCGACTCTGTATGCACGGCGAGCATTGGATAAACATCATATCGCGCTATTCCAATGGACCCTCGCTCCATTGCTACGACCCGCAGTTACCTGATTCAGATCAGAGAGTAAACCTGGTTGAGCATATGTACTATCCACACACGCAGACGGTTGGCCAGCATGGGTCAAGCTCGCTGGAGTGGATAGACGCTGAGCAAACGTGGCGGGTGAAGCAGCGCACCAGCAACCCGATCTTCAACCGCCTTGCGCGCTACGAGAGCTGCTTTTTCTGGGAACCCACCGACAGCTATATCTGCGTCGGAATTATCGGTGGGCAAAAGTACGGCGACTGGTACGGGCCGCGCAAGAATCAACCTCGCACCCATGTTCAGCGTGGCACACATACAGGGCATCCCGACGAGTTGCCAACGGGCAGACTGCCCAACGGAGAGCCGGAAGAGCCCGGTACCCTCAGCTATCTGCGTGACATGAGCAACTACTACTGGATTACGCCCATCTCAGCGATTCTGTCGGCGGACAAGCCCTGGGGCCCAGAGCCCGTCGAGTGGGGCTACCTGAATCCGTTGCTGGGTGAGCGCCCGGGGCGCATCCTTGGCGCGTACTTCGACACCGACTTCAGCAGGCTGTACCTGCTGACGGCTAAAGGCGTCATTCGGGTTTATGACGTCAGTGGTTGAGTGCTTGGCGATATAGTGCGTTTGTCTTCGCACGTCATCCTGCGTACGTTCTAACTCCCCGGCTCTATGACATCTGGGCTTATAACCCATACTCCAATTTGCAACGATATATGTTCCGAGCAGCGTCTAGGTTCCGCCGCCCTTCCGTTAAGTGGAGGCACCTATCGTCTGGAATGATCGTGAGTCTGGCCAGACCTATGCTCAATGCAGAGCCGATTCCTTTTGGAATGTTTCTGACACCTGATCTTCTCCGAATACACCAGTGATTGGCTATACGCCCGGATTTAGCAGCCCTCCCGAAGACTGGGCAACCGCCAACGGCCGTAGGACAATATCGGGTGGATGTAATTTGCTGAATACGTTCTAATGACTTGATCGAGATCATCGATTTCTCGACGACTGTACGCGATTGTATTCAGGTTAATTTGGAGTATTTCGGATGTGCGCTGGAGAGACCATCCGGGCCATTGCTCAACGAATCAGCGTCGTTAACCGCGGCGAAAGAAAGCATTTTTCCACTTATAGACGTATGAGATGGATTATTCGTGCCTAGTTTCAGGCTACTACATTTGTATTTGTGTTTAAAACTTCCGACGGACGCATCGTGGTTTGTCGCGCGAGTGTCTTTACTACTCCCCTTGCTTTGGTCGACTTTGACTTTTTCGGCCGTCCACTCTGCACAAGTCTGTCCGTCGGGCAGCTATCGGTTTTCAAGTCAGGCGGCACTCGACGCTTTTCCGGTGGATTGCAGTGTCGTCGAAGGCGACGTCGTTCTGTCTTACTCCGTCACGGACGTATCAGCTCTATCAGCCGTTTCTTTGGTGACCGGCGACCTGGTGATTGAGAGCAATAAAGATCTGCCCACGCTTGAGGGACTAGAGAGCCTTACGGTCGTCGGGAACGATTTTCGTATAGAAGGCAACGATTCGCTAGAAAGTCTTGAAGGTTTGGGTAGCCTCGAAACAGTCGGAGGAACGTTATCGATTTCGCGCAACTATAATTTGAAAGATTTGACAGGCCTAGAACGAGTGCATTCAGCCGGAAGCGTTTCTATCGACGGAAACTCATCGCTTGAAAGTATTGCTGCTCTATCCGGTCTTTCGGGTATAACAGGCTGGTTAAGTATTCGATCCAATTACCCTTTGTCCACACTTGATGGTCTACAGAACTTAAGTCACGTGTCAAAATCTGTAGTTTTGAGTTCGAATAACGGCTTGACTGATCTGACATCGCTTTCTGGATTGACATACGTAGGCGGTAAGCTTGAGATTTCAGGCCATTGGCTTTTGCCTTCGCTGCAAGGCATTGAGAATGTCCGCGGTGTGACAGGTATGCTTAAAGTTTTCGCCAACGATAAACTGGCTGATGTATCAGCACTGAATCACTTCACTGCCTTTGAAGGTGATATTTGGATTGCATCCGAGGCTATTAGAGATTTGTCCGGTCTTGGGAGCCTTCGCGAAGTTTCGGGCGACCTCTGGCTCACGGGGAACAATTCACTGAAAGACTTGAGTGGGCTTGAAGCGTTGGAGTCGGTTGGTGGGGCGCTTTTGGTCACGGGAAATTCTAATTTGCTTAGTCTGAATGGGATCAGCAGCCTTCAGCGTGTCCGAGGAAACTTCAGCTTAACCGATAACCCGAGCCTCACGGATTTCTATGCACTCCTTGGCGTAGAGCTGAGCGGCGATATCGAAATTGCTGACAATAAGAGTCTTCAAAATCTCTCTGGACTTGCGCATATCGCAGATTTCGATGGATGGTTAAGAATCGTACGCAACCATAATTTGTCCAATATGAGCGGACTAGACTCTCTCGAGCGGATTGGAACACTGTATATCAGAAACAACTCCGGACTCCGTGACCTCCGCGGCCTGGAATCATTGACAACTGCGCAATCTTTGATAATCGATGTAAATTTTGGACTTGTTAGTCTCGAGGGTTTGAACAGTCTTAGGTTCTCGTCCGGCATCTCATTCGTCAACAATCCGATTTTGTCAGACTTGACGGCACTGGCAAATGTATCTGAAGTTGGTGGCCTATCAATCTGGGGAAATGACTCACTAACCAGTCTTAGGGGGCTGCACAACCTTCGACGAATAGGAGATGCCGGCCTGCAGATTGTTGGTAATCGAAATCTTCTTGACTTAGACGGCCTAGATGCTCTTGAGTCGATAGAGGGGCAGCTATATATATGGAAAACAAACCTTCTTACTATCGACGCTTTGGCAACGGTCAGAAGCTTTGGCAGTGATCTCTGGATCGTTTTAAACGATTACCTGCTCACGCTTGATGGATTGGAGGGTATCAATTCTCTCGATTCTCTGATCATCGCACAAAACTTTAGTCTGTTGAACATCGATGGATTAGCCGGTCTTCGTGAGATACGCGGGCGTTTCAGCTTCGATAATAACCAGAATCTTCGGAATGTCGATGGCTTCTCGGGTCTGGAATTTGTTTACGCGGAAGGAAGTTTCACTATTGGGTACGCTCCTCGTCTGAGTAATTGCTTCGGGTTGCGGAAGCTACTCGATCAGAGGAAAGACTCGACCTATGAGAACAGCATAGAACTGGATCGTGGAACCTTTTACTGGACCGATACCGCTGAAGCACCTGACCTGGTGGGGGTGATTGGTCCTGAGTTTAATACTCACTCACCTTACTGCGACTCGATTGATGACATAGTGTTTGATCGAGATGGCAACGGCGTTCAGGACCATTTAGAGGAGCCCGATACCATTGGACTAGACATGATGTTGATCAAGGCAGCCATCAATGCTCGTTCGGCTCGGGGAGTCCCCGAATTGAATTAGCCGGCGCTTTTTTTAGATTGGAGCGAGACTCTCGTGGGCCTCCGACCTACTAACTACCGCTACTCTTCGGGCCGGCGCTCCGCCCGCTAGAGCGCGGCATCAGCTATCCGGGAATCAAGACGGGTTCATAGGTACTGAGGTGGCTGGCCGCAATCAATCGACACAGTCGACGGCAGAGGCGCCTAAAACTTTTTTATTCGATCGAAGTGTCCCAGCCGCGTTGACGGTTTCGTTCTGCTACTCATTGCTGCAGCTACCCCGACAAGAGTTAGGTGTGATGTCCCCAGAATTCCAAGTCGAACCCACCAACACCGCGGTTACGGACCCCCAGCCGGACCGGCGCGGTCCTGGGTAGGGCAGCGTCACAGGTTTGCCACCGCCCCCTGCATCATTTCGAGGTGTTGAGCATAGGCTGCCGTGCGATCTCGACAAACCTGTTTGAGTAGGCGGGATTCTCGATTAAGGACGGCGCCTCTGGATTGGGATTATGTCAGGCCTGCGCTGTGATTCCACTCTCAGTCTCAAAGTTCACCTTCTCCTTCTCCTTCTCTTTCTGGATGGCGTATGGACGGATCGCAACAGTCGGCCACTTCTGTTTTTACGCCTCTAGCCTTCAGACAAGGACTAACTAGAGGAAAGGGTAGATCTCGGGCGTGGTGGTGCGGCCGCTTCGATGAAGCGAAAGACCGAATACGATCCGCGGATGCGTTTGGGATCGCAGCGTACCCCGCTGGATGAGAGATTGCTGATCACCGCTGTCCCTAGGGAAGCTCCAAAAATGCGCTACGCTAAGCAAGCGTATTGCCGATCTGGTAGTTGGGATGAACCTTTTGCGCAAGCTGTCGGTCCTGGGTGCGGCCTTAGCACTTACCGCCTGCGCGGACCTCATGCGAATCGACTTCGAAAGCGATCCGCTGGATCAGCCGCCATTATCGGAACCGCCGAGCCCGCAGCTGGATCTCGTGAACATCACACCCGCGCAGGGCGACATCAGAGTGGTCGATGTGGATCCCATTACCGGTAGCCGCAGCCTGAGAATCGCGGGGCCCGCGTCGGGTACGGTCGGCAACCCCCGGGTACGCTTCCAGGCGCAGCCCCTGAGCGCCAGCGACCGGGTCGTTCTCCTGCAATGGTCCGGCCAGGTATCCGCCGGGGCCGATGTGCGCATTGAAGTCGGCGTATTGGAGAACGGCAGCGATATCAATCTGATCCCGCCGATACGTTTCGAGAGCGGGGAAGTCTTAGTGGGTCTTACGCCGCGGACAGGCTACGAAGTCGATGAACCGCACCTCATATCGGCGATGGTCAATCTGGCAAACGGTGAGTTCTCGATCGTCATCGAGGGCGGCGTGACGGAGACGCAAGTCATCGAGGCGACCTCCACCGGAGGAGGCTCGGACGGACGCACGCTGTGGATAGATACAATCCTCGTAAGCGGTGACGGCGATGCGAGCTATCGAGTGGACAGTGTTTTCGGCCAGGATCGTGGGGAAGGGTCCTGAGTTTGGCTCGAAGAACTCAGCAACCGGGATAGAGCACCGTATCCAACGGCGCACGTCGGCGACGTAGCCATGGCCCGGCGGAGATCGCTTCGGAGCCGAACCGCTCCAGTCGCTGAGTCAGGCCAGACCCGGTCAGACCCAGGTATCGACCCGTTTCGTCGAAGTGCTGCGCTTCTCGCCCGAAGAGCGGGTTTCCTTGTATTTCTTCGCCGTGCGTGACCGGCGCCTCTCAAAGTTCGGATTGCTGAAGCGCTGCCGTTTCAGCCAGCGGTCGTACTTCGCCCGCGCCTGCGGATCCGAGAGCACCTTAAAGGCAGCCGTGATTTCACGCAGCCTCCGCTCTGCGAGCTCGCGATTCTGGCGATTCTTGTCCGGATGGTTTTTTTGCGCCAGGTACTTGAAGGCGCCGCGAATAACTTCAGGGCTGGCGTTCTCGGCTATTTCGAGCCAATCGTAGTGGGTTCGTTCCATGCCGGAGGCTCACAACCGGCATTCTGTGCTGGCCCTTGGAGAAGTCCTCCAAGGGCACCGGGCGCATGGCAGGCAGCGCCCCCGGAAATGAGTGTTTACACAGGGCGCGCCGGATAACTCGCGCGCGCCGCGTGCTGTCTGGGCACGGGCCTTGCTCATACCGTAGGGTTCTTGCCGTCAGTCTCTGGATCGGCTGTATTGGCCGGTCGTGCGGGATCCGGCAGCATAGCGATGGCGATGTTGCCCAGCAGGGACGCGAGTGTCCCTCGCTGATGTGGAGTCGAGTCTTGCGTGCAGCCCGCTTTCCTGCTGGAGACGCACGATTTCTCGCGCACCGCGAAGCATTTCCTCGGTAATCGCCCGGTCCTCCAGAATCTGCGGTAGCTGCATGAGTATCTCCTTCCTGAGCTTTGACGAGTAACTCATATCGGCGCGGCGGATACCGCTTCTTTCGCGCGCCGGGGAGACGTGGTTCACAGCTTCCCGCGATCCGACCGGCATACTGTGATCGGCCGCACAGCGTATCTCTGGGCAGACCGTGCTGCGGGGTTTTGGAGAGGCCAACGGCTGAGCAATTGGGGTGGTGTATCGTCGCCGGTGACACCAAAAAAACGGCGACCGGGCGTGGATTTCGGCGCAGGCGGCAGCCGCCGCATTGAAGATCAAATCCGTTGCTTACGCTGCCTAACGCCTTCGATAACCCCCGATGCATCTCCATCAGAATCGGAGCAATAGAGAGAGCCAGCTAATGCCGCAACCGCCCCGGCGGAGGTGCAGCCGGGCCGCATTGTGGGTTGCAATCAGAGGGCCGATGTTCAGCGGCAAACGAGCCCGGGTCCCGCCTGAACGCCGTCTGACAACGGCTGTGGGTTTGCGCAAAGCCAGCCCCCCACCGGGACGGGTGGCCACCGTGGTTTGTTCCGGTATGCACGAAGTGGTGGTCGACGTCGGATCGGGTACGCGGTCGAGACCAACGTACTCGCTGCGCTCGCAATTCCTCGATTGAATTCCCGAGAGTCACTACGAGAACAGCTGGCTGAGTTTTCGACCCTTGACTATCGCGATGACTTTTCACCACGGTCGATAGACGGTACTCCCGTTCAGCGCCCCGCATCATCGATGTGCTAGTCTCCAATAAAGATGTTCCGGGGTAAACCGTGTCATGACTAGGTTTCGGCAAACACTGCTTTTCTCGGGGGCGATGTGGGCTCTGGCCACTCCTGCCACGGCGAGCCTATTGCGAATCGACTACAACGCAACGCTCGTAGGCACATGCCTTGTCGCTTCTTGTAACTTTGGCACGTCCCCGGACGGGTGGTCGGTGATGCTGGATGAGGAGCTTACCGTCGATCTTTCGATTTCCTTCCAATTGGATTCGACGGATTTTCTGTATGACGTGGATTTTCCGGAGACGATCCCAGGCACCTCGACAATCGCGGGTGAACGCCTGGTGGGGTACGGCCTCTCGGCGGTATCTGACTTTTCCGCGTCGCTTGCCGGTGTTGCGCTGTCCGAGCTGGACGTGAAGCCGCAATTCGGCGGAGAGTACGGCGCCCCGATCGTCTTCCTCGGATTTCCGGAAACGGGTTCTCTCGCTGCTCTGGGGATTGAATTCGACGTATTTGGCGATGATTCTCTGTTTCTTTCCGGTGCGCCGGGGACATGTCAAAGAGGCCTCGCTCGATGTCTGACAGGCAGTCCGCTCGTTCGTGAGCTTGACGCAACTGGTGATCCGGCCGGTACGCGATTAGTCGGTGACGGCGATCCTGTTATCACCGCTACCGCGGTGGCTGCCCCAGGCAGCACGGCACTTCTGCTCCTTGGCCTGGCGGCGCTGGGCGGGCGGCGGGACAGCATGGCTTTAGCGCCACGCCAGCGAAGATCGTTCCTGCCGCGTGCTTGACCGTAGCACCGGCACAGTCGTTCGCGCGTGACCTGGGGGCTACTGATGGCGCATCCAATGGCGCACCCGTTGGTGCGTCTCACCCCGCGAGAAATTGATGCGATTCGCTGCCCGTACCCTCGCTAAGCCCCCATGCACAGTTCGGGACTATCCTCCCATTCCCGCATCCGATTCCAGCATCCCGTTCCAGACGTTCGCATGACCGCTATCGGGAACGGGTGAGTAGCCGAATTCGGTTACGAGGCGTGGGACAAAAGCGCACCCGCAAAACCGAGTCCTTTAGTCCGCTTTCGCTATCCCTACGAGTGCATTGAGGGGAAAGGAAACCGCGCCGGTAACCCCCTCGAACGGTGGATACTTGGCTCGGAGCATATTCACGATAGCGTCGATCTGCTCGCTATCGAGGCTGTCCGCCAGCAACCATGCTTGGATCTCCGTCTCCACAAAATTTTCGACGGAGGGGAAATCCGCGGTTCCGTCGTACTCGGCTATGGCAACCTCGTCGATCCCCGCGGCCCAAAAGAGCGACTCCAAGCGACCGGGCTCCCCCATGGTAAACGGCCACGCCATCGAGTTCGCCGAATCGACACCGGCCACCTCGCGGGTGGTTTCGACTAACTTGCGGTAGACGACATTACTCTCAAGACCCTGCCAGACACTGACAACCAAGCGACCACCGGGCCTTAGAACCCGCCGCATTTCGCTGAGGGCTTTCTCGGGATCGGGAACGAACATCAGCATGAAAGAGCTGATCACTACGTCAAAACTCTGATCGTCAAACGGAAGATCGATCACGTTACCCTGCTTGAAGGCTGCATCAGGGCAGCGCTTTCGAGCTACGCCCAACATGCTTTCGCTGAGATCGAACCCGGTAGCGCTTCCGTCGTGTCCGATGTGTTGCGTCAATTCGCGCGTCAACACGCCAGTCCCACACCCCACGTCCAGTACGTCATCGCCTGTGGTGACTGCGGCAGCCGCTATCATGACGGGAGGCCATTGATCAAAAATCGCGGGAACGAAGAATGCTTCGTAACCGCTCGCCGCCTCCGGGGTGAGTCCCATTTCATCTGCTGCCGACATCGGGTGCTCTTCCTTAGATCGTAATTTTGCAACTGGGCCCGTTCTATTAGTAATGTAGCAGAGAGATGATTCGATCGGCGTCGAGACTCGGCTATCGTTCGGCCTTCATGCGGGGACGCGATCTCCTGGGCCTATAGTTGCGCGCACTCCGGCCCCTCCAGGGTTCAGCCATCCCCAGGGCCTCGACACGATGCAGTCAATACCGGAGCAGATTGCGCTACCCGATACGGAGTTTCCGGATGCTTCGACGGTAGAGCAGTTGTCTCCGGATTCGGTTGACGTTGGCGTTTAATGCCTCAGGCGACTAGCGCTGACCCTGGACCAACGTCAGGTGTGCAAGCCACGCACTTGCGGCCGCGCCGCGCCCCGAAGGCCGCGAGACCACCCAGGCCAGAGGCCAACAACGCGAGCGTACCGATCGCCGGCACGGGGACCGGAATGACGGGGGTGAACAGCGTGCCGCCCTGCTGCGCGGGGTCGGGCATAAACAGCGGCGGCGTTGGCGAGACGACGATGCTCGCCGGGCCGGTGATGATGTCGATCTGATAGGCGATCATGCCCGTGTTGCTACCCGGAACGAGGCCGATGGAATACAAGTCCGCTGGGAGCGCGCCTTCGGCGGCGAAGATGTCATTGATTGTTGCAGGCGTCTGGCTCGACTGGACCTCCACCCCTCCACCACCCTGAAATACGAAGAATCCCTGGAAGATCCCGGAATAATCGAAGTCGACGAAGACATCGTTGTTTCCCGAGACATAGGTGAAGTTCACCGTAAAATCGCCCAATGTCCTGAACTGAAAGGTATCGAACTCATCCGTACCGTCGAAGACATTGGAGGTCATCGTCGTTATCGGCCCCGCATTGATCGTGCCCAGGATCGTCGAGGTGGTGAGAGGCTGCAAAGTGCCCAGATCCGTGCTGCCTCCCGGGCCGGCCTGGGAGAAGTCGGTGATGTCGCCGTCCGTGGCTTCCTCGTAGATCACGGCGGCGCTTACCGAGCCGGCCCATAGGAACATAGCGACCAATAGAGCGGTTTTCCGAATCACGACTCACCTGCCTTGCCTGATTGTCTTGCCCATGGACCTTAAACCACGTACCCCGGGATTGGCTACACGGAATCGCTGTGGGTACGCGAGTCGACCAGGATGCCGATCGTGCTCAAGTGAATCTGCCATCCCGACGATGCCCGGCGTGCCGCCGATACAGTGATTAATGACGGGGAGCGGCTTCAGTCGCTCCAGTGTCCGAAGTTCGCGCCGGTCTCGGCACTTAGCAACACTTCAGGCGTTGCGCATAAGATCACTGGAAACACACCGGTGGTTGGGGACTCGGCGGATAATCGGGGGCCAGCGACGCGCGGTGCGGTTTATGTGTTCTCTCGGCCCGAGCTGGACATTACAATGCCACGATCTCTGTTGCGCTCATCGCCGGAGGACCCAGAATATGTCTACGACGTGGCGACCGGCAATCTGAGTTATGCACACTGGTCCCGTGAGGATTGCTGAGGCAGGGCGCGTTTCGCGGCGCAGTAGCACGGCGCTGCCGGGCAAGTTCGTTTTCGCTGTTCTTCTCTGCTCGGGGCCGGCCGCCGTGTTGGCTTTGGACAGCTTTGGCACTCCCGAGCCGGTTCTGAATCCAACTCCCGGACCCGGGGAGAGCTTTGGACGAGCGGTAGCCCTCGAAGCGGACACGCTGGTGGTCGGGTCCTGCAGGGACGATCTCGGGAGCGCAGACGCCGGGGCGGTCTACATCTTCAAAGCATCTACGGGAGAACTCGAACACACGCTGGCCAATCCCACACCGGCCGGTTTCGACTCTTTCGGGTGTGCCGTCGATATCTCCAATAAGACCGTGGTTGTTGGCGCGGCCGATGACGACGGTGACGGGGGTGCCGCGGGGATCGCCTATCTCTTCAGCGCCACCAGCGGCGAGCTGCTGCATACGCTTCGCAATCCTATCCGGAACGCGGCGAGCGCTGCCGGGAACCGCTTCGGCGCTGCGGTTGCCATAGACGGCGATCTCGCGGTCATTGGAGCGCCGAATGATGACACTGGAGCAGGCAGCAGCGGCCAGGCTCATGTGTTCAACGTTGGTACCGGCACCCGCGAACAGACTTTGCCCAACCCCTCTCCAGCCGAAAACGACCGCTTCGGGAGCGCTGTTGCACTGCGTGGAGATACCGCGCTTATCGGCACGCCGGGGGATGCAGTCGTAAGCGATCCCTTCACTGAGCCGGGCGCCGGAAGTGTCAGCGTGTATTCAGCACGCTCGGGCAACCTGCTCCAGGTCATCAATAACCCATCCGCTGACACTTCTGATAGCTTTGGTGCTGCGGTAGCGATCGGAGACAACCACCTGGTGGTAGGTGCGCCGCGGGACAACACGGGTGACCTGGACAGCGGAGCCGTATACCTCTTTGACCGGACGAACTTCGAGCTTAAGCTCACACTCCTCAATCCCGTGCCCTCAGCCGCTGCCGGCTTTGGCGCCAGTGTCGCGCTCAGCGATGAAATACTGGCCATCGCCGCGCCGTCAGACATCGACCTGATCGTCGATTCCGGAACGGTGAACCTTTTTTCGCTCCCTGACGGACAGCTGTTTCAGACGCTCAAGAGCCCGACGCCCGCGCCCGTCTCCGCATTCAGTAACTTGTTTGGCGCGGATCTCGCCATCTCAGATAACGCGCTGGTCGTCGGGGACTCGGTGGATGATCAGGGCGCCAGCGACACAGGAGCCGTGTATGTCTTCACTCAACCCAAGCTGGACATAGCAACGCTGTGGCTCCTGCTGCGCCCTTCGCCGGAGGACTCAGAAGATGAAGACTGACCCGTGAGCGGTTTGTTCAAGCGAACTGACAAGTAAGCGGTGTATTGGTCGTCGCGGTGACAGGACTCGCAGTGCGTCCTGCCGAGTCCGCAGAAATCACGTCGACTGAACTGCTGATCGGAGTACGAGGAGAGAACAACGACACGGACAACTTTTTGACAAGTTTGGCGCAGCTTTTCTCTACCGACCTGGCCTGGGCTTCGGCACGCTCGGGCTGCTTCTCCGCGGCGTTCCCGATGAGGACGATGGGCGCTGACCGGCCAGGGTGCGAAGTACCGCGATCGCTCTCCGGAGCGTTCGCCTGCTGCTGCCGTAGCCGAATTACCTAATAGTTCTTCGGTTCGCGGTGTCCATCGTGGGCGTTTCGGGTGCCATCAACGCGGCCGACCCGAACTTCCTCAAGACTAAATTCATCTCTGCCGGGCAATTCGCATTTCACGAGTATCAGTTGATGGACCCGTTTCTGCTTTTTGGAGCGGCATTGCGCGGGTCTCGAAAGCGCGCGTGAAACCGGCGATGTGACGCCGGTCTTGGCCCCGATGGTTGTGCGGAAGCGGCCTTTCGACGGCAGACGGCAGAGACGAGCAGTTAAGGCTGCGAGCATTCTCAAGGATGGCTCATTTCAACTTTATCCCGAAGCGACACGATCGGTATTGGGGGTCCTTTTTCAAGTGAGAGGCTGCGGGATCAGAATGCACCAATTACCAGGCGTACAGGAACTACTTTCGAAGTGATGCCGCCGTCGGTCTTTTTGAGTTCGGGAGCGACGCCTTTCACCCGAGCCAACGTCCTGAACAAGCATCACTGGAGGTGCACCGGCAGTGCGGTATCTCAGCTCACTGAATACTCAGGAATCGCGACCCGAGCCACACAACCGTATTGAGGATACTCTCGGACCTGTTCTCTGCACAGATCACAGGAGAAAAGCCATCCGAAAGTTGCTTTGTTCACCGCAAAAGCCAGAACGAGCCATAAAAGCACAATAAGCGGTTCGACTACCCCACTCCCACTACAGATGATCGAGTACGGCATTGATATGCGAGGACGCCCGCTACGAATAGTTTCCACTAGTGTCTACGTCTCCTTCCAAAAACAGATTCTGGTAGTGCTATCAACGCTGGTCTTCTCTTTGAACTCTACAGTCGTGGCGGCCGGAGAAAATCCGGGAAAGATATCCGTCGAAGCGTTCGCCGCATTACCGGCTACTCAAGAGGTGGCGCTGTCGCCTGGTGGTCGAAAACTGGCGCTTCTGACCACGTCAATCGAGTCACATAACGCCGTCACACTGTTGGTGATTTATGACGTAGTGCGATCGACCGTTAAGACACTGCTCACCTCGGGAAATGAAAAGTATGTGCCCATTGGTGTCCAATGGGAAAACGAACGAGAGCTTCTCTTGGGTGTTGGGTACCCTGAAACACGAGGGACGACGCGGACCTATGAAACCCGGATGCTTGTACTCGATGTGGAGTCAGGCGAATCGAGACCCGCGTTCAACAGAAAGTACCTGAAGCGAAATCGCGTCGTACCTCCTCAGTTTCAAAACTCAATTGTTGACCCACTGCGAGGTCTCGATGGCCGCGTACTTGTTTCACTTGCGGACCGCGACCCGCAGCTCAGGAGAGTCGTTGAACTCAACACTCAAACGGGTTACGGGGCAATCGTTCAACCGCCCATTCGTGGGGCTCTGCGATGGTGGACCGATCGCCAGCACAATGTCCGACTCGTACTAAAAAAAACGAGGGGCGGCTTCGCACTACAGCATAAACCCAGTGGTGAAGGTGCCAGGTGGCAGCAGATCAGTGAGTTTAGAACGATTGCCGCGGCGCCGTTCTACCCCCTCGGCTTTGATGAGCATCCGGACACGCTATTCGTTTTCGGCGAGCACGATGGGAAAAAAGCTGTGTTCAAAATGAACACCGCGAGCTTCCCGGAGCTGGAAAGCGAGCTTTTCTACGCACTGGAACGGCGGGACATCGATGGGACGCTTATTTACTCCCACGCCTTGAACCGAGTGGTAGGCCTAAACGAAAGCAATCCACCGGTAACCCGATTCTGGGATCCAGATTTTCAGTTGCTGAAAAAGGCCGTCGATGAGCAGTTTCCGGACAGAGATAACAGCTTCCTTGGATTTAGCAACGATGGTGCCAGTTGTTTGCTGTTCTCAACGAATCAGACTGATCCCGGCAGCTACTACTATGGCGAGGAAGAGTGCACGGTATTTCAGCGAATTGCCCGGCGCTACGACGATCTTCCCGAAAGGCTGATGGCGCCGAGCCAGAGCGTGCACCTGAAGGTTGAGGATGGGTTTGAGTTCGAAGCATCACTCACACTCCCGCTGGGTCGTTCGGGACCGTACCCCATGATTGTCATTCCCGAGAGCTCCATTTTCGCGCGTACGGAGCGGGGCTTTAATCACACCACGCAGTTTTTCGCGAGCCGTGGATACGCCGTTATGCAAGTGCCTTATCGTCGCACTTCCAGGCAGGAGGCAGTTGAGTCTTCGAGACCTGTTGGGGCTCTAAGCCCAAAGATGCATGATGATGTAGTAACAGCCACAGAGTGGGCTACAAGCCATGGAATGGCTGACCCAGATCGCATTTGCCTGTACGGCAAGGATATTGGCGGGTTCGCAGCTTTAACTCAGGTCGTGCTCTACCCGAAGCTGTACAAATGCGTGATGACCTACGCGGCAGTTACCGATCTTAAGTCTCTTGTCTCTTGGTACGGTCAATACACCAACTACCGCGAAATCAGCGATCTTCTGTCGCTGGAAAGCAACGCCAAACAGGGTGCGTCACCTGTCGAACGTGCTGCAGATTTCAGAACTGGGGTTCTTTTGGTACACGGCGACCGGGATCGGATTATCGACGTATCCCAAAGCAGACGCCTTTCCAAGGCCCTTGCCAAGGCTGGCAAAGACGCTGCACTCATTGAGCTTAAAAACGGTTCTCATAATCTCAGCTACGAACCAAATCGTGTTGAACTGATGCGTGCTGCGGAGACTTTCTTCGAGCACTATCTTTCCCCTGATCCTTGGGTTGAAAAGAGGGAGGTGACATCAGCGCAATAGTCCTGGTGCCGACTGGCCACGGGGTGATTGCGCCGAACAACGATCATCGCGCGCAGGTGACATCGGCGGAGCGGGGTAGGGGTGCGGCCATACTGATGGGAGACGTCAGAGTCGATCGGGCAGGACTGCCCGCAGCGAGCACGCCAATTCGTGGTTTATTCTTCCTGTAACTTAGCCCGCCTCCGCGAGCGCTTCCAGCACCCGCCGGTCCCTCCTTCGGCGCGGCGGACCAAGAGGCGTTTCCAGGAAACTCCTCACGGCGACCTCGCGCGGCGAAGCCTGCTGTAGCATGATCCACGTTCAATCCATGTCCATCGAAAAAGATAAGGGGTAGCCAACATGAGCGACGATAGCGCGGCGCAAGGTCCGCAGTACGGCGACTTCCAGACGGAGATCTATCTCGGCGGACTGCAGGGTACGGTGCCGCGATTCCCGGTTAATTTCGCCGACCTCGTCGAACGGGCGTCGGCGGCCATGTCTCCCGATGTCCTCAGCTACGTGCAGGGCGGCTGCGGAGATGAAGTCACTCAGGATCGCAACGCGGCGGCCTTCAGCCACTGGGGCGTTGTACCGCGGATGCTGGTGGATACTACGCGTCGAGATCATCGCATCGAAATCTTCGGCAACCGTCTGACGAACCCGCTGTTCATGGCGCCGGTGGGCGTCAACGGCATATGCAGTCAAGACCGCCACGGCGATATCGCCGCAGCGAAGGCCTCGGCCATGACCGGCGTACCGTTCTGCGCATCTACCCTCGCCAATGACTCGCTGGAGGACGTTATCCGGCACTGCGGCGATACACCGGCTTACTTTCAGCTGTACACGCCGAAAAACCGGGAGCTCGCGGAGAGCCTGATACAGAGGGCCGAGAAAGCGGGTTATCAGGCTCTTGTTGTTACGCTGGATACCTGGGTGACCGGCTGGCGGCCGCGGGACCTCAAAGCCGCGAATTTTCCGCAGCTGCGAGGCCACGTGCTGGAAAACTATTTCTGCGATCCCGTATTCCGGTCGCTGTTGGACGTGCCGCCGGAAGAGAATCTCTCCGCTGCGATCCTCACCTGGGCTGGCGTATTCGGTGAAGTGCTGACCTGGGAACACATGCCCTGGTTGCGCGAGTCGACCAAGATGCCGATCGTGCTCAAGGGAATCTGCCACCCCGACGATGCCCGGCGTGCCGCCGATGCAGGCATTGATGCCGTTTACTGCTCCAACCACGGCGGCCGACAGGCCAACAGCGGTGTGGCCACCATCGACCTGCTCTCCGACGTCGTCGAGGCCTCGGGGGACATGCCCGTACTGTTCGACTCCGGTGTACGCTCGGGTACTGATGTTGTGAAGGCCCTGGCCATGGGCGCCGCCGCGGTCGGGGTCGGGCGTCCCTACAGCTACGGCCTCGCCCTCGGTGGTGAGGACGGGGCGGCTCACGTACTCAAGTGCATCCTCGCCGAGGCGGATCTGTTCATGGCCGTCAACGGTTTTCCGAGCATTGCGGACCTGCGGCAGGCCGAGGTAAGACGCGCCTGAGTCGGACCATGGCTGCGCCGTGGCGCCAGAGGGGCTCCAGGCGATGACAGAACTCGGAATCCGTTACTACACCGGATGTCGCTGACTGCTTCGGGCAGTATGGATGGGCCAGGAGCTGCTGACGACCTTCGAGGCGTAGCTTGCTCCACTCCATCAGCTTCGGGTGGATTCGTTCGGGTGTGTCGAACGGTGTATCGCAGGCGTAACGTCGATGATCGTCGCCGCAGGCGCGAGGGAACTCAGCCTGCCTCCTGGGTACTCCACTGCGCCAGTACGGCGCGCAGCGCGGTCACGAACGCCAGAGGCTCGTCCAGCATGAGATGGTGACGAGCGTGGGGAATGGCAATCATCGGTACGTCGACGGCGCCGCACTCGCGGAGATAGTCCGCGGAGTCATCGTCGAACAGCACGCTGTCTTGGCCATAGACGACGGCCTTTCGGCCCGGCGTGGCGGCGATGACTTTACCTTGACTGAGCATTCGCTCCCTGGTGCCGAAGTCGCTATTGAAGACGCTCGTGTCGAATTTCCAGGTCCAGCCGCCCTCGACCTGCTTCAGCGAATGGTAGGCCATGTAGTCGAAGAGGCTGGGAATGCTCACGGGCTGCGGCGGCGACAGAACGAACCGTTCTTTCGCCGTTTCGTAATCGGGATACACGCGGTTTGGGCGACTCTTGTCGGAGCGCAGGGGTTTGCCCGTGTCGAACTGAGCCTGCAGTCGCTCCGGTCGCAGCACCATAAGATCGCAGATGATCAATCCGCCAAACAGGTCGTGGCGATCCTGCATCGCCGTCAGGGCGACGTGACCGCCGTAAGAGTGGGCGATTACAATCGGCTTCACGGCGTGATCGAACAGGCCCGTCGCGCGCGCCACATCCTCGACTTCGGCGGCACGAACCGCATCGGGATAGGACGCCCGTATTCCCGAATCCCCCATCCCCGACAGGTCGAAGGCCACCACGTGATACTGGCGCGCAAGATAGGGCGCGATAAACGCGAAGCAGCGCGCGTGCGCAAGAAAGCCGTGCAGGAGCAGCAATCCAGGATTCCTGGGATCGCCCCAGCGGAAGAAGTGGATATCGCAGTCGTCTGACTGCACCCATCCCTCTTCCCGTGGCGCCAGGAGCGCGTCCTCCAACCATTGAGGTACGTCCCGAGCATCGGGGGGCAGCTCGCTCGCAAGGTGAGGTATCGGTTGTGTGTGAGAAGTCATAAAGGTCAAATCGCTTTGCGGGGCGGACAGCCGTGATCGACATCCCAGAGGTCGAGGCGTGCGTTAGTCTACATTGCAGGGCGATGTTTCGGCCCGCAAATCGTTCGCATTCGTCCGCATAAAAAGCCGCCGGTGTGTTGCGACGGCTGGGGAGAGCCAGCACGGAAGCCGACGGCAGGCTGTCTTCTGCCGAAGTGTTCATGACAACCTCGCACTGATATTCCACAAAATTTTCCAGGCCGGAAACCAGGAATTCCGGCGTGTCGCTTTGAGCGACAACAGTCGGAAAGGCCGGATTCGTGGGAGTGCAGGTTACCGTGAACCCCTCCGTAGTGTATTCGCCGAACCCCGGTACGAACGACATCCTAAAGGCGATCTCGCCAGGTCCTGCGTCGGCCAACGCGATCTTGAGCGCAGGAACGGATACGTTACAAGGCTCGTTGTTGGCGATGAAATCGGCCTCCAGCTGTGGCGGGTGGGCAGTCAAAGTTGTTGCCCATCAGCTCGATCGTCGCGTTGAGAAGCGCGTCGATGATACTCTGGGGAATCACTCAGGTCAGCTGATTATTGTTCAGGTGCAGCTGCAGCTGCAGCATACTGCAGCTCAATGTCAGTACTACAGGGAAGAAGATACGCCTGTTGCTAATACGCCGGTACCACAGCATCGTTCCCGCTGACCGCGCAGGGCTCTACTCCGATGTCTTGTTTCTTTTCGACTCCATTATTGCCTGCATCAGAATCATGCTGATTCCCGTTGATTCGGGAACTTCCAAGTGATCCTGTATTCCGTTCCCATCCGCATCCGGCACGATGTCCTCAAGAGAATCGCAGTAGCTGGAATCGGTTGTGAATTCCGGGGTGTAGTCGCCTATCAGATCCGGGATAGGGCTTGAGTCGTCCCAGTTGTGCTCACCCGTACTATTTTCGTAAGGCATATCCTTGTGGCTGTCGAGAAGCGTTCTCAGGCCTCGGCAGCTGGTCAACTTTGGCGCCCAACCGATCTCGAAGTTACCGGACACGATCACGATTCGGAGGCTGGCCAGAGCGTCGAGATTCCGTAGATTGTGGTGGGAGGTAAACACCCAAGTCCCCAGAACTTCCTGAAGATTGTTGAGACCGTATAGCGTCTCAAGACCATTGTTTTGGATGTTCAGGGACTCAAGACTGGTTATGCCCTGAAGCCCGTCCAGGTTAGTGAGATTGTAGTTCTTCGCAATGAACAGGTCCGGACCGAATTCCTCTACGCCAGACAGCGCGCTCAGCGATGCGAGGTTGGTTTTGCGTAGACGGAGCGCGCCCTCGATGACTCGTAAGCCCTCCAGACCATCGAGCACGAGGAGCCGGGGATTGCCAACGATTATCAAGCCGCCCTCGCCAATCCTTTCAATACTCTCCATCCCAATGAGGTTTTCAAGGGACGCATTTGACTGGATGTTCAGCTGGACACTGATTTCCCGCAAGGTCGCCGGCAGCGGCACATGAATCAACGCTCGATTCTGCGTAATGCCAAAGTTTCCGACGTTTGTCAGACTGTCCATGCCTGCCAGCGAGGTCAGATTCTCGTTGCCCGAAATCGTCAGCCAGTCCACCGATTCAAGTGAGCCAAGGCCGGCCAGATCGGCTAGGCCGTCGTTATTGCCGATAGACAGCATCCCCACCGATGTAAGGTTTCTCAGCCCGTCGAGATGAGGTAGCGCGTTGTTTCCAACGATGAATATGCCAGATGCGTGGTCTACCACGCGTGCTAGACCGTCAAGGCTGAGCAGCGAATGGTTATAGAAGATGCGTATATCGCCGGCAAACTCGACGTCGACCAGAGCATCAAAGTCGTTCAGGGCCGGCAGCTTCGATAGCTGAAACTCACCGCCTATCATTTGAATGTTTCTCAGGGCGCTGACGTCCTCGAGGGACTCTTGCTCTAGTATATGTACGTCACCTGACACAGCCTGCAGTGACTCCAATCCGTCAAGAGACGTGAGTGTTGTGCCATAGGCGATCTCTAGATTGCCATCAATCGTCGCGAGATTGCGAAAACCTGACAGGTCCTGAATCGCATTCCCCAGTACCCGTAGATCACTGGTCAGAGACGAAACATCCTGCAATGCGGACAGGTCCGATAGGTTCCGGTTGCCCATGATCGTCAGACTGCCCTCAAAAGACTTGATGGTTTCAATTCCGCTCAGAGAAGTGAGGGCGTCGTTGTTGCAAAAGCGGGCATCCCCTCCGACTCGAACAATGCCGTTCAGCCCAGCAACGTCCGTCAGTGCCCAATTCAGGCAGACCGACAATTCTCCCGAAATCTCGCTGATCTGTTCGAGCCCTGCAAGATTGGTGAGCTTTGAGTTTCGCTCCACGATCAGTACGCGCAGGGTGCCGGAGAGATTAGACAGCGCGGAGATATCTTTGAGGCCGCCGTTATTCTCGATGACGATGCCGCCATCGGCGCTGCGCAGGTTTTCGAGCCCGGCAAGGCTGAGTAGAAGGCGCGCATCTGCGATGTTAATGCCGCCATCAATGCGAGTGACGTTTCCAAGAGGCGAAAGGTCAGCAACGTGTGCGTAAATCTGGACACTGCCCAGGATCACATCGCATCTAGCATCGAACTGTTCGATCTCGGCTTGATTGGTAAACACATAGTCTTGCTGGGGGCATTCTTCAGCCCGCGCGGGGACGGCCAGAGCGAAACTAATTAGAAGCAGCGCCGGCGTCAGCGCCGACACGGGGGAGCTGAGAAGTCGTGAAATTGTCTGGTGAGCGCCGGCGGCGCCCATTGCCGCACTACGTGCGCGATGGTCGCCCGACGGGCCTACCGCTTTTGCGGGGTGATGGTCAGCTCGCCGCTCGGAAGCTGACTCGTGACGGGCACAGCTGTGGAAACGCATTACGTACAGATTACAAAGTTTTGCGTGATGAAAACACACAAGCTATGGCAACTATTCGATGTAGATCAATAATTCGGTAATGCTGGGAACTGATTGGCGAATCAACGCTGTCTGTTCGCACCGCGGTACCTGCTCTACCGCCGCGAGCTGACACTCCTCTATTAACTCGTTGAGGCATTCTATCCCGCTTTCAAGGCGCACCTCGCGTGGCGGGGTAAAGATTTGCCGGGGTATGTGCAGCAGGAATTTGAGAAATACCTCCAGCGCGTGTTTCTGCGGATGCGTTGCGAAACCTGTCATTCTGATCACTCTGTCGCCTTCAGTTGCAAGATGCGCGGTTTTGCCCCAATTGCGGCGTGCGGCGCGTGGTTGAGACTGCAACGCTGCGGGTGGACGAGGTGTTTCCCGAGCAACCGGTGCGCCAGTGGGTGTTGAACGTCTCGTTTCCCTCATGCCTTCTTATCCTCATCGTGTACCGCTCCAATGCCGCGCACCGGATTAAGAAGGCGGGTGTCTCACGTAAGCGGCCCCAGCTGACGCGGTCACGATGATCCAGCGTTTTGCCAGTGCGCCCCTGAGTGCCTAAGAACGTTCTTTCCCCTTGGTCTGGTACGCCGCGGAGATCCAGATCAAAGACTTACTGGACGCGGCGCAAGGCGCAAAGGCGTGTAACGCGGTAAGAGCTAACGGCCATCGATGATACAAAAAAGCCGGGACTGGCCCGGCTTCGCAAGATCCTGTTCCGCAGGTTCAGGGATTCAATAATGCTGGAGGTCCGGCATCGAGATTTTCCCAGGCGCCATCGCCGGGCCTGGTCATGGCCCTGATCCAGTTTCGTAGCGGGATCCCCAACACACCCGCTTCGTAGAAGCGCCGATCCGATGCCAGAAATGTATGGAAGGCGCCTTCCTCGATGAATATTCGGTAATTCGGTAAAGCCGCGGTCTGATTCAGAATAGACAGGGCATTCAGGTACCACTCCGCGGCCACCTCCGCGATCGATACGCCAGGGCGGGTGATCGCATAGAAGCCAATCTGCACCGAATCTAAATTGGGCGTTACCGAAGCGAGTCTGGCTTCCGGCTTGTAACTGCTCAGAGCCTGCCAAAGGAGAGGCTGGAACTGCGCCGCGTTGCCTGTTGCCTGGTTCAGGAAAAAGTCTGGGTCGCTGTATGCGGGTACCCAGGGCGGCAAGGCGTCGACCACGCCCCAGCTGTCGTTACCGTCGACGTCATAAATCACGCCGCTGTAAAACTCGTTTGTCTGTACACCAACGGCGGAATCGGACACCAAGTTCAACTTGGCCTTGGGGCGAGCGTCCTCGGCAATGTATGGAAACACTGCTGTGGCCCCATAGCCGCCGGCGCTTACACCCGTGACCATGATGCGACGCGCCTTATCAAAGTTAGCGACAAGGGTGTTCTCGTTCTTCCTGACGCTGGTATTGAGCATATGAATGGTGGCGAGAAAGTTATCAACGCCGCGGTGCCGGATGGTCCAGGGAACGGTTACTCCGGGGCCCAGGGGGAGCGTGTAAGTTGTGTCCTTGGTGCCGAAATGGATGTCACCGGTGCAGTACGGTACAAACACCTGCGTGTATTTCTTAAAGGGATTGTCCCCGTTGCTGCTGCTGAGCACTCCGCCGGCCTGTTCCAGGCCCTCGACGGTCTCAGTCACGGACTGGGCGTAGCTCGAGTCGCCGATCAACGGTGAGCCAATGCAGGTTTCCGCATCCCAACACGCACCCCCACCGTCCATGAAGAAAAGAATACGGTTCTCGTTACCCGGTTTGACAAAGAAGGCGAAGTCCGTGTCAGCCGGTGCCAGATTGCCGGGGCCCGGAGGAAGCTCCGGATTGATCAGGGTCGGACCACCCGAGCAGGACGGCGAGACGTCGCGCATGGTTCCATCCGCCAGCGTGACGGTCATCTCTGAAGGCACTTCGATACGCTGCCAGCCTTCTTTCGCGTGGATGTTCATAGACAATGCGGAAAGACAGGCGGTAGTGACTGCCAGTCCCGCACGGACAGCAAAAAACTGCTTCATTCAGTACTCCCTCGGATCTTATTAGTGCTGTTTATTGTTACGTTCAGTCGCATCCCGATGCCGGCGCGCGTACTGCTACTGCCGAAGTCATACAGGACTGGCGCAGTATAGAGAAGCCAACAGCATCAAGACAGAAGCTGGAAACATTCCATGCATAAAGAGCTGCCCAGTCAGCCAAGAGCCGACTCTGTCGAGAATAGATCGGGAGATTTCCCTTTTGCGACGCCAGCGGCCGCGGCGGGTACTGTCGTCGCTGAACCATGCTCGCAGGCTGACTGCTGGTCTGCATATCTCACCGATTCGGCGATCCGACGCCCTTTGGATCTTCTATCGCCTCGTGAAACGCCTATTTGGTTTCTCGCCGGATCTTGCACGTTGCAGCGAATTTTCCTCCTGCGGCAATAGCCACGGCTATTGCCTTAGTCTGAAAATCCCCTGTCACTCACAAGCTTTCGCCGAGAATTCCAAATATCGGTGAGATATGCCGGCAGCGAACCCTCTCGCCCGTTCCATCGGGCCGACAGATTCCGATTCAAAGCAATGAGTAGGGAGCAGTTCCGTGACTGAGACGAAGCTGATGCGATCATTCGGATTGTACTTTTATCCGTGGTTATCAGCTCGGAATCTACGGAATCAGATACCCTCTATCTTCTTGAGTTCGACGTGCATATAACCAAGGCAGCGCCTGCACGCATTGCCGATCTGGGGCTCGAGGTGCCCGTGAAGGGCAGGGCGTTTGTCACTGCTTCCCGTGACGGTGATTCCGAACCCCGGGAGCATACCGGTGTGATGAGGGTGCCTAGCCGGGACAAGTACGTGCGCGACCTGAGCCGAGCCGACCGTGTCAGCTTATCTCACGCCGACCCTTCCGTACGCGGATAACTTCGGTAGGATGGTCTAGCGAGTACCGTCGGCAAGGAAGTGCACGGCACGAGCCAGGCGGGTAGCTCCCGGTAGATATCGAGCCTGACAATGAACAGCATAAGCGGCTTAGTTGAGCGTTATCGCGATAGTATGGAGGGGCGCTGAGTACCGCCGCCTAGGCAGGTAATCCGTCATTGGGAAGCCTCTCAGCCGTAGCAGCGGCGCCCGAGATCGAGGCGGTGTGCGCAGTATCTGCCCTGCCTACTTTGAATCGAGCGACGATCTCGCTGAGTTGGCTGCTTACCGTTGAGACGGCCTCGGCCCCTATATTGGCCTTTGAGGCGTCGCTCGCAGACTGCGTTGCAATCGAACTTGCTGCGCGGAGCGTGCTGCTGATCCGCTGGACCTCCGCTTGCGAGTCATTGATGCTGCAGGTTACTTCTCTGATCCGCTCGTTTGCACTGTTCATGCTATCGGCTATGTCCGCGATAGCGTTCGATTGCTCCTCGACAGCGACCGCCACCGTTGCCGATATCTCAGACACTTCCGCAATCGTGCCTGATACATTACCCAATGCGCTCTCGGTGCTGCTTACGGCTGTCTGAACACTAGCGACGGTATCAGCTATCTTTTTGGTCGCATCGGACGTTTGACGCGCCAGCTCCTTGACTTCGTTCGCCACAACGGAAAAACCGCTCCCGGACCTGCCTGCCCGCGCCGCTTCGATCGTGGCGTTCAGAGCAAGCAGCTTGGTCTTCTCCGCTATCTGGCTAATCGTGCCCACAACAGCACCTACGCGTTCCATCGAGCCGCTCAACTCATCCATAGCCTGGCGGCTGGCTGCCACATCTCTCTGAGCCGTGCTTGTGATCTGCTGCTCTCTCGATGCATTCCTGGCTATCTCGGATACCGTAGAGCTCATTTGCCCCATCGCGTTGGTGATGTTTTCTACCGACTCGCTCGCCTCCGAAGCGCTCTCAGTAATGCTATCGATACTTGAATTAAAGTGTGAAAACGATTCTGAGGCTGTACTCACCTCACTAAACAGCTCTGCCGAATTCGTATCGAGTCGGTTCGCACTTCCGACTACTTCGGTGAATGCATCCTGAAGTTCATTGGAACGACCGCTCAGGTTGGCGACGATATCGCGCAGTTGCGCCCCCATTTCATTTACAGCGGTGATTGTTTCGCCAAGCTCATCGTGACGGTCCACGGACAGTTCGCGAGAAAGATCTCCATCCGCATACTGGCCGACAAGGCTTCGCACGGCATGTAATGGCCTGATTATGCGGAGCAGTAGTACGGCGCTGATCGTAGAGGCGGCCAGTATGGCCAGGAAGCTGACGACGAGCGTCAGTGAGAAGCTGGATTCCGATTTTTCTACCATCTTCTCAGTGCGGCCTTTGGAGTATGCGGTCCATGACTGCACTGCTTTGTTACTCGCCTTTAGTAGGTCAATGTTGTTTCTATTGATGTAATCGAGCGCCGCGGGTACCTCCGGGCTCCCCTCCAGTACGGTGGACACGGCTGCACTGAATGGTTTCCATAACTCGCGTATCGCTTGAAAGTCGGCCGTTATTTCGTCGCTTGGCGGCGCGGATAGCCCTAGTGCTCGATTGCCCGCGCTGAGGTCATTCAGGTTTTTCGTGTATTCGTCGCGAGTCGCGCGAAGTGCCGCAGCGGATTCGTCGTTCCCACCGGCAACAAGAAGTGCTTCTTTAGTCATCTTCTGCGTAAGCATTCGTTGACGTCCCGCAACGTTAATAACCTGGGCGTCATTCTCTCCAGCCTCAAGCGTAGGCACCAGGTTGTGGTAAATCTCACGGTACGAGAGCGTGGCGAGCAGCAAAATGATCGCTACCGTTATTCCTGTGGACAGACCAAGGAGCGCCTTGATTCTCATTCAAAGAATCCTTCTAAAGGTATGGATCGACACCATCTCAATAAAGCCGATAGCAGTGGAGCAGCGCGCCTCGTTGCGCGGGATTCTCATGACACCAGCCCACGTCCCAGCGGTGGCAGCATGTTACTGATAGTACGGTGAGTACAGGAGTTCCTTGTACGGCACAACAGCGCCGACACGGCGCGAGCGCTATTCCGTTAGGGGCAGGCTCTATTCCCATTACGCACGAAATGCTTCGCTAGGGCCCACCGAGCTGGTCGACGACGACCGGAGCGTGAGGTGTGCTTAGCGCCCGGCCGATGCCTCGTTAAGGACTCTCTGATTTGAAAGCCACAATCGGCGACAATGCAACCAATCCTGGAACAGCAGGTTGCCTCCGATGAAACAGACAACATTCGCCGGTCTCGCGTACTCGCAGAAGAAGAAACAAACACGCCGTGAGAAGTTCCTTGGTGAGATGGATCAGGTGATCCCGTGGGACGAGCTTTGCGCGCTGATCGAGCCCCACTATCCCAAGCCCACGAAAACACGAGGCGGTCGAGTCCCGCTCCCGCTGATGACGAAGCTGCGCATCTACTGCCTGCAGCAGTTCTACGACCTGTCGGATCCCGGAGCAGAAGAAGCGCTCTACGACTCTGAATCGATGCGGCGATTCGCTGGCATCGAGCTTGGCGAAGACGCCGTCCCGGACGAGAGTACGATTCTGCAGTTCCGGCGCCTGCTGGAGCGACACAATCTTACGGCCGCCATCTTTGAAACCATCAACCGGTACCTGACGGATCGGGGCTTGCTGCTTCGGCAGGGTACGTTGGTCGACGCCACGATCATTCATGCGCCGAGTTCTACGAAGAACAAGAAAGGTAAGCGCGATCCTGAGATGAGCTCGACCCAGAAGGGCAAGCAATGGTTTTTCGGCATGAAGGCGCATATCGGTGTCGATGGCGCGAGCGGTCTCGTGCATACCGTCATTGGCACTACCGCCAAGACCGCCGACATCACACAACTGGACCACCTGCTTCATGGCGATGAGCAGGTGGTGCTCGGCGACGCGGGATACCACACGTCCGATCGAACGCTGGATTCGCCCGAGCCGGAAACGGGACCCACCATCGTGACGCCGTATCGCAATTCCAAGCATCGGCCGCGGACTGACGAAGAGTGTGAACTGAATCGGCAGCTGGCCAGCCTGCGTGCGAAGGTCGAGCATCCGTTTCGTGTTGTGAAGCGGCAGTTCGGTTTCACCAAAGTACGGTATCGGGGCCTGGCGAAAAACACGGCGCGATTGCATGCCCTATTTGCACTATCGAATCTTTGGATGGCACGCAAAGCGTTACTCGGCGCCGCTGGATAAGTGCGCCTGAAATTCAGTAAATCGCGCAAAACAGCGCGAATGGAACCCATGCCTGCGAGTTCATGGGCGCCTTCGCCCACACGGAAACCCGCTAACGGAGCATCGCTTGCAGACTTCACCACCAGATCAGACGTTCTTTAATGCAAAGTGAAGGATTTACAACGCCGAGGCGTAACCTGCGGTCCAGTAGTGTGCTCGACGCCGATGCGCTATCTTCACCGCTCAGTGGAAGCAGGCATTCTGTGTGAGTTTTTTGGGCGAGCTGAAACGCCGTAACGTGGTCCGCGTGGCCGGCGTATACACCGTGGTCGGCTGGCTGCTGGTCCAGGTTGCGGCGACGGTAGAAGAAGCGATACGGCTCCCTGGCTGGTTCGATGCGGTCGTGCTTTCCTTTCTTGTGCTGCTGTTTCCCATCGCGCTTATCTTTGCCTGGGCCTTTGAGCTGACGCCCGACGGTATCAAGCGGACTGCTGCCGTGGCTCCGGAAGAGAGCATCACGGCACAGACGGGCAACAAGCTGGATGTATTGCTCATCATCGCATTCCTGGTTTTTGCCGGGGCGATGCTGGTACCGCGTTTCCTGCCCCTCGAAGAGCCGGAGCTTGCGGGTAGTCCAGCCGGCGCGGCGGAGGAAACGCAAGAACAGACATCAGCGCTCGTCGATTCTTCCATCGCCGTACTGCCCTTTGCGGACCTTTCGGAAAAAAGTGACCGGGAGTACTTTGCCGATGGCATCTCCGAAGAAATCCTCAACGTCCTCGCCAAGGCCCGGGGCATGAAGGTAGCGGGGCGAACCTCATCCTTTGCCTTCAAAGGTCGCAATGAGGATCTCCGGGAAATCGGCCGCATATTGAATGTCGCGCATATTCTTGAGGGCTCCGTGCGCTCTCAGGGCGACAAAGTGCGCGTGACCGCGCAGCTCATCCAGGTGAGTGATGGCTTCCACCTGTGGTCGGACACCTACGATCGCGGTCTGGAGGATATTTTTGCCGTGCAGGATGACATCGCCCAGCAGATCCTCGTGGCGATGAAACAACGGCTGCTGGTGGACGAGGCACCACAGGTCACGGCGGCCACGCGAACGGACATCAGCGCCTACAAACTCTTCTTGGAAGCGAGGGACCTCATCTTCAGCCGCGACCCGGACAAGATGTCGCGCGCGGTGACCTTACTCGACGAGGCCATCGATATCGATACCACCTACGCACCGGCCTACGCGGCACGCGCCAAGGCTTACACGCTGCTTTCTGACCGACCGGGATCCTACGGGGAGATTCCAGCGCGGGAAGCCCTGGAGCAGTCGCGTGCCGACGTGGAAAAGGCATTGGCCCTCGATCCACAGCTGGCGGACGGCTTTGCGGTGCAGGGGCTGATCAATGCGGATACCGGTAGGCCGGACTTTGCCGTGTCGAGTCTGCGCCGGGCGCTGGAGCTGAATCCCAATTCCCTCGACGCACGCAATTGGCTGTCCCTGGCACTGTCCTATAACGGTCGGTTCCGGGATGTCGCCGAGCAGCTCAAGACGCTGGTCGACATCGATCCGCTCTATCGCCCGGGGGTGAATAATGTCATTCAGTACGCGAGTGAGATCGGTGACCTAGAGGTCGCGAGGCGTGCTGCCGAACGTTACATCGCGATCACGGACGATGAAAAAGCCCGGAATCGCTTTCAGATGCAGCTCGCTCTGCTCAACAACGATTACGCCGGCGCCATCCGGTTCGGGGAGACCTTTGGTGACGAGGCGGATCGTAGCGCACGCTCTGGCCTGCGCTTTCAATACTTCAGACTTGGGGTCACTGATCCGGAACAGGGCTCCGGTGCCGTCTTACCCGTATTCGAGCCTTATGTATTAGTCGAGCGCGGAGAGATAGAGCAGGCGGTTGCGAAAGCACGCCAGACGATCGAAGAATTTCCGGATTTCTATATAGCTCACACGGTTTACATCAACGTGTTGTCTCAGACTCGTGAGGACGCCGAACTGGCAGCTTATTTTGAGCGAGAGTACCAAGGTGACCTGGAGCTCTTCGCGACCCGCCTGCGACCCGCGGTCAGCTCTGACCCACCGCCCTATGAGGCACTCGCCCTGGCTATGCGGGCAGTCGGTAATGATGAAGCCTACGAGGAAGCCATGCGTCGCTGGCGTTTTACGCTGGATATGTTCCGGGCCGGGGGCTCGGTCACAGCGGATCGGGACCTTGAGGAGGCCGCATACTTTGCGATCATCGGCGAAGCTGACCGTAGCATCACACTGATGGAGTCTGCGCTGAAAAAGGCACGAGTGCTCGCTTTGCGGCAGTTTCGAAGCCGGAGTGCCCAGGAATTCCTCGGGGATGATTTGCGCTTTATCGGCCTGCGGGCGCGGAATTTGGATTTGGTCAATGCAGAGCGCGCGAAGTTGGGGTTTGAGCCGTTGACCATGGATTATTACGGGCTGTGGGAGCAGGTCACGGAGCGTTGATTAGAGGCGCTCTTTAGTCGGGAGCAGATCAATGACCGGGGCTCCACAGGAAATTGGCTTTTTTCGCTGGGAAGGAATCCAGCTCACCACTTTCGTAGCATGGAAGCGCACGGCACGAGCGACTGCGTGCACTTATTCAGGAATGGCCGGATAGGAGAGGCCTACCTAGCGCCGCAACCAGAAGTTTCCCGACAGTTAACACACACGCCGCCAGATCACTAAGTCCAGTTGGCAGGATCAGAGAGGGTCTCTGAGTTCCATAGGCGGTTTATTATCCATACACACGTGGTCTATTCTTCGCATACCCGTATTTTGTGCGTTTGGTGACATTTCAGCACATACTATCCAGGACAACATCGAACCGTGGGTTCATCCGGAACCAGCGGTCGTCATGCTCGAAAGGAAACGGCGATGTCGTATCGAGTTGGACAGAAGTTGCATGCAAAGGTCACGGCATGAGGACGCCTGAAGGACATGAAACCGCCATTCGATGCATACCAGGGCGAGGGCGCGTTTGTCTTCGTGTGCTATTCGCATGACGATAAGGCGCGGGTGTATCCCGAGTTGGAGTGGCTCCGCGATCAGGGCGTCAACATCTGGTATGACGAGGGCATAGCGACCGGGGCTGAGTGGCCGGATCGCATCGCCCAGGCGGTAGAGGACGCCGAAAAGTTCCTGTTTTACCTGTCTCCTGACTCAGCGAGCAGCCGTGTTTGCCGCGATGAAGTGCGCCTGGCCCGCATGGCCGACAAACCCATTGTCACGGTGCAACTCGAACCCACGGAGCTCGATGGGGGACTGGATCTCACGCTGGGCTCCTCACAGGCCCTCATTAAAGACGCCTACCAGACATCAGGGGATTACCGCGATCAGCTTCTCTCGGTGATTCTTGATACGGGAACGATCGGCCTGTCCAGGAACAAAAGTCGAAGGGGTCGGTCCTCAAGTCTCATGGTGCTTGCCGTCCTTCTTGCTGTGGTTGCCGCGCCATGGGCCTATCGCTACGTCTCAGGAGATCCAAACGGGACAAGCAGGGATCCGGCGGTCAACGAGATCCTGCCGTCCTCCATCGCGGTATTGCCCTTCGTGGACATGAGCCCGGGCCGGGACCTCGAATACCTCGGCGACGGTATGGCCGAAGAACTGATCCATGGCCTCACGCAGGTGGCCGGGATGAACGTCATCGCCCGTACCTCTTCCTTCAGTTTCAAGAACCAGAACCTGAATGTGCAATTGATCGGCCGACAGTTGGCTGTGGATACCGTGTTGGAGGGGAGCATTCGCCGCGAAGCCGACACTCTTCGTGTAAACCTGCAGTTGATCAACGTCGTGAACGGCTTTCATATCTGGTCAAAGCAATTCGAAGGCTCAGTGAACAAAATCTTTCAGCTGCAGGATGAAATCGCGAACGACGTGGTGGAGGCCGTTATTCCGACGGCAGTCCAAGATGCGGGCCGCAGCCTGACGGACGCGGGGACCACGGATGCGAACGCCTGGGAAGCCTACCTACTTGGCAGGTACGAACGGACCCGTCAAACCCGCGATTCCATTGATCGGGCCATTGAGTACTTCCAACGCGCGATCCGTCTCGATAGCGGGTTTCTGAGGGCCTACGAGGCCCTGATCGATGCCTACATCTTCAAAGGTTCTTACTACGGACACCGCGACGACATGATGGCGCGGGCCGAAGCAGCGCTGGAACAGGCGCTGCAGGCCGACCCCGAAAAGCAAGATCCCGCCTGGTTCTGGATGGAACTGTCGATACGTTACGGAGAGAACATCGCGTCGCATTTCCGGGACGCGGAGGAACTTTACAGCGTCATGATCGTGGACCGCTCCCATATCGCCAATCGGGGTCAGCGTGTCATGGGCTACTACCAGTACGCTCTGCTCCTGGCGCGAAGTGGCTTTTTCGACGCCGCGCTGGAGTTGATGATTCCCCTGGAGGCAATCGATCCCATGGACGTCAGTATCAAGTTACGTCTGGCTGAGTTGTATGCCGCCGTCGGAGACTATGAGCGCTCTCTCCAGAAATACGATGACCTTTTGGCGCTGAGTCCGCGCTACGTGCAGGCGAAGCTGGACCTATTCCTGTTGAACGGAAAACTCGGGCGAGTCGACGAGGCCCAGGCTATTCGCCAGGAGTTGGCGGTGGCATTCTCGGATGATCTGACGGCGTTGCTCGACGCACTCCTTGTATTCTGGCGAGGTGACCGGGCCGCGGCCTTGGATCGCCTCGTCGCTGTCGCCGGCAGCCCGGAGATCCCGCCCAACTACCTGGGCGTCGCCTTCCTGGCGCTTGGGGATTGGGAAAGAGCATTCTTCCATCTGCACCTCGCCGCAGACCAGGGCGACCCATACGTCAGTGAACTGATGCTCACCCAGACCCGGCTTATCCCTGTCAACGCGTGGCCACCTATCCAGGAGAGCGACGAATTTCTGAGTTTGATGAGCCGATTCGATTACGACGAGGCCTGGCCCTCCGAATTGGCGCAGAGGGCCAACGCTATCTCAGGCTATACGGACGTCATAGTCAGGGTAGAGTGAGCCTGTGCAGGAAGATTGCAACCCGTTCCCAAGTAAAATCTGAAGGAGCCAACCATGGCCGAGACCGAAGTCAGTCGCGTCACCATGACCGTCACCACCGTCGAAGTGTTTGTCGCGGTCATGAAATTCATTGAAGAGCACCAACTCTGGGAAGACGCGGAGTGCCATCTCAGGGACAACGGCAAAACCCATATGTTCTTCGACCACGAGGTGCTGGATCTGTTTCGCGAGATGCTTCGCAACAGGTCCGACATTGATCAGGAGCATCCCCTGGTGGTCACCATACTGAGGCACTTATAAACGGCATCGAAACGCGCAGGGACCCCAGGTTGCGCGATCAGTGTTGAGGTTCGGCGTGTAGATAAGACCGGGGGAGCTTCAGGCTTAGAAGCTCTGCCCGCCTGAGCCAACGACCGCTCGCCGCTAGCCGCGAATATCGGCCGCGTTGCGGAGATCGAGCGTCGTTACGGTGAGTGCGCGGCGTTTTGCGGCGATTAGACGTCCCGCCAAAAGCTCCTGTCGTGTCGATCAGGCGATGGTGCCCGCTGCGCGCCATGGGACGGGTGAGGGTTCCGTCCTACTCCGCGGGCCGTCCTGCGTATCGTCTCGGCAGGTAGCAAACGCGGCTACACTGCTCGACGAACACTCGCGAAACGAACTGCAATGAGAGAGCGCCTGATTATTGCGAGCCTGGTGCCGCTGCTGATCGCGATCGGCCTGTGGGGCCAGTACCAGATTTCAGCCGAGCGACTTACGGAGCGTTTCGGGCAATCGCTCTATGAAGTGATCATCCTATTTGCGATGGGCGGAGAGTGGACCCTTGCTCTGGAAGACGTGCCCATTGCCATCGAGTTCGCGCGCTTTGCCGCACCGATGGTTGCCATCGCTTCACTGCTGCTCCTGTTCGCCGTCAGAACCCGTACCACCCTGGCGAATTTTCTCGTTCGTTTCAGCAAAAACCACGTGGTTGTGGTGGGCCTGTCTGAAAACTCCTGGCAGTTCCTCAGAACCTGTGAATCTGGTTCCAGCATCGTCGTGTTCGAAGTGTCGGGCGACAACCCCTTCATTGAGCGCGCCAGAAATCTGGGCTTCCCGGTGCTGACCGGGGACCTCCCCGATGAGCGCCTGTTTCAAAGACTAAACCTGCAGCGCGCTTCAAATCTGATTGCCTTCAGTGCTAATGACGGCGCCAACATAGAATTGACGGTGAAAGCGCGAAACTGGATTCGAGAGTACGGCGGGCAGCGCCCGCACCTGCGAATGCACGTTCATTTGAATGAAATCGGACTTGCCAGCCAGCTTGAAGATTATCCGAAGTTCTTCGCCGACTTCTCACTCATCGAGATTTCCTTTTTCAGCGTCTACGACCTGAGCGCGCGTTTGCTGTTGAGAGACTATCCGCCGGAAATCTTCGCCGACGTTGCCGGGCAAGAGCGCGTACACCTCTGCATCTATGGTTTTTCCCAGCTTGCGGTGAAACTGATTATCGAAGCGGCACAGGTCTGCCACTATGCAAACGGCGGCCGCCTGCGGCTAACGGTCTTTGATACGGATGCGGACAACAGGGCGCTGAGGATGCGCTCTGCCTACCCGAATCTCATTAAAATCTGCGATCTGTGCGCCATTGAACTGCCTGCCTTCGGGCCGCACGTATTCAACGGTGAGTTTTCTCGCGAGCTGCCATCAATCACCCAGCACATTCTGTGCCTCGAGTCAGACGAGGAGAATCTCAATTTTGCGCTAATGCTTAGGCGAACTCTCCTCGCGCAGCGATCGACAAACGCACCGATCCTCGTCCGAATGCAGCAGTCCAGCGGCCTTGCCCAACTCCTGGAGTCAAACACGGGAGAGCCCGAAGTACCGGATGGCCTTTATCCTTTCGGCATGCTCGACCAGATTCTGAGCGCCGACAACATCCTGACGAGTCAGTTGGATCAGCTGGCTCACACTATCCACGATATGTACCTGAACGCGGCGCCCGGGGGTGATCCCAGGGCCCACCAGGCCCTGCAGGGCTGGGAGGAACTGCCGCAGTGGGAGAGGAAGCAGAACCTGCTCAAAGCCGACCACTGGCCGATTCGCCTTCGCGCTGTCCGCCTTGCGGATGTCCCGGGTGATGTGGGCAGTGTCGAACTGACGCCTGAAGAGGCCGAAGTGCACGCCATGATGGAACACAACCGCTACGTCAGTAATAAGCTATTCGACGGTTGGACGCACGGTGATGTGCGGCTCGAGGAAGCGAAAGTGAATCCCTTCCTTGTCCACTGGCGAGACCTGCCTCCGCAGCAGCGGGAAAAGGAAATCAGCGAAGCGCTGGCAATCCCCGGCCAGTTTGCCAGCCGCGCGAGCCGCAGTGCCCGCCGAATCTATGTCCTTGGGGCTTCCGGCCACAGGCTCAATAAGCTGGACGTCGACAGCCCGATCCTCCGGCAACGCATCATCGACGCCTTGGACGCAATCGCCGCGCGCAATCCGGGGTATCAATTTGTCGTTCTCTCTCCCCTGGCAGAGGGTGCGGACCGGCTGGTCGCCCAGCTCGCCATGGATAAGCTCAATGCGGCGTTGAACGTCCCGTTGCCTCTCCCCTACGAGCTGTACACCTCGGACTTCACCTCCGCCGATTCCATGGCCGAGTTTCGCCAGATGATCGGTCATGCCAGTCTGTATTTTGAGCTTCCCATGCGCTTCGGAAATATCCGCGAGCTGGCGGCACACAAGAGCGAAACCAGGAATGAGGCGAGGAATCGCCAGTATGCGCTAGCCGGCGCCTATATCGTGCAACGCAGTGACTGCCTGCTCGCGGTGTACGACGGCAAGAATGAAACGAGTACCGGTGGTACCGGCCAGGTCATACGCTGGTATAAGGAAGGTATTGACGATCCCGATTATCTCTATCGCCCGGAGTACTTCATTGCCCCTCGTCACGATCCCATCGTGATCGTCGACTCCAACACCGGCGACGACGCCGTCTGATCCGGGTCCTGTAACACGGCTCAAGCTCAGTCCATGGAGTTCGCCGCTTCACTTCGCCCGCTACGTCAGGAACGCGTTGGTAAGTTTGCCGCGCGCAGTCCTGGCCGCCAGCGCTGAGCGGAAGCGACCTGCCGACAGTAGACAATAGCGTCGATCAGGCAAGCCCCCGGCGATCACGCGAGAAGGTGCTTTAGACTGCCAATACTAAGGGCGATTACCTTCTCTACGGCATGGACACCCCGACCGGGGGCGGTGGACGCGACTTTAATCAAGGGCAGTTCTTTTCCCGTGACGGCCGACTGATTGCGTCAACCGCGCAGGAATTGATCTACCTAAGACCGGGAGACTCATGTAGTTGCCTTCGTAGTCACTAGGAAGATAACTGCAGGCGCTGTTGGATCAGGATGGTCCGCCTCGTAGCAGGCATTTAGCGTCGGCTCGACGAACCGCCGTGATCAGTCAGAACCTTCCGCCGTAGGGTAGTCTCGAATTCACTAACTACGAGGACGCTAAAACTTAAGCTTCAGCCGCGTATCGGACTCGCGACCTACAACATTCGTCGAAAAGCGCGGACTCATTAAAGCGCACGATAGGTTCGTCGTTCTTCAGCGCGTAGACGCCGAAATCAATTTTGTTCACAACATTCATCAAATGACGGCGCGCTAACGCTTTGAACGGCAACTTACTGAATGGAGGCATATAGTGAAACCGGTGCCAATGGCTACGAAAAGCCACGATGCCTTCCTCGACAGCCGAGCCAAGCAGCACGTCTGGGTCGAACAAGTCAAAGAAGTATTCATTGAAATTATGCAAATGATACGGATTGACCAGATTATGCTGAGTAAGCGTGAGATATGGCACGCCAAGCAGTAAAAGACCATTGTGCTTGAGGACGCGGTTCATTTCACCGAGGCAAAAGAGCAGATCTGGCACATGCTCTAGACAGTGATAGCTAAAAATCAGCTCTACCGAGTTGTCTTCAAATGGCAGACGTTCCGCCCCAAGGTCCATCGTTATGTCAGCGACTTGCGCAATATCAATGTTAGTAAATCCGGGGATGTACGTTTTGCCCGCGCCGATGTTTAGCCGGGGGAGCGCAAAGTCGCTTATTGTACGCGCGGTTGAACTTGACACTGATGAAAACCCGTAACCTTGTTCGAGTCACGATACTACTTTTGAGACGTCGCCGACAATGGATTGAATCGGTTCAGTATTTGTTTTGCTCGGTGATTCATGTAACTGACAGTTTGCGGTCGCGTTACCTGAGGGGTTTTGACATTGGCTAAGGGCCGAATTCGGTCCGTTTTCCCCGCGCTCACAAACGGTGGCGTTTCGGGATTCCAGGAAGGTGACAACCCCGGCATCAGCAACAAGCGGCTTACACCTGGGGACTCTACTGACTCGGCTCTGAATGGCTCGTTTGAGTCTGCTAATGCAGTGGTTTCAGCGTGTTTTCCCGATCTAGAATTTCAAGATCTTAATACTGTGAGCCCCGTTTCCTGCAATATGGGGGCGCCCTTCGGGCGCGAGTTCAGCCTTTCGCATTTCCACCAACAAAAAAGGGCGACCCTATCGGGCCACCCTTGTGTGTTGGTGGAGGCGGCGGGAGTTTGAGCTTCGCAGGCCTTCGGCCTGCTCACCACGCCTTCGCTTCGCTACGGCGACCCGCGCCCTTCGGGCGCGAAATCAACTCTCGCGTGGCTCCAAAATTGAAAAAGGCGCAGCCCTATCGGGCTGCGCCTTTTTCAATTTGGTGGAGGCGGCGGGAGTTGAACCCGCGTCCGCCAGCACTCTGCCATTGGCTCTACATGCTTAGCTTCCGTCTATTGATTTAACCACCGACAGCCCAACGGTCAGGACGTCGATGGCGAGCCCCGGTATTTTTTTAACAGCGCGGCCCGAGACAGGCCTGACTGCGATCCAGTTCTATATGACAGTCAGTAGCGCGGGGCTGGAACCTTGCTAAGGACCGCTAGGGCCGAAGCCACTAGATGAGGATCGTGATGACCGCTTACGCGGCCAGCGCTACCTCGTAGTTGTCGTCGTTGGCAACTATAAGTTTACAGCTTTGGATTTACGTGATTGGCTGCCATCACGGCATGCACCGCAGGTTTCGTTACCGTCGTCGAATCCATAACGCCCCCGATGTACCTGCATATGGTAACACGCGAGGACCGACCTCCGATCTATTGGAAAGCCCCACCGGGCGGTGACCAATCGATTGCGCCAGCTTCGAGCCGCCTTATTTGACAGCAACGCACACATCGCCCTAACTGGGCGGGTGCCGAGGTAGTCCCCGCCAGGAAGGGTTTCGCTATCGGTGTATCCAATATTGGGGGTAAGAAAGATGGAAGGATTTGAGCCTGATCTACTGGCTGTAGTGCTGGCCGCGCTCGCCGGTTTCGTGGTGGGCGGTCTCTGGTATTCACCGGTGCTTCTGGGGGAACTGTGGCAGAGGGAAGCGGGTATCACGGAGGAGCAAATCGCAGCGAGTAACAAGGCCCGCACATTTGGCATCACCTTCGTCGCTCTATTGATAATGAGCTACTGCCTTGAGATGTTCATAGGCGCGACCGCCGAGGTCGCCGATGGCTTCTTCAGTCCGTCGCAGCAGGGTGCGTTTTACGGCTTTCTGACCGGCTTTGGCTGGATCTTCTTTGCCGTTGTGGTCATGGGGATGTTTGAGCAGCGGTCCATGAAGTACATCATGCTGAACGGAGGCTACTGGATAGTCACCATGACGGCGATGGGAGGGATCCTCGGCGGCATGGCCTAGCGGGCGCGCCGTCAGAAAACGCTGTTCTTGGCAATGTAGTCCAGCTCGTCTTCCGAGCTTTGTCGGCCGAGGGCCGCGTTTCTGACCGGGTAGCGACCAAACCGCTGGATGACCTCGCGATGCGCAACGGCGTACTGCAGGGCTTTGGGGTTCCCCAGTTTTTCAAAGAGCGTGATCCCTTCATCGTGAACCAGCAGCGACTCGGAATGCATATAGGGCATGTAGCTGAAATAGCGTTCGTCGTCGCTCAAGCGCAGATCATCGCCGCTGGCTACCGCTTCCTGGGCGAGGACGAGCGCCATGCCATCCTGGGCAAACGCGCGGGCGGTGCCGCGAAACAGGTTTCGCGGCAGCTGGTCCACGAGCAGAATTTCCGCGCAGCGCCCTCGCGGCGTACGCCGCCAGCTCCAGCACTCGCCGCGGGCCGCCGCCGCCGTCGCCTCAAGGAACCGATCGCGGCAAAGACTGTCGAAGTCCGCTGAGCGTTTGAACCAGCGGCGTGGTCCGGCTTCTTCAAACCAGAATTCGAGAACAGTGGCGGCGCTGATCATCGCCCCAGACTACCAGCGAAACTGCGGGTCCGGGCACATAAACGCACATGATTCATACGAGATTCGCACAAAACAGGCGCGTAAAATAAGAGGCGTTGGCACGGTCCGTCCAGGCGGGCACATGCCGGTCATGATCGGCGATCTCGTCTGCATCTTAGCGGAGTGATCGGATTCTTCCGTAATGACGTAAGGGTGTGCGCCGGCCGGGCGCATGCGTCAACGAGGTACGGAGTTCATCGTGCCCAGTGCACCGCCAACGGTCGTTTGAATCACGCTTGTCAGCCTCATCACTTCAAGGGGAATGTCATGAAAAAGCTGTTTTCCGTCGCCATCGCGGCCGCGGTGCTGGGCCTTCTGGCCGCCCCCAAGATTCTGCCCCTGCTTGAGGATGAGTCCACGTCCACGGCAAAGGCCGGCCGCAAACCCGCGGTGGAAACGCTGCGCCTGGAAACCCAGCCCTTCGAAAGCACCCTGACCTTCAACGGCTCGCTCCTCGCAGAAAAATCTGTCGATATAAAGAGCGAACTGCGCGGCAAGATCGAGCAGATAGCGTTTACCGACGGGCAGCAGGTGAAGGCGGGGGACCTCATCGTTACCATTGAGTCCGGCGAGCTGGGGGCCGAACTTGAGTCCGTGCGCGAGCAGCTGGCCCTCGCGGAAACCAATGCCGAGCGCCTTCAGTCGCTCTTTGAACGCGGCTCAGTAACCGCGAGCGAGCGCGATGATGCCGTGAGCCAGCGCGAGGTGCTCAAGGCTGAAGAACGTCGACTTGCCGTTCGCCTGGCGAAAACGCGAATCGTTGCGCCCTTTGCCGGAACCCTGGGTCTGCGTGAGGTCAGCCCGGGCGACCTGATTGAAGCGGACACCATGATCACCACGCTGCAGACGCTTACGAACCTGCAGGTCGATTTCAGCGTGCCCGAGCGCTTCCGCAACGAGGTCGAGCCCGGCACAACGCTGAGTCTCGCGGTGGCCGGGCATCAGCAGCCGTTCACCGCCAGCGTGCGCGCCATCAGTCCCCGCGTCGATGTGAATACGAGAACGCTGACCGTGCGCGCCGACGTATCCAATCCCCAGCGGCGGCTGCTTCCCGGAAACTACGCTCGCGTCGAACTGGTCACGCGCAACGACGCTGCGCTGGTCGTGCCCAGCGTGGCCGTGCTCCAGAGCCTCGAATCCGTGTCTGTCTACACGGTGGAGAACGGCGTCGCCAAGCGACGCGAAGTGCGCACCGGGAATCGCACCGATGCCGAGGTGGAGATCCTCGGTGGTCTTACTCCCGGCGACGAAGTGATTACTTCGGGGATTCAGAGCGTTCGGGACGGTCAGGCCGTCGACGTGCGCAAGTTGCCAGGGCTCGGCTGATGGGCCTGCATGATCTGAGCATTCGCCGGCCGGTGCTGGCGATTGTGATGTCCATGGTGATTGTGGTCTTCGGCCTGATTGCCGTGGGCGACCTTCCCATCCGCGAGTTCCCCCTCGCTGAGCGACCTCTGGTTTCCGTGCAGGCCAGCTATCCCGGTGCCAATGCCACCGTGATCGAGAACCAGATAACGGAAGTGCTTGAGGAGGAGATCAACTCCGTATCTGGAATCCGCACGCTGAAAGCCGTGAGCCGCGAGGGACGCAGCACGGTGAGCGTGGAGTTTGACGTGGGCGACGATCTGGATCGCGCGGCGAACGACATTCGTGATCGCGTGGCGGCGGCCATGCGGCGTCTGCCCGATGACGCCGAAGCGCCCACCGTGTCCAAGGCGGATGCCGATGGCGATCCGATCGTGTTCGTCAACATCCGCAGTGATCAGCGCAGTCTGCTCGAGCTGAGCGCCATCGCGGACAATCTGTTCAAGGCCCGCCTCGAGACAATCGACGGCGTTGGGCAGGTCGATATTTGGGGTGACAAAGAGTATTCGATGCGCCTGTGGCTCGACCCGGATGCCCTGGCCGCCCACGGTCTCACGGCCATAGACGTTCGCGAGGCCTTTCGCGCCGCCAACGTCGAACTGCCCACCGGGCGGGTCGAAGGCAGCAGCATCGATCTCAATATTCGCACGCTGTCCCGCCTTGGAGATGACCCCAATCAGTTCAACAATCGGGTTATCAAACGCGACGGCGACCGGGTGGTGCGTTTCCGTGACGTCGGCTATGCGGAGATCGGCCCGCTGAACGAGCGTACCGTGCTGCGTCGTGATGGGGTTACAACCGTGGGCATCGTGCTTCGGCCCCAGAGTGGCGCCAACGAGATCGCCATTGCCGACGAATTCTATCGTCGCCTCGATTTGATCAAGCGCGATCTGCCTCCGGACGTCGATATCGCCATTGGGTTTGATACGAGCCGTTTTATCCGCTCCAGTATCACCGAGGTGGTACAAACGCTGTTTGTTGCTCTTATTCTTGTTTGCGCGACCATCTTCTTTTTCCTGCGCGAGTGGAGAACCACCCTCATTCCGATCGTCACCATTCCCATCGCGCTGACCGGTACGTTCTTTGTGCTTTACAGCGCGGGCTTCTCGATCAATGTGCTGACGCTCCTTGGGCTTGTGCTGGCCATTGGCCTCGTGGTCGATGATGCGATCGTCGTCGTGGAGAACATCTATAAGCGGGTGGAGCAGGGCGAGCCGCCGCTTCAGGCGTCTGCCGCCGGCGTGAAGGAGATTTTCTTTGCGGTAATCGCGACGACGCTGGCCCTCGTTGCCGTATTCGCGCCGCTGGTGTTTCTCGGCGGCCTCACCGGCGTCCTGTTTCGCGAGTTTGGTGTAACCCTGGCGGCGGCGGTCGTGATCTCATCCTTCGTCGCATTGACGCTCGCTCCGATGATTTGCAGCCGGCTCCTGAAGCGACGCGAGCGCCATACCGCTTTCTATCGCAGCACCGAACCCATGTTCCAGAAACTTACCGACGGCTACCGCGGATCGCTGCGCGGGTTTCTCGCCCGCCCGTGGATGGCTCCGGTGATTCTCGTTGTGTGCCTGGCCCTTCTGGTCCTGCTCTACCGCGAGCTTCCGGAAGAGCTGGCTCCGCTGGAGGACCGCAGCATGCTCGTGGTACTCGGCGACGGTCCCGAGGGCGCGGGCTTCGACTATATGTTCGAGGCCCTGAAGAAGCTGGACCGCCGGGTTCGCGCGGAAATTCCCGACGGTCTCGATTCGGTGATTACCGTAACGTCCCCGGGGTTCGGTGCGTCTACGACCACAAACACCGGCTTCAGCCGCGTCGTGCTGAAGCAGCCGTCGGAGCGCGAAGCCTCGCAACAGGAGCTGGCTACGCGCGTATCCGAAGCGCTTTCGGATCTGACGGAGGTCCGGGCGTTTGTGCGCCAGCCCGCGACCATCCGTTCCGGGAGCAGCCGGGGGCTGCCGGTCCAGTTCGTGGTGCAGAATCCGGATATCGAAAAACTGCGCTCGATCATTCCTGAGTTTCTGGAAATGGCGCAGGAGCGTCCCGAGTTCAGCTTCGTGCAGGTGGACCTCAAGTTCTCCCAGCCGGAACTGGCCATGGAGATTGATCGCGAGCGTGCCGATGCCATCGGCGTGAGTGCCCTCGAGATTGTCGATGTCGTGCAGGCGTCGCTGAGCGGGCAGCGCTATGGCTACTTCATCAAGGATGGAGAGCAATACGAGATTATCGGGCAAATGCGCCGCTCCGCCCGGGATGATCCCTCGGACCTCTCGCGTCTTCTCGTACGCGCCACGGACGGAGACCTCGTACCCGTGGACAACCTCGTGACGCTGGACGAGCGCAGCTCCGCGCCGGTGCTCTATCGCTTCAACCGCTTCACAGCGGCGACTTTCTCGGCCAACCTCGCTACCGGTAGCACCCTCGGCGATGGCGTGAACGCCATGCGAGCCGTCGCGAATGAAGTTCTCGACGATAGCTTCAGCACCGAACTCGACGGCCAGTCGCGGGAGTTCGAGGATACGGGCAGCAGCCTGACATTCGTCTTCGCCTTCGCGTTGCTGCTCATCTACCTGGTGCTGTCGGCGCAGTTCGAGAGCTTCCGCGATCCCCTTGCGATCATGCTCACCGTACCCATGGCAATCGCCGGCGGCCTACTGACGCTGTGGTACTTCAATCAGACGCTGAACATCTTTTCGCAGATCGGCTTGATCATGCTGATCGGCCTTGTGACCAAGAACGGTATCCTGATCGTGGAATTTGCCAATCAGCGGCGCGCCGCCGGTCTTAGCATCGCTGACGCCGTTGAGCAGGCCGCCTCAGCGCGCTTCCGACCCATCCTCATGACGACCTTCTCCACAGTGCTTGGCACCCTGCCGATTGCCCTGGCGCTTGGCGCCGGCGCTCAAAGCCGGGTGCCCCTCGGGTTGGCGGTGATAGGCGGAATGCTTCTTGGGTCCTTCCTGTCGCTGTACGTGGTACCCGCAGCGTATCGCGCGCTCGCACCGCGCCAGCTGTCGGACGCGCAAAAGGAAGTCAGCGCGGCTCCAAAAGAAGCAGCCGCAAACGATGAAAGCGATGAAAGCGGGGTACCGTCTTCGCCCCTGCCGGGAACGGCGTCTTAAGCATTCTGCGGGGTCGCGTTCGGCCGCTGTAACCGCGAGCCTGAGACGCCCGGCACACACGATCGTTTCAATCGGCCGTTTAAGCCGCGGGGTTCAGTCGTTCGTTACAGCCGCTGACTTCAGCCGCTCGATTCACCCGCTCGATTCACCCGCTCGATTCACCCGACAAAGGCCCGCTCAATAACGTAGTCGCCCTGGACGCCCTGGTTCGGGGATATCTCGAATCCGCGCTCGTCGAGGAGCGCGGAGATATCCTCGAGCATGGCGATACTGCCGCAGATCATGGCTCGATCCACGGCGGGGTCGAGAAGCGGCAACTCCAGGTTGGCTTCGATGCTCCCTGCCCGCAGGTGCTCGGTAATCCGCCCGCGCTGCGCGAACGCTTCACGGGTGACCGTGGGGAAGTAGCGGAATTTTTCGCGGATCTCCTCGCCGAGGTATTCGTCCTGCTGAATACCCTCCTTGAGGTAATCGTGGTAAGCGAGGTCGGAGACATGGCGCACGCCGTGTACAAGGACCACGCGCTCGAACTTTGTATAGGCCTCGGGGTCCCGAATGATCGCCATGAACGGCGCGAGACCGGTGCCCGTGGCGAAAAGGTAAAGATTGCGACCGGGACGCAAATCCGTGAGCACAAGCGATCCGACGGGCTTGCGGCCCAGAAGCACTTCGTCGCCTACGGTGATGTGCTGCAGCCGCGACGTCAGTTCGCCGTCCGGGACCTTGATGCTCAGGAACTCCAGATGGTCTTCGTAGTTGGCGCTGGCGATGCTGTAGGCACGTAGCGCGGGTCGCTCTCCCACCTTCAGGCCCACCATGGTGAAGTGACCGTTCTCGAAGCGAAACTCCGGGGCGCGCTCAGTGCGAAAGCTGAAAAGGCGATCGTTCCAGTGACGGACTTCGGTGACTTTTGCGGGCGCTACGGCGGCCATGTTGTTCCTCTTGGATTTCAGATAACGCTGGAGCTAACCGACCCGTGCCGCGTCGACGGACAATCGACATGGCGTGACCTGCCGGTTCAGGAGGGGCATTCTGATGAGCCGGGCAGGTCGCTGCAAGCGTCCTGGCCCTATTCCAGATAATTGTTTTTCCTAAGGTTATTCCGAACGGGGTCAGCGACTCGCGTCGCGCATCACACGCTGCTTCTGACGATTCCACTCGCGTTCCTTCTCTGTCTGCCGCTTATCGTGGGTCTGCTTGCCCTGCGCCAGGGCGATGGCGGCTTTTACAAGATGTCCCTTCCAATAGAGTCGAGTACAAACACAGGTTTGTCCTTTGGCCGCCGTGGCGGCGAGAATCTTGGCGAGCTCCTTCTTGTGCAGCAGCAGCTTGCGTGTGCGCGTCGGATCGGTCACGAAGTGCGTCGACGCTGTATCGAGCGGCGTGATCTGGGCGCCGAGCAGCCAGGCCTCGCCGTCCTTGATCAGAACGTAGGAGTCGCTGAGCTGCGCCTTGCCGGCACGCAGCGCCTTCACTTCCCACCCCGCGAGGGCGACCCCAGCCTCGAAGGTCTCAAGAAGCTGATAGTCGAAGCGGGCGCGCTTGTTCTGCGCGATGGTGTTGTCAGGCGTTTTTGCTTTTCTCTTACCCATCCGCCCATTGTACTCGGAGCGTGGTTACTGCCGGTCATGCGTGGCGCGTCGTTGCTTGCAGCTTGCTTCGGCGCTTGCCCGAACGCCGTCTGGAGGAGAGCAATTGCGACCGAATTGCGCGTTACCTAGACTGACGCCACGCAGACGGCGTTCGCCCGTCAGCGAGACAAGGAGCGACCCCGCATGGACTTTTCTTCGCCCGGGAGGACGGGCTCTGCGATCGTTCGGCTGTCAGCGGCGATTTTCATGGGAATTAGCAGCCTGGGTCCGGAGCGAACTCTCGCCCAGGTACAGATCGGCCAGGACATCGTCGGCACCGTGCAGGGCGACAATGTTGGGTTCTCGGTCAGTATTTCCGCCGACGGTCTGACCGTGGCCACGGGCACGCGCGGCGATGAAGTGGCTCGTACAGAAATCGGCGTTACCCGCATCTTTGACTGGACGGGTGTGGCCTGGGTACAGCGTGGGGTGGATATCTCCGGCGAGCCCGGCGATCGAAGCGGCTGGTCCGTGGCGCTGTCGGCCGACGGCAACATTGTGGCCATTGGCGCCCCCGGACCGGACCTGCTGGTCAACGAGACGGGACTTGCCCGCGTCTATGTATGGAATGGTTCGGCCTGGATCCAGCGAGGCGCCGATCTGCTCGGCGAAGCGGCGGCTGATCGGAGCGGCACGTCGGTCTCCCTGTCGGACGATGGGAATACCCTCGCCGTTGGCGCTCCGGGCAATGACGGCCTCGGCATCATTCCGGACCGCGGGCACGTGCGAGTTTTTGACTGGACGGGCACGGCCTGGGCACAGCGCGGCAACGATATCGACGGAGAGTCCGGAGAAGATCAGAGCGGGTTTTCCGTCAGTCTTTCAAGTAACGGCGACTCCGTGGCTATCGGGGCTCCTTTCGCAAGCGATGCAGGCATTAGCAGCGGTTCTGTGCGGGTTTATGACTGGAACGGGATTTCCTGGACGCAGCGTGGTAGCGATATCGATGGGGAAGGTGTAAACGACGCGACCGGGAATTCCGTCGCCCTGTCTGCGGATAGCTCGGTGCTTGCTGTGGGAGCGCGGTTCAACTCAGAAGTCTTCCTCGGCGGCGGGCGCGTCCGTATTTTTGAGTGGAGCGGCAATGCCTGGGAACAGCGGGGCAGCGTTATCGACGGGGAGGCAATTGGAGAAAGCAATGGAATAGCGCTAGGCCTGTCCGGAGATGGAGACACGGTAGTAATCGGTGCTAGCGGCAGCACGGATGCGGGCCCACGGAGCGGGAAAGCCCGGGTTTTTTACTGGAAGGGGGCGGACTGGTTCCAGCGGGGAGTCGATATTGACGGCAAGCGCGCCGATGAATATCTCGGTTCTGCTGTCGCACTCTCGGACGATGGGGATAGGGTCGCGCTGGGTGCACCGGAGTTTGCCCTCGGGCCGGGAAGTGTCCGTGTCTACAATATCGCTCTCGATAGTGACGGTGACGGTGTTCCGGATGAGGAAGACGCCTTTCCCGAAGACCCGACGGAAACACAGGACTCCGATGGAGACGGGCTGGGCAACAACCGCGAGGCGAGCCTGGGAACCAGTCCGATCAACCCCGACACCGACGGCGATGGCTTTAGTGATTTCGAAGAGATCGAACTTGGCAGCGACCCGCTCGACCCTGAGGATCTGCCCCCAGGCTCCGGTCTGCCCGTATGGTTGATCGAGTCTGCACGCTGCTTACAAACCCCTCAGCCGGCCGACTGCTGATTTCCTCCATCGTGGGGGCAGATTTTTCTGACTTCGACTGACCCTTCGCATGGCGATCGGCCTCGGGCACACTGTGTCCCCCGCTTAAGGCTTTTCAATTCATGCTCCCCATCCCAGCCCAGGAATGCTGGCGCTCACGCACTACCTTCGTGCTGGCGCTCGCGATCGCTACGATCGGGCTTGGTAATCTGTGGCGCTTCTCCTGGCTGATGGGCGAGCACGGCGGTGCGCCGTTTGTCCTGAGCTATGTGTTTTGTCTGCTAGTCGTCGGCGTGCCGCTGCTCAGCGCAGAGATCGTCCTCGGCACGCATGGTCGCGGTTCGCCGCTTTCCAGCACGCGCTGGGCGATCATGGCCTCGGGCCGCTCGTCGTTCTGGCTATTGATTCCCCTGCTCACCTGCCTTGCGGCCGTGCTTCTTCTTGTTGTTTGTATTGTGGTTGGCGGCTGGGCGCTGCTCTACGCGTTCCACCAGCAGCTGGGTACTTTCGCGGCCATGCCAGCCGCTGGCGTCAGCGATTTTCTCGGCGCCCAGCTGGACTCGCCGTCGTCGCTGATCGGGACGCAGGCCGTCCTTGCGCTGTTTGTGGCGCTCATCGGTGCGGTGGGCGTTCGGCGGGGGCTCGGCCTGTATGCCTGGGTATCGGTACCCCTGCTGCTCTGGCTGCTGGGTGTACTGGTGAACTATGCCCTTGAGTTTGGCGACCTGGAGGCGGCGGGTCGCTTTCTCTTTGCTCGCCAGCCCCTGGACTTTGACGGCGGCTCCTTTCTCGCGGCCCTGGGTCATGCGCTGTTTACGCTGTCGATTGGTGTTGCCGTAGGCATGAGCTTTGGAGCCTACGCGCCGAGGAAACTTCCGGTGCTGCGCTCGGTGATTGCGGTCGCGCTTTTCGATCTGGTCGTCGCCGTCGCCGCCGGACTCGCCCTCTATCCCCTTCTCGCCGAGGCCAACGTAGTGCCTGCGCGGGAGTTTGCCCTGCTGTTCCTGGCCGTGCCGTTCGCTTACGGCGGACTTCCCTTCGGCGATTTCTACGGCGCCCTGTTCTTTCTGATGGTGGCCGTGGTGCTGGTCGGCTCCGCCGCCGCGCTGCTGGAGCCCGTGCTCGGTGTTATCGAGCAGCAGTTCAGTCTCCCCCGGCGCGCGGGGGCGCCGATGCTCATGGTTATGGCGTGGAGCGCCTCATGTTTTGTAACGCTCGGCCTGGGTGAAGAGGCCGGGCTCATGCGCGCCATGAATCTGTGGACCTCGCAGCTGCTCATGCCCCTGGCCATGCTGCTGCTCGCGCTGTTTGTCGCCTGGCGTCTGCCGCGTGCGCTTCTTCGCCGCGAGCTCGGTCGGGAGCCCGACGCGCTGTTTTCCCTGTGGTACTTTCTGCTTCGATTCGTGGCACCGCCGGTGATCGGTGTCGCCTGGCTCTGGCTTTACCTGGTACCGCAGACGCAATGACCGCCATACATCGCAATGCTCTTCTGCCTTTCAGCAGCGAGCAGCTCTATGCACTGGTGAATGATATCGAGGCCTATCCACAGTTCATGGACGGCTGCGTTGGCGCCGAGGTGCTGCAGGCGGACGAGAGCCGCATGGAGGCGCGTCTCCACCTCGCGCGCGCCGGCATTTCCCAAAGCTTCACGACGATCAATGTGCTCACGCCCTATGAGCAGATCCATCTGACGCTGGCCGAGGGGCCGTTCGACAGCTTTGATGGCGTGTGGCGCTTCACGGCGCTGGCGCCCCAGGCCTGCAAGATTGCCCTCGATCTTGAGTTTCAGTTACGCGGCAGTCTGCTTGGCGCGGCGGCGGCACGGCTATTCGACAGTGTGACCGGGAATCTGGTCACGGCGATCGTGCGCCGGGCCACCGAGATCTATGGCACGGAGGGCAGACCGGGCTGAGCCAGGTAGCGCTGAATAATGAGTGACGAAGACAGCATACAAGTAGAAGTCGCCTTCGCGTTGCCGGAGAAACAGGCCCTGCTGCGGATCAGGGTTCCCCGCGGAAGCACGGCCCTTGCGGCCGCCCGCTTGTCCGGGATCGAGGAGCGTTTTGACGAGCTGGCGCTGGACGAAAGCTCCCGCCTCGGCGTGTTCGGACAGGTCGTGTCACCGACCCAGGTCGTGGAGGAGGGTGATCGCGTCGAGATCTATCGTCCGCTCAAGGCCGATCCCAAGGAAGTGCGTAAAGCACGGGCCGCGCGGGCGCGCAGTCGGCGGGAAGAGGGCGACGCGAGTAAAAACAGCGAAACGGATAAGGAGACTGATGCCTAGCCACGACAGCTCACCGATAGCTGGAATTCTCGGCGAGAGATTGTGCGTTGCAGGGGATTTTCAGACTAAGGCAGGAGCATGGGCTGTTGCCGCAGGAGGAAAATTTGCGGCAACGTACAAGATCCGGCGAGAAACCAAATAGGAATTTCGCGAATCGATAGCTGATTCAAAGCGTGTCTGGTCGCCGAATCGGTGAGCTATGGCGGCTGGGGTTTTTGCCGCGGCTGGGGTTTTTGCCTTAGCGCAAGCTTTTTCCGGATGTAGGGTAACGCCGTCGCGCGTACGAGCTGTAATGGGTCTGAAAATGCCCCAGGCGCGCGTCGACCGCGGGAGCGCCGGGGTCAGGTTGCTCCCGGCTCAGACGCGGCGTCTTCGTCCTCGGCCTCGGCCTGTTCATCTTCGCCGGCGGCTTCACCGGGAGGCCGCGACCATTCGGGCACATAATCACCCTCGATGGCCACCAGCCGATCTTCTACAAAGCGAACCGTTACCTTGGCTTCACTGATGACTTCCCGGCCGTTACTAATCACGTAGGGATAATCCCAGCGGTCGGGGTTGAAGGTGTCTTCGACCAGAGGTGAGCCCATGATGAAGCGGACCTGACGCCGGCTCATGCCCTCGGTCAACTGATCAATCATCTCCCGGTCTACGAGGTTGCCCTGTTCCACATCAATCCGATAAACACCGGGAAACCCAACAAAGCCACAGCCCGCGAGGGCGCCCGTGGCGAGCAGGCAAATCAGCAGCGCGCTCTTCATGCGCGGGCGGGCAGGCGCAGGGCGGAGCGCGTTACGTGGGTCCGCAGGCGATCGACAGATAGACAAAACCAGCTTTCACTCACTGTGAGGGGGTGGCATCATAACGACCCTGTAGGGATCAGAGAAGCACCTCCCCATGCCCCATAGCAACCACCACCTGCGCAACGCCGGCCTCAAGGTCACGCTGCCCCGGGTAAAGATTCTGCAGATTTTGCAGGACCAGGACGACGAGTCACGTCACCTCAGCGCGGAGGATGTGTACCAGCTGCTGCGCGACGCGGGTGAAGACGTCGGTTTGGCCACGGTCTACCGCGTGCTCACGCAGTTCGAAAGCGCGGGTCTCGTGACGCGGCACAACTTTGAAGGGGGTAGTGCCGTTTTCGAACTCGACCACGGCGAGCACCACGACCATATGGTGCGCACCGATACGGGCGAGGTCATCGAGTTCACCGACTCTTTGATCGAAGAGCGGCAGAAGAAAATTGTCGAAGAGCACGGCTTCGAGCTCGTAGATCACTCTCTAGTGCTGTACGTGCGCAAGCCCGACGGTTAGATCAGGGCTTTGCACGCGGCATCCGGGGTCTCGCAACGCCATCGCCACTCCTCGGACTTGAATCCAGTCCCCGGATCACGATTGGCTTCCTGCGGCGCATCGTCTCAAGCCGGTAGGGACAGCATCTCCCGGGCGTGCGCCAGCGTGTTCTCAGTCATCTTCACACCCCCCAGCATGCGCGCAATCTCCTTGATTCGCTCGTCATCGCTCAGGGCATTCACGTCCGAAGCCAGGCTGCGACCTTTACCGCGTTTGACGATGCGTAAGTGATGCTGCCCCTGGGCCGCGACCTGGGGCAGGTGGGTAACACACAGAATCTGGGACGCCTCGGCCATATCTGCAAGCAGCCGTCCCACGACTTCCGCGACGGCGCCGCCGATGCCGACGTCCACCTCGTCGAACACCATGCTGGGAACGCGTGCGCGGCCCGCGGCGGCGACCTGGATGGCCAGACTGATCCTCGAGAGCTCACCTCCGGAAGCCACCCGTCCGAGGCTCTGCGCCTCGGCGCCGGGCTGGGTGCTGATACGAAGCTCGATGTCTTCCGAGCCGTGCATGTGGGGCTGGTCGCCTTCCCGGGCCGACAGCGCCACGCTGAACTTGCAGTTGCTCATGGAGAGCTTGCCGAGAAGGCTGGCCACAGCCTTTTCAAGGCGCCGCGCCGCTGAGCCACGGCGTTTGCTAAGCGTGCCGGCTGCCGCGGTGTAGCGCTCGCGAAGTTTGCGGAGATCGGCGTCCAGCTCCGCCAGGCGCTCGTCACTCGCGTCCATGCCGTCCAGCTCGCCTTCCAACGCCGAGCGCTGGGCGTGGAGCTGCTCCGCGTCAACCCGGTGTTTGCGAGCGAGCGTATAGACGGTGTCGAGGCGCGCTTCGACCTCAGTCAGCCGCTGCGGGTCGTTTTCGCAACCCGCGAGATAGTGCTCGAGCTCGCTTCGTGCCTCGTCGAGCTGGATTGCCGACGAATTCAGGAGATCGCGTACCGCGGCACCGGCGGCGTCTTCGTGCAGACCTCCGCTGATGGCGCGCAGCGCCTCCCGACAGTTCTGCTCCGCGACCTCCGTTGCGGCGATCGCGGCCGCGGTATCCCGCTGCAGGGCATCGGCGTTGGACAGACGTCGCTGTTCTTCCTCCAGCGCTCCTACTTCGCTTTCGCCGAGATCCAGCTCCGTTAGCTCCTGGAGCTGGTAACGCAGAAGCTGTTCACGATCCGCCTGCTCGCTTTGCATGGCCCGGAGGCTGCGGATGCGTTCGTTCAACTCTCGCCAGGCCTGCGCAGCGCTGGCGACCGTCTCAGCGGCCGCCTCGGCGTCGGCATACTGATCGAGCATGAGGCGCTGAAAGCTTCGGCGCAGCAATGACTGGTGCGCGTGCTGCCCATGAATATCGATTAGCAGCTCTCCAAGGCTTGAACAGTCCTCCAGCGTGGCGGGGCGTCCGTTGATGTAGGCGCGGGAGCGGCCTTCGCGACTCAAGGTGCGCCGGAGCAGGCACTCGCCATCGGCGTCCAGGTCGCGTTCGGCCAGCCACTGCTGCGCCGCCGACACGCGCTTCAGGTCAAAGCTCGCTGTGAGTTCCGCGCGATCGCTGCCGGGACGGATCATGCCGGTATCCGCGCGGTCTCCCAGGCACAGTCCGAGGGCGTCCAGAATTATCGATTTGCCCGCGCCGGTCTCGCCCGTGAGAACGGTCAACCCGTCGCGGAACTCGATCTCGAGGCGGTCGACGACGGTGAACTGGCTGATCGTGATGTGCGTGAGCATGTGACCTTCTGACATTGGGCACCGGAAGCAGCGTGGTTTATAGCGCAACGCCGACGGCGGATAAACCGGCTGATGTGACGCGGTACCGGTACTCCGCTTTTCGCCGACGCGGGCCTGTGCTACAACCGTGGGACCATGCCGACACCAGTGCCAGTTTGAGCCGGGAACTGTCAGAGCGCGCTGCCACGCTGCTCCAGGCCCTTGTGGGTCTGCACATTCGTGACGGCCAGCCGGTCGGTTCGCGTACGCTCGGCGAAGAATCCGGTCTGAGCCTCAGCCCGGCAACCATCCGCAACGGTATGGCCGAGTTGGAAGACCTCGGTTTTCTACGCTCGCCGCACACGTCGGCCGGACGCATCCCCACGGCGCAGGGCTACCGCTTTTTCGTAGACGCGGTGCTCCAGCTTCAGCGCGAACCGCAGGCCCAGGACTTGTCTGCGCTGCGCGATCAGCTGAATCCGGACCGCGACACGCGCGACCTCGTGCAGACGGCGTCGACGTTGCTGTCATCCATCACGAGCCAGGCCGGTCTCGTCACGGTGCCGCGGCCGGCGCAGCAGCCGCTACGGCAGGTCGAGTTCCTACCCCTGTCGGGCGATCGCGTACTGGTGATTCTGGTCCTCAACCAGCGCGAAGTGCAGAACCGCATCATCCACACGCGTCGAGTGTTCTCCGAGGAAGAGCTGCGAGAATCCGCCCGGGAAATCAACCAGCGCTTCGCGGGCCGGGAACTCGGGGACGTGCGCGACGAACTGCAGCGCGAATTCGACGCCGCGCGCAGCAGCCTCGATCGCTATCTTGCCGACAGCCTTGACCTTGCCCAGCGTGCCCTCGCCGACGAGGAGGACCCCGGCGATTGCCTCATCGTGGGCGAGACCCGGCTGCTGGAGAACGCCAGTCCCGAAGAACTCGACGGACTGCGGCAGCTCCTGAGCGCTCTGGAGCAGAAACAGGATCTGCTGCATCTCCTGGAACGCTGCAGCCTGGCCGAGGGGGTGCGCATTTTCATCGGCGAGGAGGTGGGCACGGAGGCTTTCGAGGAATACGCGTTGGTGACCGCGGCCTACGGCAATGGTGAGCGTCCGCTGGGGGTTCTGGGGGTGATCGGCCCCACGCGCATGGCCTACGAGCGCGTCATTCCCATCGTCGACGTCACGTCCCGCATGCTGAGTCGGGCTCTCGGATCCAGCTGACAACCCGTCGCCTGTGGGAGTCGACCTTTTCGTCTCTGGCGCTCCAAAAAGGCGGGTTCAGCGCTTGAAATCACAAAAATCGTCCCCATGTGGCTCTCAATCGTGACCGCGGTCGCCGCTGCGACCGCCCATCTGCGCGCCCTGGCCGCGGTGGACTGGCTAAAGTTTGGGAGACCGTAGTGGCCGACGACAAACAACCCGAGGAAATGTCCGCGGAGGCAGGAGCCGAGAGCGATGCCGCTGCATCGGTGCAGGAGAAGCCCGCACCGGGGGACGTGCCGCCAGGCGAAAGCGTCGATGGGGAGGTCGCGAGTGATGTCGAGGGTGACATCGAGGGCAGCCCGGTCGATCCGGCCCTCGCGCGTCTCGAAGACGAGCTTGCGCAGGCCAAGGACGCGGCTCTTCGAGCCACGGCTGAAGCACAGAACGCCAAGCGTCGTGCCGAGCAGGACGTAGAGAAAGCTCGCAAGTACGCCCTGGAGCGTTTCTGCGCGGAGCTTCTGCCGGTAGTCGACAACCTTGAGCGGGCGTTGGAAGCCGCAACGCCGGACGACGAAGCGGTGCGGCCCATGGCGGAGGGCGTGGAACTCACCCTCAAGAGCTTCATGGGCGCCTTGCAGAAATTTCAGATCGAAGCCCTGGATCCAGCCGGGGAGCCCTTTGATCCGGAGCTCCACCAGGCCATGAGTATGGTGGAAAACCCCGACGCGGAGCCCAACACGGTGCTCGCCGTGATGCAGAAGGGCTACACGCTCAATGGTCGCCTGGTGCGGCCTGCCATGGTGATGGTGAGCAAGGCCGCAGCCTCGGGCTGAGGAGCTTTCTGCGACCCCCGGGGATCACGGCCGGACCCTTGAAGTTCGGGCGGTTGGACCCACATAGCGTAGGGATATGAATTTTCAGCGGTTGTCTGCCGAACCCGGGGATGACCCCTAGAGGAGAACAGTTATGGGCAAGATCATTGGGATTGACCTGGGGACGACGAACTCCTGCGTCTCGGTCCTCGATGGGGACGCGCCGCGCGTGATCGAAAACGCCGAGGGCGGGCGCACGACGCCGTCCATCGTGGCCTACACCGACGACGGTGAGACGCTGGTGGGCATGAGCGCCAAGCGCCAGGCCGTTACCAACCCGACCAACACTCTGTTCGCGGTAAAGCGCCTCATCGGACGCAAATTTACCGACGACGTGGTGCAGAAAGATATCTCGATGGTGCCCTACACCATCGCGGCCGCGGATAACGGCGATGCCTGGGTAGAAGTGAAAGGGGATAAGATCGCACCGCCGCAGGTGTCTGCTGAAGTTCTGCGCAAGATGAAGAAGACTGCTGAAGAGTTCCTGGGCGAGCCCGTGACCGAAGCGGTGATCACTGTGCCTGCCTACTTCAACGACTCCCAGCGCCAGGCGACGAAAGACGCGGGCAAGATCGCCGGTCTCGAGGTAAAGCGCATCATCAACGAGCCCACCGCGGCCGCTCTCGCCTACGGCATGGACAAGGCCAAGGGCGACCACACGATCGCTGTGTATGACCTTGGCGGCGGCACCTTTGATATCTCGATCATCGAGATCGCGGAAGTCGACGGGGAACACCAGTTCGAGGTGCTCTCCACGAACGGTGACACCTTCCTCGGCGGTGAGGACTTTGACCTTCGTCTGATCGAATACCTGGCCGACCAGTTCAAGACCGAAAGTGGCATCGATCTGCACAACGATCCGCTGGCTCTGCAGCGTCTGAAGGAGGCTGCGGAGAAGGCCAAGATCGAGCTGTCCAGCTCGCAGCAGACGGAGGTCAACCTGCCGTACATTACGGCCGACGCCACGGGCCCGAAGCACCTGGTGGTGAAGCTGAGCCGCTCGAAGCTCGAGTCCCTGGTGGAGGAGCTGGTCACCCGTTCCATCGAGCCCGTGAAGACGGCGCTCAAGGACGCGGACCTTTCCCCCAGCGATGTCGACGAGGTTATTCTCGTGGGCGGGCAAACGCGCATGCCGCTGGTTCAGAAGCAGGTTGCGGACTTCTTCGGCAAAGAGCCGCGCAAGGACGTCAACCCGGACGAGGCTGTCGCCATGGGCGCGGCAATCCAGGGCGCCGTGCTGGCCGGTGACGTCAAGGACGTACTCCTCCTAGACGTAACCCCGCTTACTCTTGGTATCGAAACCATGGGCGGCGTAGCGACTCCGCTGATCGAGAAGAACACGACGATCCCGACGAAGAAGTCGCAGATCTTCTCCACCGCCGACGACAACCAGACGGCCGTGACGATCCACGTGGTGCAGGGCGAGCGCAAGCAGGCGACGCAGAACAAGTCGCTGGGTCGCTTTGATCTCGCGGATATTCCGCCGGCGCCGCGCGGTATGCCGCAGATCGAGGTCACCTTCGATCTCGACGCCAACGGTATCCTGAACGTGTCGGCCAAGGACAAGGCCACGGGCAAGGAGCAGTCGATTCGGATCACGGCTTCCGGCGGCCTCTCGGATGACGAGATCGAAAAGATGGTCGCGGACGCGGAGGTGAACGCCGAGGCGGATAAGAAGTTCGAGGAGCTGATCACCGCGCGCAATACCTGCGACGGCCTGATTCACGCGGCGAAAAAGACCCTGGAGGAAGGTGCGGAGCACGCCTCGGATGAAGAGAAGGCGGCCATCGAAGCCGCGATCGCGGAAGCCGAGGAGGTTGTCAAGGGCGACGACAAGGACGCCATCGACGCTGCGGCAAACAAGCTGACGGAAACCACGGGTCCCGTCGCGCAGAAGATGTACGCCGCGCAGGCGGAGTCAGCGCAGGCTGGTGCTGACGGTTCGGCCGATGCCGGCGCTGCTGAGGAAGGCGGCTCCGCCGCTGACGATGTGGTCGACGCCGAGTTTGAGGAAGTCAGCGACGACAAGAAGTAAACTCGCGCACCGCGCGGCGCCAGGTCTGCCTGATGCCGCGCCGCGAGGCCGGGTCGATCCCGGTGTGAGCGACGCGGGACCTGTGTGCCCGCGTTCTTGTTTCTGCCGGCGGTGGGCCGGCCTGAAAATCTGGGGGCGCCGCGAGCGCTCGATGCTATGAGTAAACGCGACTACTACGAAGTCCTTGGTGTCGAAAAGGGCGCCGACGAAAAGGAAGTCAAGAAGGCTTATCGCCGGGTCGCGATGAAGTATCACCCGGATCGTAACCCCGACGACGCGGACGCGGAAGAGAAGTTTAAGGAAGCTTCCGAGGCCTACGAAGTCCTGAGTGACGCGGAAAAGCGCGCGGCCTACGACCGTTTCGGTCACGCCGGTGTCGAGGGCCAGGTCGGAGGTGGAGGCGGTTTCGCCGGAGGCAGCTTTGCCGATATCTTCGGCGACGTCTTCGGTGACATTTTCGGGGGCGGCGGCGGTCGCAGCCGCGGCGGTGCGCAACGCGGTGCGGACCTGCGGTACACGCTGGATATCTCCCTCGAAGATGCCGTGCGCGGTACCACCGTTGAGATTCGCGTGCCGACGCTCGTCGTCTGCACCTCCTGCGACGGTAGCGGAGCGCGCAAGGGAAGTGGCCGAACAACCTGTGGAACCTGCGGTGGCGTGGGCCAGGTGCGCATGCAGCAGGGCTTCTTCCAGGTACAGCAAACCTGTCCCACGTGTCATGGACGCGGCTATACGATCGCTGATCCCTGCCCCACATGCCGGGGTCAGGGACGCGTCGAGAAAACGAAGAAGCTGTCGGTAAAGGTACCGCCAGGGGTCGACACCGGCGATCGGATTCGTCTTGCCGGGGAAGGAGAAGCGGGAGCGGAAGGCGGGCCGCCGGGCGATCTGTTTGTGCAGATGTCCGTGAAGCAGCATCCGCTGTTCGAGCGCGACGGCAAGCATCTGTTCTGCGAGGTGCCCATCACCTTCGCCGACGCGGCCCTGGGCGGCGAACTGGAAATTCCGACCCTTGACGGTCGCGTGAAGCTGAAGATTCCGCCTGAAACTCAAACGGGAAAGCTGTTCAGGCTTCGCGGCAAGGGTGTTCAGCCGGTTCGCGGCGGCGGCGTGGGCGACCTGCTCTGCCGCGCGGTGGTGGAAACGCCGGTGAACCTCAGCAAACAGCAAAAAGAGCTGCTCCGAGAGCTGCAGGACAGTCTTCATGAGGGTGGCCACGGGCACAGTCCGCGACAGCGCAGCTGGTTTGAGGGTGTGAAGAGTTTCTTCGATGACATGAAATCGTGAGCTCGCGCATCGCGATCGCCGGCGCCAATGGGCGCATGGGAGGTGTCCTGATCGATCGGGTCCTGCAGTCCGCCGACCTGGAACTGGCGGCGGTGACCGTGAAGTCCGGCGCGACATGCGAAGCCGCCGAAGCGCAGGCCGTATGTCACGACGATGTGACCGCGGCGTTGACCTCGGCCGATGTGCTGGTCGATTTCACCCTGCCGGACACGGTGGCCGCGCACGCCGCGGCCTGCCTGGACAGCGGGGTGGCCTGGGTTCTGGGGACCACCGGGCTCGATGCCAAGCAGCAGGCGCTGGTCCATGACGCTTCCCGCCGGGCACCGGTGTGCCAGGCGGCAAACTTCAGCACCGGCGTTACGCTGATGTTGCGACTGGCGGAGTTGGCGGCGCGAGCATTCGACAACGACACCGACCTTGAAGTCATCGAGGCGCACCACCGTCACAAGGTGGACGCGCCGTCGGGAACGGCGCTCGCCCTGGGACGAGCTCTGGCCGCGGGGCGTGGGGTGGCGTTTGACGAGCACGCGGTCTTCAGCCGGGAGGGTATCACCGGCGCCCGGCCACCCGGGGCCATCGGCTTCGCTACCGTACGTGCCGGTGACATCATTGGCGAGCACACGGCGCTTTTTGCCGCCGAGGGTGAGCGTTTTGAAATAACGCACCGCGCCGGAAGTCGCGATGCCTTCGCCCTCGGCGCGCTCCGCGCGGCGCGCTGGCTCGTGAAGCAGGAGCCGGGGCTTTACGACATGCAGGATGTACTGAAGCTCAAGGCCTGAGGAGCTAGCCATGCAAGATACCGCCACCGCCGTCGAAACGGTCGTCAACATCGACGAAAGCAACGCGGCTCGCTATCTCATCGATGAATCCATGCAGCGTCCGGTGGTCATCGATTTTTGGGCCGACTGGTGCGAACCCTGCAAGACGCTAATGCCGATGCTGGAGAGAATCGCCGGCGAGTATGCCGGGGCATTCCTTCTGGCCAAGGTTAACGCCGACGAGCAGCAGATGATCGCGCAGCAGTTTGGTGTGCGCAGTTTGCCCACGGTCATGATCATGCAGAATGGCCAGCCCGTGGACGGATTCGTGGGCGCGCAGCCGGAAACCGCGGTGCGCGAGATGTTGGAAAAGTTCCTTCCGTCGCCCTTTGATGCGGCCCTGAACGAAGCGCAGGACAAGCTCGCCAGTGGCGACACCGCCGGCGCACTGGCACTGCTGCGCTCGGTATATGAAGACAGCGGGCGGCGTCACGATATAGCGATGATGCTGTGCTCGGTGCTTATCGAGGCGCGGCGCCTCGACGAGGCCCAAGAGTTGCTTGACGGTGTGCCCATGGCCGATCAGGACGCACTGTTCGAGCAGGCCAGGGCACAGCTCGACCTGGCTCGCGAGGCGGCACGCTCTCCAGAACTGGTCGCCCTGGAGGCGCAGCTGGAGTCAGATCCCGACAATCTCGATTTGCGCGAACAGATCGCCGTGCACTACAGTGCCGCTGGCCAGTACCGCGAGGCCCTGGACAGCCTGATGCACGTGCTCCAACAGGACGTGTCGCACAAGGATGGAGCTACAAAAAAGGCGCTGCTCGATACCATCGCATCGCTTGGCAAAGGCGATCCGCTGGCGGTGGAGTATCAACGGAAGCTGTTCAGCCTGCTGTATTGAGTCGGCCGCGCCGGTAATCGACGTTGGGCGCGTCAACCGTGCATTGCTTCGACGGACCCGATTTCGGCTGACGACAGTTTCTCGCTGATCAATCGACCGGCCTTGACGAAGGCGACAATGTCGTCAGGCTCTTTCAGCGTTCGTTCGACGCGAAACTTCAGCCCGTCTTCATCGCGAATGAGAGGAGGGCGATCACCGATTCGTCCCTCGAATCGCGTCAGTTGCTCCCATTCACGAGAGTTGATGAGGGCGTCGAAGGCATTGTCCGAGCCGGGTGTGGCCAGCAGCGTGGCGCGGGCCGGATCGACGCGGCCTTCGACCACGCGCAGGCCGAGCGCTTTTTTGCGATCAATCCCCTTTATAAACGCATCCAGCATGACGCGCGCGACAACTCCGGAGCGCTCCAACATCTGCTGGGTTTTCTCTCGTGTTTTGTCGGGAATTGCTGGGCCAAGCACCGCAAGGCCGTGATCAAGGGCAAGGGCGGGTTCAAGCCAAACGGTCCACCGATCGCCGCTGTTGATGCTGTTTGTCCCGCTTACACCACTGCCCATGCGATGGAAGCTCACACGCCAGCTTTCATCGGGACAGCTGATTGCCGTTCCCGAACGCATTCCCCGGGCGGGGTCTACGGGACCGAGCTGCCATCCATGGCGATCGCAAAGCGTCTTCAGGCCTGCTTGCCAGGCCTTGCCGCGTTTTCGAGCCCGGAAAAGCAGGTATTGTCCGAAGGCGGCGGCCGCCACAAAGAGCAGAATGAGTTCGAGGTTTTCCATCCAGGGTCGGATCCACAGCGTCTTTGGGGACGGTCACAGGATGCCCTTTGACGAACGGCGCGAGCAAACATCAATGTTGATGACCGAGCCGACGCCACTAAACGGCTTTCCGCTGCGGGAAGAAGGTTTCAGCGAGAGCCGCGGCGACGCGGTCGCAGCTCAAATAGAGCGCCAACTGCCCGGCCTCGGGGATCGGACAAGCGTGGATTCGTGCGTGAGCGAGCGCGCACTCCAAAACGGACTGGTAGAGAAAGAATGAATGCTCGGTGCCATGAATAAAGAGCACGTCAAGCTGTTCGCTCACCGCTGCGAGCTCATCTGCCCACGCCGAGCCCCACAACGCGATATCTCGGACGACTTGCTGGGGATCCCTAAAGCAAAACTCGAGGTTCGCCCGGGTGAGTTCAAATAACTCAGGCTCCGAGAGCCTGATCGCGTCGCTGGGACTGTCCTGAAAAAAGTAGCGGACCAGCTTTTCCTGCTCCCGCGGTCCGCGCCGGAACAGCCGGGCCGCGGTCTGGTATCCCAGGGACAGGGCAGCGGGCGCGTGTGTCGCCGCAACGAAGGAACGGCGAATAGAGGGTGGCGACTGTTTCCAGTACGACTGCCGCCTGACCGGCGCACCGGTCGAGATAAGGGCTACGCCGGCTGAAGCACGCCCGGCGGCCAGAAGCCTCTTGGCCGCTTTCACGGCGACGATCCCAGCCTCGCGATGACCGACGATAAGCGGAGGTTCGGCGAACTCATCGATGAGCGCCTCCAGCCAGTCCTCCAGCATTTCCTCGTTCGCATCTACGCCCGCCCGCGGTCTATCGCCATAGCCGGGCCTTACGGGCGCCAGCACTTCAAACCCCGCATTTTCGAATGCCCGGCGGACGGAAGCGGTTTCCTCGGGCTTCGATGATGTCGTGAAGTACAGCAGAGGCCGCCCTCGACCATAGCGCACGACGGGCAGGGTGCCGGCGGCGCTGACAAGCTCGCTCCGCAGGACTTCACCCCGCGCTTCGGGCTCGGCCGCTGCATCCAGCTTCAGGTCGAAGCTGTGTCGCAGGATGGTCAGCAGTTGAATGAGTTCCGATTGGCGTCTCGCCCCGGACTTTTGCAACAGGATTTTGATGTGCGTACGGATGGTGGCCAGACTGCGGTCGAGTTCATCGGCCATTTCCTGAGCCGTCAGCCCCTTGAGGAGTCCACGGGCGACACGCAGCTCAGCGCTGCTTAAGCAGAGCAGGTCTCTCAATTCTGCCTCGAAGGAGGCGCTCCAGTCGATCTGCGACAGCAAAAGCATACGATGACCGCTGGGAAATGAGGCCCTCGCAGCCTCAGAGATGGGGGCGTCTATCGCGAGCACGCTTCGGCGGCCAGCGCCGCTCGCCACTCGAAACACGGGCCGCCCGCTTTCCTCGAACCCGGAAATCGGCGAGGAGACGGCGTCTACAATATCGCCTGGAACGAGCTCTTCCCGAGCGAAAAAGTTTTTGGCCGCTGCATTGAGAGACAGGACCCTATGATCCGCATCCAGCAGCATTGCCGGTGCCAGGGCCAGTTCGAAGTTGTTGGGCGCGTTGCCTGACGGCTCGGTGAAGCGTGATGACACTTCCACTGCGTTGTCGAAGATCGAGGAAATCGGATCGAAGTCCCTGCCGGGCGACAGCACCGTCTGATCAAGCCAGCAATCCCAGGCGAGGAGGAGGTCATCAAACTTGGCCGGATCGACGGCCGCGCCGTAGGCTTGCGAAACAAGGTTTAAGGTCGGGTCGTCGTGCTTGTCGGCCATGAAGCGGAGTTCTACTGTTCCCAGTCAGGGAAGGACTCGGCCGGTAGTCGCTCATGCTCAAGCCACTACTACTCCTTCTACCTACTCCTACTCCGCTCGTACCCCGCGCCTTCCCCGTGCCCGTCCTGCGCCGCTGACTCGAATTTGCGGCGTTCATGGCGAAGCTCGAGAGCCGCCCATACTTCGCATCTCGAGTCGAAGCTAACCTTCTCCATTCTCGAGATCCGACCGGATGAGTTCGATAGAGGAAAAACCGTCTGAGCCGTTCACCGTTATTTCGGGGCAGCTGCGTTTCTCTCTGCCCTGCGCTACGTCGAATTCACAGTAGTCGATACGAATTTTTACAGCAAGGTCGGCACAGCTGCCGGGATAATTCAGCGAAACGACCGCTGTGTCCGAGGCAAAGCCGTTATCGTCCGGGTAGTTGAAGACGCCTTGAAAGGGAATCTTCGTGTCGCCGCCGGGCATTGAGTAAGTCGCCTCGCCCCGCACTGCGAACAGGTCGGTGGACCCCACATGGGCAAGACCCTGCCGCTTCGGCTGGCAGTTACCGTCAGTATTGGCATTTGCTGCGAACTGGAAGGCAACACCGCCAGACAGCGGGGCGCTGCCTTCGCCGGCGGCCTCGCAGGCCATGAGCACCGCCGCAAGGCCGAGCCAAAAAATTCCGGACACGCCACTCATCATGAAACTCTCCCGAATCGGTAAGATATGCAGGCTACTTCAGGACGAGTTCGACCCGCCTGTTTTGCGCGCGGCCCCCTTCGGTTGCGTTGCTGGCTACCGGGGAAACGGGTCCGACGCCGACGGCTGCGAGGTTTTCGGTGCTGACACCCATTTCCTGAAGGGCGGTGATCACCGACTGAGCACGCGCATTCGCCAGAGTCCTGTTGGACGTGTAGCTTCCTACATTATCTGTGTGTCCCACGATGAAGTAGTCGGCGTCCGGGTTTTCACGCAGATAGTCCGCGAGCAGTTCCAGTTCCCCGAGGGAGCTGTTCTTGAGGCTGGCGCTGCCCGTCTCAAAGTACAGTCCATAGAAGGCCTGCTTGCCGTCCTTCTCCATACCTTTGGTGATATCGGCCATACTGATCTTGCTTGTATCCATGGCCTCGATCTCGATGAAGTGAAGCTCGTAGGCGACATTCGAGCGTTCCTTTTTCAGATAGACCCCGGCGTAGACGTTCTTGTTGCCGCTGGCCATCCGTGCCGCAATGTACGCGTGCTCACCAAAACCCATGAAACCGTTCAGGAGTACCTTGAGCGAGGCCGCGGTGAAAACCAGATCTTCTCCGTCACCTTTGCACTCTTCGTTAAAACAGGAGAACAGCACTTCGACTTCACGCTCTGCCATCGCCTTGCCGTAGCTCTGGTAGAGCTGATAGAGCGATGGCTTGGGATCGTCCCAGATGGCGTAGTTGATCTTTACGACGCGGCCCTCCAGCGTCTGCACGTCGCCGAAGGACTTGGCGCTTACGGCCGGACCAAGGGGAAGGGCATAGCGATCGAACTGAACTACTTCATACTTGTCGATCGTGGAGCCTTCAAAGCGCGACAGCAGGGGATAATCCGAAGAGCCTTTCGTGTCCGGGCGCTGTGCCCATGCCGGACCCGATACGGCCGTAAGCAGCGCGAGGGCAAGAAACAGGTGTTTTGGCATTGGGTGATCCATGTCCGACTGGCCGCCGGAGCATCTTCGCAATTCGCCGGGTGAGGAGAAATCATCAGTATTGATGATTCCGTTGGGGCACCCCCAGGCGCGGTGAGCGTGCGAAACGAGGATCATGCGGGACTGGGTGCTTGACGCGTGCTTGCCGACGCATCAATCAGGTCTTGACTTGCCCAACAGGCGTGCTAGATTTTTAGCATTATGCTAATTTATTAGCAGGAAGCCATGGCAAAGAATGACCAGTTTTCCCGCCGTGAACGGCAGATCATCGATGTGGTGCTCGAGCGGGGTGAGTGCTCCGCGCGGGAGATTCACGGGCTCATTCCCGAGGCGCCCAGCTATTCTTCCGTGCGGGCCCTGCTCACTATCCTGGTGAACAAAGGGCACCTTACGCACCGGTCCGACGGTCCACGCTATCTCTACTCGCTTGCGGAATCCCGGGTAAAGGCCCAGGGATCTGCGTTAAATCGGCTTATCAAGGTCTTTTTCGGTGGCTCCCGGGCCGCGGCGGTGACCGCCCTCCTGGGAGACGATGGTGAAAAGCTCAGCGATCAAGAGCTCGAAGAACTGTCCCGCCTGATCGACAAGGCAAAGCGTAGGCGGGACGGGTAATGGACGACATTTTGTTGTTTCCGATTTTTGGCATCGTCGAGTCAGGCCCCTTGTTGGCGCTATTGGTCAAGGGCACGCTGCTTTGCCTCCTGGGTGTATCTCTGGGTTCCGAGTCCTCGGCTATGCCCGCCATTGTCCGCCATCGCATTGCCCTCGGGACCGTGTCCTGCCTTGCTGCGCTGCCGCTCCTCGCGGCGGTGTTTTCCTCCTGGAAGTTGCCGATCCTCTCGCGGGAGGCAACATCCGGGGACACGAACTCGTCTCTCCTGCTCGGTGCGCTGACGTTGGTCTACCTCGGTGTCGCTGCGACACTGCTAACGCGTCTGTGTCTTGACGTACTGCGAATCGCTCGGCTCAGCAGTCGTGCCCGCGCCGGGGATAGCGCGGCCCAACTATTGCCCGGCCTCGATCACCCTCGGGGGAACACGCCTGTCAGATACAGCGATGAAATAGGGTCGCCCCTGACCTGGGGTTTTTTGCGTCCACAAGTCCTGGTGCCGCAACACGCATCGAGGTGGATCGCCGATGAGCTGAATATGGTACTGCATCACGAGCTGGCCCATGTTCAGCGCAGGGACTGGGCCGGGCACGTATTGGCGCGCTGCGTTCATGCGCTCTACTGGCCGGTGCCGGGTATCCGCTCACTGCTGCGTCAGCTGTCCTTGTCATCGGAGCAGGCGTGTGACGACCGCGTGTTAGCTGCCGGCGTGGCGGCACCGCAATACGCCGCCATGTTATTGCGGCAGGCTCAGGGCCATCGGGTTCCGGCCAGCGTGCCTCTTGGTCATAGCACTGAACTGGGTACGCGGATTCGCTATCTGGTCGTGGAAATAGTCGATCACAGTGCTTTCGCGCGAGGCTCCTCCGCCACCTTCTTTACCTGTTTCGTGTTAACGGTGGCCGTGGCGACCGCACAACTGGGGCAGCGACCCGAACTCCCGGTCGTCGCCTGGGGCAGTGTCGGGTCCGATGACACGCTTCAGGCTTCGATTTTTCCGCGGGAAACGGCGTCGGTTGACGCCGTGGTTCTCGCGGTGCTGCAGCCGGGCCCGGCGCGTCCGCTGCCGCCACCCGCGCCGCTGAAGCCGCCCCGGCTCGAATCCCTGGAAAAACCCACGGTGCCGCCACCCGGGCCGCAAAGCGGGCCGCCACCCGGGTCGCAACCCAGGTCGCAACCCAGGTCGCAACCCAGGATAGTCGCGCCAGTCCCATAACCCACCGCACCTCTGTCCCCTTGAGTGATCCAGGACTCAGGGGTGCCCCTTGCCGTCACATTCTTTACCGACACAGGAGTCCACCATGAGTACGTACGCGGATAGACCTCACATGCAAATCACATCGCTGGTTGTCAACGCGCTGCCGGCCATGCTGGCCACCGTTGCCTTGGTGTTGCTGATGCACAGCTTGATCGCCACCGACATGAATCCACCGGATTCACCCGAGAGGCAACGCTTCGATTTTATTACCGAGGTGCCGGAGATCACCGATCCCCTGCCAATCCTACGGCCTGAAAAACCGCTCGAGGTGGCCCAGGAACCTGAGCGAATGGAACCCCAGCTGGTTTTCGACACCCAGAATGTCGGAGGTTTGTGGAGCGGCGACACACTGCCGCCGGTCACCGAGAGAGGGCCCATCACTGCCGGCACCAACATGGTTGTGCCCTATTTGAAACTGCAACCCGAGTACCCTTCGCGCGCCATCGCGCGAGGAATCCAGGGCTTTGTGGACCTCGCCTTCGATATTACCGCGGCGGGCACGACCAGCAATATTCGCATTATCGAGGCGCAACCCGAGGGTGTATTTGAACGAGCGGCCATCCGGGCACTGGAAAGGTGGAAGTACAAGGTGCCAGTCGTGGATGGTACACCTCAGGGACAGGTGGACATGATGACCCGGCTGACGTTTCAACTGGAGGAATAACGACTCTCCGAGGGGCTCATGGTATGCACTCAGCGCTCTCCCAACCTAGCGTCGCCTCGTGACGGCTGAGCGCTGCGGGCCGAGCAGGATTAGCGTTGATTGCGGAGCCCCGCTTCCGGGAGGACCGCTACCGCACGTCGGCGCGATTCACTCCGTGCGCCAGGCCTTGTACGCGCTGCGTATCTCCGCAACGATTTCCTCCGGAGATTTATCGTCGGTATCTATTACGAGATCAAAGTGGCGCGTATTGCTGATATCTATCCCATAGTCGCGAAGATAACGCGCTTTCGTCGATGCGAAGCGCCGCTCAATATTCTTGGCGACCTCAAGGACACTCTCGGCATGCTCCGCCGTTCTGCGCCCCGACACGATATCCTCGTACACGCGTTTCGCGGAGGTTTCGGGGTCCACCTTCAGGTAGACAGAGAAGCTCTCGTGAATCCAGTAGAAGCCCAGGCGCGCGGCCAGCACCAGCTCGCTGCCCTGGCCGAGCCGTCGAATGAGCGTATCGATCTCCTGGTCAATCGCGCGGTTTGATTCAACGAACTTCTCAAGCTTATCGAGGGTCATGCCGTATTGCTGTGCCAGGTTCCTGAACAGTCCGCCCGCATTGAACTTCCGGTAATCCAGCGATTCGGCGAGCAGCGCCGTTACGGTGGACACGCCCGAGCCACTGTCCCCGGTGATAGTGACGATGCTCCGCTTCGGCAGCGGTAGGGAGTTGATGTAAGCCGTATCACCTATCCCGTCGCCGTCGATGTCGACGTCATCCAGGCTTGCACCAACGTGCTGACTGACTTTTGTGAACACCTCCTGCTCCATGCGGATGATGCGCCGCTCGTGGAAGCGGATGGTTTCGCGCTTGCTGATACCGTAGCCAAGCACGGTGATCATGGGGAACAGACTGGCGAAGGCGATAAGTCCGAAACCGTCGATAAGAGGATCACGGCCGGGAATACTGGTAGCAAGGCCCAGGCCCAGCGCCGCGACTATCGGCACCGTGATCGTACTGGTGGTGACGCCTCCGCTGTCATAGGCAATGGGGATGATCGTGCGCGGCGCGAAAAACGTCATGATGATCACCACGACGTATCCCGAGAGAATGTAGTAGACGATGGAGTCACCCTGCACGATGCGGAAGGCGCCAAGCAAAATACCGATCCCCACCCCCACGGCCACGAAACCGCGCAGCAAATTACCCTTGATTGAGCCCTCACTGATTTCCTCGGCCTTCCCGGCAATGGCCGTGAGCGCGGGTTCGGCAATGGTCGTGGCGAAACCCACCGCGAAAGCGAAGCTGTACACCAGGAGCAGGCTGCCGCTGCCGGCCAGTTCAATCGCCAGGCTTTCGCCGATGGGAAACAGGCCCAGCTCAAGGCCTATCACGAACACATAGAGTCCGAGTACCACCAGACCAAACCCGCCCGCGCGAACGCCGAAGTGAGCGATGCGTTGACGCAGGACAAAAAAGTAGAAGAACAGAATCACGAGGGCGACCGGCGTGACGTCCCGGATGCTGGCCAGCAGGGTTTCAACGTAGGCCCAGTAGCCCGCTGCCGCTGCTTCTTCCGTGGCCTCCAGGAGCACCGGCTCCGCACCTGTGGCGCCGCCGCCATAGGCAAAAATACCGTAGCCCTGGACGAAGATCATCGGCATGACGCTGGCGAAGGCAATCAGCCCAAAGCCATCGATCAGCGGGTTGCGCGCCTTTAGCGTGGTGGACAGGCCGATACCCAGGGCCGCAATGAGCGGGACTGTCACCGTCGAGGTTGTGATACCGCCGGAATCGTAGGCAAGCCCCACGATTTCCACGGGTGAGAAAAGCGTCGTTAGCAGCACCAGACAGTAGCCGGCGATGATGTACCAGTGGATGGGGTGGTCCAGAATGATTCGCACGACGCCCAGTACGATCGCCAGACCCACGGAAAAAGCCACCACGATGCGCAGTGTGAAGGCGTCGATACCGCCCTTGCTGATTACCGCCGCCTTATTGGCGATCGCAATCAGTGCAGGCTCGGCAACGGTTGTGGCGAAGCCGATGACAAACGCAAATACCAGTATCCAGGATCGGGTGCTCAGCTGAGCCAGGCGCTGCGACAAGTCCTCGCCGAGGGGGAAGATCCCCAGCTCAAGCCCGCGCAAAAACAACGCCAGGCCAACCGCCACGAGCATGAGACCAACAAACATGTTGGGTAGGTCGTCGGGTACGGTACGCAAGATCGCGAACTGGTAGAAGCCGATGATGCCGATGATCACCGACAGATCAATCAGCGAACCGCGCAGATCCTCAAAGAAGGTGTAGAAGTACACGTGAAGATTTGGAGCGGGCGTTTCGCTCTCACTCACGGTGTCCCGTCTATCAGCGGGTTTCATGCATTAACACTCCTACCGCGACCGGCACTGGAAATCGTTCCAAGGGCAATGGCTTGAGTGTATTAAAAAAATGCTTGCCCACGAAGGGCTCATTCCCATGCGAAATCGAACTTTGCTCGACGAAAGTGACCTCCGTGTCTCGGCTGTTTCGCGATGCGGTCGCCTGGCTTTTGCGGTGCCAGGCTTGTGCTCACGGATCGCACTGAGACACCTAGGCAACCCGCAACCCGCAACCCGCACGCAACCCAGGCCAGGAACGCGGGCGATGCGATTGTGCGGTGTGTAGATCGAGTGGCGGTCGAACGTAAGGCGTCCGCATCGGTCAGGTCTGAAGCCTATGGGACGGGATAGGCGGCCGCGGTTTGCAGTCTTAGCTTAGCAGCGTTTGTCTTCCCGGGATGGCGGGGCCACCTGCTAGCGGCGCAGGGATGGGGGCCCTTCCATCGGATCACTCTGCTTGCCGCCGACGAGCTCCGGCGGGGTGTTTCTCAACACTACCGTTCGAGATCGGTGCGCACCTGCACGCACCTTCAACCAGATGTCACCGCCGACCCGGTCGCTGGTCGGCGGTGACGTGCTCGATCAGTATCTGGATGCCACGGTGTTCTCTGGCAACTGGCTGAGGGCCGCGGCGATTGCTTCCTCCTTGCACTGGGCGTTCTGACTCGCCTGATTCAGGCCGCCGGCAAGGCGGTAGTTCGTGCTGCCACAAACCTCATCAGCCGCCCGTTCGATGCGGCTGAGCAGGGTCGCCATGCCGGCGTCCGATGCGAGATTCAAGTCAGCGTAGGAAACGTATTCGATAACCTCGTCGCTACTGATCTGCGCGGCCAATACCTTTGTCTCCGAGGTGGCGTTAGCGCTCCCGGCGACGATCAGAGCGCTGATGGTTCCGGTGGCCAATGCGACTAGGGTTTTGTTCAGGGTCTTCATGCTGGATTCTCCTTTGGCTTCGATGAAGTAGCCGTGGCGGCCACGTTTCGATGACGGCAGCGTAGTACCCAATTCCGGTGCTAAACAGCGCATATCGGTGAGTTGTGCCGCTGCGTCGATGAACTGCCGCGAAGATGCGACGAGTGGCTCGTCGGCGGCGTGAGTTTTGGGCCCGGCGGCCGTGCGTGCCGGTCACGGCCAACGCTCGTCGACGAGCGGCGTGCGTGCGCTTCCCTCGATCTCTCCGCGGTATATTCGTGAATTGCTAGGCTGCGGCTTTGTCTGCTGAGAGGATTATCGATGCCTGCACCAATCGTATTCTTCGATATCGCCGGTCCAGACGATGCGGCCCTGGCGGCCTTTTACTCGTCTGTTTTCGATTGGGACATAGGTGGCGACCGCCGGTTTACCGTTGCCGTAGCATCAGAGCTCGGTGCTGCCATTCGACAGGACCCAGCGGAAAAGCGGCTCTACATAGGAGTGATCGATGTCAACGACTGTCTGGCTCGTATCGTGGCGGCGGGCGGCGCTATCGATGCACCACGTTTCGAGGTGCCTGGCGTCGTTGTTCTAGGCCTGTTCCGGGATCCCGCCGGCAACCCCATGGGCCTCGTCGAACTGGATGGCGCGCACCCAAAGATTCCCTGAGCCGTGTTTGACGTCTTTTGCCCGCGGATAGTAGGGACCGCTCACGCGGGTTTCTGCACGGCGCTCATATACCTCGTCCACAACGGGTTCGCCTGGATCTTAGAGGTTGGATGATGCGCTGAAGCCGTGGGTGGCGCGTAAGCTGTGTGCTAGCTCTCTCCGGTAGTCGCCTCGTTTTTGATTTGCAGCCACCTTCTTCGGTAAACCCATGCGGCGATCAATGACGCCAAGGTTGCCACGGCTCCGATGGCTAAACCTTTCAATAGCTTGATGTTTGCTGCACCCGTATCGATGTCATGCCGGTGGTTCCAGATTTCCACTATCTTGCCTTCAGAGTCGAAGCGAAACACATTGATGATCGGTATCTCGTTCCTGCCACCCATGGCTTTGAACATCAGTGAGGTCGGTTCGAACCGCCAGGACCACCGGGTCGCCACAAGGTCACCGTCAGCGATCTGGTAATCGATTTCACCGGTCATCACGCCGTTTTCATGGAAAAAATCGGCGATCAACTTCTGTTCGATAGCAGGCTCCGTCACGCCCTTTCGCTCCCCCGTATCGTGGACGACGTAGTCGTCGTGAAAGAAGTCGGCGTAGCGATCGGTGTTGTTGCTGAACCACAGGGACTCGTAAAAATCGGTGGCGATTGCCTTGTTACGCGTTTCGATCGCATCGGACCCGGGGTCGGGCTGCGCACTGCTCGCCGCCGCTTGAAAGAAGAACATCAGGAAGCATCGCGTAAAGAAGGCCATAAAACACCTCGTGCTATATCGAACAGCGTGAACTCCCTAGGATCCCATAACGGATATCGTCGAGTAAGAGTCTCCCGCACTGTGTTTCGGCCGTAAGCGGCCTGTTCCCGCTGGCCCGCCGGGCCGCCGCTCCATGCCCGCCTTGCGAGGAAGTCGTAGGCCGGATTTGACCTGCTCGGAAATGGCTGACGCGGCTTGTGGGCCCGATCCATCAGCGCTAGAGTACTCGGCCTAGGAAAAACATACTCAAAGTTCGAATTCGGGATCGCGGGCCCTGCCTTGCGCTCCACGCCCACAAGACAAGCCCGGGCGGCAACGCTGCCATCGGGCCCACGTTAAGAGGAGCAGTACTGTGGATACGAGTTTTTCCCCCGAGGATCTGGCGTTTCGCGATGAAGTCCGGGCCTTTTTCGATGAGGCCTATACCGAAGATCTTCAACAGCGGATGGCCGATACCAACCTGTATAAAGATGCGATGGTCGAGTGGCAGAAGAAGCTCTTCGAGAAGGGTTGGGTAGCCGCAAACTGGCCCGTCGAGCACGGCGGTACCGGTTGGACGCCCACTCAGAAGTTCATTTTCGACAGCGAGCGCGCGGCCCGGGGAATCCGAGATGTGGTGCCCTTCGGGCTGAACATGGTGGCGCCGGTCATCTACACCTTCGGCAATGAGGAGCAGAAAGCACGCTTCCTGCCCCGCATTCTCAAGAGCGAAGACTGGTGGTGCCAGGGGTATTCGGAGCCGGGCTCAGGATCCGATCTCGCATCGCTCAAAACGAAGGCCGAACTCGACGGCGACCACTACGTCATCAACGGAGCCAAGATCTGGACGACCTACGCCCAGCACGCCGACTGGATTTTCGCCCTGGTGCGCACCAGCAGCAAGGGTAAGAAGCAGCACGGCATCAGCTTTATCCTGATCGACATGAACTCTGAGGGTGTAAAGGTCAATCCCATCGAGACAATCGATAACCACCACAGTCTGAACGAGGTGGAGTTCAATAACGTGCGTGTGCCCGTGGAGAATCTCATCGGGGAGCAGGACAAGGGCTGGACCTATGCCAAGGCCCTGCTGGCCCATGAACGTACCGGCATTGCCGGCGTGGCCGATTCCAAGCGCGCCCTCGCGGAGGTCAAGCGGTTCGCGGAGACGGAAGTCAATGGTGGCAAGGCTCTTATCGATGACCCGCTGTTCCAGAAGCGTCTCTCAGACATTGAGATTGAGCTGATGGCGCTGGAGTTTACGGACCTGCGCGTGCTGTCCACGGTAGCCGCGGGCGGTGCACCGGGCGCCGAGTCGTCTCTCCTCAAGATTCGCGGTACGGAAATCCAGCAGCAGATCCAGGAACTGCGCATGGACATCGCCGGGTACTACCAGGGCGTGCTGCCCACGGAGCTTCCGGACAACGTGATCGGCCACGACTTCGGGAGTAGAGCGCGCCAAAGCTATATGTACGGTCGCGCCGCCACGATTTACGGCGGTTCCAACGAGATCCAGAAGAACATCATAGCTAAGGCCGTTCTCGGTCTGTAGCGGGCGCCCAGGGCAAGGAGACGCATCATGAATTTCGACTTTACTGAAGAACAAACAATGCTGCGCGACAGCGTGGCCCGCTTTGTTCAGGACGACTACGACTTCGACAAGCGCCGCGCCATCGTGGCGTCGGACGAGGGTATGAGCCGCGAGAACTGGAAAACTTTCGCCGAGCTGGGCTGGCTGAGTGTGCCTTTCGAAGAAGAGTACGGTGGCTTTGGCGGTGGTCCGGTGGACCTCATGGTCATGATGGAAGAGTTTGGCAAGGGTCTCGTCGTAGAGCCCTATTTCGCTACGGTCGTCCTCTTTGGAGGCCTGCTTCGCGCCGCTGGCAGTGACGAGCAGAAAGCCGCGTTGATTCCTGGAGTCATCGACGGCAGCGTTCTGGGCGCCTTCGCCTACCTGGAGCGGCAAAGCCGCTACGAACTGGCGGATGTGCGTACCCATGCCACGGAGACAGAGCAAGGCTACGTCATCAACGGTGAGAAGGTGGTGGTCGGCAACGGAGCCAATGCCGACACTTTAATCGTTGCGGCCCGCACGTCTGGCGAAGCCGGCGAACGCGGTGGCATCAGTCTGTTTATCGTACCGGCCGATGCGAACGGTATTGAGCGCAACGGCTACCGGATGATGGACGGTCAGCACGTCGCTAACTTCGTTTTCTCCAACGTCGCCGTAGAGAGCGGGGCATTGCTGGGCGATGCCGGCGCGGCATTTCCGATCATGGATCGCGTGATTCTTGAGTCGACCGTGGCTCTTTGCGCTGAGGCGCTGGGACTCATGGGACAGCTCAACAGCAAGACGTTGGAGTACACCAAGACCCGGGAGCAGTTCGGTGTTGCCATCGGCAGCTTCCAGGCTCTGCAGCATCGCATGGTCGATACCTTCATGGCGTATGAGCAGGCAAAGTCCATGCTCTATCGCGCCGTATGCGCGCTCGAGAACGATGCCGAGGATGCGCGCCGCGAAATTCACGCGCTGAAGGTCGTTTTCCATCGCTGTGCGAAGCTGATCTTTGAAGAGGCGATCCAGCTCCACGGTGGCATGGGGATAACCGACGAACTCGATATCGCCCACTACGCCAAGCGTCTGATGATGATCAACACCACCTTCGGCGACGGCGACTATCACCAGGCCAAGTTCAATGCGCTCAGCTACGGATCCGGGGGCGACGCGAGCATAGCCAGTATGAGTGACGCCGCCTGATCGCCATCGGCGCGCGTTCCGGGCCCCCGCAAGGGGGCCTTTTTGTTTGCAGCAAGCTATTGGGGAGATACCTGCATCATGCAGCTTGATTCAAAAGTAGTTGTCGTCACCGGCGGCGGCAACGGGATTGGCAGAGCACTCTGTGAACGCTTCGCCGCCGAGGGAGCCGCTCATGTCGCGGTAGTTGATCGCGAGGAGGAGGCGGCACGTGCCGTGGCTGACGCAATCGGCGGCAGTGCGTTTGCCGTGGACGTGCGCGATGAGGCTCAGATTGCCGCGATGGTCGCGAAGGTTGAGGAGGAGCAGGCGCGTATCGACCTGTTCTGCTCCAACGCCGGGATCATCGCCGGTGATGGCGAGCCCTGGTACGCAAGCTCGGCTCCCAATGGCACCTGGCAGGCCATGTGGGACATCCACGTGATGAGCCACGTGTGGGCGGCGCGGGCCTGTCTTCCCGCCATGATCAAGCGCGGGGAAGGCTACTTTCTCAATACCGCTTCCGCGGCCGGACTGCTAAATCAGATCGGCGATGCGGCCTATTCGACGACCAAGCATGCGGCCGTCGGCTTCGCCGAAGCGCTATCCATCACCCACGGTGATGACGGTATCCGCGTTTCCTGCCTGTGCCCGCAGGCGGTGGCGACGCGGATGATCGGCGCGGTGGAAGATGGAGGTTCGGCGGGGGTTGATGGCGTCATCAGTCCCGCGGACGTGGCCGAGGCCGTCGTTCAGGGTTTGGCGGAGGAAAAGTTCCTGATCCTTCCGCATCCGGAAGTGGCAACGTACCGCGAGCGCAAGACGGCGGACTACGATCGCTGGCTGGGCGGGATGCGCAAATTGCGCCGCAAATTCGGCAACCCTACAATCTGACTCTTTTTTGGCTCGGCGGAAAATCGGGTGGAACGTCGCGAGCGCTTTGCGCGCATCATTCTGAATGGTTTCGAATCCTACTTCGCCGAGTTCCAGAACATCACTCTCGGTGCCCGATCGCGTTTTGAGAATGCCGATTGGCTGGGTGTGCACACCGCCGCGATCGATCGGCTCGACCTGTACAAAGAAAAGCTCAATGCGGTGCTCGGAACAGTCGAGCTCGTTGCCGGTTCAGAGCTACAGAACTACGACTTCTGGCGCGACTCGCGGCGCGTCTATGCCGGGCTTATCCGTAATCACAGCAACTTCGAGATCGCCGAAACCTTCTACAACTCGGTGTTCAACGCCGTGTTCGGGCACAAGCAGGTCCGCAACGACTACGCATTTGTTTTCTCGTCCCAGGGCGATATTCCGCTTGCGGACAGCAGCCAGGTGCTGCGTTACTACCGGGTTCAGGATGACGCAACGGACACGCTGCGAGAACTGCTGACGGACTACCGCCTGAACATTCCCTACGAAGATCTTGAGCGGGACCTGCGTTACATTCGCCGTGCCGTGGACGAGGAGCTGGTTACCATCCCGGGCTTCGAGATTGATCCCGAGGACGTTCGTCTCCAGGTACTGACCAATCACTTCTATCGCAACAAGGGTGCGTACATCGTCGGAAGAATTCTAACGGCGAAGCACACCATGCCCTTCGTCCTCCCGATCCTGCATAACGAACGCGGACAGGTGTATGTCGATGCGGTGCTTTTTGGCTCGGATCGGGTGAGCGTGGTGTTCAGCTTCACGCGCTCCTACTTCATGGTCGATGCCACCATCCCCTCGCAGTACGTTCTGTTCCTGGCGAAGTTGATGCCGGCCAAGCCCATCTCTGAAATCTATACCTGCATGGGTTTCAACAAGCACGGCAAAACTTACTATCACCGTTCCGCCGTGCGGCACATGGAAGCGACCTCCGACAAGTTCGTTATCGCCCCCGGCATCAAAGGCATGGTGATGAGCGTGTTTACGCTGCCTTCCTATCCCTTTGTGTTCAAGGTGATTAAAGACCGCTTTACGCCTCCCAAGGAGGTCACCCGCGACGAAGTCATGGCAAAGTACCGACTCGTGAAGCGCGCGGATCGTGCTGGGCGCATGGCCGATACGCAGGAGTTTACGAATCTCGCCTTTGCCCGCGATCGCTTTACCGACGAGCTGATCGAAGAGCTCTACAGCGTTGCTCCCTCGCTAATCTCAGAGAAGGGGAAGGCGTTGATCATGGAGCACCTCTACGTGGAGCGGCGTATGACTCCGCTCAATCTGTATCTGCAGGATGTGGATGACGAAAACCTGATGGCGGTCATGGACGAGTACGGGAACGCGATCAAGCAGCTCGCGGCCGCGAATATTTTTCCGGGAGACATGCTTCTGAAGAACTTCGGTGTTACGCGCCACGGTCGCGTGGTGTTCTACGACTACGATGAAATCGTACCCCTGCTGGAGTGTAATTTCCGGCGAATCCCTCCGCCCCGGGATGAGCTGGAGGAGATGTCCAGCCAGCCCTGGTACTCCGTGGGCCCGTACGACATCTTCCCGGAAGAGTTTCGCCTGTTCTTCTCTGGAAATCAGCGTGCCCGGGAGGCGTTCGACGAGCGCCACTCGGATCTTTACGACGCGGAGTTCTGGAAAGGCCTGCAAGAGCGAATCAGCAGCGGTTACGTGGAATCCTTTTACCCGTACCGCCGGCGTCTGCAGTTCCCCCGGGAAGAGCGGGTGAATCCCGTGGGCGATGTAGCCTGATGGCAGCGATCTATCTGATCCGCCACGGACAGGCGTCCTTTGGCTCCGACAACTATGACCGGCTCTCGGAGCTCGGGCAGCGGCAGGCGAAGCTTACCGGGGAGTATCTGGCCTCCACGGGCCTGCGTTTTGACGCGGCCTACTGCGGGCGCCTGGAACGCCAGCGCCACACCGGAGAGTTGGCGCTTGCTGCGCAGCCTGAGGCCCCGGACCTGCAGACCGACGCGCGCCTGGACGAAGTGCGAAACGACGAGCATCTCGAGTATCTGCTTCCAAAGGTACTGGAGCAAAAGCCGGATTTGCAGGCGATCGTGGACGCGGGACTGGGGTCGAGCAAGCGCTTTCAGAAAGTCATCGACGCCGTCTTCAACTACTGGGTGTCACCAGAATGCGACGAACCGGCGATTCAAAGCTGGGAGGAGTACTCTTCGAATGTTCGCGGTGTGCTCAATCACATCGTCAGTACCCAGGGGGCCGGAAAGACATCCGCCGTGTTTACCTCCGGCGGCACTATCGCCGTTATGGTCGCGGCCGTTCTCGGCCTGCCGGGCGCGAAGACCTATCAACTCTATGAACCGGTGTTCAATTGCTCCGTAACCGAGCTCTTCTACAGCCGTGACCGCGTGTCTCTGTCGTACTTCAACGACTGCAGCTTTCTGCGCCAGCTGTCGGTGCAACACGGCGAGAATCTGGTGTCCTACCGTTGAGCGAATCCTCATCCCGCGGCGAGGAGGGTGGCGTCGCCCCGCCATCGGCGGGGCGACGGGTGTATCTCGTTCGACACGGTGAAGCGGCGGCGAGCTGGGCGCAGGCCGCTGATCCGGGACTTTCCGCAGAGGGCCATGAGCAGGCGGCAGATGCCTGTCGGGCACTGGCGCTGCGCCTGGAAAACCGCCCGGTGGCGCTGATCAGCAGTCCGCTGCGCCGCGCCCGGGAGACGGCCGCACCCCTGTCCGAACGCCTGGGCATGCCGGTAAAAATCGACGAGCGCTTTCGCGAGATTCCGTCACCGGTAGCCCTTGAGCAGCGGCAGGACTGGCTGCGCGCCTTTATGCGCAGACGCTGGTCCATGCAGGCGGCATCGCTTCATGAATGGCGGAATAGAGTTCTCGGCGCCTTCGCAACCCTGGAGGATCAAAGCGTGGTATTCACTCACTTCCTCGTGCTCAATACGATCCTGGGTTGGGCCGAACACCGCGACGAAACACTCCTGTACTGGCCCGCCAATGCCTCGATAACCGTGGCGAGTGAAGATACGGAAGGACACTGGGATTTCGAGCCGGGAGAGCAGATGCGCTCGCGCGTTAACTGACTCGCGCGTTAACTGAGATGGCGGCAGGCCGGTCCGAGGCGCAGAATTCGGCGCGAGCAACTGCGCGCCAATGCGCCGCAGTCTCATAGGAGAGCTGCGGCGCCGGCACGGCTTACAGATTTAGCTCACTACGAGCCGACCACTCCGCCATCCTTCCTGGTGATCACGATCGTGCAGTCGCGCGGAATGGTGATCCCGTCCGTGGGCGCCGGATAGTTCGTACGCGTGGGGTCACCATTTCCCGGGTGCTGCATATTGACCATCGCGACCGTCTGGTCCGGTGTCTGCGCCCAGCCCGTGATTTCGTCACTGTTCACACCCACGAACAGGCGCTTCGGTGTGGGCAGCTCGCCATCCTTCCGCCTGATCTTCTCGGTGGTGTCGAAGACCGTGAGCTGGTCCTGCAACCCGTCGGGTTGACCACCGTCCGTGCCGATGAACAGGCGTCCATCGCGATCGGCATAGGCGGCGTCCGGATCGGTAAACACGCCTTCCGTATCCCGCGTCTGGGACGCAAGGATGAAGATTTCCCACTCAAATCTTCTGGTCCCCTTGTCCCTGGTGCGGATGATGTGGCCGTCACTGTTGGGAGCCTGCGGGTTGGCCGCATCGGCAACGGTACGCTGCGAGTTGTTGGTCAGCGTCCAGAAAACGCTTCTTTCGTCAGCGGCAATAGTGGTCCACTCCGGGCGGTCCATCGGTGTCGCGCCGACGATGTCCGCCGCAAGACGCGTGTTGATCAGGAGTTCGGCCATACTACTGAAACGGTCCTTGAGCAATTCGTTCTTCAAAGACAGTTCCAGCCACTCGCCCATGCCGTCGTCATCGAAACGCGCAACATATAGCGTGCCGTCCGCAAGAGGGCTCCGGCCTTCCTTGATGGCCTTCTTCCACTTTTTCTCGGATTCGAACTTGTAGCAGTAGTCGAAGCGCTGATCATCGCCCATGTAGCAGATGGCTTTGCCATTTTTTTCAACGATCGCAACACCTTCGTGCTTGAAACAGCCCATGGCCGTATGTTTGACCGGCTTCTTGAAGGGATTTTGCGGATCGATCTCAACGATCCAGCCGAAACGGTTGTACTCGTTGGCATACTCCGGATTTGACAGGTCAAACCGCTCGTCGAACACATGCCAGCCGTAGCCAAAGCCGCCGGAGGAGAACCCATAGCGTTGCTGCTTCTCATCGGGCTCGAAGTCCGGGTCATTCCAGCCGAAGTAGCCGTTGAAGTTCTCTTCGCAGGTCAGGTATGTGCCCCAGGGTGTGAAGCCGTTGCCGCAGTTATTGACAGTCCCCAGATAAGGATTGTTGGCGTTGTTGGAGAGGAACTCCGTGTCCGCTACGGGGCCATCAAACTCAACGGGCGTATTCACCGTGATTCGACGATTGCGTGAATCGAATACCAGCCCCCAGTGCCCCTGCGAGTCCGCCGCGACGCGCACCGCACTGCAGCCGTGCGCTGACTGGGACAGGCGTACGTCGTCGAGGCTCTCCGGAAAGGGCTTGCCGAGCACGTGGGGGTTGGTGCCAAATTCATGGTTGATGCAAAGCATCCCGTCGTCGTTGCAGGAGCCGCTCTCAGGAAACAGCCACATGCCGTCGTGGCCGATGCCGATCTGCTGTTCCTGTTCCATCCAGTAGGGACGCGTGTTGGGATCGCCTGCGTATTCGGGGACGCCCGGCTTGATTGGCGTGCCCCAGGGGATCAACGGCTGAAACTGGTAGTCATCGGAGATGACCGGTATCGTCGCGCTCATGCTCTCGTTGGTGTACTGGGCCCGGGTAACTTCAGCAAAGTTGCAGAGTTCACCCTTCTTCGGTTTCTTGGCCCTGGGCTTGTCCTCGCAGCTGCCCACGGACGATTCATTCGCAAGCAGATCCTGGGGAGCCAGAAAACTGGCCATGGCGATCGCCACGGTGCCGTGCATCACCTTGCGACGGGTCAGGTTGGCTTCCAGGACATCGTGGAAGGGCCGGTTGTTCGTAGGGTTGGTGGGGACGTTTTCCTGGGAATCGTGGATTGCGGCATTGTCGCCGTCAAAGTCTTTAAGCATCATGTTTGTGTGCATCTCCTGAAGTGAACGGGTACCGGTGGTTGCTGGCTGCCTGCACCACGAGTGCGACGCTGACACTAGGAAGTTGCAGGGAAGTTACCGAGGCGTTGCACTTTCATTGAGCTTTTGTGACGGGGGGACGACGTGAAGGGTGACCGCGATGGGCGAGGACAAACTTTCGCGGCGGACTGAAAGTGGCGTGAAGTCGCGACACAAGCCTGGTGGTAGGCGCGAGCATCCCGTCCGTAGCTTCGGCTGCGTTGGGGGGTTCTGCGCTGAGATGAGGCGGGAAGCTGTATAGAGCGCATGTCTGCTCTACGTTTTTGTTAAGAACCCGAGGCTGGTTTGAAACTTAGGAGAAAAAGCGAATGAAGCGGTTTTTTGCTTTGCTGCTGACTGTACCGCTTTCAGGCTGCGGTACGTTTACGACGCTGTCCAGCACAGACGAAGAGATTGCGCGGGACCTGAAGCAAAACAAAACGCTCTGCGAGACAACGAGCCGAGCGTATGGCGGCGTTTCGTATAATTTTTGTAAGCTGCATTCCGCCAGAAGTTCGGTAAATTTCGACTTTGTATTAGCGTTCTATCTTCTTGATACCGGTGTTTCAGCGCTTACGGACACCGCGTTTTTGCCGTTTACGGTTTACCAGCAATCTGAACTGGGTAGCATCGAGCTCGGCGGTGAAGATTCCTAGCGCTTCAGGAAGATCGCGGTAAACCGGTTGATGTCGATTGCGCCGCGATAACCTCGCCGCGCGGCATGGATCGGGCAAGTGACCGATATTGTTGCGAGAGGTTGCGAGAGGTTGCGAGAGGTTGCGAGAGGTTGCGAGAGGTTGCGATAGGTTGCGATAGGTTGTCAGGGCTCGTCGGACGTTGACGGCAGAAGCGCTTACCGTCTGCCTAGGCAATGTTTGAATTGACGCAGTCGTAGGCTATGCGCCAAGAGCCATCCCGCTGGCGTTTGTAGACCGTGAGGGCTTTTCCATCGCGCATTATATCCAGCGCATCTTTACCCTCGCGCGGTGTGGCGGAGATCGAGTAGTCACAGTGAGTGTAGCCCATGGTCGCCTCTACTCTCGCAGCCCATACGTCGTGAATCTCGATATGCAAGCGTAGGTCCGAAAACACGGGCGCCATGGCTTCCCGGATAGACCCGATGCCAATACGAGCGGGTGCGTCGTTGGGCATTTGTACACCGTCCTCACACCAGAGAGACAGCCAGCCCTCGAGATCGCCGGCGTTTGCCTTTGCGGCATAGTCCTTCAGAAGCGCAAGCAGCTTCGATTCGTCGTCGTTCATCTTTTGTTCTTCGCCTTGTCGCCTTGTCGTCCGACGCCTGCGGCTTGAGCGCGTCGCCGGGGCGTATTCACTCACGAAGGCCAGGAGTTTGCCAGGCTTCGCCTTAAGCAGCAGGCAGTTTTCGGGATTTTCAGTCCCCGGTGGACTGTGAAGTTTTGCCAGGGCGAACAGCTCAAACGCGGATAGCCTCAATAAATCCGGACGATATCAGCCAGACCACCATAGTAAATGATTGCGGAGCTGCTCACTCCGAGGGCCTGGGTACAGTGCTGCGATTCGTGCGATCTTGGCGCAGGGTGTGCTTCCTTCCGGTAAGTGTTTGTACCCGCCGCCAGATCCAGGCCTGGGCTCCTTGACGCTGTCCTCGTTGAATCCATAGTTCCGATTCCCCGCGTCATCAATCCGGAGCGATCGATCGGTGATGTGGCCTCAACGCTTGATATAGCAGTCCGTAGGACGACGCGGAATCCCGTGAGTAACGCAAAAACCCACTTCGTCAAAGTACACGTGCATCGACGCTGTCTCCGTGTGGTTGTCCTCGGATTGGAAGAGCAGCTCGCAGTGCGGACCGTTCTCAGCAGCCACTGTATAGACATCGCTGTCCGGCTCGCTCCAGGCGTCGCCGCTTCGACGCGAGTAAGACATTGTCCGTGCATCGAAGGAGAGCCGGATCGTCGACCGACCCCCATTCAAGGTGAGAATTCTCGCTCTCTTCGCTTCGCTCACATTCAAGGAAGCTCTGCTTGCATCGAGCTGCCAGTCGCCCAGGATGTTGTGGGCACAGCTGGCCGAACCGGGCGCCGGGGTGGCCACCATGCCGACCAAGACCAAGGATCGGGCTATAAGACGGGTTGTTGGCATGCCGTTACCTATCGGTCTGGCTGTCGCAGAACTGCACTAGGATATCCTGTGCGACTTCAGGTCGATCCGCGTAGCTTTCGGCGTACAGGATGCGAGAATGTGTGCCCCTATTGTCATTAACCCAATCTTCGAGCAGCGCCTGATCGTCCCTGTCGAGGGACGCCAGCAGATCATCGTAGTACTTCTGATAGACCGTTTCGCGAATCACGCCAATTCTGTCGAGCGCGCTGAGCGCTTGAGTGTCGGGCCACCACTCGGTCGCCTCCGGTACGCAAACTGAGTCGACAACAGCCGCCTCCGTTTCTTTGTTCATCGCTGCATAGAGTTCGGTAAGTTCCTCAACGAACGCTTCCGCCTGTTCGCGGTTATAACGCATGTTCTGCTCGGTTACGTACACCATCAACGGAATTTCCAGCGGCTCGATGGGCTCTCGGGAGGCCACCGCCACGGAAGTCAACAGCATCTGGAATGCGCGAGAATCTGGCATCTCAACACCCGAGTAGGTCAGTCTCACGACGTTGCGGTTGTCTGATTGCGCGACCACGGACACGGCGACGATCATTGACGCACTCAACCAGATACACACACGAATCACAGACGCCACAGTAGTACTTCTTTTGAGCACTTCGGCTTACAGTTTTTGCCGGATGGCTCAGGGGGACCCACGCGCGCGCAGACCACCGCAGGCGGACACTCCGCGAGGTGGAAGATAACCGGTCTTAAAGAAGTGTCATCCATCGCGCTTCCGGCTCCATCCACTGCTTCATGTCGACTACTCGCCATCCGCTATGCTCCTTTGAGTTGTCGACGTTATCGGCAAGGAAGAATACGGTGGGGCTATCATCGGCGCGGCAGTGGCTATCGCCGAACATCGCAAATGCACGGCCATCCGAATGCACGCGCACTTTAATCATTGTCTCGGTACCGCGCTTGGTTCGATCGCCAAGCTCCGCTAGCCCTACTTCTTTGAACCACCGAAGCATCGCGTCAGACAAGTTGCCGACAAGCGTCACGGTGCAACCTTGATCCTCAAGCTGCACGTACTGACGAAACTCTATGCGATCACAGGTCCATTGCCACGGCGGAGGAGTATCCGGATCCGTTACCGGTGCATGGCAGTGTGCAAAAGCGCCATCTTGTCGCCCGCCGCTCTCGCGGAACGGGGCGAAATACACCCCGGCGTGCGGTCGTTGGCATTTCGGAGGTACGAACTCGATTTTTCTGGTAGACGACCCCGGGGCACTTATCCATTGAGTCTTGGGCCGTTTCTTTGCGTCTGGCGTGCTTTCACATCCGGGCTTTCCCGCGCCCGGATAGAAACGCGTGTAGCGATACCCCGGGCTTGCAGCAAGTGCGGGATGCAGCTTCACCAAAATCCCCTTTATGGCGAGTAGGTCCGCCTCTCGCACAGGCGGAGGACCCTGGGTCGGCTCGCCGAAACTCATAGCGCTAGAAGCGGCCAGGACGATAAATGCAGTTCGGGGCTTCAACACAACGATGGATCCCATGTGGAAGAGTTAAAGAACCTATGCGCCTTCGACAATGAAAAACGAGGAGCGCGCCAGGCACGAGAAATCAGGCGTTGCGCTAGCGCAGATAACCCGATCGCCGCAAATTATCCAGGTCACGAGCGCTCTCCAAGATCACCCCGGACTGCCCGCCGAAGCCACCGACATTTTTCTCCGTGCCGTCGCTTTGAATGGCGAACAACGTGACAGAAATGCCTCCATCGCCCGAGGCTGATTCGAACAGCGCAATAACCTCAGATCCCAAAAACGTTGTTTCGAACGGGGTAGTCTCTATCAATAGATTCAGTGAACCATCGGCACTGATCGCCCCTTTTAACTGCACGTCATCGACCGGATCGCGGCTGACTACGGTGAGGCGATACTCCGCTACGGAGATCGTTGGGGTATCCACGGCGTTGGAAGTCGTGCCAGTGCTGAACTTCAGCGTTTGTGCTTGCTTGTTGGCTAGCGCTGCGAGTTTCTCTTGGGTTTCCTGTAGCTCAAGCTCCCTCTGACGACCCGTCTCGACGTGGTAAGCCTCAGCTAGGTCCGCAGCTTGCTGTGACGACAATCCGTAGGCGATTAGGCGGTCGGCGGCAAAGGAATCGCCTTGCCGAACGATGGCAGCCAGTACGTCCATGCTGGAGAGCACGCGTCGAACGCCTGCCACGTGCCAAAGTACATGCGTACTTCGGAGCAGGCCCCGCAGCTTCGGGTCGGTGATCGTTGCAAAACCCGCGTCCGTTTTGCGCAACCCAATCAGATAGGCGTCGAGTTCACTCGCGAGAACATCGATATCGACATCTGCTTCAGACAGAGCGGCGACCACTTCGGGTTCCTCTAAAAGGCGTTGAAACAGGCGCTCGACGGTGAAGACCGCGTCGTTTGCCTCCTTGGCGGTGACGAGAGCTTCTTCAATAGCACGCTCGAACTCCGGGGTGGAAGAACGGGAGGATCCGCTCGACATTGACGTAAAGGAGGCGCGGTCGTTCGATTGGGTATCGGCCATAACGGAGGGAGAGGTCCATAAAGCGATGAACATGGTGGACACGGTGACTGCAAACAACCCGATGAGTCGAGCCTCTGTTCTATGCGTAGCACCTCTATGCATAGCACCGTTTCTGGCCAAAAAGCTCAAAAGCATCTCTCTCCCAAGGTGTTGGAGAAGGTGCAGGCTTTCCGACCCCGGAAATAAAGGCGTGAGTTCCGGTGCACGGAATTTGTAATCAGAATCGTATGCTTTAGCGCGAAGGGATCCTCTGCGCCCATTGGATCTGCTCCTTCCACCGACCGTGGACCTTTAGTATTCGGAACAAAAAATAGCGCAATCAGTTCTCGAGTCAGTGCGCGGACGCCCATGTCTAATCACTCAGCTCAAAGCTGTCTCGAGTCATCGAGCGCAATCGATTGGGATTCACCTTACAAACCAGTTGTTGGCCCAGCCATACATCATATGCCGATCTATTGCTTCGTTAATTGCAGTGGATCAATTGATGCGTCGGCGGTTCCGCCGCACCGTAAAAAATCCGTCCGGCTTCGATGAGATTAGATTACATCAGCCTAGACCGCATGTTTCAGTGACGCAAACTCAAAAGCGCTGAAATTGAACCGCTTCGATTCTCGATTTGCGGTGAGAGTTTTTCTTGGCTGTACGCACTGTGGGAATACGCTCATCGTCTCGCTCGTTATGTAGTAAGCATCCAGGCTCGCGGGGAGCGTTGCGCGCTCGGTTGTCTACGTTTTTGAATTCGAGGATGCCGGTATTCGGCAGTGAGAAAGAGCGGGCTCCTCGACACCAGTTTTTAGACTTTAGCGTCGCTGCCGCGTGACGCGCGTTTTTTAGCGATACCAACCTGACGATGTTGCATTTGATTTCAGGCATGTCATTGACTATCGAGAAGTTTTTGTTGCGACAACTTTTCCTGTAATCGATCTGAATAGTATTTTTGATCTAGTGATCGGTTTTATGCAGTGAATATCGATCGGGCGGTAGTCCCCGGCGTGTTTTAATTTCTTTATCCGGTGAGTTTTCGATTATGCGTATCGATTTTTCGAAAAGCCCGTTGTCGTTTCTATAGCTTAGGCAGCGATCCGGGACGGCATGGTCAGCGGGCGCTGTGATACAGGTTATCGGCTAAGCGTGATACCCCATCGTGGCCAACTATTGGCGCGATTTGCTGACGTACTGAGTACGAAGTTAGTCGTGCATCAGTGGAAGCGGCTCCGGGCGTGGCCGTCCTCCACGCTAGCGCTCGATTTGTAACGAACCGTCAAATCAACGCTTAGAGAAGAGACTCCCTATCCTCCAAACGACAAGGTGTATCCGTCGATGGGCAACGCTGCAACGCCAACGTCAAGACTGACCGCTGCTACGCACTTTGGGGGTCCACCATCAGGCGCTGCAGCAAGCGCGGACCGAACGCTGTGGCCGATGCCCGATATCGATATACCGCTTCAAGATCCTGTGTTTCTAATCGTACTGTCCCCGCCCTACTCAGGCTCTACCGCGCTGGCCCAGCTGTTGAACACGGGTCATCACTCAATGCTGTTGCATCGAAAAGGAGAAGGGCAATGGTTGGTTCCGGGTATGTGCCAGGCCGACAGATGGGATCACCATAAACCGATCCACTGGGATTCAGTCCGAGCAGTATGGCTGGCGAAAATTCGTGAAGTGGAGGAATTGGCGGGCCGAATAGATGTTGTGATCGAAAAGAGCCCTCCAAACCTGGTCCGCGTGAATGAACTCCTGAAGGCCTTCGCAAACCATCAGGTAGTGACTTTTGTGCGCGACCCCTTCGCAAACTGTTCGAGTGTTTTCTTCCGCCACTACGTCAAGGAGAGCAGTCCGATAGAAGATCGGGTCGCCAGGCTCCAGAGTCTCGCACGAGGATGGGTGGGTCGGAGTCGACTGATCGAGAAGTGGCGTGAAGAGCGCGGCTCAATTCACTTTAGCTACGAGGATCTGTGCAGTGACCCGAGCAGGCAGGTTCAAAAAATCGTAGACAGAGTGCCAAAGCTTGTTGGCATTGATTTTGGTAGCCCGCTACGCGTTAAAGATTACGAGGCGCAACCGCTGATGAACCACAATGCGCTCCAGATAGGTCGACTTCGTGAGGCGGAGCTCGATGGAATCGCCCAAGTGTTGCGCAACCACGAGTCGATGTTAGAGAGGTTGGGCTATTCGAGCGACTGGGCGAGAGCAACGGACTACCCCTCCGGGAGCTTGCAGTGAGGCATGGGGCGAAGCTCGGACACCTCGCCCGCCGGCGGCAGTCGGTGGTTCGTCTGTGACCTGGAGCTGTCTAAGCGCGTATTGCGCGGATTTACCATTACCTCAGCACAGTTTATTTCTGCGCGGTTTCGGCTCGAGCACCTCGCATCGACCTTTTTTAGCTACTCAAAGGTAGGTACCCGATGGCAGACGAGTGCGTTGCAAAGCTTGCGCGCATCCTGATCGCAGGGACTACGCGTTTGACAGGGGCCGCGTTGAGGATCGCGCAGCTGCCGCTGTGAATGTCGAAGTGGCCAAACAAAGGGAGCTAGTGTGCGAAGAGTGACGAGATGGGCGGTATCTCAAGGGCTCCGATGGTTGCCCCATCGCTCCGCTTACCGAGTGCGAACGTTCTTCGAGAAGCGGTTTTACAATGCGACGCCTGTCGTCCACGACCTTCCCCCAATTTTTCACTATTGGTCCAATCGCTACCTGCGGCCCAAGTTTGAGCAGTTGGGCTTCAGCTCTCCCAATCACTTTTTCGAAACCGAATTGCACCGTCTGGCAAAAGAGAGAACCGAACCGCTAACGGTGGTGAGTCTGGGATCCGGACGATGTGAATTGGAGATTGAGCTTACGCAAAGTCTTCGTAGGGAAGGGCATGAGGTGATGTTTACATGCCTGGATCTCAATTCCGTGTTACTCGAGGCTGGAAAGATCAACGCCAAAAGCGCAGGACTAGGCGAGTCCATGCGTTTCGTGGTTAGCGACGTGAACCGCGTCAGCGATTTGGGTCAGCACCACGCGATCGTCGCTGCCCAGTGCCTGCATCACTTCATAGAACTCGAAGCCATTCTGGATTCAGTCCACGATGCGCTTACAACGGATGGCTTGTTCCTGGTGAGTGACATGATCGGCCGCAATGGCCACCAGCTGTGGCCAGAAGCTCTTGAAGTCGTCCAGACGTTCTGGAAGAAGCTACCCGCACGACTTCGAACCGAAAGCCACTCGGGCCGAGTGCTCGCGGAGTACGACAACATAAGCTACGCGGACGTCGGCTTCGAAGGCATCCGAGCGCAGGACATCCTCCCACTGCTGGTGGAACGCTTTGAATTTGAAGTGTTCGCTCCCTTTGCCTGCGTGACAACGCCCTTCGTGAATCGGCGATTCGGTTGGAGCTACGACGCAGACAGCGAAGTGGACAGATCACTGGTCGATCAGGTGGCAACGACGGATCAGAAGTTGCTGGACAGCGGTGCGATCAAGCCCACGCAACTGGTCGCCGCCATGTCAAAAGGCAGTGCTTCCCGCAAGCTGTCGAGCACTGTGTGGTCGCCCAGGGAATCCATACGCGCGCCGGGATAGCCTCCAAGATCGCTCCCGGATAAGGGGCGAGAGTCGGGGTAGCTGAGCCGATATGGCTGAAGCGACAACTTGCGTCACCTTCGGCGCAACAAATGTCACCGCCAGTTTTTCGGTGTCTTGAACGGAATCACCGGCGAACGAATCGAAGTCACAGCGCCTACCTCAACAGGAGGATTGTTTAGTCTGGTCGCGACAGGCGCCGCTTCGCCGCAGGTGAAGTCGACGGGCCCTCTGGCCTGATGGGGGCAGACGACTTTCGAAAGATCGACTCTGCGACCTCAGCAAGGTTTCTCAGTTCCAGTTGTCAGAAGGTGTGAGGAAAATCGCGCCATCCATGGCTGCGCCTGGCTGCTTTGGTGTGCAGAAATCTGCGTCCTCAAGAAACGCGAAGAAAGCATCGTCCGGGTGCATGCCGTACCGACCGGGTTCGTCGTAGGAAGCGATCCAGCGCTCGCGAAGGTTTTCGTAGCTGATGTTTAGCGCGCAGCTGTAGCGCCCCATTCTCCCGCGAAGATGCTGCTTACAGCGAGCCTGGTCGTAGGTGCCGCCGCTGCACCAGCGAAGTACGGTGTCGTTAGAGTGACGGTTAACGCTTGCCTCGATCCTCTGCTGTATCTCGGCCGGGAGTGCGTCGAAGGTCTGTCGGCCGTTTGCCTCCTCGGGCGTAGCCCGCTCGGTGCTCGCCTTAGCGCATGCGCCCATCACGACCGTCGCTGCGACGACAGCAAGAAACCTGCTCATGCGACGAGTCCTCCCGAAATCCAGCTTCGCGCTTGGAGGTCACTCGGGTCAATGACAGCAGGTGTGAATTTGCGGTCGCCTGGCGTCAGCCTGCTGAGCGGCCATGGCGAGACCGCCTTTCTGGTCCAATCATGCATGCGCAGATCGCCTGGGAAATCTTCTAATCAGACGTTGCTGTTACTGTGGAGTACATTTTCAAAACAAGACCTATCGCTCCTCATCCGCAACCGACCTCAGGCGTATCTGACAACTTCTTCCGATTCCGAGCCCAGGCGTCCCATGCTAGCGCTACGGTTCGTTGTGGTCTGCACTGCGGAGCCGGGCATCTGATCGATGAAAGCTTCGCAGCCGAAAAGCTCCTGCCCCGGCGGCCGCTAGGGCATGCCAGCCCGGGGGCTTGGCGCTGGATAAGCTTCAATGCGCCCGGTCGCCTGCGCTCGGCAACGTTCTGGATCCGAGCTCGCCGCCGTCAGCACATAGAGTGTGTCGCCAGCTGACCCGCCCAACATACAGGCAAAGACTCGCTGGTCCAGCGCGATCCGATGGGTTATCTCGCCACCCTCGCGTTGGCGGATGCACTCCTTGGACCTCGGCAAGGCGGACCAGATGCAGCCATCCGCATCGAGACAGATGCCGTCGGGTACGCCATCGTTTGGGACTTCCGCCCAGATCCTCCTGTTGATGAGATCGCCATTGTCCTGTACCTCGAATGCCGTGAGTCGGCCTCCATACGATTCAGCCACTATCAGTGTCTTGCCATCGGCGGTAATGACCGAACCGTTCGGAAAGGCGAGGTCGTCGGCGACCAGCCGTGCTTGGCCATTGGTTTCCACGCAGATCAACGAAGCGCTGCGCGGAGTGGCCCCACCCCATTTGTCAAAACCAAAATTGCCTACGTAGGCGCGTCCTGTCGCGTCGACGACCATGTCGTTGCAGGGATACTGCGTGAGCTTTGACAAGTCTGCGTGGATAGTCAGCGTCGATCCGTTCCAACGGAGCAGTTTCCGGTCGCGCATGGATACGATGAGCAACTGTCCGTCGGGGAGCCAGCCAAGTCCCGAGGGATCTTGAGGCACGGACACTACGGTGTGCAGGCTGCCGTCGGATGCGAGGCGCATTACCCGCTGTGCATGCATATCCGAAAACCAAAGTTCTCCGTTGTGCCAGCGAGGTCCTTCGGCAAAATGCAGTCCGGTGGCAAGCAGCTGTCCTGTGGCTGTCTCTTGAGTCATCTCTCGTTCCTGGGTTGGAGCATGCCTGGCATGCAATGCTACGCCCGACTTTGAATTGTCTCGTCTTGCCCCGGTCCAGGAGACCGTTCTAAGAGACTCGACGGAGGTTTCTGCGTGCGAAGACCAAGTCCACCGAAGAAGAGCACGTCGATCCACATCTAAAATCTCACGCCGGGCCCACCGGCACTCCCACTCAACAGCATTTCCATCGAGGCAAGCCGTCGCTTCCGTTCTGACTCGAAACGAATGTCCGCTGGTTTTTAGCCGGTGTCGGGGCCGCGGCCTCGACAACGACAGGCGCGGTGCTTGCGGCCCTCGCAACGGAGCAGCTAGGGTGCTGCGTTACTCGCTCCAGGAGAAAGTAGGACAATGCCGATTGCATCATGGCCGGCACGGCTTTCCAAATCCCACAGGTTGCAGCGGCCAGTGGGGCGCACGTTCATTCCATCCTTCACAACGGAGTGTGTCCGCTTCGCGCTCCTGGTCATTTCTCTTGTAATCACAAACGTCGCTGCCGTTGAGCCGCCCTTCGAGATCGATGATCTCTATCGGATGCCTGGACCCTCGCTGATCGGAACGCGTCCAGCAAGCGTGATGTGGTCGCCAGACGCTCAGAACTTTGCCTTCACCTGGAACGATAGCGGTGCGTCCTTTCGGGACGTCTGGGTCGCTGCACCAGGAGGCGCTGCCCCAACAAGGCTTACCCGTCACGCAGAGGCGGAGGGAGCGATCGGAGCGGGGGTCACGGAGCTGACCTGGCTGGATTCGCACCGTATCGCCTATCTCCTCGGCGATACTCTGATGATTCGTGACTGGCGCGACGATGTGAGCACCGCGCGACTGCATGCATCGGGAATGAAACGGCTGGCGGCCTCGCCGGACGGCGGAAAGCTCGCGTTTCTGAACGACGAAGGACTGTCGGTAATCGCTACCGCGAAAGCGGATGCGCCGCCGACTGTCCTGGTCGAACTCGAGAGCGATACCCACCGCATAGGCAGCTTCCAGTGGTCCGCCGACGGTTCCCGGATCGCCTACGTTCAGATCGACGACACTCCTCTGCCCGAACGAGAGGTTCACTTCTACACGCGCGAGGGCCATCAGCGTCTCGACATCCGCCGGGCATTTCCCGGTGAAGAAACAGCGCGCTTCCGCATTCGCGTTGTCGACGTGGCGAGCGGTCAGCTACGGCACCTGGAACGACCGGACGAGCGGAACTACATCTGGAACTACGGCATTAGCGCAGACGGGAGTCGCGTCTTTGTTAACAGCTCAGACGCGCTCGTGAAGCACCACCGGATTGATGTCTACGAGGTCGACGCGAGCAAGCGCACGGTGTGGTACGAAGAACATGATCCTTCTCATCTGCGCCCGGACTGGAGCGCGGCCTGGGCACCCGGAGATCGGGGCCTGATCATCCTGACGGATCGCGACGGTTTCCTGCGTCTCTATCACCAGGCTGAAGCAGGCGGCGCGCTGCGCGCCCTGACCAGCGGCGAGGGGGAGATTGCCAGCTTTCACGTGGGTGCCGATGGATTGATCTATTTCCTGAGCAATCGGTCCGGGATTGGCGACCGCCAGCTCTGGCGGGTGCCTTTTGCCGGCGGTGCAACCGAGCCTGTCACCTCCGGTCACGGTACCCATCTGCCGACACTTTCCCCTGACAGCGCGCACGTCGTCAGCCTGTTCTCGGACGATCAAACACCGCATGACCTCTATCACCTCAACCTCGCTAACGGTGAGACGTCACGCGTGACAAACTCACCGCGAGAGGACTTCGACCGCTATCGCTGGGCGGATGTGCGCTATATCGAATTCCCCAGTCGAAGGGATGACGTCAGCCTCGTCGGTCGTCTAAGCGTCCCCGCGGATTTCGATCCAAAGAAACGCTACCCACTCATCGTAGGCTCGGTGTATTCAGACAGCGTGACCAACCAGTGGGGCGGGCGTCAGGCGCACCCGACCTGGGGCCTCGACCAGGCACTCGTGTCGCGCGGATACCTGCTGCTCGCGGTAAACGTCCGCGGCAGCTGGGGCCAGGGGCGCGCCCATAACCAGGGGCTACGGCATGGCTACGGTATCGTGGACATTGAAGACCTCCACAGCGGCGTCGAGTACCTGGTCGGCGAGGGCTTTGTAGACCCGGATCGCGTAGGCATCTGGGGTTCCAGCTACGGTGGGCTGATGACGTTGATGTCCTTGTTCAACAAGCCCGGCGTGTACGCAGCCGGAATTGCGGGCGCACCGGCGACGAACGTGGCGCATGCCTACCCGAGCCAGATGTGGGTTATGGGCGAGCCCGGCGGAGAGGATCAACCGGAGCGCTACGAAGCTCAGTCGGCGCTTTATCACAGCGCCGGCCTGGTCGATCCGCTGATGATCATTCACGGCACGCGGGATCAGGTCGTGCTGTACTCGGATACGATCGCTGTCGTGGAAGACCTCATCGAGCGCGAGCAGCCCTTCGAGCTTGTGACCCTGCCGGGTGTGGGCCACGGATGGGACGCGGAGTCTCCGGAGGTTCGCCGCTTTGCGTTCAAGAAAATGATCGAGTTCTTCGACCGGCACCTGCGCTAGTCTCGAATGTGTGCGGGACCCTGCGCCGCCCGGAAGCGTTGGCCAGCAAGTGGCGACTGAATTCGAGGCAGCGCTTTCGGGAGAATCGATTGATGCCATGCGCGGGCGATCGGAAGCATTCCGTGTCGCATGCGGGCGATGCGCGGACCGATGTTCGCGTGCCGAAAATCTCCGTTCCCAGGTGAGAGGGCGCCGGACTTTACCAGACCCGCCAAGCAATCGACTCTCCTCCTCGTCCCCCCCGGGACGTTGCTTGTTCATGCCGTTAGGGGTCTAATCGAGGCATGATCGAACCCGCCGGACCGCACGATGTTGGGGGCCTCGCCGCTGGCGGGGTCGATCGCCGTGAGCACGACACCGCCTGGTGGGAGTGGCAGATCGATGCCATGGTCCGGTTGGCCATGAAAAAAGGCCTGTTCACGGACTTTGCCGAGCTTCGGGACGGCATCGAACGGCTGGACCCGGAGGATTACGCGCGGCTCACCTACTACGAGCGCTGGGCCAAATCGTTGGCCTTCGCGTTGATCGACAAAGGCGTCGTGAGCCAGGCCGATCTCGATGCACGCGTCGAGGCTATACGGCAGCGGCAGGAACAGAGTAATGCCTGATCGCTTCACCGTCGGCCAGCGCGTACGGATCGCCGATCGCACACCGCCCGTCCATCACCGCGTGCCGGCTTATGCAAAGGGGCGAGTCGGTACGATCGAGCGGCAGTGTGGCCTGCACGGCCAGCCGGAGCGGTTCATCCGCAACAACGGCGAGCCCTTGACCCGCCTGTACCGCGTGCGCATTCCCCAGCACAGTCTGTGGTCGGATTATTCCGGTCCGGCGCACGACCAGCTTGAGATCGAAATTTTTGAACACTGGCTGGAGCCGGCCGAATGAGCGCCGACGGACACGCTCACGATCATGACCACGACCGGACGTTTCAGCCCGATCACCCGGAACCGACCTCAGACGGTGCACGCATTGGTTTGGCGCTGCGTGAACTGCTGATCGAGGGCGGCCACTACACGCCGGCGGAAGAGCGCGAGGTGATCGAGGCGATGTCCGGTGCTTCTCCAAAGAACGGCGCGCGGCTGGCGGTGCGGGCGTGGCTGGATACCGATTTTCGCGAGCGCTTGCTCGGCAACGGCGCCGAGACCATCAAGGAAATGGGTTTCGACCTGTCGCCCACGGAGTTCACCGTTCTTGAGAATACCGCTAACGTGCACAACGTGATCGTCTGTACGCTGTGCTCCTGCTATCCGCGGGCATTGCTCGGCATGTCTCCCGCCTGGTACAAGTCCTTTAACTATCGGGCCCGCGTCGTCCGGGAGCCGCGGTCAGTGCTCCGGGAGTTCGGCGTTAAGCTTGTGGACGACATCGAAATTCGCGTTCACGATTCCACGGCCGAGCTGCGGTACATGGTGTTGCCGCAGCGTCCGCCAGGCACCGAGGGCTGGAGCGAGGAGCGGCTCGCCGCGCTGATAACGAGAGATTCGTTGATCGGTACTCAGCGCGAACTGACCTGACGACGGCGGCATCAATGGTCGGACGATCTGTTCCGCGGAACCGGCGACCGCAATGTGGTCAGCAAGGCGGTTGGGTTTCGACAGTCGACTCCGACAACCGTTGACAGAGCGCGCTGTTCGAATCGCGTGCACACATGTCTGGGCTACCGCGCACGCGCCAGTACTCGTAGTAGCCCAGTCTTTCGATGAGATCGGCAAATTCCGGTCGCATTCTCGTGTCGCCCCCGCGCTCAAAGAAAAGGACGACCGAGTTTTCGATATAACCGTCCGATGACTCCCGATCCAGAATCTCGAGGGCCGCGTCGCTTAATCCGTTTATATCGAGCATGTGGAAGGCCAACCAGCCGGGGAGGCCGTTCCGATACGCTGTTTTGATTTCGCTGACCAGCGAAGAAGGGTCTGATTCCTTGTTTTTGCTGAATTCAATGTAGCTCTGCAGCGTAGGCGCGAAGACCGAAAACGGTGACTCGGCCAGCCACGCATTGGCCGCTGCGTACTCTTGCGTTTCCAGCATGATCATCCAACGCCCGAACCAGACCACCGGAACTTCTACAGCGAGATCGAACCACAGGAAATCGAGCATCTGTTGCGCACGCTCTATATGGCCAAGCTGGTAGTAATACATGGCGGACTCGGCGAGCATCGGCGGCGAATTGGGCTCCAGCCGTAACGCGGCGTCCGTCAGCGCCATGGCTTTATCGATGAGGCCCAGCTCTCGGTAGTGCCCGGCAAACCACAGCATCAGGCTGGCGCTGTCCGGGTCTATTTCAAGCGCATCTAGATAGATCCGCTCAGACAGCAGCCAATCGCCCCGCCCCTTGGCCACCGACGCCATGACCGATCTCGCTTCCACCAGGGAGGGATCGAGCCGTAAAGCCCGATCCGCCGCCAACAGGGCCTCCTCGGTCGCTTCCGTTACGCTCACTTCGTCGCTGTACGTGGGTAGCGTCATCCACGCGGTAGCAAGGGCAGACCATGCTTCCGCAAAGGTTTCATCGCGCTCTACGGCCTGGCTCAGCAGCTTAACGGCCTGCCGGTTGGGTACGTCGCCCCGCTGTCGCCACAGGGCCGTGCCCCGTTCGAAGAAATCGACGGCAATGGGATCTCTCTCTGTGTTGCCACCGTCGAGGCCGGACCGAGTCCAGATGGCAAAGACGGCAATGACAAGAAGAACCACGGAGGCCAGGACCGCCAGGGTTGGACCGCGCTTTCGCTCGGCATTCGTCACCTCATCCACTACCGACGCAGAGGGCAGGTCAGCTCGCCCGCCCAGCCACCGATCGAGTTCGGCGGGCAGAGCGAACACGGTGCTGCGTTTTTCATGCTGCTGCCGGTGAACGGGAAGCTGCTCCTCCCGTTCCCATCTCCGGGCCGTTCGCTCGCTACAGCCAAGATAGTTTGCAATTCGCTTCCAGCCCACAAGGCGCGACCCAAGGCTTAGATCGTCGGTCAATTGGGTCACAGAACTAAGGTCTCCAGCGGCAGCCACCAATGGTTTGCAAAGCTAGCGGATAGCGCGCGTCCGGCCAAGTGCGGCCATGAACGGCCACCGGCCGGCCAATCGCTACGCCGCCATTGACGGCGCCGGGGCGGTCTTTGTGAACTGCGGGTGTGTTTACAGAGGACGCCGCTATGCTTCCGTTTCCCCGCGCGCACTGGCTCGTGCTGCTATTCCTGCTAATGACCTTCACCGCCTTCATGCCCAGCTACTTCGCGGTGCTGCCTTCTGCTCCCTGGGTTCACCATTTGCACGGAATCACCGCCACCCTGTGGATCGTCCTCGTGGCGGCGCAGAACTGGACCGCGCATCAAGGGAAATGGAACTGGCACGTTCGGTCCGGCATCGCCAGTATGGCACTGGTTCCCGTATTCACGGCCGGTGGACTGTTGGTCACGCAACATATGCTGCGAACAGAATCGTTGTTCAATGAGTTATTCGGGCACGCGCTGTCCGTCGCCGATCTCGTCGCTTCGGGTGCCTTCGTCATCCTGTATACGCTTGCTTTGCGTAACCGCCGAACTCCCGACGTCCATGCACGCTACATGCTGGCGACGGTGATCCTGCTGATCGGTCCATCCCTGGCCCGGTTCCTGGTTAGCTTTGTACCTGGGTTTCTCGTGCGCAGCGCCGAGACCCTGCCAAGATTCGGTACCGCCCTGGATGTGAGCTTCACCGCGGCGACGGCTCTCTGCCTGATTTTAATACTCAAGGACTTCGCCGCTGCCCGGCCCCTGGGTCCGTTTTTAGCGGCAATGATTACGACGGTCGCAATGGTTCTCAGCTATCACTTTATCGGACACCACGCTGGCTACGAGCCGGTCATGGCGTGGATTGCGGGTTTGGCAAGATGGCAGGTCGCGCTGTTTGGCGCTGTGGTATCCAGCGTGGCGATCACCTGGGCATGGTTGAATCCCCGGACTGCGCAAAGAGATGTTGTCAATCAATCAGAGATTCGATCCGACTACGCGTGAGGCTGCTCGCTGAGGACCTTTCGTTCATCGATAGCCCTCTTCGTAAGCGGAGCGTGGCCGACAAAAGCGCAATCGACTGCGGCAAACCTGCTCTTCATATTCACGGTGTGGTACCCATATATCTGGGTCCCGGTCTGTCTTCCGGTGAAGCTTCTCGCCCTAGGACGGATGGAGGTCGGGCCTCGTTTGTGAATTGAGAACAGAGCATTCCTGAGGTTTGAGACTCGGGGTGACCTGCCTGGGGATTTTCGAGCCACCTGTTACTTGAGAGACTGGCCCTCGCCAAGGAGCGAGTGTCATGAGAAGCAGTCGGTTTTCGGAAGAGCAAATGGTCCGGATTCTCCGCGAGGCGGATACCGAGCCGGTGTC